>NZ_AP018178.1:6212644-7412644 GCF_002368195.1 Calothrix sp. NIES-2100 | reverse complement strand
GTATTACCTCACCCGTAGCCAAATCCAACGGGAAGTTGTGAGCATTGCGTTCGTGCATCACTTCTAAACCAAGATTCGCACGGTTAACCACATCAGCCCAGGTAGGAACTACACGACCTTGAGAATCAAGCACTGATTGGTTAAAGTTAAACCCATTCAAATTAAAAGCCATCGTGCTGATACCCAAAGCCGTCAACCAGATACAAACTACAGGCCAAGCAGCCAAGAAAAAGTGCAAGGAACGAGAATTGTTAAAGCTGGCATATTGCCAAATCAAGCGTCCAAAGTAACCATGAGCCGCTACAATGCTGTAGGTTTCTTGTTCTTGACCAAATTTGTATCCATAGTTGATTGATTCAGCTTCCGTCGTCTCCCGAACTAGGGAGGAAGATACTAAAGAACCATGCATTGCACAGAATAAGGAACCGCCGAATACACCTGCGACACCAAACATGTGGAAGGGGTGGAACAGAATGTTATGTTCCGCTTGGAACACAAGCATGAAGTTAAAAGTGCCGCTAATACCTAGAGGCATACCGTCAGAAAAGCTACCTTGACCAATAGGATAAATTAGAAATACAGAAGTCGCAGCAGCTACAGGAGCAGAATAAGCTACACAAATCCAGGGACGCATCCCCAGACGATAGCTTAACTCCCATTGCCGACCCAGCCAACAAAAGATACCAAGCAGAAAATGCAAGACAATCAGCTGATAAGGACCGCCATTGTACAACCATTCATCCATCGAAGCAGCTTCCCAAAGCGGGTAGAAGTGCAAACCGATGGCATTGGATGTAGGTATAATCGCGCCAGTGATGATGTTATTACCGTAAAGCAAAGAACCAGAAACAGGTTCACGAATCCCGTCAATATCGACAGGTGGTGCAGCAATAAAGCCAATAATGAAACAAATAGTAGCAGTCAACAAAGTGGGAATCATTAAGACACCAAACCAACCGATATAAAGCCGATTTTCAGTGCTTGTAATCCATTGACAGAAACGATCCCACTGGTTACCGCTTTCGCCTCTTCTGAGAGTTGTGGTCATGGCTGTATCGTTTATAAATTGCTGACAACAAAGTTTCTCAATCCCTAAAAATTGAGAATTCCGCAGTTTTCAAAGATTTTTGCCAAATACCTTCTCCCTAATCACCGGGACTCTGTTATATTGCCTCACACCATGAAATATTGCTCATCTATTTCCCTAGGGAGATGGTGTGAAAAAAGGGGAAATTTTTCCCGGCTCTACTATCAGTTTTTACATAATTTTTTTGTATTTATCAACAATATTTTCATGAAGTTTCATTGCAATTTCTTGTTTAGCCTTGCCAACATCAAGAATTCAAAAGATTTAGTAGTAACTTCAAGTTTTGTTGAAAAAACACATGTTATTACAGCGTAAAATCACGTAAAAATTAGTAAAAAACCTCATTAAAATAGCCTATAAAGTCTTTTTCACTATATCAAGTGGGATTACTCATGCTATCAAGTAAAAATGGCGCTTAAGATAAATTACATTTATTCTTCAAGAGATTTTAACTGATATCTATCTAAGATGTTCTGAAAACTTAAATGTAAATTTCATAACTAAGTAATTTAGGTTTAAACCACATTTTTTGATCTGACAACAATTAGGGTATGCACTGCCACAGATTTCAACCGAGTACTGCTGAGTACTCTGAGCATCTCCAGTTCAACATTTGGTTATATGGAAAAATTCATGCATTGCGATCTTAAAAATGTTTCCATTCATCAATTGGTGGAATTTCAGGTGTCACAAACCCCTGATGCTGTAGCAGTTATTTTTCAAAATGAACAATTAACATATCAGGAACTTAATCAAAGAGCTAATCAACTAGCCCACTACCTGAGAAATCTAGGGGTAAAACCAGAGACTTTAGTTGGGGTTTGTATAGAGCGATCGCTAGAGATGGTAGTTGCGCTGTTAGGGATATTGAAAGCCGGTGGAGCTTATATACCCCTTGATCCTACTTATCCCCAAGAGCGCGTGGAATTCATGATAGAGGATTCCCAAATGCCAATACTCGTAACTCAAAAACATCTGCTGAAGGAATTACCAACAATAGATCAAAGAGTACAGGTCATTTACTTAGATGCAGATCGGCAATTTATTACTCAACACAGCACAGAAAATGTCGAGAGTGGTGTAAATCGTGAAAATTTAGCCTATACAATTTATACTTCAGGTTCTACTGGTAAACCCAAGGGCGTTCAGATTATCCATCGTGCAGTCATAAATTTCCTGAATTCTATGCGCCAAGAACCAGGATTGACCCAAAGCGATGTATTATTAGCGATTACCACAATCTCTTTTGATATTGCAGTCTTAGAAATCTTTTTACCTCTAATTGTAGGTGCTCGCATTATCTTGGTTAGTCGTGAAGCCGTTGCTGACGGCAAAAAATTATCGAAGATTTTGACTCAATCTGACGCTACAGTCAT
The DNA here is from genome assembly GCF_002368195.1 of Calothrix sp. NIES-2100. Taxonomy (GTDB): domain Bacteria; phylum Cyanobacteriota; class Cyanobacteriia; order Cyanobacteriales; family Nostocaceae; genus Aulosira. The sequence continues at coordinate 7,410,181 of NZ_AP018178.1, read as the reverse complement.
CCAAGCTACCCCAGCAACTTGGCGTCTCCTTTTGGAAGCCGGATGGCAAGGCAATAAGCATCTGAAAATGCTGTGTGGTGGAGAAGCCATGACTCTGGCGCTGGCTAATCAACTGCTGGAAAAGGGTGGCTCTTTGTGGAATATGTATGGGCCTACCGAAACCACTGTTTGGTCAATGCTTTATAAAGTAGAACCTGCTAGCAGCTTTGTACCCTTAGGTCACCCCATTGCTAACACACAGATTTATTTGCTACAAGAACCAGCACGCCGCCAAAATGATCCACTTAAACTTGCTCCTGTTGGTGTACCAGGAGAAGTCTACATTGGTGGTGATGGAGTTGCACGAGGTTACCTTAACCGTCCAGAACTAACTCGGGAAAGGTTCATTCCTCATCCTTTTAGTGATGAGCCAGAGGCCCGCCTCTACAAAACTGGGGATTTAGCTCGCTATCTATCAGATGGAAATATTGAGTTCATTGGTCGGATTGATTATCAAGTTAAAATCCGTGGTTTTCGAGTTGAATTAGGAGATATTGAGACAGCTTTAAGCCAGTATCCAGACGTAAAAGAAGCAGTGGTAATTGCTAGAGAGGATCAACCGGGAAATAAACGCTTGGTTGCTTATGTTGTTCCTAAAACTCACCGAGATGAGCTCGAGTCATCAACACCAATCGATCATTTTGCTACTGATCAACTTCAGGAATGGAAGCAGGTGTGGAATACTAACTACACCAATTCACCAGAGGATTGGGCTGGCTGGAATGATAGTTTCACAGGCCTACCCATACCAGCAGAAGAGGTGCGTGAATGGGTAGACACCACAGTTGAGCGGATTCTCTCTTTACATCCTCAGCGAGTTTTAGAGATCGGATGTGGAAAAGGACTACTCCTATTTCGCATTGCTCCTCACTGTAGTCACTATGTGGGGACAGATATTTCACCAGCAGCTATCCGCTATATTGAGCAGCAACTCCACAATGATCAACACGATTGGTCGCATGTAACAGTATCAGAGGGATCTGCTCATGAACTTGAACGATTAGAAGCAGCCAGCTTTGATACGGTAATCATCAATTCGGTGATTCAATATTTTCCTAGTGTGGATTATCTGTTGCAAGTAATAGAGAAGAGTGTCAAGTTAGTCAAACCAGGAGGGCAGATTTTTATTGGTGACGTTCGTAGTTTACCGTTACTAGAAACTTTTCATACTGCACTTCAAATCAACCAGACTATTACTTCTCTTTCTAGCTATCAACTCCAACAGCTAATTAGAGACAGAATTTCCCACGATAGAGAACTAGTACTTCATCCAGACTTCTTTTCTGCCCTGAAGCATCATATCCCTCGCATCAGTCATGTTCAAACCTTACTAAAGCGAGGTCATTCTCAAAATGAACTAATTAAGTTTCGCTTCGATGTCATCCTTCATGTGGAGACTAAGATGTATCCACATGCTGAGCCTTTATGCTGGGATTGGCAACAACAGAATCTCTCATTACCACTAATTTGCCAAGTACTTCAAGAGAAACAACCAAAAAATATCAAGATTCTCAATGTGCCTAATGCCCGTATTTTCCTAGATAGGAAAGCAGTGGAATTATTAGCAAGTATCAATAAACCTAAAACAGTAGGAGAATTACAGCAATCATTACGGCAAATTTCTCAAGAGACAGGGGTGCATCCAGAAGAATTTTGGAATCTCAACCAATATATACCTTATGGTGTCCAGGTTACTTATTCTGAGTGCAGGAATCCTGGTACGTATGATGTACTACTGCAAAATCAATTGAAAACAACAGACCAAAGCGATATTTTGGTTTTGCCAGAACAACTAGTGGAATTGAAGCCTTGGAATGACTATGCTAATAATCCTCTACAAGTAAACGAGAAAATTAACTTAGTTCCCCATTTGCAATCATTTCTCCAAAAGAATCTACCTGACTACATGGTTCCTTCAGCATTTGTAGTGATGGAGACTCTACCCCTGACACCAAATGGAAAAATTGATCGGAGATCGCTTCCCAAGCCCAAAAAAGACCGACCAATTTTAACGGGGGTTTACATTGCACCCACTACTTTGCTCGAAAAGCAACTTGCTGAAATTTGGTCTGAGTTATTAGACATTGAACCTGTTGGAATCTACGATAACTTCTTTGATCTGGGAGGGCATTCTCTATTGATGGTTCAGTTGCTGTCTCGGATAGAAAAGACGATGCAAATAGAGTTACCTCTGTCCTATGTTATTAAGGAGCCGACAATAGCTGGATTCATCAAAGCCATTGATATGTTGGAGTCCTCAAGTGATTACCGTTTCATTGAAGAAGAAACTAAGGTGGATTGGCAGAATGAAGTTATCTTAGACCCAACAATTCATCCGCAAGTAGAGTTTGTAGAATTCACAACTGAACCAGAACATATCTTTTTAACCGGAGCGACAGGTTTCTTAGGTGCCTTTCTTCTGTACGAGCTTCTACAACAAACACCAGCAAATATTTACTGCCTGGTTCGCGCTTCTAATCTTGAAGAGGGTAGACAAAAAATACAAATCAATCTAGAACGTTACATGCTTTGGAGTAATAAGTTAAGTTCTAGAATAGTTCCTGTAATAGGAGATTTATCAAAGCCGCTATTAGGATTAACTAACGAAGAGTTTAGAGATTTAGCTAGTAAACTTGATCTGATTTATCACGCTGGCGCATTCGTCAACCTAGTTTATCCTTACAGCACATTGCAACCTACCAATGTATTGGGAACTCAAGAAGTTTTGAGACTAGCTTCTCATGGTAAAGTTACCCCTGTTAACTTTATCTCGACGATTGATGTACTTAAGCCTCTTATCTTTTATGAAAAAAAGGTGATCCGAGAAGATGAGCACTTGGCACATGGTGAAGGGCTAACCAGGGGTTATACCCAAACTAAATGGGTTGCCGAACAGCTAGTAATGGCAGCTCAATACCGGGGAATTCCTGTTTGCATCTACAGACCTGGAATGCTCTCAGGTCATAGTCAAACAGGCGCTTATCACACAAACGACCTGATGGGAAGAATTATCAAAGGTATGATTCAACTGGGAACGGCTCCCAATCTGGATAAATGGGTGAATATAACTCCTATAGACTACGCTAGTAAAGCAATAGTACATCTATCAAGACAAAGAGAATCTCTAGGCAGAGCCTTTCATATTGTCAATTCTCATCCATTGTCTTGGAAGCAACTTGTAAGTGAAATCCGCAATTTAGGCTATTCAATTCAAGTAATGCCATATGAACAATGGCAAGCAGAGTTACTTAAGCTGGAAAAATCTCAAGAAAATGTTTTGACCCCAATCAGATCGTTATTTACCGAAAAAAATGCTCAAACCAAAATGACGTATTTGGAAACATTTCTCCTGACATCTCAAGCTTTTGACTGTGAAAATACCCTCAATGGCTTGATAGGAACTTCTATAGTCTGCCCACATGTTGATTCCACGGTTATGAATGCTTACTTTTCCTACTTTATCCAAAGTGGTTTTCTAGAATCTCCTGGAGAAAATGCTGAAGATACTACATACGTAGCTAAAGAAGCGATGGAGCTACATAAGATATATGATACCAATAAATATATACGGCTAGTTACTTGATTCCTGTCACCATCTACAAAATTATTCTTTGTTAGATGGTATTCTACCAATCTATTGGGGAACTATGAATTATGAGTACTTGTATAGATACTTAGATATGAGTAAGCAACATCATGCAGTTGCAGTAGGGTAGTACCAATGAAAACAAAGAAAAGCCTTATACATAATTCTATTGGTTCCAGACTATTTTTCTACGTGTTAAGTGGTGCTTTAGTAGGATTAGGTAGCATGTCCTACTTCTTCTATCAAGCACTGGAAAGTCGAGCTAAGGATGAAATTAAAGGTAATTTAAGTACACAAGTTAAGTCGGTAGAAGGGTCACTGGCTAGAGTAGAACAGTCTATGCGGAATCTATCTGCTGCTGTTAAAACTATGCAGCATCAAGGAATTAAAGATCCACAAGCATATAAACAATTAGTTTTTGATATATTCCAGGAACGTTCACTTCTAACAACTGGTCTTGGTATTGGTCAAACGCCCTTCCAACTGGTGCCAGATCGAGAATGGTATTGGCCGTACTTTTATATTGACCAAAAAACCTCTGGTCAGATAGGTGAAGTTTTACAAAAACCTTATAATCATATCCGTTATGCAGAACTTTTCAAGGAAGATAACTATCAAAAGCAAAGTTATTATCAAAAAGTTGTCAAAGCGAGGAAAGATATCTGGTATGAGCCTTATAAATGGTATGGACTAACTTTAACAACGTATACAGGACCTATAATTGCTGATAATAATAATTTAATTGGTGTCACTGGCTTAGATATCAATGTCACAGCTATAGGTGAAAAGATAAAAGTACCTGTGACAAAAGGAGGTGGTTATTTCGTTATTTTAAGTGAACAAGGCAATTTACTGGCATATCCACCAGAACCAGAAAAAGCTAAGTCACTTGCAACCTATAAGGATATACCAGAATTAAGGTATGTATGGGAACGAATTGCCAGCAACAATGACGGTTTTGTGCAGGCAAAGGGTAAATATTGGGTATTTCAACGGGTACATGGAACCAACTGGTTAATGCTGGCAGTAGTACCTCAGTCGGTTGTGTTAGTCCCGGTATTATCTATTGCCGTTGGCGGTGCTTTAGGTGCTGGTATGGTACTAGCTTTAGTAGTCACTTTATTTATCCGTCAACTCAATAACCGCTTACAACCTATTCTTGAAGAATGCCAAAAGTTAGCAGAAGCTGATGCCCAAAGGGCACTTCGTTTGGGACAAGATAGTATATTGGTTGTTAATAGTCACAAGTCCCAAAATTTTGAGTTGCAGGATGCTGATGAAATAGAAATTTTGGCACAGTCTTTTAATCAGATGGCAGTCCAATTAAAGGAGTCATTTGAGGACTTAGAACTGCGAGTTGAGGAACGCACAGCTGAACTGAAGGAAGCTAAAGAATTAGCTGATAGTGCCAATCGTGCTAAAAGCGAATTCCTTGCTAACATGAGCCATGAACTACGCACACCCCTGAATGGGATTTTAGGTTATGCCCAAATTTTGCAAGCTTCCAAGAATCTAACGGAAAAGCAGCTCAAAGGTATAACTATTATTAATCAATGTGGCTCACACCTCCTGACCCTAATTAACGATATTCTTGACCTTTCTAAAATCGAAGCTCGGAAAATGGAATTGTATCCTACAAGTTTTCATTTTCCTTCATTTCTCCAGGCGGTTGCTGAAATTTGTCGCATTAAAGCTGAACAAAAAGGTATAACTTTTGTTTATCAGCCCGATGACCAACTGCCAATTGGTATCCAAACAGATGAAAAACGGTTACGTCAAGTTTTGATTAATTTACTAGGCAATGCAATCAAGTTTACTGAAAAAGGTAGTGTCACATTTATAATAAAAATTCAGCAGATAAAAAATCGTTATCAAGACGAACCATTAACCTACCAAATGCGCTTCCAAGTCGCAGACACTGGTGTAGGTATGACTAGTGAGCAAATAGAAAAAATATTTTTACCTTTTGAACAGGTAGGTAACGTTAAAAAACAATCAGAGGGAACTGGATTAGGTTTAGCTATCAGTCAAAAAATCGTTGCTATGATGGGCGGAACTATAGAAGTAAAAAGCCAACCCGAAAATGGTAGCATCTTCTGGTTTGATGCAGAAATCTCTGAATCAATAGAATGGGCAGATAAATCAAAGTCTTCTCAACAGGGAACTATTGTTAGTTTTACAGGCGAAAAACGAAAAATTTTGGTAGTAGATGACCGTTGGGAAAATCGCTCTGTATTAGTTAATCTACTGGAACCCATTGGTTTTGAAATTATCGAAGCAGAAGATGGACAAGAAGCATTAATAAAAACTGCTGATTTTTCCCCTAACTTGATTATCACAGATGTGAGTATGCCAGGAATGAATGGATTAGAGATGATACAAAATTTGCGAAATTCTCCTGATTGGAGTCATCTGAAAATAATTGTCTCATCAGCAAGTGTGTTCGACTCTGACAAGCAGAAGAGTTTAGATGCAGGCGGTGATGACTTTCTTCCCAAGCCTGTGCAAGCATCTGATCTATTTGAAAAATTACAGATGTATCTAGAACTAGAATGGATTTATGATGACAATAATACAGATTTACCAAAGATAGAAGAAGTAGTAATACCTCCAATAGAGGAAATAAAACAGTTGTATGAACTGGCGTTAAAAGGTCGGATTAAAGCTATCCAAAAACAACTAAATCAACTAGAGAAAACGGATATTAAATTTAAACCTTTTGTTCAAGAATTACAGCAATTAGCGCAAAGTTTTCAAATAGAAAAAATTCAATACATTATGGAGAAATATATCAAATCAAAATAATTAAATTCCTCATTTGTTAAAATTTATTTGTTTCAACAAAAATTAAAAAATAAAATAATGCAAAACTCACAAACAAATTTCATATTGATTGTTGATGATACTCCGACAAACTTAGAAGTACTTTCGGAAGCTCTCACAGATGCCGGATTTGATGTGGCGGTTGCAACTAGTGGTGAAAGTGCAATTAAGCAAATTGAATACGAGCCACCAGAACTGATTTTGTTAGATGTAATGATGCCAGGAATTGATGGCTTTGAAACTTGCCGGAGATTGAAGGCAAATCATAAAACAAAACATATTCCGATAATTTTTATGACTGCCCTTGCTGACACAGTAGATAAGGTCAAAGGCCTTTCTTTAGGTGCTGTTGATTATATCACTAAACCGTTTCAGCAAGCGGAAGCCCTAGCCCGTATACAAATTCATTTGCAGCTGCAAAATTTTAGTGTAGCCCTGGAGAAACAAAATACACGTCTTCAACAAGAAATTGAAGAACGAGTGGCCGCCGAATTAGCATTACAGAAGTTAACTCAAGAGTTAGAGCAACGGGTAGAAGACAGGACTAAGGAACTTTCCCAAGCAATACACGATCTACAAAAGGCTCAAGTGAAGCTAATCCAGGCAGAAAAATTAGCTACTTTGGGTCAATTAGTAGCAGGTGTTGCACACGAAATTAATAACCCAGTTAACTTTATACATGGCAATCTTCAGCACGCTAGTTGTTATATTGAAGACTTGCTAGAACTCATTAACCTCTACCAGACTCAGTTTCCTAATTCCACCCCAGAGATTACAAAGAAATCCAAAGAAATAGACCTGGAGTTTCTCAGGTTAGATTTACCGAAAATAGTCTCTTCAATGGCAGTTGGAACGCAACGGATTCAGGAAATTGTCCAATCCTTCCGCAACTTCTCCCGTCATGACGAAGCTGAAGTCAAAAAAGTAAATATCCACGATGGGTTAAACAGTACACTGATGCTCATTGACCATCGCTTGAAGACCAAACCAGGCTATCCGGCGATTCAAGTGATTAAAGAATATGGGAATTTGCCTCCAGTTGAGTGCTTTGCGGGAAAAATGAACCAGGTGTTTATGAACATCCTCAGCAATGCAATTGACGCTTTGGAAGAGTTAATGGGGGATATGCAGAGTTTTGGCCATAGCCTATCGCCAATGATTCGGATTCATACAGAAGTTGTGGGTGGCGATCGCATTGCTATTCGGATTGCTGATAATGGCCCGGGAATTTCCGAAGCAGTTCAAAAACGCGTGTTTGACCCCTTCTTCACTACTAAACCTGCGGGTAAAGGAACAGGGTTGGGAATGTCAATTAGCCATCAGATTGTAGTTGAAAAGCATGGTGGTTCGTTGTACTGTATCTCCAGCCTCGGGAAAGGTGCAGAATTTATCATTGAGATTCCAATTCAGCAGGTACAGTTGTCCGATCCTAGCTGGTGGGAGTCTCCAGACTTATCTCAAAACTCTATACATAGTCAAACATCTCCTCTCATAGCACAGATATAAGTATTAGGTAGCAGATAAGATAGTAGGGGCAGGAGTTAGTTAAGGGTAAATACTTAATATAGGCAATAATTAAAATGAGTATTAATGCTCATCTATAATATTAGTAATACGCTGCCATTGACGATCAACTGGTTTTTCAGAGTCATCTAATTCATAACTGCTGCCTATTTGCGCTCTAGCTTCCCATTGCGGACTTGTACCACAGGATGATTGCACCTGCGTACTAGTTGTTCATCGTGAGTAGTTACAATTACTGTTGCTCCAAAGGTATTTAACTTTTGGAGAATCTGCATCACTTGCCAAGAATTATCTGGATCGAGGTTTCCTGTGGGTTCATCCGCTAAAAGCAATGGTGGTGTTCCGACGATCGCCCGCGCAATGCTAACCCGTTGTTGCTCTCCACCAGAAAGTTGATCTGGAAAGCAGTTAGCTTTAGAAAGCAAACCCACAAGCTTTAATGTAGGTTCTAAACGGCGTTGAATTTCTTTTTTGGTATATCCTTGAGCTTGGAGGACAAAAGTCACATTTTCAGCTACTGTCCGCTGGGGAATGAGTTTATAGTCTTGAAACACAATCCCAATGCGTCGCCGCAATAATGACAAGCGATCGCCCCGCAAAGCCGCGATGTTGCACCGCTCAACAATTACCTCTCCCTGTGTTGCCAACTCTTGGCCATACAAAAGTTTCAACAGAGTTGATTTACCAGAACCACTAGGGCCTGTGATAAATAAAAATTCTTTTTGTTTTACCTCTAGGTTGACATCTAACAAAGCGTGACAGCCATTACTATAGGTTTTTGTGACAGAACACAATTGCAACATGACATCAGTGTTGCGCTTGTCAGTCTCTCTACCTTCTGGATGTACAAATTTGTGATTCGTTTGTTGATCTGTTAATACTGACATTGCTGTGTTGTTGGGTACAGATTGATCGAAAGAAAGTTGAAATTCCATACAAAATTAATGATTCCCAGACAGAAGCTGGGAATCTCAAATCTCAATTCAAAAATCTCAAATTTTTTCTGCACCGCAATCCGGAGGGAGCAGAGGGGCAGACGGGTAGAGAAAAAATAACAAATACCCAATGCCCAATGCCCTTGGCCACAAGCCCAATGCCCAATGACTTTTTTCGCTAACTAATTGCACCTCTTGCAGTGAAGTGATAGATAAAAGCTTTGAAGACAAACTCTGGCAAAGCTAACATCCGTCGCCAGCGCCAAGGTTCTTGATAAAGCCGATATAGCCACTCTAAATTGTTATTTCCTAACCAAGCCGGAGCGCGAGTTTTTGTCCCCGACCAAATGTCGAAACTACCTCCAACACCAATCCAAATGGCGTGAGGACACAAATAACGGTGTTGCGCAATCCATAACTCTTGACGTGGTACTCCCAAACCCACAAAAATCACTTGTGGCTGCAATTGGCTCAGAGTTGCGAGCAATCTTTCTTCTTCTTCTTTGCAATGGTATCCGGAGTGAGTACCTGCTATATTTAAGCCAGGAATTTGCCTGTGACAAAACTCTGCAGCTTTTGCAGCCACTCCCGGTGCTCCTCCATAGAAAAATACCTTAGCGCTTGTATGTTGTTGTCCCAGTTCTCGCAATAGTGTTTCTGCTAGTTCAATACCAGGACAACGTTGCACTTTTTGCCATAATAGCAATCGTAAATACAGAACTACTCCTGCTCCATCTGGAATCACTAACTCAGCATCTTGAATGACTTTAGCTAGGACACTATTACGCTCTGCCTGCATAGTCATTTCTGCATTGAGTGTTACCACATGAGTTCCTCTGCCTTGTTGCAGGCATTCTAGCAACCAGCCTGGATAGTTAGCCATCACATGGACTGGTATTCCCAAAACTGAAAATGCTTGATAGCGTTTAGACATAGCCGATTCTTACTTGAGCCTCACACCACAATTTCTCGCAGCTTAGTTTATCAAATTTTTTAATATATTGTCTGTTGTCATTTTAGCAACAAGCAATTTGTTTTTGACATCGATAAAACTAAGTAAATTATCTTTTATGAGTGATTGAAAAATTTCTATGAATACTCAATATTGACTATTTAAAGTAATAAAAATAACTTATATAATAATTGCCACCGACTGCCCAACCGCAACACAGCAGTAAAGAAATTCCCACTGCCCTGTGTGCCTGCGGTGGTTGACCTATTACCAATGCACTTGTACAAATATGTTTAGCAATTACTAGAGCTGAGTAGGTTTGGTGAACGGTATAGCCTTCTTGATTCTATGATTAAAGTGTAACGTTCCTCAAAGAATGAATGCCTATGGCATTGGTAACGCCTTTGCGTGTTAGTCTTACTCACAAAGCACTTTGAGATTTTTGTACAGATGTCTTTGACTGCATCTCTTACAAGTTTTGAGTAAACTCGATTTTACAGTTAAGGTAGTGTAACGGGCGAAAGTTGACTATGAGTAAAATTCGTATTGCTCTGATTGAAGATCATGACCTCACCCGTGTGGGTATTCGGACAGCACTACTGCAAAAAGAGGAAATTGAAATTGTAGGAGAAGCTGCCAATGCTGCGGAAGGTCTGAAAATGCTAAAAACGCTACAACCGGATATTGCGATTGTAGATATTGGCTTACCAGATAAAGATGGCATTGAGTTAACAAGGGAGTTGAAGTCCACTAGTAATGGGTCAGAGTTAACAACTAAAGTGTTAATTTTGACACTACGAGATAACAAAGAAGCAGTACTGGCAGCTTTCGCTGCTGGGGCTGATTCTTACTGCATGAAGGATATTAAATTTGATAATTTGCTGGAAGCAGTGCGAGTCACTTACAATGGCAATGCTTGGATAGATCCGGCGATCGCCAGGATTGTATTACAACAAGCACAACAAAATCCAGCTAAACCAGAGATCGTATCATCAGACACGAAAAGCCTCATGAATACCTCTGGTGGGGAGACTCATGAACATATAGATGCTTACACCCTCACTGAAAGAGAATTAGAAGTGTTACAGTTGATCGTCGAAGGTTGTAGTAATGCAGTAATCGCAGAGAGACTTTACATTACAGTCGGCACAGTGAAAACCCACGTCCGGAATATTTTAAACAAGCTATGTGCTGATGATCGCACCCAGGCGGCAGTTCGTGCCTTGCGTTCTGGATTGGTGGGTTAAGTTGAAGTTGCGGATTTAGCCCCCAACTAGAAAAAATCCAGATAAATCTACAGCCTTGAACAAAATATTTGACTGCAAAGTGGGTATCTTCTCTATAGGACTCCTATGTGATTTTTGCTTTTGCTAGTTAGGCACACCTGGAAGAGCCTTCTTTCCTGTTGCTTGCGCCTACACAAGCTTTTTTCACAAATCAAAGCTGACTGCTATATATGGTGTTGATTTTTGGTTATGTCATTATTGATTAAGTGTGATAAAAGTTACACTTTTTTGCAATTCAAATATCTAAAAAGTTAAAGTCACATATGACTGAAATAGAGGGATGCAAACTCAAGCTCATGGTGGTAGATGATGAGCCAGATAACTTAGATTTACTCTACCGGACTTTTAGACGAGATTTTGACGTATATCAAGCCAGTCATGCTTTGAGCGCACTGGAAATATTAGACAAAGAAGGCGAAATGGCTGTGATTATTTCTGACCAGAGAATGCCAGAAATGAACGGCACAGAATTCTTGAGCCGCACAGTAGAGCGTTTTCCGGATACAATCAGGATTTTGCTGACTGGTTTTACTGATGTCGAAGACTTGGTAGATGCAATTAACTCAGGTCAGGTATTTAAGTACATCACCAAACCCTGGAATCCTCAACGGTTAAAAGTGCTTGTTGAACAAGCTACTGATACTTATCGCTTGGTTAAGAAACGCACCCAAGAGTTACGTAGAGCATTGCGGCGAGAATCTTTGTTTAATGCCGTCACAACAGCAATTCGGGAGTCTTTAGATTACGATAGTATGCTGCAAAAAATTGTAGCAACTATTGGAGAAACATTTGAAACTACTGGTTGCTTCCTGAGACCAGTAGAGGGCGATCGCCTGACATCAGATGTCTTCTCTTATGAAGATCCTAATTCCAATACATTAGATTTCGCCTTTGACCCTAGCGCTTTAATTGAAAAAGTGTTGGCAACTCGTCAGTATCAACTGACTCAAAGTACAGATGACGGTAATCCTTGTCACCAATTGGTTGTGCCATTGTCTTACCAGCAACAATTGCTGGCTGTGCTTGCTCTCTACCAAAGAGGACACGATCATTCTTGGCAAGATGAAGACATTCAACTGATTGCGGGTGTTGCTGAACAAGCTGCTTTAGCCCTCTCCCAGGCAAAACTATACCAGCGCCTGCAAGAAAAACAACAGCAAATCCGCGCTGAATTAGAAGTTGCTCGCCAAATTCAAAATAACCTGCTACGGCAAAGTTTACCTGAGATGAAGGGCGTGAAAGTGCAAGCTTGCTGCTATGCCGCTCGTGAAGTTGGAGGAGATTTTTTTGAAGTTTTTGTTCATCCGAAAGGGGACTTATGGTTAGCAGTGGGTGACGTTTCCGGTAAAGGTGTGCCAGCAGCTTTGTTTATGGCTAGTGCTATTTCAGTGTTACGGCGAGAATTATCTCAAGAAACGCCAGCCCAGCCGAATATAGTCATGCAGAATCTTAATCATGCTATGTCTGATGACTTGATTAGCAACAATTGCTTTATCACTCTCGTCTTAGCATGTTATACGCCTAGCACTAAGGAACTAGTTTATGCCAACGCTGGGCACATCTATCCCTTACTCTGGTCGTCACAAACGCCAAGCGAGGAACAACCCCACTATCTGAAGGTTCGCAGCGTTCCCTTAGGTATCTTGCCTAAATGGCAGGCACAGTCTGGTCACTTAATACTGAATTCCAATGATATTCTGCTGTTAGCCAGTGATGGAATTACAGAAGCAATGGTATCAAATAGTGTGTTTAAATGTAACAATACCGAAGATAAAGCTCAGGTATTTAGCAGAAATATGCTAAATCAAGACGGTCTCTGGCAATTGTTAAAACAACAACCAAAACCACTTTGTCTTAGCGATTTACTAACTTGTATCCAGGCAGACAACCCAGTTCAAGAAGATGACCAAACTATACTCTCATTGGAGGTCTTGTAAGTAATGAAAAGTGAGCTACATGTCCCAAGTGATTTAAATTTTTTAAACATTGTCGAAAACTGGTTGCTAGGATGCTTGAAAATCCAGCTAGGAGAATCGGTTGATTGGTCACGACAATCCAGTCGTTTGCGCCTAGCCTTGGTAGAGGCTTACTCGAATGTAGTACGTCATGCCCATAAGGAACAGGCTAATTTGCCAGTTTTACTGCGTTTGGAATTGAAAAACCGGGATCTTGCCTTAGAAGTGTGGGACTATGGCGAAGGCTTTGATATGTCTACTTACTTTCCACCAAACCCTTTAGAAAAACAAGAAGGTGGCTATGGTTGGCTAATTATGAATCGATTGATGGATAAGGTAGAGTATCAGTTACAGGTAGATGGTGCTAACTGCCTGAAGTTAGAAGCTACCTTACCAGAACTAGTACAAAAAAGCGCTTAGTATCAAGGCTAAAGAATGAAAGTAAGAACCCCATAATGTAAGCTTTTTGAGGATTTACATGAGAGTCTGATTTCCATCAAACTGTACTAGTTAGTTAAAACTCTTTTGGCTGTTGACTGCTTAATCACGACGCAAAGCCAGTAACTCTTGAGGAGAAGCGAGGAGTTTAATTCTGGCTTCTACAATCTGTCGTTGTTGATTGAGAATAAATAGCCATAAGACGTTAACACCACACCAGGATGTTAGGGCTTTTCCTGCTACTTGGACTTGAAGAAGCTCGTTTGCCAAAATCTCAGTAATTCCTTGCTGCGGATCGGCTTTAATACCTTGAGCCTCTTGTTGTAGATAGGTTGCGATCGCATCTGGCCCGACAAAACCAGATTCAAATGGCGGATACATCACACCATCCTCAGCAAACAAGGCGGCTGTAGCTTTAAATTCTCCGGCATTTAATGTTTGAAAGTAACTTAGAATGCTGGGCTCTGTAATTCCCTCGATTGAGAATTCTTCTGTTTGTGTTGTCGCTTGAAATTCAGCTGCTGTCATAAAAATACCTTTGTTAGACTAGCTGAACATCAATCTTCATCGCAAAACCAGGCAAAAAAAAGCTGCTATTGGTATATATTGCTTGGCTTTGGGAAAGTCTTTCTCTGGATGGAGGCAAATAATTAATAATTCGTCGTTTGTCATTTGTGATTTGTCATTTGTTATTAAAAAATGGTGGAATACTAGATTTATATGAGTTGCGGTGTTATGGTTGGTGTAGTTTTCATAATGTAATTACGAATTGTTAATTATTGAAAATAGAGATGAATGAGATCCCCGACTTCTCAAACAAGTCGGGGATCTCATTTTTGTAGTAAAATTTAAGTGCCACAATTTGGGCTGAATGTAAATTAAGATAAATGAATAACTCTGCCATAACCACAAGTGATGTGGTAAAGGAAAAGGCTAAGGAGTTGGGATTTCACAAGGTAGGGATTGCTGCTGTAGATGGGGTAGATGCTGTAGCAGCGCAGCGTTTACAAGCATGGATAGCATTGGGTTACAACGCTGATATGGAATGGATGGCTAACCCGAAGCGTCAGGATATTCGCTTAGTAATGCCAGAAGGGCGATCGCTTATTTGTGTGGCGCTAAATTACTACACACCACATCAACGTCCCGCAGGTGAGGAATACGCCAAGATTTCCCGTTATGGCTGGGGAAGAGATTATCACAAGGTGATGCATAAAAAACTCAAGGCATTGACTATCTGGTTACAATCACTGAGTGAAGGTGTTCAGGCTCGTTATTATGCAGATACAGGCCCAGTACAGGATAAAGTCTGGGCGCAAACCGCTGGTATTGGTTGGATTGCTAAGAACGGCAATGTGATTACACGGGAATATGGTTCTTGGGTATTTTTAGGAGAAATTATCACCAATTTGGAATTAGAGAGCGATCGCCCTGCAACAGAACATTGTGGCACTTGTACTCGCTGTCTGGAAGCGTGTCCTACTGGTGCAATTACTAACCCTTATGTAGTAGATGCTAATCGCTGCATTGCCTATCATACGATTGAAAATCGAGCCGAAAAATTACCCCAAACAGTCCAATCCCATTTACAAGGCTGGGTTGCAGGTTGTGATATTTGCCAAGATGTTTGTCCGTGGAATCTTAGATTTGCTCAAGGTACTGATGTGACAGAATTTAATCCTTATCCTGGGAATCTGGCTCCGAAGCTGATAGAATTAGCAGAAATCACAGATGAGGAGTGGGAACGACAATTTCCGGCCTCAGCCTTACGGCGGATTAAACCAGAAATGTTACGACGTAATGCCCGTGCTAATCTAGACGCATCCAGGCAACAGAATGACTCAAAAAGTAATTATCTTTGATTTTGATGGCACGATTGCAGATACATTAGATGCGCTTGTAGGTATTGCTAATCGTTTGGCGTTAGAGTTTGGTTATGTACAAATTACTCCGCAAGAATTAGGTCTCCTGAGAAACTTAACTTCTCGGGAGATTATTAGATATTCAGGTATCTCTGTTTTGAAGATCCCTTTTTTAGTTAAAAAGGTTAAGTCCGAATTAAAAAACAAGATTCACGAATTTAAACCTATTCCCGGAATTAAAGAAGCTTTAATAGAACTTAAGGAGGATGGTTATAAACTGGGGATTATTACTTCTAATTCTAAAGATAATGTCACCGAATTTCTTCAAATTAATGATTTAGCTAGTTTATTTGATTTTATCTATTCAGGTGTGACAATTTTTGGAAAAACAACAATCATCAATAATGTATTAAGGCAAAAGCAACTTAAACCCCAACAAGTTATTTATGTTGGCGACGAAACTAGAGATATAGAAGCATCGAAAAAAGCTAATATCAAGGTAATTGCAGTAACTTGGGGGTTTAATTCACCAGAAGTGCTAGCTAGACAAAAACCTGATTTCTTGATTCACAATCCCAGTGAGCTTTTAACGGTTGTAAGTAATGCGTAATTCGTAGTCATCAGATGTTAATCGCTCAGATTTAATAGTGCATATAGCGGCCTTATTTGATATATAAACCTCGTCCATTTTGAAACCTGGAGTAGTGCAAGACGTAAAGCCTACTAGTACCAGTAGGGAGCAAGATGCTCCCACTACTTTTAAAACTATGGTTCTCAAAATAGATGTGGTTGAAACATATTAAATAGGAATGCTAGTTGCACAGGAAATGTCGTTTGACTGAAGCAAACGGGCTTTATCTTATACTTTAGGCTAACACATCACAAAGTTGGAATGGTGCGTTAGACGCAAGTCTAACACACCCTACAGATACTATAACTACTGAAATTGTTTCAAAATTCAACGGTGGTTGCTCTATTCGTAATTACTAATTACGAACTCGTACTGAGCGACTCGCCCTGAGCGAAGTCGAAGGGAGTCGAAGTATTACGAATTATTAATTTTTTCTTTGACCTTTTTCTAAAGCTTTTTGCACTAAATCATCATCCACTTGTGTTGCACCCTCTGTTCTAGAGCCTGCAACATCCTTAGCCATATCTGCATAATCATCAGGATTACCAGTTGCTTCGGCTTGAGTTCTGACTTCTTGTGGTTGGGAAACTTGTTGTTTAGGTGCTGTTGCTGCTTCGGCTGCTTTAGCGCCTTCACCTGTGCGATCGATTTCACTGACACTAAATTGCTGCGCGGCGGCGTAATCAGCTTCAAAATCTACCGTTGGCGCTTTTTCTTCACCAGCAGCTATGTTTTCAGCGGCTAACTGTGCATCATGGGTAGGCGCTTCGTTTACATTAGGCTTAATTTCTTCTGGCATAATTTACTCCTTAGGCATTTCTTACTTGCTGAGGTCATCGTATCAAAGCGATCGCCTATATCATTGGCTCCTTTGGAGATATTCTTTCTTCTATTAAAAGATAGATAAAAACTGCAAATTGAAATTAATAAATCTCTTTCTCTTGGCAGTGTCTTCTCATTGTTAAAGTTTGTTAACCCTTTAGTTTGATGTGATAAATTGCCTTGGAGATAAACAATGACTGCTAGCCAAGATAAAAACGTTTCTCAAGCTTTGACTAATGAAACTCAAAAAGTCGTAGAAGCTTTTAATAGCTTAGATACTGATGCTAAATTAGCATGGTTTTATTTTGTTTATGAAAAAATGGGGGATTCAATCACTCCGGCTGTGCCTACTGCGGCAGAACCCAATTTAGCACCAATTTTGCTAGAAGATTATTTGGAATTATCCGATGAAGAACAATTGGCAATTATGCGCCAAATTGTTAATGGCGAGGCGAGTGATTATTCTCGTGCTTATGGTGCTTTAAAAGAAAATAATCAGTTGTTGGTTTGGTATGCTTGGGCTGTAGAAATGGGTGATCAGGTAGTTGATTTACCAGATGACTACGAGACTACAGATAAAATTGACAATCTGCTTTCGCAACTCGAAGGATTAGATTTTGAAGGGCAAATTTCTGTGCTGCGGACGATCGCAGGCAACATGGGGTACAGTGATGTCAAACCGATTGAAACCCAAGCACAGACTGGGAAAACATCAAGTTTGTAAGCTGATAAGCTATTCTGCTTTTAAGTTGCACAATCCATCGTGAGGGCTGTTGACAGTTGAGAGTTGACAGTAGGGGCGGGTTTATTTAGATCATTGTCGATCAATGAGGATATCTGTGAACCCGCCCTTACAACAGTTAACAGCCCTTATTAGTAGTTATGCTTTTTTAGCGCGCATTAGCTTATGTTGTCCCTAAGATACCGCCATCTGGCTTAAATCCGCTGGGGTGAGGTTTAAGTGGACAACTTCACCGTCGCGGAACCAAACAATCCGCTGGGTTTGACGGGCTACATCTGGTTCATGGGTAACCATGACGACTGTAATCCCACTGGCGTTTAATTCGCTAAAGATATCCATAACTTCTTGGGTGGTGCGAGAATCGAGTGCGCCAGTGGGTTCATCGGCTAAAAGGACAACGGGACGGTTGACAATGGCACGGGCGATCGCTACTCTTTGTTGTTGTCCCCCTGAAAGTTGGGTGGGTTTGTTGTTGAGACGCTTTTCTAAGCCTACTCGAATCAAAGCTTCAGTGGCGCGATCGCGTCTTTCTTTGGGATTGATTCCCCCATAAGCCATTGGTAACATGACATTTTCTAGGGCTGACAGTTGAGGTAATAAGTGGAATTGTTGAAAGACAAACCCTAGTTTTTTGTTGCGAATATGCGCCAATGCTTTATCGTTCATTTGCGCGACATCGACGTTATCTAAATAGTAACTCCCGGAAGTGGGGCGATCTAAACAGCCGATAATATTCATGGCTGTAGATTTACCGGAACCAGAAGGCCCCATAATTGAACAATATTCACCTTCATCGATAGTCAAATTCACATTATTAAGTGCTTTAACTTCTGTTTCTCCACTACCGTAGATTTTAAAGATATTTTCTAAGCGAATAATTTTCATTTGTGAGTTGTCATTTGTCATTTGTCATTTGTCATTTGTCATTTGTCTCCCTTGTCTTCCTTGTCTCCCTTGTCCCCCTTGTCTTCCTTGTCCCCCTCATCTATTTTATTCCTTCTGCCCTGGAGCCTTCCTTCATCTGTCTGACAGCGTAAGTATTGTTTCTATCTTTTGTGGGATTAGGCCTTTGGAATCATTCGTTAACTTATGTGGAGTAACTAAAAGAAATTTTTCTTAGGAACCACAAAAATAAGAAAAATTCGCTAAATTTGGAGTGTTTATGACCTATACAGTTGATGAAAGCACAAAACCGGCTTTAGACAGTTTTCTACGCTTTGATGTAGATACTCAACTAGCTTTACTTTGGTACGGTTACCTGGATATTAAGGATCAGCTAAACCCAGCGCCTCCTGAGAGCGTAGAAGTTCCTGGTAAAGCGGTGTTTGATAAAATTCAGGATTTGTCTGAACAAGAACAACTGCAAGCACAACGCGATTTACTTAAGGGCGGTAATAATGAGATTAACCGTGCTTACAAAGCGCTAAGTCCAAACGCCAAATTAGAGGTTTGGCTGCTGCTATCACAAGGTATTGAGAATGGAACTATCATCGGAGTACCTTCTGACTATCAACTTCCTGGTGAAACAGATCAATTTGTAGCACAGATCAAACAGCTAGAGTTTGATCAGCGCCTTAATTTCATGTTAACTGCTGTGCAAGCAAAAGCTTAGTTTATACCATTTTGGATTTTAGATGGAAAATCGCTTTCGGTTTCCAGCTTCCGTGAATCCATCAATCGCAATCATTTTTTCAATTGGTAAGTAGGCGCGATTAAACAGAATTATTTGACATTCTGTCGGGGAAAGGGGAAAGGTTAAAGGGTAAAGGTTTTTCCCTTTTTCCTTTTCCCCTTTCCCCTTCTTATAAATTTAAGGACAAGTCTATGCCAAATAAGTAAGCATTGCCGAGATTATTTTGCGTCATTTCCCATTGTTCAGGAAAGGCGTTGCGGGTATAAACTTCGAGTGCAGCATTGTAAGCGGCGATCGCCTTTTCCATATTTTGGGAATACTCGCCCATAATTCTGTCATTATAAGCTGTCCCCAAATTATTTTGCGTCATTGCCCAATCTTCAGGAAAGGCATCAGGGGTTAAAATTTCTAGTGCAGCGGTGTAAGCGGCGATCGCATTTTCTAAATTCTCGCCGCGATCGCCATTGATTCTATGCAAGTAGGCTGTTCCCAGGCTATTTTGCGTTGTTGCCCATTTTACCGGGAAGGACTTGCGGGTTAAAATTTGCAGTGCATCTGTGTAAACAGCGATCGCATTTTCCAAATTTTCGGCGCGATCGCCATTGATTCTATATAAATAAGCATTCCCTAGATTACTTTGCGTCGTTGCCCATTGTTCGTCAAAGGCGTTGTAACTATAAACAGATAATGCAGCATTGTAAGCAGTGATCGCATTTTCCAAATTCTCGGCGCGATCGCCATTGATTCTGTATAAATAAGCATTCCCCAGATTATTTTGCGTTGTTGCCCATGCTTGAAGAAAGGCGTTGTGGGTATAAACTGAGAGTGCAGCAGTGTAAGCCGCGATCGCATTTTCCAAATTCTCGGCGCGATCGCCAACAATTCTATCATTGTAAGCATTCCCCAGATTAGTTTGCGTTGTTGCCCATGCTTCCGGTAAGGCGTTGGGGGTATAAACAGTCAAGGTGATTTCGTAGCCAGTAATTGCAATTTCTATGTTGTTGGCTTTGCTACCCAAGGGAAACTGCTGAATTAAATTACTAAAATTACCAATCACTGCGGCGATGGATGTTGCTATATCTGGTTCTGCTGCTAAGGTATTTATTGCCCAAGATTGCAATATTTCTGCAAACATCTGATCGAGTTTATCGCTATTGGCTGCTAGTAAGGGGTAAATTACTTGCGGATCGCCATTGCTATCTGCTGTTGCTTGCAGTATATCGAGTAAAAATTCCTGGTAATTTGGGATATCGTCTTCGGTGATGGGGGAAAATTCCTGGCTAAGGAATGTGTCGAAGTTTCTCAACCAGTTAGCAATCTTTTCTTCTCCCTGCTGTTGAAAATTATCTGCTACTGCTGCTAACACCTGCACAAAGCCTATATCCAGCAATTCTGTATTAGCTGCTAATATCTCCGGTTCTTCTCCATGAGGGGAATTTAGCAGGCTTTCGATTAGCTGATAGTAAGCTTGTAGGCGCTGATCTTTCATGGGTAATTCTTAATTAAAAATTAAGACTGTTAGGTTTTTTTATCCAAAATTTTGGGATTATTTTGCCGAATTTTATCAGAAGATGTAGCACAGGAAGTAGGGTGCGCGATAGCTTTTACAATCACACACTTTATTAATATGATTGGACTGATTTGGTATAAGAAAAAACTTAAATTAGGGGTTGCAAATGTAATTTTTTGTTATTTAGACACAAATAATACTCTTTATAGAGAATATAATCCAATACGGTTGGTGTTAGCGTTAAAAACCTTAACCTGTGTAGGTTGGCTTGAGGAACGAAACCCAACATTTTCGAGGGTTTGTTGGGTTTCCAAACGGTAAGCCCAACCTACGATTATCCTTAACACCAAGCGTATTGGAATATAATCTTCTTGTGGGACATTTTTTATGGTAAGTCCCTAAGTCATAGAAGACAAATTATCATTGCAACCGTCGTCAGGTTTTGAATAAATGTCGTCAGAGGTTGTTTGAAAAGTGGTTGGCTGTATCTTCACACTAATCGATCCCCCCTAGCCCCCCTTAAAAAGGGGGGAAAACTTCTTAAAGTCCCCCTTTTTAAGGGGGATTTAGGGGGATCTAAAAGGTTTTGCTACCAACGACAGGACTTTTCAAACATCCTCTAAGGTTTTGAACAAACTCCGTAAGGTTTTGAACAAACCCCGTAACGTTATGAACAAACCCCGTAACCTTATGAACAAATGTCGTAAGGTTATGAACAAACCCCGTAAGGTTTTGAACAAATGTTGTAAGGTTATGAACAAACCTCGTAAGGTTTTGAACAAATGTTGTAAGGTTATGAACAAACCTCGTAAGGTTTTGAACAAATGTCGTAAGGTTATGAACAAACCCCCTAAACCACATCATAGCCCCCTCCTCGCTTGCGGGGAGGGGGTTGGGGGTGGGGTTCTTATTTAGTAAGTAATCAAACGGACATAATATTACTAAGCGCTTCTCAATGCTACAATTGGGTCAAGTTTAGCGGCGCGGCGTGCAGGAACGACACCGAAGAATAAGCCGATACCGCCAGAGATACCCACAGCCATTGTAATTGCTACAGGTGAGATTCCCGCTTGTAATGGTGTTAAAGCTGCGACTAAGAAAATACCACCGACACCAACCCCAGTACCTACCAAGCCACCAATTGCAGAAACAATTACAGCTTCAATCATGAACTGTAGCAAAATATCTTGCTCAGTTGCACCGATCGCTTTCCTTAATCCTATTTCCTGGGTGCGTTCGGTGACGGATACTAGCATGATATTCATGATACCAATACCACCGACAAATAAAGATATACCCGCGATCGCAGCTAACATGATTGTTAATGCACCTGTAATCTGCCCGACTGTTTGCAAAGCATCTTTTTGAGAACGGATGGTAAAGTCATCTTCGCCGTTAATTTTGTGTCGTTGTCGCAGTAAATTGGTAATTTGGAATTCTGCTGCATCCACACTATCAGCATTTTTGGCAGAAGCGACAATATAGGTTAACTCTAAGCCATAGGGAGAAGTCCGCCCAATCAGGCGATTAGCTGTGGTAATAATGGGTACTAATACTGCGTCGTCGTAATTCACGCCTAAGTTAGAACCTTTAGCTGTGAGAACGCCAATCACTTGAAAGCTAGTATTCTTAATTCTTAACTGCTGTCCGACAGGATTACTACTACCAAACAACCTTTGAGCTAAATCTGCACCTAATACAGCAACTTGATTGCTGCGCTTCATATCTATGTCGGTGAAAAATCGCCCTTTGGCTGTTTCAAAATCCCTGACTATTAAGAAAGTGGGAGTAGTGCCAATGATGTTAACATCCGTGTTGCGATTACGGTAAGTAACTACTTGGCGGCTATTTAATTCTGCCGTCACATTTGCTATTGTGGGTACTTGAGATGCGATCGCCTCTGCATCTTCCAAAACCAGAGTTTTTGGTAAATCCCTGGTGATGCGCTCAGTTTCTTGGTTACCGGGAATCACAAACAATATATTTGGCCCTAAAGACTCAAGCTGTTGGGAAACGTACCTTTGTCCACCTTCCCCAATCCCAATCATCGCAATCACCGAAGCGTTACCAATAACGATACCCAGCATAGTCAGGGCACTGCGTAACTTATTCGCCAGCAGGGTTTTCCCCGCCATTTGGATACTTTCTAAGAAGTTCATTTGTCATTTGTCATTTGTCATTTGTCATTTGTGATTGGGCATTTCTTATTTATCTCCCCTGCCCCCCTGCCCCCTACTTATTACTCTTCTCTTTCGCCTTTTCTATTTTGTAATCCTTCGGTGGGTTGACAAAAATGCGATCGCCCCCTTTGACTCCTTCTAAAACCTGGGTTTGGTCTTGGATTTGTGCGCCGACGGTGATTTGGCGAAATTGGGGTTTATTATTTTCATCGGGAATGAGTACACCGGTTTGTCCTTTTTCGGTGACGATGGCGACGGTGGGTAATACTAAAGCATTGTTGACGCGATCGCCGACAAAGGTCAAATCTACATTTAAGCCAGAACGTAGTTTATCTATCCCCGTATCCAATGCAACCCGCACCTGAAAGGATGTCACACCTTGTTCTACCACAGCTTCCGGTGCAATTAAGCGCACGCGACCTTTAAATATTTGATCGGGATACGCATCAGCCACAATTTCTACCTGTTGTCCCGGTTTAATTCTCCCTATATCGGCTTCGGGGACTTGGGCTAACACTTCTAAACCTCGCGCCACGGCGACAATGGAACTAGATGTGGCTGATGCACTACTAGATGCTGAAGTTGTCGGTGTCACAAATGAACCAACGTTGGCATATTTCTGGGTGACAATTCCGGTAAAAGGTGCGCGGATGACTGTATCTGCAAGCCTTACCTCGGCTGCTTTTAATTGCGCTTGAGCCACTTTTACTGCTGCTTGGCGTTGGGCAATTTCCTCAGGACGGCTACCATTTTGTAACAACACTAAAGCGGCTTGGGCTTCGGTAACGGCTGCTTCTTTCGCATCGATTTCTTCACTGCGAGTTCCACTTTGCAGCAGAGATAACCGTTTTTGCGCTTCTTGTAAAGCAGCTTTGGCGCGGCTATTTTCACTAATGTATTGATCAAGTTGATCTTCAGAAGTTGCGCCTTGTCTGGTTAATTCCCGATACCTGTCAACTCGTGCTTGCGTCAACTTCACCTGGGCTTGTGCTGATTCTACTTGGGCTTGCGCCTGTCCAATTTCTTGAGTGCGATTACCTGCACGGGCTGAGGCTAACTGCGCCTCTACTTGGGCTAAACGTGCTTTGGCTTGCGCTATTTCTTGGGGACGACTCCCCGCAAGGGCTTCATCGAGTTGGGCTTGGGCTTGGGCGATGTTGGCGGTGTATTGCAGGATTTGGGCTTGAATTTCGCCGACATCCATGCGTGCAATTATTTGTCCTTTTTGCACGCGATCGCCTTGTTCAACATATAATTCACCTAACACCCCAGGATTTTTGGGGCTGATATTCACACTTTGAACTGGTACTACCTTCCCACTAGCATTAATCCGCAGGGTGACAGTTTGCGTTTCTACTGGAACCGTTAGTTGAGAGATATCTTGTTTACTAGTTCCCCGATTCACTAAATTATAGGTAGTAGTAGTCCCCACAACCAAAGCACCTGCTGTGATTAGCCCTATCAGCCAGCGCAATGGATACTTAACTTTTTTGCCAATGAGGGGGATTTCTATGTACGTATTCATGATACCAGGCGATAAGGATTGCTTTGCTGAAATAGCTATCAGTTAATGGGCTATTACGGCAATTTATGAGGTTCTAAAGTTTAGAATAAAGATTAAATATTTATCAACGACCTCAAGATTAACTTGCGCAGTTATTGCTTAACATGAATTTATATTAGCCTTGAGCTTTGTTGCGTGACTTCACCTGAATGGGTGAGTTATACTTGCAAGTCAAGAGTCAGCCTTGGTGGGAAATTCAAAATAGATTTTTATATTAATGTTGATGAATCGTCATCAATAATTGACCTTTTTCTATATAAATAAACAACAATTCTTTGCTTCTTGGTGCTGAAGAAATCAGCAATGATTTTATTTATAAAAACTCATGAACCAATTTAAGATTTAGGGAACTCCAAAAAATCAATTATTCCGTTAAACGTTGACGGTTGACGGTTGACGGTTGACTGTTAACTGTTAACTGTCAACCGTCAACAATAGCAATGGAATATTTTTTTTCTTGGAAGTCCCTTATTTGTAGGGGTTTCCTTCTAGGGTGTTGACTCTGTGCCTTTTTAGGGGGTGACAATTCATGCAAAATAATGTCATTGCGTTCGCCCTACAGCCCTTCGGGCATCCTACGGCAGGCGTTCCCGAAGGGTACGAAGCGAAGCAATCCCCGGTGGTTGCTTCGCTTCGCTCGCAATGACAAAAGGTAAGGTAGACTTTACACGGACACAGAAACAGCATGAACCAAAAATCCCCAAATTCATTCCATCAAAGTGAACAGCTTAGGTTCCTTCTGCCCCAATACTTCTCGGTTAAGGGGAAAAGGGGAAGGGGAAAGGGTAAAGAAAAAACCTTTAACCTTTACCCTTTAACCTTTTCCCCAAACCCAATTCCGAGTTAAAAATGCTTAACCGAGCAGTATTGCCTTCTGCCCTTTCACCTGTCACTGAGCGAACGCGAGTGCGTCTCTTAGAAAAGCCGAAGTGTGCCTGCTTAACTTTTACTGTTTTCTGCTGGCCCTACATTAGCTATCTCATAACCATGTGGATAACTACGAATCGGACGATCAATAAAGTAGTATGGCTGATTTCGCGGTGGCAATAAACGTAATAATCGCGCCCTAATTTTCAGGATATTTGCGAGTAGCGATCGCAAAAATGGGGAAGGATGTTCAAACCCAAAGGCATCGAGCATGATATCATCAAGTAACGCATAGACCAAAGGTTTTAAAGCGAAACTCATCCACCCAGGAAACCAACTCAAAAATAAATTGCCAGTTGCTTCTCCGACTCTTCTATTTGTATCTGAATAGCGAAAGTTTGCTTTTTCGTAATCGCGGTTATAGCGTTCAAATTCTTCATAAGTTTCCGGAATATTTTGGATATCCATCCGCTTACCTACTTCCCGCCAGAAGTAAAAAGCTGCTAATTTTTCTTGTTCGCACATCAACCGCCAACCAAAACTTGCATTCCAGCGGATTGGCTCGTAAATAAAGGTAGAGAGTACATACAAAAAATCGGCATTATCAATCTTAAAGCGTCCGTGGATTGCATTCATCCGTTGCATCGCTTGTTTGCCGCGATCGCTATCGTAACCCCACTTGCCAATTTCCCCTACAATTATGCCTGTATCGTCGTAGCGTTTTTGCGGACTGTGATAAAATTTTCCTGTTTTATCCAATAATTTAGAAATACTGGGAATACAATAAGTGCGCATTAAAGCAACTTCCAGCGCTCTTGTCATTTCCCAAGGAAATTCGTAACCGTACATTAAAGTATATATCTGGTAATGATCTCTCTCAGGATCGAGCTGCTGAATCAGATGAAGATTTTTGTAGCGATTAAAAAGCATCTGAAATTTTTCCTGCGATCAACCAAGCAAATTTCAATTATTATACCAAATTTAATCAGTAGGGGCGGGGTCTCCCCGCCCTTTAGCTGCGGTTTCTATTGATTCACATCCAACAAGCGGGAAGTTTGGAAACGTTCCATCCACTTTTCTAAATAAACTTGATTGGCTTGTTGTTCCGATGGGTCTTCACTATCTAAAGGATAAGGCATCAATCCCAAAATCGCGGCTGTAGTTACACAAAACATCGACTTCTGGAAAGTTATACAAATTTGCACTAGTAAATCATCTTCACCCCGGCGACTACGACGATATATTTCATGTAAATATTCTGGTAGATAATGCCGCATATCCTGCATTAATAAAGTCGGAGGAATCCCGGCGCTACCAATGGGTAAAGGATCGGCATATAATGCACCATATTGAAAGCGAGCTTGATCGGGAGGAATTTGATATGCTTGGGCATTGTATGTAACTGTCCCAGAAAAAGGAGTTCCCCGGAAGAAAACTGCTTCTACATAAGGAATTGCTGTATCTGCTAAGAAGGTTAAACCAACTTTCTTGGGCAGAAGTTCATAAACTTTGTTATCAATTTTTACTTCGTAAGTAATTGGCTTTAAAGCATCTGCTACTAACCCAGCTTTAATATGTTCTACAACTTGGGGAATTGTTTTAATTTCGCCTTGGTCATAGCGGTCTGATAAAGTTAAGAAGATATCAGCCATTACCCGCCAAAATTGCCCCAAACCACTGTAGTATGCAGAAACCCGCAACATTTCAATTAGGAATTCAGGAAACAGTTGATTTATTCCTAAAACTAAGGGATTATTTTTAAATTTAGCGGCAATTACAGCTTTGGCTGTTTGTTGAAATTCTTTGCTATCCAAATATTTATCTAGTCCACCGCCACCGTGCCACATCATGGACTTCATACAATATTCGGCATATTCAAAATTAATTCTGTCATGCCACCAGTGACGAAATAATTTCTGCCAAGAAAATTCACCATTAAAATATTTAAAAAAGGGGAAAAATACTAAATATTGGTGTTCTGCAATGTATATCAAATTGTTTGAGTAAGCATCTAAAACTACGCCATAGCTTTTGAGAATGCCAACTACTTCTAAAACATTTTGTGGGCTATCAGCCAGTAGGGCTTCGCCTGTTTGCAGTCGTTTGACAAACTCAGCTAAGGGGTTGTTATAGGGCTTGTTTTGAATAGTTACCATGATGAGTTCTCCAAATTAGTTATTTGTCATTTGTTATTAGTGATTTGTTATTAGAAGTTGGAAATTAAGTAGTTCTTAATAGCGGTTAATTATTCATCAGCTTAGAGATTGGGTTTGTAGTCAGGATGATGCAATACTACAAACCCAATCTCTATATTTTAATTTTTGCTTGCCCGATCCAAGGCAACAGTTGTTATGGTGTGTTGTGTATTCACCATTGCTGTAATTGTCGGTTCAGTCCAGCGCGCTAACCAAGCGGGTTGGATACCAAAAATCACAATTACCACAGCTAAAACTATCGATGGTAGGCGATCGCTCCAATACACCCGTGGTAGGTTAATAACTTGGGCAGATAAGCGCCCAAAAAAGGCTTGATTTACCAGAATTAGGAAGTAAACGGCTGTCAAACCTGTACCAATCATACATAACAAGGTTTGCACTGGGTAAACTGGGAAACTACCCCGAAAAATCACAAATTCGGAAATAAAGCCGACCATTCCTGGTATCCCCGCACTGGCCATCACGCCTAAAACCATTAAGCTCCCAATTAAAGGCATACCCCGTTCTGGATTTAGCAGTCCCCGGACAACATCTAAGTTGCGACTGCCAGCTTTTTTATACACAACCCCTACGAGTAAAAACAGAAGTGCGGAAATTAAGCCGTGGCTGACCATTTGCATGACAGTGCCTAAAATGCTTAACTGTGTAGCCGAAGCCGCCGCTAAGAGGATATAGCCCATGTGTCCAATGGAACTATATGCCACCATTTTTTTCATGTCCTTTTGGGCGATCGCGCAAGATGCACCATACAGTACACTGACTACAGCCCAACTCGCTAACCAGGGAGCCAAATAACCCCAAGCTTCTGGCAATAAGTTCATGCCAAATCGCAGTAAGCCATAAGTCCCCAATTTCAACAATACCCCAGCTAGTAACACCGAAATTGGTGTGGAAGCTTCAACGTGGGCATCTGGCAACCATGTATGAAAGGGAACTAGAGGAATCTTAATCCCAAAACCAACTAAAATTCCGCCTAATAACAAAAGTTGCGTTGCTAATGGTAACGTCTTGGCATTCAAGGTAGCCAGAGCAAAGTTAGTACCACCACTCAGCCAAACAAGACCAAGGAAACTAGCTAAAATCAAAATTCCTGAAAGAGCAGTATAAATCAGGAATTTCGTAGCTGCATAACCCCGTTTTTCACCACCCCAAATTGCAATCAACAAATACAGGGGTATGAGTTCAACTTCGTAAAACAGGAAAAATAGCAGCAAATCCTGAGCCAGAAAAGCGCCAGTTACCCCAGCACTTAATAGCAGTATTAATGAGTAATAAAATCTCGGACGGTGCAGAGATTCATCACTGCTGTAGATGGCAATGCAAGTTAATAAGCCGTTCAAAACCAGCAAAGGCAAGGATAAACCATCTACTCCCAGCGTATAGTTTAACCCTAAAGCATCCACCCAAGGTAGGAATTCAGCAAACTGTTGACTAACTAGCGCTGGATTAAATTGAATTGCTAAAATCACCGACCAAATAAAGGCGATACCAGCAAATACCAACGCTACCCCACGGGAGATTTTACCATTCATCCCCGGAGGCCAAAAACCGATTATAGCCGCACCCAATAATGGTACTAAAATCAACGCACTCAGCATACACAGAACTAGTTAAGGATATGGGGAAGGAGAAAAGGGACAAGGGAGACAAGGGAGACAAGGGAGACAAGGGGGACAAGGAGGACAAGGAGGACAAGAAATTTTAGATTTTAGATTTGCGATTTTGGATTCCAATCTAAAATCCACAATCCAAAATTGTTTCCAATGCCCCATGCCCCATGCCCAATGCCCAATGCCTAATGACTAAAAAGGCAACTTATCTAGTAGTCCTAATGACCAACTAATAAAAAAGCCCAGGACGCTGACGACGAAGAGGATGGTCAACATATAACCCTGGGATTGTCCAGAAATGCTGTACTTTAAACCTTGTCCGCTGAGTATGGCAGCAAACCCAACCAAGTTTACCAAGCCATCGATCAAATAGCGATCGCTCCATGCGGAAATTTTAGATAATATCGCTACTGCACTGACTATGGTGACTTTATACACTTGGTCGATGTAAAAGTCGTAACCCAACACATCCTGCAAGAATCTCCACGCCAGGATTCTTGACCTCGACCATGCTTTGTCTAGATACATCGTCGCACCTATCGCTACTCCTACTAGGGTTGAGGAAAGTAATATTGCAACTACGTACCAATTAATACTTTGCCAATCAGGCAGTAAGTACCATTGCTGTAGCATTACGGGTAATAACAGGGTCAATATTATCAATGTCACCATTGGAAATGCCATTTGCCAACCGACTTCTGGGGCCCGGCGGGTTTTTTGTTGCGGTTTATCCCAAAATATATATCTGAATACCCGTGTTAAATTTAATGCTGTCAACCCATTGACTATGACTAATACACCAATCACCCAAGGGCTAATGTTCACAAAGCCATCAGCCCAAGACAGCATTGCCCAAAAGCTGCCTAGTGGTAGCAAGGTTACCATGCCGGCAGAACCGACAACAAAAGCAGTGGTTGTGGCTGGCATTCGCGACCACAAACCACCCATTTCTGTCAAGTTTTGGGTGTGGGTGGTAGAAATGACCGAACCAGAACTCATGAATAATAGAGCTTTTGCGATCGCATGAGTTAACAGCAACATCAAAGCTACACCGCCTTGCTGCAACCCCATTGCCAAAAATACCAAGCCCATGTATGCACTGGTGGAATGAGATAGTGCCCGCTTAATATCAATTTGGGCTAAGGACACTAACGTCGCCCCAATTGCCGTCACCGTACCCATGATTACCAAGGCATTCAACGCCACTGGGGACAATACCAGCAAAGGCTGCATTTTAAATAACACATAAGCACCACCTGCTACCACTAATGAGTTCCGCAACACAGAAGCAGGGTTCGGC
Source organism: Calothrix sp. NIES-2100 (assembly GCF_002368195.1). Taxonomy (GTDB): domain Bacteria; phylum Cyanobacteriota; class Cyanobacteriia; order Cyanobacteriales; family Nostocaceae; genus Aulosira. Next base: position 7,379,706 of record NZ_AP018178.1, on the reverse strand, counting down.
CCTTCCATCGCTTCGTCTAACCACAGATGCAGTGGAAATTGGGCACATTTACCAGCAGGCCCAGCAATTAACGCCAATCCTAGTAAAGTCGAATTCACTGGATCTAAGTTAGCTGTTTGCGCCCATTCATATAAATCGGAAAAGTTCAAACTACCTGCTAGGTAAGAAAGCGTCACTACGCCCATCAGCAGTAACAAATCTCCTACCCGTTTCGTCCAAAATGCGTCCCGCGCTGCTGTCACTACTAACGGTTGTGCATACCAGAATCCCACCAGCAAATATGTGGAAAGCGTCAGAACTTCCAACAGAGCATAGCTGAGAAACAATGAATCGCTAATGGCTAAAGCACTCAGCGCCGCTTCAAACAATCCGAATAGTGCAAAAAAACGCGCCAAAGACCAGTCCTTTTCCATGTAGCCCAGGGCGTAAATTTGGGCTAGAACACTTAACCCGGTAATTAAAACCGTCGCCCCAATACTCACAGGTGAAATGTCTAAGGCGAAGGATAAATCTAAATCTGCGACTTTGAACCAGTTAATTAGCAAAGTTTCTGGTTCTTTATCCCAGATATTTTGAAATATCAACAAGCTATGGACGAATGCCGCAATAGTCGTCAACAAATTGAAGTATGCTGCTGGTCTTGGCCCTGTGCGGCGGATAATTCCTATTGCCCAGGGCAAAGTTAAAATAGCACCTATTAAACCATAAAAAGGCACAAACCAACTTGTAATGTAGACAAAATGATCCATTTAAATTTCCTTTGACGACTCAGTATGGAATGCCTTGTTTTAAAACAACTTTTCTTAAAAATATTTTCTCTAATTAGCTTGACATTAGACAGGTAGCAAAATTGAATATAACAGAATAAAAATATTTAATTCCAGAACTACAGTTTAGTTGTAGGATGAGAATTCCTACTTATACATTGCCAGTTTATAGCTTTTATTATAAAAACTTATCTAAGTTTAAGGCTGTGCTTGTATAAACAAAGGTAAATGCAGGAAAGACAGTTCAGATAAACCATCTAGACTCCTGTCACCCCTCTTGATCACAAATTACAAACTTTATTAATCTAAGTTTGAGAAATGTAATTAAAAAATTATAAAGCGTAATTGACCGCTCTAGCAATCCGTGAAATTTCATTAACCAAAAGACAGTATTAATTTTTGTTAAGTTTTCTTAAACAATTTTATTATAAACTATTATAGTGATTTATATTGCCAGGAACGCCAAGCTTTCCTATGCTTAATTTGGAAGTGTTTTCTTAGCTTAAGATAAAGCTCCCCCCGGCAAAAATTTCAAACCCCAGTACTGATTGCATTAATTTTGTAGGAGTTCTGCGATGCCAATTGCAGTTGGAATGATTGAGACTAAAGGCTTCCCCGCAGTAGTAGAAGCTGCTGATGCGATGGTGAAAGCTGCTCGTGTAACATTAGTAGGATATGAAAAAATTGGTAGCGCACGAGTCACAGTAATTGTGCGGGGAGACGTTTCCGAAGTACAAGCCTCAGTTGCAGCTGGGGTAGAAGCAGCCAGAAGAGTCAATGGTGGTGAAGTAGTATCAACCCACATTATTGCCCGTCCCCACGAAAACCTCGAATACGTCTTACCGATTCGGTATACAGAAGCTGTAGAACAGTTCCGCACGTAAAAACCCATTAAAAAAGTTGCTTAACGGGGTTGCCTTAAAGTGCTTTTGTTGTCCAGAGCTAAAAACTGTCATTAAGGATGAGAACGAATGTCGATTGCAGTAGGAATGGTAGAAACGCTAGGCTTTCCAGCAGTAGTAGAAGCAGCAGACGCAATGGTGAAAGCGGCTCGCGTCACCTTGGTAGGCTATGAAAAAATTGGGAGTGGTCGGGTTACAGTCATCGTCAGAGGAGACGTATCCGAAGTACAAGCCTCAGTTGCAGCTGGGGTGGAATCAGTGAAGCGAGTTAACGGCGGACAAGTTTTGTCTACCCATATCATTGCTCGTCCTCACGAAAACTTGGAATACGTCCTGCCAATTCGTTATACAGAAGATGTAGAGCAATTCCGGGAAAATGTGAACGCCATTCGTCCTTTCGGCAGAAGACCATAAGTTGTAATGCAAATTGCCAAAGTACGGGGCACAGTAGTTAGCACACAAAAAGAGCCAAGTCTCAGAGGTGTAAAACTACTGTTGTTGCAATTAGTAGATGAAGAAGGAAACCTCCTGCAAAAGTACGAAGTAGCAGCAGATATTGTTGGTGCAGGCGTAGATGAGTGGGTACTTTTCAGTCGTGGTAGTGCCGCTCGTCAAGTTCCTGGCAACGAAAATCGTCCGTTAGATGCCGCAGTGGTGGCGATCATTGATACTATTTATGTCGAAGATCGTCTCATTTACAGCAAAAAAGACCAATCATAGATAGATAGTCAAGGGTCAATGGTTTTGACTATGGACTATTGACTATTGACAAAAAGCTTAATTTAGGAGGAATCTCGCAATGCCAGCCAGCAGCACGGTGGCACCCCCAACCCCGTGGTCGAGGAACTTAGCTGAGCCAACAATCCATGAAAGCACATTTGTACATACGTTTTCCAAGGTGATTGGAGACGTTCGCATAGGTGCAAATGTAATCGTTGCTCCGGGGACTTCGATTAGAGCGGATGAAGGTACACCTTTTTTCATTGGTGAAAATACTAATATTCAAGATGGTGTAGTAATTCATGGGTTGGAGCAAGGCCGAGTAATTGGTGATGACCAAGAAGAATACTCGGTATGGATTGGGAAAAATGCTTCCATTACCCATATGGCCTTGATTCATGGGCCTGCTTATGTTGGGGATAATTCATTTATTGGCTTTCGCTCTACAGTATTTAATGCCAGGGTGGGTGCGGGTTGCATTGTGATGATGCACGCTTTAATTCAAGATGTAGAAATTCCCCCTGGTAAGTATGTACCTTCAGGAGCGATCATTACTAATCAGCAGCAAGCTGACCGCTTACCAGATGTGCAAGCGCAAGATCAGGAATTCACCCATCATGTAGTAGGAATTAATCAGGCACTAAGAGCTGGCTATCTGTGTGTTGCGGATAGTAAATGTATTACACCCATTCGGGATGGATTAAAAAAATCTTCTACAGGAAATGGCATTACTGTTTTAGAGCTAGAAAGGAGTAGTGAAGTGGCGAGCAGTCGTTTGAGTGCAGAAACAATAGAGCAAATACGCTATTTGTTACAGCAAGGGTATAGGATTGGCACGGAACACGTAGATCAAAGAAGGTTCCGCACCGGTTCTTGGACAAGTTGTCAGCCGATTGATGCGAGATCTCTGGGTGAAGCGATCGCCGCTTTAGAAAGTTGTCTGGCAGATCATGCAGGCGAGTATGTGCGCTTATTTGGCATTGACAACGGTAAACGGCGGGTATTGGAAAACATCATTCAACGTCCCGATGGCACAGTTTCCGCACCACCTACCTTTAAAGCTCCGGCGGCTCAGTCTAATGGCAGCTACAAAGCTAGTAGTAATGGTAACGGTGCTGGTGGTGGACTAAATGCGGAAACCGTAGAACAGATCCGCCAGCTGTTGGCTGGTGGTTACAAAATTGGCACAGAACATGTAGATGAGCGCCGCTTCCGCACAGGTTCCTGGCAAAGCTGTCAGCCGATTAATTCCAATTCTACGAATGAAGTGATTGCGGCTCTACAAGATTGTATCAACAACCATCAAGGTGAGTATGTACGTTTAATTGGCATTGACCCCAAAGCCAAACGTCGGGTATTAGAAAGCATTATCCAACGTCCCAATGGCCCAGCCCAGCCATCTAGCGGCCAAAAATCCTTTACTAGTAGTGCGCCCACGGCAACAGCCACAGCCACCGCAACTAGCACCCGCTTAAGTGGCGAAGTTGTAGAACAACTACGGCAATTACTAGGAGCCGGGTATAAAATTAGCGTTGAACATGTAGACCAAAGACGTTTCCGCACAGGTTCTTGGACAAGTACTGGCCCAATTCAAGCCAATTCAGAAAGAGAAGCGATCGCGGCCATAGAAGCACAGCTTGCGGAATACGTAGGAGAATATGTGCGCCTAATTGGCATTGATCCCAAAGCCAAACGTCGGGTACTAGAGACAATTATCCAACGCCCATAACAGTGAAGGATGAAGTATGAAGTATGAAGTATGAAATGGTAGGGAATGTAAGTTAAGTCTTGAAATCTTTGTAATTGTTGAGAAATTTACAAAACCACATATCCGCCATAAATTTGATTTTTCATCCTTCACCCTACCCTTCGGGAAGGGCTTCGCCCTACATCCTTCATCCTTTAGAAGTTTCTAATTTTTCCGGCTTCCGAGGTGACAATTTCCATGTCTGTGCCGCCACTGCGCCTCAGCAATAACTTTGAATCTTATATTAGTGGCGAGGTGACTATTCATCCGAGTGCAGTACTCGCACCAGGGGTGATACTCCAAGCGGCTTTAAACAGCAAAATCATCATTGGCCCTGGGGTCTGTATTGGTATGGGGTCGATTCTGCAAATTCATGAAGGAACCCTAGAAATAGAAGCAGGAGCAAACTTGGGAGCCGGTTTTCTCATGGTTGGTCAAGGTAAAATCGGAACAAATGCTTGTATTGGTTCAGCGACAACAGTGTTTCACTGTTCGGTTGCGCCAGGACAAGTAATTCCACCTGGTTCAATTTTGGGAGACTCCAGTCGGCAGATTGGTGCTACAAAACCGGAACCAGTAACCAATAATGCTTCTAATAATCCGCAGGCGGCAAGAGAACAAAAGACTTTGATTGGGAGACAAAGAAACAAGAGTCAAAGTAGCAATGGGGAAAAAACTACTTCCTCCACTAGCGTCTCTGCTGGAATTTTCCTAGAATTACAACACCAGTCTAGTTCCGAATCTGTGCCTCCTACTCAAGAGCCAGATGAATCTCCTGCTGTAGAAGAAAATCCCGCGTTGGGCGCTTCTAATTTAGAAGCAGCAGTAGAATCTCAAGAATCTAATAAACCTGCTACCGAATCACCCAACAGTTTTGGTAATCAAATTTATGGTACAGGTAGCATTCAAAGACTATTAGTCACATTGTTTCCCCATCGACAATCTCTAAATGAACCAATCTCTGACGATCACTCATCTGAAGGATGAAGGATGAAGGCTAAAGTATGAAGTATGAAGGATGAAATTCCAGTTAATTTAGGAGTTTAATTTTCATATGTTCCAGACTCGGCCCGAAAAATATAACACTTAGCTTTAGTCTTAGTGTTTTCATTCTTTATCCTTTATCCTTGCTGTGAGTATCCGGAGACTTCATATGGAAACATCTAATCAAAGAATTATTAGCACTGTTGAGGCCTCTCGTCAGCGAGATAGCTTCAAGGACACTGCTTTGGGTTTAGTATCTACCCTGAGTTTTCCGGCGATCGTCGGGACTGCGGACATGATGCTGAAATCAGCAGGTGTGCATTTAGTTGGTTATGAAAAAATTGGTGGTGGTCATTGTACAGCCATTGTTCGGGGTGGAATCGCCGATGTGCGTTTGGCTGTAGAAGCTGGCGTGCAAACTGCCGAACAGTTTGGCCAATTGGTTTCTAGCTTAGTCATTCCCCGTCCTTATCCTAATTTGGAAATAGTGCTGCCAATCACTACTAAACTCAGTAAAATCATGGAAGACGGAAATTACAGCCGTTTGAGTAACCAAGCCGTTGGTTTGGTGGAAACGCGGGGATTTCCGGCGATGGTAGGAGCCTGTGATGCCATGCTGAAATCAGCTGATGTGCATTTAGCAGCGTATGAAAAAATTGGTGCAGGATTGTGTACAGCCATTATTCGTGGCTCAGTAGCAAATGTTGCAGTAGCAGTGGAAGCAGGGATGTATGAGGCAGAACGCATTGGAGAGTTGAACGCAGTAATGGTGATTCCTCGGCCTTTAGATGAATTGGAGCAGACGCTACCATTAGCAAGCTGCTGGATAGAACACCGTCAACCAATCAATTTACCGGTGAATATCAGAGAGCAAGTTGCCGAAATCGTCGAACCGCTTCAGTTGCCAGATTTAGCCCAGTTACCCGTCAAAGTTTTAGAAGAGTTTTTAGAAGAATGATGAATGGTGAATGATGAATTAGGAATGATGGACTGTAGGCAATCCGCATTCAGGATTCAATATTCAGCATTCATCTTGAGCTGGAAGGCATCTTACGCTTTGCTTTGTTGTTCTGATAATAACTGTTTCAGTCTATAAGGAAAAGATCTAACTCGTAATAGGATTCATAGAGTAATATCTATAGATATGAATCATAACTTTTGTATGAGCAATGCTATCGCTAATGCAAGTGTTCAGTGATACTAGATTTATATCAAAAGTATCGCTATTAGAGGAGAATCACCCTTGAACCAAGCGACGCTACACCAGTTGAAGGTGTTCGAGGCGGCAGCAAGACACGGTAGCTTTACTCGTGCTGCTGAGGAATTGTTCCTCACCCAACCCACCGTTTCCATGCAGATCAAGCAATTAACAAAATCAGTTGGTTTGCCTTTATTTGAGCAGGTGGGTAAGCGCCTATATTTGACCGAAGCAGGACGGGAATTGTTTGCTACTTGTCGGCAGATTTTTGAGACGATAGCCCAATTTGAAATGAAAGTAGCAGATTTAAAAGGGCTAAAACAGGGTCAATTAAAATTGGCAGTCATTACAACAGCAAAATATTTTGTTCCGCGTTTATTGGGGCCATTTTGCCAACTTTATCCCGGAATAGATATCTCGCTGCAAGTAACAAACCACGAGCGGATTTTAGAGAGAATGGTGAATAATATGGACGACTTGTATATTATGAGCCAAGTCCCAGAAAATATTGATGTGAATTGCCAGCCATTTTTAGATAATCCCTTGGTTGTTGTTGCTCCCATTAATCATCCACTATCAAAAGAGAAAAACATTCCCATCCAACGTCTTGCCCAAGAACCTTTTATTATGCGAGAACCAGGTTCAGGAACCCGTCGTGCTGTGCAAAGCTTATTTGATGAACATGAAGTCACAGTGAACGTGAAGCTGGAATTAGGAAGCAATGAAGCAATTAAACAAGCGATCGCCGGGGGTTTAGGAATTTCGGTTTTATCTCGTCATACCTTAATTCCCGACACTTCTGAGTTCAGCATTCTGGATGTACAGCATTTTCCCATTAAACGCACTTGGTACATGGTTCACCCTTCTGGTAAGCAGCTATCGATTGTCGCTCGTACCTATTATGATTACCTGATTAATGCGGCAAGGAATTTTATTGAGCAAAATACTTCTTTTGCCTGGGGTACTTTTGAGCAAGTCAAGGATGAAGAAGGGGTTATGAGCTAGGGGCTAGCGCCTCTCTGCGAGACGCTACGCAAACGGCTTTGCTCGGCGACCGGGAGCAGGGGAGCAGCGCCGAGCGACCCTCGGCGACCGGGAGGAGAGGAGACTGTTGTCTATTGCCGAATTGACAAATGACAAATAACAACTGACAACTGACAAATGACAACTGACAATCCAGAAACGCCATGTTTACGCCAGACTGTAGAAAGCCAGATTGTGACTGTGACAGTGTACAGCGATCAAGCCCTAGTCACAAGACGGGGTATGGTTTCCTTAACGGGAGGGGAACAGGAATTAGTCATTACCTCATTACCGGTAACGCTAGAAACTGATTCGTTGAGGATTGGCGGTAAGGGTACAGTGGGGGTGCGCTTGTTGGGTGTCAGCAGCGATCGCATCTATACTACCGAACCCGTTGCAGAACGTGTAGCCCAACTAACCAGACAAATTCAGCAGTTAGAAGCCGAACAACGTCACCTGCAAGCGCAAATCGATGCTTTAGCTTTGCAGTCTAGTTTTATCGCTGGCTTGCGGGAAAAGACAGAAGAACCCTTTTCTCAGAGTTTGTCGCGGAAAAATCTCAGCCTCAGTGAAACCCTAGATTTTCTCAATTTTTTGGGAAGCCAGTATAGTGAATATGCGATCGCTTCTGGGGAATGCAAAACCCAACAAGAAGAACTAGAAAAGGAGTTACAAGTTCTTCGCGCCTCACTGCAAAAAATCCAAACACCCCACCCCAAAGAAAGTTTGAACTTAATTGTCGCAGTGGAAGTTGCTGGTGCAGGCGACTTTGAGCTAGAGCTTTCTTATGTGGTGAATCGCGCCAGTTGGACTCCGCTTTATGACTTACGCTTTAGCAATACCAGCAATATTGTCAATCTCACTTACTTAGCAGAAGTAACCCAAAGCACAGGCGAAGATTGGCTAGGTGTAGCTCTCACCCTTTCTACAGCTAAACCTGGATTAAGTACACTCCCACCAAAACTCCAACCTTGGTATATAAATACTCCCAGCCCGTCACCAGAATTTATGCAGCGTAGAGTCAGACAAATGCCCATGATGGCGGCTCAATCAGCGCCTGCTGGTGCAATGGATGAACAAGAAGATGAATTTTCAGAAGATAGTCTCATAGAAGCTGAAACTGTTGTTGCTGAAGTATCCAAAGAAGGAAGTGTAGTTACATTTAAACTCAATGGTGGGGGTAACATTCCTAGTGATGGCGCACCCCATAAAACTACAATTTTTAATGATGATTATCCTAGTAGCTGCGATTATATAGCAATGCCACGGTTAGTCAGCTTTGCTTATCTCCAAGCTAAGGTGAAAAATAGCGCCAACGGTGCAACTTTGTTACCAGGAAAAGCAAATATTTTCCGTGACAATATGTTTGTCGGGACAACAAATTTAGAGAATATCCCACCAGGGCAAGAATTCAAAATTAATTTAGGAATTGATGAAGGTTTAAAAATTGAGCGTGATTTAGTTGAGCGTCAAGTTGACAAAAAATTGATGAGCAGTCAACGCCGGATTACGTATGCTTATCGGTTGATAATTACTAACTTGCTTAATCAAGATACTCATCTCACACTCACTGAACAATTACCAGTTAGTCGTAACGAGCAAATTAAGGTACGTCTCACCCGCACGAGTCCTCAAATTCAACTGGGAGAAATGGGGATTTTGGTATGGGAGTTAACTCTACCTGCACAAGAAAGAAGAGAAATATCTTATCAATTTACTGTTGAGAATCCACCTGAATTAACAGTTATTGGCTTGGATATTTAAAATTTGATATTTGATTATGAAAATTCAAATATATAGTGATTTACACATTGAATTTCAGCCTTTTACTATTTTTGTTACAGATGCTGATGTTATCGTCTTGGCTGGAGATATACATTTAAGAGAAAAAGGAGTGAAATGGGCAATTGAAAATATTCAAAATAAACCTGTTATTTATGTATTAGGTAATCATGAATATTATGGTAGTGCCTATCCTAAGCTAGTGAAAAAACTCAAAAATTATGCCTCAGGGACTAACGTTTATATTTTAGAAAATGATTGGGTAACTATTAAAGATGTAACTTTTCTAGGTTGTACTTTATGGACTGATTTTAAACTTTTTGATAATGCACATATTGCTAGTTATGAAGCTAGTCAAAATCTGACTGATTTTAAAAAGATTAGATTAGACCCTCACTACTCAAAATTAAAACCTATTGATACAGTAGAAATTCATAGAAAATCAGTTAGTTGGTTAAAAAATACTTTATCTAGCTTGTCTGAAAAAATTGTAGTTGTTACCCACCATGCTCCAAGTAAAAAATCTCTACATTCACAACATCAAGAAGATATCCTAAGTGCTGCATATGCCTCAAATTTAGATGATTTTGTTGATGAATCGGATGCTACGTTATGGATTCATGGTCATATTCACAAGCATTTAGATTATAGAATTAGCTCCACCCGCATTATTTGTAATCCGCGCGGATATCCTGATGAATTAAATACTTTTTTTGAGCCGGAATTTTGTATAGAAATTTGATTTATTATCGAGTAATAATAAAATTATATAAGATTATTAACAGGCAAGCATTCTCAAGCATCTGTTAAATTAGATATTTTAAATATGATGATTTAACCTTTGAGTTTATCGGATGTCGGAGGTAGGCGATCGCTCTTCGCTGCTACGCTAAACTTATAGCACTGAGACACTTAACGCCATGTCTGTTGCCGAAGATTTAGCTACCCCAGAAAATGTTATATTTCCCCCAGGGGATTTATACAGTGACGAACCGCCTTTGGAAACTGACTTACATCGTCTACAAATGACGTTGCTGATCCAATGTCTTGAGTTGTTGTGGCGAAACCGCAATGACTTTTATGCGTCCGGCAATATTACAATTTATTACAGCCCACGCCAGCGCAAATCAGAAGATTTTCGCGGCCCAGATTTTTTTGTGGTGCTAGGAACTGAACGCAAACCTCGTAAAAGTTGGGTTGTTTGGGAAGAAGATGGCAAGTATCCCAATGTGATTATCGAACTGTTATCCAATTCCACAGCTTTAACTGATAAAGGCTTGAAGAAACAGATTTATCAGGATACCTTTCGTACACCGGAATACTTCTGGTTCGATCCTCATAATTTAGAATTTGCTGGATTTGTATTGATAGCTGGTAAGTATCAAGCAATAGAACCTAATACTCAAGGTTGGTTGTGGAGTCAGCAACTAGAGTTATATTTGGGAGTTGAACAAGAAAAGTTACGCTTTTTCACTGCTGAAGGACAACTAGTTGTAACACCAGAAGAACTTGCTCAACAAGAAAAGCAACGCGCTGAACAAGAAAAGCAAAGAAGCGATCGCTTAGCAGCAAAACTGCGAGAATTAGGGATTGATCCAGATACTATTGGCTAAAAAAACTTATTTTATATATCATAAATTACGTATATTTTACCATATATTAAATATTTTTTAATTTATTAAATAAAGAATATTTCGGGAGCAAATTTTGATAATTGCTTTCTAATAACTGCATATATATTTGGCACTGAAGACTCAATCTTAACTTTGCCTTACTTATTTATTAACAAGAGATTCATAGGATTTTGAAACTTCTGAGTTTTGCTGAATCTCCTCTAAAGTATGAACTTATCAAGACGAAAATTTTTCCAGTTAGCTGGTGCGAGTGCTATTGGTGTGACGATGCTTTCTCCTTTGGAAGCTTTTTATGCCAGAACTGCTAATGGTAAAGTCCCCAGAGGAATTGGTTATGGCCCATTAGAGCCAAAGATGCCGATAAATGTGGATGAACTTGCTGGTGTTAATGTTGGTGGAATTGACTTGGGAACTACTCCCTTACTGAAACTTCCCCCAGATTTTAACTACACCGCAATATCCTATACAGGCCAAACTATGGATGATGGGGCACTAGTGCGAGGTAATCATGATGGTATGGCTACTTTTGATGGCCCCAGAAACTCGATAATTGTGGTGCGAAATCACGAGTTGAATCCTAGTAATTCTAGTGGACTAGTTGCCTCCCCACTATATGACCAACTTGGCGGCGGGACAACAACGCTGGTGATTGATTCTCGGAAGCGTCGGGTGAAAAAGCATTTTGTTTCTCTCGCAGGGACTATTCGTAACTGTGCTGGTGGCCCTACTCCTTGGGGTTCTTGGATTAGCTGCGAAGAGAATTTGACTATTCCTGCGCCAAATAATACAGCCACCAAGAAGCATGGCTATAACTTTGAAGTTCCAGCAACAGCAGATATTCGAGTTGCTCAACCTATTCCTCTGGTTGCAATGGGACGCTTTAACCATGAAGCTGTCGCCATTGATCCGAGAACTGGATGGGTATATCAAACTGAAGATGACGGAAATAGCTGTTTTTATCGCTTCCGTCCCCATGAAAAACGTAACCTGCGTGCTGGTGGAGTGCTTGAGGCATTAGTTATTGAAGGAATGCCAACAGTTAATACTGGCAAGAATTTTCTCCAATATAAAAACCAACCATTGCCGGTCAAATGGGTAAAGATTGATAATGTTGATCCTGATACTAATGACTTAACTGCTTCTGTGCGCTATCAAGGACAAAGTAAAGGTGCTGCCATCTTCTCGCGAGGTGAAGGCGCTTGGTATGGCAATGGCTTAATTTACTTTACCTGTACCAATGGTGGCGATGTCGGACAAGGACAGGTTTTTGCTTATAAACCCAACAAACATGACCCGAATCGTGGCACTCTCACCTTGATTGTGGAATCTACCAGTAGTGAGGAACTGAATTTTCCTGATAACATTACTGTCGCTCCTTTCGGCGATCTCTTCTTATGCGAAGATGGCAGCGATACGGAATTTGTGATCGGCGTTAATCAGAAAGGTGAACTCTATAAGTTTGCCGCAAATGCTGTTAACGAAAGTGAATTTGCTGGTGCTTGCTTCTCGCCGGATGGTGATACCTTGTTTGTCAATATCCAGACTCCTGGGATTACACTGGCAATTTGGGGTCCCTGGAGAAGAAAAAGAGATTAATAATTCGTAATTCGTAATACTTCGACTTCGCTCAGTACGAGTTCGTAATTCGTAATTAATAGGACTTACGCTTTGCGTAAGTTCTAGTTAACTTAAAACTAAGTCAGTAATTAATGGTGCATGGTCAGAATTGGCATTTGTTCCTGTATAAATTCGAGATACACGAAAGTGCTTGCTGACGAAGCAGTGGTCAATAGGAATATTCATCAGCGGAATGACCCAGCTTGGTAGATTGACGTGAGTTGCTGGTCGGGGCCAGCTTGGTAAAATGCCAAAACCTAAGCGAGTGTTATGCAAATTTGTTTTATTGATAAATTTTCGATAATAAGGCGACCACGGTGTTAAGTTAAAATCTCCCATAATAATTAATGGCTGATTGAGTTGGTGAATATAATCACTCAATGCTGCTAACTGAAGATTACGGCTGTGAAAGGTATTGCGTTTTATCGGTATCAAGGGATGAGTGCCAATTAACTTAATAGGCTGTTTATTTACTGTTAAGGTTGCTATGAGGTTATGACCGCCTTTGCCATTAAAATTGTCTGCATTCACATCTTGAATAGGTAAGCGGCTAAATAGAGCAAGTCCACCACCAGGACTTCTAAAAGTATAAGGTAAAGTATTTTTTAAACCTATCTTTAAACTTTCAAAAGCAGTTGGATCAATTTCAATCAATAAAGCTGCATCAGGTTGATTATCCTGCACTACATTAATAATTTCTTGATAATTATAATTTTGGGTATTAATGTTAAAAGATAAAAGCCGAATTTGGTTGGTTGCATTTCCAGCTAACTGTTGTGCATGAGGTAAATACCAAGGAAGCACCTCAATTATGTTTAAGCCCACCAGTAATAAGGCGGCAATAACTATAACTTTACTTTTAATTTGGCGAGTTTTCCAAAGAATACCTAAAATACTGGTGATGATTAACGATATGATTAAATAATGAACTCGAAAATGAGCGAGTAGTTCTAGAGGCCAGAACCAAGCTATGTAGCTTCCTAAAGATAAAAATCCTAAAATCAACAGGGTAGCGGTGGCGACAATTAAAAGTATTCGTTGATTCATGGCTTAATTACTTGCATCAGATACAGACTCATCAATTAACATCAAGCACCGTTCAGTATTTTTCGGAGATTGGTGTTAATTTCACAGCCAATTTGCGATCCCAGTTCTCTGTAATGATGCTCTTAATTAAATCTTGCGCCTGTGCGTCAGCTTAATCAGTTCCTAGTACTGAGTCAAACGAAATTTACTAAATTCCTAGTCAGGAGTTTAATCCTGACTACGAACTTAGCTGAATTCACACAAACCCTGATATATATAGATTTTGCTTGGAGAAGATTGTTCCCTACCCAGGTATGTTGATGATTTTTCCAGTGAAATAGAAGTCCCTGACTTCGCCGATGAGATAGCGAAAAATTATAAAAGGACAGCTGATGGTACTAACAAAATCAGCAGCTGTCCAGACAGAACACCCGCTTGGGGCGTAAACACAAAGCGGCTTGTCGTTAGACATCGCTTAGCAGTAAAAAAGCGATAATTGAGCAGAAGACTACTGATCGTCTGGCAAAACCCATTTTGGCGGTTCCATCATTTTTCGTCGCAGTCGTTCTTCTGCCATTTCCAGCATTTTATCTAGAGAAGTATCTTCAATAAATTGTGCTGCTGCTTCTCTAAATTCAAGGTTGGGACATTTATCCCCTAAAACACAACCGTTTACGCAGTCTACAGCGCAGTTAATTTTTTGCTCCACAGTGAATCCCTCTCTATCAGAGCGTATCTACTCTTCAGATAAATCTTACCTTGCTAGTTGCTCTCCTATTAGTTTAAATACTTACCATTATTTAGTATAGAAGTCCTTGATCCCTAGACTTCTGTCCTTAGTAAGAGACAAAATACAGGTGACGCAAAAAGCCACTCAGGGATTAGGTACTGGGAAATTCTGACCACATTGGGAAGAAGTCAAAGTACATTCCCTAACTTTTACGCCCCTTGAATCCTTTCCCCACCTCATGCCAAAGTACCTGTTAGGCTCGTATTATATTTGCTGAAAAGGGCGCTCATGTCGGAAATATTTGCCACTACCGGAACCATCGCCGCGATCGCCACTGCTGTTGTCCCCCAACAGGGTAGCGTGGGTATTGTGCGGGTGTCTGGTTCCCAAGCGATCGCGATCGCCCAAATTCTTTTTTATGCGCCAGGTCGTCAAGTTTGGGAAAGTCACCGCATTCTCTATGGCTATATCCGCCATCCCAAGACGCAAACACTGGTGGATGAAGCTTTGTTGTTGATTATGCAAGCGCCTCGTTCTTACACCCGTGAAGATGTAGTGGAATTTCATTGTCATGGGGGAATTATGGCTGTGCAGGAAGTATTACAACTGTGTTTGTCAAATGGTGCAAGGCTGGCACAGCCCGGAGAATTTACTCTGCGCGCCTTTTTAAATGGGCGTTTGGATTTGACGCAAGCTGAAGGGATTGCTGATTTGGTGGGAGCGCGATCGCCCCAAGCGGCTCAAACTGCTTTAGCTGGGTTACAAGGTAAATTAGCTCATCCTATCCGCCAGTTACGCGCTAACTGTTTGGATATTTTGGCGGAGATTGAAGCGCGGATTGATTTTGAGGAAGATTTACCTCCGCTGGATTGTAAAGCTATTATATCAGAAATTGATCGCATCGCCGCAGAGATTAGTAATTTATTGGCAACCAAAGATAAAGGCGAACTGCTACGCACTGGTTTAAAAGTGGCAATTGTCGGACGGCCGAACGTTGGGAAATCCAGCTTACTGAATGCTTGGAGCCAGAGCGATCGCGCCATAGTTACCGATTTACCTGGAACTACTCGCGATGTTGTGGAATCTCAGTTAGTTGTTGGTGGTATTCCCGTGCAAGTCCTAGATACAGCGGGGATTCGGGAGACTACAGACCAAGTAGAAAAAATTGGCGTAGAGCGATCGCGCCGTGCTGCTAGTGCTGCGGATTTAGTATTGTTGACCATCGACGCTTCTGTTGGTTGGACTCAAGGCGATCAAGAAATTTATGAACAGGTGCAACATCGTCCATTAATTCTAGTAATCAACAAAATTGATTTAGTACCGACAGATGTAAAAAATACTCTTCAATCCCAAATCCCAAAACCCAAATCTAAAATTTTCACAGCAGCAGCACAAAACCAAGGTATTGAAGATTTGGAAACAGCAATTTTGGAGATAGTTCAAGCGGGAAAAGTCCAAGCTGCTGATATGGATTTAGCAATCAATCAACGACAAGCAGCAGCTTTAATAAAAGCCAAAATTTCTCTAGAACAGGTGCAGACGACAATTGTTGAACAACTACCCCTGGATTTTTGGACAATTGATTTACGAGATGCAATTCATGCATTCGGAGAAATTACTGGCGAGGAAGTTACAGAATCTGTGCTTGAAAGGATTTTTAGTAAGTTTTGTATTGGTAAGTAAGTAGGGGTAATAGAAATATTGGTGAGGGTTGTCATTGGTCATTTGTCATTGGTAAGGATACCAAGCGTGTTTAACTTTTGTAGTATATTTGATTTTGTTTCCGCATACTTATACCGTTTCTTTGTTAGCTTTGCCAAACTCTCTTAATCTCTTATTTCTTGGCGTACTTGGCGCTCTTGGCGGTTAATTTTTTACATCCTAGGATAATTAGACGCATCTTCATACAGAATTGGTATTACTTATATACAGTACTTACCCAAAGTTAACGGAAAAATGAACCGCAGAGGACGCAGAGGACACGGAGAAATGAGACTTTAAGAGGTTTTTGCGTAAGGAATCATACATTTACATGGAGAAGAATATTATGTCTTTTATTGATGAAATTAATCAGGTAAATGCATTGATTGTGGGAGCCAGCCAAGGTATTGGTTTAGGTTTCGTAAAAAAATTATTATCAGATGAGAGAATTAGCAAAATTTATGCTACTTATCGTCAAGCAGAATCAGCTGGGGAATTAATTACTCTAGCTGATAACAATTCTGAGAGATTAATGTGTTTGTCGGTAGATATTACGGAAGAAGCGCAAATTGCCGAAGCGATTAAGAAAATTAGTCATCAAGTTAACAAGCTGCATTTGGTAGTTAATTGTGTAGGTTTATTACATGAAGGTAATTTGCAACCAGAGAAAAGTTTACGACAAATAAATCCCGAAAATTTACTGCGTTACTTTCAAGTTAATAGTATTGGTGCTGTTTTATTGGCAAAGCATTTATTGCCATTATTGAAACATAAAGAACGCAGCGTTTTTGCAAGTATTTCTGCCAAGGTTGGGAGTATTGGTGATAACCAACTTGGTGGATGGTATGGTTATCGCGCTTCTAAAGCTGCACTCAATATGTTTATGCGTACAACTGCAATTGAGTATGCTAGAAGTAGTCCTAAAACTTTGGTGGTGACATTACATCCAGGGACAACAGATACCCGCCTTTCGCTTCCGTTTCAAGGTAATGTTCCAGCGGAAAAGTTATTTTCTGTAGAACGCAGTGTTAGCCAATTACTGGATGTAATTGAACAACTCAAAGATGGCGATAGTGGACAATTTTTTTCTTGGGATGGAAGCCGCTTGCCTTGGTAGGATAAAATATAGTATTTTTGTACTGTGTCAAATCTGCTGACTTTGGCGAAGCTTTGATAGCTGCTGCCAAAAAACTGGACAGAAACTATATTTATAATCAAATTATGTCAGCTAGAGATATTTTTCATCGTGCTGTGCGTTCAGCTTTAGACAAGGATGGATGGATAATTACTGATGATCCTTTATCAGTGAAAGTGGATGAAATAGAGTTTTATATAGACTTAGGAGCCGAGAGACTTATAGGTGCGCAAAAAGCTGGTCAAAAAATTGCAGTTGAGATTAAATCTTTCCTTGGTACATCGGAAATTAGTGATTTTTATGTGGCTCTAGGTCAAACATTAACATACCGCTCGGCATTACGTAAAAAAGACCCAGATAGAGTTTTATACCTGGCAATTTCCGAGGATATTTATCGAGATTTTTTTATTCGTGCTTTTATTCAAGAGATTATTGCTGAACATAGACTGAAGCTGATCATTTTTGAACCTATTACAGAAGAGGTTTTGCTATGGAAAGAATAGACTATCGTGAATTAGTACAGACAATTCTCAAAGGTCATTCAATTCACAATGCCAATGATGTTACAGAATTACAGCTAATTTTTGATCAAGAACGTGACCATTATCAAGTTCTTCATTTGGGATGGGAAGGATTAAAGCGAGTTTATGGTTGTATTATTCATGTGGATATTAAAGATGGCAAAATTTGGATTCAGCGCGATGGAACTGAGGTAGGAGTAGCTAATGAGTTAGTTGCCGCTGGAGTACCAAAACAAGATATTGTTTTAGGTTTTCATGCTCCTTATAAGCGGAAGTTTACTGAGTTTGCAACCGATTGATTTATTCGCTTTGCAAAACTTGGGCGATCGCTTCTAGCAACTCGTCTGGATCAACTGGTTTGGAGAGATACATCTGAAATCCAGCTTGTAAGGCTTGCCGTTGATTGATTTCACCTGCATAGGCAGTTAAGGCGATCGCTTTTAACTGTCCCCCTTGTTGTGGTGGAAAGGTTCTAATCTGCCGTAGCAATGTATAGCCATCCATTTCTGGCATACCAATGTCAGCCAATAAAATATCAGGTACTTTTTGATTGAGTACTTGCAATACCTCTTTGGCTGAGGATACTGAAATTACCTCAGCACCGGCTTGTTCTAAAATGAAGGTGACTAATTCTAAATTGTCTGCTTCATCGTCCACCGCTAGCACTTGAATTCCCTGCAAAGTTCCCATCTCTTCGGTTACTGCTTCCGCCTCTGTTGGAGACGTTGATGTTAATAGTAGTGGTAGTTTGACTGTGAAGGTGGCTCCCTGTTGCTCTCCTAGACTTTCAGCTTTCACAGTTCCCCCATGTAATTCTACAATGTGTCGCACGATCGCTAATCCTAATCCCAAACCACCAAAGATTCTGGTGATGCTGCTATCAGCTTGACGGAAAGAATCGAAGACATAGGGCAAGAATTCCGGTTTGATACCTCTGCCTGTGTCTGTGACTTGAATTTGAGCCTCTGTATCAAGTGTTTCTAATCTAATATTAATTAGACCACCAACAGGTGTGAATTTCACGGCATTCGAGAGCAAATTCCAGATCACTTGTTGCAACCTAGCTGTGTCGCCTAACACATGACCAACATTAAATGTCAAATTGGTGAGAATTTGAATGCCTTTAGCTTCGGCTGCTAAACTGACGGTTTCAATGGCGGCGGCAATTGTGGCTTTTAAATCAACTGGTGTAGAATTTAAAATGAGCTTGCCTTGTAAAATCCGCGAAATATCGAGTAAATCTTCAATCAGTTGCACTTGTAACTTAGCATTGCGCTCGATGGTTTCCAAGGCGAAGGCTGTTTTGTTAACATCCAGGTTGCCTTGGCGGAGTAATCTAGTCCAGCCGACAATGGGATTTAAGGGTGTTCGCAGTTCATGGGAAAGAACAGCGAGAAATTCGTCTTTGGTGCGGT
The DNA here is from genome assembly GCF_002368195.1 of Calothrix sp. NIES-2100. Lineage (GTDB taxonomy): Bacteria > Cyanobacteriota > Cyanobacteriia > Cyanobacteriales > Nostocaceae > Aulosira. The sequence goes on along the minus strand of NZ_AP018178.1, from coordinate 7,360,804 downwards.
TTGCTACTTCGGCGGCGGCTCTAGCTCGTTGCTCTGCTTCATAAAGTTGGGCACGAGCGATCGCACCAGCTGCTTGCTGACATACTGCTAAAATAAACGCCCGCTCATCTTGATTCAAGGAGGAAAATTCCCCAAAACCAAGGGTAATTCCTCCGACTGCTCTACCCTCAATCATCAACGGTAAGGAAATCCAAGCGGCATAATTATAGCTACCATAGATATCTGCTAGGTGAGGATAACGAGCGACGCGCTGTGTATTCGATTCTTCCCAAACAGGTTTTCCAGTCCGAATAGCTTCTGCTAGTGGACTAGATGAAGCGATCGCCATCCGCCGCCATGAATTAACGATATCTGCTTGGAAACCAACAGAGTGGATAATTTCCAATTCTGTGCGATTATCACAGACAATTGCTACCAGAGCAGCAGTAGCATTCAGCACCGAAATACTCTGTTCTACAATCACTTCAGCAACTTGAGCAGGTGTCAGCGACTCTGAAAGGGCGGCGGTAACTGACTGTAGACGAGCTGTGCGATCGGCAATTTGTTCTGCTTGCTGACGTGCTTGTTGTGCCTGTTCATACAGTCGAGCATTGGCGATCGCCATCGCGGCTCGGTCTGCTATATCTTGTAATAATCGAGGATGATCGTTGCTATAGGGATTTCCCGGACGTTCCCGCGAAATACTCAATGCCCCAATGATTTGCTCTTGCACTTTCAACGGTATTATCAACAAACTATAAACGCCAAACCGCTCTAAATAAGACAAATATTCTCGTTTAATGGAATGACGCAGTTGCTCTGGCGTTATAACTGGTAAGAAAACTGTCTCACCTGTATGTATAACTTGTCCGATAATATCATCATCAACAGCACGGGGATATTCTAGTAGTTTGCCAATAAATTCTTTAATCTCTGGATTGATATGGTAGTAAGACACAGTATCCAGCCACTGTCTATCTTCAGATAACAAACTTAACACACAAGCATCACCAGTCAATTCACCAATTAGTTGGGTGATGGTGTCTAAAATTGTCGGCAAATTCAACCTAGCTGCGGCAAAAGTTTGTGAAGCTTGAGCCAAAAACCGCTCTCTTTGCTCGCTGCGTTTGTGGTCATCAATATCTGTGGCTGTCGCTAACCAACTAATGATACTGCCATTTTCGGCTTTGATAGGTACAACTCTACTCAAGTGCCAACGATAGACACCATCAAACCTTTTGAGCCGAAATTCTATTGTGTAGCTATTACCTTTTTCTAAAGCCTCTCTCCACTTATCCTGGGCTAAGGGGAGATCGTCAGGATGCAAAACAGGTTGCCATCCATGAGCTTGAGTTTCCTCTAAAGTTTGTCCAGTGTAGTCAATCGAACTTTGATTGCAGTAATTGGTGATACCATTGGCATCAGACATACAGACAAGCTGCGGTAGAGATTCTGCCAAAGAACGATAGCGTTCCTGACTCAAGCGCAAAGCTTCCTCGGCTTGTTTGCGTTCGCGCAGCGCTGCTTGCAGTTCGCTGATATCCAAGTACGCTCCTACTACTCCTCGGATTTTACCCTGCTCATCTTTGATGGGAACTGCTTTACCGTAGATATGCCGCACTACGCCATCTTCAAACACAAGTTCTGCTTCTTCGCATATTTCCTGTCCGGTACGTCCAGCTTTCTGCAAAGATAATTCTTCGGTTGGCAAATCTTGACCATTGCGTTGCGTCTTAAACTGGAAGCGATACACCCCATCGGCAGGTGTGGCGGTAGCAATGGAACCAGGATTTGCCCGCATTAACTCGTAAGCTGCTGTATTTACAGTTACCTCATGACATTCTGGATCGTGAGCTAGCCAGACAGCAGCCGGCACTACTTCCATAAAAGCTTCTAATTCCTCTGCTCGCGCCCGTGCTTGTGCTTCAGTTTCTTTGAGGGCTGCTTCCGCTAGTTTATGTTCAGTAATATCATGGGAAATGCCGATTATTTGCTGTGGTGAGCCATTGTCTGTACGGATAAAAATTAAATCACGGCTCCACAACCAGCGCCATTCTCCATTACTGTGGCGCATCCGGTACTCCCACTCAATAATTTCCCCATCTTCTGCTTGCTCAAACCTGTCTGAGTGGGCAGGTAGTGTGGCGAGATCGTCCGGATGCATCAGCAGGGCAAATAACTGGTTGCCCATTGCTTGTATTTGCATGGGAGTGTAACCCAAAATTTCAACTATTTGCTGATTGATATAAATATTACGCTGCTCAATCAGGTCATAAATGTACAAAATCCCCGGCATAGCATCAGCAATCTGTTGAATGAACCGCTGATTTTGTTGCAGTTGCAACTCTGTTTGCTTGCGATTGCCAATATCTTGAAACACCATGACGCACGTTGTTGGGCGATCGTACATTGCAGGTAAAGTATCGGCATGAACCAGCAGTGAGTAAATACCCGTCGGCGTGTGCCAGTTCAACTCTGCCCCTTGAATTTTTTCGCCTCGTGCAACTCGGACTGCTGGTAGTTGTTCTGGAAGAATCGGTTTACCTGTAGCGTCAGTGCAGCGAAAATCTCCGTCATAGATTCCCGCCGGGCGATCGCTATAAATTTCACCTCCTGCCATTTCGTTTGCCGCTTGATTGGCAAAAGTGAAGCAAGCGGTATTTGGATCAATAAATAATAGGGGAATAGGTAGCAGATTCAGTACTGCTTCTAACCATTGGCGTTCATTTGCTTGGGTTTGTTCTAATTGCTGGCGGCTATTTACTGTTACAGAGCTACCAAGATTTTTGTCAGCAGAACTTGATTCCAAGCTGCGGGCAAAGCGTTCCACCAGTTCAGAACGGGAAATACCACGTTTATTTGCTTCCTGCTTCAGGCTCTGCCAAGCTGTCTTAGTCAGTGATAAGTTAACTGCCTGTTTAGATTCTAATCCCCAACTTTTGATAAATTTACCTGTGCGATCGCGTTTCACTAAGGCACTGCCCGTATACCTATATGGCTAACCTTATTAAATCACAGGAATTAGCGAGATGAAATCTAACTATCAGTCTTATCAAAATCTACTTTTAGGATGATGACAGCAATTCATGTAAATTTATTAGATACTTTTCAAAATGCCCGAGTTTTCGTAATTACGAATTACGAATTATTATGTTTTTCTAACCAGTTTTCTAAATCAGTCAATACCTCTTGGTAATTTAGGTCACTGTGCAATTCATGATAAGCCTCCGGATACACCACGCGCAACTTATCTTTGTAAGTTACTAGCTGGTAAAATCTCTCACCTCCCTCTGGTAAAGCTACTCGGTCGGCTCCACCGTGGAGAATTAATAACGGCAATTGCCAATCAGCCGCATGGGTATAAATCCAATCAACTGTGGTAAAGTACTCGGTAGCTAGACGCGCAGTACCTAGGGTATGTCTTTGAGGATCTTGGGCGTAGGCAGCTAAAACCTTTTCATCTCGTGAAGCAGTAGACAGATCAATACCAGTACTTAAGGTGAACTGCGGCCAGATGCGGGAGAGTAGCTTACCTATAAGTAACCGGACTTTTGATACACCAACTTTTCCTAAAACTGGTGCCAGGGCGATCGCACCTTTTAATGTCGATGCTTCTTTAGGATGGCGTAAAATATAGTCTAAGACAACTACTGCACCTAAGCTATGACCCATGACAAAAATTGGGCAGCCTGGATGCTTGGTCTGAATCAACTCAATAAAAATTCTCAAATCTTCACGAAACTCTGCCCAACTATTAATATGACCACGCTGTCCTGGCGAGCGTCCATTACCACGCATATCGAAAGCATAGACAGCATATTGTTTAGGTATAAGTTTTTCAATTATATTTCCAAACCGACCGCTATGCGCTCCCAGCCCATGCACAATTACTAATATTGCCCTTAATTCACCTTCTGGTAGCCAGCTTTGGTAATACAGAGCCAGCTTCCCCACACCTTTAAAAGTATCTTCACTGTGGTAAATCATCTTCTTGATTTTTAGTACTTGTTTTAATTTTCTAACCAGAGATTGGTTAATAATATGGCCTCAAGAACTAAAATTTGTTTATCAATGCAAAAATAATTTTAGGGAATTTGTGGCTCAAAACTGCGCTGATGGAGCAACTTTTCAGGCACAAGAAAATCAAACAGAATCAGACACTTTACCGCCTTTAACTACGGCAGCAATACAACGGGTGCAAGAGGGTTTAGCGGCGGCTGTCAATCCGGCTGTGGGCGAAATAATTACGAAAACTCTCCAGCAATTGACAGCAATGACTGTTGAGCATTCAGAACCGAGAGTTAGCGGTAGGGTGCGTCGCTGCGTTTTGCGATCGCTCATTCATACTTTTTTTCGCGTCCGCGTCGAAAATTTAGCAAGGCTGCCTCAAAAACCTGCAATTTTGGCTGTTAACCATCTCCACCATATCGATCCTTTTCTCTTACTGGGCGAAATTCCTACCCAACCTTATTACTACATCCTCGGTGACGCTCGTACCCTCTACAACAAGTGGTGGAAACGCTTCATCCTCAGCTTTGCTGGCGGTGTAATTCCTTTAGCCCGGATGTGGAAAGAAGAATTTGCTGTCATAGCAGAGGCGAAAGCAGGACGACAAGATTTAGTGGAATTGGCGACAGCGCTGGAGTTGAACGTACCCAAAGGCGGAGATATCCACACACTACGACAATGCGATCGCATTGTGCTGAAAATCTTGGCTCGTGATGATGGGATAATTCTATTTCCCGAAGGAAGATTAGGGGAAACTGAAGGTAAATTGCATGTCCCCTTGAAGCGCGGAACTGTGATCTACGCCCTCAAATCGGGTGTTCCCATAGTACCAGTAGCATTGATTGGCACTCATGACCTATTTTTGGGAAAAAAGTTAACTATTCGCTTTGGTCAGCCTTTATACTTTTCTCAAAGCACCTCACCAAAGCGCCAGGAAGTCGATGCAGTTGTAGTGGCGTTACAAAATGCAATGCTTGCTTTGTTACCAAAAGATTACCAAGAACCAACAGGAATCAAGCTATTTCGCAATTTCCTTAATCACTTATTTTGGTGACTAGGGATTAGGGATTAGGGGCTAGGGCGTGTTTTCAAAGTCTTAAATACCCCCAACCCACCTTAAAAAGCTACCGTGTATACACAAGTATACTCCGCAAGGGTTTCAAGCCTTTAGTTCCCCATAAATACCTCACTTTTGAGCAACTGGAAACTCAATTTCTTGGGCTTATTTTATACCTAGGGCAATGAAACCAAGTTTTAGGTGGTATTTCCAGACTTACGTACAAAAAGCCCCAAACAGTATCCGGATTTCGGCGGACACCCTCTTAGACTTTTGGGTGAATTATTAAGTTCGCCAGCAGTATTAGTTACTGGTCAAAAATTTATCAAATTAATACAGAATAGTTTATTTTATATATATAAAATACTTTAAAGCAGTATTTTATACTTAAGAAACAGTTTTTTTTATGACTAGCAGGTTGGATTATATAGATAAGGTTGACATTTATGGTTCTTCCGTCCTCTTGATGCAGATTGAGAATTTTTTGTCGCAAAACCATTACGGAACACATATTAAAAGCGATTATGTTACTTTTCTATGCTAAATCCTTACGCAATAATGCTTTCAACTATTTTTTCTATAAAAATAACCAAAGAAGCATATTTGTTGTATCTGATAAATATTGATGACAAAAATGATTTTGTCATTCAAATTTTCGCAAAGACATTGAAACATCAAAACAAAAATAAAGGTTTATTTAATATTTAGAAAGCAGGACTAAGGTGTTATGCAACAGAACAAATGGATGTGCAACGGCATTGTAGAGGATGGTCAGCAGCATCCTAACCAAGAGCTTCAAGGTATACATAAGCCATACAATAACTATGGTAATGATTGTGTCATATGTCATTTGACACAGGAACAAGTGGTAGGTGACGCTTCTAAGTCTCCTTTTAAAGCGATCGCGATTTCACTACTTGCAGGTATCCTTGCAGCTTTAGGGGTTGGGTGTCGCGCGGTTGTTAGTTCGTCGTCACCGAATCCGTCAGCGTCAGCGTCAGCTTCACCATCAAAAGAGACCGGAAATCAATGCAGTACAGATAAACTTGTCAAGAAATCGGGTAATTTGTTTGGTGCTGTTGAGGTAGGTAGTAAGGGTGTAAAAGGAAAGGTGATTCAAGAACTGGCAACTCTTAATGAGGATGGAGCAAAACTTGTAGTTTTTAGAAAAGAAAAAATTGAAGATCGAAACGTGAATGCTGCTGACCCCAACTCAAAATCGGCAACTATTGTGGAAGCTGTAAAGTCTACGTTTCAGGATATCCAAAAGCGATTTAACATCTCCTGTGAGCAAATAGTGATATATGGAAGTAGTGGGCTTGCAGAGGAACTGGCAAAGAAAGCTCCTCAGAAGAAGGAAGTTATTGTCCAAGAAGTCCGACAAGCAACTGGAAGGATGATGAAATTTATCACCTCAGAGGAAGAAGGTAGTTTTATTTTTGATGGGGTTGTTCCAGCGTGGAGACTTAACGAGACTATTGTAGTTGATATTGGATCGGGTAATACGAAAGGAGCTTACCTTGACTCTAATAATAAACACATTACATTTTCTTTTCCTTTTGGCACAGCGGCTTTTACTAAGGAAGTAAAACAGAGCCAGGGAAATATCGATTTTACGAAAGCGGCAGAAAATGCCAAGCAGAAAGAGTTAATACCACAAATAGTCAGTGAAGTTCAGCGTAAACCAGGTATGCAAAATTTATCAAGAGTATATCTATCAGGTGGTATCTCATGGGCACTATCTACACTTACAAAACCTTGCTCAAAAGAATACATTGTAATAGGAAAACCACAAGAACGGCTTGATTCATTTGTGCCAATTTCTTCAGAAGACATTAAGACTTTTTATTACAATGCGACACAAGATCCGAAGGCTCTATTTAACCCAGACCTAAGTAATTGCAGTGCTGAACGTCGAAAAGAAGTGCAAGAAGATATAGCAAACATTAAAACAAAGATTTTTTCAGGAGACGAGCTAATTGCAGGATCTGAAATTCTTCGCGCTTTTAATCAAGAATTGAATTTTTCTGGAAAACAAGTTTTCTTTGTACGTTCTGCAAAAGATGCTCTTCCGATAGGTTATCTCAAGCAGCAGCTAGAGAAGGTTGAGGAAGATGCTGATCAGTAAGCACCTATGGGACAGACTATTAGCACCGAAGATTTTGAGAATACCTCTAATGTGTAACTAGAAAACTAATTAGAGTCTTCAGCGAATTAATACATAAATTAAACAAAATCAATCGTAATTTTACTGAAAAATCTTGGTAAATGACTGATAATACTTGTATGTGCCAGTATATCTACAGTCATGCTCTGTTGTCTCAACCCAGCTTGTCAGAATCCTTCCGTACATGACAGTACCAAATATTGCCCCAATTGTGGTGCTCCTTTGTTGATACTTAGAAATCGGTATCGTCCGGCTAAATCTTTAGGTGGTGGTGGCTTTGCCAAAACCTATTTGGCAGAAGACGTTGATAAATTAAAGGAAAAATGCGTTATCAAGCAATTTGCACCACAAGTACAGGGAACCACAGGACTGCAAAAGGCGACGGAATTATTTGAGCAGGAAGCGAGGAGACTACAACAGTTGGGAGAACACCCACAAATTCCCACTTTGTTGGCTTATTTTCAAGAAGATAGTCATTTGTATTTAGTGCAGCAATTTATCAATGGGCAGAATTTACTCGAGGAACTGCAACGAAACGGAACTTTCAGCGAGGAAAAGATACGGGATTTATTGCAGGATTTGTTAAATATTCTCCAGGTTGTACATCAACAAAAGGTTATTCATCGCGATATTAAGCCAGAGAATATAATTCAGCGTGAGGATGGCAAAATTGTTTTAATTGATTTTGGCGCATCAAAGCAACTGACACAAACGGTAGTGGCAACACAAGGAACGATGATTGGTTCTTTCGGTTATGCACCTTTGGAACAAATGCAGGGAGGAGAAGCTTACCCTGCTGGTGATTTATATGGTTTGGGTGCAACTTGTTTTCATTTGTTGAGTGGGATTCATCCTTGGGAATTGTGGAAGCGACAAGGTTATGGTTGGGTTGCAAATTGGCGAGAAAATTTACAGCAACCAGTCAGTCAAGAATTGGGGCAAATTCTGGATAAGTTGCTGCACGAAGACTATCAGCAGCGTTATGGCTCGGCACAAGAAGTATTACAAGCTTTCAACCCTCCACCTACACCAGTACCGCCAACCCAGCCTGTAATTATAACACCACCGTCATCACCGTCTGTTGTACCGCCAACCCAGCCTGTAATTATAACACCACCATCATCACCGTCTGTTGTATCGCCAACCCAGCTTGCAATTTCTACACCAGCACCATCGCCAGTACCTCCGACAGTACCCATTCAAGCACAAGCAATACCAGCAGCATCGATAAAGCCGCCTGCAAAGACAAAAATAGCAACAAAAAACCTATTAACACAAAATCCTAAGCTGAAAACAAGGTTATTGGTGGGTGCTGCTATTACCTTATTGGTGTTAGTTGGAAGTCAAATCTATGGCTATGTTCGCTATCAAGGTGTTCTCAGTAATTCTTTCTCAGAAAGAACCCTCCCTGTGCATTCTAGTTTAGTTCGTTCCGTTGCCATTAGTCCAGATGGTAAAACCCTTGTCAGTGGCGGGTACAAAACTATCAAACTGTGGAACCTGGAAACCGGAAAAGAAATCCGTACTCTCACAGGACATTCTGGTAACGTTAGTTCCGTCGCCATTAGCCCAGATGGTAAAACCCTCATCAGTGGTAGTGAGGATAAAACTATCAAACTGTGGAACCTGGAAACCGGAAAAGAAATCCGTACTCTCACAAGAGATTCTGATTTGGTTAGTTCCGTCACCATTAGCCCAGATGGTAAAACCCTTGTCAGTGGTAGTGCCGATAATAATATAAAACTGTGGAACCTGGAAACCGGAGAAGAAATCTCTACTCTCACAGGACATTCTGATAAGGTTAGTTCCGTCGCCATTAGCCCAGATGGTAAAACCCTCGTCAGTGGCAGTTATGATAAAACCATAAAACTGTGGAACCTGGAAACCAAAACAGAAATCCCTACTCTCACAAAAAAACATTCTGATAGCGTTAGTTCCGTCGCCATTAGCCCAGATGGCAAAACCCTCGCCAGTGGTAGTGCGGATAATACCATCAAACTATGGAACCTGCTAACTGGAGAAAAAATTCACACCTTTACAGGACATTCTGATTTGGTTAGTTCCGTTGCCATTAGTCCAGATGGTAAAACCCTCATCAGTGGCAGTTGGGACAAAACTATCAAGCTGTGGAACCTGGAAACTGGAAAAGAAATCCGTACTCTCACAGGACATTCTGATAAGGTTAGTTCGGTTACCATTAGCCCAGATGGCAAAACCCTTGTCAGTGGCAGTTGGGACGAAACTGTCAAACTTTGGCAGCTAGAATAAGAACGGCAATTTTAAATACCCAATGGGGGAATGTAGATATCCAAAGAATTTATTTGAAACTATAATTTATTTTTTTCTTCTCTGAATGTGCGGAATGTGGGTTTAAAACACGCCCTAGGGGCTAAGAGGTGAGGCAGTGTGGGGAGTTTACCCATGCCCAATGCCCCATGACGGCAGTTGCTACAACGGAGGAGACCTCCGCAACGCACTGCCTCCCCAATGCCCAAAAACTTAAGGCTGACTCTGCAACTTCTTCATTTCGTGCTGCACATCTAAAGCAATCTGCAATGCCTGATTGAGTATACGTCCATGCTCAGTAGCCTGTTCGGTAACTTGCATCGCTGTTAAAGCTGCTAAATTATTAGCAAAAAAATCGCTATTATTGATAATAAAATTTTTATTTTCCCGCAAAATTTTTTCTGTTTTCAAAGCCCGCACTAAATCATTTTTAGTAAGTTGTAGTGCTTCCATAATTCTTTCTCGCTCACGAATACTTACACCTTCGTTACCTGCATCTTCTATTTGATCGTTAATATCTATTGCTTTAATAATCGCATTGTATCTATCTACATCGTTTAATAAAATCTTTAGAGAATGTGTCATGTTTGCTTTGAGCAGCTTATGACGTTTTTTCCAAAGTATATATAAACCTATTTGGGTAACTCCCCCCATCCATAACCCTAAAACTATCAACACAAACCAGGAGGGAACTGTTAGCCATAGATCAAATAGCTTGAGCATAAAATCAAATATTATATAGGCCGCAACCAAGCTAGAAAAGCTGATAAAAACTACGGTAGCACCTTCAGTTCCTTTAATTTTTTCTATAACTTGCTTTACAAATCGCCCTAGAGGATCAATAATATTTATGAGTTCATCTTTAACAGGCAGATTAGTCAGGTGTTGTAGTTCTTTCGGACTAATCTCCAACCCTTTTAAATCATCCCGCACAGCTTTCTCCACCTTACCAGAATAGTTATTTAGTACAATATAGCAAGCTAATTTCTCGAATGGTAATTAAGTAAATATTTTATCTAAAAGTCATCCGCTAACTGCTTTTATTAAGCTAATAATTCTTTTTTGTACAATCAGATACTCTTTTTTATAGACAATGGGTGATATTCTCATAATAAGTAACATGCCAGCCTATTGCTGCGAATATCAATATATACCTAAGTCTACTGATGTTTGCCAGTAACATCATTAATAGCCAATCTATTTAATTCGTGACCTGACAAACTAAAGGTAAGGAACCGAGAAATTTTCAAGAACGTAAATACAGCAGGTTCAGGATTAGATCATGTTCTCAAACATCAAATAGAGTCTGATAGAGTAAATTTATAGTTATGCCATAAATTAAGTCATTGCCGTTACATATAAGAAGATTAGTTGGTATTGTCAAGGGTTCAAATTACCGCACTCGAAATCATTGAGTATGGATTCCCAGCACAAACTATCCCCGATTAAATCGTTCCCCAGCTAAATATAGAGGGTTCTATTTTACCATTGTACCTAGCAGACTGCCTAGGAGCAATGCTTACTCCCCAGGATGGGCGAACTATCGGCGAATATATTCGTGACAAAAATCTATTGCCTATAGCCACCTACCTTTAGGAGTGCGTTCATAAATCAAATAGAATAGCTAGAGAACCGACTAATATTTTTTATAAAAAAATAATTGATAGCTAGGAAAATACTAGTAATTTTTGAGGTTGGTAGGCTGTAGTAATATTTATTTTAATTAATAATTGGTTCAGTTATTTAATTTACCTTATAAAATAAGACTCATTAAATTGGCAGTGTGGTTAGAGATATCGGGCAAACGATAAACACTACAATTCTTGAGGTTAACATGATTGAGACTGACGTGATATCTGGCAGTTGGTTTTTGTCTGTATTGATGATATGGATGCGCTTCATGAATAAAATTCACAATAGGCTAGCAAAACCATCAAAAGTCCAGAAATAAAACTACAGGACTCCTATTGGATTTTTGCACAAAACTCCGTACACTTTTATTCCTTCTTTTGTGTTCCCTGTTAAGAGTTCCCTGTCTACGCGAGTAATTTTTCAAAAATCAAATCGAATTACTATAGTAGTCTGTGTCATGAATTTTGATAAATTCATAGTCAGTACAGAACGTGCTTTACAATCTACTGACTGAAGTCCTGCCTAGGAACTCATTAACGCATAATTATTAATATACTGACGTACTAATAGTCTAGAGCAACTAGTCACCAAATGCATCTGGTCTAAAGCTTCTTTTTTAATTAAAGGTGTCAACACCGGTACTTATGTCAAGATTAAGATGAGGACTTAGACGAGTCATAATATGTTAGGAACTTTACTAGACGGGCGTTATCAAGTCCTCCAAGTCCTCGGAGGAGGAGGATTTGGTCAAACATACATCGCTGAAGACACCCACCGACCTGGTTCCCCTAGGTGTGTTGTTAAGCATCTGAAGCCTTTTACTCACAACCCAGAATTTCTGATCACTGCAAGACGTTTATTTAACAGTGAGGCAGAAACACTAGAACAATTGGGTAACCATGAGCAAATTCCTCGGCTTTTAGCCTACTTTGAACAAGACCAAGAGTTTTTCTTGGTGCAAGAGTTCATTCAAGGACATTCTCTCAAAACAGAATTGTTACCAGGTCAACGCTGGACAGAAGCGCAAGTTATTCAATTACTGCAACAAATTTTGGGGATTTTGGAGTTTGTTCATAGCCACAAAGTTATCCATCGAGATATTAAGCCGGACAATATAATTAGACGGCCGCAAGATTGTCGGTTAGTGCTGATTGATTTTGGCGCAGTCAAGCAAATCCAAACTCAACTACTAACAGTTTCCGGGCATGGAGATACTACTATTGCCATAGGTACTCCTGGATATATGGCTACAGAACAGGGACAAGGGAAACCCCGCCCCAACAGTGATATTTATTCTTTAGGTATTATTGCGATTCAGGCACTGACAGGCCTGCATCCTAAGCAACTTCAAGAAGATCCAATTACAGGAGAAATTGTTTGGCAACACCAAGCCCAAGTCAGTCCTTGGTTGGGACATATCATCTCGAAAATGGTGCTGTACCATTTTAAAGAACGCTACCAGACTGCAACAGAAGTTTTACAAGCACTACAGCAAATTAATAGTGATACTGAAGTTGAATCCCAACTCACTCAACCACCCTTAGGAGTTATACAGCCTTCCCAACCTTTATTTTCCCAACAGAATACTATTAAACAACAAGTAACTTCGATCCTGAATCCCCAGCAGTACAAGTTCCTAGAAAATATCCTCTTGGAATATGTTGGGCCTTTAGCGCCGACACTACTAAGACAGATTTCTGCATCAGCTTCCACTTACGAACAAGTAATAGAAAATTTGTCGCTTCATATTGTAGGACAGAAAAAAAATGAGTTTAAGCAGAAGTCAATGTTGTTTCTGCGAGAAACTACTACAAAATCTCAACCTACGTCAAATACTGCACCAAGTCAGGAAATTGCCGTAATCAGCGATCGCTTTGTACGTCAATGCGAGCAGGAGTTAATTTCTTTAATTGGGCCGATCGCTACGTTCTTAGTCCAAAAAGCGATCAAATCTTCTCCACAAATTACTGAAGAGGAACTTGTAAATGTTTTAAAATCACAAATTCCCGATCCCAAAAAAGCACTCTTATTTCAGCAGCGCCTACTTTCTTAAAAACCCCAGTTAAGTTTATTGAGTCTGCTGATTAAGCATATCGATAGCTATTTGTAAACTATATTTCATCCTATTGAATGCTGAAGATAAACCACCAATTTCATCTTTGTAATCCTCATCAAAATTAGCAGTCATGTCTCCTGTACTAACTTTTTGAGCTATTTTTTCAATTTTTCTAATTCGCTCAATTACAGTTTTTTTGATTAAGAAGTTAATTAAAATAACGATGATAGCAAAAATAGCAATTAACAGCCCCATGATCCAAACCCAAGTCTGCTGCGCACTATTGAAAACCTGTTCCGAAGGAACAGAGATGATTTGGGCTGCAACAATTTCATTGAGTTTCCAGCCAAAACCATTATTTGTTCCATAAGTTGTTAACTGGCTTTTAGGAGCCTGATCTGGGGTAGAATGGCAGCGCAGACAGCTTTGTTCTGTAATAGCTAAGGGACGCGCAATATAAAATACTGTTCCTTCCGGTAAATTACGGAAATCAGTAATTTCTTTCAGCTTGGGATTATTGCGGAATCGCTCGACAATTTGAGTTTCAAAAGTATCAGCTTTATCTCTCAAGTTAGTCGGATTAAGTGTTGCTTCTTTGTAAAGGAAATTTTTATATTCTTCGTTTTTCCGCAAATTCTCAAATACTTCTGTAGCAGAGAAAGCAGGTACTGTTTCTGGGATAAACACTGGCTCGCTTTCTAGCCTATCTTTGAGTAAGGGATTTACGCGGTCTTGTGTATATTTTCTTACTGAGTTCATAGTCTTACTCAGAATCAGTGCTTTCGTAGCAACTTCATTTTGCGCTCTTTGCTGGAGTAAACTTGATAAGGCAGTGCCACTTATGACAATGCTAATGATAAAAACTACGATCAAAAGCAAGTTAAATTTAGTACCAATATTCAAATCCTTGATTTTTTTTAGCATAATGATTATCTCTAGACAAAACTTTACATACAACTGCAAAAACTTAACCTTGCTAATCTTACTTATAGCGGGTTTATAGCAGATCCATCAAAAGTAAACAAATATTAATTGAACCATAGTTTATTATTAGGCTGTACTACTCCTCAGCTTGAAATCTAGATAGTTTTTGCTCAACAAAATTACTAATGTCTTGGAAATTATCTCGTCGTTTTTTTCTTTTCCAAATACTGTTTTTGGTAGTTCATGCATGTAAACCAAAACCGCCGGGTGAAGGTGAATTAAAAATTGGCACTATCAGCTATGGTAGTGGAGAAGAAATAATTACCCAGTACGCGAAATTCAATCGCTACCTAGCAGAAAAAACCAAATCACACATTAAGCTAGAACCTGCGTTTAACGAAAATAAAGCAATTGAGCGCCTAGAAGCGCGGGCTTGGGATTTGGTATTTGCACCACCTGGTTTAGCTGCAATTGCGATCGCGCGCTATCAATATGTAGGACTTTTTCCTTTAGTCGGTGTGAGTAATTTGCGATCGGTTTTTGTAGTTCGCGCCGAAAGCCCAATCCAGGAATTAAAACAGCTACAAGGTCAAACAGTAGCTTTAGGTCAACCTGGTTCAGCAACAGGATATTATTTTCCCCTGTTCAATCTTTATGGTCTGACACTCACTGATGTCATTTCTGCACCCACACCAAGAACAGTTATGGAATGGGTAGCTATAGGCAAAGCTACTGCTGGTGCTGTGTCGATCACTGAATATAATCTTTACAGTTCCCAATTACAACAAACTCAGTTTCGCATACTTTATACAGATCCACATTATGTCCCACCTGGTGTAGTTTTGATTGGCCCTAATGTCGAACGCAACCGCCAAGAGTACATCCGCAAAGTCCTAGGTGATTTTCCTTCAACTTTAGCGCAAGAAGTCGGATACGTACCCAACGGGACACTACCGGATTACCAATACATGATTTCTGTAGTTGAGCGAGTTAAATTAATTACCCCTCAACTTCAAACCAAACCTGTGCGGCTGTTTGTCAATAGTCAATAGTCAATGGTCAATGGTCAATAGTCATTTGTCCTTCTTGTCCCCCTAGTCCCTCATCCCTATATGCGAATTCTATTTCTCCATAACAATTTCCCAGCTCAATACCGTCACGTAGCTTTAACTCTGGCGCAAGATCCAAAGAATGTGGTTGTATTTGGTACTAAAAATCGCGAAGTCACTCTATCTGGTGTTAATAAGGTGATTTTTGAACCAAATCGCGATCCCCATCCTTCAACCCATCATTACGTTCGTCCATTAGAAGGTGCGGTATTGCATGGTCAAGCTGTCTACAAGCTAGCTGAACAACTCAAAGCAAAAGGCTTTGTACCGGATGTAATTTGCGGTCATTCTGGCTGGGGACCCACTTTATTTGTCAAGGATGCATTCCCAGATTCACGGCTAATATGTTACTTTGAATGGTTTTACCATGCTCATGGCTCAGATGCAGATTTTGATCCAACCGAGCCACTTACTGTTGATGATGTAGCACGTATCCGGGTCAAAAATGCACCGATATTAATTGATTTATATACTTGCGATCGCGGTCTTTCACCAACAAATTGGCAAAAATCTCAGTTTCCCCCAGAATTTCAGAATAAGATTTCCGTGCTGCATGATGGAGTTGATACAGAATTCTTTCAACCCAATCCCCAAGCTAAGCTTGTACTACCATTACTTGACCTCTCTGGTGTCGATGAAATTGTCACATATGTGGCGCGGGGTATGGAACCGTATCGCGGTTTTCCTCAGTTTATTGAATCTATTGCTTATGTCCAAGAGCGAAGACCAAATTGTCATGTAGTAATTGTGGGAGCTGATCGAGTTTGCTACGGTAAATCTTTACCAGATGGTAGCGGCTACAAAGATTTTATGCTGAAAAAAGTTCCCCTCGATTTATCAAGGGTTCACTTTACTGGGACTTTACCCTATGGACAATATCTCAAAGTAATTCAAGCATCTTCTGTACATGTTTATTTAACCAGACCATTTGTACTTTCTTGGTCGATGATTGAAGCTATGTCCACAGGATGCTTAGTCTTAGGTTCTGATACTGGGCCTGTAACTGAGGTGATTCGCGATGGTGAAAATGGTTTATTGGTAGATTTCTTCTCGCCAAAGAAAATTGCCGATCGCATTGATGAAGTCTTAGATCACCCAACCAAGATGGCAGAAATTCGCGTCAATGCAAGAAAAACTGTGCTGGAACGTTACGATTTAGCTGATTTACTACCTAAACATATTCAACTAATTAAGGATATGGTCTCGTAGTCAGGACTTTAGCCCCAACTACGAATTTTTATAATTGCAACTCAATGCGATCGCCTGGTAATGGTTCAATTACTTGTGTGGTCAAATTATTCTTGGCTAATGATGCCCGAAATTCCTCAACACTACCCGTAGTCGTGAGCAATTTGTTGATCAATCCTTCAAATATGACATCACCTCCCGCAGCTGTGGGTAGCATTACTTGGGGTTTTAACCACTTTGCTACTTCCAAGGCTTTGTTTGTTCCTTTAATAATCGGCCCCACTAAGGGTAGCGCCAAATCAATCAGGGGCGTAATTACCACATCTACTGGTGCAGCTTGCTGGATTTTGGGGTCATGAGTTCCATGAGGATCGTAATATAAGGTTAAACCACTCTGCAAATCCTTGAGGAGATAACCATTTTCTACTGTGTTCGGGCCTGCAAACATACCCTGAGTAGCTTTGATTTCTATTTGATGATTGAATGTGAAAGTTTCACCGTGATTTAGCGCTGTCACAGAGGTGTAACCTAACTTCTGCACTACTTTTGCTGCACTCAAAGAAGCTACCACAGGAATTTGGCGATTGAGTTGTTGTAGTGTTGGTGGGTGAGTATGGTCTTCCAAACCCTGAGACAGCAGAATCAGGTCAATATTTTCTGGTATGGGGCGTTCTTTTGGTCGAGTACCTTTGAATAGCCAATCCAAGTTACTGAAGGTTAACGCACCAACTAGCCAAGGATCTAGTAGGATTCGTTTACCTGCGATTTCAATCAGCCAACTATTGCTGTCTAACCAAGTTAAATGCATATCACATTAAAGATAACACCTACCTTATATTATGAATTTCTTTACAATTTTTAACAGAAAACGAATTGTGATCAAAAAAACAGCTTAAACCTGGCTAACTGGGCTTGAATTGCATCTGTGAGAATTTTATTTAGTTCTGCACTGTCTTGGAATTGGAGAATTTGCTGCTTGGGTAAATCAAAGGGAAATTCTCCTTCTAAGTCTGGGCGTTGCATTTGTGCTAGTAAAATTTGTTCCGATCGCTTACTTTGGATCGCATAGCCAATTTCAATACAGACATTCGGGCTAGGAATTAATTGTGTAGTTTCTTTACCAGAGATGGTAGCGATCGCTGTGGTGTCTGCAATAAATAATAAACTCTTGCGGATTTTGCGCAGAATCCCCGCAGAAAGCCTTAAGGGGCCATTTCCCGGACGATATGATTCTACTAGTGTCAGGGGAAGGCGCGATCGCTTGTTCAAAGTTACTAAACTTTTTTGCACCCCAGCTCGCAAAGCATCACTCGCTGCGGCATACTCAGTTTGATAACATAAAAAAATTGTTGGTTCTAATTGAGCTAACAGCGCCTGCTTGGTGAAATAAATTTCATGACTGATCAAGTCAATATTAGCGACGCTATAGCCCCCACTACCTTCAATATAAAATTCAATATTTTCTCCTTCCAGATAGCGCCCAAACCAAGTCGATGTTTTCACTTCATCGCTGTCTTCTAGAAAGTCTGCTCTCAAACCCGATCTCAGCAGGCTTTTCTTACTCAGACGAATGTCTGGCGGACGTTTTTCCAGTTCTGGAATCGGCTCATAATCTTGTATATACCATGCTCTGAGCGCAATAATGGACATAAGGCGCTATTTTAACTGTATGAATGCTATTGAACTTCGTACAAGCTTATAACAATTTTGCTGTGAATGGTCTATTGTTAGTTGTTTAGAGCGCAACAGTCAACACTCAACAGCAAATTAAACACAACAACACCCAAACATCTACTTCCTGAATTCTTTCCTCTGATTGTTTATCCTAGCCAGGGATGTACTAAGATTTCATCACTTTGTATTAAAGCAATGAAAAGCAGTTACAGCGCCCCCTGATGTTAAATATTTGAGGAAATATCAGTTTTCGCGTTGGGTGTTGTTGATTTTTTGGCGAGACAGAAGTCAATCAAACAGCGTCTTTTACCTCTTACTTATTTTCCCGTGCATCTGTTATATTTGCCGGGGAAGCTTTTTAGCTTCAATTATTAGATTAGCACCAAGGAAGCAGTAGAGAATTTTTTGCCAATAAACTTTACTTTTGCTGGCGCTCAATATTGAAAATATATGAAGTTATTTTAGCCAAATACCCAATCTAAATATCATTCAAATTACTAGCTTAATGAGTAATAGCTCAGTAATTTTTTAAGTTTTGAAAATTAGTGTTGATTTCCCATTTTTGTGAGGTTGGCAGTACAGAACTGATATATTGATGATTGAGTTTGCATTGGGGGTTGAGAGCTAACTCCATCCAGAACTCTGTACCTTTTCCCAATTCTGAGACACACTCAATTACTCCTCCATGCTTTTCGACCATAATCTGATAACTAATAGCTAGACCTAGTCCTGTACCCTTACCCACAGGCTTAGTTGTGAAAAATGGATCAAAAATCCGCCTTTTCACCTCTTCTGTCATTCCCGTCCCATTATCGGCTATGCGAATCAGTACAAAGGAGTTATCTGCTGAGACTCTAGTGGAAATACAGATGGAAGGGATGAAGGATTGATCGGACTGGGCTTTTATTTCCAAAGAATCAATAGCGTTGGTGAGAATATTCATGAATACCTGATTCAGTTGTCCAGCATAACATTTGACTAAAGGTAAATCACCATAGTCTTTGACTACCTTCACACCAGGGAAATGGACAGTGGATTTGAGACGATGTTGTAAAATTAGTAAAGTATTGTCAATGCCTTCGTGGAGATCAACAGGCTTATATTCAGCCTCATCCAAGCGAGAGAAATTGCGTAAAGATTGTACTATTGAGGAAATGCGCTCGGCTCCTACTTGCATAGAAGAGATCAGTTTTGGCAAATCTTGTGCCACAAATTCCACATCGATCGCTTGTTCTAAGGAAATAATTTCGCGATCGGGAGTAGGATAATGGGACTGGTAGAGGGTTAAAAGTTGTAGTAGTTGGTGGCTATAATCACTAGCGTAAGACAAATTACCATAGATAAAGTTAACGGGATTGTTAATTTCGTGTGCGACTCCAGCAACTAACTGTCCCAAGCTAGACATTTTTTCAGTTTGAATTAATTGTGTTTGTGTTTGTTGGAGTTCATGTAATGTCTGCTCTAACTGTTGAGCTTTGGCTTTAGCCTGAGTTTCAGCCGCATGGCTTTGTTCGTAGAGTTGTGCTTGCTGAATAGCGATCGCCGCCTGATCTGCTAACTGTAGCATTAACTCAATTTCCCCATCTTGCCAATTTCGGGGAGCATCACACTGATGAGCAATCAGTAATCCCCATAGTTGCATACCCATTTTAATGGGTATAATTAAGTTAGCTTGCACTTGCAGACTCTGCAAAAACTCTCGATGACAATCACTCAAATTAGCTGTTGACACATTGTGAATTGCCCGCATTCTCCCTTGAGCGTAAAGCAGAGTATACTCATCAGGAAAGCATTCTTGTGGTGCTTTAATTCCCAACACTGAGGGATAATTGCCGTGGATCTCTTCTACAATCACCTGACCTTCAGATTCAGCTGATATTTTGTAAATCAATACCCGGTCGGAATTTAGCAAAGGGCGAACTTCCTGCACAATTGTTTGCAGAGTAATTTTTAAGTCTAATGTACTGCGGATTTGCTCTGTGATTTGCTTGATGACTTTGGTAAACAGTAATGATTTTTGTAATTCATCGGTTTGCCGATCAATTCTCTGTTCTAGGTTAGTATTCAGTAACTGCACCTGTTGGTACATTTGCATCTGCTGAATTGCCATTGAGAAGTGATAGCCTAATGCTTGTCCGAGAAAAATGTCTTTCAGTTTCCATTCAGGTGCTTGTCCTTTTTTTTCCTCTCGCCAAACATCAAAGGAAAGCTGAGGTAGTTGTTGTCGCTGGTTTTGTTCACAGCGTCCAGCCCACAAAATTTCGGTATCAAATTCTGGACGAAATATACTTAAAACACCGATAAAATTGTGGCGATAATATAAGGGAATTACCAATATGCCGCGAATCTTAGTAAATTGAAACCCCACCGCTAAAACTCGCAACCGCGTTTCTTTGTAAAGGTCACAAATTGCTAAAACCTGACTGGGTTTGCACTCAGCTATCCAGTTTTGCCACACGGGATGCTGTTCGATCACAATGTTTTCGGATTCAAAGGGTAAGTTGGGTTGTTCACCCCAGGTATAAAGTTCCCGACTCTGCTCAATATAAAGTCTGCCACCTGTACCATCAAAAGCATTAATAGTTGTTTCTAGGGCGGTTTGTAATTGGATGGTGGGCAATTGATGCAACAGAATCGTGATTTGGTTAATAATGGCTTGTTGTTGTTG
This sequence comes from Calothrix sp. NIES-2100, assembly GCF_002368195.1. Taxonomy (GTDB): domain Bacteria; phylum Cyanobacteriota; class Cyanobacteriia; order Cyanobacteriales; family Nostocaceae; genus Aulosira. The sequence goes on along the minus strand of NZ_AP018178.1, from coordinate 7,340,056 downwards.
CTGGGAACGGGTTTCACTGAGTAGATTGCTTTGAGCGATCGCAATTTCTACCTGATCTGTCACTTGTTGTAATACTTTAAGTTCCCACTGCAAAATAGTTCGTGGCTGGCTGTGGTGCGATACTAACAATCCCCACAGTTGCGGCTTTGCTGATTGCTCTTTCAGATCGCGATGCAAAATTGGCACTACTAAGGAAGACTGTACTCCCATTGCTGTTAAGTATTTAAGATGACATGGATCTACTTCTCGAGCCTGGGTATTTTCTGTTTCTAGAGGTTCGTTGGTTTCTGGGGAATATGGTTGTGATAAGCTAGTTTTGCCATTAACTACATCCACAATTACCCTTTGTCGGGCTGTAATAAACATTTCTCTAGAATACTGTGGAATATCATTTGCGGGAAAATGCAACCCCAATAGAGATGGTAACCGCTGCTCATGAATAGATTCAGCAATCACCTCACCACTATCATCAGTATCAAACCGATAAACCATTACTCGGTCTGTAGCTAAAAATGAACGCACTTCTGCAACGGTAGCTGTCAAGATTTCTGGAAGTTCCAGCGATCGCCTAATCTGACTGGTCATTCGGTGCAGTAAACCTTGTGGATCAAAGGGTTGCTGCAACCCATCTAGTTGATCGGTAAATCTCATTAGTTATCTACACTAAAGTAATGTATAATAATTAAACTTTTCCTGAATAAAGTTTGTTCGCTGAATTAAATTTCACCTTTTTCCAGACATTTCCCCTATTTAAGGATGTTTTTATAACCCTAATTTGAGGGTACGGTTACTCTGATGTTTTTCTCCAAACGGAAGCTGTCTAGAAAAGGTCTATCCAACTCATGCTTACCTGTACTTCCTCTGGAAATCTTTGAGGTTTACAGGCTAAAATATTAAGAAAAAGTTAATTATTAAACAATTAATTTTATAACCATAAATCTTCAGATGCATACGGTAATTTTATGCAAATTATAAAATTTTATAATCTGCTCTATGATTGTATAAATATTTACGCATATATAATTTTTTTAAAAGATAAATAATCAAATACTACAGAAGTTATATAGTTAAAAGCTATTTAATAAGGGGAATGTAGTTATTCCCCCCTCTTAATCGCTTAGTCAGTGTATTAATGTAATTAATGATGCAAATGCTTTTCGGCAATTGCTGTGACAGAGACTAGCTTGCGGATTTCTTCACGTACACTCATCAAAACTTTACCAAGATGATTTTCACCGGTTTGATTGACACCACAGCCCCAAAAATAATCATTGGGCGAATTTTCTACTAAAATTTCATCGCCTGTATCTAGGAGGATATCTCGAATTTCGGCATGAGTGAGAAACTTTTTGAGGACAGCTTCTCGCATCACCTGAGTTTTTACCTGACACCAATCGGCGCGGATTTGGCGGCTACTACAGCGTCCTAAAGCAGCAGCTTCTTCTGGAGTTCTGGCATTATGGATCACGGGTATAATCACCGCATCTATGCTACCGACAAACTTTTGGGCTTGATAATAATGCTCAACCGTTGGCCAGTAAGTACCCTGGATTTTAATTCCGTGGGGAGAAAAGTTAGAAAAACAGCCATAAGGCTGCCAAACCTTGTAAAAGTAAATAGTCATTTGAAAATTGCTCTTGAATATCAATTTCTATCATGCCTGTATATGGTAATTAGCGTCTCTAAAGACTCCCTAGCAGGAAATTTTCCACTTTAAATTGAAAGCTAGCATTTGCCTCAAGATAGAAGATTTTGCTGGCAAAACAATTCTATGGTGGTAAAAATGCCTGTATATGGAGTTGAGTATGGAGGTCAACAGTGAAAAAATTAAGCGACCATTACCACTGATTATTGCTGGGATTTTTCTAGGTTTAGGTCTAGGAGGATTTATCGATGGTATTGTGCTGCATCAGATTCTCCAATGGCATCATATGTTAAGTAATGTTCGTCCCTTGACCAGTACCTCAAATATAGATTTAAACATGGTATGGGATGGGATATTTCATGCCTTAGATTGGGTGCTGACTGTAGTTGGAGTCGCCTTGTTATGGCGGGCTGGCAGGCGTGAAGATGTTCCTTGGTCAGCGCAAACTTTTATTGGGTCTATACTCTTTGGTTTTGGATTGTTTAATCTAGTTGAAGGGCTAATTGATCATCAAATTCTTGGTATCCACCATGTCAAACCAGGGCCAAATCAGTTAGCTTGGGATTTGGGATTTCTCATATTTGGTGCGCTACTTGTTGTTGTCGGTTGGCTCATGATACAAAGTAGCAAAGTCAACGGGGAGTCAAGGGTCAATAGTCAATAGTCATTGGTCATTGGTCATTGGTCATTGGTCATTAGGAGGGGTGGAAAGCTTTTATAATCTCCCCCCACACTCCCCATGTCTCCCTTGTCCCCCTTGTCCTCCTTGTCTCCCACACTCCCCACACTCCCTCATCCCCCTCATCCCCTATGTCAACAGATACTTTTGAAAAAAACAGCTGGGATTGGCAGCTTTCTCAGTTGCAACAACAAGCGGGAGAATGGATAGAATATGAGTTTTCCCGTTTTGAATCAGCGTTACCACAATGGCCTCCAGGATGGTCAATCAGTCCTTGGCTAGGTCGGGTACTGAATTTACTGTTTTGGCTGGTTGTCGGCTTATTTTTGGTCTGGTTGGTTTGGCGATTGTGGCGAGAATTCCGCCCTTATGTATATTCTTGGTTAAGCAGAACAGGCAATTATGATGCTACTAACCCAACCATTATTTCTCATGAATTCTCTGTTGGTTTATTGTTAGCGCGATCGCAACAATTTTACCGTCAAGGTAATTATCGGGAAGCTTGTCGTTGTCTTTATCTGGCTATGTTGCAGCACTTGCATGATACTAGCGTTGTTCGCCATCAACCCAGCCGCACTGATGGCGAATATTTACAATTGTTACGTTCCTCTGTCACGCCAATACAGCCCTATGAAACTTTAATTACCACTCACGAACAATTGTGTTTTGGCAATGCGGAAATTCTGCCGGAAAATTATGAGCATTGCCAACAAGCCTATCGCGAGATTGCAGGGGATTGAAAAATGGGTATGGGGCATCCCTTCTGGTGCGTCCGCTACGCGAACGGCTTCTCTTCTCCCAAGGGGAGACGCTGCGCGAACGAGACGCTTCGCGCTAAGCGAAGCTATGCCGAAGGCTTTACGCTCAGGGCGAGTGGGCATTGGGCATGGGGCAATAGTTATTTGTCTCCCTTGTCCTCCGGTCACTGAGCGAAGCCGAAGTGTCCCCCTTCCCTTGTCTCCTCTGCCCCCTAGCCCCTAGCCCCCAGCCCCTAACCCCTTTTCCATCAATTCAATACCTCAACCATCGCTCTAAAACCATTACTATTGAGCATGTTGATTACCCCTTCAGCGTTAGAGCGATTGCTAAATACTCCTGCTTGCATGAAGTTGCGTCCTTGGGAGACTGTAGAAAAAGCACCAGGAATAAGGTATCGCACTAAATCCTGATCTCTTTGGGTTGCCACTTCCACCAATACGCGGTAACGTACACCCATCGGGGTTGTACCACCGTAGGATGGAGGATTGCTACCCATCGGCAATACAGCATTTGGTAAGGAATCTGCACTCGTTGGTGTTGTACCACGATCCGGTAGTGGAGTATTACCCATCGGCACTACAGCATTTGGTAAGGAGTCAGCACTTATTGGTGTGGTATTATTCGGCGATGCACTGCCATAATTCTCAGTCGGATAACCTTCAGGTACTGGGACTTTGCGCATATTCCGGGTATTACCAATGGGGATATTGGAATTGGGAACAGGCAAAAGATTGGAGTTCCCCCCTGGAGACACTGGTCGCCTTTGTGACGACTGTTTTTTACCCCTAGCTCTCGATGCAGATGGCTTGACTACAGAGTTGCTGGGAGGTAGAGGTGGGGTAAACTCAATTGCATTGGTATTAATTTGTAAATAATTTAACTGTGGTACATTTGCCGGATTCCCAGATGGTGGCACATTTGCAATTGCTGTTTGTTTACCTACCAAGCTGCTGGGGACAGGAAAGCCAGGAACGGCGGAGTTGACTGTGGGGTTGGGTGGCGGTGGATTGAGTTGGGTAACTGTGCGTGATGTGTTGGCTGCTTGGAGTGGTAATAGTTGGGTGTTCAATTGGCCAATGGTCAGGTTATTAGGAGAATTGCTGTTGTTGGCAGATGGTACGTTTACCTGGTTAGGAGTTTGAGCAAGTCCAGGTGCAGAAAAGATGATTTCACCATTGCTAGGGATTTCTTGGAGACCAGCAGCAGCAGGTTGTGCATTACTTGAGGTGACTGTTCTGCTAACAACTTTTATATCTACTCTGCCAGCAATGCGATCGCTAGTCAAATTATTCCCAACGGCAGCAATTACCTGTTTGGCAGCATTGGCGTTAATGTCGTAACGGGCATTATTGCGAAATTGATTACTACCAGGTTCCGTATCATTACCTAAATCTGGCATGGCTTGGGCGATCGCTACCATCCCATCTTCTTTACTACCCTCAATAATATTATTCCGTAAAATTGGGTGGGCGTTGGCTTGGACGATAATCCCCGATCTGTTGCGCTGAATTTGATTGTTTAAAATCACAGGAGCCGCATTTTGGGCAATATTAATACCATAGCCGGTTTCTTGAAAAATATTTTCCCGTACCTGGGCTTGGGAAGTACCAGCGATGGTGATTCCATTAGCGCCATTGCGATAAAAGTTATTTTGAGTAATAGTTGGTGTGGCAGTGCCCGTCACAAACACTCCATCTTGGGTATTGCCAGTAAATGTGTTTTGAGAAACTATGGGATTACTTGATTCAATCCACAAACCATAACCGCGAGGATTGGGATTAGTTACTGTTACCCCCGTTAAACCTGTTTGGTTTGCTCCCACAATTGTGACGTTTTGACCACCATAACTGCGGCTGAGATATTCACCACCGCCAACAATTGTAATCCCTTGACCTTGATTACTCGCGTCCCCTTGAATTGAAATCCCCTGTCTGAGGATTAACGGAAATACCTCTCCAGTTTCGCTACTATAAGTGCCTGGAGTCAGCATAATTACGGTATTTGTAGTAGCTTTGTGTATCGCTTGGGTAATAGTTTTGAAGGGAGCGCGTTCATCACCATTGCCTTCTTTGTCTTCGCCGCTACCAGGGTTAACAAACAGCACATTTACCTGAGAAATTTGTTTTTCTCCCACAGGCGGCACTTGGGCAAAGGCGCTTTTAACACTGCTTCCCAAGCAAGTCAATAAAGCTAAACTTATACCTAAACTTAAAGATAATACGGAGGCGCGACCAACTGTATTCAGCCCGGATTCTGGCTGAGAATGTGCGCGATCGCCATTCAAAGTAGCTGGCAGAATATCAGATCTACGAGTTTTAGGAAACACAATAGGGGAAATCACTTTGACAGCACTCCTGTGAAAATAGAATAACTTTTTATACTCTGAAGTCATAGTATGTCGATTATGTTACTCAACATATTGACAAATTGCCTATTGGGAATACACAGTCATGAGTCAAAAACATGGTTTTGCTCTGGGAAATATGAAGTATTATTAAATACCCACCAGAGCGCAGCCGTTTTCAATGCCTCAGACTTGCTAAAGCATCAAAGCGCTGAAAAAAATAAACCTGTGGTAGATGCTGACTGTTGCAACTAAAGCGCTGATAAGTTAAGCACAACTGTTAAATCTACTGAATTTAACATTTTGAAACTATATTACCCATATTTGTGGTATGTGTCCTGCAAATATGGCAGAAGATTTTTAGCAGAGGGGATGAGGGAGTGTGGGGAGTGTGGGGAGTGTGGGGAGTGTGGGGAGTGTGGGGGACAAGGGAAGGGAGATAAATAAGAAATGCCCAATGCCCAATGCCCCATGCCCAATGCCCAATGCCCATTTACAAAAAAACACAGATAAACATCGATGGACGGCGATGAATATCTGTGTGTTATAGAGGAGTTAAACTTAGGATTCTGATTGGCTTGTGTCTTCTCGCTGCTGCAATCAGTCAATAAAAAGGTGAACCAGAAAGATCCACCTAAATGCGGCTATTGCCTAAACCAACTAAACTATGGGAATGACCATTCTGAGCAAATCGCTTTTGCAGAATCTGTCGATAAACTGCTTCATAACTGTCGGTCATCTTTTGCAAGCTAAAGCGGTTCTCTACATACTGTCTACAAGCATAGCGGTCTAAATCTGTCACTTTAGCGATCGCACTGACGAACTCTTCCATATTTTCGCAGAGAAAGCCTGTTTTGCCGTGATCGATTACTTCCACTGTCGAGCCAAGTTTCATCGCTATCACTGGTGTACCTGCGGCCATCGATTCCACCATGACTAACCCAAATGGTTCTCGCCAAGTTATGGGGAATAAAGTTGCTACCGCACCTCCCATGAGGGCATTTTTTTGCTCATGGTTCGCTTCACCTAAATACTCAATTTGTTTGCCGTCAATTAGGGGTTTGATTTCTTTTTCGTAATATTCTACATCAACGACATCTACCTTGCCGGCAATTTTTAAATGCCATCCGGCTTGTTTAGCAATGGCGATCGCTAAATGTGTTCCTTTCTCTGGAGATATCCGTCCCAAAAATGCTAGGTAAGGCGGATCATTGGGTTGAGCATGATATTTATAACTGCTAACATCAATGCCGTTATATGCTGTGGCTACATAATTCAGCCCTAATCTTGGTTCCCGTTGGGCATGGGAAATACTGATATAAGGTTGATTCTTAGCATATTTAAACATCTTTTCGTTGTCAGGGGTAAAAATACCATGCAACGTATGAACTGTGGGGGTTTTTACCAGATTCGCATAGGGTAAGGCTGCACAACCCATATGGGAATGAATAATATCAAATTCGTCGGCTCGATCATAGACTAAACCCAATTGCAGCATCTCGTAAATGCCATACTCTTTCACATTCGGATCGAGTCTTAAAGCACGGGGGTGAACTGATTCTAGCTCTGCTAAAGTGATAGAATCTCCTGATGCAAATAGTGTGACTTCATGTCCGCGTCGCACCAGTTCATCTGTCAGCAACCCCACTACTAATTCTATACCTCCATAAGCTGGAGGTGGTACTCTCTCCCATAGTGGGGCTATCTGAGCAATTCGCATCACAAACCTCCTGAAAAGTTAGTCTTGGCTGAGATGTTTCGGCTTTGTCAGTTGCATATTTAATGAATAATTTCCAGCTATGCAACAATTGCCCAAAGCACTCTTTGAACGCCAAGCAAATTTATGAATTACTCAATCATAGTAGACTTTTAGTTTTCGCTTATTCTTCTATCTTTGTAGGGAAATTATCTTCTCCTCTAGAGGTAAATTTCATCTTTTTGAGTCAACCTGTAGCACATATCTTGGTTTATGTTTTGCCACAAATAATTCTGAAATTGATTGATTCAGCACTAAATTCATGTTTTTCAGGATAATCAACTCATGGCACTGGCTAGCTTTTTGCAGATACTTGAATCGGTTATTTTCAGCAGTTGCGGTTGTCATTGCCCAAAACTATCGCTTGTCAACTAGCTCATCTTGACTTTTAAACATCATGAGAATATAATGTTTGGCTGATTATATTATCATTAAAAAACCTAACGTGAATATTTCGCCATCCTCAAAAAAACCGCGTGTCGTCTGGCAGGCGGTTTTATCAGTAATTATATTTATCTTCATGTACCTGCCTATACTGGTACTTGCCTTTTATAGCTTTAACAAGTCGCCTTACAGTGCAAGTTGGCAAGGATTTACCCTCGATTGGTATCGCCAATTATTCAGTGATGAGCGTATTGTCTCAGCTTTGCGCAATAGTTTGATAGTTGCTTTTAGTGCAGTGGCGATTTCAGCGGTGTTGGGAACGTTGATGGCTGTGGGTTTAGCACGTTATCAGTTTCCTCTCAAGAAATTGTATAGTGGCATTTCTTATTTACCGTTGATTATCCCCGATATTGCGATCGCCGTCGCCACTCTCGTTTTTTTAGCCGCATTTGCCATTCCCTTAAGTTTGTGGACAGTTATTGCCGCCCATGTGGTATTCTGTCTTGCCTATGTCGGACTTGTGGTTGCTTCCCGGCTGACTCATTTAAATCCCCACCTGGAGGAAGCAGCTTTAGATTTAGGTGCTACACCAGTACAGGCTTTTATTAAAGTATTATTACCCCAGCTAATGCCTGGTATTATTTCTGGTTGTCTGCTGGCTTTTGTCTTGAGTTTAGATGATTTTCTCATCGCCAGTTTTACAGCAGGTAGTGGTTTTAACACTTTACCAATGGAAATTTTTAGTCGCATTAGAACTGGTGTTAAACCTGATATTAATGCTCTCAGCGTTATCTTAATTTTCGTTTCTGCTATCGTCGCTTTTGTAGCCGAATTAATTCGCGCTTACGGAGAAGAAGTTTAAATTTTTAGTTAATTAAAACCCAAAAGCTTTTAGCAGGAAGATTTGCACTGAGACACAGCAATTAACAGGCTTTGATCTTAGCTGTATTGACCAATACAACTATCATTCTGTTGACAAATATCGGAAATTCCTATTATTATTCTTTATGTAAGAAAAATAATAAATTTTAGAAATACTCATATTGAAAAAGTTACAAACAGAGATTAACAAATAAAATGGATTTATCGGTATTTACTTATCCAAGTATCTACAAAGATTAAACTATTCCATACTTATTTGGATAGAGATCTGTTTTCACTTAGATAATATTGGGGCTTACTTTGGACAAGATGCTACCTACCCTACACTATGCAAATCTGCCAAAATCCCAATTGCTCGAATCCATTCAATCATGACAGCAATATATTTTGTATAAGTTGTGGACAAAACAACTTTGGCAAAATGCTCAGAAACCGCTACCGTGTTTTAAGGCTATTAGGTGAAGGTGGTTTCAGTAGAACCTATGCCGCAGAGGATGTAGATAGACTCGATGCGCCTTGTGTCATCAAGCAATTTTTTCCCCAAGTGCAAGGAACTGGACAACGTAAAAAAGCCGCAGAATTCTTTAAAGAAGAAGCATTTCGGCTGTATGAACTCGGAGAAAATCATACTCAAATTCCCCGATTACTAGCTTACTTTGAACAAGGTGCCAGTTTATATCTGGTACAAGAATTTATTCAAGGAAAAACACTTTTACAAGAAGTTCAAGGACAATGCTTTACTGAAGTAGAAATTCGCCAACTCTTAGCTGATTTATTGCCAGTTCTTGATTTTATCCACTCCCATAATGTAATTCATCGGGATATTAAACCAGAAAATATTATCCGCCGCGATAGCGATGGGAAACCAGTATTAATTGATTTTGGTGGTGCGAAACAGGTAACACAAACGAGTTTAGCAAAACAAGCGACAGTAATTTATACAATTGGTTATGCGCCCACAGAACAAATGGCTGGCTTTGCTTGTCATGCTAGCGATTTATATGCTTTAGGTGTAACTTGTGTTCGTCTTTTAACTCAATGTTTGCCCATCCAAAATATGGAAGGACACATTGAAGACAATCTTTATGATGCCATGAATGCGCAGTGGTTATGGACAGAGCGATTGCAAGAACATGGTATTACCATTAGCACTGGGTTAGCAAAAATTCTTGATAAATTGCTGGAACATTTACCAAAAGATAGATATCAAACCGCCACCGAAGTTCTCAACGATTTAAAATCTACCACCACATCGGCATTAGAAGCAGAAATTTTGGCAATTTCCCAGCGGCTATTACTATCGGGAACACCACAGACAAAACAACAAAAAGTCATCAAACCATTACCTTCTTTACAAAGCTTTGAATTTGATGTAGTTACAGTAGATACAGCAGGTAGAGAAGTCAACCGCGATCGCCTTTATAGTCAATATTTTACCGAAGAATTGGGGAAAGCGATCGCCCTAGAAATGGTATCAATTCCTGGCGGGGCTTTCATGATGGGTTCCCCAGAATTTGAAGGTGACGCTGATGAACGTCCCCAACACAAAGTAACAGTCGAACCCTTTTTTATGGGAAAATATCCTGTAACCCAAGCACAGTGGAAAGCCGTAGCCGCTTTACCGAAAGTCCAACAACCCCTAAATCCCAGCCCATCGAAAAACAAAGGCCCAAATCGACCAGTAGAGAATGTATCTTGGCATGAAGCTGTAGAATTTTGTCTCAGACTAGCCGAAAAAACCGGACGTGACTATCGTTTACCCAGCGAAGCCGAATGGGAATATGCTTGTCGCGCTGGAACCAACACATCCTTTCACTTTGGTGAAACCATCACTCCTGAGTTAGTCAGCTGTAGTGGTAGCGATAGTAAAAACCGCAAAGAAACCACCAATGTTGGCAGTTTTGAAGTCGCCAACGCCTTTGGATTGTACGACATGCACGGGCTAGTTTGGGAATGGTGCGCCGATCCTTGGCACAACAATTATTATAACGCCCCTTCAGATGCCAGAGTTTGGGAAGACGGCGGTGATATTCATCGCCGCGTACTGCGTGGTGGTTCTTGGAGTTTCAGTGCAGAACTTTGTCGCAGCGCCAGTCGCAGTTGGAATGAGTCCGATGGTGGATTGAGGATTTGTGGTTTTCGGGTAGTATTTTCTGCCCCAGCAACATATTAAAATCAAGTTTTGCGTTTTTCCTCTGTGTCTCTGCGCCCTCTGCGGTGCAAAAATATTATATTGAACCACTCCAGATACAGTGGAGGACTGTTGACTGTTCACTGTTGACGGTTGACTGTTGACTGTGAACAATAGCAATGGAATATTTTTTGACTTGGAAGTTCTTAAGAGAAGTCGTACTTCTGAGTTGTAAACTAACTTTTGCGATTCGTAAATTAAGCTTTTGCGACTTGTAAATTAAGCTTTTGCGACTTGTAAACTAACTTTTGCGACTTGTAAATTAGGTTTTGCGATTCGTAAATTAGGTTTTGCGATTCGTAAATTAAGCTTTTGCCACTTGTAAATTAGGTTTTGCGACTTGTAAACTAACTTTTGCGATTCGTAAACTGATATCTTGCACCATTCTCAATAACTGCGGGAAATTCTTAGCGTAGATGAAGGTATGATTTTTTCACCCAGAGGCGCAGAGGTGCAAAGAAGAAGGCAAAGGTGGGTTTTATCCCTGAATGCTGATAAAAAAGTTCTCTGGCTTACCCGACATACCGCCCGCAGGAACCGGTAGCCTGGGGCTATCCTTACAAAGCCTGCAAAAGCAGGCTAAAGAAATTGAGCCTGCTTTTGCAGGCTTTGTAGGATTAGCCGCATCCTTCTAGGGTGACGGCGGGATGGCGGTATAAGCGAGAAGTCTTCCCCCTGAATCATCGGTGAAGTCTGTCGAACTCACATTTTATTTAATATAAGCTTTTAACTTTGGGAACTATAAAACAGAAAATCTCAATCATCCCAATTTATGCAAATCTGCCAAAATCCCAATTGCTCAAATCCCTTCAACCCTGATAGCAATAAATTTTGCACGAGTTGCGGACAAAGCAACTTTGGTAAACTTTTAGGAAACCGCTATCGCATTTTGAAACTTTTAGGCGAAGGTGGATTTGGCAGAACTTACACAGCAGAAGATACCAATAAATTTGATGATGTTTGTGTCATCAAACAATTTTTCCCCCAAGTTTCCGGAACAGCAGCACTCAATAAAGCAGCAGAATTATTTAAACAAGAAGCAAAACGCCTTTATGAACTCGGAGAAAATCACCCGCAAATTCCCAGATTGTTAGCTTACTTTGAACAAGGCTCAAGCTTGTGTTTGGTACAAGAATTCATTCCCGGAGAGACTTTATTAACAAAAGTTCAGCAACAAGCATTTAGTGAAGAACAAATTCGCCAACTTTTAGCTGATTTATTGCCAGTTCTACAATTCATCCACGATCGCAACGTTATTCATCGGGATATTAAACCAGAAAATATCATCCGTCGGCAACAAGACGGCAAACTTGTTCTCATTGACTTTGGTGGTGCCAAACAAGTAACCCAAACCAGTTTAGCTAGACAAGCCACAGGAATTTATACTATTGGTTATGCTCCTAGCGAGCAAATGAATGGATATGCTTCCCCAGCCAGCGATTTATATGCTTTAGGTGCGACTTGTGCGCGGTTGTTAACTCAATGCTTGGCTTTAACAGATGTCAATGGGAATTTGAGCGATCGCCTGTATGATGCTTATAATGCCGAATGGTTATGGCGAGAACGGTTACAGGAAAAAGGTACGACTATCAGCGACGAGTTAGGACAAATACTCGATAAGTTGCTGAAACACTTGGCTAGGGAAAGATATCAATCAGCCACAGAAGTTTTAGAAGATTTGAATTCTAACAAAACAATTCCAGCGATTCCACCACCTCAATCTACTCCTGTTCAACCCAGTAATACTTTATCCCTCAAAACTTTTGAATTTGATGTCATAACAGTAGACGCAACAGGTAAACAAATTAGCCGTAACCGACGTAGTGCAAACTTCTTTGAAGAAGACTTAGGAAATGGCGTGATTCTGGAAATGGTATCAATTCCTGGTGGTACATTTATGATGGGTTCACCGCCAGGAGAAGGAGAAAATCGCGAAAAACCACAGCATAAAGTTTCAGTTCCTGGGTTCTTCATGGGTAAATATCAAGTCACCCAAGAACAGTATCAAGCAATTATGGGTAGTAATCCCTCCAAATTTAAAGGTGATAAAGGTCCTGTAGAACAAGTGAGTTGGAATGATGCTGTAGAATTCTGTCAAAAGTTAAGCCAGAAAACAGGACGCACCTATCGACTACCCAGTGAATCAGAATGGGAATATGCTTGTCGTGCTGGAACTACTACACCTTTTTATTTTGGTGAAACTATTACCACTGACTTAGCCAACTACGATGGAAAATATGCATACGCTTCTGCGCCAAAAGGTCAATATCGTCAACAAACAACATCAATAGGTAGTTTTCCTCCCAACGCTTTTGGTTTATACGATATGCACGGTAATCTATGGGAATGGTGTCAAGATAATTATCATGAAAATTACCAAGGCGCACCCACTGATGGTAGTGCTTGGTTAACTAGTGAAATGGTTAAATTTCCTCTACTACGCGGTGGTTCTTGGTACAATGTTCCAGGATACTGTCGCAGTGCTAATCGTATTTATAACCCGGCAGATAACCATAACCTCTACATCGGGTTTCGTGTTGTTGTAAGCCATGAAAAATCTCACTCACTATTCTTCGACATACTGCGTTTGCTGTTAAGTTAACACCTAATGAACATTGCCCTTCTTCTTTGCGCCTTTGCGACTTTGCGTGAGACTAATTCCTACTTTCAATTAACAAAGCCTGCCCACTCTCAAGTTATTAATCATGGTGCAAAATTTAGATTGAAAATGCGATTGACAGCTAAATCCAAATTTGGTATACTAAAACCGATAAGGAAGAACTATCTTCAAAAAAACATATAGCAAGAGCAATCGCACCTCACCCCAACAGAGCATGATGAAATGCGATCGCCAAAAATAGCGCAAGCATGTAGTCAGCCTTTGAACTGCGAAATTGAAAGTAATACCAATATGCATTTTCCGGACTGGGGTTTCCCCGGACTTAACGACAATGCATAAATTGATCTAAGATAGGCGATCGCCAACAGCCACAAAGCCATAGAAAAATTGGCGTTGCAGAATTATCAGCCGATTTCTTTATACCTTTGCGCTTATATCTGAGGCTAATTCATATTTGCAATCAGCAACGCCGCCAAATTTACACTAGAGAACGCTTCAGTGAACCGTCAGCATATAGTTCTAATGGAACTAACTGAATCTTGCCATTAACTTTAACTTGAGAGTAAACCACTTTCACTAAGGGAGCATTATTTTGGTTGTAACGTACAGACATAATTACCTAACCTCTCTATAAATTTTTTGTTTTACAAGCTTCGCTTACCCATAATCTACTTAAAATTTTCTGGGTAGGATTGCTTCTTTTGAATGATTATTTATCCTACTTTAGAACTATTAAAAATAACTTAAAGTTGGGTATTCCTAAGTGAGTATCTCGATAAAGATTTCAAGAAATTTCTCTTTCAGTTATCAGTAGAAAGACGCAAATCGATTTAGTTCCGTAAAATCCAGATAAATCAGGCGACAACAGTTATATACTCTACTATCTGCTTTGTATCTTCCTGACTCTCCAGCTAAATATTTACTTTGGACTACTTAGTTCTTTAAGGATTTTATAAATATCAAGACCAAGAACAGGAGATAATAATAAACCTATACCGATCGGGATCTGTAATCCCATCGCCTTTGGCTAGGCTGACACCTTTAACTTCACAGCTACAGGGTAAATTTCCGCAAATTGCAGCAAGTAAAATTATGGACACTACCAAATTGTATGCCCGCCTAGAGAATTATTATCAGCAAATCAAGACAATCATTCTCAGCCGTCAGAATCCGATTACTGGGTTACTACCAGCGAGTACGGCGATTACAGCCCACGGAGATTATACAGATGCTTGGGTAAGAGATAACGTTTATAGCATTTTGGCAGTTTGGGGTTTAGCACTTGCATACCGCAAGGTTGATGAAACCAAAGGATACACATATGAACTAGAACATAGCGCCATCAAGCTGATGCGTGGATTGTTGTTTGCAATGATGCGACAGGCTTCTAAAGTAGAACAATTTAAACATACTCAGTCACCACTAGATGGGTTACATGCTAAATACAACACTGCTACTGGTGATATTGTCGTCGGTGATGATGAATGGGGACATTTACAACTTGATGCAACATCAATATTTTTGTTGATGTTAGCGCAAATGACAGCCTCCGGCTTGCAAATAATTTATACCATTGATGAAGTGAATTTTGTCCAAAATTTGGTTTACTACATTGGACGAGCCTATCGCACACCAGATTATGGTATATGGGAAAGAGGTAACAAAATTAATCGTGGGAATGCGGAGTTAAATGCTAGTTCTGTAGGTATGGCTAAAGCTGCTTTAGAAGCCATCAACGGACTAGACTTATTTGGTGTGCGTGGTAGCCAAGCATCGGTGATTCATGTTTTACCAGATGAAATTGCCCGCGCGCGTATTACATTAGAATCTCTATTACCCAGGGAATCTGGTTCCAAAGAAATTGATGCAGCATTATTGAGTATTATTAGTTTTCCCGCCTTTGCGGTCGAAGATGAAAAACTACGCGAACGCACTTTTAACGATATCATTAACAAACTCCAAGGTAAATACGGCTGCAAACGCTTCCTCCGGGATGGACACCAAACTGTTTTAGAAGATACCCACCGCTTACACTACGAACCTTGGGAACTGAAGCAATTTGAGCATATAGAATGTGAATGGCCTTTATTTTTCACCTATTTATTACTTGATGGCTTGTTCCGTCACGACAAAGAACAAGTTCAATATTACCAAGAACGTTTAGAATCATTACTAGTAGACCGCGATGGTTTGTCTTTATTACCAGAACTTTATTATGTTGCTGAGTCAAATATCGAAGCAGAAAGGTTAGCACCCCAAAGTCAACCGCGCTTACCTAATGAAAATGTGCCTTTAGTCTGGGCGCAAAGTTTATATTTTCTCGGTCAAATGTTAAGTGAAGGGTTGTTAGCCATTGGTGATATTGACCCCTTAGGTAGACATTTGTGTGTCGGAAAAACTCGAGAATCTCTAGTACAAATTGCTTTAATCGCCGAAGATGAAGATTTACAAGCAAAACTAGAAGTTCACGGGATTGAAACCCAAACTCCCAAGCAATTAGAACCAATTCAAGTCAGAAAAGCTGGGGATCTCTCAGCTATTTATACCCAAATTGGCCGCAACGATAAAGTAGGTTTAACTGGTCGCCCAGTGCGCCGCTTAAGAAGTTTGACTACTTCTCGGGTCTTTCGCATTCAAGACCAGACGATTGTATTTTTACCATCTTTTTTAGATGCGCAACAATTTTATTTAACCCTAGATTATCATTTTTTGCTAGATCAAATTAGAAGTGAACTGGCTTACATTCAAAAATATTGGAGTGATTTAGGTCGTCCGACTCTGACGTTAATGTTAACCCATACCATGTTAGAAATCGGTTCTGAGGCATTATTAGGATTAATGCAAGAACTTAAAGATGGTATTTGTCATGGTGTCCGGGTAAAATTAGGGCGGTTAAATCAATTAATGTTAACAGCCGGAATTCAAAGAATTGATTTTCTCCAAGATAAAGAATTTTCCCTACCAGCGGTCAAAAATGCAGCATTACATTGCTATTATTTGGCATATCATCATGGGAAAAACTGGCAACTTGGACATACCCAAGAATTCCAAATGGAATGTGAAACCAACTTGGGTTTGTTGCTGTCTACTTTACGTGCTTCGGAAAATATCTACGAGCAAATAGAGTTATTGCAAACTTTAACTCGCTTGCAGGGACTAGATTTTGATACTGGCTTTGGTGGGCCGAAGTATCCTGTAACAGTAGACAATTTACTCAATGAAGTATACACCAAAGCTGGGGATTTAGGACTTTGGGCGATTGTCCGCCGTGTTGCAGGGTTGCGACAAATGGTAGATATAGGCTTGTCGGATGCTGTCACCAGTATTTTGGTAAGAGGTAAGCAAATTTCCGTGGGTAAAGCTTACAGCGAAGATTCATTAATTGCAGTACCCATGTCTCACCAGGAAATAGCCGAGAAGATTAATCATTTTTGTCGGGAAGATATCCGCGATCGCGTCCTCACTCAAGAGATTATCATCTATCTGAGTGTGCTGATCAGATCGGAAGCAAAACTCTTTCAAGGACTGCTGACACTGAAAGTCGGCTATCTCATCCTCTTAATTACCAGCAAACTAGCCACAGAATTACAGGTGACGCAAGGTGAAGCCTACGAGTATTTAATGCAACTCTCACCCTTTGAAGTGAAAATGCGATTGCAAAAAGTTTTAACTGAATATGCGGGGATGAGTAACCTTTTGCGTCAGCAAGAATCACTTCATGTCAAGCAAAAAGAAAGTGACATTGATTGGGTATTAGCACCAGCAATGGAATCTGAAATCGAAGTCCCCGCAGGCGGTTGGCGACGGTTCCGTCAAGCAGAAGGCGCAACTGGACGCGTACCAAAAGAGTTTTTTCAACAAGTTTGGCAATTAATGAAACATTGCAAAGGGTTAGTGATTGGCGATAAACTAGAACGGCGCAATCGCTTAGATAGTGAGTTGATGTTGTCAGAAATGACACCGGGAGAAAAGAATTTTGCCTTATTAGTCGAGCATCTGCTGAATAAAATAGAGGCTCCCGAATATCGGCAAGTGAATATTGAAGCCTTAATGGAATTATCTGCGATCGCCGCCAATAACCCCAACCTGCAAATTGAAGAATATATCGTTTTAGATGTATTGATTGGTCATGCAGTCAGACTAGCATGGTTAGATGCCCATCCCCAAAGAGGCGATCGCTATGATGAAGATAAAGCTAATGCTTGGCGATCGTTTTACAATACCTCTCCTAGAGATTGCGCTAGTTATATTTTAAACGCCGTCAGGTTCTTGACAGAGTTCGTCAAATAAGGTGTTCCACATCAAGCTACCATATTTAATGGTGTTGACCGTTGAGAGTTAACTCTCAACAGTCAACAACCCTGTTGTTCATAAAACTATTTGACAGAGACAGCATCAACATCGATAGTATTTCCGGTAGAGGTAGAATCCTTAGATGTATTATCAGCCTGCATATCTACACCCTTACGGGCTTTCCAGCCTTCAATAACTAGTCCAGATACCTCAGTAACTAGCAGCGTCAGCAGGAAAACATCATCAATTTCACCCACAATGGGTATAATATCCGGGACAATATCAATCGGGCTGAGAATATAAACAAGAGTTCCTAAAATTACCCACCAACGGTACTTTGGATTTTGAAGCAAATTGCGATACCAGGCGTAAACTGATTGGATTGAAAATTTCATGTTTTGAACCTCCAGTTACCTTTAATTTTGACAAATTATGCTGGAAACTCCTGGTGGGAATAACCGCCCAAGTATGTCAGGAAGATGCTACAAAACAATTAAAATTGCAAATTTCCCATTTCAAATTAAGCAAACCTAGCTGTCATAGGCATTCTGCTTGCTGAGGTGATGTAAATTTAACATGCAACATTATTAATCTGTAATTCGGCATCAGACTATGGTAATTGTGCATTAATCTCTACAATTAAAGTGCCTTGCAATAGTTTGGAAGTGGAGGGAGGAGACTTCAACAGTGGATATTTTAGATTTGTTTAAAAAGGGTGGCCCAGCAATGTGGCCTTTGCTGGCGCTGTCGATTTTAGCTGTGAGTGTGATTTTTGAGCGTTTGTGGTTCTGGTTGCGCATTCTCACTCAAGAAAAAGAAATAGTTGATCGCGTTTTGGATGCGGCTGGTGATAACTGGGAAGCCGCTGCGGACATTGCTAGACAAGCTACCAATCAACCTATTGGCAGGTTTCTCTATGCTCCTTTAAAATTAGTAAAAAATGATCCCGAAAGCTTTCGATTGGCTTTGGAAGCAACCGCAGAAGACGAGTTAGCTGGGATGCGGCGAGGTGAAAAACTTTTAGAAGCGGTGATTGCGCTAGCACCGATGCTGGGATTGTTGGGTACAGTGTTGGGTTTACAACAATCTGTAGGTAATTTGAAGCTGGGAGAGTTTGGAACCAACGCCGTAGCTGATGTACCGGCTGGTATTGGTACAGCCCTAATTACTACCGCAACGGGGCTAATTATTGCTATTGCTGCTTTGGTATTCTATCGCCTCTTTCAAAGTTTTGTAGTCAACCAAATCAAAGTTTTTCGCAAAGCAGGGAATGATTTAGAGTTACTCTATCGCCAGTCACCACCTGACTTTAGCAATAATACATCGATCGTTCTGCGGGAATCTTCACGGGAAAATTTTACTCCTCCCCGGAAACGAGGTAGAAACAAATTTTCTGGTTCGCCGGAAATCCCAGAGAATAATGATTCTTCTTTAGATCCTGAGCAATAGTCAATCAATTTTGGATTTTGGATGCAAGGATTTTGGATTGACCCCGACCACCTTTTTTACTTGGCTCAGGGATGCAAGGATTTTGGATATGTTTCACCGATGGTAAGGTATGAACCAAAAAAATCTAAAACCGGCAATCTAAAATCTAAAATTGGCACTGTCAAGAATTCCATCCTTGAAGCAGGTAGATATAAGACAATGAAAGTTAATCTGCATACTCCGGTTGAAGAAGTCCAAATTCAACTCATTCCCTTAATTGATGTCATTTTTTGCATCTTGACATTTTTTTTGTTGGCAGCTTTGCAATTTACTCGCCAACAAGCAATTAATATTGATTTGCCCAAAGCCAATACTGGCACATCACCCACAGGCTCACTACAGCCCAATAGTAATATGTTACCTGTGACTATTGATGCTATTGGTCAGACTTATGTAGAAAAACAACCCGTCAGACGAGATCAATTGGCAGAAATTTTAAAGAAGTATGTCCAAGAAAATCCCAATGGTGTTTTAGTGCTGAATGCGTCGCGGACAGCAACATACAATGATGTAATCGATACATTGGATCTACTCCGGCAGGTGGGAGGCGATCGCGTATCTTTGGGCATTATACCCGCACCTGCTCAATCATCCACTAATTCAGTCCTGCCAGTGATTCCATCTTTCCCCATTAATCCTGGTACTAACGCTGTACCAAATACTGCACCTGCACCAAGTAATAATCCTCAAGGTAATATTAACCCTAATTTTCCCCTGACCCCGACTCAACCTCAAACCGGCGGCGGTGTGAATCCTGTGAATCCGCAAATTGCTCCCGTAGTTCCCAAGTCAACAGTACCCAACAAGACTGTAGCCCCTGGAAAAACTAACTCTGCTCCCCAACGGTAAAAAAAATTCGCTTAACAAAACTTATTGGTTGAGATATTTTCCGGCGATGGGAGAAACGAGGGGCTAGTTTCTCCTTTCCCTTATCTTCTTTCAACCCCTAAACATAAAGATATTCAAAATTATTTCTGGTAAAAGAAAATAAATCTGGTAATTTATAAATAATTGGTTAAGTTTCAAAGATTTTTGTTTGATAAAACTTATGCAACTGGCAAACTAAATCAAGCAGCTGGTTGTCAAAACTCAAAAGTCAACAGTCCATAGTCCATAGTCAAAAGTTAACCGTTCCATCACAAATGATGATTGACTATTGACAGCCTCAACTAAAAATGGCGGAACCCTAGCGTAAGTCCTGTGTGAATAGAGTAAGTATTTTATCGTCAATCGCCATTCACGTTTGGTGGGTTTGTGGCAATGAATGAAATTTGGACAGTGTTAATTGTTTGGTTAGTGACATCTGTCAGCTTGTTAATTATTAGCAAGTTGCCTTTAGGTGTAGAGATTGATACTCCAAATAAAGCCTTCTTATCAGCAGCAGTTCTTGGTATCGTTACAACATTAGTAAGACCAATTCTCGGACTCGTATTTGCTATACCAAGCCTCATGACATTTAATTTGTTAGCAGACTTATTTACATTTATGATTGCCGTTGTTTGTTTTAGTCTTGCTGCTTGGTTAGTAGAAGGTTTTCGCTTACGTTATGGTATTTGGAGCGCTATCTTAGGAGCGTTGGCACTGACTATCATCAACAATTTGATTTATCGTTTGTTAGGTATTTAAGGTTTCCTCTAAAATCCCTCTCAAGCAAAATTTTCATAGTCCACAGTCGATAGTCAAGAGACTTTTACTATTGACTATTGACTATGTACCCTGAGCGTAAAATCTGCGGCATAGCTTCTCTGCGAGAGGCTGCGCTAACGCCTAGAGCGTAGCGGACGCACCAGAAGCCGTTCGACGAAGTCGTTCCCGCAGGGTAGGGTTGACTATTGACTAGTCGTTGGAACTAGGAGGTGCAAATGAAGTAATTGATTGTTGTTTGCGCTGTTCGCGTTTTTTGCGATCGGCGGCGAGCATATCTGCCATAACTACCAGTGCTTGTGAGATTTTGTCTAAGTTAGAACGATACAAATCCAAATCTTTACTCAATTTTTCATCAGACAAATGCAAGCCACTAGCAATATTCTTGAGAGCGGCGTTGCGTTGTTTTTCGTCTTTGACTAATTCTGGATCTGATAGCTCTAATAACGAAAATAAACCTATTGCAAACAAGCGACTATATTTAAAATTAGGATTGTTAGCGATCGCTTGCAGTTGCGCCTGTAAGTCAGCATCCCGATCTAAGTGAGTGGTTTGACTTAGCCACGCGATTAAATCATTGACGGGTAAACTTTTAGCTAACTCTCCCAACCTTTGGGCATCTTGCTTGTAGCGTTGCTCATCCTGCTCTACAGCCTGACATAAGGCGCTAAAAACTGATTCCTTATCCCGTTCTGGTTGGTAGCCTTGCATAAAGCGGTCAAAGGTCGTAACGACGCCCAAGCCATAAATTGGATTGTAGCTAAAATCGATATTTACCGACAGCAGATGCATTTCTACCATCAACTCTTCCACCACCCGACGATAAATCGTGTTGATTGGACGGGTGTGAACAGTGTAGAAAGTTCGCTTTGTATCAGAGACAGTACGGACGTTATTCACAAAGAAAATGTTAAGGGCGACGTATTTTTATTCTCTCGCTTAAATGTTACTTTGCCAAGTTCGGGTTTCAACTGGCGAGTGGGCGGTTGACAATATTTTCATTCAAACAGGACTAAAGCTGGGTGTATGCTTGATTTCTAGTTGAGCCTGTCATTGGTAATTGATCGTTAGTCTTTGCTCATTGGTCAAGAAACTTGGGACTATGGACTATAGACTATGAACTTTTGACAAAATCTAAATTTATGACCTTATCCCCAAAGTTAACAGATCTAGGTAAGTACCTGGCTGGTGAATTTGACAATAAAGAGCAAGCTATAGCCGATCCTGTTTGGTACGTTCACCTCCGTCTATGGCAAAGACGAATTAATCTGTTTTCTGAAGACAGTATTACATTGTTTGCTGAACAAGCTAATATTATCAACTTAGAGAATCCTTACCGCCAGCGAATTATGCGGTTACAGCCCGGAGGTGACTTTGATGCACCCCTGCAAGTGCAATATTATATGCCTAAAGATCCAGGCAGTTTAAAAGGAGCAGGTCGCAATCCAACTTTACTCGCTGCTTTGACAGCCGATCAATTAGATTTATTACCAGGTTGCATCCTCACCGTTACCCAGCAAACAATAGCGCCTAACTGCTATAAGTTTGTCGCCACTCCACCAGCAAATACTAACTGTCGCTTTACTTATCTGGGTAACACTATACAAGTGTCTTTGGGTTTTGAAGCCTTTGCCGCAGAATTTCTCAGCTACGATAAAGGAATTGACACAGCAACTGGTAAAGCTACGTGGGGAGCAATTTTAGGCCCTTACCGCTACTCTAAGCGAGAGCAGTACTGAGTACTGAGTGCTGAGTCAGAAGTTGCAGAAAATAGTCATTTTCTTGACTGTTCTTCTGTTCTGTGCATTTTCTCAATTCTTCAACTCAGCAACGCCAGTGAGTACAGTCTTGTCAACCAAGGCGATCGCTTCTTAAAACATACCACTCAGTACAGTTTTAGCTAGCAATGCTACGAGGTACACCTTCTAAAGCTTCATCTTCAGTTTCAAAGATTTCAAAAACTGTGTCCATCATTGTCACTTCAAACACAAGTTTGGCTTCTGTATGTACATTGCAAATACGGAAACTACCCTTGAGTTTATCAGCGTCACGCATCCCGGCTACTAAAGAAGTAAGACCAGAACTATCAATAAAGTTTACCTGACTAAGATTCACAACTACATGACGACTGAGTTTGGAAATACATTCCTGTAACTTCAGGCGAAATTGCCAAGCAGTGGTAATGTCTAAACGCCCGCTTGGTGTCAACACAATAACGGTATTACCGTCTTGGGTGATGTGGGTTTTCTGCTCTATCTGAATCACTGAGCCTCCCTGTAACAGTCCTGTGAAAGTTAACTACTTTATTTAAGCCTGCTACTGGTGAGTCAAAAGACTTGCTTTCCTGGAAATCTCAATGCTCCTATGACTAGGATGAAATCCCGTAAGTTAGTAAATTAATTGACTCACCACTAACAGAATTATTTATTGCTGATACTTGAGATTAACAAGCAACGGCTAAAAATGTCACCTATTTTTACTAGGTGCTTTTCTTTAGTAGTTTAACTCACCAAACCCGGGCTGAGTACTCAGATTAGTGCTGATTCAAAAAGATGAGGATAAAGAAGCTAAGTAAAGAGATTGACAGCAATGACCACAAAAATTCCTGATTTTATTCATGAGGATGGTTTTGTGATGTTTTACTCCTAACTCACTACTCATCAACGATCATTCAGGACTATTTGTGGGTGTCCAATTGATCCAATCTTGAGGCTTCAAGAAAGTTTCATACAATTCGGCTTCTGGGGTATTAACTGCTGGTTGATACCCGTATTCCCAACGCACCAAAGGAGGTAAAGACATCAGAATTGATTCCGTGCGTCCGTTGGTTTGCAGACCAAAAATTGTACCTCGGTCATAAACCAAGTTAAATTCTACGTATCTTCCCCGACGATAAAGTTGGAAATCCCGTTCGCGATCGCCATATTCAATTTCATTACGCCGTTCTACAATCGGTACGTAAGCTGGCAAAAAAGCTCGACCGCAGTCTTGCACTAAGGCAAACAATTCTTCCCAAGTCCGTTGTGGTATTGTTCCTACCTGGTTGCTATATTTAGCTGCTTCCCCATTGGGGTCAGGACCTCGATATATAGCACCTTGACCATCTTGGTAATCTAAAAATAGACCACCTACACCTCTTGTCTCACCGCGATGCTTGAGGTAGAAATATTCGTCACACCAGCGCTTGAAAACTGGGTAATACTCTGGGTGATGTTGATCGCACGCCTGCTTGAATGTTTGATGGAAATGTTTAACATCTTCGACAAAGGGATAGTAAGGTGTTAAATCAGCTCCACCACCAAACCACCATACTGGGCCTGCTTCAAAATAGCGATAATTCAAATGTACAGTAGGTACATAGGGGTTACGTGGGTGTAACACCAGAGAAGTTCCCGTGGCATAAAAACCATGTCCTGCTGCTTCTGGGCGTTGGGTTAAAATTGACGCTGGTAAATGGGAACCCCAAACTTCAGAAAAGTTTACACCAGCTTGTTCAAAGATTTCGCCATCACGCAGAACACGCGATCGCCCTCCACCACCTTCTGGACGTTCCCAACTATCTTCATGAAACTTAGCAGCACCATCCAGACCTGTCAAAGCTTGAGTGATTTCATCTTGTAACTGTCGCATAAACAGACTAACTCTCTGTTTAGCATCAGGTGCTGGGAGAAACTTTGATGAGTCTACAGCCAGAGTTGGGGTTTGCGAGTTGATCAACATAGCATAGATTCCCGAACCTAAATTACAATTTCCCAAAAATCAGAAATTTTGTCATAAAAAATTTCTGAGCAAACACGAAGTTAAATTTGCTTTTTTTTTAGTTGTCAAGCATTTATCCGATTGATTAGCAAGACTAAAGTTTATTTTCCCTCAAATGCGTATAGGCTTGTATATTGGACAAAGTTTTTTTTAATTTCTTGATGGAAACATTCTGGTGTTTACACCAGACTCTGGCGGATTAGTTACAAGCACTCTCAACCTTGATATTTCGAGGTTTGGACTGAAATGCTCTTTGAATTCGACACCAAGCTCAGGAGAGGTTCCACGAGTTAGAGGTTGTCAACTCCCTATCATCGTACTAGTATTTGCACCTTATAGGGCTTGCTATAGTTAGGGCAATTTTGAGAAAGTTTAATGCAAGGGCTAAGTACAATTGCCCACCATGCCAGAGTTCCCAAAAAGTGTTTAGCTAGGAGGATTAGGCAAATGCGAGGTTGTTTATCTAAATTCATTCAACGTCAACGTCGTCGATTTTGCGTTTCTCTGGTGCGGACATATCGAGAAATTAGTTTCGCTTCTGTAGATGAACTTTGGCAACAGGTGGTAAACTTCACAGACGTTTCTTGGCACCCACTACTCAAAAGTACTAACGTACCCTACGGTTTAGTACCCAAACCTGGCTTAATTTTCCAAGCAGTGACGCGCTTTTCGCCAATTCCCATTCGGATTTTTGTCGAGCGTGTCAATCCCCAAGAAATGTTGAGTATCCGAGTGCTGGCGATTCCTGGAATTGAGGAACGGATAACTTACCGAGTGGAGTCCACAGTTTGTGGTACTTGTTTATCTTACTCTGTCACCCTACGCGGTTGGTTGTCACCCTTAATCTGGTCTTTCTCCCGTCCTTACGCTGATCGCGTCGCTCGTTCCTTAGTCGAAGCCGTAGAAAAAGCTGCATTACAAGCAGTGTCAAGTAAGAAAAAATCTCTCAACGACAGTTGTTTTGACTTCTAGGAATGAGGGGACAAGGAGGACAAGGAAGATAAATAAGAAATGCCCAATGCCCAATCCATCAATAAACCAAATGTTTACCATTGATTGATTATGTATTTTTTTTAAGTTTTATTACAGCGATCGCGGCACAATAAAGTATCCAGTTAGTAGTTAAGTTACTTGCCACAAATGCATTTCTTGTTTTGGAAATTTGAAATTTGAATTTTTATGTACGATGTCCTTGATTCCCGCTCGGTTTTAGAAGTGTTGCGACCAGTACAAGATCCAGAACTTCAGAAAAGTCTGGTAGAACTGAATATGATTCGCAACGTCAAAATAGATGATGGCAAGGTTAGTTTCACTTTAGTGTTAACCACACCCGCCTGTCCTTTAAGGGAGTTTATCGTTGAAGACTGTCAAAAAGCTGTGAAAAAGCTACCAGGTGTGACAGATGTCAGCATAGAAGTGACAGCAGAAACACCCCAGCAAAAAAGCTTACCCGATCGCACTGGCGTTACTGGTGTGAAAAATATCATTGCTGTTTCCAGTGGTAAAGGCGGTGTGGGTAAGAGTACAGTCGCAGTTAATGTAGCAGTTGCTCTCGCGCAGACGGGTGCCAAAGTTGGTTTACTTGATGCTGATATTTACGGCCCCAACGATCCCACCATGCTGGGGCTAACCGATGCTCAGATTACAGTGCGCCCCAGTGAAAAAGGTGAAATACTCGAACCTGCGTTTAATCACGGTGTCAAATTAGTCTCAATGGGCTTTTTAATTGACCGAGATCAGCCAGTGATTTGGCGGGGGCCAATGTTAAATGGCGTAATTCGCCAATTTCTCTATCAAGTGGAATGGGGAGAACTGGACTATTTAATTGTAGATATGCCACCAGGAACCGGGGATGCCCAGTTAACTTTAACTCAAGCAGTACCGATGGCAGGAGCAGTAATTGTGACTACACCGCAAAACGTAGCACTGCTAGATTCCCGTAAGGGATTGCGGATGTTCCAGCAGATGAACGTCCCCGTACTGGGAATAGTAGAAAATATGAGCTATTTTATCCCACCCGATATGCCAGATAAACAGTACGATATCTTTGGTTCTGGAGGTGGAGAAAAAACAGCGGCGGAACTGGGAGTTCCTTTGTTGGGACTTGTACCCCTAGAGATTTCCGCCAGAGTTGGTGGTGATAGTGGAGTACCGATAGTAGTTGGTGAACCAGATTCAGCCTCAGCTAAAGCATTAACTGCGATCGCCTTGGCCATTGCTGGTAAAGTATCAGTTGCCGCCTTAACATAAGAAATTCCAATTCTATCTGGTTCCTGGGTCACAACCTAGGAATACAGATTTTTAGTAGTCACTAAATTTAACATCTACAACTTAAGTCTAAACTCACACAATGTTGTTAAAAAGTTCGCTCCCCAAAATTCGCTGGAAGTATTGGGTAAAACCTTGGCAGCAAGTAGATTGGCTATTATTTTGTTTGCCTATTGCTGTCAGTATTTTTGGCGGCATAATGATTCTCAGTACGGAATTAAAGCAGCCAGTCACTGACTGGTGGTGGCACTGGCTGGTAGCTAGTATTGGTGTGGTAATCGCATTATTTCTCGCTCGTAGCCGTTACGAACATCTGATTCAGTGGCACTGGGTAACCTATGGATTGACAAACTTTAGCCTCATTGCCGTGATGCTCGCTGGTACTAGCGCTAAAGGGGCACAGCGGTGGATTAATATTGCCGGTTTTAACGTCCAACCCTCCGAGTTTGCCAAAGTAGGTATAATTATTACCCTTGCCGCTTTACTACACAAACGCACAGCTTCCACAATCGAGAATGTTTTTAGAGCCTTGGCAATCACTGCTATTCCCTGGGGATTAGTATTTTTGCAACCAGACTTGGCAACATCATTGGTCTTTGGTGCGATCGTCTTAGGGATGCTCTACTGGGCAAATGCCAACCCAGGCTGGCTCATACTCATGATTTCTCCTATAGTTGCCGCTATTTTATTTAGTATCTCTTGGCCGTTAACAGAACCGATAGTTTTGTTTAAAGAATTATCCTTCGGCCCATTAGGATTATTTTGGGCGGGAGCAATGGGTATTCTCGGCTGGCAGACTCTTCCGTGGCGAAAATTTGGACTGGGAGCTATCAGTGCATGGAGTCTCAACATGCTAGGTGGTGAACTAGGTGTTTTTGCCTGGAACCATGTACTTAAAGAATATCAAAAAGATAGACTCAGCGTATTTATCAACCCGGAACACGATCCTTTAGGTGCTGGTTATCACCTCATCCAATCTCGGATTGCCATTGGTGCTGGTGAAATTTGGGGATGGGGTCTGTTCAAAGGTCCGATGACCCAACTAAATTTTGTACCTGAACAGCATACAGACTTCATTTTCTCCGCCGTAGGTGAAGAATTCGGTTTTATTGGTTGTTTGGTAGTACTTTTTGTCTTTTGCTTAATTTGCTTCCGTCTACTGCACGTAGCCCAAACCGCCAAAGATAATTTTGGCTCTTTATTGGCTATTGGTGTTTTGTCGATGATTGTATTTCAGCTAATTGTTAATGTAGGCATGACAGTAGGTTTAGCACCTGTAGCGGGAATTCCCCTACCCTGGATGAGTTACGGTCGTTCTGCCATGCTGACCAACTTCATTTCTTTAGGAATAGTAGAATCGGTAGCAAACTTTCGCCAACGGCAGAAGTATTATTCATGAGTCAATGGTCAATGGTCAATGGTCAAGAAATTCTAGGCTGTGGACTTTTGACTGTGGACTCTTGACTATGCACTTTCGACTCCTGACAAGTATTAAGCTATATAACAGGAAATTAAGCGAGGATAAAAATCATGATCCTGCCTGGAGCAACTGTTCGCGTTAAAAATCCCGCAGATACCTATTATCGCTATGAAGGACTCGTACAACGGGTAAGCGATGGCAAGGTAGCCGTACTATTTGAGGGTGGTAACTGGGATAAATTAATTACCTTTCGCTTGAGTGAATTGGAAACTGTAGA
Organism: Calothrix sp. NIES-2100; assembly: GCF_002368195.1. Lineage (GTDB taxonomy): Bacteria > Cyanobacteriota > Cyanobacteriia > Cyanobacteriales > Nostocaceae > Aulosira. Next base: position 7,311,647 of record NZ_AP018178.1, on the reverse strand, counting down.
AACCACAGGCAAGAAGAAAGGGAAATAATTACTAGTTATTAGTCATTTGTCATTTGTCAATCGGCAAATACTGATGACTAATGACTACTTGCCCTGAGCGCAGCCGTACCCTACAGGAAGCAAGCTACGCGAAGCGGACGCACCAGAAGGGATGACCAATGACAAAAGACTACTATGCGCCTTCCTTTACCACAGTTTGCTACTGGCGATCGCCATCCTCATCATATTGCCGAGGTGATCGAAACCAATTCTACGGAATTTCTGGCACAGTGTCTGGAACCGGAAGACTTAAGTTTTCCTCCTATGCCTCCTTTTGGTAGCTGGGTTTGTTCTGTCGATGAAGAATCGGGCAACCAAATTTATGCAGTGGTGTATTATGCCACAACAATGCCTATAGATTCCGTACACCGTGCAGTAGCTCTAGGATTGTCCTTGCAGGATTTACGAGAAGAACAACCCCAGATATTTGCCATGCTGAAAACTGAATTTCGGGCGGCGATCGTGGGGTTTGAGATGCCGTCTCATACTCAAGGTTATAGTCAAAGGGTATATCAGTATTTACCACCCCGTCCCCCACAAATTCATCAAGCCGTTTATCGATGTGAACCAGAAACAATTGTTAGATTTACAGAAGAACTGAATTTTTTACAGACACTACTTTCTGTAAAAGGTGCACCAATAGAATCTTTGGCTGCGGCTGCTATTCGAGAGGTTTATCAGTTACGTAAAGCCGACCGCAAATGGCTAATCAAAGCCGGAAGAACCCTGAGCTTGCTGTTGAAGGATGACTATGATCGCTTACGGTTCATTTTGAGTCAGGTTCATCCATAGTCAATAGTCATTTGTCCCCCTTGTCCCTCCGAAGTTCTGTTCGTCGAAGACGTTGGCGTTCGCGCAGCGTCTCCCCTTGGGAGAAGCCATCGCCGGACGCCGGCGCTCAGACTTCTCTCCTTGTTCTCCTTGTCCCTCTCATCCCTAGTCCCTAGCCCCTAGCCCCTAATCCCTATCTTCTAAGTACCATAAGTTAAGTTTTTTTTAATTTTTACTCAAGGTGGTTTTTGCAGTTATATTGATCGGGCGATTGCCCTTAAGGTAATCGCAGCTTCATTATCGCCCTTTCAAGTTCTACCTATGGAACTCATCTCACAAGTTCTTGCACTGGAACCAACCTCTGAAATACTTGGCAAAGAACCAATTGTTCCCTTTGCTATTTTGCTGGTAGTTATCTTAGTGGTGCCGATTCTGTTCGAGCGGCTCAGATTACCAGGATTAGTAGGTTTGGTCTTTTCTGGGGTAGTACTTGGTCCTGGTGGCTGGAATTTATTTCAGACAGAATCAGAGATCATGAGACTGCTAGCAGATATTGGGCTAGTTTACTTAATATTTGTAGCCGGACTAGAAGTTGACTTAGAGCAATTCCAGCGTCAGAAAAATCGCTCCCTAGGGTTTGGCAGCTTTACTTTAATTGTCCCCTTAGTCATGGGAAGCTTGTTGGGACGAATTTTTGGCTTTGCTTGGCTGCCATCCATATTAATTGGTTCTTTGTTCAGTTCCCATACTCTGTTGGCATATCCGATAATTAATCGCCTGGGAGTTCTGAAAAATCAAGCTGTTACCGTCAGCATTGGAGCCAAGGTTTTTACCGATATTGGCGCTCTTTTAATATTAACTGTGTGTGTAGCGTCCTTTAATACAGAAGTATTCAGCTTCGCAAAGCTACTAACTTTGATCGGTTGGTTAACTATTTACTGTGTTGTAGTTTTAACCGGCTTTGATTGGGTAGGCAAAGAATTTTTCCGACGTTCTTCTGGAGAAGAGGGAAACCAGTTTTTATTTGTGCTGCTAACTGTGTTTCTGGCTGCTGTTGGTGCGCAATTAATTGGCGTAGAAAAAATTATTGGTGCCTTTTTAGCGGGTTTAGCAGTTAATGAAGTGTTGGGTGAAGGCCCAGTCAAAGAAAAAGTGGTATTTGTTGGCAGTGTGCTATTCATTCCCATTTTCTTTGTTCATCTTGGTTTACTGATCGATTTACCCACATTCACCAGAAGCACTACCAATTTACAATTGACGCTCCTTTTTGTGTTCGGTGCGATCGCTAGCAAATTGATCGCCGCTTTGTTAGCAAAACTGGTATACCAGTACAATTGGCGAGAAATGCTAACAATGTGGTCGCTATCAGTTCCCCAAGTGGGCACAACATTAGCAGCAACATTAGTAGGGTATCAGACTGGGTTATTGTCATCTGAAGTCTTTAATAGTGTTGTTGTTGTCATGCTCGTAACATCAACCCTAGGTCCATTACTTACGAGTCGGGTGGCTGTTGGGTTGGCTTCATCAGTAGCTACAGAGGCAGCACCCACAAATCAGCCGGAGCAAAAAATAGCAGAAACTGGCAATGCTTTCACTATAGTAGTACCTATTTATAATCCGCAAACTCAGCAATATTTAATTGAATTAGCAACATTGTTAGCACACCAAGCAAATGGCAGAATTGTCCCGTTAGCGATCGCTACCGCTGCGGCTAACATGGATGCACCACAGTTAGAAGCCTCTTTGCAGCGAAGTGAGCGGTTATTGGCAAAAGCTACGGCGCAAAGCCGAGTATTGGGCTTAGCAGCAGAACCCTTGCTACGCATTGATGATGCCTTTGCTCAAGGAATTAGCAGAGCCGCTCGCGAACAAAAGGCTAATTTGATTGTTATGGGTTGGGGTAAACGCACTGGGTTCAAAGCGCGTTTATTTGGTAACGTAATTGATAACGTACTTTGGGCATCCCACTGTCCTGTGGCGGTTACCCGTTTAGTAGACTCTCCGAAAAAAATTCAACGGATTTTAGTTCCGATAGAAAATTTAATGGCACCAACGTTACAGCCTGTGCAGTTTGCCCAAATGTTGGCAGACTTCAATCAAGCCCAAGTGACTGTATTGAATGTGTGCGAGCGACGCACCAGTTCTAGCAAAATTGCTGCTAAGCGATCGCATCTTTCACTACTGGTGTCTAGATTGGCTTTTGCAAATCCACCAGAAATTCAAATTATCGCCCATGAAAATGTCGCCCAAGCAATTTTACAGGCAGCAAGATTATACGACCTAGTTGTGTTGCCTTTTATACGTAATCATACAAGTCCTGGTGGCTTAGCTATTAGTGATGTTACCACTCAGTTAGCTAGACAACTGACTTGCTCTCTCGTCATGCTGGGAGAACCGCAACGCAATCAAACAGTAGCTATAGCAACCGGGGTTGCCAGTACCACCTCTGCCTTGTAAAATCTGTTAAATTTTTAAGTAATTTTACGCGGATATTTCGCGATTTAAGTGTTATTTTTTTAAAAAATTCTGATTTGTGACTATAAAATTTGACATATTTAAGTCTAAAAATACTTAATATAGTTGAAGATTTGATGAATTCTAGAATCTGAAGCTACAATCTTTAACTAATGTTTGTTATTTTGCTAATAGATAAAAGTGAGACACGGTTGAAAAAAATATACCCAGAAAAAATTTTGTAAATTTAACAACATATGTTTAGCTAAACATATTCTTTTGGAGTGTTTTTTACCACAATCGGGTAATCAAAAAATACGCACAAAAGCTACTGACAATATATGTAATTAACTGGAAAACTATGAGAATTCTAGTGACGGGCGGCGCCGGGTTTATTGGTTCTCACCTCATTGATAGACTAATAAGTCAAGGGCATGAAATTATTTGCTTGGATAACTTCTACACAGGTAACAAGCAAAACATACTTAAATGGTTGGATCATCCATACTTTGAACTCATCCGCCACGATATCACCGAACCCATTAGGTTAGAAGTAGATCAAATTTATCATTTGGCTTGTCCTGCTTCTCCAGTGCATTACCAGTACAATCCCGTCAAAACTGTGAAAACTAATGTGATGGGAACACTAAACATGTTGGGCTTGGCTAAGCGTGTGAAAGCAAGATTTTTCTTGGCTTCAACTAGTGAGGTGTACGGCGATCCAGAAGTTCATCCCCAAGTCGAAGAGTATAGAGGTAATGTCAATCCGATTGGATTGCGTTCATGCTACGACGAAGGCAAACGCATTGCGGAAACTTTAGCTTTTGACTACTACAGACAAAATAAAGTTGATATTCGAGTTGTGCGTATTTTCAATACCTACGGCCCACGGATGTTAGAAAACGATGGTCGGGTAGTAAGTAACTTTATAGTTCAAGCCCTCCGGGGTGAACCGTTAACAGTTTATGGTGATGGTTCGCAAACCCGTAGTTTCTGCTACGTCTCTGACTTAGTAGAAGGCTTCATCCGGCTAATGAATAGCGACTATGTAGGTCCAGTAAATCTGGGAAATCCTGATGAATACACCATTTTAGAATTGGCGCAGGCGGTACAAAACCAGATCAACCCAGATGCCAAGATTCACTTTGAGCCATTGCCTTCTGACGATCCACGTCGCCGTCGTCCAGATATTACAAAAGCCAGAACCTTGTTAGATTGGGAACCTACCATTCCGCTACAACAAGGGTTAAAACTGACAATAGAAGATTTCCGCAGTCGGATCAAATAGTGATACAAAGCAGCTAGTCTCCTGATTGATGCCGAGCATCGCTGTCTCGCTTGCGTACAGGCTAACCCTATATGTAGTCCGTACTATAGTAATAGGTTTTTTACCTGTACATAGGTGTAGTGTTAAAAGTTTTCCATATCCAGAAGAAACAGAAAAAACGAGGAGTTAAATAGAATGCGTGTTTGCGTAATTGGTACTGGTTACGTTGGTTTAGTCACAGGCGCTTGCTTGGCTCATATCGGTCATGATGTGATTTGCATAGATAACAATGAAGAGAAAGTCAAGTTAATGAAGTCTGGGCAGTCACCGATTTTCGAGCCGGGACTCTCAGAAATTATGCAAACAGCCATTCAAGCAGGGAAAATTGAATTTAGCTCAGATCTGGCTGCTGGAGTTGCTCACGGAGAAATTCTCTTCATCGCTGTGGGAACACCACCTTTACCAACAGGTGAAAGCGATACACGTTATGTAGAAGCTGTAGCTCGTGGCATTGGCAACCATCTTAATGGTGGTTATAAGGTAATTGTAAACAAATCTACAGTACCTATTGGCTCTGGTGACTGGGTCAGAATGATTGTCCTGGATGGCATCGCTGAACGCCAAAAAACACTAGTACCTGCAGGTGGGGTTGCCGAAGAAGAGAAACTGCCTGAGATTGCATATCAGTTTGATGTAGTCAGCAATCCAGAGTTTTTACGTGAAGGTTCAGCCGTTTACGACACCTTTAACCCCGATCGCATTGTGCTGGGTGGTAACAGTCAAAAAGCGATCGCTTTAATGAAAGAACTGTACACTCCCATTGTGGAACGTCAGTACGCTGAAGACAAATCTTTACCACCTGTCCCAGTCCTGGCAACAGACCTAAGCTCAGCAGAAATGATTAAATATGCTGCTAATGCCTTTTTAGCCACCAAAATTAGTTTTATTAACGAAGTTGCTAACATTTGCGATCGCGTTGGTGCGGATGTCACCCAAGTTGCCAAAGGTATTGGTTTAGACTCCCGCATTGGTAACAAATTTTTACAAGCTGGTATTGGTTGGGGTGGTTCCTGCTTCCCCAAAGATGTAGCAGCGTTGATTCACACTGCTGATGACTATGGCTATGAAGCCCAGCTAATGAAATCTGCTGTCAGCGTCAACGAACGCCAACGCCTGATTGCTTTAGAAAAACTCCAGCAAGTGTTGAAAATCCTCAAAGGTAAAACAGTAGGTCTACTTGGTCTCACCTTTAAGCCAGATACCGACGATTTACGCGATGCGCCAGCACTTAACCTGATTGAACAACTAAACCGCCTGGGAGCTAAAGTTAAAGCCTACGACCCAATTGTTTCTCAAACAGGTCTACGTCATGGCCTTTCTGGTGTCCTAGTAGAAACCGACGCTGAAAGACTCGCTGACGGCTGCGATGCTTTGGTACTTGTGACTGAATGGCAACAGTTTAGCACTCTCGACTATGCCAAGATGGCAACCTTGATGAATCATCCAGTGATTATTGATGGTCGTAACTACCTTGACCCTGAAACAATGGTCAGAGCTGGGTTCCAATATGTAGGTATTGGTCGATAGAAAACATTTTTTAAAATCTTTTTGATGATTAAGCTGCCTAGAGTTTTCTAGGCAGCTTTTAGTTTTTTCAGATAAAAATAATCGCCCAATACTTGTCTAGGTAAACATCTGAACTTTCCTATAACTACGCCTTTCAAGGTGCATACAAATTCTGCAAAATAAATTCCTCTATCACCTCCTTTATCGTGTTCTCTGCGCCTAATAAGGTTAAACCAAATATTTTCAACCGCAGAGGACGCAAAGAGCGCTCCAGAGAAAACAAGAGATTTTTTGAGTCAGCTTGAAAGGGGTATTTCCGTTGCTTTCCGCTAATACCGTTTCTGGATGAAGATGCGCTTAATTAGCCCAGGTCGCTGGGCTTTGTTTGTGTAGCCCCACCCTTGGTCGGTGAGAGCGAATATCGCGCAACTTAAAAAGATTTTAGTATAAAAAATCACATTTTTTCTTTTTCTATCGGTGAATCAATGCGCTCAAGAACTACTAGGTATACGCTCAATCTCAGCATATCCACTGAAAATTAATTTTTGCCCCTCAGTTTCTAAACGGTTGAGTCGCATTTTCACCCCATCCAGGTCAAAGCGATCCAAATCGACCATATTATCTAATATTTCTACCAGTGCTAAGCTCAAGGTGCGCGAGATTTCCCTTTGTGCTTCTGGGACTAAGTCCAGTTCCAGTTTAGGATCTCGGAAAGAAACCCGTCGCCGCCGTTCCACAGCTAAGCTGACAATCATATTTAGGGGTACGAGTTCGCCATTATCTAAATCAGCCTTTGCCAAAATCCGCAGGCGATTTTCTGGCAATAGTTGTACTTGAATTTCTGGAAAAGAGACTGGTTTACCGCCAGATAACGCCGTTAAGGCAGGTAGAGAAAGGTTAACTAAACGTTTTCTTACCAATTCAGCATTAAAAGCCTGATTAATACCAGTTTCTGATAAAATCACTTGTGCGATCGCTTGAGTTGGTTGTTTGAGAGTTAATTTGCCACTTAAAACCGAGCCGAAATCAATGGCGACTGCATCCGTTTCAAAAGACATCTCCTCTACCGCAAATTCTCTACGGATGACTAAACCACGTCCACTCATTTTGAAACTATCAATGCTGCCTTGCAACAGTTTGCTGGAGGGATAGCAGCGCACAAAGACTTCTACTGACTCGCTTTGGGTAAACAGGTGGCGAATCGTTTGGCTAGCGACTGTGTTGAGCATTCGCTCTCCCCAATCTGTGCCTTTAGGATCTGTTAAACCAGTAAGTCCGCCGAACATGAGGTTTTGGGTCTCTAGAAGTTCTTTGTACTTTTGTAACAAAATGTGAACAATACAGCAAGCGATCCCCGATTAATTATGCTGATAGGTAGGGCGAAGATAACTGATGGATAATAATTTAGTGTACTAAATTATACTTAAATTTGATTTGAAGATTGGGGCGATCGCACTGCGATGAGAAAAAAAGGCGAGCGCAGCTTAATTGATGAATTATGAAGCTATCTGGCTTCAGGAATTGCTTTTCCTGACATTGTAGCAGCTTCTAACCATGCTTCTTTTGCTTTCAAGACTTCGCAAAGAGCCTCTTCTGCTGTTGAGCCAAATGCTGAACAGTATTTTAAATCAGAAATATCAGCAATGTAGCTATTATCTTCTTCACTATAGAATATCTTAATATCATAGTGTTTCATTGAAGGTGTTAAGAAGTAAAAAGTAAAAAGATAATCCCCATCAATAAATCGCGCTGCGCCGCGATCGGAGCGTGGAGGTTTGGTATTTAATAAGGACGTATTATTTCTCGCGCAGCGCGAGAAATAAATGTTTTTATGTAATAATTAGGAATTACGAATTATCAATTACAAATTATTTTGACTTTTTTCCTGAAGGAGCGATCGCCAATCGGTAATTGCTTTTTCTGTCCACAACCAATTATTACTTAATTTATCTACTTGGAAATTTACGGGATCATCCTTAATCACCAGTTGGCGAAGTTTAATCGCCTCATTAAGATATTGAGATTGTTTATCAGATGGTTGCTTATACGCGGATTTATACAGCCCTAAAGCCAAGCCAGCATAGGAAGTTAAAGCATCTTTGGGTATGGTCGTTGTTTGGATAGCTGCCGATGTAGTACTAGCAATATTCTGTTGTTTCAAAGCTAAGCTCAAGGCCTTAAACCAAGAATCATTAGCTCGATTTAAATTTTCTTCGGCGTAATAAGCAAATCCCAAAGCATTGTTATATAGAAAAGAATCTGGATCAGCTTTCACCGCACTTTCCCAGTAACGACGAGCATCATCAATGCTGTATTTTTTATCTTTAATCTGAACGGATTGCCAAGCTAACCGTCCTTTGAAAAAATTAACAGCCGGATTATTGGCTTGCTGTTCGGGCACAAGCTTTAAGGCAGCTTGCGCAGATGGAAGTACGCCACGGTTAAGTAATTCTTCCACAGCTTCTAGTCCACCTTGCAAGTCGCCTTGGCTCAATTTTTCCGTAGCAGTGGCGGCTACAATATTACTGTCAGCCTTCTTTAAATCAATGGGAGGATGATTTTCGGCTGTAATTGGCCCAGTGGGAATGACTGGAATGTCAGGTAACCTGGAAATGTTGTGACTTTGCCACCAAAAAAGACCAACAACAAGTGCGATCGCACTTGCTCCCAGCATCCCAAAAATTGGCCAAAACTGGCGTTGCTGGCGGCGTTTTGATGATACTTGTGGTGAACGTCCAACAGATGGATTCTGCCAATTATCGGCAAAATTTGTCGAAGTTTCCGTTGATGCAACTGGCTCTTCTTCCCAAAAACTAGCTTCCTGATCTGGTAAAGCCATCTCCTGAGAAACTTGTCTTGATCGCAGAGTATTTTCATTCACCTGTTGCACAAGTTCCGCAGTCATCGGCGATTGCTCAGATGTTCCTTTTTGATTATCTAGCTGGCGAAACAAATCGGATACAAGAGCGGAATCTTCTGCGTAGCTTGGATCATCATACTCAATTTCATCCACGAGATCGCCCCAAGTCTCTTCTCCTAGCCAGTCCAGCCCCGAAGATTCCCGTCCTAAACCAGAGCCATCTATTGCCAAAGGCATATCAGACTCATCTACTACAGCAGAGTACATCGCGGTTTGGTTGGCTCTTAAAGCGGGATTATACTCAGTCATTACTTCTGCACTCTCAGGAATTTCCGGGCTGAGAAAACCGTCAAATTCCGGTTGCAAATAAAGAATTGGTAATGCCCAGTACATCTGGTGAGAACCGTAGGCAGAAATTAATCCCTGACGCACCCGACTCACACACAAATCCACAGAATATCCCTGATTCAAGTTGCGGTAAAACAATTGTGTGAGCGTCAGCGCTACTTCATCAGGAATCCGCTCTGACATGGCTAACACGCTCCTGAGTCCGCGTTTCACCAAGCTTTCTGTGAGGTTACGTTCTCCTGTTTCTTCAGTAGTATCCGAATTTGCTCTGTATGCTCCCAAACAAGAGTTAAACACAGCCATTTGGATATTATTGTTGACGAGCAAACCAGCCAGATCGTCCCCACTTAAGGTTTCTGTTAAGCCTGTTCTGCTACTGACAAGATAAATTTCACCACCGTTAGCACCTAGGTTACTATGACCAGAGTAGTGCAGGACATGATATCGTCCTTGTTCCAGAGCCTGTGTTAATTCTTCTCTTCCTGGTTGGTTGAGCAAAGTGAGTTCTATGTCTGGAAGATAATTGCCACTTTCAGAAACTCGCGGTACATGGCGATTAAGCTCAGCTTGGAGTTTGATCGCTTCATGTTTGAGCAGATCGAGACGCGCTTGATCTGTGGGAGACGCAAGCACCATCAATACTTTGATACCACCTTCTTCTAATGGTTGTGGTATATTGTTCGATGGCAAACGAGATGCTGGTAAAATTCCAGTTTGGTAGCGAGAAAAAGCGACATAATGCCCAGTGGCTAGAGGGCGATCGCCTGCGTGCATTACTTCCCAAGGCAGACGAGCTAACCGAGGGTCTTTTAGCCCTAAGCGTAAACGCAATAGTTGTTGTTGGTTTTGAGCAATACCTTGTGCTGTAATCCAACTATCTCTGAGAGTGCCTTTAAACAGTGCATTATAAAGTTGCTGACCCAAAGCCACTAGGTTGACAGAGTTTCTTGCAAACGCATCCCCCTGTAACACTGATGTCAACGGATCATTCATCAGATGTCCAGCAGCTGCTAACCAATCAGCTACAGGCCAAGTCACTAGTTCTTCTGCCAATGGCACCCCAGGCGCAACCTGTTCCGTGCGCACCAAGTAGTCATTTTGCCCTACTGGGGTTACGGAAATTTGAAATTCCTGGGTCACAACTTCTCCTATTCGCCTCCTAAATCTGGTTTGAAACGCGAAAGTTTCAAGTCGATTTTTCGCTTCTTCTGATACCTTAGATGCATCTTGCCACTGAATGTTTCTGAATTCTAGTTATTTTACTTTTTTGGCTTTGACAACTTTATCCGGATTAGCTGGGATCAGAATAGAACACTTTATTGGTAGATGCACCTTGATCTTCGACTCCCCTAGTTGGCGAATGCCCACTTGGGGATTTTTTTATGTCGGCAAATAACAACAAACGCTAAGGGACTGACAAATTAAAAAATATCCAATATCTAGGCTGGGTCACACAGAACTAAAATAAACATTTTAGTAAATCTATCCGGAGCATGGGGGTTCACCTGAGAACAATGAAATGGTAGATGCACCCTGATAACTAACTCCCCTGGTTGGCTAACGCCTTCTGGGGGTTTTTTCTGTTTGGTAAACCACAACAAACTCAAGACATCGAAAAATTTATCCGGATGATGGTAGTTACCTGGAGAACAATGAAATGGTAGATGCACCCTGATAACTCACTCCTCTAGTTGGCTAAGCCTTCTGGGGGATTTTTTTTTGACACAACTGAAAAAGACTATTGTGACAATTTCATCCGGAGCTTACTTATTTCTTCGAGAACAATGAAATGGTAGATGCACCCTGATAACTCACTCCTCTAGTTGGCTAACGCCTTCTGGGGGATTTTTTTTTGACACAACTGAAAAAGACTATTGTGACAATTTCATCCGGAGCTTACTTATTTTTTCAAGAACAATGAAATGGTAGATGCACCCTGATAACTCACTCCTCTAGTTGGCTAACGCTTTCTGGAGGATTTTTTTTGACACAACTGAAAAAGACTATTGTGACAATTTCATCCGGAGCTTACTTATTTTTTCAAGAACAATGAAATGGTAGATGCACCCTGATAACTCACTCCTCTAGTTGGCTAACGCTTTCTGGAGGATTTTTTTTGACACAACTAAAAAAGACTATTGTGACAATTTCATCCGGAGCTTACTTATTTTTTCGAGAACAATGAAATGGTAGATGCACCCTGATAACTCACTCCTCTAGTTGGTTGGTACCCACTAGGGGATTTTTTTATTGTTAGTACTAACACACCTCTATGAAAATTTTATCCGGATTATAGTAGTTGCACTGAGAATAGTTAAGAGGTAGATGCACCCTGATAATCCACTCCCCTGGTTGGCTGCTACCACTGGGGGGTTTTTTATGGTGATTCACTAGTGACACCCTGCGTCATTATTTTATCCGGATTATGGTAGTTGCACTGAGAATAGTTAAGAGGTAGATGCACCCTGATAATCCACTCCCCTAGTTGGCTGCCACCACTGGGGGGTTTTTTGTGGTTATTCACTAGTAACATCCTGCGTCATTATTTTATCCGGATTATAGTAGTTGCACTGAGAATAGTTAAGAGGTAGATGCACCCTGATAATCCACTCCCCTAGTTGGTTGCCACCACTGGGGGGTTTTTTATGGTGATTCACTAGTCACACCCTGCGTCATTATTTTATCCGGATTATAGTAGTTGCACTGAGAATAGTTAAGAGGTAGATGCACCCTGATAATCCACTCCCATAGTTGGTTGCCACCACTGGGGGGGGTTTTTTTGTGGTTATTCATTAGCTGGGTCTATGTGCCTATTTTGTCCGGATTTAGTATCGACATTCAGAATAAAAATTAGTAGATACACCCTGATAAATCAACTCCCCTGGTTGGCTGCCACCACTAGGATTTTTTTTCTGGTTAGCCATTAACAACCCCCTTTGTGACAATTTGATCCGGATAGTGTTGATTTCTTTGGGAACAATGAAATGGTAGATGCACCCTGATAACTAACTCCCCTAGTAGACTTGTACTACTGGGGGTTTTTTAATTCTTCAAAAAATAGCAAAATCCTTTAGAGAAATTTATCCGGAAGATTGCACTTAAGTTGAGAACAGTGAAATGGTAGATGCACCCTGATAACTAACTCCCCTAGTAGGCTTGTACCTACTGGGGATTTTTTTGAGGAGATAGTTTGCGTTTAGCTTCCCACTGTTTAGATAGTGAGGGCAATATTGTAGCACAACAATCGTGCTGTCATCTTTCTTGCCACTGCCCAACGAAATACTGATTAATTTTGCCGCTAAGCGATCGCTTAGCGGATGTTAACTTTCAAGTGAATCTATCTTATCATTGTTTTTGGTGGCTCTTGATGTGAGTTCTTGACTAAACTTTTAAGGTTTTATTGGCTAGAAGGCTCATGCAATAGTCATTCCACTACATCATCTGCCAAAATTTTTAATTATTTATTTATAATTTCGCTAACTTAAGCACCCTGACATAGTTTCGCTTAGAGGAGGAAGGAGCTTCCAGTGCTATCAGACGTTCCCCTATGAGGAATGTTCCTTTTTAACATAGGTAACTAAATCTTTTGCAAGTTTTACACAACTTCTCTAATTTGGCAACTTTTGTGTTCTCACATTTGTTAGGAGTTGATGACTATAGTCCCAACGCTACCGTTTGGGAACTCAAATAAGAAAGCTAGTTGCGTAACTTTTGTTTGTCTATACTGAAGCACGATGCTGATCTTGAATGTTTTATACTAAAATAGTTTGCCCATATCCTAAAGAGTCGCAGCGTCAGATGAGTTTAGCGGTAATTAAATTTTCCTCAGAAGAATGCGGCATTTGCCACAAAATGTCTTTTTATGACCAAAAGGTTGCTGAGGAGTTGAATTTGCAATTTATTGATGTCAAGATGCAGGATACGGCTACTTACCGCAAGTATCGCCAGATTTTGTTAACTCAATATCCTGATAAATCAGAAATGGGATGGCCTACTTACATTATTTGTGATTCTCCCGAAGGAGACTTTCAGATTATTGGTGAGGTTAAAGGGGGTCATCCCAAAGGGGAGTTTAGAAGTCGTCTACAAGAAGTGCTAAATTCTACAGCTAGTCAGAACTGATCACCTCAAAGGATTTTACTTCCAGGACAGGGCCAATCATGGCAGTAGTCATGACATCTTCACGCACCTGTCCTGTAACTTTTACTTTTTGCCCTGCTTGGAGTAGCTTTTTGTCTGCACTTCTAGGTATTTCATAAGTAACGCCATCATCGGTAACTAATGCCCATGCGCCAGTACCAATATCACGGTGTTGGATTGTGCCTGTAACTGTAGTACTCATAAAATTGCTGACTGTTGATGAGGATAAAATACATTGACCTCACGCCCCTTTCCTCATAGGAGAGGGGAGAAAAAGGATAATTTTCTTAATCCTCCCCGTACAAACAGAGGGTGGCTTGATGGGTGAGGTCTTTGTGATTCCCTCTTAAGTTAAGCTACTTGTTGTTCATTTTTCAACGCTAAACGAGCTAATCCATAACAGAGTAAGGCATTAGCTATGAGAAAAATCCGAGCTAAGTAACTACTACCCAATCCCCAAACTGTAGGATCGTAAACTGCACTTACTGTTAAACAAGCCGCCACGCCGAGGGTTGAACCAATTGCAAACCATTTACCACTAGGATGTCCCAGCAGCAAGGCCACAAGCAAAATGGGAATCAACACGCTGGCAAATAAGGGATTTAACGCATCGGTTCCTTGAACAGCGTTACCTAATTCGGGAATGGAACTGCCTAAAACCCGGAAAGGCCATTGGGGAAGGTCAAAGATATAAAATCCTTTGAGGAAAAATAATCCAGAACTGCCAGCGATTAAACCACTGGATAAAGACCAAGTCCAAGAGAAGGGAAAGTAAACTCGTAAAAACCAAGCTAGGAGATAGGAACCTAATACCATCAAAATCTTGGGTACGAGTGCTACTGCACCGCCATCAATCCAAAAGCCTGGGTTGAGATAGCCGTTATCCCGCAGCCAGCGGAAGAAATCAGAGAAACTAATTTGACCTTCAGTGGCAACTTTAACTGCTGCTTCAGCATTTAGTTGTCCAGCGCCATAATAGTTTAAACCGTCGTCTTGGATCACTCGTGAAGACTGTTTGAGGACTTTCAAAACTTCATCGGGGTCTTGGACTCCTTTAGCTTTGATGAGTGCTGCGACACCGGCAACGTGGGGGGATGCCATACTTGTTCCTTGGTAGCCCAGAAACACTCCTTCACCCTTTTCGTTGATTGTCTCTTGCAAAATCTTGCCAGCATCACTACCACCAGGGGCGGAAATATCTACTCCTGCACCAAAGTTAGAATATGGGGCTTTTTCGCCATCTGGGCCGTATGCAGAAACGCCGATGACGTGGGGATAACGGGCTGGATAGCTGGCACCATTGGCGTTTTCGTTACCAGCAGCTGCAACAATGACCACGCCTTTTCTGTGGGCATATTCTACGGCTTGTTTCATTAACTGACTTTCACCGCCACCACCCAAGCTCATATTAATTACATCTGCGCCTTTATCAGCAGCAAATTTAATTGCTTCGGCAATATCGGCAACTGTACCACCGCCATAGTCATTCAATACCTTTAAAGGCATGAGATTGGCTTCGTAGGCAATACCAGCTACACCATATTTGTTGTTGGTAGATTGAGCGATCGTACCTGCAACATGGGTACCATGTCCGTTATCATCGGTGGCTTCTTCTCTGTCGTTGACGAAATCATAGCCTTTGACAAATTTCGTCTCATACAAGTCCCGTACACGAGTAATACCAGTGTCAATGACAGCTACTGTAATGCCACTACCTTTGGTTTGACTCCACGCACCTTCAACGCCAATTTGGTGCAAGTTCCATTGCTTGCTGTAATACTGGTCGTTGGGGCCAGTTAATGAGGGGCTAATATCCTCCTCATCTTCGTTGGGTTGTAAAAATTCTCCCAAAAAAGCAGCTTCACCGGGTTGGGGAATCTTCTTGTAAATATAATTTGGCTCGATAAATTCTGTAGCCGATTTGAATTGAGATTTTTGCAGTTCTTTCAGCCGTTGGCGATCGCCTTTGATAATATACACATTATCTTTCGCTGAAAATTTATTATCGAGTTGGGGTGTAACCTGGTATTGTTGAGCGATCGCTTGCAAATCTTTCTCTACTACCTCTTTAGGTATATCTTCGCGAAAATCTAGCAAAATCGTCTCAAAATCACCTTTGGCTGCTAATCCCTCAAAATTTAGGAAACCAAACACAGCAGCCCCCAGCCCAATGACAAACAAGCAAAATAATATAAGCTTTCTCATATAAAGTCATCACCGCTTTTTGCCAGTTGCTCACTACGATAACTTATCTGTGCCTATTATTGGTGTATTTTGCACTTTAGTTACAACTTGCACTCAGGATTATTCAAACAATGGAACGTGGTCTTTTGTGGTTACCCCTGTTAATCATCTTTTTCTGGTTGGCTTGGCAAGGCTCAAAGGAGTATCAAAAAGTTGAGGCTTATCGTGTCTGGGCTGAGCAATTTGAGAGAGCTAAATATGATATCTATGCGGTATTAGGTCAAAAAGGTAACGATATAACCTGGGGTAAACCCACAACGAAAGGACCGATTCAACTCGCCACTTTTTCTTTACTTGATGTCCAAAAAGTCCAACTTTTGGTGGATGACAAATTAGTAGATATAGAAACTTTACCAGAAAAAGGTCGTCAGATTGAGTTAGAGTTTCTCTTGAGAGAACCTACTAACTCAGTGCGTGTTCCTTTTACAGAAATTCCTTTAGCCGCAGAATGGGGAAAGTATTTACAGGGAGCGTTACAGATTAGGGGCTAGGGCGTTTTTTCGTGATCGGCATAGCTAATGTATTTAGTATTGTGAAGCACTTGACTCTCCAGAACTATTTCTTCGCGATCGCACTTGGAAAAAACTTTTTGGTTTACTGAGGGTATTAGATGTAGTTTTATGCTCTTAATATGGGCATTCTATGAGAGTAAAGCGATCGCTTACTCTCAAAAAATCATGGAGTGGAAAAATTGGTTCAATGTTCTGTTCACAGAACGGAATCGTTTACCTACTTATTCGGGAATATACGCGATCGCGGATACTAATAATTGCGTGTGGTATTTAGGTCAAGCTATAAATTTGCGGAATCGCTGGACAGGCAAAACTCACCACAGGTATCCGCAATTAATTCGTTCAAATCGCAAATTATCTCACAAAATTTATTATAAGCCAGTTCCCATAGATTCTTTAGATCAACAGGAAAAGCATTATATAAAATTGAATTGGCGATCGCACTTCTGGAAAAAACTTTGTGATCTACTGACTGTCAGAATCCCCAGATGGCTGTTGATTGTGGTAATTGTTAACAATCAGCCCAGGTAAAAGATTAATCAGATGGATGCTGTTACAAAACCAAAGACACCTGTTGCCTTAACCATTGCTGGCTCAGATAGTGGTGGTGGTGCGGGAATTCAAACTGATTTACGCACTTTTGCGTTTCACTGTGTTCACGGTACTAGTGCTATTACTTGCATCACGGCGCAAAATACTTTGGGAGTAAAGCGAGTTGATGCTATACCAACTGAGGCTGTAGTGGCGCAAATTCAAGCTGTGGTTGAGGATATTGGTGTGCAAGCGGCGAAAACAGGAATGTTACTCAACCAGGAAATTATCTTGGCTGTGGCGCAGCAAGTAGAGGCTTTGAAAATTGATAATCTCGTGGTTGATCCAGTCATGGTGTCACGTACAGGGGCACAATTGATTGATGATGACGCAGTACAGACTCTTTGCCATGCTTTAATCCCTCAGGCAACTATTGTGACACCAAATCGCTATGAAGCCCAAATAATGAGTGGGTTGAGTATTAATAGCCTTGATGATATGCAAACAGCAGCCCAAATCATTCACGGAAATTTAGGGGCGAAAGCGGTTTTGGTTAAGGGAGGCGGTATGCAGGGAAATTTGTGTGGTGTTGATGTCTGGTTTGATGGGCAAAATTTGGCAACATTGACAACCGAGCTAGTAGATACAAAAAATACCCACGGTACTGGTTGTACTTTATCAGCTGCGATCGCAGCTAACCTGGCTTTGAAAAAAGACTTATTCATAGCCGTACAGCAAGCAAAGGACTATGTGACAACTGCTCTTACTTACGCTCTCGATATTGGGAAAGGACAAGGCCCTGTGGGACATTTTTTCCCTTTGCTGCAAAATAAACCTAGTTTTTAACTGCTAAACTCAAATGGCAATGCAGTTTTAGATTACTTATATATACTTATTCCATAATGTAAATCACAAATCTTTGCCCTATGAGCATTTTTCTATTATTCTTGGGCATAGTTTCCGATTTGACTATCTCTAAAACAATCAATTACTTGAATTTTCATACCTAGCTGCTTATGCGCGCGAGTACCAATTCCATTTATAACCAACCGCCCACACCAACGGCTCCAGCTTCTCCCCCATCTGTTCCACTATCTGTGTATCGGGAATTAGCAGCGGAGTTACAAACAACACAAGCACATTTAGATAAGCTCACTGCTAAAAATCAGCAACTAACACAAGAAAATCAACTGCTACGTCAAGAAATGACTAAACTCATTCAGTCTTGTTTAAGGTTGCAAAAGTTGGTGGATTTTTCAGCGTCGCCGCCCACTACTACGCCTAGTAACCCAGTATCTGGGAACTCTCCTGAGGTGAAAACTACTTCCCCGCCCACCGCATCTACAAAAGCACGCCCACGTCAGCAAGTTGCTCGTCCGCGTCCACCTGTTGTTGCTGAAGCTCCAGGTAGCAACAGCCACCGTTCTCCAGTTGCTGTACCTGTAATGGAAATGATGCCGCAAATGCCGCAACCAGTATTTATAGAAGAGGAGGAAGTAAGATATTATCCAACTACGGAGCCAGAGACTAAGGAAGTTAGTGGCTGGTGGTTAGTGATTACTATTTTATTAATTATGCTTACGGCTTTTAGTGCAGGGTATTTGGTTGTGCGCCCTTTATTTGAACATCAAAGTCGGTAGTTAAATTTCTCTGTGTTGCGGCTGTAACTGGAAAATTTGCGGTCAATTTCGCTCTCACAATTCTCAATTGCTATATCAGGAAATTTACTGATTTTTTTTGGTTACAAAAAAATACATATTGTCATGGAAAATTAAAGACAGTTTTTTGATGTCGTAATCTCAGCCATTTATAAAATATGTAATATTTGCCGTCGATAATTTTATAAATGTTCCGATAGGTCATTGAAAGTCGTAAATTATTACATATGTTTTTAAAATAGTTCTACTAGTTCAAGTGTCAGCCAAAGAATCTGCTTAGATATATAAACGAAGCTAGTAGAAACAAGGAGTCCAATAAATGAAAAAAGTAGAAGCAATTATCCGCCCATTTAAGCTGGATGAAGTCAAAATTGCCTTGGTCAATGCTGGTATCGTCGGTATGACTGTTTCCGAAGTTCGAGGCTTCGGCAGACAAAAAGGTCAAACTGAACGCTATCGTGGTTCTGAGTACACTGTCGAGTTTCTGCAAAAACTCAAAGTAGAAATTGTCGTTGACGACAACCAAGTTGATATGGTAGTAGACAAAATTATTGCTGCTGCCCGCACTGGTGAAATTGGTGATGGCAAAATCTTTATCTCGCCTGTTGAGCAAGTTGTTCGGATTCGTACAGGAGAAAAAAATACAGAAGCAGTTTAAAATCTGATTGCTGAGTTGTGAGTACTGAGTGGTCAGAGAAAAGAGTTGAGAGAGTAAAGTTTTGGGTGTCTAGCAGATGCTAAATGCCTCTATCTAGAGTTTTGAACTCTTCACCCAGATTAACTCAAAACTTACTCCTAACTCAAAACTTAGGACTCAGGACTCAGCAGTGCCAATTGTGGGAGTAAAGCTGTAAAAGCCTTACCTCTATGACTAAGCGACCTCTTCAACTGTGGTGTCATCTCCGCAAAGGTTAATTGTTTCTCTGGGACATAAAAAATCGGGTCGTAGCCAAAACCACGATGACCTCGAGGTGCATGAAGAATTACGCCTCGACAAACTCCTTCCGATTGGAGGAAAATCTCACCATGCGGATTAGCGATCGCAATCACACAGACAAATTGAGCTTGTCGATTTACTTCAGAACCTAATTCGTTTAATACCCTGGCGATGCGTTCTGAGTCGTTTTTGCCGTAACGTGCAGAATACACTCCTGGTGCGCCATTTAGGGCATCTACTTGTAAGCCAGAATCATCCGCAATTGCCCAGTTTCCCGTCGCTTGAGCAATTTGGGAGGCTTTAAGACCAGCGTTGGCGGCAAATGTATCCCCTGTCTCTTCAATTTCTAATTCTTCGGGTTTTAGGGTCAATTCCCAACCAGAATTAGCCAGATAAGCTTGCATTTCTCGTAATTTACCTGGGTTACCTGTGGCTACTACAAGTACTTTAGTCATTGGTCAATAGTCAATGGTCATTTGTCATTGGTCAATAGTCAATGGTCATTGGTCAATAGTCAATGGTCATTGGTCAAGAAATTTTAAACTGTGGACTCTTGACTCTTGATTATGAACTCTTGACTATGGACTTTTGACTTTTGTACAGACGCGATTAATCGCGTCTGTTGCAACTCTTGACTATGGACTAATCTTACCCTGCCCAGTGTTTTGCCCACGCAAGAGTTTGATGTACGCGATCGCTGGTAGCGGCTTCGCAGTAGAGGCGTAAAACTGGTTCGGTACCACTAAAGCGAATCATTAACCAGCTGTTGTCAGCTAAACGGAATTTGTAGCCGTCAATGGTTTGACAATCAATTACCGCTTGTCCAGCAATCTCAGTTAATGGTTGGGTTTGCAGTTGTTGCAAAAGACGCGATCGCACGGACATATTCGCTAGAGGTAAATCGATGCGATCGTAGGCTGAATTGAACCCTGTTTGCTGCTGTAAGTGCTGGTAATATTCCCCTAAATCTTTTCCTGATTCCACAATCGCTTCTAGCACGTACAATGCCGACAGCAGTGCGTCTCGTTCGGGAATATGAGTACCATAGCCAATTCCGCCTGATTCTTCGCCGCCTAACAATACCTCTGCTGCTAACATTCTGTCAGCAATATATTTATAACCAACAGGTGTTTCAAATACAGAGAGTTTATGTAGTGCTGCTACTAAGGGAATTAAATCAGAACCGCTGACTGTTTTGACGATTTCGCCAGTAAAACCGCGCCGTAAGGTTAAATGGTCAATTAATATCGGGATTAAGACTTGAGAACTTAAAAAGTTAGCTTCCCCATCGACTGCGGCAATGCGATCGCAGTCTCCATCAAACACCAACCCCACTGCTAAAGCGGTTTTATTGCTTTCTCGGTGAGTTTTGATAACTTTAAATAGCTGCGACAGGTATTTAGGTAAGGGTTCCGGCGCACCGCCACCAAATAAAGGATCGCGATCGCTGTTGATTTCGTGGATGCGATCGCCCAGTAATCTTGCCAATCCGCCCGCCGCCGCCCCATGCATCACATCGGCAAATACAGTCAGTTTGCCAGAGGCTATGGCATCGCGAATTTTCGCAATATCAACTTTACCTTCTAAGCCTGCTGTGTAGCTGGGCCAGGGGTCAAATTTATCCACATTGCCAGGTGTAGTTGCCTGTGGTAATCCTTCTGGTATCAGTGCTTCTATCTCTTTGGTAACTTCTGGCGATACCGACCCCCCAAAATATCCCTTGACTTTTAACCCTAGATATGCACCTGGATTATGGCTAGCGGTAACAACCAAGGCCCCCAAGGCATTGAGTTGTTTCGCCGCCCAGCTAAAGGCTGGAGTGGGAGCATAGCTTTCACTGAGTAGCACATCAAATCCGACAGCGGTGACAGCATCGGCGACGACACGGGCAAAGTCTTCCGCCATAAATCGGCGATCATAACCGACAACTATCTTTTTCGTACCCACCACAGAAAAGTAGGTATCATATAGTACTTTGGCGGCGACTGCTGCAACCAAAGCGAGGCGTTCAAAGGTGAATTCATCACCAATCACGCCTCGCCAGCCGTCTGTACCAAATTTGATGGAGTTCGCTACAACTGGCATGGAGGTATCCTAAATTTTTCTCTGAGGATTCTACCATTTATACGGTAGGGTGTGTAAAAAAAGAATATAGTATAATTGCTATTCAGTAGTAGGACTGACGCAAAAACTCTTACGTGCTTCGTTCTGCTGTAATTTTTGCCTAAGTTTGAGGATAATTTGAAAAACTGCTTTAGCCGTGGGCGCAGCGTCTCACTTTGGCAGAAAAGAAGGCTTTGGCGCAGCGATCGCATCTCTATCAATCCTATATAAATATTAATAATCCTTAATAGAATTTCCTATTAAGGATTGTAGATAACAGCACAAGATGCTTAAAACCCTGATTTTGCTTTAAAAATCATCGAGAAACTGGCTGAGTCGGCTGATTACGGGGTCAACCTCTTGAGGAGGTGGAGGTGGCACATAAGTGTTATTGACTACCTCCACTACTGATGATGCTGGGTT
Source organism: Calothrix sp. NIES-2100 (assembly GCF_002368195.1). Taxonomy (GTDB): domain Bacteria; phylum Cyanobacteriota; class Cyanobacteriia; order Cyanobacteriales; family Nostocaceae; genus Aulosira. The sequence continues at coordinate 7,289,794 of NZ_AP018178.1, read as the reverse complement.
TGATGTTGCTGGAGTTGCATACTGAATCACTGGTCGCTCAGCGACCATGATCGCCAAATGAGCAACTTGTTGAGTAAGTTGCAGAATCTGGTTTTCCATTGACTCCAAACGATGAGATTCCTTGGCAAAAAAGCGTTCCTCAAGGTCAGCCAGTTGATTTTGCAGTCTACCGATTTCTTGTTCAACCGCTGTTGTTGATGTTGTTTGCGGACCTGGTTTTACCGATTCCGGTACACATAAAGATTGCCATAAAGCTTCTTTACAGAGGTCGCTGAAAGTTTTATCGACTTGTTTCTCCAAATAGCTTTCTACAAGAGCCAACAAGCTTTCATCAGCAACTCCTGGATTGAACGTGACCGATTTCACTACTTTTTTTGACCATTGGAACATCAGTTTTAAGCCCTAGAAGAGCGAACAGCAGATAATTGGGCCTCTCCATAAATATACTGCCCCAAGGCATTAGCTTGTCGGGAAGGTGCAGCTAAATAAGCGTTAATTTTAGCTTCCTTCAACAGACGTTGTACATCTTCCCAGAAAAATTGACCACCCCCTCCGGTGATAATCACATCAGTCACACGTTCTGGCAACCAAGCTAGTACGCGACTGCAAATTTCCCGAGAAAACATCTCTATGAGATTAGGGAGAAAATCATCGAGATTTGTAGGCTTGCTTGCACCTTTGGGACGGTAGAATCTTTCGCCTTTGGGTTTATTCACAGCAGAAATCAATGCCAGAGATTGGCTATCAGCTCCTTCGATTTCGGCAGCGACAAGTTCATAAAACTTATTCATCCCGAAATCTTCACTCTTAGAAGCGCCTCGGGCGAAGCGAAAGTTATCTACCATCAACAGATCGATGGTTTGATGACCAATATCCACAATTGCAACTGATATTTTCGTAAAATCAGGCAGAGTTGCACCTTTTTGAGGTTGAGCTTCTGTCCACAGAAGGCTACCGTAGCCTTCTGGCATTACCCAAACTTTACTGATATTTAGGCTTACAGATTCGCCTCGGAAATTTAAAACATGAGGCCCGGTGACGGCGCTAATCATCTGTGCTTTTTCTTTTTCAAATTGCTCTAAAGAAAGGAAAGGCAGACCCAGTACGACTGAGATATCGTCTTTGAGTTTAAAATACCCAGCACATGCTAATACTTTGACTAGTGCATCCTCTACCTTAGATTGACCCACTCCCAAATTAGCGCCAAAGTCTGCTGCCAGTTGACCGACAGCGTAGCCACTACCTTGATACTCCAGCCACAAATCCATTAAAGGATCGGTAGCCCGGGCTTCAAAGACACCACCGCGTACCTGTTCGATTGACATTTGCTTGACGTTTGCAGGTACGAACACCACATTGTTTGGTTCGCGGCTGACACAGGTTTTGGTAGAAGTTCTACCTAAATCTACGCTGAGAATTGCCTTACCGGAAAAGGTCGTGGGCTTGGGAGTAGTAGTAGCATTAAGGGGGGTGGACGCAGACACCCTATTCATGGGTATAGCAGCGGCATTTATCGGGGTAGCGGCGGAAGGTTGATCTGTCATACAAGCTCCTAGTCCTAACTTAACTGTAAAAACTTATCCTGCTCAATCTTACAAAAATGGGAATTACCAGAAATTCCAAGCTGCGTCAAGTGTAGCTAGAAATACGCAAAAAATTAAGTCAGGCGATCGCGAATCTAGCATTATTTGGGATAGTGTATGACAATTTGAGGTATATTTAACACTGATTTTATTGCCAAAAGCCTGTGTATTTTATTTTGTAGTGCTTTTACGCTTGCGTTTGAATACCCAAACCACAAATGCCAAGACCAGGCTCACAAGCACAATTTTTGATACCGGAGCAAGGTACTTGTCCACAAGTTCATACTGACTACCTAACAAATATCCTGAGTATGTTAGCAAACCTACCCAAGCTGCGCTACCCAGTGTTGTGTAAAACAGGAAAGGTAGCAAGGGCATATTGCTAATACCTGCCGGCACAGAGATTAAAGTGCGGATTCCTGGGACAAGGCGGCCAATAAATACAGCCTTACTACCTTTTTTATTAAACCATTGCGTTGCTTTGGTAATATCTTTACTAGATATCGCAATCCATTTACCGTATTTGTCAGCTAAATTTTTTAAGCGTTTTTCGCCCATTAACTGTCCTGGATAGTACCAGATGAGCGCACCCAATACCGAACCCAACAGTCCGGCGAGAAATACGCCAAAAATATTCAGCTTTGCACCTCCTGGCTGATATGGACTTGCTGTAAATCCTGCCAGTGGCATAATCAACTCTGAAGGAATGGGTGGAAAGAGATTCTCTAAAAACATCAACAGAGCAATACCCCAATATCCTAAAGAGTTGATTGTATTAGTTATCCATTCGAGCATTAATTCAATCCCTGCAATTACTATAGTTTTGTGGCTAAATTCACCCTGACTTTTGGCAAATTTTCATGATCTGTGCTGATTGGAGCCACAATAACTCCGGTTGACTAAAACTGCTAATTACACTTAGCAAATTAGGAAGAAAATATATAGGGAGCAGCAGAAAAGGCAAAAATCAAAAATGCTTTTTACTTTTGACTTTTGCCTTTTGATTTTTATGCTCCCCCTGCTAATCTAGACTGTCGGAGTTAGTGATTGCACTCTCGGTTCCGATTGCCAATCTAATGGATTCCAAACCCGATCTTCTAGAGCCATCTGTTCAATTAAACTCGCTAATCTTAGAGCTTTCAGAGCTTGTTCACCACCAACTGAAGGTTGATTTCCCCCATGTACACAGTTGACAAAATGCTCTAACTCTGCGCTGAGAGGTTGAACATTAGTGGTATAAACTTTCTCAATCAGACCATCCTGCCGATAAAGCACTTGCCGATGATCGTTGAGAGAGTTGGTATTTGTTTGTCGGTGAATCAAAATTTCATTTTTCAGAAAATCTGCTTCAGTGAATGAATTTTTGCAATGGGCCACAATCTGACGGATTTTTCGATGGGTGACTTTGCTAGCAGTTAAAGTTGCTACAATTCCATTAGCGAATCCTAAGGTAGCCGTCACGTAATCTAAATAACCAGAGTCTAAAGCACGAGTACCGCTAGCAGTCAACTTGACGACTGGGGAAGCAGCTAATTCCAGAAGTAGGTCAATGTCATGGATCATTAAATCGAGCACAACAGAAACATCATTTGCCCGATCTGAATAAGGACTCATGCGATGAGCTTCTAGTGCTAGCAATTCCTCAGTTTTCAAGACTTTACTCAGTTCCCGAAATGCAGGATTGAAGCGCTCAATATGACCTACTTGGAGAATACACTGAGATTCGGCAGCGGCATTCACTAAAGATTCTGCCTCAGAAATACTGGCAGCAATCGGTTTTTCAATTAAAACATGAATTCCTGCTAACAAACAGTTAATGCCCACAGCGTAATGCAAGCGGGTAGGAACAGCAATGCAAACCGCTTGAACATGGGGTAGCAAGTCACAATAATCTTCAAAAAATTTGACTTTGTATTTGCTAGCGGTTTCTAATCCTCTCTCGACGTTAATATCTGAAACACCCACCAGTTCAACATCTTTCATTGAACTCAGGACTCGGGTGTGATGTTGCCCCATGTTACCCACTCCAATTACGCCTATGCGAATTGGCCGTGGTTGGTTCCGCTGTGTATATGGATTTGGTTCTGCCACTGACATGCTATCTTGCACTATGATTCTCTCCTCAACCACCAAATTTAGAGACGCTCCGGTCGTTGGCCTTTATACTTAACTGCCAGTTACGATCCGTCTAAAACCATCCAGATGGTAACATAGAGGTTCTGTTTATGAAGAATTTCAAAGTTTGTTATGGGTTCCCGCAATCTGAGTATCTTTTGTATAGTCAGTTCGCAATTGATTAATTTTTTACACTTTACACAAAATCTAATATGTCTTTTTATTAACTTTAAAATCTAAGTAATACTTAAAAATCCATTACTTAATAGTAATTAGGTAATTAATTATCACGATTAATATTTGATTAATAGAATAAAAAGCTAATAATTTTTTTGTCAGTAAAATTACAAAAAAATCAAAATATCATACTGAGACTTGGTGGTTTGGGTAAAAGCAAGCGAAAAATAGCCCCTCAAAAAAATCTGGTTAACTTGGTAAACTTTGATAATGGGGCAATTTTTCCGCAACCAATCGTCAGGCCAAACTAGTTAAATCATCAAAAGTCTGGCAAATTTTTCTGGATTTGATGAGACGACATAAAAATTGAAATCATTTATTGATCGTGAGTAGTAAGGATGTAATTTAATAATTTTTACATAATTCTCGATAACACGGGGAATTTGTGTAGCTTAATTTTTAGGGCACACTAATCTAGAGAATCACCTTTGACTGTTGAGGTCGTAATCGGAACTGCGATCGCTCAGATCAGTCCCCAGGCAATAGCCGTCATATATAGCGATTTGAAATCCCAAATTTAAAACCCCAATGAAAGCTGTAATTCTGTTGTCTGGAGGATTAGACTCTTCCACAATTCTGTACCAAGCCAAGGCTGATGGCTATGAGTGTCACGCCCTTTCTTTTGATTATCAGCAGCGACATCAGCGAGAGTTACAGTCTGCCCTATTGGTAGCACAAAAAGCTCTTGTGGCAAAACATCAGGTAGTCAACTTTGACTTACGACAATGGGGTGGTTCGGCACTTACAGACGATGGTATAGATTTACCACAGGAGCGTTCTCTCCATGAAATGTCGCAAAACATTCCTGTAACTTATGTACCTGCCCGAAATACGATCTTTTTAAGTTTTGCCCTCGCTTATGCAGAAACAATAGCCGCAGAACGTGTATACATCGGCGTTAATGCCCTAGATTACTCTGGTTATCCCGATTGTCGCCCCGATTATATCCAAGCGATGCAGGAAGTTTTCCGGTTAGGAACCAAACAAGGACGAGAGGGAGAAGCCATTACTATTGTTGCGCCCTTGATTAACCTGAAAAAAACCGAAATTATCCAGCTAGGTAATCAATTAGGTGTTCCTTGGGAACTAACTTGGTCTTGTTATGCTGGTGCTGATGTCGCCTGCGGTGTCTGTGATTCTTGCCGCTTGCGGCTAGCAGCTTTTGCAGAATTAGGCCTAAATGACCCTGTGGTCTATGCTGAGTAGCAAGAGTTGGATGAGGGGCTAAGGGAACCAGGATGAGGGGGACAAGGAGAGAAGTCTCTTGCGAGGCTTCCTCCGTAGACGCGGAGCGGCTTGCCGCAGGCATCAGAACTTCTCACTCGGGGAGACGCGCAAGGGACGGGGAGACAAAGACAAATGACCATTGACTATTTGACTATTGACTATTGACTATTTCCCCCCTCACTGCGTTCCCGAATCTTCTTTGCGCCGTCGTAATTGTACTTGGTGTAACCGGGGCCCAATTACGGAAACAACAGTAAATTCCAGATTTTGAAACCTGAAGGTTTCACCTTTGGCGGGTAGTTTCTGGAGATGGTAAAGCAGAAAACCCCCCAGGGTTTGGTATTCTTTTGTCAAAGGCAAATTCAAATTCAAAACTTCGTTAAGATCTTCTAAGTTGATTTGCGCTTGGACGAGAAATGTTTGCTCGTCTAACATTTGGACGAGTAAGTCTTCACCGCTGTCAACAACACCTGCGTCGCCAATAATTTCGGCAATTACATCTTGGAGTGTCACTAGCCCCACAATACCGCCAAATTCGTTCACAACCATTACCATAGCTGGTTTTTCCTGTTGCATCATTGGCAATAGTTCACTCAAGGGCGTGTGTTCAGGTACAAAGCGCGCCGGACGCATCCAAGGTTGAATGAGTGATTCTAAGGTGAGTTTTCCTACAGCCAAAGGTTGTGCCAAATCTTTAAAGTAAACTATGCCGCGAATATCGTCTAAAGATTCGCCAATGATGGGATAGCGAGAGTGAGCAGTAGAAGCCATTTCCTGAAGGAATCTTTCAAAGGTCGCATCTTTAGGCAAGGCGGCGATGCTGGTGCGGGGAATCATCACCTCTTGTACCATCACATCGCCAAATTCAAAGATGTTATTTAGCAGTTCTCGCTCTGAAAGCTGTAAACCGGTTGATTCCCTTTCTGTAGAGATAATTAGCTGTAATTCTTCAGATGTTACAGGTGGTCTCCAGCCTTGACCAGTATATTCAATGCCGAACAATCTCAACAGCCAGCGATTGGATTGATTAAGAATCCAGATGAAGGGGCTGAAAAAACGCACGATCGCTTTTACGGAAGGCCCCAAAAACCTTGCTAGCTGTTCTGAGTACAGCATCGCTACTGATTTGGGACAAAGTTCTCCTAAAACGATTTGTAAATAGGCAATCAAAAAGAAAGCGATGGGGATGGATAGAGAATGAGCAATAAACAAACTCATTTCTTCAGGTAAAGGCAAAGATTTTAACCATGCATTTACTAACACCACAATTGAGCTTTCGCCAATCCATCCTAGTGCCAAACTAGAGAGCGTAATCCCTAACTGGGTAGTAGATAGCAGTCGGTCAATACTACGTTGCAGCATTTCCACAGCGATCGCGGGAATGTCACCAGCCTCGACTAACTGATGGATACGCGATCGCCTGACTGTCACCATTGAAAACTCGGCTGTGACAAAAAAAGCATTGATGGTGATCAGTAGCAACACTGATAACAATCGCAGCCCCACATCTTTCCAAATTAAGCTAGGAAAACCACTCACCGCTAAAGCTCGTGTACAACTTATGCACCCACTCTTGGATTTGCAACTTTGAATTTGGGAATTAGGGATAGTGGTTGCGATTTTTCCCCAGTCCCCAGTAATAAATCACAGCAGTTATTTGACAAAAGAAGTCGCTCAAACCACTGGCTTTGCCATATCAGCCCCCATCTAGCAATTGCCTTGCTTATTTTTCTACGGGAATATTTGATACTTCCAACTTCAATTGTTGAGCCGGATAATCTGTCAGCGAGAGAGAAATCTTCTTGACATCATCAAGTAGAGCTGTGGGAATGCTTACTGTACCAGAAAAAGTCGGCCCATTTGCTGGTAATTCTGCTGGCAAACCCTCTGTACTAGCACTGAGAGTTCGTCCTTTGTCATCAGTGACATCCAAAAAACTATAAAGGAAGCGCACAGAATCAGCGCCTTTATTCTGCATTTTCACTTTCAGTAGTAAATCTCCACCAGAATAGCGAGCAGATTGCACAGCGAAAGTTACCCCCTTATTTTCAGCGGTAACAGGAAATCCTTGTTGAGGCTTTTCCTGCTCTACTTCTGGAGGCTTTTCCTCAGGCTTATTTTTGCTATTATTGGTCTCCTCTTCATCTTCCTCTAGTTTTTCGGATTTAGCAGCCTTGGTTTTACCCTCAATTCGTGCCTTTACAATTTTGAGGATTTCTTCTTCTCTTAATAGCACTAAGCTTCCTGCTTGCGAGTTAGAAGACTTACTGCTTGTAAATTTGGTTGTGGGACGACCATCTGGCGTTGTCACTCCTTTAAGTGCTGAACTCCCTAAAGTGAACCCCCAAAACGCGCTGACAGATCCTGCTCCCAACATCAGGGTTAACAAAATTAACGTAAGAAGTACAGTGGAATTTAGTTTCATCGCTTTTCAGCTATTGCAAAATCAGGCTAGTTTATTTAAATGTCTTCAGGCTGTTGACCTTGCCAATTTTAAACTTTAGATTGCCGATTTGAGATTTTTTGCCTGGTGTCTCATCTGGGCTTGGGTGCAACTAATTCGTGCATCCGCTCATCCGCCTAACTTCCAGCCCCATCCATTCATCGGTTGGTCAATCCAAAATCTCCCATCACACCACTGGCTACAACTTTGGGAAAGTTCGCAACGCAGTGGCTGCAAAATCACGCCACTTGCACTCAACGCGGGTTCCCCGCCTGGGCGCAGTGGCTCCACCAAAATTTTTTGACCTCAATCCTTATAAGAACTTAATCAATATTAGTCTGCACTATTTCATAATCAAATTATGTAATAAAAAAATCTGGTAAACTATATTCGAGGGTACACGAGTTGGTAAAATCAGGCTACAATAAAAATCGACCAGGGTTGGCCGAGCGGTTGAGGCAGCGAACTCATAATTCGCCCAAGGCAGGTTCAACTCCTGCACCCTGGATTAAACAACTAATTAGTTTTGAGTGCTGAATTAGCATCAGCACTCTCAATTGATAAATCTTACCGTGGTGAATTTTCAAACCGAAACTCTGTGCCAACTTTGAGTTGTTGGGCATTGGAGCGGGGAGACATTAGTACAGATGTACCGTAAGGATTCGGTAAATCTGGGGTGCGAAGATATGGATCGTTGGTAGCTTGCTGAGTCAGCATATCGCGATAAACCCCATTTAACAATTCACCATCGCGGGCAATTTCATTTTCTGGAAAGGAATTTGAGAACGAGCCAGCTCCGAGAAAAGAGTCTAGCTGACGTTTCAAACTGCGATTTTCATAGAAATTGGGATCGTGTCGAAAATAAGCTCGCTCAATGGCATCATTATTTGTTTCATAATTAGGTGTTTTCGTCTGAGCATTGCCAACAGCGGGAAAAGCAATACTAGTAGCTAGCAGTACCAAGAAAACACTTGGCAGTTGAACTTTTATACCCATATTCATGACTCCTCAACTTTTGGGCGAATCTTAATTTATGCTTAAATTCAGAACTCTGATCAGTTCAACCTTTGGTGTAGCACAATTTTTAACGTCTTGTAATGACTTATTCTACTGAAACCCACAACCTATCAGATATTTGGGCAGCTACTGCTGATTTGACTACCCTGCGCCACAAGTTACTAGATTTATTTTGTCAACTTGCTTATCAGGAGGGTGATTTTGTTCTTTCTTCTGGGTTACGTAGTACTTATTACGTGAACAAGACACAGGTAACGCTACATCCTCAAGGCGCTTTAGCTGTAGGCAGGTTACTTTTCCCTCTATTACCTGCTGATACCCAAGCTGTAGCTGGTTTAACGCTGGGTGCTGACCCCATTGTGACAGCAGTCAGTGTGGTTTCTGTTTATGAAAACCGACCAATTCCAGCGCTGATTATACGTAAAGAAGCCAAAGGTTATGGAACAAGGGCTTATATTGAAGGGCCTAGTTTGCCAGAAGGTGCAAAAGTTGTAGTTTTGGAAGATGTTGTCACCACAGGACAATCTGCCCTCAAAGCAGTTAACCGTCTACAAGAAGCAGGTTATACCGTAGAGCAAGTAATTTCACTAGTAGACCGTTTGCAAGGAGGCGCAGAATTATATCAATCTGCTGGATTAAAGTTTGAAACGTTATTTTCGATTGAGGAGATTCAACAGCGGTATCGGGATTTAGGAAAATAGTTGGGTGATGAAGAATGCGATCGCCAGCAAAATAGCTTTGTTGGTGATTAGCCGATCAAGAATGCGATGCCTTCTTTGATATTCCTGGTAATTTACGTGCATCTACAACCCAATGACAAAATCCGCAGATGTCAGCACAAAACGCCTGATTAGCCTCGCACCAGATAACTGGGTAAAATGGGTTACAGGAATACCTGATATTACAGCAGGGGAAATACTAAACTCAGAATTTCAATGGATCAGTCGAGAAAGTGACGTTTTAATTCGTGCGAAAAATCCCCAGTATGGTAATTTTTTAGTTCTCAATGAACTACAACTGCGTCCCACACCAGAAATGCCAAGAAGAATGCGTGCTTACGCCGCACTAGCAGAAGAAAAATATAAATTGCTGACGTATCCTGTATTAATCAACATTTTGAAAACAGGTGATGCAGAAATACCTACAAGTTATGAAACAAATATTGCTGGTTTGCGGGCAATTCAAGATTATCGCGTCATTAATTTGTGGGAAGTTGATGTAAATATTGCTTTTGAACAACCTTTACCATCCTTACTGCCGTTTGTGCCAATTCTCAAAGGTGGTGAAAATGAATCAATCATTAGAGAAGCCTTAAGAATTCTCCGGGATGACGAACAGCTAAACCAACTTGAGACGGTTTTAGCATTTTTTGCTACGTTTGTATTAGAAAGCGCCCTAGTTCAAGAAATCATGAGGTGGGATATGGCTGTGTTGCGCGAATCGCCTTGGTATCAAGAAATTGAACAGCGTGGAGTCGAACGTGGACGACGGGAGGAGTTATTTTCAAGTATTGAATTACTATTAGAGATGAAGTTTGGTAACGAAGGTTTAGAATTGATGCCAATAATCTCTCAAATTAATGATTTAGAAAGCTTAAAATCGATTCAACAAGCGATTAAAACTGCAAATTCAGTTGAGGATTTACGACAACTGCTGTAGTGCGATCGCATTCCTAATCATTTCACCTGCAAATTTATAACTAAGCAGTGTGAATCGGAATTCGCTGTTCTCGACAAGTCCGCTCATAAATACTATTTAATTCTACGGGTAAGCAAATTTCACCATGCAACCACAATGGCAAAGTCGGTAAAGCGCCGCCCACAGTCAATTTTTCTTGCCAAATATCTAATTTATACTGACCATTGTGTTGGATGGGTCGATAGGCAGTAGCATAAAGTTCAGCGTTAAATAGCAATGCATTGGTTTCTGCGACACGGGTTAATAATTCATTGTGAAGATTTGTTTTGCGTTCAGTCACAACATCAACAATCACCAAACCAATCCCCTGTCGTAAATAGGTTTCACATTTAGAAACAAAAGCATTGCGATGAGTAGAACGGTCTTTATTTGCAGGACTTACTAATTCTATTGCCCCAGCCAAAATAGGGCCAGCCTCAGTATTAAAAATATTTACTTCTACTGTTTCATCTGTCGGTATAAAAGTGATTGTTTGAGCAGGTGGTGGAGGCATCCAAATACTATTAGCATTTTTTGATTCCTGCCATGACTCTTCAAAAGCAGCTATATCAATTTCAATGCCAAATTGTACATTTGGTTCAGCAAAGTAGCCTTCTGGCAATTTAGCGTTTAAATCAGATGCAATATAAGTCGCCCAGGCGTTATGAAATGCGTGCCAGTGACGGCGAACTGAGAGTGGCGGACGAAAATGGTCTTGCAGCATCATGTTTCTCAAAGCTCGATATCATTATGAATAAGTATGTAGCTTTAAAAAGCTGAAAAAATAGTCAAAACCAGTTAATTATTATGTCAATTAAAATTACATCAGAAGAAGCCGCTAAAAATTTAGACAGCATTTGTAATCAACTTATTGAAACTAATGAAGTAGTCAGAATTAGCCGACCTGACAGTAAAAATGTTGTATTAATTTCTGAAACTGAACTAGAAAGCTTATTGGAAACACTTTATTTACTTCGTTTTCCAGCAAACTCTACTCGTTTATTCACAGCTTTACAACGTGCAAAGAAAAAAATTGTCGAGCCTCAATCTGTTAGTGAATTATACGAAAGGTTAGGGCTACAGGAAGACGATCAAAGTAGCGATATCAACTTAGCTAGTTAGCTAAAAATTTATTACAAGGGAATGATTTTATCGATTTTCCTTTGCGTCTTTGCACCTAGCCTGCGGAAACTACTTCGTCGAATGCGTGAAACTCAATTCATATTTTTTCATATTTTTATTCTGCAATACTGTTTTTCAATATGCATATAATTAGCCCACGAAGGTGGGCTTTGTATGTATAGCCCCACCCTTCTAGGGTGAGGGCGATTTGATTAACTTTGCGTTACAACATCCTTATCTTTCGCCAAAAACTTCTCTAGTTCCGTCAGCGCATCAGCATCAACTTTGGTTTGCATGGGACAGAACTTAGGCCCACACATTGAACAAAACTCAGCAGTTTTATAAATATCTGCTGGTAAAGTTTCATCGTGGTATTCCTTAGCTCTTTCTGGGTCGAGTGATAATTCAAACTGACGGTTCCAGTCAAAGTTATAACGGGCTTTGGACAGTTCATCGTCTCTATCCCTAGCACCTTGGCGATGTCTAGCGATATCTGCCGCATGAGCTGCTATTTTGTAAGCTATTAACCCATTACGAACATCTTCGGCGTTAGGTAATCCCAAATGTTCTTTGGGTGTTACATAGCACAACATTGCTGTACCATACCAACCAGCCATTGCCGCGCCAATAGCTGAGGTAATATGGTCATAACCAGGAGCAATATCTGTCACCAATGGACCCAGCACATAGAAAGGCGCTTCGGAACACTCTTCCATTTGCTTGCGGACGTTGAACTCAATTTGATCCATTGGGACGTGTCCAGGGCCTTCTACCATCACCTGTACATTATCTTCCCAGGCTTTACGGGTTAGCTGTCCGAGGGTTTTCAATTCTGCTAATTGTGCTGCATCTGAGGCATCATGGGTACAGCCCGGTCGGAGGGAATCGCCTAAACTGAAAGAGACATCATACTTCTTGAAAATTTCAATGATGTCTCGGAAGTGAGTGTAGAGTGGATTTTGTTTGTGATGATGCAACATCCACCGCGCCAAAATACCGCCGCCACGAGAAACAATCCCAGTGATGCGGCTTCTCACCAAAGGCAAATGTTCTAGCAAAATTCCCGCGTGGATAGTTTGATAATCTACCCCTTGCTGGGCGTGTTTTTCGATGACATGGAGAAAGTCTTCAGGGGTAAGTTTTTCAATTGTGCCGTGAACACTTTCTAAAGCCTGATAAACTGGTACTGTGCCAATAGGAACAGGCGAGGCATTGATGATAGCAGTACGAATTTCATCCAAGTTACCGCCGCCTGTAGACAAATCCATCACGGTATCAGCGCCATACTTCACCGCTAGTTTCAGCTTATCCACTTCTTCTTGAAGATTAGAAGAGTTGGGTGAAGCGCCGATATTAGCATTTACCTTACATTTAGAGGCAATACCAATGGCCATTGGCTCTAAATTGGTGTGATTAATGTTAGCCGGGATAATCATCCGCCCCCGCGCTACTTCCTCACGAATGAGATCAGCAGGAAGATTTTCCCGCTGGGCGACGTAGTGCATTTCTTCGGTGATTACACCCTGACGGGCGTAGTGCATTTGAGAAACATTGCTCTGTCCACGACGCTTTGCAACCCATTCTGTCCGCATATTGAATTCCTCGATAAACAGCTTCCCTCCGCTGGTATTACCCAGACTCAGGTGTTAAGGGTGTGATCTCAGCCTGGTATTCAGGCACCCCTAGCATGGATGTAGATTGTACCATTTTGATTGTGGCGGGAGAGAGGGGTGTTAACAATTCCTGAAGATGTGGAGTCAGACAGAATTAATTACACAATGTCATTGCACTAAGCGTTGGCGCAGCCTCTTTGACAGGAGAAGCTATGCCCGTTCGACGAAGTCGTTCCCGTTCGCGCAGCGTCTCCGTCAGGAGAAGGGTAGGGCTTTATGGAGCGAAGGGAAATGAAGCCATCGTGAGGGCTGGGATTGCTTCACTTCGCTCGCAATGACTGTAAATATTTTTGTCCGATTAATTACCATAGAGCGATCGCTTTTTTGATTCCTGACAAATATGACTTGTTGAGGCAAAGGTGCAGGATTTTTATCCCCGATCCTCATGTTTTCCTCACATTTAATTGCTAGAAATAATTTAGGTATACATTGAACCTATACAGTATTCCCCGATCATTGTGTCGGGGTTTTTTCTTTTTACAGAAGATACGTTGACACAAAGCCGCTTGTCGTTCGCCTAGCGTCTGGCAGAGAAAACATCTCACTTGTGTTACCTACACATCATGAGGATCAATCACCAATTGACGCAATCTTTGAGCTTAGCGTTCGGCTTTTTGCTGTTCTTGTTCTAACTGGGATGCTAATTGTTGGGATTTTTGAATTTAACCACCAGGTACTAAAGGGCGATCGCCTTTTTGAAACCTCGCCCATGCTTGTTGTAAAGTAGTAGGTGCTGGGTTTTTGGCATCATAGATGACAATTACATTTGTCAGTGGTCGTCCAGCAGGGACTAAAATTTTACCGTTGGCAGCTAAAGCTTTCGATGCACCACCGTCTAAATTCATGGCTTCATAACAGCCAATAGTTTTCATCGCCTGCGCTTCTTGCTGTAAATTTAAAGCAATATCAAAATTCACCAAAAATAGCTTTTTCCCATCAGCATCAAACCCAATTGCTGTCCTCGCACCCGTACCTAAAACAGCAGGATCTTTAAAACCTTCAATCTCTGGTTTGAGCCAAATTTCTCCTTGGCGCAAAAGTCTGGGGCCACAGGTGATGGAAAACCAATGTTGATTCCATTGCGGTTTACCATCAACTCTTGCTGTCACCATTTCCGGTTGATTCCCAACTCTTAACCCGAAGGTAGTACCAAAGTTCTCCCACTGGCTATATTTGAGAAATCTACCTTCTGCCACCATATTACCCATCACTGTTTTTTGGGCATTTTTGGCAAAAAAAGTGCCATTAGCAATAACAGATGCACGATGACGAGCCACTAACTTGTTAAATTCTTCATCGCCACTCGTCTTTTGCATAGTGTTAGCAAAAGTTGCATTATTTGCTAAACCAATGGAAATGAAAGTTTTGGGGTCAGTCAAGTCAACAATAGTTTGATAAAAAGAGATCCCGTTGACCTTACCCTTTTTTACTTGTACAGCTTGAGCAGTAGCGGGTAGTGCCAGCGTCAATCCTTGTGCTAAGGCAGCACCTCCCATCAACAAGAAAGACCGCCGACACATTTTAGAACTTGGCATAATTGATTTTTAATTATATTGTTTTTCTTATAATGCCCAAACTCGTGCTTAATTTTAGTCAGTCATCGCCGGGTGTGGGGGGATGTGCTTCTCTTCTCCCAAGGGGAGACGCGCAAGGGACGAGAGGCTGCGCCCTAAGCGTTCGCGAAGCGTCTCGTAGAGAAGCTATGCCGCAGGCTTTACGACTTCGCTCAGCAACCGGGGGATGAGGGGGACAAGGGAGACACAGAGACACAGGGACGCGAGGACGCATAGAAATGACTAATGACTATTGACCAATGACAAATGACTTCTATATATAGATATATTATTTTTCACAAACCCTATGGCGTTCTCAGCCAGTTTACCCAGGAAACACCCAAACACCGCACCCTCAAAGACTATATTCCGGTTCCTGATGTCTATCCTGTAGGGCGTTTAGATTGGGATAGTGAAGGGTTACTTCTGTTGACGAATAATGGGCAATTGCAACATCGTCTTGCCAATCCTCGATTTGGGCATCAACGTACTTATTGGGTGCAGGTAGAACGAATTCCGGATGCAGATGCTATAAATAAGTTGCAAACAGGAGTAAAAATTCAAGATTACCGTACTCGACCAGCAAAAGTACACTTATTACTCGAAGAACCACCCGTAGGCGATCGCAATCCACCAATTAGATTTCGCCAAAATGTACCCACAGCTTGGCTAGAAATGACTTTAACTGAGGGAAAAAATCGTCAGGTGCGGCGGATGACGGCGGCTGTTGGGTTTCCGACTTTACGACTGATCAGGGTAAGTATCGCTCACTTACAATTAGATGGTTTAGAACTAGGCCAGTGGCGCGATCTCACCTCCTCTGAAATTAAAACGTTTTCCGAGTGAGGGGCTAAACCCAGCGTCAATTCTCCAAAAACATCGTTGCTGTTTTTCCCATCAATTATCTATTTAATAAGTATTATTGCTGATTATGTTTTTTAATAAATTATTTAGCCAGACTGTGCGGATTTGGCAGGCTTTCAGGCTGTAAATATGAGAAGAATTTTTCCTGATAAATTAAAAACTAAAATAATGTATTTTACTAAACATAATTTACGCCCTAGTTTGAACTAAAAATTCACAAACGACAAAACAGCGTTGAGGTTTGTTACATAAGTTTTTATTTGCATCATTTGACAAAAATCAAAGCGAAAGCCTTATAATATTCTTTTTTTATTCCTGCCCATATCTACATCAACCCTTGGGTGCAAGTGATTCAATCTTATGAGCCGCAATCAGCAATCGATCTGGCATGAAACTTGCCAAGAACAAGATATCTTATCTGCAACGCCTGCACGCTTAGAATTTGTGCCTGAACTAGTCTGCGATTTAGAACTTTGCACAGCAAAAACCTTGCATCGTCTCCAAGAGGAACTTAACTTGTATCGTAGGCTTTATGAGAATATTCCTTCTGTATATTTCAGCCTGGACACAACAGGAATAATTTTGTCTGTAAATCAGTTTGGTGCAACCTGTCTTGGTTATACAGTAGAACAATTGATTGAACAGTCAGTTTTTAATTTATTTGAACAGTCAGACAAACAAAGATTATTTGATGCATTTCAGGAACTGTTAAATACTTCATCTAATAGTAAAATTATTAATTGGGAGTTTCGGTTAAATTGTTCAGATAGCAAGATTTTATGGGTAAAAGTTGTGGCGCGGTTATTACCTGAAGAGGATGGAAACTATCTGAGAAATACAAACCCAACTGATAGCTATCCTCAAAATAAACCACAGATTCTCATGGTTTTAGAAGACATTACTGCTCATAAACAGGCAGAAGATGCATTACGCGAAAGTGAACAACGCTTTCATAGTATGGCTAATACCGCACCAGTGATGTTATGGATGGCAGGAACTGATGGACTATTTACTTTTTTTAATCAATCATGGTTAAAATTTACTGGACGTAGTATTGAGCAGCAGCGAGGATTAGGCTGGCTTCAAGGAGTTCATCCACAAGAGCAAGAATTTTGCCAAGAAACTTACGATTCTGCCTTTCATGCCAGAGGTAAATTTGAGATGGAATATCGGCTCATGCGTCATGATGGCGAATATCGTTGGATTTTAGATACTGGTGTACCTAGATTTACACCCAATGGCAAGTTTGTTGGTTACATTGGATGCTGTATAGATATTACAGAACGTAAATTAGCAGAAGTTGCTCTCAAACATAGCCAAGAATCAGTACAGGCGCAATTAGAGGAAATGGAAAGCCTGAATCGTCTCAAAGATGAATTTCTCAGTACAGTTTCCCACGAACTGCGCACGCCACTTACCAATATGAAAATGGCGATTCAAATGCTAGGAATCGCACTCAATCAAGAGCAAAACTTTTTGACCCAAATGGCGAAGCCACAAGCAGAACGCTCGAAAGCGGCGCGCTATTATGAAATCTTAGACAATGAGTGCGATCGCGAAATTAATCTCATTAGTAACTTTCTAGATTTGCAAAGATTGGATACAAGTGCTAAACCCTTAGTTCTGGAAACTATTCAAGTACAGCAATGGCTGTGGCGAGTTGTAGAACTGTTTAAAGCACGCAATCGCAACTCTTGTCAGCAAAAATTGCGCCTCAGTTTAGCGCCCAATCTTCCTATACTCACATGCGATCCATTCAGTCTCGAACGCATCTTGATAGAATTACTCACCAATGCCTGTAAATTCAGTCCTCCAGATGCAGAAATTACTATTTCCGCCCAATTGAAAGCTCACAATATCCAATTTCAAGTGATTAATTCGGGTGTAGAAATTCCTAGCTCAGAATTACCACGCATTTTCGACAAGTTTTACCGCATTCCAAGTAACGACCCCTGGAAGCAAGGTGGTACAGGATTAGGTTTAGCATTAGTACACAAACTCACCAAGCACTTAGGAGGAACAATTGAGGTTGAAAGCGGGTCAAACCTTACCTGCTTTGCTATCCAACTACCGCTGAGTAGTGAGTTGTGAAGGAAATTTCAGAAGAGTCAATAGTCATTGGGCAAACAGGACATTGGCCAAACAGGGCATTAGGCATTTATTAATTTGTCTCCCCGAAGTTCTGAGCGCCGGACGCCGGCGCTCAGACTTCTCTCCTTGTCTCCCTTGTCCCCTCTACCCCCCTCATCCCCCTGCCCCCTAATTTACCTTTTCGGAGAAATTAGCTTGCTGATATCTGAAATATTCGGCTAATATGCGTCACAATTAATACTGCTACCAAAATTCACTGTGAAACCACAATTTTTTATTAGGTCTACTGTAGGCAGGGGTAGCAAGTTGTGGCACGTTGAATCTTGAGTGGCTACAAGCACTTTGGAACGGGAATAAGGAACTTCCTCTATGCTGATTTGCCCTCAGTGTAAATTTGAAAACTCCAATACAAATAAATTCTGCCAAAACTGTGGTGTATCCCTGACCCATAAAATCTGTCCTGAATGCAATACCTCAGTACCTGTAAACGCCAAAAATTGTCCTAACTGTGGCGCTGAGTGTGGAACATTGTGGTGGGCTATTATTGCCAAACAAGCCACTGGGAGTGGGGAAATAGAAACTGGGGGCGATCGCAAAAATGAGGAATTAGAAAAAGATGAACTATCTCCTCTGCCTATTAGCTCCCAACTCGTAGTAGGCTCTTATTTAGACCAAGAGCAGCGCTATCAATTATTAGAGCCGCTACCAAGCTTAGAAGAACTAGCTCCTAATACTGAGGTGTGTATTCAAGTTTTGGACTGCCAACCATATCAAATTGCACCCCTTGTGGCAATGTTAGAAAATAGCAACAAGGGGCTAGTAACACCATCGGTGGCAGCAACTGGAATTCCCCAACTTGCTAAACCTTATATTGCCTTAAAACCACACGGACATGTAGGGATACCCCCAATTCATGATGCATGGCAACAAGGTGATATACAGGTAGTACTCATCCAAGACCGCTCGAATTGGCCGCATTTACTTGAGCGATGGCAAGAAAACACAACCAGTTCATTGCAAATTTTACACTGGTGTTCTGAGATGACCCAATTGTGGACATTGCTAGAACCAGTGAATTGTTGTCAAAGTCTTTTGGATGTGTCCAATTTACTATTGGATGAAGACCAAACACTGGCATTAGGACGCTTATATTCAGACCCATTAAATAGTCAGATAACTGCTGATGTATCGGCAGATTTAATGGAGCAAACATCTACCCAACAAGAGCAGCCTTTAACAATCCAAGCTTTGGGGCGGGTTTGGCAAGCGCTATTTAGACAGTCTCAACGCACTCAATTTGGTTCCATAGTCCAGATGTTAGGGGATTTAGAAATAGGTAAAATTGAGACGATCGCACAATTGCGATCGCGTTTGCAAGAAATGTCTACCGAAATAGTACCACCCACAGCGGAAACTTTTTCGCCCACAAAGGAACAGTACAACACTGCACCAACTTTGCTGCAAGTAGATGAGCTAGAAGATTTCAACCTCAAAAATGACGATATGCCCACAGTTGTCCTCCCCATGCAGCTAAGTAGCCTTCAAGATGCAGGACAAACTGATGTGGGCCGACAACGTCATCACAATGAAGACTACTTTGGCATTGAAAGCAATATTAACAAACTAGAGTTACCCAAAACTAGAGTTCTCCAGGCGCGGGGCTTATATATCCTCTGCGACGGTATGGGTGGTCATGCTGGCGGCGAGATAGCCAGTGAGTTGGCAGTTAATACTTTGCGGCAATACTTTCAAGAACACTGGATTGCTAACCAACTACCAACAGAAGATGAGATCGCACAAGCAGTATATCTAGCAAATCAGGCAATTTACGATCTCAATCAGAAAGATGCTCGTTCTGGCGTTGGGCGCATGGGTACTACCCTCGTTATGCTCTTAATTCAGGACAGCCACGCCGCAGTCGCCCATGTGGGAGATAGCCGCCTTTATTGTGTAACTCATAAGCGGGGATTAAAACAAATCACTATCGACCACGAAGTCGGTCAACGAGAAATTAGTAAGGGAGTAGAAGCCAGCATCGCTTATGCGCGTCCTGATGCTTACCAACTTACCCAAGCATTAGGGCCGCGTGACGAAAACTCAATTAATCCTGATGTCGAGTTTTTTGAAATTAATGAAGATACTCTCTTCATCCTGGCCTCGGACGGTTTATCGGATAATGATTTACTAGAAAACAATTGGCAGACTCACCTGCTGCCGCTACTTGGCTCTGGTACTAACCTAGAAGTCGGTGTCACCGACTTAATTGACTTGGCAAACCAATACAATGGTCATGACAATATTACCGCTATCCTTGTCCGGGCAAAAGTGCGTCCAAATCTGGATAGTCCAAAATAAGTATAAAGTATGAAGTATGAAGTATGAATTTTCTAATGTTTACCCTGCTATCTAGCCTCAGGGAAGTTGTTCTTACCTGAGAAAACTGTAGCCAATTTCAGTTGCATCTCTGTTTTTTCTCCTTTATCCTTCATCCTTTATCCTTGTATTGTGGTTACTCTGACCCTACTAGAACCGCAACAAAAAACGCCGCTCAAGCAATGGTATTTTGAAAAGTCCTCCGTGATTAAGATTGGACGAGCGGCAGATAATCACGTTGTTTTAAATGATAGTTTAGTTTCCCGCTATCATTTGGAGCTTAAACAAGTCAGTTCTGCCAAAAATGAGGATTCATGGCAGATAATTAGTCACGGCACGAATGGCACTTTCCTTAACGGCGTTCTTGTAACTCAGAGCCAACTACCAGATAATTCCCTGCTGCAATTAGCACAGGGAGGCCCAATACTAAAATTCCAACTTCAAGAGGTAACAGCACCAGACTCTTGGTTGCGGCAAAAAGAAATTCCCGGATCAACGGAAAAAACCTCTGTACCTTCATCTTCTAGCTGCACCCATGAAGGGAACTCTCCTAAAAATCTGTTTTGCATCCACTGCGGTCAACCTCTGTCCGTAGAAAACAAAATTCGTCAGTACAAAGTTATACGGACTTTAGGACAAGGAGGGATGGGAACTACCTATCTCGCTTGGGATGAAGTAGGTGTAATTGCGGGACATCCACAACTGCTGGTGTTAAAACAGATGAATGCCGATATGGCAAAAATTGCTAAGGCCCAAGAATTATTTGAACGGGAAGCCCATACTCTCAAATCCCTTAACCATTCGGGAATTCCCAAATATTATGACTTTTTTGTCGAAGGTGGCAAAAAATATTTGGCTATGGAATTAGTCCACGGACAGGATTTAGAAAAGCGAATCTATACCACAGGGCCAGTCATCCCCAGCCAAGCGATCGCCTGGATGATCCAAACTTGTGATATTTTAGACTATCTCCACAGTCAGCAACCACCACTGATTCATCGGGATATTAAACCCGCTAACCTGATGGTGCGAAATTCTAACAATCGGATAGTTGTGCTAGATTTTGGTGCTGTTAAAGAAATTGGCACAGCACCAGGCACTCGGATTGGTGCAGAGGGTTACTGCGCCCCTGAACAGGAACGAGGACAACCATTAACTCAATCTGATTTGTATGCCATTGGCCCTACCTTAATCTTTTTGCTGACTGGTGAAAATCCGTTCAAGTTTTACCACCAACGAGGGCGACATTTCCGGTTTGATGTCAATAGCGTGCCGACAATTACCCCCCAATTAAGAGAAATAATTGACCGCGTTACCGAGCCATTGCCACGCGATCGCTATCAGACTGCTAAAGAACTGGCTGCTGTATTAGCCGCTTGCAAATGAAGTAAGTAGGTAAGTGTGAAGGCTGAAAAATTTCAGCCTTTAGACTTTATTCTTCATCCCAAGCTTCCACTGCTAACAATTCACTGATTGGATCTTGCATACTAAAGCCAAAATCTAACAGTTCTTGTTTCCAGTGTTGCCATTCATTGCCATAGAGCAAAGCGATTTTCCAAATGCTATCACTTGGCTTGATAATATTGGATTCTACGAGTGATTGCACGTTACGCTGCAATTTCACCATTGGGTGAATTACTTGCTGAGTCATAACCTCGATTCAATTCAGATTTTGTTTAGTAAATACTTAATCAAAACTGCTTTCCGTTTTGCAAATGTTACCGATGCGTAGAGCGTTGTACTTTGGGTAAAGCTAGTCTTAACTTTTTAACTATACCATAACTAACCCTACTAAGTTGCTGGATAAGTCTGTTTTGTACGGTAATTACCACCACAAAACACTCAGTCCACAAAACACCGGTTTTAGACACCAAAAGCAAAAATTAGCCGTCCTCATAGATGCATCAAAAGCAAAAGCAGGTACGACTAGTAAAATTGTATTTGTTTTATTCAACGGAAATTGTGCAGATTTTGGAAACCCCATATAATACGGGCTGCTAGGAAGGTTTTTGGTTACGGCGAAATTATTTACCGTATTTGAATCTTATCTAGAATATCGTAAACATTGGAAGATAAACTATATTTTGGTAAATCTTTATATAAATTTTATAGTGACAGCAAACAGCCAAAATATAAGGTATATATTTTTACTCTAAGTCAAAGAGAAAAATCCAGCCTGTGGTAGATGGAGAAACAATAAAATCTGTTTTATTTTGTCTTGAAAATTGGGCATGGGGCGAAGGGCATGGGGCATGGGGCATGGGTAATATATGGTGGATATGAGGGAGATGGGGAAGAAAACTCCCCACACTTCTCAAAGTTCCTCATCTCTCTTGTCCCTCCGAAGTTCTGTTCGTCGTTCGCGCAGCGTCTCCCCTTGGGAGAAGACGTTGGCGTTCGCGCAGCGTCTCCGTTAGGAGAAGCCAGACGCTCGTACCTCGCTACCGCTGCGCTAACGCCGGACGCCGGCGCTCAGACTTCTCTCCTTGTCCTTTTTCATGCGTGGCAATGAAACTTTTTATTTTTTCATTGGGACTGCCTTATTTCTTCAGAACGGGATAACTGAGACAGCATTGCCCTAGCACAAGATTGTGGTTATCATCCAGATGCCGCTTTTAAATATTGTGTAAAAAATTTTTAGCTAAGATGATAGTTTCTGTGGAGTAGTGGGTATCCTCATAACGGGAGGGTTGCTACTACCTAAGTATTTACCACAGCACCTATATAAAGTATGGGTTTAGACGAAGAATATCTAATTAATCGCGGCAAGAAGATTCAGCGGCGACAACAGTTTTTAACAGTAGTATCACTTGTGTCATTCTTCGGCTCGATCATCTTTGCAGCGGTTCCTGTTATACAACAGGCTATTCAACCATCTAAGACAGCAGTTGCACAGGCGGAGAATACATTAGAACAACAAGCAAAGGGTTTGGAACTAGTTTTACAACGGGAGCCAAAAAACGAAGTGGCGTTGGAAGCGTTAGTCAATGTGCGGATAAAGTTGAAAGACACTCAAGGTGCTATTCAAACTTTAGAAAAGTTAGTGGAGTTACATCCAGAAAGGCAAGATTACAAAGCTGTTTTAGAGGAGATGAAGAAAGAACTAGGTAAAAGCGATCGCAAAACAAATAACCCGCCCAAGCCTAATTAATACTCTTTGCTCAAGCATTGTCTGAACAGGGAGTTTTCAGTTGATATTAGTCAATATATAGTTTTAGTTGCCGGATACCAAAAATGCGATCGCTCTCATGAATTAGCTAAATATCAGGATGATCAGACTGTGTTGGAGGATGTGAAGAAAAACAGGGGTAACAACAGCCCAGTAGTCAGAAATAAATTCATCAGTATTTTTTAGTCATACAAAAAAGAAAAACTTAACTAGGCAGTTTTTGTTGTCAAAAAAAATGTTTAATGATAAAGCGATTTTAATCACCGGTGGTACAGGCTCATTTGGCAAGCAATTAGTGAAAACTCTGCTGAGCCAATATCAACCTCGGAAAGTTATAGTTTACTCACGGGATGAACTCAAGCAATTTGAGATGGCGCAAGAGTTTAACTCTCCAGCCATGCGATATTTTCTGGGAGATGTGCGCGATCGCGATCGCTTGCGGTTAGCTTTCCAGGGGGTTGATTATGTAGTTCATGCTGCGGCTCTGAAACAAATTCCGGCGGCTGAATATAACCCAATGGAATGTATTAAAACTAATATTAATGGGGCAAATAATGTTATTGATGTTGCCCTGGAACAAGGAATTGACAAAGTAATTGCTCTTTCTACAGATAAAGCAGTTAATCCGATTAATCTTTACGGCGCAACAAAGTTAGCCGCTGATAAACTTTTTGTAGCTGCTAACAATATTGCTGGGGCAATGAAAACCCGGTTTTCTGTAGTTCGTTATGGAAATGTAGTTGGTTCAAGAGGCTCAGTTGTACCATTCTTCCAAAAACTCATTCAAGAAAAAGCTACAGAAATTCCGATTACAGATCCACGCATGACGCGCTTTTGGATTACCCTGCAACAGGCAGTTAATTTAGTATTGGATAGCTTTGAAAGAATGCAAGGAGGAGAAATCTTTGTTCCTAAAATTCCTTCCATGAAAATTACTGATTTAGCAGATGCT
This sequence comes from Calothrix sp. NIES-2100, assembly GCF_002368195.1. Lineage (GTDB taxonomy): Bacteria > Cyanobacteriota > Cyanobacteriia > Cyanobacteriales > Nostocaceae > Aulosira. The sequence continues at coordinate 7,265,698 of NZ_AP018178.1, read as the reverse complement.
TTAGCACCGGGAATACCAACAAAAATTATTGGGATTAGACCAGGAGAGAAACTCCATGAAGCGATGTTTTCTGAAGAATCTTCCCATTTAGCAATAGAGTTTGCCGATCATTATGTGATAAAGCCTACTATTGAATATACTCGTGTTGTTGATTATAGCTGCAACGCTTTAGGTGAAAAAGGAGTAGCAGTTCCCGAAGGTTTTGAGTATAGTTCAGAGTCAAATACAGAATGGCTCTCAGGGTTTCAACTGCTAGATATCCTGAAATTATGAGTAACTATATTCCTTATGGTAGACAAGATATAAATCAAGCAGATATTGACACTGTAGTTGAAGTTTTGCGCTCAGATTGGATAACTCAAGGGCCAGCTATAGAAAGGTTTGAGCAAGCGATCGCACAATATTGTAATGCGAAATATGCGGTAGCAGTCTCTAGTGCTACCGCAGCATTACATATTGCTTGTTTAGCTGCTGGTTTAGCTACAGGAGATATACTTTGGACATCACCAAATACCTTTGTTGCTTCAGCTAATTGTGGGTTATATTGTGGTGCAAAAGTTGATTTTGTGGATATTGATGTAAATACCTACAATTTGAGTATAAAAGCATTAGAGAATAAATTAGCTTGGGCTGCAAAGGCAGGTTGTTTACCTAAAGTAGTAATACCTGTACATTTCGCCGGACAATCTTGTGAAATGAAGAAAATTGCCGCTTTATCACAACAATATAATTTTCAAATTATTGAAGATGCTTCTCATGCTATTGGAGCAAAATATCAGAGTAAACCTGTTGGTGGTTGTGAATTTTCTGAGATGACAGTTTTTAGCTTTCATCCAGTCAAGATTATTACTACTGGTGAAGGGGGAATGATATTAACAAATCAGGAGAAATTGTATAAAAAGTTAATTAGGCTGCGCAGTCATGGAATTACGAAAAATCCCGATTTGATGCAAGGTGAATCTCACGGAGCTTGGTATTATCAGCAGTTAGAATTAGGCTTTAATTATCGGATGACTGATATTCAAGCTGCGTTAGGTAGTAGTCAAATGAATCGTTTAGATGAGTTTGTAGAACGTCGTCAATTTTTAGCTCATAGATATAATGAATTATTACAATATTTACCGCTAACATTACCTTGGCAAGATCCAGAGACTGAGTCTAGTTGGCATTTATATGTAATTCGGTTAAAGCTAGATAAGATTAGTAAAACTCATAGACAAGTCTTTGAAGAATTGCGGCAAGCTGGAATTGGGGTAAATTTACATTATATTCCTGTGCATACTCAGCCTTATTATCAAAAATTAGGATTTAAAGCCGGAGATTTTCCCCAATCTGAACAGTACTATCAAGAGGCAATTTCTCTACCTTTATATTACGGTTTAAATGCAGATGAACAAGAGCAAGTAGTAACAAAATTAGCAGGAATCTTGTGATGAAAATAGTAGCAATTATTCAAGCAAGGATGGGTTCTACTCGCTTACCTGGAAAGGTCATGAAACAACTTTTTGGAGAAAGCGTTTTGTTCCATGTAATTGCGAGAGTTAAAGCTTGTTCCTTGGTAGATGAAATAGTTGTTGCTACAACCAAAGATTTAGCAGATGATGTCATTGTAGAAGCAGCAGAAAAATGTGATGTCAAGTGGTTTAGAGGTAGCGAGGACGATGTACTAGAGCGTTATTATCTGGCAGCCAAAGAATATCAAGCAGATGTAATTGTGAGAGTAACTTCTGATTGTCCCTTATTTGATGCAGAAGTTTTAACTTGGATGCTGGAATATTTTCAAACTGAAACGAGTCATGGTTTAGAAATAGACTACCTGAGTAACTGTCTACGTCGCAGTTATCCTCGTGGTTTAGATGCTGAAGTTTTTACATTTAAGGTTTTAGAAAGAGCCTTTCAAGAAGCACATCACGCTTATGAAAGGGAACACGTCACACCTTATATTTATGAAAATCCAGAAATTTTTAGTCTCCATAATCAAACCAACGATGATGATTTATCTGATTATCGTTGGACTTTAGATACTGAAGAAGATTGGAGATTGATAGAGGAGATATATAACAAATTATATCAGCCTGGAGAAATTTTTACAACTGATGAGGTAGTAGATTTTTTAGAAGAAAACCCAGAATTATTAATGCTGAACTCTCATGTGGAACAGAAAACACTTAAGGAATAAGTAATGGGTAATTTAAGTTAGGTTACTCATGTTTTTTATCAGCAAGTAAAAGTGTGGAAAATCGTGGAAAGTCCTGGAAGCGTTGCGATTCGAGTTGATGCAAATCCCACAATCGGTATGGGACACCTGCGCCGATGTATAACCCTGGGTAAACAACTTCAGAATGATGGGTTTACAATCCAACTAATCAGTCAGTGTTGCGGCGATGCCAAGATAGAGAAACTGCTCGAGAACTTCAATATCTCTTGGCTTAATCATACTGAAATTAGTTGTCATCATGATATTACCCAAAACCAGGAGTTGTGGGATGCAGAAGCAACACTATCTATTATTGGACGTTATCCCACTGGTGTATCCTGGGTGATTGTTGATAACTACCAACTTGGTGAATTATGGGAGAAAACTATTTGCAAAGCTGGTCATAAAATATTAGCAATCGACGACTTCCGAAATCGCCGACACCACGCTGACGTGCTACTAAGTGATACAAGCTGCCCTTTTGAATCAGATATTAATGGAAATGAAAATGGCTTTTGCGAACTCGTAGGTTCAAAATTTGCCCTTGTTGATCCAGAGTTTGCATTCGTTGAAAAAACTTCCTTATCACTAGCAAAACCGAAGCAGCTTCTGATTTCTTATGGTGGGAGCGATCCCACAGACGAAACCACCAAAGCATTAACAGCTATTCATCTTTTAAGAAACCATGAACAGTACCGAGAATGCCTTGGAAGGGTTGATGTGGTTGTAGGACAAGTGAATACAAAGGCCGATATCGTGATGCGTTCGGCTGAGAAAATTGAGAATGTCAGGGTTCATATTGCGCCTGAAAGTCTCGCATATCTCCTGCGCAATACAGATATATTGCTCACTGCTGGTGGCAACTCTATGGTGGAGTCACTGACAATGCGAAAGCCATGCTTAGTGACAGTAACAAGCGATAATCAAGCCCTGATGGTGAATCAATTGGTAGAGCAATCAGCAATTATTTCACTTGGTGAGTATGCAACCGTTGATGCAGAAAATATATCAAATGCTTTGATTGAAATTGTGACAAATTATGAGGAGGTTGCTAACAACTTTAGATCTCGGTCTATATTTGACCACTTGGGCGCAAGTCGTGTGTCTAAGGTGATGCAATCTATATCACAGAGTAGAACCTGATTTTATTAAAGTTGAATGTATGGTAAAAAGCAGATGAAAAAGTCAGCTATCAACATAGGTGGTCAGCTTATAGGCTCTGGATTTCGCCCGATGACTATAGCAGAAATGTCTGGGAATCATAATGGCGACTTGGAGAGAGCGATCGCAATTGTTCGGGCTGCTGCGTCTAGTGGTGCTGATGCCATTAAACTTCAAACCTACACTCCTGATACATTGACTATTGATAGCAGGCGATCGGAGTTTTTTATTGATGATCCTGAAAGTCTTTGGTATGGATGTCGCCTTTGGGATTTGTACGCAGAAGCACACACCCCTTGGGAGTGGCATGAACCTATATTTGAGGTAGCCCGCAAAGAGGGATTAGTTTGTATTAGCACAGCATTTGATCTGAAATCTTTGGAATTTCTACTTTCAATAGGAGTAGATGCAATTAAGATTGCTTCCTTTGAGCTGATCCACATTCCATTGATTGAAGCAGCTGCACGATCGCACAAGCCGCTGCTGATATCTACTGGGATGGCTACAATTCAGGAAATTGATGACACAGTGGCGACAATTCGTGCAAATGGCTGCGATCAATTTGTTCTGCTCAAATGCACAAGTGCGTATCCGTCAGTAGAAAAAGATGCCAATATTCTGACCATAGATGATATGCGTTTACGTTATGCCTGTGAAGTTGGTTTATCCGATCACACCCTGCGCCCATACGTAGCTTTCGCAGCGACAGCACATGGCGCAGTGGTGATAGAAAAGCATTTCACTATTTCACGCGCTGAAGGTGGTGTTGATGCCGCATTCTCAATTGAGCCTTCAGAACTCAGTGAACTCACTGAAGGAACTCAGCTAGTTTGGCAAAGTTTAGGTACTATTTCGTATGGTTCACTTTCCGTCGAGGATGCTTCACTGAAGGAGCGACCTTCAATCTATGTAGTTCGTCCCATTAAGAAAGGAGAATTGTTTACAGAAGAAAACCTGCGTGTTATTCGTCCAGGAAATGGTCTGCCGCCTAAGCATTACAGTGCTGTAATTGGTAAGAAATCTACACTTGATATTGAGGCAGAAATGCCGATGTCATGGCAGATGATTGAGTAAATTTGACGACCCAAAGTGAAAAGTTTCATATTTAATTGCTACGGACAAATACGGAAATTTAATTAATAAAAAAATCAGCAGGAGGAATATTTAGTGAAGCTTAACTCCCATAACGAGTGGGATTCTCTCAAAGCTGTTGTTGTTGGAACTGTCGCAGGTTTCCGACCAGGTATCGAGGTGGCAAATGCGTCTTTTGATATTTTGGAAAGTGCAGTTGCACTAGCAAACAAAGCTTATCCACAATGGTATCTAGATGAGGTAGCAGAAGATTTAGAGGATCTATGTCATATCTTTTGGCAAGCGGGAGTTGATGTATTGCGGCCAAATTGGTCGGAAAATTCATCCCGTTTCCAGACACCAAACTGGATGGCTGCGGGATTTGATATTTACAACGTGCGCGATATCCACATTGTTTTTGGTGACACTCTTATTGTCAGTGCGCCATCTTCAAGATTCCGCTTATTTGAGCCTTATGCTTTTCATGATCTGTTCTATCAAAACTTTTTCGAGGACGGTTTTAAATGGATATCAGCACCTTTACCAAAACTTAAAGGTGAGTACATTCATGAAATTCAGCGCCCCCGCAGCGAGTTAGAAACTGTGGAGGATCACCTGCATCAGCGTTTGAGTCATGGACTAAATGAAACCTTCCACTATCTTGATGAGGATGAAGTAATTTTTGATGCGGCGAACATTATCAGGCTGGGAAGAGATGTTCTTTTTCTCGTCTCAAGTACGGGAAACCGCAAGGCTGTTAAATGGCTGACAAATATTCTTGGATCTGATTACCGAGTACACGTAACACACGCTTATCGTTCTTCGCATCTTGATTCTACGATACTTCCCCTTTGTCCTGGTGTTGTGCTGCTGAATGGGGCGCGAGTAAATGAGAAAACCTGCCCAGAAGTGTTTGCAGGTTGGGATAAGTTGTATTTTACGGAAGTTGCGCCAGTTCCTGAGTCTGAGGTGGAATTTCATCAATCTGTCCGGATTCCGGTCTACAAAGAATTATTGGAAATGGGTGTTACTTCACCGCTGAATCACATTAGTTCACCTTGGGCTGGTCTGAATGTGATGTCTATTGATTCAAAGACAGTTCTTGTACATGACCGACAGATTGAGATGATCAAGGCGTTGGAAGCTAAGAAATTCACGGTAGTGCCGGTTCGGATGCGTCACTGTTACACCATGCTGGGTGGTCTTCATTGCACAACGCTTGATGTTATTAGGGATTCATCTCTATAGACTCATTTTTTTCAATGAAATTTGTACAAATGCAACAGTTGGTGATTGAGAGTGAAAGATGCTTATGGTGCGAAAAAGCCTGAAAAAGAGTCTTTGACTGGCAGGCGATCGCTCTATATACCAAAATATATGGAATCACGAGATATCTTAACACCAAAAAATATTAAAGCAGTGCTTCCTGTATTTAGCGATCGCTTACATATTCAGTTCTGCTACTCCATTATTCAGCTAACCTAAATCTTCATGCTGAACAACTACTCAAATCAAATATTTTTGTAAGTAAATTATTAGAGTCATATGTATTCAATTAAACTCTTTTCTCAAGGGCTACGTTTTTTTTTAGAGAATGAAAATTTCTTTGAATATTATAGAAAATTCCTTCTCTTCATTTTTAATGAATTTAATCAACTCTTTGGCAGGAAGTTTTTTAACGAACTGCTCATGGTTTCGTCAATCAGAAAACTGGTCGTTATAGCTAGATATATTTATTATGTCGATATCAAAAAATCAATGGCTATATACCAAGGAGATGATAAATATATTGGTGATTTAACCATTGAACATAACCTGCAAGGGCTAGAGAACTTTGTGATATCGCCAAGAATATTAATCCTGATTAAGCCACTTTCTGTATTGGGAAAAGTCAACCCGAACTCAAATTTATTCGGCATATTAAACCCCAGTTCCAAAATATTAGTTATTGGACCGAGATCAGAAGATGATTTACTTTGCTTAATTGGACATGGGTTTGAAATAGAAAATATTCGGGGTTTAGATTTAATCTCCTATTCTCCTTGGGTAGATATAGGTGATATGCATTCTATGCCCTATGAAGACGATTCATGGGATGCCATAATTTTAGGTTGGGTACTTAACTATAGTAATAATCCTAAACAAGTAGCTGATGAAGTAATTAGAGTAGCAAAGCCAGGATGCTTAGTTGCTATTGGAGTTGAGTATAATCCTCTGACTGATGAACAAATTACAGAAATATATGGTTATGCACCAGGTGGTTCGCGTAGTAACTCAGTTGACGAAATATTGGCTTATTTTGGTGATTCTGTAGATCAAGTTTATTATCAACATGATATTAAATCTGTTGTTGGAGATGATAAAAATAGTGAATTAGCAGTTATCTTCTCCATTTCTAAGAAAAATAGCCAGAAAAATGAACAAGCCCAAACAGAATTACTCAATAATGAGGCAGAGGATAATACAGATTATGAAGAATATTGTTTAAAATTACTGAATATTACATTTAATCTCGAGAATATTGACAAATATGATGTATCTGAAGCCGAAAAAAGCTTGAGGAAAAAAACTTATTTTCAAGAAATATTTTCAGAAGTTGTCAAAGATTGGGCTGTTAATGAAAAAATACCGCTGTTGGTTGAGCGAGAGCAGTTTTTAAACATCATAGATGTTTTCAATCGTGGCTATGAGCATTTTATTAAAAATTCTCAAACACCTCCTCAATCTTATCAGGCTATGCGGTTACTATATTTTTTAACAGATGGAGCATTTAACAATTTTTGGATGTCCTTATATAGCTTGTTTTATTTGCCTTATGATTTAAATACAGCCAAAGAATTTTTGATGCCTAGTAGCCAATCTCAGGCAGAAAGTATTGCTAAGGAAATTCAAGAGCAAGGGTACTATGTTTTTGAGGATAAAGTTTCCAGTGAGATTTGCGATCGCTTACTGGATTTTGCCTATTCCATGCCATGTAATATCAATATACATAACCCTTCACAGCCAGAATATGCAATTTATCAAAAAGAACAACCAAAAGCGCCCACATACCATATTGACGAAACAAAACTAATTGAAAATCCCATTATTCAGGATTTCATTTCCGATCGTTTTCTATTAGAAGTTGCTCAATCTTATTGTGGTTCCTGTGTAACAAATAGAAACACCAGTATGTGGTGGAGTACAAGTATTTTGAATGGTGAAGCTTCTTCAAGAGATGCTCAACTATATCATTGGGATGGCGATCCCATCAAATTCTTGAATTTCTTCATTTACTTGACAGATGTTGATACAAATAACGGGCCTCACTGTTTTGTCAAAGGTTCTCACCTCACCAAGCCAATATCTTTATTGCGAGATGGGCGGTTTTTAGATGAGGAAATAGAACAATACTATGAACAAGACAAGATTATAGAAATTACAGGTTCAAGAGGTACTATTATTGCCGCCGATACCAGAGGTTTTCATAAAGGTAAAGCTTTAAAATCTGGACATAGATTAATATTCCAAGTTACTATGGCTACCTGTCTGTTTGGAGCGCCATATAATTCAATTGAGCTAAATATTAAAACAGTGAAGCCCAGTTTTCTGGAAGCTTATAAAAATTTTCCTTATACATACCAAAGATGGCAAATTTTGCATTAATAACCATTGGCTGTTCGCTGAGATGAGGAAATATCTTGAAACATCAATTTTTGGTAGGTGAGAGAATTTATCTGCGGGCTTTGGAACAGTATGATTTACAAGGTGAATACTTACAATGGTTAAACGATCAGGACATAACCAAATGGATGCAACAGGGAATTTTTCCCAGCACTTATAACTCTCTGGAGAATTATTTTGAGTCAATTCAAAATAGTAAAACTGATATAGTTCTAGCCATAATTTTAAAAGAACAAGAACGACATATTGGGAATATTGGTCTTCATGCCATACATGCAATTTTTCGTTCAGCCGAAATTGGTATTCTCCTAGGAGCGAAAGATATTTGGGGACAGGGAATAGCTACTGAAGCCATTAATCTCTTAGTATCACACGCATTTCTGCGTCTCAATTTAAATCGACTATATGCTGGCTCTGTAGAAAAAAACCTAGGTTGTATCCGTGCTTTTGAAAAAGCTGGCTTTATCCAAGAAGGAATATCGCGTCAGTCTTATTACTGTGAAGGTCAATACTTAGATTGTGTAAATTTAAGCCTTTTACGCTTAGAATATTTAACAAAAATTTCTGCAAGGGGAGACTGAACTGTGACTCGTATTGTAGCAACTATTGAAGCCCGTATGGGGTCTTCACGCCTTCCCGGTAAAGTCTTAAAAGAAGCAGTTGGGAAACCACTACTCTTACTCATGGTTGAGCGTGTGCGTCGATCTCGTTATGTAGATGAAGTGGTTGTGGCAACTACGACTAATGAAAAGGACGAAGCTATTGTCCTTTTTTGTCAAGAAAATAATATTTCTTACTTTCGGGGTTCAGAAGAAAATGTTCTAGAACGAGTTGTAGAAGCTGGACAACATTATCAAGCAGAAGTTAGCGTGCTTTTAACTGGGGATTGTCCTTTAATTGATCCTTATGTAATCGACCAACATATTTCTGCTTTCCTCTCGACTTATCCCCATATAGATTACGTTACTAACTGTGAAGTGCGCTCATATCCTCACGGTTTGGATCTCATAGTTTTACCCTGGAAAACATTAGCAGAAAGCCTAGAATTAGCGACTATTGAACCATTTAGAGAACACGTAGGTTGGTATGTTTGTCGGCATCCAGAACGATATCGCCGTTTAGATATTATTGCTCCTCCTGGAATAAGTAATCCTTTCTTTCGCATTACTCTCGATTATCAAGAAGATTACGATCGCATTAAAGCAATCTATGAAGCTCTCTATCATCAAAATCCCCAGTTGACAACGGTGGATATTCTTGAATATGCCCACAAACAAGGCTGGATAGACTCATGAACATCCAAGTAGGGATTATTGGCTTAGGCAATATTGGGCATCGTTTTGGTGTTTCCCCCCAAGGTGAACCACTCAGCCATTCTGAAGGTTACGCTCAGATACCTAATGTCAAAATTAGCCTGGGAGTAGATCCAAATCCCCAAGCCTGTCTTGATTTCCAGCAACGCTTCCCAGAAACACAAGTCTATACCAACTTGGCAGATGTCCCCTCGGATATTCACCTTGATGTCGTATCCATCTGTAGTCCAACTGCTTTCCATGCTCAAGGAGTTACAGCCGCACTGGCTTGGAAACCGCGTGTAATTCTCTGCGAAAAACCACTTGCACCCAATGTTACAGAAGCAGAAATGATGATTAATGCCTGTGCGACTCAAGGCTGTATCCTCATGACTAATTATTCCCGACGCTGGACACCCATGCTCCAAGCTTTGAAAAAGCTTACCAGTCCAAATGGTAGTTTGGGGAATCCTCGCGGGGCTTGCTTGCGCTATAACGGAGGCTTATTGCACAACGGTACCCATTGGATTGATTTATTACTAGCTTTGTTTGGGCCTGTGACTTCAGCTTATTGCCTAGAAACACTACCCGATACTCATGATCCACCCGAATCAATAGCACTCTGCTGGAATAGTGGATTTACTGCCTTTTTAATCGCCCTCCGGGATATCAAATATTCCATTGGTGAAGGGGAAATCTGGGGAAGTGACGGGATGGTGAAATATCTGGCTAGTGGCGAACAAATCACTTTGCAGAAGTCTGAACCTAGCCAATGGTTAGGCTTTCAAGATTTGAGTCAACCAGATCTGATTTGTGAAGATGGGTTAAAAGGACACATACTTGCAGCTGTCACCGAGGCTGTACAGTTAGCCCAAATGGGCGGGCAACCAACTTGTTCTGGTGCTGATGGTATCCTAGCTCTACAAGTTGTGGAAATGGCAAGAAAAAATAAAATTTATACAGGAAATAAATAATTTTATGGTTGTTACTACAGAAAAACCTGCGTTATTGGGTGGCACTAAAACCTTTACGGAAGCACTACCAAGATATATCAGCACTAGCACTCAGGAAACTGAAGCAGCAGTCCAAGTGTTGAAAAAAGGTATTTTATCTGACTATATTGGGGCAGCTGGGCCATTCTTTATGGGTGGTGAACAAGTTCGCAACTTAGAAGCACAATGGGCTGATTATTTCCACGTTCGACACGCGCTGAGTGTAAATTCGGCTACTAGTGGACTACATGCAGCTGTGGTGGCGGCTGGGGTGAGTTTTGGGGATGAGGTAATTGTCCCGCCACAAACTATGTCAGCAACTGCAACCGCAGTAGTGATGGCAAATGGCACTCCTGTTTTTGTAGATCAACAAGAAGCCACTTGTTGCATTGATCCGGAAGCGGTGGAACGTGCTATTAGTCCGAGGACTAAAGCAATTATCGCGGTGAATTTATTTGGTGGGCCAGCCCAAGTATTGCGGCTGCGGGAGTTAGCAGATCAACATAATTTGATTTTGATTGAGGATAATGCCCAAGCACCGGCAGGTCAACACCAAGGGTTGTACTTGGGAACCATTGGTCATTTGGGGGTTTTTAGCCTCAACTGTCACAAAACTATTCAGTGTGGTGAAGGAGGAATAGTAGTCACAAATGACGATCGCTTGGCTAGAAGAGTAGCCTTAGTACGTAATCATGGTGAAAATGCGATCGCATCTGAAAACTGGGATGAAGATGTCGATATTGTTGGCTACAATTACCGTTTGACAGAACTGCAAGCGGCGATCGCTAGCGTTCAACTGCAACGTTTAGAAGAACTTACAGAACCAAGATTAGAAATCGCCAAAGCTTTAGATCAAGGTCTATCAGAATTCAAAGCATTACGGACAGCTAAGGTTGACACAGGCGATCGCCATGTTTACTATACCTATCCAATCTGGTTTGATCCAAACCAAGCTGGCATGTCACGGGACAGATTTGTACAAGCCCTGAAAGCAGAAGGTTGTCCCGTAGAGGGGCGTTATGTCCGTCCTTTATACAGGTTGCCTTTATTTGAAAAACTCAAACACGATGGTAAGACAATCATCTCTCATCCCACAGGAATCTGTCCAAACGCGGAAAAAGCATACAGTGAAACTTTACTAGCCACTTCTTTCATTCAAGTCCCTGGAGGGATAAAACTAGTTGATCGCTTTGTCGCCGCCATAGCTAAAGTCCTAGCTTATGCCGAAGAATTAAGCAATGGGAAAGAACAATGAAAATACTTGCTTTCGCCCATGATCCTGGTGGTGCAAACGCTGTTGCGGCCACAGTAGCTAGGTTACAGGAAATAGGGGCAGTAGTTGAAGCTTATGCCAAAGGGCCAGCTATCCGTCAGTTTCAACGTCTTGGTGTCGCCTATCAACCAGTAGGGGAAGAACACCAACCTCTGTTTGTAGAATTAGACGGTGATGTGTTGCTAACAGGAACATCACAAGTTGATGAATTTGAAAGAGATGCTATTCTCTGGGCGAGAAAAAAAGGTATTCCCAGCATTGCTGTCATCGACTATTGGGCAAATTACCTTCAGCGGTTTCAACCTGTCAACCATCCTGATGCTAAACCAATTTTTCCAGATACCATCACCGCCATAGATGAAACTTGTGCTGCGGGAATGATAGCAGAAGGATTGCCAAGCGATCGCATTCGGGTTGTCGGACAGCCCTATTTTGCTTGGTTAGTAGCAAGACAAAAACCACAAAAAACGAAGCTAGCTACTCCCCAATACGTTCTTTTTGCTTCCCAATATGATGCGAATGAGGTTGAGATTCTCAGAATATTAATTGAAGTATTGGCTGAATATAAGCCGTTAAAAAAATTATTGATTAGATTTCATCCCCGCCAAAATAAGTGTCCTGCTTCACTCAGTTTATTAGCAGAATCAGGTTTGCCATTTGCAATTGATGAAAGTACTGACGTACTGGAAACCATTCAGCAACAAGATATAGTGTTGGGAATTACCTCGATCATTCTGATTGAAGCAGCCTTGATGGGAATAGCATCTGGTAGTTTGATTATCGGTGTAGAGGATACACTTATGACTAATAAATTGGGTGTCACATATCCTCTGACTTCGCCAGAAAAGTTACAGCAATTTTTGTATGATCAACAGCCTCAGCTAGTAGTTACAGATTTTTGTGTGCAACAGCGTGATGCTGACTTGAGGATTGCACAATTAGTTATGCAAAATGGTAATTTATATTGATGGTTTATAGTTTCAATTGTCACATGAAATACCTGATTATTTAGTTATCTAACATAGGGCGATCGCACTAATTTTTCATAATCTGTCTCCAAAATTCTCCTATTTAATCTAGCCTTCAAATAATATTATGTCTATCCAAAAAAAAGTATTATTTTTCTCTCCCTATGGAGCTGGTTTAGTTCATAAGCAAGTAGATGCTGTTGTCGCTACCTCATTAAGATTGCGTGGCTGTGAAGTTTTAGTTGTAGGTTGCGACGGAATTTATCAGAATTGTGCGGTCGCCAGATTCGACAATAATAAATGCCAAGAATGTACTCATATAGGCAAAGACTTCTTTGCCAATGTATTTGAACTTCCATTCATACAAATAGGAAATTTTATTGAAACTCAAGATTACATTGCTGCTAACAAGTGGCTAGAAACAGTCAGTCCTGAAAATTATGCAAGTGCCACTTATCAAGGCTTAGCTATTGGTCAATGGGTAACTTCTACTATTTATACCTTATTTCGGATTTCTGCTGCTGGACTCTCTCGCAAAGATGTCCAAACAGTTCATAGAAAATATTTAATAGATGGTTTTGTAACTTATCAAGCCTTAGTAAGAATATTTAGTGAATATCAACCAACTAATATATTCTTATTTAATGCGCGATTTGCACCCTATCGCGTAGCTTTTGAAGTGGCTCGGCAAATGAAAATTGATATAATTACTCATGAAAGGGGTTTTATTGATAATAGCTTTACTTTCTTTGATAATTATCCAACCTGGAATACACAACCTATATTAGATTGTGTTAAATCATGGGAAAACACAACGTTAACTTCTGAAGAAATAGAACAAACTAAGAATTATTTTATTCAACGTGAATATGGTGTTAATATAAATTGGCACGCTTTTTATAATTTTCAGACTAATTATATAGATGTTCGTCAGAAACTGCGAATCCCATCAGATGCGAAGATATTAGCTGTATTTACCTCCAGTGAAGATGAATTAGCAGCTTTAACAGATAAAGCTAAAATTACCGAACAATTTGAGATTATTGCTAATCTTATCGAAATTTTTAGAAATAGAAATGAGTATTTAGTCATTCGTCATCATCCCCTGATTGGAGGGAATGGAACTGATATATTAGAAACTTATTCTTTAACAAAAGCTTATAAGCAGATTTTTTCTGCACCTGAAAATGTGAGATTTGTCATGCCTTCTGAGCAGCTAACTTCTTACGCTTTGTTATGGAATGCAGAAGCTGCGATCGCTTGCTTTAGTACCGTAGCAATTGAAGCAATTGCTAGAGGCATACCAACGGCAATTTTGGAAACATCAGCATACGAAAAAGCTGCTCAGCATATTATTAATAATCATGATCAAGAACATCTTAATCAGATTGTGGATAGGCTTTTTGCATATAAAGACAAATTCACAACTGAGGATTTAAAAAAAGTTTATCGATTTACAAATGCTTATTTCTTCCAGTTTTCCCATAAATTCCGTGTCATCGGTATTAGAGATTTCCACTATCTTAATTTGCAATTTGAAACGCTAGATGAATTAAAACCAGGCAGCGATCCAACTCTAGATAAAGTTTGTGACAGGATTATGTTAGGAACTTCCTTTGAAAATTTACCTGGAGAAGATTTCAGTAACCGCATTCCAGAAAATGAAGAAGCTTTCTATCAGCAAGAGATATCTACTCTCAAACAACATAAGCAACTTGTCAGAGAACAAACTGTCAACCATCTCAATAATTTAATTACTGATCCTGTGACAGTAGGTATTATCCACCTCAATTATCAAGTTGATAATCCTGATCAAAATCAGCTTTCGTCTGATTATTTGTTACAATCAAGATATAAAAAAATATTCATACAAGAAGTTAATAAGTGTGCAAAAGATAATTATGAAACAATTATAGAAGCTATATTATCTTTGATAGAAGATACACCAGCAGAATATATCTTACTTGCTAACAACTACACTCAATATGATGAATCATTAATTTCTTCAGCTATAGACATTCTCACCTCTTCAGATGATCAAAAATTGCAAGGAGTTTTTGTAGGAGGTTGGTTATCTGGGATAGAAGATAGAATTGAAGATGCTATATTTATTACGGGAATTTTTAGCGATCAAGATAAATTAGTATTACGTAACAGTGGAAAAATGGCTTATGTACAAGCGGTAAAATTATTACCCATACTCAGATTTCCACTAGCGCTTTTATCCTTTGCAGTAATTAGCAAAGATTCTCTAAGAGAAATTTTACAATCTCTACAAGGACTTTCTAGGATTGAAGCATCACAAAAAGTATTTACTTCTATTTTTGAAGATGAAGCCATTTTTAAATTAGAAGTTGCTAAATTAGTAGTTCGTCAAGAGTTAGCAGTTTTTCAAGATATTAATTCCTACACTTTACAGCTATATCTTGAAGACACTTTAAATTTAAGAGCAACTAATTTCATATTATTTCCCGATTGGGAACAGTCTGAAGAATTGATAGTAGAGGATTTAAATACTGCAATAAAGTCTACAATTATCAATTTTGATATTAAAAATACTAGCTTACTAATTTATCTTGGTGAAGTATCAGAAGATGATGCTCAAGTGTTAATATCTACGGTAATTATGAACCTGATAATGGCAGAAAATATAGAGATTTCTGATGAATTACAAATCTCGTTTGTAGGCATATTAAATGAAACAGAATGGGAAGTTTTGAAAACTAGACTCCATGCTCAAATTATTATAAACCAAGAAAATAATATTCTTATACAGCCAAAACTCGCAGGAATTCCTAAGTATGATTTAAATAGTATGCGCCAACATGTAGAAGTTGTTTAAAAAGTATTGTGATTAACATCAAAGTCTCCCAAACCTAACTCCTTAAGGAATTTTAGCTCCCCAACACTCATGAAGGGATGGAGCTTTAAAAGCCTGTCTCCTCGCAGGAGAGAGGTTTTGAGAGAGGTTTTAAGTAAACTTTGCAAGTTGAGAAACAACCTCTTAGAGATTTAAGTCAAGAGCCTCAATAACTTCATCCAGGGAATTAAATCTTTGATTAATAATTTGATACTTTGCTTCATGACTCTCGATAGCAGAAAGTGTGATGTAGGATCTTTCGTAAGCCCAACTATTAAATGAAACTCTGACATTTAAACCCGCAATCATAGCTAAAGTTTCTGGTAAGTTGATAAAAAACTTCCTGTAAGCATTAATATATCTACTTTCACATAGGTAAGCTTTACCAAATCCCATAGCTACACAATGCAAATTAGGGTTACTTTTTAAATAATCAAACATTGCATGAGTGCAGCAAGCAGAATTAATGTTGAATATATCATCAAGTACTATCAAACCACTGTTTGAAAGATACAGGGTAGAAAGCCCAATATCGGAGTAAACAGCATCATAGCTGTGTTCCCCATCTATATGAATCAATCTGAACAAAGGAGAGTGAGGTTCTAAAAATTTGGAATGTCGCTTGGAAATTAAAATTGAGTCCATTTGAAAATAAACTAATTGTTCATTTTCAATGCCTGAAAATTTAGCTATTGTAGGACAAATTGTATTTGGGTCTTGATATGGATCTATAAGGAATAATCTTTCCTTCTCTTCTAGAGAAGTTGCCAACAATGCAGAGGTTGCACCTTCAAGCACACCAATTTCTAGAATATCGCCTTGTATTTCAAGTAGCTTTTGCAAACCCAAAATTTGCTCAAAAATATAAATGTTGTAGAGACTTAAATGAGTATTTTCTGAAAATGTATCGAGATAGCTTTGGATTAGATAATTATCATTAGTGAGCATAATTAGTATCAACCTAAGATATTACAATTATTAGCATAATAAGATTTAAAAAATATTTATACTTAGACTTATCTTAATTGACAAAATGCTTTACTTCAGTGCTACTAATTTGAGTAATGCATTTTCTAAATTATCAACTGTATGCGCTTGACTAAATATAGACATAGCTTTTTGTTGTCCAGCGTAAGTAATTCTCTCCCACTCTTCTGGATTCTGAGCTAAAGAAGATAAAACATCAGCTAAATCTAAAGGATTTTCTGACTCAAACTTTAATCCGTCATTGCCATGCTCAACTATTTCTCCAGCACCACCAGTACCGCTAGTTACTAATGTTAAACCTGCTGCCATAGCTTCGATTTGACTAATACCAAAAGGTTCGGGAAAGCGAGAGGGAAATACTAAAACATTATGCGCGCGGAAAAGTTCTTTGAGTTCTTGACGAGATAAAGCACCGGGAAACTTTACTTTATCTTGCATTCCTTCTGACTCGACAAATTCTTTTACAGCTTGCACAAATTCTGGATTTAGTGTTCCTCCAGCTATGGTAGCTGAAAACTCCATGCCAGCATTATGCAGTAAAGAAAGAGCCTCAATTAAAACATCAGCACCTTTATAAGGCATAACTAAACTAGCATAGGCGATACGTAATTTATCTCTAGGTGGTAGTTCAGATTGATAAAATTCATCAACTGCTGCACCAGGATAAATAGTTTGAGCAGTTTTTACAGAATGTCCATTTTGCTCTAAAGTATCTTTAATCCAATCGCTACAAGTAATATATTGATATAATTTGCTCTTAGGCGTTAATACAGGGACATAACCAGGACCTGCATTCATTACATAATGGGCAACAGGAATACCATCTGCCAGGATTTTTTCTAGTAATTCTAAACCTAAAAAATCAATATTTCCTGCTAGACAAACATCTGGTTGAAAAGTTTGTAATTCTTCAGCTAAAACTTCACGATTTTGGAAAATTCTAGCTAACACTGGTTCTGGAGAATACCACTGTGGCCCTTGAGGTGTCCATTCTCCACATAAATATAAACTGCGATGAACTATAGGTGCTGGTTCGGGAATTTTATAATTTGTAGTGTATTCTTCAGCGTTAGTTGTGATTACTAAGACATTATGACCACGCTGATGAAGTAATTTAGCATAGTCTGCCATAGCTCTCTCATAGCCACCAATGACTTGGGGTGGATATAAATTGCTAAGAATTAAAATGTTTAACTTATTCAACATCCTATCCTTCTTTTGTTTCTAAATATTTTAGCCACATTTGCTGATAAGCCTTTTCCATTTCTCGGGTAAATTTTTCTGCGTCCCATAAAGGTGCATTTTTTCTTCCTTGTCTTAATTTCCAAGAAATTTCTTGTCTGAGTTTCTCATCCTTGCCTAAGCGCACTCCCCATTCTACATATTCCTCATCAGTCCAAGCAATGCCTTCTGTAATTCCAGCATTAATCATCATGGTATAACTATTGCGAGCAGCAAATTGTTGCCCTACCCTTGTCACTAAGGGAATACCCAGCCATAAGGTCTCTAAAGTAGTAGTTGCACCATTATAAGGATAGGTATCTAAAACTATATCAGCAATAGCTAAATTTGCTCTATGAATTAGTTCAGTTGGATCTTGAGATATAAAGCGCAAATTTTTCGGATCTATTCCTTCTTCCTTCGCTAGTTTTTCATAAAATCTCTGGCAGGCTTCTACATCACTATAACCTTTGATTAATAAGTAACTATTAGGAACCTGCTTAATGATTTTCAATTGTAATCTAGTATTCTCTAAATGACGCTTATAGTCTTTTTGACCAACGAAATATATAATTCCATCCGCCGGAATATCAATTTGCTCTCGTCTTAATGTCGGAGTTTGGATTTCAAAACCCCCTACAGCAACGTAAGTTTCTGGTAAGCGCCAAATTTTTTCACTGTAATAGCTTTGACTTTCTTCTGGTAATACATAAGGATCGGCAATAAAGTAATCAATAGAGGGTAAACCAGATGCATCCCACCCTAACCAAGTTACTTGAATGGGAGCAGGTTTGACTGCGAGAACTTCAAAAATAAAATCGAAGGTTATACTATCTAAATCAACCAAAATATCAATTTCATCTTTAAGTATTTGTTCAGTTAGTTGTGATACACTTTCTATTGTGTCAATACTATGGGCTTGATGAGAAGATTCAATAAAAAACTCCTGTAAACTATCGTGGAGACGGGGATTAATTATGTATGAATAAATTTTAAAGTTATCAGCATCGTGGTGTTTAAATAGCCAACGGGCAATCCAACCTACAGAATGTTGTTTTAAGTAATGCGATAAATAGCCTATTTTTAAAACTTTCTTACTTGTTGTTGAGGAAGTTCTTTGGTGACGATATTGATTAATTTTTTCTCCTAGGTTAAGTTCAAAGTTTTTGACACATAAATTCATTAACTGATTTTGCATCGGTCTAATGACTTGAGGAGTGTCTACTATATAGGGGAAAAAGTACATTGACGTATACAGACGCATAATTCTTGCATCCTCTAGTATTCTCGAGGATTCTTGAATCACAGATGATATTAAACTCTTTTGTTGTTCTATAGCTAAACAAGCTTCTTCCCATGCTCCTGCTGAGATTAATAATCCCCTAATTAGCAAGTGATTATAAAAAACTTTGTCAACTAAATTTGTAGAAATAGATAAGAGTTTTTTCGCTGTATTAATTCCTTGAACATGCTGACCCGTTATTTGATAACAAAAAGCTAAACGAATTAGAACTTCCCGATCGTTAGGATCTATTGCTATATAAGTTTCCAGTAACTGAGCAGCAAATTCAGAATTTCTTAAAGCTGATTCTAATTTAATAGCCGCAGATGCTATAATATAGTTATAGTCATAAAGATTGCTTGCTGATGCCAATACACTTTTGGCTAACTCTAAAGTTAATCTGTGGAGCGGCGGATATTCTACAAGTAGATAAAGAACTTCGGAAAATAATTCTGGCTCTAAAGAGATATTTGGCTCTTGCAAGACATTAGTAATACTAAGTTCTTCAAAATATTCATCATCTAATATTTCTAATTGTGTAGCTAAATATAAGTTAAACAATAAATTATTAACATGATGAAAATCGATTTCCCGTAAATGTTGACTAATGATCCAGGCTTGTTTATAGTTTTCTAATTTTGCCTGCTGTTGAATTTCTTGATATAAAAGCTGGGTTAACTCTGTTGTCCATAACCGAATCTCTTCTTCATTTCCCTCGGTGATAGCCATCAACCAAGTTAGTTGTGCTTCTTGCTCTTTACCTTGTAATAATAAATATAATCCCAAATGCCAGTAATGGGATTTGACATCAGGTTCTACTTCAATGGCATTTTCGTAATATTCAATAGCCTGAGGATAATCTATAGTTTGTGAATTTTGTTGCATTTGTCAGTAATAAAAGTTAATCATTGATAAAAAAAAATATTGTAGAGACGCTCAATCGAACGTCTCTACTTTTAGGTAGGAATGAAAATTGTATATATCTACCTGTTCTCAAGTTGCTTTGACTTAGACTTAATAGATTTAATTCTCGCAATTCAACTTTTGAATGTGTTATGTCATCCTCATTCCTGAATTGTTTAATTACTTACCTACTTCCGTAGAACCACCAGCGCAAGCTTGCCCACTTGTTGGAACTACCGCAGTAACAGCAACAGCAGTAGTTTCACAGAGAATGGCAACACTAGTTGCATCACTGCTTGAACCTTCGGTAATTAAGGAGACCATACCGCTATAGTTTCTAATTACACCGCTAACCCCTGTGAGAGAAGATCCAGAGTATGCAGTTGAGCTAGTACCTGTACCAGAACCGGCGCTTGAATACTTGTAATTAACAGTTTGTGTTTTAATCCCTACGCCCAAATCTTCTATTTTAGTTCCGAAAGTTCCTTTTTCTGTAAAGAAAGCTTGTTGTCCTTTATTCAGAGAACCTACATAGGTCTTAGCTTCGGATTGTTTAGCTTTGTTGGCTTGGTTCAAGAAAGAGGGCAACGCGATCGCAGATAAAATACCGATAATGATGATAACAACTAATAATTCAATGAGGGTGAAACCTTCGTCTTCTTTCTTTTTGCCGAGGATGTATTGGATAAATTTCGCTTTCAATTCGGTTTTCATAAGTGTTTTCCCTGCCGTCCGGGTCGTTTGTTTGTTCTAGAAATAACTTACCCACCTTCGATCAGTTTCATATCACTTGTAGTAAAAAAATTTTTTCGTTAGTTTTTATACCTAAATCTCGCTGATGAGGAGGCTATCCGATTCGATGAAGAAAGGTTATGTGTTGAGGTAGATGACGGATATGGGGAGATGAAATATTAACCTGCGTAGATGCATTAGGGTTAGCGTAGCGTCTCCACTTGGGAGAAGGAGCGTCAGCAGCTTGTTGTAGATAGCGCTCTCAATATCCCTAGTTTTGCCAATTTGCGATCGCAGTTTGTTATGCTATATTAAGCGTAGTCGTTATGAGTTTGTATAACTGTTATGACCAACCCGACAGTAGAAAACTTGGTAATCATCGGTTCTGGCCCAGCAGGATACACAGCTGCGATATATGCCGGGCGTGCTAACTTGAAACCTGTGGTATTTGAAGGCTTCCAAGCGGGGGGTTTGCCTGGTGGGCAACTAATGACAACGACGGAAGTAGAAAACTTTCCTGGGTTTCCCCAAGGGATTACTGGGCCGGAATTGATGGACAGGATGAAAGCGCAAGCAGAACGCTGGGGGGCTGAGTTATATACAGAAGATGTGATATCAGTTGATTTGACTCAGCGTCCGTTTACTGTCCGCTCAGAGGAAAGGGAAGTTAAAGCCAACAGCATTATTATTGCTACTGGTGCGACCGCAAAGCGTTTAGGTTTACCCAGTGAACATGAATTTTGGAGTCGTGGGATTTCTGCTTGTGCGATTTGCGATGGTGCGACACCAATTTTCCACGGTGCAGAACTGGCTGTAATTGGTGCTGGGGACTCGGCTGCGGAAGAGTCAATATACTTAACCAAGTATGGTTCTAAAGTAAATCTGTTGGTGCGTTCCGATAAAATGCGGGCTTCTAAAGCCATGCAAGACAGGGTTTTGAGCAATCCAAAAATCCAGGTACATTGGAACACTGAAGCCGTAGATATCTTTGGTAACGGCCACATGGATGGGGTGAAAATCCGCAATACCAAAACCGGGGAAGAAAGCAAATTATCTGCCAAGGGTTTATTTTATGCCATTGGTCACAGTCCGAATACATCTCTATTCAAAGGACAACTAGAACTGGATGAGGTGGGTTACGTTGTGACTAAGCATGGTTCGGTAGAAACCAGCATTGAAGGCGTATTTGCGGCTGGTGATGTGCAAGATCATGAGTTTCGGCAGGCAATTACGGCGGCGGGTACTGGCTGTATGTCAGCGATGTTGGCAGAACGCTGGTTATCTTCTAATGGTTTGATTCAGGAATTCCATCAACAGCACCAAACACCAGTTAATGAATTAGAACATCCGCCAGCAGCGAAGAAAACCGAAGCTGAGCAAGACGCTGAATTTAATTTAAACGCCACACGCCATGAGGGTGCTTATGCTTTGCGGAAACTCTTTCATGAAAGCGATCGCGTACTTCTGGTAAAATACGTTGCTCCGGGCTGCGGCCCTTGTCATACACTGAAGCCAATTTTAAATAAAGTGGTTGATGAATTTGACGGTAAAATTCACTTTGTCGAAATTGACATCGACAAAGACCGCGAGATTGCCGAAAATGCTGGGGTGACAGGAACACCGACGATTCAATTGTTCAAAAATAAGGAACTGATCACAGAAGTCAAAGGTGTGAAGCAGAAAAGCGAGTACCGCCAGTTGATTGCAAGTAATCTTTGAGGAGATGGGATTGGGGATGGGCTTCTCTGCGAGAGGCTGCGCCAACGACTTTGCTCAGCCTACAGGGAGCAAGAAAGAAATAACTAATGACTCTTGCCTATTCCTAATGCCCAATGCCCCATGCCCATTTTCTGCGATCATCACTAGATTAATGCGATCGCATTGACAGAATACATCCATATTGCCGCCACTATAAGCCAAAATTTTTATAGACAGAACTTAGGTACAGGTAAGATGGATATCAAACATGGCTTCGTCGGCACCATTGGTAATACACCTCTAATTCGCTTAAACAGCTTTAGTGAAGAAACGGGGTGCGAAATTCTCGCTAAAGCAGAATTTCTCAATCCTGGTGGTTCCGTTAAAGACCGCGCTGCACTGTATATTATTGAAGATGCGGAAAAAAAGGGCCTGCTCAAACCTGGTGGTACAGTCGTTGAAGGCACCGCTGGTAATACTGGAATTGGATTGGCACATATTTGCAACGCTAAAGGCTACAAATGCCTAATTATCATTCCAAATACTCAGTCTCAAGAAAAAATAGACGCATTAACAACCCTAGGTGCAGAAGTTCGCCCTGTTCCGGCTGTACCTTATAAAGATCCCAATAACTATGTCAAGCTATCTGGCAGAATAGCTAGTGAATTAGACAATGCTATTTGGGCGAATCAATTTGATAATTTAGCTAACCGCCAAGCCCATTACGAAACTACAGGGGCAGAAATTTGGGCGCAAACAGATGGGAAAGTTGACGGCTGGGTAGCTGCAACTGGAACTGGCGGTACATTTGCTGGTGTCGCACTCTATTTAAAAGAAAAGAATCCAGCAGTTAAATGTGTTGTGGCAGATCCCCTAGGTAGTGGACTTTACAGCTACATCAAAACTGGTGAAATCAATATAGAAGGCAGTTCCATCACTGAAGGTATTGGTAATAGTCGTGTCACAGCGAATATGGAAGGCGTACCAGCTGATGATGCAATCCAGATAGATGATAAAGAAGCTTTGCGAGTAGTTTATCAACTGCTGAGAAAAGACGGATTATTAATGGGCGGTTCTACAGGTATTAATGTTGGTGCAGCTGTTGCCTTAGCCAAGCAGTTAGGCCCAGGACATACTATTGTTACCATTTTATGTGATAGTGGTTCCCGATATCAGTCGCGGATATTCAATCGCGAATGGTTAGCTTCTAAAGGGCTTTCAATAGATTAGTCATTGGTCAATAGTCAGTTGTCAGTTGTCAGTTGTCATTGGTCAGTTGTCATTTATCCTCCTTCCCTTATCTCCCCTGATCTCCCTCTCTGTGTCCTCAGCGCCTCTGCGGTTGGTAAAAATGTCAAATACCACTCAACCATCACACTCACCCACAACAGATCCAAATTCTTCGCCAAGATGTGTACGCGTGTGCCAAAACCGCGCTTGTAAAAAACAAGGTGCAGCAGATGTTTTAGCCGCCTTTGTTGCTTTACCGGTTTCTGGTGTCATGGTTATTGCTAGTGGCTGTTTGGGACAATGTGGCAATGGGCCAATGGTATTAATATTACCGGAGATGGTCTGGTATAGCGGCGTTCAACCAAGTGAAGTACCTCTACTGGTAGAACAACACTTATTAGGTGATCAAAGAGTCAAGC
The DNA here is from genome assembly GCF_002368195.1 of Calothrix sp. NIES-2100. Classification (GTDB taxonomy): domain Bacteria; phylum Cyanobacteriota; class Cyanobacteriia; order Cyanobacteriales; family Nostocaceae; genus Aulosira. Next base: position 7,241,749 of record NZ_AP018178.1, on the reverse strand, counting down.
CGATGCTTTATTATCGGTTTCATCCCCAAGGATAAACTGTTTAAAAATTTATCAAGTCTGCACTCTTTGTTGACTGAAGTGAGGAAGCCATGAATATTCAGCAGCTACGTCAATCATTAAAAATGAAGTGGCTGAGTTACTACGCACAAAACCGCCCTTGGTTAGTAAAAATGCGAATCTGGGGTACTTATGATGGTGTGCGCCGCCCTTGTTCTGGTTTTATGTTGGCTACTTTGTCTGTTTTAGAACCGCAGTTTGAACAAGTACTTTCTTTTCTGACTGAATTAAGTAATAATCCTGACAAAATAGTTGCTGCTTTGGGTCTTAACTTCAATCCTGATGAAGAGTTAGATTTAATTATTGAAGAAGATGCTAACGCTGCTAATGAATTGCCTAGTGAGTCTTTGGAGGAAATTCAGGATCAAGTTCAGCATGTATCATTAATAACTGATTATTCAGAAGTGACTTCCGAATCGCCAACGAGAATATTAAATTCCGAACAGGCACTTACTGATTTGGCACCAACAAAAATTACTGTATCATCCTTTTCAGAAACTAATGGAATATTTCGCGATCGCCAATTTGGATCATCGCTTGCAGTGGCTACCCAGGTAAATCGGGAATCTTCAGCGAAGACGCTACTTGTCGAGAAGCCTCCTGCTCAGACTATAGTTCAAAATCATCAAAGGCGATCGCTAACAATGACTACCGAGATTCCTACCCAAAGCACAACTATGTTAGCGTCAGCTATGCCTACCGAGATTCCCCAAGATGATACAAACTTGAAATCCCTTGCTGTCGCTATCAAAGTTCCTAGCAATAGTAAACCACTGAAGATACAATTGCCAGCTATTCCGACTAAAAGTAAAGTCTCACCTAGCAGTAATGCTCGTAGTTTAGCCTCTTGGGTAGATGAGTTCTGTCAAGGTGCTGATTGGAATCCAGAGGAAGCTATTTTTATTCACTTTTGAAGATAGTCAATGGTCAATGGTCAATGGTCAATAGTCCATTGTTACTCGAAGCAATGCCATTGTTAAGCGATGCAATGGCATTGTCAGGCGATACAATGGCATTGTCAAGCGATGCAATGGCATTGTCAGGCGATACAATGGCATTGTCAGGCGATACAATAGCATTGTCAGGCGATACAATAGCATTGTCAGGCAATACAATGGCATGGGTAGTTGATAGTAGCGTAGCCTATTTATCCGGACTTAGTTGCTTCTTCGCAACAACAACCTGCAACCCCATCTGTGGGATGAATCTCAGGCATAGTAACTAGAGACGGTTTGGCAAACAAGGGACATGAAGGTAATTGCCATTGTACAGTTGAGACATTCAAGTCTTTGATTAACCCTGTTTTGATGTCTAGCACCCAACCATGAATTGTCGGGGCGTTTTGCTCATGGAGTGCTTTCCGGATGATGGAAGTTTGGTAGAGATTTTTTACCTGCGCCAGAACGTTGATTTCTGCTAGTCGATTTAGACGCGCTTCTCTGGTTGGTATGGCATTAATCTCGCCTTGGTTGTGTAAATAAAGTTCCCGAATCGGATTTACCCAGCTATCAATGATTCCGGTGCTTCTTCCTTCTAGCGCTGTTTTAATTCCACCGCAATCGTAGTGTCCACAAACAATGATGTGTTTAACCTGAAGATGGAAAATCGCATACTCTAAAACAGCTAAGAAGTTAATATCAGTTAGCGAAACTTGATTAGCAATATTGCGATGTACAAATAACTCTCCGGGTTCTGTGCGGGTAAAGTTCGTTAGCGGTAAACGACTGTCGGAACAACCTATGTAAAGAAAAGGTGGTTTTTGTCCGTCTGCTAATTTGTCAAAGTATTTCGCGTCTAGGGCTAGTTTTTCGGAAACCCAAGACTGATTATTGCTGAGAAGTTCATCAATGGTGTGATATTTCATCAATGATTGAATAAACCTATGATAAGCATTGTATTTTATCTATATATATATTTGTAGTTGATTCAACAATCCCAAACAATTGTCGGCTAAAAAAATTTACGAAATGCGACTTTAGAGCTATTTTCAGGTAAATAGACCAAGGTGTAGAGAATATTGCTCACCAAAAATGCCTGTAGGACAAGCATTTAGGCTTAGGGATATTCGTGAGAGACAAAGGGTACGGCGACTATTTCACCTTCGGTTTCTCCTACTTGCACTTTTAAGCCAACGCCACCTGCTTTAGTCCGAATGTAAGCTAGCCCAAAATAGCCGTCAGCTATTTCAGTGAGACTGGTAAGTTTGCCAACTTTTTCATCGCCAACAGAAATCGCACTGCCAACTTCCGCAAAACCACTCAAGCGAATTCCCCAAAGGTTTTGCTTTACACCTTTATATGTATTTAGTCTGGCAATGGTTTCTTGCCCGATATAGCAACCCTTATTAAAAGATATAGTCTGCCACAAGCCAACTTCTAGGGGATTGTAATCATCTGTTAGTTCCGCATCTGGGGCGGGTCTTCCTTGTAATATTCGCAACGCATCCCAAGCGCGATCGCTCAACTCTACTGCGCCTAATTCTAAAATTTGACCCCACACCTTCTCTTTTTCTGAGACGGGCAAAATTAGGGTATATCCAGTAGAAGCCAAGCCACTACCAACGGCAACAATTAAGCCATCGTTGAGGATAAGATGATTACCGTATGGTTGACCAATAATTGCGATCGCACCCAACTTTTCAATAATCGCATCACTTTCAGGGCCGATGAGACTAAAAGTAGCGGTTTCATCTGTCACATCGGTTAATTGTACCTTATCAGCAAAAAAGATATAGCGATCCAACCACTGCAAGATAAATTCGCGCCGGCTAGGCGAAACCAACAATAAAACCGCATCTTCTAGAACGTATGCTGTCGCTAAATCAATCGTGCGGGCTGTGGATGTTACCATCACCGTATCGCACCCTTGCCCAGGCTTTAAAATTTGGAAATCATTAGTAGTTTGGTTGTGTAAAAAACGGATGCGGTCATCATCAGAAACACGGATGCGTCCCCAATGAGAGCGATCGCATACAGCAACCCCTTCTGTTACCGCTTGGATAGCTGCTGCGTCTTTACCGTCAATTGCAGATGTTGGCATGGTAATGAAGAGTTGCTTTATTTTGAGAACTTACGCATTGGAAATATTAGCAAATTATCTTTTACTGGTTCAAGGGGCATTGGGCATTGGGCATTGGGCATGGGGCATTGGGCATTGGGCATGGTTAATTAATCTGGACTATTGACTATTGACTATTGACTCTGGACTATACCTATATACAGTTCCATAAGTTTTTATGATGTCAAAGGTTGCACCTGCTGTTGTGGTATTGGGTCAAAATAGTGTGGCAGTAGCACGCAAAATCATGAGTGTGCTACCAGGGGCGACGTTATACGGTTTGGCGGGGCGGACTTCTGAAATAGATGTCAGCTTTAGCAATTTTGGTGAGACAGTGCGGGAATTGTTCGCCCAAGGAACGCCACTGATTGGGATTTGTGCAGCAGGTATTTTAATCAGAACTTTAGCGCCGATGATTTCGGATAAACGCCAAGAACCGCCAGTAGTAGCTGTAGCTGAGGATGGTAGTGCGGTTGTGCCGCTGTTAGGTGGATTGAGTGGGGTGAATGATTTGGCGCGTCGCATTGCTGAGGTATTTGATGTCAAAGCAGCAATCACGACTACGGGCGATATCCGGTTTCGCACAGCGCTGTTGTCTCCTCCCTCTGGATATCATTTAGCTAATCCAGATGATGCCAAAACTTTTATTTCGGATTTGCTAGCTGGGGCGCAGGTGAAGTTGGAAGGAATAGCGCCTTGGTTGACTAATAGTCAATTACCCATTGACCCTGATGGCAATTTGACGATTAAAATTAGCGATCGCCTACTAAATCCTACACCAAACTGTCTGATATACCATCCAGCTACAATTGCGATCGCTCTTAGTGAAATCTCTGGAAGTAACGAGCAAATACTAGCTTCAATACAGCAACTATTAGCAGCTGCGGAACTTGCGCCAGCATCGGTAGCTGGGGTATTTGCACCAATTGCGATCGCTGCCAATCCAGCAATTCATGCTGTTGCTAGCGCCTTGGGAGTGCCTACACGCTTTTTTACCTCAAATCAACTAGAAAACTTACAATCTCAAGGTTATAGCCTCACCCAAGCAGTAGCAGTTGCAGCCACAGGGACAGATGGAGAGCTAATTTCCACAGATGCAGAAATTGCGATCGCTCTTTCCCCCGAACCAATCGACCCCAGCATTATCGGACAGCCACGGGGACGGTTAGCTGTGATTGGTACGGGGCCTGGTAGTCAACAGTGGATGTCTCCTGAGGTGAAAGAAATTCTCAAATCGGCTACTGATTTGGTAGGTTACACAACTTACTTAAATTTAGTTGGTTCTCTGGCTGAAGGTAAGCAAAGACATGATTCTGACAATCGCGAAGAAATATCACGGGCGGAAATGGCGCTGGATTTAGCAGCCGAAGGGCGATATGTGGCGGTGGTATCTTCTGGCGATCCGGGGATTTATGCGATGGCGACAGCAATTTTTGAGGTTTTGGATCACCATGCTAAACCGGAATGGGACAGCATCGAGATTCATGTAGCACCGGGAATTTCCGCCATGCAAGCCGCCGCCGCCGCTATTGGCGCACCCTTGGGACATGATTTCTGTGCTATTTCCCTCTCAGATATTTTGAAGCCTTGGTCAATTATTGAACAACGAATTGCGGCGGCGGCTGAAGCTGATTTTGCGATCGCTTTCTACAATCCTGTTTCTAAAGAGCGTACTTGGCAACTAACAGAAGCGAGAAATATTTTGCTGCGCTACAGAACACCTAATACCCCAGTAGTCTTAGGGCGAAATCTCGGACGGACGGGACAGACTGTAAAAGTAATTGCCCTTGAGGAGCTAGCACCAGCAGTAGCGGATATGCGAACCATGATTATTATTGGTTCCAGCAAGACAAAGACGATTCAGCGCAGTGATGGCAGTGTCTCCGTTTACACTCCCCGCCGATACAGTTAAAATCACAATATTAAAAAAGGGAATAGAGCGATCGTTCCGGAAAAAATCTATTTCCTTAAAAGTTGTTGACTGTCAACAGTCAACAGTCAACAGTCAACAATAACAACGGAATATTTTTTTACTTTGGAAGTCCCTTAAAACTTACATCCGATTGCTATATGCCCTACGACATTACTATGTGTCCCGGACAAAATTGTCCGATCAAACAAGAGTGTTACCTGTTTACAGCTGAAATTTTAGGTCGTCAGGATTTTTTTGCAACAGATCCCTATAGTTTAACTACTAATTCCTGTGAGTATTTTATCAGTAACCGCCCAGACGAAAATAAAATCCGTTTGAAAGCTTATGAAATCTGGCAACAAACTGGCTATCCCAATGGCAAGTCTGTGGAACATTGGCTGCAAGCTGAAAAAGAGTTGACAGCCTTAAAAAACTTCCGTTCCTGATGACTATTAGTTTGTACTGTAAGATGAAATCGGCTCATTTGAGCATTGGAAATTCTTCACCTGGAAACTCATGAACAAATTCATACTTCACTTAATGTCAACTCCTGTACTTCTTAGCTCTATTCTGTCAACAGGAATCGTCATTAATCAAGCCCAAGCTATCGAAGCCCAACCCACAAATACAGATCGTCTGTCTTGTATTCGTAATAAACATAAAGTTGGTTTAGTATGTGCGAGAGCGTCTGTTTTAGAGCAAATTCCTAAATATCAAGCAGAAGCCGAACCATCTGCCGATGGTGTACCTATGCTAGAGTTTAACGACCAAGAAAGCGATATGGCGATCGCTTTATTCGGCTGTGATTGTCCTGCTTGTATAAATTCTTTAAGAAAAATGCAGGGTGCAACGCCTTTAGTTTATTAACAATTCAAAATAATTACTCAGTAAGTAGGCACGATTCAACCGAACTATCTAAAGTTTTTTAGGGGGAAAGATTTTGCCCTTTCCCCCTTCCCTATGAACCCTTAGCCCCAAACCAAATATCCACTCGAAGATGCTTAACCGAACAGTAAGAAGTATAGGCATCATATTCAGTTGATAAAAAACATAACACAGATTATAGTAGTTTCACTAGGATAAACCAAGCTAAACGCAGACTGAGCAAATCACATGACAGACGTTTTTATCTCCTATTCGCGCATAGACAAGGAGTTCGTCGTTATTCTCCAAAATGCACTACAAGCTCAGAAGCGTGAAACCTGGGTTGACTGGAAAGATATTCCTTTAACTGCTGATTGGTGGTCAGAAATTGAAGCGGGGATTGAGGCAACTAACACCTTTGTCTTTGTAATTAGTCCAAATTCGATTGCCTCTAAAGTCTGCAATCAAGAGATTGAACACGCAATCAAAAATAGTAAGCGCCTTGTGCCCATTGTACGAAGAGAAGGCTTCGACATAGAGCAGGTTCATCCTGCCCTTTCTCGCCACAACTGGCTGTTCTTTCGGGAACAAGATGATTTTGACAATGTTTTTGCCCACCTAATTCAAGCAATTGATACAAATTTAGAATATGTGCGTGGGCATACGCGCTTGCTGATTCGGGCGCTGGAGTGGGAGAACAAAGGGCGTAATGATAGCTTTTTGCTACGTGGGACTGATTTAGAAGCAGCAGAGCAATGGCTGGTCTCTAGTACTGTTCAACAACCCCAACCAACCCAACAGCAGAAAAACTATATTAGTAAAAGCCACGAAGCCGAAGCCGCCCATCAAAGATTGATGAAAGCTGGACACCAAGCAAGGCAGATGCTTCGCATTGGCTCTGGGATGCTGGTTGTGATGTTGGTATTAGCAGCAATAGCTGGATTCTGGGCAAACAAAACTATTCAAGAAGCACAAGAAGGCACAAGTTTAGAGCGACAGGCAGTAGCAGCTTTACATCAGTTTGAAACACAGTCAATCAAAGCCTTACTCACAGCCATGATTGCGGGGCAAGGATTGCAATCAATAGTTAAGGATGGTCGCCCTCTAGAACAATATCCAACCACCAGACCCATATTAGCTTTACAAAGAATTTTAGATCGGATTCAAGAACGGACGCAGCTGACAGGGCATCAAGATTTGGTTATCAATGCCAGTTTTAGCCCCAATGGCAAGCTGATTGTCACTGCATCCTTTGACAAGACAGCGCGAGTGTGGGACACAACTGGTAAACTTTTAGCCCAACTTCAAGGTCATCAAAAGCCTGTCTACAATGCTACTTTTAGCCCCGATAGCAAGCTGATTGTCACTGCTAGTGAGGACAAGACAGCGCGAGTGTGGGACACAACCGGGAAGTTATTAGCCCAACTCAAAGGGCATCAGGGTTCGGTCAGAAGTGCCAGTTTTAGCCCCGATGGCAAGCTGATTGTCACTGCATCCTTTGACAAGATAGCGCGAGTATGGGACACAACCGGTAAGCTGATAGCCCAACTTAAAGGTCATCAGGATTCGATCAGAAGTGCTAGTTTTAGCCCCGATGGTAAGATGATTCTCACTGCTAGTGATGACAAAACAGTGCGGCTATGGGACATAACCGGGAAGTTATTAGCCCAACTCCAAGGACATCAGGGTTCGGTCAGAAGTGCCAGTTTTAGCCCCGATGGTAAGATGATTCTCACTGCTAGCGATGACAAAACTTCCCGGCTATGGGACATACAAGGTAAGTTATTAGCCCAACTCCAAGGACATCAGGATAAGGTCAGAAGTGCCAGTTTTAGCCCCGATGGCAAGATGATTCTCACTGCCAGTGATGACAAAACAGCGCGGGTATGGGACACAACCGGTAAGCTGTTAAGCCAACTCAAAGGGCATCAAGCTGCGCTCAGAAATGCCAATTTTAGTCCTGATAGTAAGTTGATTGTTACTACCTCCTTTGACAAGACAGTGCGGGTATGGAACACAACTGGTAAGCTGTTAACCCAACTCCCAGGACATCAGCAGCTGGTCATAAATGCCAGTTTTAGTCCTGATAGCAAGCTGATTGTCACTGCCTCTGTTGACAAGACAGCGCGGGTATGGGACATAACGAGTAAGCTGTTAACCCAACTCAAAGGGCATCAGAGTACTGTATACAATGCCAATTTTAGCCCTGATGGTAAGCTGATTGTCACTGCTAGTGAGGACAAGACAGCACAGGTATGGGACATAACAGGTAAGTTGTTAGCCCAACTCAAAGGGCATCAGAGTAGTGTATACAATGCTAGTTTTAGTGCTGATAGTAAGCTGATTGTCACTGCTTCCTTTGACAAGACAGCGCGGGTATGGAACACAAGCGGTAAGCTGTTAACTCAACTCAAAGGGCATCAAGGTGGGATCATCAATGCCAGTTTTAGCCCTAATAGCAAACTGATTGTCACTGCCAGTGATGACAACACAGCACGGGTGTGGGACATAACAGGTAGGCTTTTAACCCAGCTCAAAGGGCATCAAGAACCGACGATAAATGCAAGTTTTAGCCCCAATGGTAAACTAATTGTCACTGCCTCTTGGGACAAGACAGCACGAGTATGGGACACAACTGGTAAGTTGTTAGCCCAACTTAAAGGACATCAAGATAACGTTGACAATGCAAGTTTTAGCCCCGATGGTCAACTAATTGTCACTACCTCTTGGGACAAGACAGCGCGAGTATGGGACACAACTGGTAAGCTGTTAGCCCAACTTAAAGGACATCAGGATAAGGTCAACAATGCCAGTTTTAGCCCCGATAGCAAACTGATTGTCACTGCCAGTGATGACAACACAGCGCGGGTATGGGACACAACCGGTCAGCTGTTAGCCCAACTTCCAGGGCATCCAGGTAGGGTAATCAATGCGAGTTTTAGCCCCGATAACAAACTCATTGTCACTGCCTCTGCTAACACAACGCTAGTGTGGGAAACAACAGGTAGGCTGTTAGCCGAACTCAATAGGCATGAAAAAGCGGTCAACAATGCCAGTTTTAGCCCTGATAGCAAACTAATTGTTACTGCTAGTGATGACAACACAGCACGGGTGTGGTCTGTGGAAAGCTTAGATAAACTGTTGTCACGAGGTTGTGACTGGATGCACGATTACCTTGTTACCCATCCTCAAGACTTGAAAAGACTATCAATATGCCAAAACCCATCTATTTTGATGGCAGCAGCGCCATTTTTGATTGCGGAAGGTGAGGAGCAAGCAAGAAATGGTGCTACCCAAGAAGCAGTTACTACCTTTCGTCAAGCTTTGAAGTGGAATCCCAACTTAAAATTTGACCCAGAGGCAAAAGCAAAGCCATTGGTAGAAGCTGCAAATCAAGTTAATCAGGGTGAGGATTTAGCAGCGGTAGGCAATATTGATGGTGCTGTTGTTGCTTTTCAAGCTGCTTTGCAACTAGACCCTAGTTTTGAATTTGAGCTAAATATAAAAGCCGTTTCCTTGCTAGTTGATAGGGGAAATAAACTGATAGAGGAAAGTAAATTTAAAGAAGCAGTAGCCGCTTACACCAAAGCCCAAAAATTCACTCCCAACGGGGAAATTGATGTGGATTTGTGGAACAAACTTTGTTGGCAAGGGAGTCTGCGGGGTCATGTCAAGGATGTGTTGTCTGCCTGTGAAAAAGCTGTGGCGCTTGCTCCTAATGATGGTAATGTTCGTCATAGTCGTGGCCTTGCTAGGGCGCTAACAGGAAACACAAAAGGCGCAATTGATGACTTTCAAGTATTCATCGCTGAGACTGACAATCAAGAAAGGAAATCACAACGCCAAGGTTGGGTAAAAGTTTTAAGTTCTGGAAAGAATCCATTTACACAGCAAGAAATCAACGGTTTACTTAAAGAGTATAAACTTACAGAGGAAGAGAGGTAAGGAAAAAAGGGTAAACAGTGAATTGAAACCTTTCCCATTTTTCCTTTCTCCTTTAACATATAGCGTTTCTCTGTTTAGTGAGGTACCGTCACCCCACCCCCAACCCCGTCCCCGCAAGCGAGGAGGGGGCTATGATTTACAGAAAATGCTATAACCGTATTGCCAGCGTATTGGCCTATAATAAGACCAGTTTTGTTTAGTGTGTAAATCAACTAACCTGACGTAATTACGATTTATGAGTGACAAATTATTTAATTTTGAATTATTGAGCAACTACCAGCCCAAGTCACCCATTTATGGGATAAACCGATATGCAAAATGCTGTCGCCCATTTCTTGTACAGTAAGACTTGCTCCAGTTAAATCTGCATCAGTAATTTCTGCTTCATCCAGATTACAACAAATCAAATTTGTTTCTCTTAAATCAGCACCTCTTAAATCCGCTCCACTCAATTCTGCTTCGCTGAGGTTTGCACCAAATAGCTTTGCCATTGTTAAATTTGTACCCCGCAAATCAGCACGGCTGAGGTTGGTTTTTTCCAGATTAGCGCTGATCATTTCTGCGCCAATCAAGTTTACCTCACTCAAGTTGGCATTGTTGAGATTAGCACTCGTTAAATCTGCATCAGTCAGGTTTGCTCTAGTTAAGTTACATTCACTTAAGTTCGCTCCACTTAAGTCGGCTCCGCTCAAGTCAGCATCGGCGAAATTTATTCCAGTCAAATCAAAATTAGACAGGTTCGCCTGATGCAGATTGGCTCCATTAAAATTTTTTTCCCCTGCTGCATATCGACTCAGGAGCTTATTGGAGTCCATATTATCACCTCGCTATTTCTAGAGGTATATAAAGTCTAGTTGTGAGTTATCCACTACCCAAACCACACCAAAGTTTCTTGGTTGAGTTATTAAAAACCTAAATATTATTTAGGAAAAACTTTTAGTTTTATTTTGCTATAACTTCTGGAATTTAGAATATCAACTTAATGTAAATATAGGAATGATCGGGAATTATAGACAAGTTGTTACTAACTTTTTGTCATTTAATAGCTGATTATTGATAATCCGATCGCACTTGCTCAATCATTCCCACAAGCGATCGCTCGATGAGTTGGCACACTAGCTGATTACCTTGTAAGTTGAGGTGGATGTGGTCTTGATACAAAGCTTTCACGTTTGGGGTAGAGTTGAATATGGGCAATACATCTATATAAGTGATCTGCTGGGCTTGCGTAAATTCATTTAACCGTTGACGTGCTTTAATTTCGTATTCACGGGAGCCTGGTTCAGCAATCTCTCGCAATAAGGGAGTCATCACTAAGAGAAATTGGCTGTTTTTTTCCTGGGTTAGCGCCTGGATTTTAGCGATCGCCTCTAAATTTATCCCCACGCGATCGCCTGCTTCCTTTTGTAAGGCTTGAATTTCCGGATTTGGCTTTTCTTTGAGCAAATAACGTGAACAGACTTCTACTACAGCTAGAGGCGGTTTCCGATCTGGATAATTGCGATCGCGTCCCACTGGTAAGGATGTCGGAGCCGTAGCAAATAAATCATCGGTATTAATTAATAACACTACTACCTGGGCTTGAAAACTCCCAAATCTTTGCAGATAGGCTAATTCATTTCTTGGACCCCAAGAATTAGCTGATGCATTTAATACTTCGACTTGTTGATATTTACCGTTAGTCGCTGAAGTTAAGGAGCGCATCATTAACTGAGAAATTGTATTATCCTGATCTGTCCACCAACCACCATTAGCGATTGAGTCTCCCAGCATTAACACTCGTAATGTAGAAGGTGCAGGTGTTTTTTGGATCGGCTGGCTACGCATAGAATATTCATTAATCTCAATCCGATTCCCAAAGCGACGGGTGTGCTGGTTAGGCGCTAACAAATAACCTATCTGCTCATCACCAAGGTAAATCAGGGGATTCCCAAAACCAAAGAGCGATCGCAATCCCACTTCAATCACTACCAGTAATCCGATAATTACTGCCAAAATTATCAGCAATGCTAATTTCACCTGCAACTACTCTCCAATTAATTTAAGAAAATTAATCGCCTAACAGTAAAGTATTAAATTATACTATTTTTATCTCAGCCTCTAGACAGATTTCTCATAATTCGCTATCTCTAAAGTTATAAATACATTTATGCAAAAAAAATTTAAGTTTTAGTATTTTAAATCACTTTTATTTGCAGAAATTTTAGAGATACTTATGTCTAAAATCTCACTGTTCGGACTTTAGGCAACTGGCACAGTCAAGAGTCAATAGTCCATAGTAATTATTCTTGACCAATGACCAATGACCATTGACTACTGAGTATTAAGTATAAACTACTACTTTATTTTCAAAGATGTAGATAGATTTCTGGGGGTCATTGTTGCAAAGCTTAAACAAAATAATAATAACGATTTAATACTATCTTTAAACAGAAGGACTACAATCAAAGCGGACAAATTAGCACTGTAACAAAGGAGGTTTACAAAGCTATGTCCGATTTAAATCGCGGAATCATGAAATTTGATGGAGCAGATTCGCCAAAAGTGGTCACTATCTCTACCGTGCTGCTGTTGGGGTCTATTGCTGGTCTAATTATTTGGGCATTACAAGCTGCTTATGCGCTAAACTAGGAATTAGCTGCTTAGTATTCGGTCGGTTGGCAGGACACTGGCTAAATTGGCTTCTGCCTCAGCCAAGTGTACCTTGCCCAACTCCGCGCCCTTGAAAGCATCAATAAAATTTCCGTAAGATTTTAGATTTGAGATTTGAGATGCAAAATGCAAAATCCAAGATAAATCTAAAATCCAAAATCCACGATGTTTGAACTTTGGGGTGCCTTAACTATTTTAATTGTCTGCCCCTTACTGGGTGCGTTACCGCTAATTGCCTGGATTACCTACGCCCTCACAGGGAAGCAATTAGCAAGACTCGGTACTGGAAATATTAGTGTGTCAGCCGCTTTTTACCACGGTGGCAAACTGGTAGGCATTCTCGCAGTAATATCAGAAGCTTTTAAAGGGATTGCAGCAGTTCTGATTGCCCGTGCTTTCTTTGGAGAGGGGTCAACTTGGGAACTGATAGCTCTGATTGCTTTGGTAATAGGTAGATACTCCATTGGTAAAGGAGCAGGTACAACAAACGTCGTCTGGGGATTTTTGGTACACGATCCACTCGTGGCAGGTTTTATAGCTTTTTTAGCAGCGATCAGCTTTACTGTTCTCCAATCCAAGAAATTAGTAAAGTTCGGCGTTTTGCTGCTATTCCCGCTGTTTGTCGCCGTGCTGCACGTTGAAGATTTCTTGAGAATTATTGCAGCGGCTAGCTTGGCGGGATTATTAGGTTGGATTTATACCAAGATTCCTGATGACCTGAATCTCCCAGCCGAAGGTGCAAAAGCAGAATCAAAAGCCATGCTGCAATTTTTGGGTGGCGAAACCAAACTTCTGTCTCTAAGTGAAGACTTAGATGAGACAAAAGTTGGGCACAAAGCAGCGGCGCTATCTCAACTCAAGCGCTGGGGTTACCCAGTTCCTAAAGGGTGGGTACTTACTCCCAACGACGATCCCAATGGCGTAATCGACTTTTTCGCTCCTTCGGAATTATCACCTTTAGTAGTGCGTTCTTCGGCAATTGGTGAAGACTCAGAACAAGCTTCTGCGGCTGGACAGTACGAAACGGTGTTGAACGTTACCAGCGAACAGAAGCTCAAAGAAGCGATCGCCCAAGTAAGATCTTCTTATGATAATCCTACTGCGGTACAATATCGGCGCGATCGCGGTTTACCAGACCAAGCAATGGCGGTGCTGATTCAACAACAAGTCCAGAGTGTCTATTCTGGTGTGGCTTTCAGTCGCGATCCCATTACTCAGCAAGGTGATGCCATTGTGATTGAAGCTTTACCAGGCAACGCCAGTCAAGTTGTCTCCGGCAGAGTCACCCCCGAACAATATCGGGCTTTTGTGGTCGAAACTGAAAATTTCTCTTCTGTACAATTAGAAGGTACAGGCAGAGTACCACAAGCATTAATTAAACAAGTAGCCTTATTAACCCGCCGTTTAGAAAAACGTTATCACGGCATTCCGCAAGATATAGAATGGAGTTACGACGGTCAAACGCTTTGGGTATTACAAGCTAGACCCATCACCACCTTGTTACCCATCTGGACAAGAAAAATCGCCGCCGAAGTTATCCCCGGAGTGATTCATCCCTTAACTTGGTCGGTGAATCGCCCCTTAACTTGTGGCGTTTGGGGAGAAATTTTTACTTTGGGTTTAGGCGATCGCGTTTTGGGATTAGATTTTGCCGAAACCGCAACTCTGCATTATTCAAGAGCATATTTTAATGCATCCCTCCTAGGGCAGATATTTTTGCGCATGGGTTTACCACCAGAAAGCTTAGACTTTTTAACTAGAGGCGATAGCTTAAGTAAACCGCCTTTAATTTCTACTTTGCGGAGTATACCGGGATTGCTGCGGTTAGTACGCCGGGAAATGGATTTAGAAGCAGAGTTTAAGCAAGATTACCGCGAGAAGTTTGTACCTGTATTGTCCCAGTTAGCCCACGAATCGATTGCAGAACTGGAACCATCCCAGTTATTAGCGAGAGTTGACATGATTTTAGAAGTGCTGCGCCTGGGAACTTACTATAGTATTTTCGCTCCCATCAGTGCTGCCATCAGACAGAAAATTTTTCGGGTCAAGGATGGGCAAATTGATAATAGTGTTGCACCAGAGGTAGCAGTTTTAAGAGCGCTGAGTACTTTAGCGCAAAATGCCAAACAGGTATTACCAGAATTTGAGCCGGAGAAAGTCTTTGAGCAGTTGGAGTCAACGCCCGAAGGCCAGAACGTTTTGTATGATTTTAACGAACTGCTGCAAGATTACGGCTATTTAAGTGAAGTTGGCACTGATATCTCCGTGACCACCTGGAAAGAAGACCCCCACTATGTCAAACAGTTATTTGTGCAGTTAATGCAGGGAAATGAAGCGCCCACAGGTGGTATAGATCCCATAAATCAAGTTTTTTCAGGGAAACGAAAACGGGGAAATGTCCAACGCCGAGTGGATCTTAAAGGTCGAGTCACCGAGGTATACTCCCGACTGTTAGCTGAATTACGTTGGAGTTTTGTGGCTTTAGAGCAGATTTGGTTAAAATCCGGCTGGCTGAGAGAACCTGGCGATATCTTTTTTCTCGAGTTGGATGAAATTGGCATTTTAGTTGCGGCGACTGATCCTGAATTTAGTAGCCATTTACAGCAATTGGTGCAAACAAGGCGATCGCAATTTGAACAAGACAGCCAAATCACTCAAATTCCCCTCCTAGTTTACGGCCATACACCGCCCCATCCCCTAGCCCCCTCAGCTTTGTACTCCGACCAAATTTTACAGGGTATTCCCGCCAGTCACGGACAAGCTGAAGGCAAAATCAAGGTGTTACGAAATTTACAAAACTTGCCCACAATTGACAGACAGACAATTTTGGTAGTACCTTACACAGATTCCGCCTGGGCCCCAATCTTAGTCAGGGCAGGAGGATTGATTTCTGAAGCCGGAGGCAGACTTTCTCACGGTGCGATCGTTGCTCGTGAATACGGAATTCCCGCAGTCATGGATGTGCGTGGTGCTACCTGGTTGCTGCAAGATGGGCAGCGAGTACGAATCGATGGCTCTCGGGGGATTGTGGAATTATCCAATGATTTAAGACCCGAATGATATCATGTCCGTTTGAACACATGTTAATGAAAGCGTTGCTTAGAGGTAACGCTTCCATTGACATATATAAGTAATCTCCCGGGCAGAATTATGATTACCACGTCCCTGAATGAATTGCCAGAAGAGCCAGTTTCTCACAACCCCCAAATCAAGAAAAAAGTGATGCTGCGGTTTGGGGATTTACCTCATCTGACCAACTTTTCCCAAGCACGTTTTGCTCCCGGACAAAGCGCCCCAGCCCACGCCCATCAAGATATGTCTGAAGTGTTTTTTGTGGAAGCGGGTGCAGGAGCTATATATATAGATGGCAAAGAATACTCCTTGGTTCCCGGTAATTGTGTAGCAGTAGAACCAGGGGAAGTGCATGAAGTTGTGAATACTGGTACAAATGAACTTGTTATGACCTACTTTGGTTTGCGCACAGAAAAGCCCGTCTCATAATTTTCTCTGTAGGGTGGGCAAAGTGCCCACCAGAGTGCGATCAGACAGTGGTGCAAGATATCAGCCTCCCACGGGCGCGATTAACGCTCCCGCAAAATATGAAACTTGCACATTTTGATAAAATTTCTCAAAGCCTTACTATATAAAGGTTTTAAAATGTGCAAGTAGAGAGCAGAGGCTTGAATATCCTGAGTTGAGGAAAAGTTCGGGCAATCCGAAAATCATCTAAGACTATATAAGATCACAAATGCAGCAATATTAAGTTTTGTTTCCCCAACTCCACCTACGGGCTGTTCCTTGACTTTACATAAGTTAATCAATCAAATCGCTCATTATAGATTCACACAATGGTTACTATTAAAAATTTGTAGAAATCATTATTAAAAAGGCAATTGAAATCATTTAAAAATATGCATTCATAGCCGAGCAACCATAAAATCCATAGAGAAAAACTTATATATTAGAAGTTTTTGGCGGCTTTCAGGCTGATTGATAAAATTTTACTTATATATCTAATCTAATATTTATTTAAGAATCATCGTTCCAAAGTTACCATTTACGCCGGAAAACCTGTAAACTAATTTCAACAAGTTAAGTGATGCTTCCTCCGTTGGCAAGATTCTAATCTATCCATTCCCAAATTTTTTTTGATAAACGCAGAATTTGCTATCGCCATTTCTTCTAGAAATGACGAAAGTCTGTGTACCTAAAAACGCTCAAATTAACAATTAAGATGTGCAAGAAACTTTTGATTTACTTGCCTTGATTGCCATACATAAAAACTTACATTTCACCTGTTAGGAGACATCATGACGGAATTTTTAAATCGATTTTCTCGCCGCAAATTTATCTTAACAGCTGGAGCTTCTGCGGGGGCTGTATTCCTGAAAGGCTGTTTGGGCAATCCTCCTGAGAATCTTAGCAGTGGTGGTGGTACAACAAAACCAGCAGTTCAAGAAGTAGCTAATATTAGTCCTGAGCAAAAGCCAGAAACTACCACAGTTAAACTGGGATATATTCCTATTGTGGAAGCAGCGCCTCTAATTATTGCTAAAGAAAAAGGCTTTTTTGCGAAGTATGGCATGAATGTAGACCTTGCCAAACAGGCTTCTTGGGGTGCAGCTAGAGATAACGTAGAAATTGGCTCGGTTGGTGGTGGAATTGATGGCGGTCAATGGCAAATGCCAATGCCTCATTTAATTACAGAAGGCTTAATTACCAAGGGAAATCAAAAAATTCCCATGTATGTATTATGTCAATTAATTACACATGGGAATGGAATTGCGATCGCCAACAAGCACCAAGGTAAAGGTGTAAGTCTGCAATTGGCTGGCGCTAAGTCTTTATTTAAAGAACTCAAATCTTCCACACCCTTCACCGCTGCTTTCACCTTTCCCCATGTCAACCAAGATTTGTGGATTCGCTACTGGTTAGCAGCCGGTGGAATAGACCCAGATGCAGATGTGAAATTGCTCACCGTACCTGCGGCGCAAACCGTCGCCAACATGAAAACCGGCACAATGGATGCATTTAGTACTGGTGACCCCTGGCCCTTCCGCCTGGTTAACGACAAAATTGGCTACATGGCTGCATTAACCGCAGAGATTTGGAAGAACCATCCTGAAGAATACTTGGCGATGCGGGCTGATTGGGTAGACAAACATCCTAAAGCCACCAAAGCCATACTCAAAGGTATTATGGAAGCCCAGCAGTGGTTAGATAATTTTGACAACCGCAAAGAAGCTGCTCAAATTCTCGCTGGTAGAAATTACTTTAACCTACCCTCAGCAGAAATTCTCGCAGATCCATATCAAGGTAAATATGATATGGGTGATGGTCGCAAAATTGATGATAAAACAATGGCGGCTTACTACTGGAAAGATGGCAAAGGTAATGTTTCTTATCCCTACAAGAGCCATGATTTATGGTTTATCACCGAAAATGTGCGTTGGGGATTTTTACCCAAAGATTACATCACCAATAATGCTGCCAAAGCAAAAGAACTAATCAATAAAGTCAACCGCGAAGATATTTGGAAAGAAGCTGCGAAAGAAGCAGGAATTGCGGCGGCTGATATTCCTACAAATACATCTCGTGGTGTGGAAGAGTTTTTTGATGGCACAAAGTTTGACCCAGAAAAACCTGAAGAATATTTGAAGAGTCTCAAGATTAAAAAGGTCAGTGTTTAGTTAAGGGACAAGGGGGATAAGGGGGACAAGGGAGAAATAACAAACGACAAATGACAAATGACAACTGACTAACACCAAATACCAAATTTAGAGGAGAAAACAGTATATGACAATTGCTCAAAAACGCCCTGCAAGTCCTAGGTTTGACAACAGCTTTATATCCCGGTTGCAAAAGCAATTTCCGAATGTTGTACCGCCTGCGATCGCAATTATAATATTTCTGGTTGTCTGGCAACTGTTTGCTTTGACTCCTGGCGCTACATTACCCGGGCCAGTTCAAGTGATCACAGATACTTGGATATTAATTTTGTATCCCTTTTATGACAAAGGTGGCACAGATAAAGGTCTTTTTTGGCAGATTTGGGCAAGCCTACAAAGGGTGGCAATTAGTTACACACTAGCGGCAATTGTGGGTATTGGTTTGGGTATTTTGATTGGGGTGAATAAAACCATGTCTAAGGCTTTAGACCCAATCTTTCAATTATTACGGACTGTACCACCTCTGGCTTGGGTGCCAATTTCCTTAGCAGCTTTACGCCAAAACGAACCAGCAGCTTTATTTGTTATCTTCATCACCGCAATTTGGCCGATATTAATTAACACTGCTGTGGGTGTAACTCAAATTCCCCAAGATTACAACAACGTCGCTAAAGTTCTGCAATTGAGCCGCAAAGACTACTTTATCAATATCTTAATTCCTGCTGCTTTACCCTACATTTTCACAGGTCTAAGAATTGCGATTGGTTTGGCTTGGTTAGCGATTATCGCCGCAGAAATTGTCATGTCCGGTATTGTCGGGATTGGCTTCTTTATCTGGGATGCTTATCAAAATAACAACGTTAGTGAAGTTATTTTGGCTCTAGTTTATATCGGCGTTGTCGGTTTAATCCTCGATAAATTAATGGCTTGGGTGCAAAACCTGATTTTACCAGCAGAACAAAAATAGCCAATAGTCATTAGTCATTGGTCATTGGTCATTAGTAAAAAATAATGACCAAGCACAAATGACAAAGGACAAATGACAAAGGACAAATGACAAAGGACAACTGACAAAGGACAATTGACAAATGAGTGTATTCGTTGCTGTTGACCAAATTGATAAGGTTTTTGAGTTGACTGGTGGTGGTAAATATATTGCTCTCAAAGGAATTGACTTACAAATTAGAAAAGGTGAGTTTGTTTCTTTAATTGGTCACTCCGGTTGTGGTAAATCTACTCTGTTAAATATGATTGCGGGGTTAGATTTACCTTCTGAAGGTGTTGTGACCTTGGAAGGACAAAGAATTGCTAAACCAGGCCCCGATAGGATGGTGGTATTTCAAAATTATTCCTTACTACCTTGGCGGACTGTTAGAGAAAATATTGCTTTGGCTGTAGATTCAGTCATGAAGGGGATGCCGGCTGCTGAACGCCGATCTATTGTAGAAAAACATATAGATATGGTGGGTTTGCGTCCCCATGCTGATAAGCAACCGGGGATGTTATCGGGGGGACAAAAACAGCGAGTTGCGATCGCTCGCGCCTTAGCGATTCGTCCCAAATTACTCTTGCTAGATGAGCCTTTTGGTGCTTTGGATGCACTGACACGGGGGAATTTGCAAGAACAATTAATGCAAATCTGCGAAGAAAATCAAGTCACGGCGGTAATGGTTACCCATGACGTAGATGAAGCAGTGTTGCTATCTGATAGAATTGTCATGTTGACCAATGGCCCCGAATCGAAAATTGGTGACATCTTAGAAGTAGATATCCCCAGACCCCGCAAACGCATGGAAGTAGTAGAACATCCCAGCTACTACAGTCTGCGGAGTGAGATGATTTACTTCCTCAACCAGCAGAAACGCATCAAGAAAATTCGGGCGCGGAAAACTGCTAATATTTCCCGTCATGGTTTAGAAAAAGTTAACTTAGAAATTGGCTTTTTACCCCTCAGCGCTTGCGCACCTCTGGCTATTGCGAAAGAAAAAGGCTTTTTCGCCAAGCATGGTTTAGATGAAGTTAACTTAGTCCGGGAAACCAGCTGGCGTGGTATTGAAGATGGTATCACGGGCGGTTATTTAGATGCAGCCCAAATGCCTTCGGGTATGCCAATGTGGTTAACATTGGGCGGACATAAAAACCAACCAGTACCCGTAGTTAGTTCCCTCACCATGACTCGTAACGGTAACGCTATTACTTTGGCGAAACGCTTTTACGACCAAGGTGTGCAAAGCTTATCAGACTTTAAAAAATATCTCCTGCGTACCCGCGAACAAAGACACATCATGGGGGTAGTGCATCCCGCATCCATGCACAACTTACTGCTGCGTTACTGGCTAGCTGCTGGGGGAGTTGACCCCGATATCGATGTGGATATGAAGACCATTCCCCCGGCGCAGATGGTAGCTGACTTACAAAATGGTAGTATTGACGGTTACTGTGTCGGTGAACCTTGGAACTACCGCGCCGCAGTTGAAGGTGTTGGCTTTACCGTAGCGACAGACTTAGAAGTTTGGCTAGGACACCCTGGTAAAGTTCTCGGTGTGCGGGAAGATTGGGCGGAAGCTTACCCTAATACCCATATTGCTTTAACTAAAGCTTTATTAGAAGCTTGTGTTTACTGTGCAGATCCCCAAAATGCTGAGGAAATTAGAAGGATTACAGCAGGGCGAGATTATGTCAGTACTGATTTAGAGTATATTCAACTCGAAGATCCTGATAATTTGACTTGTGATTTAGACCATCCATTACGAGATTACGCCCATCACCAATTTTATTCTGAGTCGGCAATTAACCGCCCCAGCCGTACCGAGCAAATTTGGATCATGAGTCAACTAGCGCGGTGGGGTGATACTCCCTTCCCCAGAAATTGGGTAGAAGTTGTAGAAAGAGTTTGTCGGGTGCGAGTTTTCAGCACCGCAGCGAGAGAATTAGGCTTAGATATCAGCTATACTCGCCAGCCGATTCAGCTATTTGATGGTACACCATTTAACGCTGACGATCCGATCGCCTATCTCAACAGCTTGCAGATTAAGCGTGATTTCTCTGTTGCTGAAGTCGTTCTTGATGCACCGCGCAGAACAGCAGCGTAAATTCAGGCTTCGACTTCTCTGCGAGACGCTACGCGAACGCTCAGCCTTCATTTTTCCAGACTTGAGAGTCGAGGAAGCTCATTAATGAGGCTCGGAAGTTCATTAATGAGGCTCAGAACTCGGTTAATCAAGTTCAGAACTCGGTTAATCAAGCTCAGAACTCCGTTAATCAGGTTCAGAACTCCGTTAATCAGGTTCAGAACTCCGTTAATCAGGCTTTGAACTCCGTTAATCAAGCTCATAACTTGGTTAATCAAGTTCAGAACTCGGTTAATCAAGTTCAGAACTCCGTTAATCAGGTTCAGAACTCCGTTAATCAGGCTCAGAACTCGGTTAATCAGGTTCAGAACTCCGTTAATCAAGCTCAGAACTCGGTTAATCAGGCTCAGAACTCGGTTAATCAGGCTTTGAACTCCGTTAATGATTTTTAAATTCAAATTCCCCTAATTTCATCCTTCATCCTTCATCCTTCATCCTTCATCCTTCATCCTTCATCCTTCATCCTTCCTTGCTATGCAAAACCGCAATTTAAGATTAGCCGAAACTCCCAGAGATGCACAAAGAACAGGATATGTCAATAGCGTCAATCGCCAGCCTTTCCTAGAGATTAAAGACGTTTCTAAAGTTTACCCCACAAAAAAAGGCCCCTTCACCGTACTTGATGGCGTAAACCTCAACGTAGAACAAGGCGAATTTCTCTGTGTAATTGGTCACTCCGGCTGTGGCAAATCAACCCTGCTGAATATGGTATCGGGTTTTAACTTTCCTTCGTCAGGACAAGTACTGCTAGAAGGACAACCCATCACCAAACCAGGCCCAGACAGGATGGTTGTGTTCCAAAACTATGCTTTACTTCCCTGGCGCACAGCATTTGAAAATATTTATCTCGCTGTCAACGCAGTTTACCCCGAAAAACCAGAAGCTGAAAAAAGAGCGATCGTCCGCGAACATTTGGCAATGGTGGGACTTGGTGATGCAATGGAAAAGAAACCAATGCAGATGTCTGGGGGGATGAGACAGCGGGTTTCCATCGCCAGGGCTTTGGCGATTCGTCCCAAAGTTCTCATTTTAGATGAACCCTTTGGGGCATTAGATGCGATTACCAAAGAAGAATTACAAGAAGAATTACTGAAGATTTGGGGTGATAATCGCTGCACAGTGCTGATGATTACCCATGACATTGATGAAGCGCTATTTTTAGCCGATAAATTGGTGATGATGACCAATGGCCCCCATGCAAAGATTGGGGAAGTCTTGGAAATTCCCTTTTCTCGTCCACGCGATCGCGCCCGCATCATGGAAGATCCACAATATTACAAGCTGCGGAACTATGCGCTGGACTTCCTGTTTAACAGATTTGCCCACGATGACGTAGGGTAAACCCTCCCCCGACACCTTAAAGGTTAGCACCCAGTCAAAAGTAAAAGGTAAAATCAACAACCAGCCTTTTATTTTTGACTTTTTTTCATGAGTGTAGTTTTCTCGCTTACCCGATATATCGCCCGCAGGCTGGAAGCCTGGGGCTAGCGGTACGAAGCCCACCTTCGTGGGCTGATTTATTTAGCCCACGAAGGTGGGCTTTGTAGGATTAGCCTTTTTTATGAGTGTAGTTTTCTCGCTTACCCGATATATCGCCCGCAGGCTGGAAGCCTGGGGCTAACGGTACGAAGCCTGCCTTCGCAGGCTCAATTTATTTAGCCTGCGAAGGCAGGCTTTGTTCGATTAGCCGCACCCGGAGGTGACGGCGGGATTGGGGGATAAGCGAGGATCTCATCCCAATTCGCCAGCAGCATCACAACAATTAATCTTCATGCCAAAAATAAATTTCACCAAAACTGCATACCCTGAACTATCACAGAGATATATGTTACTGACAGGGAAACCTCAGTAACACCCATGAAAATACACAAAATTGCACTTCTTACCCTCATTACCCTACTCATCACCATTGGACAAGCGCCCATCAACCACAGCGCAATTGTGGGAATAACCCAGGTGTTAGCGCAAAATCCATCCGCGCAGAAAGCAGAAGCTGATAGATTATTTAACCAAGGTAAACAGCAGTATCAAACCAGTCAATTTGAAGCTGCATTGCGATCGTGGCAGCAAGCACTAATTATTTACCGAGAAATCAAAGACCGTAAAAGCGAAGAAAACGCGCTGGGTAATCTCGGTAATGCTTACTTGTATCTGGGAAACTACAAAAAAGCTATTGATCACTTCCAGCACATTTTAGCGATCGCCCAACAAATCAAAGACCGTCAAGGTGAGGGTAATGCGCTGGGTGGTATCGGTCTTGCTTACTTGTATTTGGGAGACTACAAAAAAACCATTGACTACTTCCAGCAGAATTTAGCGATCGCCCAACAAATCAAAGACCGTCAAGGTGAGGGTAATGCGCTGGGTAATCTCGGTATTGCTTACAGTGTTCTAGGAGAATACCCCAAAGCCATTGATTACCACCAGCAACACTTAGCGATCACTAGGGAAATGAAAGACCGTCAAGGCGAAAGTAATGCGCTGGGTAATCTCGGTATTGCTTACCGTGAACTAGGAGGCTACAAAAAAGCTATTGAGTATCAACAGCAAAGTTTAGAGATAGCCAGGGAAATCAAAGACCGTTTTGGCGAAGGTGGGACATTGGGTAGTATCGGTATTGCTTACTATTTTTTAGGAGACTATAAAAAAGCCATTGATTACTACCAGCAAAGTTTAGCAATTCTCAGGGAAATCAAAAATCGTCAAGGCGAGGGTTTGACACTGGGTAATATCGGGAGTGCTTACAATACTTTGGGAGACTACAAAACAGCCATTGATTACCACGAGCAGCACTTAGCGATCGCCCGTGAAATTCAAGACCGTAATGGCGAAGGAAGCTCTTTACAGAATTTAGGACTTACTTTCTACAAACAAGGTAATCTCCTCGCAGCAGAGAAAACCCTGTATGAGGGAATTACGGTTGTTGAATCTCTGCGAGATAAAAAGTTAGCCGATACCGACAAAATCTCACTTTTTGATGCCCAAAGCACCATCTACAGAGATTTACAAAAAGTCCTCATCGCCCAAAATAAAACTGATGCTGCTTTAGAAATTGCTGAACGCGGTCGCGCTAGGGCGTTTGTTGAGTTGTTAGCATCTCGTGTATCTACTAATAATAAACAGGCGTATAAATCACCGCAACCACCAACAATTTCTGAGATTAAACAAATTGCTCAACAGCAAAATGCCACTCTTGTTCAATATTCTATTATTTATGATGATTTCAAAGTTACAGGCAAAGAACAAACTAAAGAATCAGACCTCTATATTTGGGTTGTCAAGCCTACAGGGGAAGTCACATTCCGCAAAGTTGACATTAAACCCCTGTGGCAAAAAGATAATACAACTTTAGATAAATTAGTGACTCAAGGCCGTCTAGGTATTGGTGTGGTTAGAGGTGGACGCGCTGGCGGTATTATTGCCACTCAAAATCCTGATGCTGCAAACGTGAAAAAGCCATTACAAAAACTGCATGACATTTTAATTAAAGATATCGCTGATTTGTTACCAAAAAATCCTAATGAAAGAGTTATTTTCATTCCCCAAAGTTCTTTATTTCTTGCACCCTTCCCAGCTTTGCGCGATGAGCAAGGTAAGTACTTAATTGAAAAACATACCATTCTCACAGCCCCAGCAATTCAAGTGTTAGATTTTACTCATCAATTAGGCGCAGGGAGACAAACTAATTATAATAATGCCTTGATTGTCGGTAATCCTACTATGCCTGTAGTTTCTACAGAACCGGGTAAATCTGCAACACGCTTAGATCCACTACCAGGGGCGGAACTAGAAGCAAAGACGATTGCGAAGATGTTGAAAACTCAGGCGATTCTGGGTAAAGATGCGACGAAAGCCAATATCTTGCAACGCTTATCTTCAGTCGATGTGATTCATCTTGCTACTCACGGTTGGGCGGATGATAACCGGGGTTTGGGTAGCTGGATTGCTTTTGCACCATCTCTTAATGATGATGGTTTACTCACAGCTGAGGAAATTTTAGATTTAAAATTAAAAGCGCAATTAGTCGTTCTCAGTGCTTGTGAAACTGGGAAAGGGAAACTTTCCGGTGATGGGGTGATTGGGTTGTCGCGTTCTTTAATTTCTGCGGGTGTTCCTAGTGTGTTGGTGTCGTTGTGGCAAGTAGCGGATGAACCGACACAATATTTAATGGTGGAGTTTTATAAAAGTTTGCAAACTCAACCTGATAAGGCGCTGGCTTTGCGTCAAGCGATGTTGAAGACGAAGGAGAAGTTTCCGAACCCTGTTAATTGGGCGGCGTTTACGTTGATTGGCGAAAGGTGACGGGCTTCTCTGCGAGACGCTACGCGAACGACTTCTCTGCGAGACGCTACGCGAACGCTCAGCCCTCGATGCTCAGTAGTGGGTTTCGACTTCGCTCAACCCACGATCGCTATATCGGCGATCGCAATTGTTATATCGGAGAACCCAAAAGCTATATCGGCGATCGCAATTGTTATATCGGAGAACTCAATTGCTATATCGGCGATCGCAATTGTTATATCGGAGAACTCAATTGCTATATCGGCGATCGCAATTGTTATATCGGAGAACCCAAAAGCTATATCGGCGATCGCAATTGTTATATCGGAGAACCCAAAAGCTATATTGGCGATCGCAATTGCTATATCGGAGAACCCAATTGCTATATCGGCGATGCCTGCGGCGGGCGACGCCGGAGCAATTGCTATATCGGATGACAAATGACTAATGACTAATGACAAATGACTAATGACTAATGACAAATGACAAATGACTAATCACTGACACCCACTTCTTAATTGCAACATAATAGCCGCCGAAAGCCCATCCCAAAGCGGAGTGTTAACATCAGCTTGTCTCAATGCTTCTGCCGTCCAATTATTACAATTTCGTAATATAGAATAACTGCCCCACGCATCATAAAAGCCAGCATTAGTAGTATGACCATTACCAATGCGGATAACTCTACCTTGATTGTCTACTTTAAAAGTAGCTTCAATAAATTTTATTAATTTTAAATAATTATTTTTATTAACTTTAATACATTTAACTTCCAGATAATCTGGTATTAATTGATAACCTTGAACATATATTACAGATGGAGTCGGTAAAAATAAAGCTTTAAAAGTCGTAGACAATCGTAAATCCCCCAGAGAAGGGGTTGACATATAAAAAGCGCGATCGCCCCAGCCAAAACTTAAATAATTATAACCATTGGAATTATCTATACCAATTCCCTCTACAGAGATACGATTGTGCCAATCAAAAACATGATTTTTTGTTGGTAAAATTATATTAGAATGAATACCTGTATTAGAAATACAAACATCCAAATTACAATTATCTTTTGGTTTATAAGTCCATTTCCTAGGGATGAAGACACCAATAGCTAATAAAGCTAGACTAAATAAACACCCTTTAAAAAAGTAACGCCGAAAATTTACAAACCAGTGGGCAAATGAATTCCGAGTAACTTTCATAACAATGAAGGGGATAAGGGAGACAAGGAGAGAAGTCTGAGCGCCGGCGTCCGGCGTTAGCGCAGCGGTAGCGAGGTACGAGCGTCTGGCTTCTCCTAACGGAGACGCTGCGCGAACGCCAACGTCTTCTCCCAAGGGGAGACGCTGCGCGAACGACGAACAGAACTTCGGAGGGACAAGAAGGATAAGAAGGACAAGGAAGACAAGGAAGACAAGGAGGACAAGGAGGACAAGGAGGACAAGGAGGACAAGGAAGACAAGGAGGAAAAATCACTATCACCTTCTTAACAAATAACAAATGACAAATGACAAATGACAAATGGCAAATGACAAATGACAAATAACGATATCAAAGGTAATACCCATGAGTTCCCGCGCATTGTTATTAGTAAATCGTCATGCGCGCCAAGGAGAAAAGCGCCTCACAGAAGCGATTGAATGTCTCAAAAAATCAGGCTTTGATTTAATTGAAGAATCTACAGAACACCCCAAGCACCTGACTGAAATTATTCTTCACTACCAACATCAAGTTGACTTGGTAATTATTGGCGGCGGCGATGGTACACTCAATGCCGCAGTCGATGCTTTAGTCGATACGCAATTACCTTTAGGTATCTTACCTTTAGGAACTGCTAACGATTTAGCTAGAACTTTAGGAATTCCCAATTCCTTAACCGAAGCCTGCAAAATTATTGCTGCTGGAGAGCAACGCCGCATAGATTTAGGATGGGTAAATGGCAAGCATTTTTTCAACGTCGCCAGTATGGGACTGAGTGTAAAAATCACTCAGCGACTTACCAAAGAAGTAAAACGCCGTTGGGGAGTATTCGCTTACCTCGCCACAGCATTGCAAGTAATCTGGGAATCTCGCCCCTTTAGCGCCGAAATTCGCATTAACGGGGAATCGATTCGCGTGCGCACTGTACAAATTGCTGTCGGCAATGGTCGCTATTATGGTGGGGGAATGGCAGTAGCTCACGATGCCACAATTGACGATCAAAGATTGGATCTCTACAGCTTAGAAATCAATCATTGGTGGCAAATCATACCCTTACTTCCAGCCATACGACAAGGAAAACATATAAAATGGCGAGAAGTTCGTGCTTTGCAGGGTCAAGAAATGGAAGTTCATACCCGAAAACCACGTCCCATCAATACCGATGGCGAAATAACTACCTATACTCCTGCGCATTTTTACGTTATCCCTACAGCCGTATCTGTATTTGTCCCGTCAGAAGGAGAGCAGTTTTAATTTTCGCGTGTTAGATTATTAACACAGAATATATTAAAGATAAATAAAATTTGATTTTTTACGGAATTTTTTGTAGAACAAATGTATACCTTGATCAGCGATTCACTTAACTAAAGCTGGGTATTGTGGAAATTCGCCCAGACTCACGCCAAATGCACCTCAGATTTTCTCAAGAAATTAAGTCATTGCTGCAAAATTTAGCCGAACAGCCGCTAACCCTAGGAGAGATTCTGGCAAAAACTTCCGAGCGTGGCTTTAGCTTGGTAATAGCATTATTAGTTTTACCATTTTTATTTCCCATGCCACCAGGATTAACTGGGCCATTTGGTGCTGCTTGCTTGATATTATCATTGCAGATGGTTTTAGGAAGGCGATCGCCTTGGCTACCCAAAAAAATAGCCAACTACAAATTTCCTCGCCGCTTTGCTCACGTATTGTTGCATAACATGCGTCGAGTTACCAGGATAGTAGAAAAAATTGCTCGTCCCCGGTTACCGAAAATAGCAAATAGTAATTGGGCTTGGCGATTCAATGGATTTTGTATTTCCTTATTAACCTTACTCCTAATTACACCAATTCCCTTTACTAATCCCATCCCTACTGTCGGTATTTTACTATTAGCAGTTGCCACCATCGAATCTGACGGTTTATTGATGTGTATTAGCTATGTATTTACTGTCTTAATTACCGGAATATTTGCATTTCTTGGTTATGCACTGTGGTTAGCGCCAAGTTTGTTACCAGCTATTTTCAGATAAACTTATCTTTTATTCTCTGCGTACTCTGTCTTGAAAATAGCGTTGACTCTTAAGGGACTTCCAAGTCAAAAAATATTCCATTACTCTTGTTGTAGGGGCGGGTTTAATCAACATATCTGTTTTCGGCGTGAATATCTCACAGAACCCGCCCCTACAGACGGTTGACGGTTGAGTGTTAACTGTTAACTGTGAACCGTCAACCGTCAACGACTTTAACGTTTTTGCATAGCAAAAAATCAATACTGGATGCAATCGTTATCACCTGCTCACAATCCCCACTTATGAGTACATTGAAGGTGGGGACTTCCGCAATCCATAAAAAAAGTCCCCAACCTAAAGCTGAGGACTGTAGTTAAAATTAAGGTGCATCTACCATATCTATCTCCATCATGATTTAGTGATATCAGGAAGAATTAGATTAATCACAGAAACTTTATAAAACTCCATTTGTAGTCAGAACTTCAATCGTGCATTTTCCAGCAATAAAATACTAACTACGAAATCATCAAAATCGATAAACTCAGATTCCCGACTTTTTTAAGAAGTCGGGGATCTTGTTGTTAACTACGAATTACGAATTACAAATTACGAATTACTAATAATTCTCCATAGCTTGCAGAACTTTGAGATACAAATTTTCTACTCTCTTAGTTTGTAATTCACCAAAAGAAGCATAATTCAGTAAGCCAGGAGAACCATTAACTTCAATCAGAATATAATCCTCCATTGGCTGAGTTATATCACTAGTAATAATATCTACGCCTGCTAATCTTAAACCCATATCTTTTGTGATCTTAATTGCCAATTTTTGGAAATCTGCATGGATTTTTTCAGTTAAATCAACCGCTTCACCTCCACTGGATAAATTTGCATTGTCCAAAAGATAGACAATAGTATCTTTCGGGAGTACACTATTAAAAGATAGCTTTTGTCTTTTTAACTTTTTTTGGATTCTAAAGTCCTCAAAATCGATAATTCTTCTACCAGCTTTATTCAAAATCACCTGTTTTTTTTGCAAAAGCTCCCAAATACTATCTTTTCCATCCCCTACTACAAATAAAGGAATTCTTTGATAGGTAATAATTACCTCATCATCTAGCACTACAATTCTGTAATCATTACCAAAATGAAATCTTTCAACAATAAAACCTGATGTTATTTGTAAGATTTTTTTGGCTACTTGATAGTATTCTCGTTTATTATGAACTTTAGTAACTAAAATACCTTGACTAAGATTAAGTGGCTTAACAATTACAGGAAATTTTAAAGCTTTAGCATAATCAAACCCATCATCCATATTTCTTAAGGTGCCGATTTTTTGACACAATCTATCATTAAAAAATGTTTTACCCTCAGGAACTCTATAACCAAAATGCCTGAGAAAAAAACTAGAGCAACCTTTATCTTTGGCAATTTCTGCTGCACCGAAACCATTAATGTTAAATTGAGTTGACCGAAAAACAGTAGTTTTACCGGTTTTAAAAGTAATGTGTCCGACAAATTTACATTCTGGATCTATTAATAGTACTGCTCCTATTTGTTCAACAATTTTTTGCAGTATTGATACTATAAATGGTGTTTTCATCTTGATAAAGATTAGGTTTAAATTGCCAGTAATCTAGACATTTGTGCTAGTTTTGAGCAGGATTAAAAATCCCATAGGCATAATCCTGGGGAAATTAGCTCTGCTGCTTTGATGTTCAACTGTGGTTTTCTTAATTAAGATGGAAAAATGGACACATATATATTCAAGTGTTAGGTACTAAATTGTCAATCCGGCAATTTGTCTCAAAGCTATTCAGTAGGTGTTTAAAAATAACCATTCTGTTCTTGTCAATAAACTCACAATGATACCTCTGACTCCTAGGGGGTCACACCCATTTTAGTAGTTATGTAACGATGATTCTCGCTAGGAGTGCGAACAATGCCAAAGATACTTTTTTTACCTCCTGAATGAGGGGTCTTACCCTTTATTTGTTACCATGACCATAACAAGTACAACTAATGAAATATTTAGCTTTCACCAAACATTTAACACTCAGTGTTGACAAGCTAAAAATAATGTATTAATAAAGGTGCATCAATATTTAAAAAGCGTTAGTAAAAATCCCTGAAAAGAAAATTACTAACGCCCTTGACTTTAACTCGTAGGGATATCTAGATCATGCCACAAAATACCGATTACGATTCCACAACAGAAAATCAAGCAAAAGCTTACAGAAACCGCTTGAATGCTTGGGCAATCACTCGTATTACTCCTGATACAAAACCAGTGATTGTGGCTAGATTCCGCACTCGTTCTGATGCTGATGGATATTTGCGACACTTACGCCAGGTGATACCTCACACTAGCTTTGAGATTATTGTTGATTATCAACACGATGAAGTAGTTCTTTAAAGGATGAAGTCTGAAGTCTGAAGTCTCAAGGATGAAAAACATTGCTAGTAGCTAAAAATCCTAGATTTCAGCTTTTATCTTTTACCTATGTGGCTAACCGAATTTTAGATTTTGAATTTTGGAGCCACTGGGTTGTGCAGGTTAAGAGTGTTGTAGCAAGTGGCGTGATTTTGGATTAGATAATTCGTCAATTAATCTAAAAATTAAAATCTAAAATCCAAAATTGTTGGACTCCCAAAGAGACATCCTGAAGGGTTTTCAGCTAGTATTCTGACAAAAAAAGGCGAACATGATGTTCGCCTCTACTCAGATACTTTTATAGTGTTGCTTGATTAATCTCGAATTCTAAATTTTTGCTTCTTCTTTGACCAACTTATCCCAACCTAAATCTTTTAAGCTGTTATTTCGACGTAGGGGACGAGTGACCAATTCCAGAATGTCACGGGCATTGCCAAATCCGTGAATTTGCGCAAATGTAAACTCTACAGACCACTTAGTATTTATACCCCTAGCTTCGAGTGGGTTAGCATGAGCCATACCAGTAATTACTAAGTCTGGCTTCAACTGATAAATACGCTGAACTTGGTTGTAATTATCTGGCTTCTCAACAATCTTCGGTAGGGGTACGCCCATTTCTTTACAAGTTTGCTCTAGTAGCGCCAACTCAGCAGCTTGATAGCGCTTATCCATGTAAGGAATCCCAATTTCGGGAACTGTCATCCCACAGCGAACCAAGAAGCGTGCTAAGGAGATTTCCAGCAAGTTATCACCCATGAAGAATACAGATTTGCCGCGAATTAATTTGACGTATTCTTCTAAACCTGCCCAGATTTGTGCTTCCCGTTCATCTAAACCTGTGGGAGTAATACCGAACACAGAGCAAATTTTCTCAATCCAAGCACGAGTACCATCAGGGCCAATGGGAAAGGGTGCGCCGATGAGTTTGCATTTACGCCGACGCATTAAAGTAGTAGCAGTCCGACTGAGGAAGGGGTTAATTCCAGAAACGTAATAGCCTTCTTCCAAGACTGGCAATTCAGTGAAGCGTTTTGCAGGTAGCCAGCCAGAAACCTTAATACCTTGCTTTTTCAGTTCTAGAGTTAACTGAGTTACCACAGGATCAGGAAGGGAACCGAAGAGAACCAACGGTGGATGATCTACATACTCAGATTCTTCTTGAACTACTTCTTCTTTCTTTTTACCAAAGTTGAGCAGTTTGGAAATAGCGTTGCGTTCGTTTTTGTCTGTTTCCGCCACTGGCGCTTTATCAGGACAACGATTAGCCATAGCGGCTAAGACAGTGTCTTCTCCTTGGGTGAAGGCGTAATCTAGACCGTTAGCACGCGCTACGACGATGGGAATGCCAATTTCACCTTCTAACTTGGGAGCCAAGCCTTCCAAGTCCATTTTAATAATTTCCGTAGTGCAAGTGCCAATCCAGACAATTACACTAGGGTTGCGATCGCGTTTAATTTGCAAGCACAATCGCTTTAACTCTTCATAATCATTCAGCTGTGCCGAAATATCTCCTTCTTCCAACTCTGCCATTGCATAACGGGGTTCAGCAAAAATCATCACCCCCATCGCGTTTTGCAGGAAGTACCCGCAAGTCTTGGTTCCAATCACCAAAAAGAAACTATCTTCAATTTTTTGGTATAACCACGCCACGCAGCTAATTGGGCAAAAGGTGTGGTAATTTCCAGTTTCACACTCAAAGTTTAAAGCTTCTGGTTGTTGAGCGACAGTCATTTTGGTTATTTCTCCCCTTGATTTTTAAAGCGAACAAGGCAGGTGAATATCGGGTAGGTTTATGGGGAAAGAATGATTCTCTCCCCAAATTCCTGTGATGTGGCACATAGCACCAGTCAGCAATCCCTAAATTCAACAGGAACGCTAATAATTTAAGCGTTGGGGAAGAGACGAGCCATTTCCGATTCATCAAAAACGCCAGATGGCAGTTCTTCCCCTAAAAATTCATTGTTGTCATCACCCTTTTGCAGTGCTGTTTCATCGCCCCAGACATCCGATAACACATCACTAAAAGCGTTCTCGTCTGTTGAGTTCAAATCTTCAAGTACCTGCTCGTCTAGCTTGATTTCCGATGCAATGGTCGTATCGAAGGAAATCTCACCAAACTCATCTAAATCTCCGCTGGATGTACTTTGGGACTCATCTTTTGAGTTTTTTCCATTCAGTCCATTTGAGGTTGGAGCAGAACCGACGATGGTAAATTCTTGAGCAATCGCCGCATCTGCAAAACTACTGAGATGAGCATTTTTTAATGTCTCATCTTGAAAATTTTCGTTAATGATGCCTACTGCATCATGTCGGTAGTTATCTGCATCTACTTTGTGAATATAGCGGTTACCAAGAGCAATGTCTGGGTCGAAATGCAAATCCAGTACTTCAATTAGGGTATCAGCATCAGGATTCAATCTGGAAAAAGGTAGCATCAACTGCGCTAGCTTTGGTTCCAGCGCATTGATAACTCCCAGGATGAGGTAAGAAGGTGGTCGCTTCCCGCCATCAGGGGTGTACACTGATTCCACTTCCATGTGGAGAGTAATCCAATCACGATTTGTCTGGAAAAACAGTAACCACTTTTGCTTTATTGACTCTGTAAAGCTATGAAAGAAAGCCATATTAATTCCCCATCCTGAGAATTTGATGATTTATACAATCATCAAGTCTAGTTCCTCTTCCGGATTACGTACCTGGGGTTTACTCGGATTTAAATAAAAATCAGATAACAAAGAGAACAATTCTCTATCTTGAGCATCATTCGGGACAACACCTTCTGGCCGTGCCAGAATTTGGTCGGCAATATTGAGATAGTAATCGCAAACGTAGTTCAAAGATGGGTCAGATTCTGCCATTTCAAACAAAGTCTTACCCTTGACGCGAGAAACACGGATATCTTCAATTAAAGGCAGAACCTCCAAAACTGGCATTGGTACTGCTTCTATATATTTCTCGATTAAATCGCGTTTGGAGGTGCGATTACCAATTAAACCCGCTAGGCGCAGTGGGTGAGTCCGTGCTTTTTCTCTGACTGAAGCTGCAATCCGATTGGCAGCAAATAAAGCATCAAAGCCGTTGTCGGTTACTATCATGCAGTAATCAGCATAGTTGAGTGGTGCTGCAAAACCACCGCAAACAACGTCGCCTAGTACGTCAAACAGAATTACGTCGTATGTGTCAAAGGCGTTGAGTTCTTTCAGTAGTTTCACGGTTTCGCCGACTACGTATCCACCACATCCCGCACCTGCTGGTGGCCCGCCTGCCTCAACGCAATCAACACCACCGTAGCCTTTGTAAATTACATCTTCTGGCCAAACGTCTTCGTAGTGGTAGTCCTTTTCTTGCAGGGTATCAATAATTGTCGGAATTAAAAATCCGGTAAGGGTAAAGGTACTGTCATGCTTGGGGTCGCAGCCAATTTGCAACACTTTCTTGCCGCGTTTTGCTAGGGCGACTGAGATGTTACAGCTAGTTGTGGATTTGCCGATTCCACCTTTTCCATAAACTGCTAGTTTCACTGTTGTTTGCCTCTTATAGTTTATTGTCAAACTTTTGGCTGAAACATTTGCCTTCACCTAGCCTGATATGGCGATGCGTGAGGTCTTGTGGTTGTCATTATTGTCCAAATCACAAGGAAAATAAAGGGGCTTTAAATATGAAAAATGCCTATAAATGACGTATTAACCTTTATTAAAGGATAAATATATACAAAAAGCTGTAAAAATAATTCAATAATCTAAAAAACAGATTTTATATTTTTTTGTTTATTAATTTTATAAAAATAGTTACAAAAGACAAAATGCTTAAATAGAGTTTTATCAATGGTTTCCATTGAATTAGATAATGATTATCTCGACCGCTGAGAGCCAATCAACCTCTATTTCGATTTTGAATCAACAGATCCCAGGACTTAAGGTCTCAGATGTACAGACAACGCACAAAGATGTTCAATTTTACCCAGGAAGCCTCTGAGGTTGAAAGCCGCAGCTTAGAAGCTTCAGCTAGGGTAAGCCTGGGGATTTAGGCGATAACAGTCCTGGTTTTGCTTTTATTTTGATGCGAGGAACCAAAGTCCACCAGTACAGAAGCCTGAGGCTAGAAATAAAAAGCCCGCCTGATTGGCTAGCTAAAATCCTGATAGCACAAAAAGGCGAGCTTTGTTGATATGGCAGTAACCTAAAAGGTTGTCTAATTGTAATCAAAGAATTTTTGATGTAATTGCTTTTTATATGCAACAAATTATTAAATTTTTAAATTAGTAGTTATTGGGCATTGGGCATTGGGCATTGGGCATTGGGCATTGGGCATTGGGCATTTATTATTTCTCCCCGTCTCAGCGTCTCTTTGTCTCCCCCATCTCCCTTGCCCCCCTTCCCTTGTCCCCTCTGCCCCTCTGCCTCCTCTTGGGCAAATTAAGACACATCGTTTTCGAGTTGTGCTATTTCTTTGAGTGGTTGCCAGCCCGCTTGCCACTGGGAGTTATCTTGTAATAATTTGGCATTAAGCCAGAAACGAACTTTTGGATCGCACGCTGAAACCATTTCAGCGTAAACCCAATTACCTTGATTTTTCCGATTGACGACTTGGAAATGTCGCCAACCATCTACTTTTTGCTGGGCTGTCCATTTAGAACCCAGGAGGTAAGGAAATTTCTGTTTTTTAGGCATTTGTCAATAGTCAATAGTCATTTGTCTCGGAAAATAAGTTCGTAAGGGCACGGCATCCAAAATCTTTTCGTGTATGGAGTAATCTTACTGATGCCGTGCCCCTACTTCAGTCGGTGGATTTTTCAGTAGTGTTGACTACGAACACTAGGCGATCGCAGCCACCTTATCTAATAAACTTTGAAATAGCCTCAAACCATCATTACCGCCTAAAATCGGGTCAGAGGCTCTTTCAGGGTGCGGCATCATGCCCAAAACATTGCCCTGACGGTTACAAATCCCGGCAATGTTGTTCAATGAACCGTTGGGGTTCTCGCCTGCATAACGGAACACTACTTGCCCGTTATCTTCCAGTGCTGCCAGAGTAGCTTGATCCGCATAGTATCGACCTTCCCCGTGGGCAACTGGTACGGTAATAATTTCACCAGTTGTATAGGCTTGCGTCCAAGGTAAATTGGTACGCTCAACTTTGAGAGGAAGGCGATCGCAGATAAAATGTAAATCCTGATTTCTGGTGAGTATTCCTGGTAACAAGCCTGCCTCAGTTAATACTTGAAAACCATTGCAAATACCCAAGACAAACTTACCCTTTTGGGCATGTTCGACTACCTGCTGCATTACTGGCGAAAATCGGGCGATCGCACCACAACGTAAATAATCCCCGTAACTAAAGCCACCAGGGATGACAATCACATCCAAATCAGCAATATCAGTCTCTTGATGCCAAACCATGCGAGTCGGTTGCCCAAGTAAGTCTCTGGTTACATAAGCAACATCGCGATCGCAATTAGAACCCGGAAAAACTATTACACCGAATTTTGTCATTTGTCAATGGTCAATGGTCATTTGTCATTTGTCAATGGTCAATGGTCATGGGGCATTGGGCATTGGGCATTGGGCTAAGATTCATCAATTATTTCTCCCCTGCCCCCTGCTCCCCTACCCCCTGCTCCCCTGCTCCCCTGCTCCCCTAGTCCCTAGCCCCTAGTCCCTAGCCCCTAGTCCCTAAAACACCCCCGTCTGTGTTTCGACTTCTATCAATTCAAAACGATAATTTTCAATTACTGGATTGGCGAGCATTTGGTCACAGATGTGATCGAGGTCTTGACGCGCTTTAGCTTCTTGTGTCGAGGTTATGGTCAATTCAATGTACTTACCAATCCGCACCTGTTCAACATTGTCATATCCGAGTTGCTTGAGACCAGATTGTACAGCCACACCAGCTGGGTCTAAAACAGAAGGACGAAGTGTGACAAAAATTTTGGCTAAATACTTCCTTTGCATGGGCGATCGCTGAATGCTGCGATCGCTATACTATAACTTTCTGTTCCAACTGAGTAAAAATAAGATTATGAAGCGCTTATAGTTAATTTATTCAATTAGCCAGTATGACAGCTTCAACTACAGCGGCAAATTTAAACAATTGTCTATGAGAGCCATACGCACCCGCAGTCAGGAGAGGATTTTAAACCTGTTGAAAACCATCAAACAAGGAATTTCCGCACAAGATATATATGTGGAATTACGTAATCGTAATCAAAGTATGGGATTAGCAACAGTTTATCGCTCCTTAGAAGCCTTAAAACTAGAAGGAATGGTACAACTACGGACTTTAGCGAATGGTGAAGCCCTTTATAGTCTAGCGCAGCAAGATAAACACCACCTCACTTGCTTGCAATGTGGTGTCTCAATTCCGATTAATCAATGCCCAGTACATGACTTAGAAGAAAAGTTAGAAGCCAACCTGAAGTTTAAAATTTTTTACCACACTCTAGAGTTTTTTGGGTTGTGTAACCAATGTCAGAGTGAGCAAGCTGCGGAGATTGGTCAATAGTCAATGGGTATTGGGCATTGAGCATTTCTTTGCGTTAGAGCGTCTGCTTGTCTCCACTGCTCCTATTGTCCCATCATGCTGCGATCGCTTTTAGGGAAATGGAAAAGGTGCGATTTGGAAACGTAGAAAGGTTGTCAATAGATTGACAGCCTTTTTTAATAAACTGACAACGCGAAACTTCGCTGTCAGCAATTCTCATTGCGTTCACAAGGAAATTGGATTTTTTTTATACTATTTTTTATCTGGAATTAGAGCGATCGCCCCAGAAAAAACATGCATAAAATCAAAATCTTTTCCTTTTGTTTGCTTTCTCTAACTTTTGGGAGTTTAAGTTATGCATCTGAAGGTGCATACTCTGTTTCTTCGCTAGAAACGGTCACAGAAGAAGTTCCGCAACCGCGATCGCCTGTGAGTACTCAAGCCAAAGATTTGCAAACAGAAGCACCGCTAGTTGCTTTTCCAGACATTCCACCAGAGAAATTGCAAAAACTGCGATCGCCTGATAGCACTTCAACCCAAGATTCGCCTACACAGGTGCAGCTTTCCCCATTGCAACTACCGCCAACCCAATTGCATAACTTGGAAACCGCCAACCAACTGCGACAGGGTGCAGTTCAGATCGAAGGTGGTTTTTTGCAAGTTCTGCCAACGGATAATTCGGTTTCTGGTACAGGTTTACAAACCTATCATTTAAATATCGACTGGGGAATCACAGACAACTTCCAAATAGGTTTTACAGGTGATATTTTTGACGATTATCTAAAATGCCCAGTTAGAAGCGAATGTACTATCTTTACAACTGTAAGTTATGGCACTAAATTAAAATATCAAATCCTCAACCAAAATCACTGGGCTGTAGGTGTTGCAGGTACGTTTCAGTTATTACATATATCTGCCAATACTGGGGTGTTTAACAATAGTCCAAACAAACAATTTTTTGTTGTTCAACCTGTTGGGGCTTTACAGTTACCAATTACCTACAAAGCATCTCCAAATTTGCAACTACATTTCACTCCTGGAGTCGTTTTCTTTCCGGAAAAAGTTGCTGGTGGAGATTTTTTTGGGACTTTTTTCAACATTGGAACAGGGTTTAACTGGCAAACTTCCAAAAGAGTGAACTTATTTGCTAATATACAAACTCCTTTGGGGCCTGGAGGTAATACTTTTATTGCCAAAGACCGCTCGATTACAAGGAAATTACTCTGGACTGTCGGTATAGATTACGCTTTCAATCCCAAAATGGCAGCAGAGGTTTACGCTACCAACAGTTATGGTACAACACCGACCACAGGCTTGTTGGGGTTTATTCCTGATGGCGATGATTTATTGTTAGGAGTTCGCTTCAAGCATGTGATCGATTTTGGACAAGGGTATGCAGCTAATTTTAGTAATATTCCCCAAACTTCACTTTCCTACCGCAATCGCACATTGCTGTTTGATGGGCTGACACTTGCAACTGCTAACACCTTACCAAGCGGCAAATTCCAACTCAGAGGAGGGCTAGGTACACATGGTAGTTCCAGTTTTGCTCTAGCCTATGGCTTAACAGATGATTCACAGTTAGAACTAATTGTGGATCAATTTGCATCAAGCGATCGCTTTTCTGAGCAAGAAATACCTGGCACAGGAGTTAAAATTGGCGGTGCAATGAAACTCAAGTTTTTTGATCAAACACGAGGCGATGGTCTCACCCTCAGTGCTAAACTTGCAGGAATCAGCGAGACAACCTTGCAACAAGGTGGTCTTAACGGAACTTTGTATGTAGAGTTGCCTATTGCCTATCAACTCAGTACCCAAACTGCCATATCCATTAATCCCAAGGGAGCATTTTTTGGAGACACGAGGCGTATAGGGGTAGGAATAGGAATTAACCAGGCTTTTGGGGATCAGCTGCAATTGATTGGGGAATATACCCCTGTCTTGGATGGCAAAAGAAGTATTTGGAGTACAGGCTTACGCTTTTTACCCAGTTCCGGCTTCGGATTAGACATCTTTGCAGGCAATGCAATTGGACAAACTGGCTTAGGAACCTTAACCGCAGAACCCGAAGGTACTAATTTTGGTTTTAGCATCAATTGGGGAATTTGATATTTGTCAGTTGTCAGTTGTCAGTTGTCAGTTGTCATTGGGCATAGTTCACAATTCTCTTTGTCTCCCTTTTCCCCTTTGTCTCCCTTGTCTCCCTTGTCCCCCGTGCCCCTCTGCCCCCCTGCTTCTCCTCATCCCCTCCCCAACTAACTGCGATTATTATTTAGCCCTGGTATCTCCTGAGCATCTGAGACAATAGATTTTATGCCCTCTAAAGTTGCAGGAATACTGCGGGGATCGATAAACATGACTTTACTGCTATCACTTTTACCAATTGTCGCGCCCATATCCAGATAACCCAAGGCAAATAAAACTTCTAATGCTTTGTGCGCGTCGGGGTTGCTTTTGATTTTTTGCGCAATAATGTCTGCTGACTCAGCAATAGCTTGAGCTTTGAGAACTTGCTGCTGACGTTCAGCTTGCGCTCTCAGAACAATGGCTTTTTGTTCAGCTTCAGCTTGTAAAATAACGGATTTTTGACGAGCTTCTGCGTCTAGAATTTGGGCTTCTGCTTTACCTCTAGCGCTATTGATAGCTGATTCGCGATCGCCTTCGGAGGTTAAAATAGATGCTCGTTTTTTACGTTCTGCTGACATCTGTAATTCCATCGATTCCTGTACTGCTTTTGATGGAATCAGATCTCGCAGTTCTACCCGCGTGACTTTCACACCCCAAGGATCGGTAGCAATGTCTAAATCCCGCAAGAGAAGTTCATTAACTTGAGAACGGGCAGTAAAAGTTTCATCTAACTCTAATTGTCCCATTTCGGAGCGGATTTGAGTTAATACCAAATTCACCATTGCTGATTGGAGATTTTCTACTTTGTAATAAGCCTTCTCCATATCGATGATCCGCCAGTAAACTACTGCATCAACAGTGATCGAAACGTTGTCACGGGTAATGCACTGTTGTGGTGGAATATCTAAAACTTTTTCGCGGATAGTTTGTTTATAAACAATTTTATCGAGGAAAGGGGCAACCAGGTTTAGCCCTGGTTCGAGTTTTTTGTTGTAGCTACCCAATCGTTCCACCAAAGCCTCATCGCCTTGATTAATAACTTTCACAGCACCTGCTAAAGCCGAACCTCCAAGTGTCAAAAATATTAGCAAAAATAACTGTCCCATTGTGATTCTCCTAAATTTTTAATATCGAGATTGAGTGGTGAGAGTTCGGGAAGGGAGATGAGGGGGATGAGGGAAGAGAGATGAGGGGGATGAAGGAAGGGAGACAAGGAGGACAAGAGAGATGAGGGAGTGTGGGGAGTTTTCTTCCCCATCTCCCCGATCTCTTCCCCATACCCAATGCCCAATGCCCAATGCCCAATGACAAATCATCTAAGAATGCAACAGGGTTTCGGGCATCACAATCAAGGTGGTGCCTTCTCTGCGGACGATATAAACTCTTTGATGGGGCGGGATGCTGATTTTGTCATCATCACATCTTGCTTGCCAAGAATTTCCTTCGTATTGCACTCGGCCTGTTTTTCCAGGCGGTATTTCTGTTAAAGTTTCACCTGTAATTGCATTTTGAATTTTTGTGTTACGCCGTCGCGGTTGCACAAATCGACGGGAACCCAACACTAGTAACGTAGAAAGCAACAGCCAAGCTAAAACTTGCAGCCACAAACTACCCAAAACTACGCGAGACAGTAGCGCCACTATAAAAGCGCTAATTCCCATCATGAAAGCGACAAAAGCAGACGGCAAGAACAGTTCCATTAGACACAAAACTGATCCTGCCAAGAGCCAGATTACGGTATAACTTGGCATAGCGCCATCCTAGACACTACATTTATGTAAATCTATTTCTCTTAACTAGATCCACCCTGGGGCTGAGTGTTTACGGAAAGCTAAATATGGTATTTTTAACCATCAATTTTGATTAATTTCAGTAACAAGTTGTAGCCAAGGGTACACAGAACCAGTCTATTCTAGCCTTCAAGTATTTGCCAGCTATATTTAATCGAAATTAATGAGTAGAAATTAATTGAGTTTATGATTACTACTGAACGGATCATCTATTGCATCAATCCAGACTGTACAAACCCGATTAATCCCTTGAAAAGTCGTGTTTGTGCCAATTGTCAAACTGCCTTAGTTCATCGCTATCTTTGGGCTACTGGGGGATCGGCGGCGAAAATTCCCCCAGGAACAATGGTAGCAAATAGGTATGAGGTAATTACGCATCAAATTTGGTTGGATACACAACCAGGACTGTTACCTGAGATACCTGAAGAATTGCCCAATGAGGTGATTCCTTATCTACGCTTGTATTATGAACGATTGCACCTACCCCAAGCTTATGGGTATATTCGCTCTTTTGAGGGCAGTGGGGATGATATTCTCTTGCTAGAAAACGTGCCGATCGCGGACAATGGAAATCTCTATCCGGCGATCGCTAATGCATGGGAACAAGCAACGGCGGTAAGACAGGTTTACTGGTTATGGCAAATTCTCCAACTTTGGCAACCTTTATTAGAACAGGGAGTAGCCAACAGTTTACTCATGCTCAACAATCTGCGGGT
Organism: Calothrix sp. NIES-2100; assembly: GCF_002368195.1. Taxonomy (GTDB): domain Bacteria; phylum Cyanobacteriota; class Cyanobacteriia; order Cyanobacteriales; family Nostocaceae; genus Aulosira. The sequence goes on along the minus strand of NZ_AP018178.1, from coordinate 7,199,443 downwards.
GCAGGGTTGGTGTGTGCGTCTATTGGAACTTCACTCCACAACCGAAAGCTTACCTAGTTTGCCAGATTTGGCAGAATCTTGGCAGCCTTTGGTAGGATCTGCTAAAGCCGCTATCGCTCAAAGTTTACAGCACATAATTAAGCAGATGCGCTCAACTGAAGTTGAGTTTGAGGCAATTTCCACTCAACTTAATACCCTGTTACTCTCATCAGCCGCAGAATTGCCCTTAAACTTAGAAGTAGCAGGCGCAACCGACACTGGAATAGTGATGACGCGCAATGAAGACGCTTGCTTCCCTGCTAACTCTGATGACCTCAAAGACCGATTAGTACCACACTTATCGATGGTTTGCGATGGTATTGGTGGACATGATGGTGGTGAAGAAGCTAGTCAATTAGCAGTACAGTCCTTAAAATTACAGATCCGTGCATTATTCGGCGAGTTAGCCGCACAAACTGAACTAATTACCCCAGATTTGTGGGAACAACAACTAGAGGCGTGCTTGCGCGTAGTCAATAACGTGATTTCTGCCAGTAATGACAAACAAAATCGCCAAGGTAGAGAACGGATGGCTACAACTTTGGTGATGGCATTACAACTGCCACAACGAGTGCAGGCAAAATCATCTAAAGGCTCTGCAACTACTCATGAACTTTACCTAGCTAGTATAGGTGATAGCCGTGCTTACTGGATTACTCGTAATTATTGTCAGTTACTGACAGTAGATGATGATGTAGCAGCACGGGAAGTTCGCTATGCCCGCAGTTTCTATCGTCAAGCCTTGATGCGAAAAGATGCAACTGCCCTCACCCAAGCATTGGGAACCAGAGATGCTGAATCCCTGCGGGTTGAGATCAAGCGGTTCATTTTGGAAGAAGATGGCATATTGTTGCTGTGTTCTGATGGGTTAAGTGACAACAACTGGGTAGAACAATCCTGGCAGAATTACGCATTAGCGGTGCTAAATAAGCAACTAGATATAGAAGATGCTGTACACCGTTGGATTAAATTTGCGAATCAGAAAAATGGTCATGATAATACGTCGGTAGTGATGACCCTTTGCAACGTTTCCCGAGAATACTTTGTCTCTTTAACTTATGCACAACCGCAAGTAGAAGTGATCGCAGCAGAACAAACACTAGACCTTTCTTTGGAGGAAGATGCGCCCATAGTTGTAGATGTAGACATTACAGCCCAAGAAGCTACCCCAACCGAAGTCAAACAACCAAGCCGAAGTAAAGCTTTAGTCCTATTTGGGGGATTATTGTTACTTTTGGGTGGTACAACTTTGGGATTATTGATTTGGTGGCAACTTCAGCCGCAAACATTCCAACAATTTTGTCGCCAGCTTCCAGGTGTGCAGCAGCTATGTTCGCAGAATAGGGAATAGGGACTAGGGATGAGGAGGTGAGGGAGTGTGGGGAGTGTGGGGAGTTTTCTTCTCAATGCCCAATACTTCTCTTCTCCCAAGGGGAGACGCTACGCGAACGAGACGCTCCGCGAACGACTTGCGAGAGTACAAGTGCCCAATGCTCAATGCCCAATAACAACTGATTAAGTAACTTTTCTGGTACTTGTATTTCGCTTTTTGTACCTGTATGCTCAAATTAATGCCAAAAACCAAGGCTTAATCATCTGGTTTGTAAACCACGGTCGATTCAACCCTTCGGCTGCGCTCAGTTTCAAAACTGGCAAGCCTGTAAAAAGGTCAAACGGGAATCCAAGGTTTGTTAAATTTGTTGAAAATAATGGCTGAACAATGGCTAAAAGCTTCAAAAAATTGCTTGGTGCAAAAACATATTAGGATGATAAAAAGTTAATTAATTGATGAGTCAAAGGATTAAACCTCTTGCTAACGCACTAGGTAAATCTAGTGTAGTGAATCTATCAGTAACAAAGCCTGCATGGGCAGGCTTTGTTCGTATAGCAGTTACGGATGCATTCAACAGCCAGTCTGTGCGTATGATATGCAAAGCGTGACTGTTGTAAGCAGTTTATTTTTCAAAAAAGCAAGTTCAGTGAGGGATGGCTGTGGAGATAGTTGTGGAAAAGGAAAAGCTAGGTGTAGATGTGGTTATGAAAGTGGGCGATCGCGTTCGTGTTAAAGATTCGGTAGTAGTTTACCATCATCCTGAACATCGCGGTCAGGCTTTTGACCTCAAAGGCTCAGAGGGCGATGTTTTGGCTATTGTCACCGAATGGCAAGGCAGGCCTGTAAGTGCTAATTTGCCATTCTTAGTCCAGTTTAGTAAAAAATTTAAAGCTCATCTCCGTGAAAATGAGTTAGAAATTATCTAAATTCTTCAAGAGCGGCGAAACCATCGGAAAATATTTAGTTCGCCGCGCATTTTTTCTAGCTCTTGACGGTGGCGAATTGCGGTTGTATAGTACCACTCACAATGCTGCCTAAATTCTGAGCGCTCCCTAACTTCATGGTAGAACTGATGAGTTGTTTGGTAAGTAGCAAAGGTTTCCTCAACTTCGCTGGGAGTGGCTGGGATAATATAAGGTAAATTTTTAGACATAATGTCAGGAAGTGCTGAGTCCTGAGAACTTTAAAAATCAAAACTCTGTGACTAAAGAAATTATAGCGATTGAAAAATAAACTTTTGAAACTAACGGTACTGTAGTAAATAAAAATGGTGCAAGCCTTACAAACCGAATTAACACTAGAACGAGTAAACCAAGCTGTTGATGCAATTATTGAAGTTTTGGGATCTCCAGAGAGCGATTTACACGCTCAGGCTTATAAAGCATTTCGTAGCGGCGACTATCAGACAGTAAAAAGATTAGCTTCGACAAATCTATCTGATTCTTATCTCAAGGCATTAGGGTATTTGGGGGGAGCGGTGAAGCTGACCCCAAATACAGATACTATTCTGGCTGAATCTGCACGGGCGGCGGCTGACTTTGTAAAAGAAAAAGCATTACAACGGCTTGGGTCAGCGATCGCAACTGCTCTCAACTAACAATTTGTCACAATAGGGAAGGCGATCTGGTCAAACTGTGGCTGCGATCGCCTGTGTTTTTGGCGAGTCAAAGTGATGGCTTACGTTAAATGCGCGTCACAGCCAACCGCGCAAGCTATAAATAAAAAGACCAACGTACTCTTTTAAGGCTCTAGTAAATTTATCTAAGTTGTCGCTATCAGGCAATAAATTCAAGATAGCGGCTTTAGGACTGCTGCTAATTTCTTGCATTTCGCCTCGGCTAACAAGAAAATCAGTAGGTGCAGGAATCACCTCAATTCCTTGACGCTGAAAAATTTTTAGCGATCGCGGCATATGCATTGCCGAAGTCACCAACAATACTCGGCGAATATTACGAAATTGTAAAATCTTCTTGACATTTACAGCATTTTGATATGTATTCAAAGAATCAGGTTCTTGAACGATCGCCTCAGAAGGTATACCAATAGAAGTGAGAATATTTGCCATATCTGCCGATTCAGGCGCACCACTACCACGCCAATCAATTCTCCCACCACTGAGGATAAGTAGCGGCGCTTTTTGTTGGCGATAGAGTTGAGCGGCATAAATTATGCGATCGCCTTGTTCGCTTAAATCAGCACCAGGGCGAGGCCAAAAAGCTGATTTAGTTGCACCACCTAACACCACAATCGCTTCGGCATTGGGTATTTGGCTAGTTGCAGTATTTTGCCATTCAAGCGATCGCACCAGCCATTGAGAAACCCAAGCATTACTGCAAAATAGCAATAAAATTAAAGCTAGAGCGATCGCCACTGCTGCCGTGCGTGGTCGTTTCCATAAAGTTATCAAAGCTACCACCAAACTGATAGAAGCAAGTCCCAACGGATAAAAAAACAGTGGTAGTAACTTGGAAAGATATAAAAACATAAGCTATTCTGCTTTTAAGTTGCACAATCCATCGTGAGGGCTGTTGACTGTTGACTGTTAACAGCCCTTATTAGTAGTTATGCTTTTTTAGCGTGCATTAGCTTACTAGGGGCTAGGGGAGCAGAGGGTTAGGGGGATGAGGGAAACAAATTACACTGACAACTGACAACTGACTCTTGACTATTGACTATTGACAAATTTTACCGTTCCCAAAATCTAAAATTTATACCTCCTCCAGGTGTACGACGGAACCGCCTAGTGGTGTTTCTTCTGCGCTTGACAGTCCTTCTATCGCCTGTTTGTTCCTCTTCAGCTTCTTCTGTTGACTCTAGTGGTAACTGAGTTCTAGTTTCTTCCTTACTTCCCCACCAAGCGATCATCCAGCCCGCACCTAAAGCACCTAGCGCTCCCAATAAGATACTCATGGGTGCTGGATACCCTAACCAACTAAAGCCGATTAAGAACAATAACCAATATTTTAACGCTGCATCAATCCCCTCGGAAGAGTCTACAGACTGGGACTGGGGGCTATTCTTGCTGGCTGCGGTGATCCAGCCTAAGGCGAATCCGCCCATGATCCCGAGGAAGATACTCAGTGCTAGTGAAGACCCTGTCAGACTTAATACCAGGGTTAAAATTACGCCAAATATCAGTTGCGATAGGAAGTTTGGCGAAATATTCAATAGGTCTTTTTTTTGTGCCATGAGATAAACAACTGGGCTTTAAGGAATTATTTGTTTTAATTGTGCCTGTGGTGGCTGAGTTGTGTCCCAAATCTTAACGTAGGGTTTTTCCGTATCGGTAAATTTTTCAAATTGTTTAAGTTGGGATGCCAATAAATCGGCGGTAGCATCAGCAATATCCCCAGTACGTTGATGAAGACGCTCTTGCAAAACTTCTAGAGGCGCTGTGCATTGAAGAATCTGGAGAGGGATTTGATGCTCTGCGGCTTGGTTAATTGCTTCTTGGCGTAAATTTTGGCGGTCATACTTAGCATCCAAAATTACGGAGAAACCTTGATTAGCTAGTAGAATTCCTAATTCCAGCAGACGTGCATAAGTTTTTTGCGTCATCTCTGGTGTATATATTTCATCACCACCCTTTTCTAATAAGGGAATTCCCGCCAAATGTTTCCGCACTGCGTCTGAGCGAATCTGAATTGCTCCTAGTTGACGGGCTAAATATCGTGCTGTTGTACTTTTACCAGAGCCAGATAAACCCGACATTAAAATCAGTTGCCCTTGTTTAGATTTAGTATACTCCCAAGCTAGTGTGTAATATTTTGCTGCTGTTTTTGCTGCCTCTTCCTTGACAGCTACTGGTACACCAGGATCGTTTAACAAAAATGAAGTCACTTTTGCGCGGACATATGACTGACGAATTAAATATATAGGTAAAACCTGTAACCCTTCCCAATCACCAGTTTGTTCTACATAAGTATTCAAATAGGCATTACTGAGGTCTTTTCGCTGCTGTGCTTCCAAATCCATCACCGCATAAGCGATATCGAACATGACATCCACAAAGCGAAACGGCTCATTAAATTCAATGCAATCGAACAACATAATTTTGTCATGCCACAGAGCAATATTTCTCAGGTGTAAATCTCCATGACATTCGCGAATGTAATTATTTTGCATTCTGCTAGTAAATAATTCTGGGCGTTCTGCAAAAAACCGATCAGTGTATGCTTGAGTTTCATCAAACTGTACCTGAGTCTGAGGGCCACCGATATATTGCTCAGTTTGCTCATAATTTTCGTCAAACGCCGCCCGGACTTGCGGAACTTCACCAAAACTACGAATATAATCATTTGTCTGGGCTTTGGCGTGGTATTGAGCGACAACCCTTCCCAATTCCTCTAGATGTGTCTCATTTAACTTACCCTGTTCAAAGAAAGCACTCAACAAAGCTTCTTGGGGAAACTGGCGCATCTTCAGCACATATTCTACAGGTTCATCGGTTCCCCCCAGATGGTATTGCTCGCTAACTAAAGTTATAGGTAACACTTCCAAATACAGTTCCCCAGCACCTCGCTGATTCAACCGCAATTCTTCGTGACAAAAATGCTGCCGTTTTTCTAAGGTTGAGTAGTCTAAAAAGCCAAAATTCACAGGCTTTTTCAATTTATAGACATAATCACCAGTCAGCAGTACATAAGAACCGTGAGTCTGAATCAGTTGAATCGGTTCTAGAACTGCATGGGGATAAAACCCAGGCTGCAACATTTGCTGAATCAATGCGGGAATAGTTGCTTCTGTCATAATTTTTAATTTAGATTGATTAACCGCCGTTAACTACAGATAAACGCAGATAATTATCTCAAATGATTGGCGTTTATCAACAGTTGCAATTTTTACTCTTGATATTGGGGCATACCAAAAAATCAATTATCCCAAATTGTAGGGGCAGGGCTACCGCAAACCTACAATTTATACAATTGGCAAATGTATGATGAGGATATTTTTTATTTGCAAGTCTCTTGACGCTGATAGCTTAACAAAAAACCAGGGTGAAAACCCTGGCATCATCAGTAATTATGTCAAACTTTAAGTTACAACAAAGATGAAATATCTTCCACAATTAGCTTTTAGCAGCAAAAAAGCTGATGTGGTAGGTTGTGCCCTTTGCCGGATGGGACTGAACTTCGCGCAGTACGGTTTTACCAGTCCACTCAATTTCGGGAATGCTGAGTTCAACTTCAGTTTTGTTGACAGCAGCGTGTTTGAGCAGACGCTCAACAGTTTTAGCCTCAACTACGAGAGAAATTGATTCGGCACCGTTGTGACCGTATAAATTGGCAGGGATTAATCCAGAACGGCGCAAAGCATTTGCTTTGGTACCTTCTGGGCGCTTTTTAGATTCGACTGTCAGAGTCATACAAGTTGTTAGTTGTTAGTTGTCATTGGTCATTGGTCATTGGTCATTGGTCATTTGTTAATGACTGATAACTAATGACTAGCTTTAAGCACTAAGTAAGGAGACGGGAGTGCCGTCAGGATGTAACAAAGCACGTTTAGGCCCGTGAATTGGGTCTTCTACAATTATGGTTTGATCGCGGCTAGCTCCTAAGGAGACGATCGCAATCGGGACTTCCATCAATTCGGCTAAGAATTTGAGATAGTCCAGCGCTTGCTGTGGTAACTCTTCCAAAGTACGGCAGTTACTTGTAGATACTTGCCAACCTGGTAAAGTTTTGTAGATGGGACGACACCGGGCGAATTGACGCGAACTGGTGGGGAAGTGTTCGCAGCGTTCGCCATCAATTTCGTAGGCGATACAAACTTTAATTTCCTCTAGTTCATCAAGGACATCTAGTTTGGTGATGGCAATACAGTCCATACCGTTAATTCGGACGGCGTACCGACCAATCACAGCATCAAACCAGCCACAGCGACGCTTCCTGCCAGTAGTTGTACCAAATTCCGCACCGCGATCACACAACAATTCTCCCAATTCACCTTGTAGTTCGGTTGGAAAAGGCCCTTCCCCAACTCTTGTTGTGTAGGCTTTCGACACCCCAATTACCCGGTCAATCATTGTCGGCCCTAATCCGGTGCCAACGCAAGCCCCCCCTGCTACTGGATTGGAGGAAGTGACATAAGGATACGTGCCATGATCTAGGTCGAGGAGTGTCCCTTGTGCGCCTTCAAACAAAATATTCCGTCGCCGGAGAATCGCATCGTATATTTTTAGCGAACTATCGACAACGTAAGGTTTTAACCGTTCTGCATACCCCAGATATTCATCTATTACCTCTTGTGGGTTGAGGGGTGGCAGGTTGTAAAGCTTTTCTAAAATTGCGTTTTTATAATTAATCGTCCACTCTAACTGATCGCGTAACCCCTGTGGGTCCATTAAGTCTAAAACCCTAATGCCTGTACGCTCAGATTTGTCAGCATAGGTGGGGCCAATGCCTCGCCCTGTAGTGCCGATTTTATGGCTTCCCCGTCGCTCTTCCGATGCCTGATCGATCAATCGATGATAAGGCATGGTGACATGGGCTGTCTCAGAGATTAGCAGATTTTTAGTAGAAATATTTAATTTTTCTAGTTGATCGAGTTCTGCTATCAAAACTTTCGGGTCGATAACTGTACCACAGCCGATAATGCATTCGGTATCTGGATACAAAATACCAGAGGGAATCAAATGTAGCTTAAAGGTCTGACCTTGAACTACAATTGTGTGTCCAGCGTTGACACCCCCTTGATAACGGACAACAACATCTGCGGAGCGGCTGAGTAAGTCAGTTATTTTACCTTTTCCTTCATCGCCCCACTGGGCACCTATGACAATGACGTTAGCCAAGCTTTTATTTTATAGGTAAAGTTTCCACAAACAATAATTATCAACATATTATGTAATTTATGTCAACGACTTTAAAGAATAATTTAAACATTTCTTGATAGTACAAATGTTTTAAAATAATCAATGACGATCAAAAGACACATTGTCAGGGGTCTTACCGAATATTCGCCATCATTATCCGACAAATCAAGAGAGGTGGAGGGTTGAGATTTTCGGTGATTACTGGTTTCATTCAATACTTTTTCAACAACCACTTACGCAACTAGTAGATGATTTTAAGTTCGTAGTTTTAACTTTAGTCTTCCAAAAGAAAACCCTTACTCAACAGGATAACTAGCTCTCTAGGGTAGAAAGACTAGAGAAAAAATGTTCACATAGGATTTAAACAATTGAAATCTGGTGACGATGCTTACACTTCAATTACCTACGAATTGATGATTTTAAATTTTTGACAAATCCAAGTTTTTGCTTTTAGCGTTTTCCATATTCTGGAACTTTAGCGGCGGCTTTTGTGTCTGAGGAATACCCTAGAATTGACAAGATTGCAGCATTTTGGTCGCTGTTAACTACGTGAGTGCATCTCAAGGAACATACCACAGATTGTGCTGTGTTACTATCGCTGCCCAGCGTCTTGACTTATGCTAGGTATTTGATTTTTAATTTTTAATTTTAAATAATAAGGTATATATGCCGCATCAAGGGCGATCGCATGATTAAATGGTCTGTCATCCAAAAGCTGAGAGCAGTATTTATTCTAGTCTTGGCAGTTTTATTTACTAATGCTGTGGTTTCCTATAGCACCACGATAAAGCTAATCCACAATCAGCAATGGGTGACATCCTCCCAGGAATTTATTACTCAATTAGAATCTTTAAATTCCCAACTCCAGAATGCTGAAATTGCACAGCGTAGCTACTTACTAACTACAAATCCAGATGATTTAGCAGCCTATCTTCAATCAAGGCAACAGACTGATAACAATATCCAAATTCTCAAAAAGTTAACTCATACTTCGCAAAAGAAGCAATTAATTTCTATACTTGAGGACAAAATTACCAAAAAACTCACTATCCTGCAAGCAGAAATTTCTGTTTATCATAACCAAGGATTGGATGCAGCGCGGAAGTTAGTTTCGTCTCATAAAGAGCAAATACTTAGTCATGATATTTCCCAGTTGATTCACGACAAACTAGAAGCAGAAAAAAATATATTACAGCAGCAGAGTCAAAAATCACAAACAAGTGCGCAAAAATCAATTACGACATTTTTCTTAGCCGCTTTTATCGATTTATTATTAGTCGCGTTGCTGTATGATTTGCTGTGGCGTTATGTCAAGAGACTTCAGCAAACAGAACTGGATTTACGCCAAAGTGAGAATCGTCTGCGAGCAATTATACATGCAGAACCGGAATGTATAAAATTAATTGCTAGAGATGGTACGCTGCTAGAAATTAATGCCTCTGGACTAGCGATGTTGGAGTTAGAAAGTGCTGAAGGATTGATTGGTAAACCTATTGATGTAGCGATCGCACCAGAATACAGACAAGCTTTTGCAGATCTCCATGAACGTGTTTGTCAGGGTGAAAAGGGTACTTTAGAGTACGAGATTGTGGGATTTAAGGGTACTCGACGCTGGCTGGAAACTCATGCTGTACCACTGCGTAACGAAGCTGATGGTACATTTGTGCATTTGGCTGTGACACGAGATATTACTGTGCGCCAGCAAGCAGAACAGAAAATCCGCGAACAAGCAGCACTGTTAGATGTAGCAACTGATGCAATTTTAGTCAGAAATATCCACAATGAAATATTAGTTTGGAATAAAGGTGCTGAACGTCTCTACGGGTGGAAGCTTGAGGAAGTTTTAGGTAAAAATGTTGTAGATATTTTGTATAAAAAAACTTCAGCACAACTACAAGATGCATTTTTTCAAGTCCTCCATAAAGGTGAATGGCGAGGCGAGTTGCAGCAGTTAACAAAAGATGGTAAAGAAATTATCGTTGCCAGCCGCTGGACATTAATGCGGGATGCAAAAAATAGACCAAAATCAATCCTCAGTGTCAGTACAGAAATCACCCAGAAAAAACAACTAGAAGCCCAGCTTTTGCGATCGCAACGCTTAGAAAGTATTGGCACTCTCGCTGGCGGAATTGCTCACGACCTGAATAACGTACTAGCTCCCGTGTTAATGTCAGTAGAGTTATTGCAGATGAAATTGCACGACCAACAGAGTCAACGTGTGCTGCAAACCTTAGAAAATAATGTTAAACGCGGCGCTAATTTGCTCAAGCAAGTTTTGTCCTTTGCGCGCGGTATTGAGGGCAAACGCACAATTGTGCAAATTAAGAATTTAATACAAGAAATTGAGCAAATTGTCAACCAAACATTTCCTAAATCTATTACTTGTGACCTAGATGTATCAGAAAATATCTGGTATGTATCTGGAAATATCACCCAACTGCATCAGGTATTAATGAATTTGGTAGTTAATGCTCGTGATGCCATGCCAGAGGGTGGTATCTTGAAAATTGTAGTAGAAAATGTAGTTATTAATGAAAATATTAATGCTCAGGCAGGTTCCTATGTTGCTATTTCTGTAATAGATACTGGCATAGGTATAGATCCGGAAATTCAAGAGCGAATTTTTGAGCCATTTTTTACCACCAAAGACTTGGGCAAAGGTACAGGGTTAGGATTATCGACAACGATAGGTATTATTAAAAACCACGGTGGTTTTGTCAATGTAGATAGTGAAATCGGCAAAGGTACTAAATTTCAGGTGTACTTACCCGCCGTACGCGATGCCTACGGCAACGTCAAGGACGAACGCACTCAACCAGTACAATTAACCGAACTGGAAACAGCTACAGGAAATGGCGAATTAATTTTGATAGTAGATGATGAAGAGGGAATTCGGGAAATTACCAAATCATCCTTAGAAACATATAATTATCGGGTTTTAACTGCCAGTAATGGTGTAGAAGCAGTAGCAATTTATGCACAGTATCAGCAGCAAATTAGTGTAGTGTTGCTAGATATGATGATGCCAGCGATGGATGGTGCGATCGCCATTCGCCATCTGAAAAAAATCAATCCCCACATCAAAATTATTGTCATGAGCGGACTCTTATCAAATCAAAATAAAAGAGAAGTAGCTCTCATGGGTGTGAGAGCATTTTTATCCAAACCCTGCACCGCCAAAGAGTTATTGCAGACAATTAGTGCAATCAAAGTTCCCACTAGCGAGTCATGAGAGAAATTTTCATCCCCACGCTTGAACAAGAAGAGGGATGAGGGGGATGAGGGGGACAATTAACTGTTGACTGTTGACTGTTGACTGTTGACTGTTGTGCAATGCTCAATGCCCAATGCCCCATGCCCCATCCCTAATGTCATAAATTAACAATAGCTTTACGAATATTCCTACAGACAGAGATTTTTTTTCGCTATCCTATTGTTAAGATTATTAAAATTTCTCCGGAAAATACCACTATGGCTTTATACGCTGAATTGCATCGACATCTAGGCGGTTCGGTTGTACCTCGTGTGTTATGGCGATATTTTGAGAGACATGCATCAGATTTGATTACGCGATTTGCGAACTATCCAGAATTTGAAGACTTTTATACCAGACCGCGCAACAGCTTAGATGAGTATCTAGAATTACATACCCTAGTAGAAAGTGTACAGACTGTAGAAACCTTGCCTTATTTCATCTATCGCTTGCTAAGGGGTGCTTATATATTTGAGAATTTGGCTTATTTGGAACTACGCTACACTCCCTATCTACGGACACCCGAACATCTGAGTCAATCAGCAAGAATTGACAAGATGGCAGAAATTGTCGAAGTTGTTGGACGAGCTAGTCAGTTAGAAGAATATCCGATTGTGACTAGCCAAATTCTCTGTATGCACTCCCGCCTACCTTATGAAGTTAATAAGGCAATTATTGACTTAGCGGCGCAAAGCAAACAGTATGTTTGTGCAGTAGACATTGCAGGCGGTGATAGCTACTATGCCGATCGCCTCGAAGAATGGATGAATTTGTATGATTATGCTTGCTCTCTAGGTATTCACACTACCGGACATCTTTACGAAACCACAGCCGGTTGTTACACCCAACTTTTACCTTATCTCCAGCGGATTGGTCACGGAATTCAAATTCCCCTGTTGTATCCTGAGTTACTGCCAGATTTAGCTAAAAGGGGACAATGTTTAGAGGTTTGCCCAACAACATACCTAAAAACAGGTACTTTACAAGATATACGTCAACTCAAGTTAGTTTTTGACCGATGTTTTGAAGCAGGGGTAGACATTGCTATTTGTACTGATAACGCCGGTCTGCACAATGTACGTTTGCCATTTGAGTATGAAAATCTTTTGACATACGACATTATCAACTTTAAACAGTTGCAAGCTTGTCAGGATGCAGCTTTCCGTCACGCTTTTGCTTGGCCTCACAGCGAACGTCCTGCATCTTTATTGAATGGATTGCTAAAACCTGAACCCCCGAAAGTTTTGGCAATGAGAGATTAATCAATTTCTCATGGGAAAAGTTTTGACTTAAAGGTCAACTCCCTTTGGGGAAATTCCAAATTATCAATCCCCCTGAATTTATCCCAGGGTTTGAATAATCTTGTTAGGAAATCCAAAACATAAATTATCCCAAATTGTAGGGGCGGGGTTTCCCCGCCCTTACTTACGAGTTATGAGATTGGTAAATTTATAATTGGGATGTTTTTTATTTGAAAGTCTTTTATTTCAGACATTCAATACCAACTATGGGCACACAGTCAAGGAAATCCTGCCAAAATTCTTGACCAAATTCTTCCACTCCTTGAGGAGAGACTATTGGTTTTTGCCAGCGAACTGCTTTGAAACCGACATTCTGGAACGCCCATTCATAAGTAGCTGTGCCAAGATAATAGTTATCAAAGCTTAATTGCTGCTCGCTATCAGAAATTGTGAATGTGTATTTTATAGGCGTGCCTTCTTTTAATGGTGAGGCTATGCTTTTGATAAATCCATATTTTTCAGTTGAAAGATAGGAAGTAGGGGGTTGGGAGTCATTATTATTAATGGTGACGAAACGACCGCCTGGTTTCAGGTTGGCAAATATGCTTTGACACATTTTGAGTAGTTGTTCTTTGGTTTGGGCGTAATTGAGTAGATAGGAAGCCACCACCAGATCAAAGCTGCCAATTTTACCAAGTTCAAATACATCACCAAGAATATATTCAATGTTTTGAGGTTCTCTGGCTTCTTCAAGTCTTGCCAGTTCAATCATTTTTTCGGAAATTTCCACTCCTACAACCTGTCCTGCACCTTGGAGTTTGAATTGTCTAGTATAAAATCCCTCTCCACAGGCCAAATCTAGAAGTGATTTTTCCCCAAGCTCACCAAGAAGATGAAAGTATGTATAAGCTTCAATATGCAGGCGAAACGGCAATAGTTTGGATTTTTTATACTGTTGGGCTATGGAGTCATAATAAGTTGCCATTTTTTTACTCCACTGATAGGCGTAATGTTCAACAGCGAGTTTCTCTGACTAACTCAACATCTATAACACTGCCCGTATTGCCTAATAAGAATTGTTGGACTTGAAAAGTAAATCTGAATCTCTTTTCATTCATTTAATTATAGAAAAAATTGTACTGCACAACGTGCAGTACACAGAAACCAAACAATATTAACAAACAATAATTAAGCACCAGGACCTTCTGTAGCACCACCTGCGGCTTTCCAACCAGCAAGACCACCTAGGATTGAAGAAACTTCAGAAAACCCAGCAGACTTTAGTGTTTGAGTCGCACTAGCTGATTGTTGATCATCCGCGCCATAAACATAGATATGGCGTTCTTTGTGCAAAGAAGATTTGGCTCGTGGTGCTAATTCATTTAAGGGGATGGGAATTGCTCCACTAATATGGCCTTGGTTGTAGGTGTGGCGATCGCGCACATCAATGATTGTCAAGGCTGGGTGTCCCCATTCTAGACGCAACTTTAAATCGTGGGCATCAGTGACTAAATTGCTACTCATCGGCATTTTCCGCTTATGACCTTAAAAGCAATCTATCAAAAATCTAAATTCAATCGACATTTCTTTACAATTAATAAAAATTTCTGTTGAGCGGTCAACAAAATTGCTTATCCTATTCAGTGGTTGGCTGTTCGCCTAAACTGTATACATGACATCTACTATTCATGCTTTACCAACAGAAGTCGTATATTTAATTACAGCAGGAGAGGTCATTGACTCTTTGGCTGCTGTCGTCCGCGAATTGGTAGAAAATTCCCTTGATGCAGGCGCCACGAGAATTGTAGTTTCACTCTGGCCGCAGCAGTGGCGAGTCACCGTAGCAGACAACGGTTGCGGAATGAACCTAGAAGACTTGCAAAAAGCCGCTGCAACCCACAGCACCAGTAAGATTTATAGTAGTGCAGATTTATGGAAAATTAGCAGTTTAGGGTTTCGTGGTGAAGCGCTGCACAGTTTGACAAATTTGGCAAGGTTAGAGATTTTGAGTCGTCCGGCGGATGTAAATTTCGGCTGGCGAGTGATTTATAGTGATGGTGGGAAAGTAGAACGAGTAGAAGTCGCGGCGATCGCTCCTGGTACAGTAGTCACAGTCTCGAATTTATTTGCCAATTGTCCAGCCCGTCGCCAGGGTTTACCAGCATTAGCACAGCAAATGAAAGCCGTGCAAGCCACAATTCAACAAATAGCCTTGTGTCACCCCCATGTTATCTGGCAAATGCGCCAAAATGACCGTGAATGGTTCACCATCTATCCAGCTACATCGATTAAACAATTATTGCCCCAGTTTCTACCTCAAGTTAAAGAAGCTGACTTACAGGAAGTCAAACTAGCAATACCCCAGCCGGAGAATTCAGAACTCTCATTAGTGGTAGGATTGCCAGACCGCTGCCATCGTCATCGTCCAGATTGGGTAAGAGTAGCGATTAACGGCCGGATGGTGAAGTCACCAGAACTAGAGCAAACGATTTTAACAGCATTTCATCGCACATTACCACGCGATCGCTATCCAGTTTGTTTATTACATCTTCTCATTGCTCCCGATCAAATTAACTGGAATCGCAACCCCGCCAAAACAGAAATTTATCTCAACGAAGTCAGTTATTGGCAAGAACAAGTTAACCAAGGAATTGAGCAAGCACTCCGCCTCAGTTCAGCTAATATTAAAGAAGCAGTTCATATCACGCGAGTCAGTAAATTACTCAAAGCCGCAGAAGCCAAAGGCGGTTACAATTTCAACCCGAAAAATCATAGCGAAGGCGATAACAATCAGAACTCAGTAATCAGCAATTCTTACTCTTTAAAAGCTGTTGCTCAAGTCAGCAATACTTATATTGTGGTGGAACATTCTCAGGGAGTTTGGCTAGTAGAACAGCACATCGCCCATGAACGAGTTTTGTATGAGCAATTATGCGATAATTGGCAACTTATTCCCGTCGAACCCGCAATAATTCTTTATCAATTATCTCCAAAACAAGTAGCTCAATTACAACGCATAGATTTAGATATAGAACCCTTTGGTGAACAACTTTGGGCAGTCCGGAATATACCTGCGATGTTGCAACAACGAGAAGATTGTGCTGATGCAATTTTAGAACTGAGTTTAGGCGGTGATTTACAGACAGCGCAAGTAGCCGTTGCTTGTCGCAGCGCTATCCGTAATGGTACACCGATGAGTTTGCCAGAAATGCAAACATTGCTAGATCAATGGCAACGCACTCGCCACCCCCGCACCTGTCCCCACGGACGACCAATTTATTTATCATTGGAAGAATCTGCTTTAGCGCGATTTTTCAGGCGTAATTGGGTGATTGGCAAGAGTCACGGAATTTGATTTTTAGAACTGGAACTCTTTGCGCAAGCTTATTTGCGTCGTTTCATTGTTGATTTGAGCAGGATTTTGTTTTGTAATGACGAGGAACATTGGAAGGGAAAAAGCTGGGTGTAAGCAACTTAAATTCTGTATTTCTGTGTTAGTGCAGATTAAATGCAGGGAATTCTAAAATAGGCAGACCTCAGAATCCAGCTTACACAGCAAGATTTGCAAGGAAGAAATATGACTAAAAAAATTTACCGCGATCAGAATCGTGATCTGGACGTTTTATTGAAAGATATCGAAACTTGGTTCAGTGGGCAAGGTTATCAGACACAGACTAATAAAGCTGACGAGACTTGGCTTTTGCAAGCTGCCAAAACTGAGGCGTGGCGTAAGGTAGTTGGTGCTTCTAGAGCATTCAACGTATTGATTCAAGGACAGCCAAATGATTTCTCAGTGGATCTCAGCACTGGAGAATGGGCATCAAACCTTGCCGCTGGAGGCGTTGCAGCAATCTTAACAGGTGGTGCTACTTTGCTCATTAGCGGTGTTACAGCAGGTTGGTCAAAGAAGATCGAGGGCGATTTATGGAGTTTCATTGACCAGAAAGTTATGTTTGGTGAAAAACCTAAATCTGCTCAAGAGGTAGCTGTCATGCAATCCCAGAGTAGTTTGGAGGAAAAACTCAAACAGCTCAGAGATGCTTATGATCAAGGCTTCATTGATGAAATTGCGTACAACGCGAAAAAGCTGGAAATTGAAGGACAAATGCGAGCTTCTAAGCAGAGTGCAGGTACAGAAGAGAAGCTTATGAAACTTAAGAGCCTGCTCGATGCTGGAATTCTAAGTCAGGGTGAATTTGAGATGAAGAAGGCTGAATTAATACGTGAGTCTTCTAACTCGGAATTGGAAGTTCAAATTTCCAAACTTAATGCGGCTCTTGCTTCTGGAATTCTGAGTCAAGAAGAGTATGAGATGAAGAAATCAGCAATTAAACAACAATCCGAACTAGCAGCGAAGATCAAGCAACTTGAAAATGCTAGAGATGCAGGAATTCTTACCTATGAGGAGTTCGAGAAGAAAAAGTTAGCACTACTTGTCTAGTTCTGGTGTTTGAGAAGGTAGAGGCTGTGGTTCCTCTTTAGATGAGTTAGCTAATCACAGCAGGCTAACAACCCCGTTACAGGGAACGAACAAAAAATACTGGTGGGGTGGCAAAAGTTACTTGCCACCTCTGAACAGGAATGTTAACGCACCCTAAATAAGTAGTTGTGCAAAATTAAATATACATTTGTCATTGCGTAAAGCCTTCGGCATAGCTTCGCTTAGCGCGGAGCGTCTCATAGAGAGGAACGAAACAATCGCAACGGTTTGGGATTTTTGCAATTATATAAATATTTTTGCGTATCTACTTAATTAAGATTAATTTAGGTTTATTAAAATTAAGTTATAGCTCAACCTTTTGGACAGAACAAGCGATCGCTATATCTTTCGGTTAGAGTAAACGTTGATTGATTGGATAGAAGCGATCGCAAACTAAAAACAACGCACTCAACGTAACTCTACGGACTGGCAATCTAATATCAGGATTGACCCTAATATACTTGTCGGCAAACCCATTATCAAAAGCACTCGCCTTGCTGTCGAGTTTATTATCGACTTGCTTGCTCAAGGCTGGACAACCGACGAAGTTCTCCCCAATTAACCTGGTATTACCCTTGAAGATATTCAAGCCTGTCTCAGCTATGCTATCGCCACTCTCAAGGCGGAAAAAGCCTACTAGTTGTCTATCGCATTAATTTTGCTCTTATGCAAGATCCCCGACTTCTTTCAGAAAAAAGGGATCTAAACCCTCACAACCTCTCATAAAGTAGCCATACAATCAATATTTCTAAGTCAGAAAATTCCATATTAAAATCAATATTGCCAGTCCTCCCAAACTTAATAAAATTTGAGTAGTGCTGTTACTTTTAGCCAAAATTTCTGAGTAAGATAGTTCATGATTTTGAATCAGTAAGAAGGAATGGGGATTAAATATAAAAGGAAGTAGCCTATTTAACAGTAAGCGCAGAAAGAAATTAAGACTCCATAATCGCTTTTGTACAAGGTCTTGATTATATTGCCAAGGATAACTAATTTGTGCTAAACGAATTAAGGCTTTAATATCGGATTGGCGTAAGTTCTGATAGCGAGGAAGTGCTTGAGACAGATTATCGTTAGTTTCGGCTAATATTTCCTGAAAAACGTAAATATCTTCTAAAGCAGAATTAACTCCTTGTCCAATGTCAGGAGGAAAACAATGAACCGCATCGCCCAATAAAATTACGGCTGTTCCTTGACCATTTTCAGGGTTTCCCCAGATTTTATACAATCCTGAACAATATTGAGGAATGGGAAATTTACCCCCTTCACTGGATGTAAATCTGGCTATTTCTTCAGGAGAAATAATTTTTTCTAGAGGTAGCTGAGGAAATGCTTGCTTTAAAAATTCTTCAACTTCTTCTTTAGTTTCTAATTGCCATATTTGATGATCAGGGTAGGTAATAATATTTGCACTTCTTGGTATTTTCTGATTTTTCAAGGGTAATAAACCCAGAGAAATTGCTTTTTTACGCCCTTTAAAAGCAGACCTAATGGCATAAGCCATTGTAGATTTTGCTACATCTCCTTCTTTTTCTGATAAGGGGAATTGAGGAGGTAAAGTGAGAACTTTGTACTTTAAACCGGAACTAGGAGAAGGAAATTTTTGCATTTCAAAGAAATGTGATTGACCTTCCATTTGATGAAGGGTTTGACGCACAATAGAGTTTAACCCATCACAACCTACTATCAAATTAGGAACAAAGGTCAATTTTTCCTGAAGTTGAGATTGAGTAATAATTTCTAAATGCTCTAGAGATTGTTTAATCTCTACACATTCAATATTAAATAAAACCTGAATCGAATCTTGCCAATGTTGTAGAATTTCTTGGTAAAGTAATTCTACAAAAGATGCTCTTGGCAACCAGTAGGCTGTTTTACGTTTAGAATCCACAATGGGTAGTTTTGTTGTTTTGCGTGTGCCGTCTTTTTGAATAAGAGTAAAGTAAAAGTCAGTGTTAGGCACACTCAAATCAGCAAGTTTGGGAGTTAGCTCTAATAAATCGGTTAATTTCTGCCCCCGTCCATCGATTTGATAGCTAAAGGACTTATCAGGTTCGTAATAATCTGCTGATGGTCTTTTCTCAATAACTGTAATATCTTTCCAGCCTCTTTTGGCTAACATTAAAGCAGCACCTAATCCCGCAGGGCCGCCACCGATAATGACAACATTTTTTTTGTAGGAGTGATTCATTGTACGCGCAAGTAATTTTCACTCTAAATCCTAATTGTAGCTAGTTGTCAGAAAAAGCGATCGCTAATCATCAATCTTGATCAGAAAAGCCCGCAGGATGCAAACCTACGGGCTTTTCTTAAAATTGGCGAAATATTATGGTTTAAGCGGCTTTTTTTCTAGCAGCCCAGAGATCTAAAGGAATCTTGCGGATACCAGGACAATAAATAAAGATTGCCCCATAACTGACAACCAGCACTCCAACAGCAGCAATTGGTGGTAAGAAAACCCCTGCAAACATACAAATTGTCGATACTAAGGTGATCCAAAATGAATCCCAATAATTAGGAGAACCAAACAACTTAACTATAGAGGTATGAAGCAAGTAAAAGGTAGGTAAAGCCAGAATTTCTGACAAACCGTATCCCCATAAACCCATTAAGGGCAGTAAAATTATAGTTGCCAGCCAAAGAACGCCTACATACCAAGCATTGCGTTGAGCAATTTCGTAGTTATGCCCTACAGCATACAAGCTAGATGTATGCAGTTCAAAAACTGCGCCTACAAGGACTCCTACCGCAATGAAGGGAAAGATTTGGGCACTGATTAACCATTTATGAGAGAACATCAAAGGAATTAACCAGGCAGAAGTACAAGAAAAGGCAGCACAAATAGGGCCAATCAAAAGCGCCTGATATGTCATGCCTTTGCTGATAGCATTACGAGTTTGCTCAGGCTTATCTACCAATTTTGCCATGACACTAATTGACATCCGACGTACCACCAAACGCAGGATTGCCAACTGTTCTGCCAACCGCATAGCAATACTGATGTAACCAACTATTTCTGTACCGCCTAAACGACTTACCAGTAAAGGCAGCCTTAATCTGCGAAGATTTAAAATCGCATCAGAGCCAGAATAAGTAAGTCCATAATTTATGGCAGGTTTAACTACCTTCCACTGCCACCGCCAGCGCAAAGGAACAGGATAGTAATAATACGCCATTACCAGCTGTACCAAATAACCCAAAACAGTGCCAATAATTGGCCCCCAATAACCCCAACCGATTAATACTAAAGGAATTGCCGAAACATATAAGACAACCTTAGAAACTGCCTCTAACAACCCCACCTTATCAAAATTAAGTTCTCGCTCCAACATACTAGTCGGAACACGAGCAACCATATCCATCCACAGTGCAGGTAAGACTGCTTGTAATCCGAAAGTCACCTCTTGCTCTTTTGTCCACCAGCCAATAAGCGGAGCCACGCAGAACAAGATGGCACAAATAACTATGCCGAGAAAGTTATAAAATGCCTGGATTTGTGCGGGTTCCTCTTCCGTGAGATTTGGCTGGCGTACTAAATAAACCTGCAATCCAAAGCGGCAGACTTGGTTTAAAAAATAAAAGATACTTAAAACAATAGTGACAACGCCGTATAATCCTGGGCCTAACATCCGGGCAATTACCAGCACATTCACCATTGAAAGTGCTGCGACTAGTAATTGCCTGAGTGTCATGGAGACACCACCGCGAATAATTTTTCCTTTAATATCTTTTGATTGGGACATTTATTATCAAAACTTTGGTTTTACTTACATGAAGAACATCATGGCAAAGGTTACAAATATTCAGGTGCAAAACTTGATATTTTTTCTTAAAGTTTCCGTCAACCTCTTCGTGGCAATTGACGACGGAAGGAATTATTTTGAGAATTCAAATATTTCTGCTTTGAAGTATTGAATATTGACTCGTTTTGTGGAGAAGGAGTTGCATCATCTCCCCCAGTCACAGGTTTATCCCAATTCCAGCCAGCAACTGCTAATAAAGTCCACCAGTAGAAGAAGAGGGTGGTGTGACTCCAGACGTTTCCTGCTATCATCCCCACTAGCATGGAGATGAGAAACGCTAGCATAACAAAGCAGAGATTTTGTTTAGACGACCCAGATTTAACTGAGTAAGCTAGTTGAAACAGGCGGAAAAATAGCGCACCAATAAAAATCAAAAATAGAAAGAATCCAAAAATTCCTTCTTCTGCCAAAAATCGAATATAGTCATTATGAGAATAGCTAGCAAGGGGAGTTAAAAACCGAGCTGTGTCTAATCCATATCCTAAAAGTGGTTCATCTCGCCATCGGTTGACTAAAAATGTCCACTGAGCAACACGCCAATTAAAACTATTACCATCAGTCCATTGTAGCAAAATTGCTCTAGATGTATCAATATGCGGATTTAAGAGTGGTGTTCCATACAAGGATTGCAGGCGCTCTTGTCCCATTTCTGAGCCAGCAAATAAGTAAAAAACTATACAAAATAGGACAATACCACCAATTACATTACCTATATTCAGCTTTGGTGCCAAGAATGCTGGGATGAAAGCAACTAGCATCGTTAACCCAGTCAATGATTTACTACTAACTAAGAAAAAAGCCAGAGCCGTTACCAGGATCATCCAGGGTAGGCGTTGCTTTACCTGTCCCATTTTCCAAAGTGCAAGACCTAGAAAAAACAAGGTGAATGTAGCAAATGCATTGGGATGTCCGAGAGTTCCATTCATTCGCGATCCTGCTTCAATGGCATATCCACTCTGAAACACCAAAAAAGAAGGCAACTTGGATGGGGGAACAGTAATTTGTAAGGTGGCTGCCGTCAATGGAGCGATTAAGCTCAAGAATAAGCTAGAAACTACCTTTTCTGGTGGCAATCGATCCTTCAGTTGCATAACTAGCAGGTAAACCATTAATCCGGAGAAAATTCGCAGCCATTCCCGCAATCCCCCTAAGAAATATGAGGGGCCAAGACCTAACCCTCCTAGTTTCTGTAAAATCACCCATACTGCTTGCAAAGCAATCCATCCGGCGAGAAACCACCAAAATCCATCGATATGTATCTTTTTTCTAGCTACTAAGCAATTGCCAACATAAAGCAATGCCAAGATATCCAAACCTAGACCAAATACAGCAGGTACTTGTTGGTCAGAGAATGCATCCAAAGCACTGCGCAGAATTAATAAACCCAAAAGGGTTTGCTCAAAATTTTTAAAGAAGTTGATGGTAACAGAAATGGCAACAATCAATACAACTAATAAAGCTATGTATAAAGGTTGAAGATTCGCTACTACACCAAAGATAATGCTCAACAAAATTCCTACAACACTCATCAAAACTGTAGGAAAAGAAATCAGATTCTTGCCTTGATCTATTGCCATCGTCTGTCAGTTTTATGTTTTTCTTTTGAGAAAAGGGAAATGCACCTGTGATGAATAAATAGTTATAAAAGTTACAAAATTGGCAATCCAGAAACAATTAGTGAATACTGTTGCTAGTATCCTTGACTATGGGCCCTGAAAACACACTTCTAGCTGGTGGTAACTGCTGATGTTCGTCAATGGGTGTGAGTACAGCCAGCTCTTTTTCTATTGGGAGTACAGTTTCATTGATGACTACACCCAAAAGAGTTGCACCACTTTTTTGTAAATCTGAGATAGCTTGAAGCGCAGCATTTTTGGAGGTGGAGTTGGGCTTAACAACTAAAACCACACCATCTGCTGATTGACTTAAGGTGGCAGCATCTGCATTACTACTGATAGGTGAAGCATCAACAATTACATAGTCATAATGTTGTGCAGCTTCTTTTAAGAGTTTATCCATCGACAATTTCTCAATGATTGTTGATGGGCGATTGGGAATTCTACCCGAGGGCAGCACTGATAAATTGGGAATTGACGTAGGTTGAACTAGATCCAACAAAGGTAAATTATCAGTCACGACCTCTGTTAATCCTGGGTAAGCAGGCACATCCAACAGGTTATGATATATAGGATGCTGAAGGTCTGCACTGACGATTAATGTACGTCTTGACAAAATCCCTGCCACAGCAGCTAAGTGGAGAACTACTGAAGATTTTCCTTCGCCAAAACCAACGCTGCTGACAATTATGACTTTTGATTGCTCTTTACCCAGAGATTCTAAGGTTTTGAGCAACATGCGGTATGGCTCTACATACTCAGAATTATCTAACAAAGAGTCTAGAGTCGCTAAACTAAAGGTTTTAGGATTAAATTTCGGTAGAACTCCGAGTACAGGTGTATCTAGCCAAGCTTCCACCTCAGCCGCATCACGCAACCTGGATTGCATCAATTCTAGAAGTAACACTAAAAGTCCAGCTGCAATGATAGCGACAACTGTGCTAAGTACAACAATCACCAAAGGTCGAGGCGAAACTGGGTCTGTAGGGATTTCTGCTTCACCGACAATCCGGATGTTGCTGAGAATTTGCCCTTCTGCAATGCGTGCTTCTTCTAGTTTGTCATCCAGTGTTTTGAGGGCTTTTTCCGCTTTTTCTCGCTCACGAGCTAGCGCTACTAGGGACTGTTGGGAAACGGGGATTTTAGCAACACGCGATCGCAAACTTTCTACATCACTCTGCACTACCCTGAGTTTGTCTTCTAAGCCTTTGCGTTCACTTTCCACAACGATATAGCGCGATATAATGTCTTGGCTTAACTGGTTAGAAGCGATTTCTTTAGGATTTACAGTTTGATTTTCCGGAATTATTTGTGATAGTTGTTGATTATAAAGGGCACGTAGTTCGTCTCGCTTTTGTACCAGTGATACAACTTGCGGATGTTGATCTGTCCAGCGGGAACGCGCATCGGTAATTGCTACTTCTACGTTGGTAATTTGTTTGTTTAACTCTTTGATCTGTTCATCCTGTCCGATGCGATTAAAAATGTATGCCCCTGTCGGAGTATTCGCTCCTATTACTTGTTGCAATGATATCTCTTTTTTCTTGGCTTCTTGCAATTGAGCGCGCAGTTGCCTTGCTTCATTTTCCAGAGATGATAAGCTTTCAATTAAACCGTTAGTTTGAACATCGGACGCAACAAAACTATATGCTTCTCGATATTTTCTTTCAGCTTGTTCTGCTGTTTGCAGTTTTTTCTGTTGTTCGGGAATTTGCTCTTCTAAAAAGTTGCGTAAACTGGTAGCTTCTGAGCGAATTAATTTTGTGTTTTCTGCAATTACCAATTGAGCAATCTGGTTCAGCAGAACCGTAGCAACCTTCGGATCGGTATTTGTATAACTGATCTCTAAAATACTAGTTGCAGGTACAATTTCTACCTTAATTCCCATCTTCAGTTCTTCCAACGGGGGTAGCTTTTCAATTGGTATCTTGCCCTCACTCAAAGCTCTTTTCAAAGCACCACGAAGAATTTGTTGGGATTTAATCAGTTCTGCCTGCGTTGCTACTGGGTCAGCCGCTTTACTTGGTGTTTGGTTATTAATATTTGTGAGTTCTTGACCTAACGCTGAAATCCCTACTTCTTTCTGACCAACCATCAGTCTGGCTGATGTTTCATACAACTTAGGTGAAATAGCCAAACTAATTGCTGTCACACCTATTAATACAGATACAAACGTTGATGAAGCGAGCCAAACATGTCGCTTCAGGGCGGTTATATAAGATAACGGAAGAACAGCTTTACCCATTAATGTACCTGCCAATTTTTTATATTCACAAACTTACTAGATGACCTATTCTAATATACAGATATATGACAATTAACTACCACTTATTTGAAATAGACTTCATGTCTAACAAAGGTTTTGGCAATTAGTCCTAATTAATCTTCAGTAAACTCTGAAGATGAGGCACAATCAGATTAGTTAACACTCATTTCTGGCAAGAGCTACAAACAATATTATTGATAGATTTCACACTGATGAACCTCTAAGCCATGCTTCTAGATTATTTTAAGCTGAGCAACCTGATATTTTGCCAAACTTGCTACTGAAGACTAACTTAGGTTTAGTAATTATCCCACTTAAGAAAAGTGTATAACATTTGTGTTGATTTTTTTAACAAAATCCTGTAAAGACATATTGTTGATTTAAATAATGCTGTTGCTGATGAACTAGATCTGCACTTTGAGCATATTTATTTGGAGATGAAGAATCTGGTTTAGTTGCTCAAAGGCTTTTTAGCGATGAAAGAGCAGTAACTAAAAATCCAACTCGAAATGCTTAGTAAGCTCCATCACGATTGAATACTACTTGCAGCGTTTTCAGAATCAACTTGAGGTCGTAGACAACAGACCATTTTGACTGATAAGTCAAATCCAACTTGACTATATCTTCAAAATCTTCTATTTTAGAACGTCCATTGACCTGCCATTCACCTGTGATTCCAGGCTTAACCAGTAAGCGCCGGAAGTGGTGAGGCTCATAATTCTCTACTTCATCAAGTGTCGGTGGACGAGTACCAACCAAGCTCATATCACCCTGCAACACATTCCAGAATTGTGGTAGTTCGTCTAAGCTAGTACGCCTGAGAAAAGAACCAACACGGGTAATTCGGGGATCTTGGTGATTCTTAAAAATGTTACCTTTAGCCTGATTTTGCACTAAATGCTTCATTTGTTCGGCATTAACTCGCATGGTTCGGAACTTCCAAATGCGGAAGGTGTTACCATTTAAACCACAGCGAATCTGGCTGTAAAACACAGGGCCTGGATTATCGAGTTTAATGGCGATCGCTATTGGTATTGAGAGTAGTGCTGTCATCACTAATCCAATTACAGCACCCATAATATCGATCAATCGCTTAAGTTGAGAGGTAGCGGAAGGATGTACTCGTTGTTGAAAATGAGGAAGATCTGGAAAATGAATCTGCATTGATTTTGGAGGCAAGATAGTAACTAAGGGTTTGTTAGGTATGATCACGATGTCTTCACTTCTCTTACAGGGAAAACAACCTTGTAAACTCTTGACTCGTAAGTTGCACCCTGATGTCGCATATTATGGAGATATCAGCCTAGATGAATTATTGAACCCGGATTGCGTACTAAGATGTCAAAAAGGCTGATGAAACCTGTAGATTTACGCGTAAGCCTTTAACAATTGACCTTGTCCATCTCTCCAGTTTTCGAGTAACTCAGTATAAATACCATTGACGACGTAACGGGCATCATATGGTTTGACAACTCGAACACAAGCTTCAGAAGGATAATTGTGAGGATTTATTAACACCTGTTTCCATGCAGAGGCGATCGCTTCTGGAGTTTGTTCGTCAACAACAATGCCACTATCAGCGCTCAAGAAGTTTGGTGTTTCTCCGGCACGAGTTGTAACTACAGGGGTTCCACAAGCAAGTGCTTCAATACTGCCTCGACATAAACCTTCGTAAGCACTGGTTAACACAAACATGCTAGAAACTCGATAGAAGTTTGCCAGCTTTGTCTGTGGTAGCGGTCCAAATATCGTCACGCGATCGGTCAAACCTAAGCGGGTAATTTCCGCACGGACTTCTTCTTCTAATTCACCCTGTCCCACAATTAGTAAGTGAGTATTTGGCTGATTGAGTTCTGCAAATGAGCGCACCAATAGTAGGGGTTGCTTTTGCGGATGTAGACGACCAGCAAACAGAATAAAACGAGTGTCGGTTGACAGTCCTAACTCTTGTGCGAGCTTGATTCTTCCTTCTTCTTTTTCTTCGGGAGATACAGAATAAAAAACATCGCTGTCTACTGTATTCACCAAATAAGATACGTTGTCTGCGATCTGCGGATAACGCTCCTTATATTGGTTTGCGGCTTTGGTATTGCAGGAAAAGATGCGATCGAACTGCCTGACTAATCGGCGTTCTAGTGCAAAATAAGCCCAAGGAATATGCCGCCAGAGAATACCCCCTCCCTGGTTTGTTCCTCTCATTTCTTGATCGATGTCATTGTGAATATAGAAGATCCTCTTACCAGACCAGCCGGAGCTACCTAGAGATGCTTCTATACGATGAAATTGCAAAAAGTCCGAGGAAAAATCATGCCCTAGAAGTGCCATTGTATATTTAACAGTCGTGGGCACCAAACCACGAAAGTTGTCATTCTTCAGCTCAATCAAGGGCATAAACGAAAAGTTTCTGCCAAATAATTCAGCTTCATGCCATTGCCCAATGGGCATTTTCGGATCGCCATTACCAGTTCCAACTAGGCGGATGTGGATATCTTTAGGCGCATACTTGAGAATATAGCGGATACATGTCTGAATACCACCAATAGTGGGACTCCAGGGATTAAATTGATAAAAAATCGTGAGAGTTGGCTGACGCATGATTGAATTCCTTCACTATAGTGGGTTATCTAAGAAAGCTTCGTCGTCACGAGTTTTTCACCTGCTCGTTGACCAGGTGTATTTAACAGGTTCTCGTAGAGACTCAGATTGTCAGCCGTAATTTTTTCCCAGCTATAGTTCACTTGCACATTTCGTTGAGCATTCTCAGCCATTTGTTTCATTTCTTGAGGATGCTGAACTGCCCAATCCATTTGTTGCACCAAAGAGTCGAGGTTTCCGGCACGGAACATCACCCCTCTATTGGAACTTATCAGTTGTTGATGTGGCGGAATATCACTGGCAAGTACTGGGATAGCTTGTGACATTGCTTCCAGCATTGCTAAAGGTAATCCCTCTAAATCGGATGGTAAGGCAAATAATCCTGCTCCCCGGACGATTTCCCACAAACGCGCACCCCGTAACTCACCAGCAAAAATGATATCGGGGTCATTAGCTACTTGCTGCAACATTTGGGAAGTAAAGTCTTTGGTATCGCTGACTCCCCCAGCTAATACAAGTTTCCAGCCTGCTGGCTTCAGTTTTTTGAAGGCTTCAATCAGTAAATCAGGGCATTTTTCTGGAACCAGTCTGCCAAGAAATAAAACGTAGCGCCCTGAGGTTAAGCCTAAAGATTGCCCATAAGCAAAGGTAGGATCGGAAGCACCGTAAGTTGCTGCGGCATTGGGAATATATACAGATTGCTTACCGTAGGTTTGACGGAAGTAAGAACGTAATTCTTCTGAAACCACAATCAGCCCATCAGCAAAGCGGACAGCAGCTTTCTCTCCTTGCAGAATTAAATTACTAGACAACTTGCCCCATTTATTACGTTGCCAGTCTAAGCCCTGACAGGTAACTACAACTTTTGTCGATAAAGAAAGCTTTGGCATCCAAGTAAATAAAGCTGGGCCCAATGCATGAAAATGCACAATGTCGTAGCGATTGCCCACAGACATCATTGCTCCCAACATTGAACTAAAGAAAGCATCTAATCCTTTCGTTCTTGGGCCTGGTAAAGAAACGACGCGCACACCTTCAAAGTCATATTCCGAGAAGGGAGATGAGTCAGTTGTTGATGAGCGAGCATATAAATCAACAGAATGACCTTTCGCAACTATGCGTGGATACACTTCCGCACAGTAATGTTCAATACCGCCTTGTTTTGGAGGGAGACCTTTTGCACCTATGACAGCGATTTTCATGGTTTTTACTGAAATAATGATGGATTGTTAAGCAAGAATTATGAAGCGGGGAAGCTGGCGAGTGCAGAACATAGAATAACTATTGTGTAGTTAATTGGCTAAGTCAGCAGTTATACCAGTTTGCAATCGCTTTTAGGGATGTTCTTGGAAGACTTGAATGCTGGGCATCTTACTTGCCTGAATCATGCCATTTTTATACATAACGGATGAATCATCTTCGGATCACACAAAGCAGCAATATCCTCAATCGATGAATTAATCCTAAATTGACAAACTCGGTAAATACTGTCAGATACACCCGCTTAGCCTCCTGAAATTGCCGAAAACTTAATTTAATAGGGGTTACAAGACTTTTAATGTCAGATGGAGAGACGAATGCTGAATACTGAAAGTAAAGGAGCCAACGTAACTCTAACCATGTGAATTTGCATTAAGTTAAATAGAGGTTAACAAATGCTCGGTATTTAGGTTAAATCTTGCTTGAACATAGTATATAAGACTTTCCACGTAAAAAAAATTGAAGTTACGGTGAATATGGACAGTGTTTTATTGAAGTTACCGTTAAATTGGCACTGTATTGATTGCAAAATTTACGTGAAGACTACGAACCGAAAAAAATTACTGTTAAAATGCTAAATTGGCAATAGTTTATTACCAATTTTCTGTGAAGAGTACGTGAAATTACTAGAGCAGCCTCATCGTTGCTTTATCAACAGCGAGAGAAAAATAAAATTTTGGCTGTAGAAGATGCCGAAAAACCATAAATCCTTTTTCCTGGCAATGTCAGAAAATAAAACCGCAAACTTTCTTCGTGTCAGAGTTTGACAACTTTTGCACCAATTTTCATCTGCTAGAGTAATCCAGGATATAGGCTGTCCAAATATAGCGGTTCTCGGTAATTGCCAAAATTGTCTTGATGTGTTATTAGTGCAGTATGGTAGGATTTACTGATCAAATGAACACGCATCAAAAAGCTATTTAATGTCAAAGTCTTTTGAAATTGAAATTCGGGAATTTCACTGAAGCTCAACCAGTAGGGACTAATTCAAGTCCATCCTTATTGGCTCCCGACAGTGATAAAAATACAACTAATATCACAGCAGTTTTCACGTAGTTGAACCACACTCAAGAGGGCACAGCACTGCTGTGCCCCTACGGCCAATGTGGTCTATTTACCTGAAAATAGCTGTAACTTGAAATATAGTAATTTTGCGTAGATACGCAGTGGCTTGCCGCAGTTATTGCGTCTAATTGCACATTTACATTTTATGGGTGCGAAAGTAAGTAGAAATAATGGTTATAAATAATTTTTCTGTGAACTATTCTCAAAGATTCTTAATTCTGAGTTGAGAATAGTCAGCAATTAAAGTAAAACTGCTAACAGAGTCATCATTGTGGTCAATGAACTGTGAATTGCACAGGGAACTAATAACAGATATAGAAAACATACTCAATTACTACGGATTTATTAAGGAGCAGATGAAATAATGCCAGCACTCCAGGTTGTTCAAAAGCTTAACTACTACCTCGATCAGAACAATATTCGTTACTGTCACTGGAAGAGTAATGAGCATGTTGATGCAGCTGTAGAAGGTAAAACTGATCTAGATGTTTTAGTAGATGAAAACGAAAAAGCCAATTTACAACAGGTGTTAAGCGAAGTTGGTTTCAAGTATTTTGAAGCTATTCCTTGCCGGAGATATCTTGATATTGATGATTATTTAGCGCTCGATGAAGAGACAGGAATATTGGTACATCTCCATCTTCACTATCGCTTGGAACTGGGGGAAAAATATCTTAAAGGTTACCGTCTTCCTTGGGAAGAGTTGTTATTGTCTACGAGAATTTATAGCGACGAATATCAAATTTATATTGCAGAGCCTAATATTGAAACAATTTTACTAGTTGTCCGGGCGGCGCTGAAGGTAAGAACTCGCGATCGCATCAACAATCTCTTGGGTAAAGATTATTTTAAAGGTGATTTTATCCGGGAATTTCGGTGGCTCAAAGAAAGACTCGATCGCCAAAAAGTCCAAGAACTGAGTGAGCAGCTTTTAGACAGCAAGGCTACTAAGTTGGTTTTAGATGTGATTGACAGCGAATCGAACCTCAAGCTTTTATTAAAATCCGGTAATGCCATCCAAGTAGCTTTAAAACCATACCGACGATATCACCCATTAGTGTCAAAGGTTTTAAGATGGCGGCTGGAAATTCAATACCTATTCTTCAAGAGCTTGAGAAAGTTTTTCCAGGCTCCAGTTGCAGCGCACAGAACACCCACCAGTGGTGGTTTGATTATTGCGGTTCTAGGAGCAGACGGATCTGGTAAATCTACCGTCACCTCGGAAATCAAAAAATGTTTCTCTCATAAACTCGATGTTCAGCCAGTTTATCTAGGTAGTGGAGATGGCCCTGCTTCTTGGTACAGACTACCGTTAGTATTAGCAGGTAGAGCGGCTAAAGTTTTGCGTCCAAAGCGATCGCATCATCAGTCTAATCAAAGACAAAGTTCTTCTGACTTGGTAGGAACTTCCCAGCCTAAATCTCCATTGAAAAGACTGGGTAAAGCTTTATGGGCTATCACCCTGGTTTACGAAAAACACCAAAAACTTCAGCAGTGTTCTGTAGCTAGGAAACGAGGAATGATTGTGATTAGCGATCGCTATCCCCAAACCCAGATTCTTGGCTTCAATGATGGCCCCTTACTGATGAACGGTAATGGGAATTCATCGCCATACCCTGGCTTTCTTAAAGAATGGGAGTTGAAAAATTACCAAGACATGACTAACACCGTACTCCCCGATTTAGTCATCAAGTTGGACGTAACGCCAGAGGTTGCTATGGCTCGTAAGTCAGATACTCCTACGGACATTGTTAAACAAAAAGTTGATGCTGTGAAGTCATTGAAGTTTACCTCAAAAACCACAGTAGTCAATATTGATGCTACTCAACCGCTAGATCAAGTTTTATTACAGGCAAAACAGTCCGTATGGCAACATCTTTAACTGAAATTAATATTCCTCATAACACAGTTAACAACCCCATAGTCTTAGAGTTTATCGGACTGCCAGGTGCTGGTAAAACCACTGTGTTTAATCAAGTAGTTTCACGACTAAAAGAGCAGGGAGTATCCGTCGCCGCCGGAGACGAAATCCTGCGAGAATGGAAGAATCAAAAACTTTGGCAACGGCTGTGGAAGCTGATTCCACAAACAGAAAATCAATGGCGGATTTTGCTTCATTCCCTGTTTCTTGCATCTCAAGTCAAACCTACTAACTGGCTAAGTTTTTCCAAAGCTATTAAGACTTATGCTAATTTGAAACGCATTGATGCGATCGCCCATAGTCAGAATGACCAATTAATCCTACTCGATCAAGGATTGTTGCAAGAAATTTGGTCAATCGGAGTTACAGGTACTACTCCTTCTTTAGAAGATATAAGACAGGAATTAGCACTGCTTTTCTCCCAAAGACCAATTGCCATTGTTGATTTCCAAATAAACGTAGAAACTGCAATTCAAAGGATTCAAAATCGTCCAACTGACCAAAGCCGTTTCGACCTTATGTCCAAAGAGGTAGCACAGCAATTGCTTTCTCAGTATGCTCCCTATCTTCAGGATATTATCAACTGCGCTCAAACATTTAATATTCCAGTTTTGTCAATTGATAGTTCACTATCTGTAGAGGAAAAAACACAAAAGATTTTGTCCTGGATTAACAACAGCTTAACCAAGCATCCTGAACCTGTTAGGTTGCAAAATGTGATTTAAAACTTTACACATTTTCTCTAGCAATCCTAAACAATTTTCTAGAATAAATCAGCTTTAAAAATTGTCATCAGGATTGCTTTAGCTTTTTTTGTTTAGTTTAGTAAAACATACACACTTATAACAAATATCTAAAATATGGCAACAATTTTTTATACTTAGACCCAGATTACATTTGAGTATTTGAATTGCGAATTACGTAGACGCTTTCGATGCAGCGCTTCTCGTACTCCTTCGAGTTAACCGAAGGAGTACGAGAAGCAAGTGATAGGTTATTACGAGTTACGAATTACTCTTAATTATTTTAAAAGTATTTGCTAATTGAAAATTTCCTGAGATATATTGCTTTTTGAAAGCTGAATTACGTTATATATAAATCCGATTTAATTTTTGAATTAATTCCATACAATTGAAGCTTAACTGTCGGCTGGTTA
Source organism: Calothrix sp. NIES-2100 (assembly GCF_002368195.1). GTDB lineage: Bacteria > Cyanobacteriota > Cyanobacteriia > Cyanobacteriales > Nostocaceae > Aulosira. The sequence continues at coordinate 7,166,601 of NZ_AP018178.1, read as the reverse complement.
ATGCTCAAGGCTACTCCTCTCAAGTCGGGAAACCCGCGCATGAGGGTGGCTCTCCTAGGTATCTTTCAAAAATTAGGTAGGAATCTTATATTTACACAAGTTTATAAATTTATAGATTGACGCTGAAATCTCAAAACATTAGTAAGCGTACAGTCTATACCAGAAGCATTTTGTTACTGAGTACTCATATTTCTTGGAATAAATTTACTAAGAAAAGAATTTTCTTTTTGGCTACCTAAGCAATTAAGTACAGGAATCAGATTTGATTGCTGTACTAGTCATCGTTTTCGTATATGCATATTAAATAACTAATTTTATAAATTTATGATGAATTATCTATAAATTTTCTTTTTCACTAATTTAGTCTTCATACAATAAGTTTAAAATTCTTACTGGTTGTATCTACTAGCAAGAGTTTTTGCTAATCGCATAACCGCAAAAATACTTAGCTCAAAAAATCATGCCAAAGCCTCAAAATTTTGTTTTACCACTGATACAGGTTACCCAAACCTCTAAATTTTCACCCGCAAGTCCAGATCCATCAGGGATTGCTTATATTAGTCATTTAGGCGGACTGTTGATTGCTGATGGTGAAGTTGATGAAATTTCTCGATTATTCACCGGTAAGAACCTTTTTCAAACCAATCTGAAAGGTAATTTACAGAACACTTTCACCACAATTAGCTTTTCTGATGAACCGACAGGGGTAGCATATAACCCAGACAATCGCTTCCTCTACATTTCTGATGACAACAAGCGTAAGATTTTTCAACTCAATCCAGGCGGAGATGGACAATACAACACTAAAGATGATGTTGTCACTTCGTTTAATACTCTTTCCTTCGGTAGTGATGACCCAGAAGATGTAACATATTCGACGAAGACAGGTAATTTATTTATTGTTGATGGGGCGGGTGCACAAGTATACGAAGTTACTACTAAAGGCAACTTAGTTAGTCAATTTGATACTGCTAAATTGGGACTTCTTGATCCAGAAGGTATCTTCTTAGATCCTGGTAGTGGTCACTTGTTTATGGTGGGTCACCCAAATAACTTGGTGTTTGAACTGACAACATCGGGTGAAGTTGTCAACACTTATGATATTTCTGCGGCTAAAGCAATCAAACCAGCTGGGATCACCATTGCACCCACTAGCAACGATCCTACTAAGCAAAGTCTCTACATTGTCGATCGCGCCATTGATAATGATCCCGAACCCAATGAAAATGATGGTCGGATCTATGAATTTGCACTAGGTACATCTGGTGGTAATCCTCCTCCTGTGAATAATCAAGCACCAACGGTTAATGCAGGTGAGGATCAAGTGATCTTAAAGCAGGCGATTTTGAATGCCAGTATTTCTGATGATGGCTTACCCAACCCACCAGCTTCCTTAACTAATACCTGGAGTAAATTGAGCGGTCCTGGCAATGTTTCCTTCGCGAATGCAAAAACAGAAGATACCACTGCCACATTCTCCCAGCCTGGTTCGTATGTACTACAACTGACAGCAAATGATAGCAAATTGACAACTAGCGATCAAGTGTCAGTTTTGGTATTAGATCCGCAGTCAACTTCGTTTTTCAGCTTGAGTGGAAGTGGCACAGTTGGGGGAGTTGCTTTTGATGATGAGGACATTTTGGCCTATAATCGCTCTACTAAGAGTTGGTCTATGTATTTTGATGGCTCTGATGTGGGCTTATCAAGCCGTAATGTTCGAGATTTCCACATCAATCCAGATGGCTCAATTTTGTTTAGTTTGGATGGTTCTGTTACCCTAACTGGTGTAGGTAAAGTAGAGAAACAAGATATTGTCAAGTTCACTCCCACTTCCACAGGAAACACCACATCTGGCAGTTTTGAATTATACTTTGACGGTTCAGATGTAGGATTATCAACGAGTGACGAGGCGATAGATGGTATTGCCTTTACACCAGATGGACAGTTAGTTCTCAGTACCACAGGTAAATTTGATGTGCCAGATAATTCGGGTAATATCAAAGGTACGGATAAAGACCTGATTGCTTTCAACGCTACTAGCTTTGGCGCAGATACAGCTGGTACATGGAATCTATATTTTCAGGGTTCTGATGTTGGGCTGACAAAAAGTAGTGAAGATATAAATGGTGTCTGGATTGACCAAAATAACAAGCTATATCTAACTACTAAGGGTGCATTCGAAGTACCTGGTGTTACAGGTGATGGGTCGGATATTTTTACGTTTACCCCTACTAGCCTTGGTTCTAATACAAATGGGAACTATACTCCATTTTGGGATGGTGTTGATAATGGGCTTGCAGGTGTGGTTGTTGATGGTTTTACCCAAGTATTTTGAGGATATAAATGCTTGACACAATTTGGTGAGTTTATTCTCTTCTCAAATAGTGTTGGTCATTCAAGGGTCTTACGTCTCACGCTAATGATTTTATACGGTTGAGCAAGAAATACTAAATGATGCGTAGGTGTGTAGCATTACTCTTGCTGAGGTCGTCTGGTTTTAAGGGTATCCACGGAACTGCCCCTTTACTCTAGCCTACTCTTGGGGAACTATGGAGTAGGCTAGGGCTTTTCCTCAAATATCGCTAGCGGAAAAGGTTGATTAAATTTTGGACTGAGGGACATCACACTTGATTGACCAATAGTATGCTTTGAGAGGATTTTACGAAAATCCCCAAGACAATTTACTTCCCTTGCTCACGAGAGCGATCGCTTATTTGTTTATGGTAAAGTTTGTCACGCTAAACTCAGAGAATGTGCATATTCAAAGCTTTTTGGCAATTTCAAGCGAAAGAAATCGAGAATCCCAATAATGCTCAATACGGTTCGGTTAAGGGGGAAAAGGGCCCATTCAAACCTTTCCCCCTTACCCCTTAACCTTTTCCCTTTCCCAAAAGTGAGATGAAAATTGCTTATCCGAACCGTATTGCAATAACGCTAAACCGATGCTGAAAAAAGAGTATTTGCAGCATGATGTTAGGAATAAAAGTTTCACACACTTTCTATCATAAAAATTTGAAATAGATAATTTTATTCTGTCTATAGGGAGATTTAATAGTGATATATTCCTAGTAAATTACAATTTTGTAAAGTGACCCACTTAGGTTTTATAACTAGGCAAAAAGCGTGTAATAGCACTTAAATTTACTGTATGTATAGCAATCGCATTTGATTGCTATATATAAATGTTAAGGATTTTTGTCAAAAATTTAAATAGTAATCCTATGTAGCATCAGCTTTATAGGACAAGTTTTAATGGCTAGACTCAGTATCTCCATAACTTGTCACAGAGTTTATATGCTCATCATATTCAATGACATTTTTTTATGAATTTACGATGAAGTATATATGAATTTTATTATTCACTAGTTATCAAGTTATACAATTTATTTATTGTACTTACTTGGTTTTTCTGGGACTAAAACTTTTTGCTCTAAACATAGCCGCAAAAACACTTAGAACAAGAAATTCAACTACTCAAGAATAATCGCCTCTTCTAACTCTTTTGCGATTGATTTATTAGCTAGGAAGACAAACATGGAGAAGCTGCCACTCATCAAGCTCATCAACACCTTTGAATTTGGGCCACCAAGTCCCGATCCATCAGGGATTGTATATATCAGTCATTTAGATTCATTTTTAATAGATGATGGTGAAGTCGATGAAATGCCAACCTACTTCACCGGGAGAAATATATTTCAAGTAAGTCGGACAGGTACTCTGGAGAAGACTTTATCAACCATCAACTATTCCAACGAGCCGACAGGGATAGCATATAACCCAGCGAATCGCTTCCTCTACATCACAGATGATAATAAGCGTCTGGTTTTTCAGATCAATCCTGGTGCGGATGGAAATTACAATACCTCCGATGATGTGGTGACCTCGTTTAGTACCTCTTCTTGGGGGACTGCAACAGATAACACCGATGACCATGACCCAGAAGATATAGCATATTCGCCGACGACAGGTACTTTATTTGTAGTTGATGGATTCGGTTCACAAGTTTATGAAGTTACCACTAACGGCACCTTACTAAAGACCTTTGATACTGAAAGGATTGGACTTCACGATCCCGAAGGGATTGCCATCGATCCTAGTACTGGGAACCTGTTTATGGTGGGATATCTATCTAAAAGTTCGCCAGCTACACCAGCTTTGTTTGAACTGACAACTACGGGTGAATTTATCAAATCCTATGATATTTCTGCGGCCAGTCCAGACAAGCCAGCGGGTATTACCATTGCACCCAGTAGCACTGATCGTACCAAGTTAAGTATTTACATTGTCGATCGCGGTGTTGATAACGATGTCGATCCCAATGAAAATGACGGTCGGCTCTATGAATTTGCCTTAGGTAGAGATGTCCCCAACCAAGCACCAGCTGTGGCCGCAGGTGAAAAACAGGTAGTTTTGTACCAAGCAAACCTCGACGGTTCTGTTTTTGATGATGGTTTACCTCTTGGAGGAACTTTAACAACTAAATGGAGTATGGCTAATGGACCTAACGATGTTGAGTTTGCCAATGACTCTGAAGTTGATACAACTTTGAGCTTCACGACTGCGGGAACTTACACTTTGCAATTAGTTGCAAATGATGGGAAATTAACGGGAAGTAGCCAGACAACTATCCAGGTTTTAGATCCTACATCCACGACTTTTGTCAGCCTTGCTGGTAGTGGTACTATTGGCGGAGTCAGTTTTAATCGGCAGGACATCTTAGCATACGACAAGTCTACTAGTAGCTGGTATATGTATTTTGATGGCTCCGATGTCTTGGGTGCTGCTAACAAAAGTGTCTACCTGCGAGATTTTCACCTCAATGCAGATGGCTCGATTTTGTTTGCTCTCAATAACCCTGCTGTCTTACCTGGTGAACTTGCAGTAGATGACTCGGATATAGTTAAGTTTATTCCTACTACTACAGGTGACTTTACCAGTGGAAGATTTGAAATGTATTTTGACGGATCGGATGTCGGATTAACCAACGACTCTGAGGAGATAGATGCGATCGCTATTGACCGGGATGGTAATTTGGTCATTAGTACAAAGGGTGGTTTTACTGTTAATGGAGTTTCCGGTTCCGATGAAGACCTGATTAAGTTCAAAGCTACTAGTTTAGGGGAAAATACAGCTGGTACTTGGACAATGCTTTTTGATGGGTCTGATGTTGGTCTAACTGACTCGTCTGAAGATGTAAATGGTGTTTGGTTTGACGCTGATAGTAACCAGATTTTCCTCACTACTGAGGGATCTTTTAACGTTGCCGGTGCAACAGGTGATGGTGCTGATATCTTTGTATTCAATCCAACCTCACTTGGTAGCAATACCAGTGGTCGTTTTAGCTCCTATTGGGATGGGTCAAATTATGGAATACCTAGTGGTATTGCCGTTGACGGTATTAGCGTTGCTCCACCTCAAGCTCCTTAGGTTTGCGTTTACTAGCTCAGTCACAAAAATATCGTATTTGCATCTACCAATTTTAAAAACAATTCAAAATGCAGAATTCCGCATCCAATTAGTTGAGTCTGTAGCTTGAACTTTTGGATAAGCAAGGAAAAAATGCTCAAGAGCGCACTCAATTATTTCTCAAAAAAGCTGGTCAAAGGATAAGAGAGCTAGTCAGCGACAGCATTACCTCAACCGACTAACAAAGCATCAAGTAACCAATTACCGCAAATCTGTAACTCACTTTGAGTTATATTGTCCAGATTTTTTTGTAAAAAAGTTAACTACTTATTTCCAAGTTTTACTATTAGTTATAGCTGGGATAATTAGCGTTACAGCATAACTTAATATTCAGGATATTAAAAAATAATTATATTTTCCTAAACTTTATCAATAAAAGCAGAGGGCATGAGGCACAAGGCATTCGGGAATTCTGATTAGATCCCTCTGCCTTTAGCATAGCTGCCTTATTCAATAAATTATCACGTATTTAAATTTAAAATACAGTGAATCAATCTTTGATTTAGGATGTTTTGGATTGACCATATGCATCAATTTTGGATGTGGAATTTTAGATTAATATTTACTCAATTCTACATCGGAAATTTAAAATATAAAATTTGGATATTTTAGATTTATTAACCGAATGAATTTCCTGGCTCTCCAACCTCGAGAGCAATTTTGAATTTTCAATTCCATGATTTACAGCAATTTTCAGGTAAATTAACCACAAATAGATCTTTCTGGTAAACCTCTCTCCTACCTCTCCCTAGCCCTCTCCTCTTAGGAGAGGGTAAAGGAGCAGCTTTTATTATTTGAGAGGCTTTGATTTTCTCCCCTTCCCTTGTAGGGAAGGGGCTGGGGGTTAGGTCTTTTCATTGTGGTCTAAATACATGAAAACTGCTGTAAAAACCAAAACCTAAAATTCGGTGAGTTCGACAAGTTCTCAATAATACCAATTCAAATAATGTTTGCGACACATCAATATATTCTAGAGGGCACGGCAGTGCCATGCCCCTACCATCTGTCGCATTCTTTTTTCAAATTGGTATAACCCTTCTCCAAACCTCTCCCCGTTTCGGGGAGAGGCTGATAAAATGTAATTTTTTGTGCCCAAATCAGAATATTGAAGCCCCTCTACGAGCCGGAGGGTTTAGGGAAAGGCTCATCAAACTCAAGTTTATATTATGATATGAAAAACACGTTTTCTGAGCGATTGCCACAGTTTCCAGGATTGATTATTCTGAATTGTCTGAATAAGCGATCGCTCTTTCCGTAGCATACATTATTTCTAAAAACCGTATGCTTAGACACGCTTAAATATTATTTATAAAATATTCTTATTTAGACTAAAACTTTATTTAATTAAAATTTTATAAATCAAAATACGATGATAGAGTTTGACAAGGTATGAACAACCGCGAAGCTGAAAAATATGCAACGAATCCAAAAAAGCATCAAACAATCTTTAAAAAATTCTTTTCTTGCCTATGAACAAATTACAAATTCCAGATTTTACAAATTAAGAGAAGAAACAAATGGCATGTTATTGCCAATTGTCTATAGAAAAATGTACGATCTTTGTTCCCAGTTACCTGACCTTGATATTATCGAAGTTGGTGGTGCGACAGGTACGGGAAGTGTTTCCTTGGCTTGGGCACTCAAGGATCAGCAAAAACAATCCAAATTAATTGTGGTGGAAAAGTGCGAAGGTGGTACGCGTACAGATGTTGGCGGATATGCTGAAAATTTGGAATTAATCAAAAATCATTTTAGCAAATTTGGTGTGAGCGAACAAATACGTCTGTTTCCGAAAGAACTGACTTTTAAGAATGGGGAAGAAGCAATTTCTTTGGTGAAAACTCCTAAAATAGCAGCATTTATTCATGATGCAGATGGACGTATTGATCGAGATTTTTATTTGTTTTGGCCTTTGCTGTATGAAGGGGGATTAATTATTATCGATGACTATGCTAATGAAGCAAATTATCAACCCATCAGTCCACGTCATCCCCTTGGTGGTGCAAAATTAATTTTGACCTATCGTCTGCTGAATCAAATAATTGAATGGGGACTTTTCAAACCAACCCATAAAATTGGTAAAACTATTTTTGGTATTAAGCCACGCAATGCAGATTTTAGTCGCTTTAATTTGGCTACTTGCCAAAAGATTGTTGCAGATATTGAATCAGAGCGCAGAGAATATTTAGCTAGTCCTTTAATGACTTTAAGTTCAATTTAATTGTTGGCTGTGCTGGGAAGATATAGTCTAGGAAAGAAAAAGCGCAATTAACAATCAATGTGTCTGAACTGGTAACGGTGTTTAAACCAGAGTCTTGCGGAAATTAATTCGTTACTCATTTTTGCAATTCTGCGGTGAAATTGGGATGAATGACAAACTGTAAATTTCAATGGTAGATGCACTGAAAGGTAGATGCACCTGTGTAATTAATGAATGGTGTTGAATATCATGCTTACATCAGCTTGACATTAACACTATTCATTTTTATTAAGCTAGGAGGTCCTTCAACTCTTTGCAGGATACCTCGGTATTCAATAGTTCCTCCCTGAACTGTGATCTTGCCATTTTCTTGAGATTGGAATACGTCAGTTGTGGGATTGGTTGATTTAAATGTGCAACGGGTGAGTGTAGCATCAGCTTGTTCTGTTACATAAACCTGAGCTTGACAACTTTTACCACCGCGACAACGAGGTTCTTCACCAACACAGTCTTGAGCATTTGCTGTTGACCAAAATCTGTAGTTGCGCTTGTTGTCTGCTGCTTTTGTCCGAACTAAGACAGAGTTTTTGGCTTTAAGGTCATAACCTGCATCAGTATTTCCAGATGCACTAGTATCTTCAAAGTAAATATCTGAGACATTTTCCTCTGTAGCAAAACCATCTCCATTCCAATAATCGTTGGGTTTGAGACTCTGCTGACAGTTATTCATGGTCGTTTTCACCAGCTTGACGTGATGCACATCTCCTTGTAGATGAACACCCATACAGAAGTTGTCCCCATCTTGTCGCTGGGAGTCACCAAAGACTTCCTCGATGAGAATATCATGTGCATCAGGTGTGTTATTAGCTTTCTCATCAGGTTTACCAAAACGTATGGCTCCTTTTGAGTAGCCTTGAATCTGTGCGTTTCTAATAACGACGTTGGCTAGCTCCCAAGCATTCGCTTGACTTGTTGATTCCGGCTGATGTTCAACGTATCGTTGAACATTTGTCGCTTTTGTTTTTTCTATGGTCACATCACCTTTACTACCAGCAAACACAAAGCAACCATTGCCTTGGTTCATACAATGAATGTTACGGAAAGTGAGGTAACTAGCGCCCGGAAGGAGTTTAAAGAGGCTTTTTCCGGTTCTTCCTATTGGAGGTGGTTGATAAGGATTGGAACGAACGCCCATAATTACTGGCATAGATGTTTCTTGTCCAGATGCATCTGTACCGTGGATCAGCACAGGTTTCCCTGGTGCGCCTCCACTAGCAATTTTAAAGGTCTTGTCCTGGTTGTAGACTCCATTGAGTAGCCTAATTTCACCTCCTGGCCCGACTTTGTTGATAAATGCAGGTAAATCTTTGAGGATTCCTGCATTTTGGGCGCTACTACCATTACGACTACCAGAACCTTGCGGTGAAATATACAGAACCTGCGATGCTACTGTCGATTGTGCGCCGGCTGAAGTATGACAAATTCCCATAACGCAACCAGAGAATCTGAGTAGGAATTGCGTCAAAAGCAGCGCCAGCAAAAAGCCTAAAATAGAGAACACAAACATCAGTCCAGCAGCACCAAATCGCTGTCGCAATTTGCGCGTGAAGGTACTGATGGGACTCATCAGTGCAAAATATTTTTTCATGAAATCGCACTCAACTAAATAAACTAGCCGAAAAATCGAAAATATTCTATGCCATTACTCCAAAAGATGGCTACACGGCTATTTTAGTGTTTCCGTGTGATTATTTGTAGCCATATCTAAGGCACCCAGTATTACTACGTAATGGCTTTGGTATTTGATGTTATTGATAACATTAAATTCATCAATTAGTCAAATCCTTTGCAAAATCAACAAAAAATTTTTGGGAAAAACCGCTATGATCGATCAGCCAATTTCTTGGTAGGAAGAAGCGATCGCTAATTCGGCATGTTCTTTGAGAGTATCTTGATCGAGAGTATGCACAAGATACTGGGGAGTAACAGCCAGCAGGTTATCAATTCTCTGTTTAGCAGCGGCTACTACAGATTTATCAAGGCTACCGTTACCCAGAGAATCAGCAAAATCTTGGGCGATGAGATAGGTTCGTTCCAGGGATGATGAATTTATGTTACGAGAAATAATAAATAGATCGCAACCAGCATGAATTGCTTGTGCTACAGTACCTTTTGTGGTAAATCTCTCTGAGATAGCTTTCATATCTAGGTCATCAGAGACAACCACGCCACCAAAGCCCAGTTCTTCTCTGAGTATGGTGGTGAGAATATTTCGGGAAAGAGTTGCTGGGACATCAGGATCGATGTTGGGAAACAGGATATGGGCTGTCATAATCAAAGGAATCTGTTCCTCAATTAAAGCTTTGAAAGGAATCAATTCTCGATTTCGCAAGTCTTCTTTGGTAAGATGTAGTATCGGTAGCTCTAGATGAGAATCTTGGCTAGTGTCCCCATGACCAGGGAAATGCTTAGCACATCCGAGAATTCCTGACTCTTGCAATCCGAGGTAATATTCCCTAGCACCTTTAGCAGCAGTTTCGGGAGTTGTACCAAAAGCGCGAGAACCAATAACGGGATTTTCCGGATGGGAATAAATATCTGCTACAGGTGACCAAGATAGATTGATGCCTAAAGATTTTAGTTCTACGGCTGTGGCTTTTGCCACTTGACGCGATCGCGATTGCAGCGACAAAGCATAAGGAAATCGCGTAATTGGTACAGGTGTACGCACAACCCGACCACCTTCATGGTCTAGGCTAAAAAACATAGAATCACGTTCAGCGTATTGTCGTATTTCGTCGATCAATTCCCTAAAGGTTTGCAACCAAATTTCATAGGAAGCGTCATCCAAAAAATTTTTCGCAAAAAATATGACCCCAACAGGTTGCAATTCACTAAGTGCTCGTTTGTCCTCGTCACTTAATTGTGTTCCGGAAATACCGAGAATTAAATGATGACCAAATTCTTGGAGATGCTGTGCTACTGACATAATGTTTTACCTGTGGTGATGAAATTAACAACATTACAGCAGAATTCAAAAGTAAAACAGGTGTGATACCAATTCGTTCGCAATTCCGAAATTTTGAGAGAATCTAGGTATTAAGGTGGGAATCTGTGACCGAATTTGAAAAAATTGGTATGATAGTGAGCTTTTAGACCTAACTTATGGACTTAATCAGAATCAGATTGAAATCTGCTGTAAGTTCTTATATCAGAAGTATGGTAATTGCTAGTAGTTATTTATGCAATCAATTATTTTGTAGCCAGGATTGTAGTCCTGACTACGAATTGATTCACCCTTGATTGTGTAATGAACTACTAAACTTCGTCCATTTTGAAACCTGGAGTAGTGCGGGACACAAAGCCCGCTACGAAGAGTAGGGAGCAAGATGCTCCCACTACTTTTCAAACTATGGTTTTCAAAATAGATGTGGTTTAAATCAAAATTCGGGGATTAATGCAAGTTGTCTGACAGGTTTAGGTTTGATGCTTGTCAAAGTGGAAGCTTTCAAAGTAATTTTCGGTTCACTGCTGTGTAAAATTACCGCTTCGTAGGGTACTACCCCAGCGATTTCGCTACCGAGACAACGAGCCGCCGCTTGTGATAGATCTAAGCTTCTGGGTGGGATATATGGGCCGCGATCGTTGACGCGCACAATTACTGATTTGCTAGTTTTTAAATTTGTTACCTGCAAATAAGTATTAAAAGGCAGAGACTTATGGGCTACTGTCAATTCATTTTGGTTGTATATCTCGCCATTGGCTGTGAGACGACCATGAAAATAGCCTCCATACCAAGAAGCTAAGCCAGATATTTTTGTCGCAGAAGGAGTGACACCATACATTTCCTTCTGTGCTTCCACGAGTGTCAGCGTTGATGCTTTGAAAGCGGAACGTAGATTATTAATCCATTCAATTGCTAACAAGTCAGGGCTGCGGTGGAATCGTCGAGAGATTTGGGTTTCAATTCCCCATAAAAAGCGATTACCTGCCATTAATGCAGGTAATCCATCTACTAAAGCAGGTTTTAATTGATTAGCATCGAAGTTTGTTGACTTAACTAGTTTTGTCAATCGTTTTTGTATTGACTTGGCGGCAATTTCTGTGGGTAAAGTTGCAATGAGATGGTTATTTACCCAAACTTCATAGTTATCTGGCTGTCGATGCACAACCAATACTGGTAAGAATGCAGACATCAAATTCTGCTCTCCAGGATAAGCAAAACGGAAGAAATCTTGGAGCGATCGCAGAAATTTATTCGGTAAAAAATCTTGCTGTTCTGGACTAGAGTTAATGATGGTTCCAGATGTCAAAACACTAGAGGTTTTGATACCAGGCTGTTTAGATACCATCTCTTCCTCAAAAGTGCAAAGCTGTTTTTTGCTATTTTTAACTGCTGTTTCTGGAGAATTTAGCGGTTTAGTCAATCTGGTTTTGGGTTCATTATTGTCCCAATCTATGCTTAAAAATCTTCTTGGTAGCAGCGTTGTACTCCAAACATTTATCGGCTGCTGAGGTTGCACAAACAATGGGCGATGCTTACTGATAAATTTGCCGATGTGGGCTGAAACTTTTACTGGTAATACATTTGATGTCTTACTTGGTAGTAAGTTTTCGCTAAATGAGAAAAAAGAACCAATCCAAGACGTAATCCAAAGAAATTCAAACACTATCATGTCGGTTTAATGTCCAAGCAACTGCACAATTCATCTAGTGCAACCCTGGTTTTGCTAAACAACATTTTGGCTAAGAAATTAAAATCTTATTCTTGGGATATAGAAAAATCCTCTGAGTTGGTTGACAAAAAGCTGAGCGATCCCCAGCAGGGATTATCATATCTTGTTGTTGGTACATAGACACATAAAACTTTCAGATGTGGTTTTGAATTATTAGTCTGTTTTCAATTTAAATTTTTTATAATTCACTTGTATGTCATATAAAAAGAAGTCACATTCACTTAATTAACAAGTGTAAAAATACTTATTTATTACCTTATTGCGTATTAATTATTACAATAAATATTTATTGATCAAAGTAAAATATGCTGATGATGTTTTGAGGGAATTGCGATCGCTTTGTCAGTTTCTCCCTCATTTGCCATCAAAAGTATATGGGCACGGATAATGCTTCTGGCTTTACTTTTGTTGACAATAAAAAAGAGGGGTAATGTACCCCCCTATTGATGTTAGTTATTTAACAGCAGTTAATGATGTCTAACTTTTAGATCAACAAGATATGAGAATCGACGGAGAAGTCAACAGGTTTGTTGTCAATCGTCGCAAATTGAGTTCCTTGGTAAAATAACCCACCTGTGGTGTCGTTATAACTGAAATCATTGAGGGTTGCAGTGCCAAGTAAGATAGCGATGCTATCACCGTCTGTCACATTAAAGTCTTGAATGGTGTCAATGCCTTCAGATTCAGATAAAGAGTTGAAAACAAACAAATCTGCACCCAGACCACCAACGAGTATGTCATTGCCATCCCCACCAACGAGTATGTCATTGCCATCTTGACCAAATAAGCTATTGTCACCACTATTACCGATGATAATGTTATCAGCATTATTACCTGTAGCGTTAATAGCAGTAGTACCACTCAGAGTGAGATTTTCAACATTTTCTGTCAAGGTGTAGTCTACACTTGCTTCAATGGTATCTGTACCTTCACTAACATTTTCATTGACAACATCACCAACGTTATCAACGTAATAAAAGTCATCACCAAACCCGCCAAACAAAGTGTCTACGCCATCCCCACCATTGAGGGTATCATCGCCATCCCCGCCATTGAGAATGTCATTCCCAGCTTCACCATTGAGGATGTTGTCACCAACATTACCTGTAATGAAGTTATTGACACTGTTACCAGTACCGCTAATAGCAGAACCAGAAAGAGTAAGATTTTCAACGTTATTTGTCAAAGTGTAGTTAATGGTAGAGTAAACACTGTCTATTCCCTCATTAACATTTTCACTGACGACATCGCCGGGCTGATCGACATAGTAAATGTCATTCCCAGCATTACCAGACAGACTGTCTGCACCCAAACCACCATCAAGGATGTCATTGCCACCACCACCAGTGAGGTTATTATTGGCGCTATTGCCTGTGATCAAGTTATTCAAATTGTTACCAGTACCATTGAGACCAGTAGCAATGAGGGTGAGGTTTTCAACGTTAGCTGACAAAGTGTAGTTATTAGAAGAAGAATAGATAATGTCAGTTCCTTCAGCAAAATTTTCACTGACAACATCACCTACATTATCAACATAGTAACTGTCGTTACCAGCGCCACCAAGCATGACATCATTACCAGTACCACCATTGAGGGTATTATTAGCGCTAGTACCTGTGATGAAATTATCAACACTGTTACCTGTACCACTGAGAGCCGTACCAGTGAGGATGAGATTTTCTATGTTGTCTGTCAAGGTGTAGTTGATGGTAGTAAACACCGTATCTGAGCCAGCATCGGCATTTTCATTGATCACATCACCTGTGTGATCAACATAGTAAATATCATCACCAGTGCCTCCAGACATGGTATCTGCACCTAGACCACCATTGAGGGTGTCATTACCATCCTCACCATTGAGGGTATTATTAGCGCTAGTACCTGTGATCGAGTTATCAACACTGTTGCCAGTACCACTGATAGCCGCGCCAGTGAGGATGAGATTTTCTACGTTAGCTGTCAAGATATAGCTGATGCTGGAAGAAACTGTGTCTGTTCCTTCATTGATATTTTCCTTGATGACATCACCTGCATCATCAACTGTGTAACTATCATCACCAGCGCCACCATTGAGGTTATCATTCCCAGCACCACCATTGAGGTTATCATTGCCAGCGCCACCATTGAGGGTGTCATTGCCATCTCCACCATTGAGGATGTTATTGGCACTGTTCCCTGTGATACTGTTATCGCTGACGTTACCTGTACCGTTGATCGCCGTCGTACCAGTCAGGGTGAGGTTTTCAACATTGGCTGTCAAGGTGTAGCTGATGGTTGAAGTAACTGTATCTATACCTTCATTGGCATTTTCGCTGACAACATCGCCTGCATTATCAACATAGTAAAGGTCATTACCAGCACCACCAGACATAGTATCAGCACCGACAACACCGTTGAGGATGTCATTACCAACCCCACCATTAAGGATGTTATTGCTGCTGTTTCCTGTGATAGTGTTATTCAAATCGTTGCCAGTAGCAGTGATGGCAGTACCAGTCAGGGTGAGATTTTCAACATTAGCCGTCAGAGTATAGTTGATGCTAGCAGAAACTGTATCTGTTCCCGAAAAGACATTTTCGTTGACAACATCACCTGCATTATCAACAGTGTAACTGTCGTTGCCAGTACCACCAGACATCGTGTCTGCACCCGTACCACCATCGATAGCGTTATTGCCGCTATTACCAATGATGCTGTTATTGAGCGTATTACCAGTACCGTTTAGACTACCAGAACCTGAGAGGATGAGATTTTCTAAGTTGGTTGCTAAGGTATAGTTGATGCTGGCAGCGACTGTATCTGTACCTGCACTGGCAGCTTCGGTGACTACATCAAGGGCGCTATCAACGATGTAAGTATCATTACCAGCACCACCAACCATTGTGTCATTGCCAGCAGCACCATCGATAATATTGTCGCCAGCATTACCAGTAATGGTGTTATTGAGAGTATTACCAGTACCGTTGATCGCAGCGGTGCCAGTGAGAATGAGATTTTCGACGTTATCTGTTAGGGTATAGCTGATGTTGGCAGATACTGTATCTGTACCTTCATTGGCATTTTCGCTGATGACATCGCCGATATGATCGACAATGTAAGTATCATTACCAGCACCACCAGACATGGTATCTGCCCCCACACCACCGTCTAGGGTGTTGTTAGCAGTATTGCCTGTGAGACTGTTAGCCAGACTATTACCAGTACCGTTGATCGCAGTCGTACCTGTGAGAATCAGATTTTCGACGTTGTCTGTCAGGGTGTAGGAGATGCTGGCGGATACTGTATCTGTACCTTCATTAGCATTTTCTGTGACCACATCACCTGTATTATCAACATAGTACAAGTCATTGCCTGCACCACCTAACATCGTGTCTGCACCCGTACCACCATTGATAATATTGTCTGCACTATTACCTGTAATGCTGTTATTGACAGTATTACCAGTACCACTAACAGCAGTGCCAGTGAGGATGAGATTTTCTAAGTTGGCGGCTAAGGTATAGTTGATGCTGGCAGCTACGGTATCTGTACCAGCACTAGCAGCTTCGGTGATTACATCACCCGTATTACCAGTGCCTGCGATCGCACTACCTGTCAAAGTTAGATTCTCACATTAGCGCTGAGGGTGTAGCTAATAGCCGCAGAGACTGTATCTGTACCTTCATTGGCATTTTCGCTGATGACATCGCCGATGTTATCGACAATGTAAGTATCGTTACCAGCACCACCAGACATGGTATCTGCCCCCACACCACCGTCTAGGGTGTTGTTAGCAGTATTGCCTGTGAGACTGTTAGCCAGACTATTACCAGTACCGTTGATCGCAGTTGTACCCGTGAGAATCAGATTTTCGACGTTGTCTGTCAGGGTATAGGTGATGCTGGCGGATACTGTATCTGTACCTTCATTAGCATTTTCACTGATGACATCACCTGCAATCTCAACATAGTACAAGTCATTGCCTGCACCACCTAACATCGTGTCTGCACCCGTACCACCATTGATAATATTGTCTGCACTATTACCTGTAATGCTGTTATTGACAGTATTACCAGTACCACTAACAGCAGTGCCAGTGAGGATGAGATTTTCTAAGTTGGCGGCTAAGGTATAGTTGATGCTGGCAGCTACGGTATCTGTACCAGCACTAGCAGCTTCGGTGATTACATCACCCGTGCTATCAACAATGTAAGTATCATTACCAGCGCCACCGGACATACTATCATTGCCAGCGCCACCATCGATAATATTGTCGCCAGCATTACCAGTGATGGTGTTATTGAGAGTATTACCAGTGCCTGCGATCGCACTACCTGTCAAAGTTAGATTCTCAACATTAGCGCTGAGGGTGTAGTCAATAGCCGCAGAGACTGTATCTGTACCTTCATTGGCATTTTCGCTGATGACATCGCCGATGTTATCGACAATGTAAGTATCGTTACCAGCACCACCAGACATGGTATCTGCCCCCACACCACCGTCTAGGGTGTTGTTAGCAGTATTGCCTGTGAGACTGTTATCAAGACTATTACCAGTGCCGTTGATTACAGTCGTACCTGTGAGAATCAGATTTTCGACGTTGTCTGTCAGGGTGTAGGTGATGCTGGCGGATACTGTATCTGTACCTTCATTAGCATTTTCTGTGACCACATCACCAATAATATCGACTATGTAACTATCATTACCAGTACCACCTAACATCGTGTCTGCACCCGCACCACCATTCAGGGTGTCATTGCCATCTCCAGCATTGAGGATATTTTTACCGCCATTGCCTGTGATGATGTTATCAAGACTGTTACCAGTACCATCGATCACAGTAGTACCAGTCAGGGTAAGGTTTTCGACGTTGCCTGTCAGGGTGTAGGTGATGCTGGCAGATACTGTATCTGTACCTTCATTGGCATTTTCTGTGACCACATCACCTGTATTATCAACATAGTACAAGTCATTACCTGCACCACCAGACATTATATCAGTGCCTACACCACCATTTAGGGTATCATTACCATCCCCAGCATTGAGGATATTGTTACCTGCATTACCCGTGATTGTGTTATCGAGAGCGTTACCAGTACCAGTGATAGCAGTACCAGTAAGGGTGAGGTTTTCTAGGTTGTCTGTCAGGGTATAGTTGATAGTGGCAGATACTATATCTATACCTTCATTGGCATTTTCTGTGACTACATCACCGATGTTATCAACAGAGTACGAATCATTGCCTGCACCACCTAACATGGTGTCATTCCCCGTACTCCCATTAAGGGTGTCATTGCCAGCCCCACCATTAAGGATATTGTTAGCGCTATTACCTGTGATGATGTTATCGAGACTGTTACCAGTACCAGCGATCGCAGTACCAGTCAGGGTGAGGTTTTCTAGGTTGTCTGTCAGGGTATAGTTTATACTGGCAGATACTATATCTGTACCTTCGTTGCCATTTTCTGTGACCACATCACCGATGTTATCAACGGTGTAACTATCGTTACCAACGCCACCTAACATGGTGTCATTCCCCGTACCACCATTAAGGGTGTCGTTACCTGCACCACCATTCAGGTAATCATCACCACTACCACCAACTAAACTGTCATTACCTAGACCTGCCTTGATATAGTCATTACCTGTACCGCCAGTAAATTGGGTAATGCCGGCAAAACTACTAAAGTCAAATTTTTCAAAGTTTAACAGTGTGGTTCCAGTGATGTTCTGAACTTGATTAGTAGCATTATTCAGATTGATGGTGATGGTGTTTGATGAAATTCCACCTTGAAGAATCAGGGTATCAATGCCCAAACCTACATTGATTTGGTCGTTTTGCTGTAATTGTTCAAAAGTAGCGTTGATAGTGTCGTTGCCGCTACCAATATTAATGGTATCTGTTGCTGTGGTAGCGCTTAAGGTTTGGTTAACGACATTTACCTGAACTGCAATAGTTTTAGTATCGCTTAAAGGTTCACCTGTACCTGTATTGCCTTGGTCGTTGACAGCAAGGGTAATAGTGTCTGCGCCACTATAGTTGAGGTTACTGCGATAAACCAGGTTATTCAGGGCATTAGTGATATCAGTGAGTGACCCGGTAAAGGTCATGGTGTTGCTGTTATTGCCACCACTGGTAAATGTGAGTCCGGTAGTGTTGCCAAAGGTAAGTTTACCGTTGTTGGCACTCAGGGTGACTTGTAAGGGACTGCTAAGAGCATCGACATCGGCAATGCTGATACCTGTGAGGGTGAAGTTGGTGTCTTCATTGACAGTTTGGGATGCAGGTACTGTCAGGACTGGGGCATCATTGACTGCGCTTAAGGCAAAACTGCGAGTTTGTCCGCTTAAGGTACTACCATTACCATCTGTGACTGAATAGGTGAAGGTGACAGTACCGTTGTAATTGGCATTCGGTGTAAAGGTATATGTGCCGTTGTTATTATTGACTACAGCCCCATTGGTGGCTGTTAATCCTGTGACACTGAGAGTATTGCCATCTGCATCAGCAAAGCCTTGTAACAGAGAAGCCGCAGTAATTGTATATGCTGTGTCTTCTGTTCCAGCTGCTAGGGTGGCAGTAGGACTGCCTGTGACTGGATCATTAACGGGTACACCTGTAATGGTTTTAGTCCCTGTAATAGCTGGGGCTACACCATCAGAAATACTAGTAGCAATGGTGAAGTTGCTGTTGAAGTTGGCGGCGGGGGTGAAGGTTAATCCGGCTAGGAGGGCGTTGACATTTGCTGTTGCACCACTAGCTGTCCATACTCCTGTAGCAGCGTTATAGGTGGATGTGACTGTACCAGAAGTGGCAATATTAAAACTACCTGCGGCTGGGTTCGATAATGTCAGGGTAGCTATGATGTTGGCACTGTCTACATCTGTGACAACAATATCCGTAAAATTTAGGAGTGTATCTTCGGTGTAGGTTTCGGCTGTACTTAAGTTGGTGGCTGTGGGAGCATCGTTGACATTATTGACGGTGATGTTAAAGTCATCTGTTGCGGTTGCTTGCCCATCACTGGCTGTGACTCGGACGCTGATTGTGGCAACATCGCTATTGGTAGGAGTGCCACTGAAGGTGCGAGTAGTAGAATTAAAAGTTAGCCAACTAGGTAAGGCAGAACCATTGCTCTGTGTGGCACTGTAGGTGAGGGTGTTGCCGTCAGCATCGGTGAAGGCATTGCTTGTAACTGTGAAACTGAAGGGAGTATCTTCTGTGGCAGCTGTATCTGGAATAGGGTTGGCTAGGCTGGGGGGTGTATTACTGGGGGGTGTATACGAAGAAACAGGCACGCCTGTTGAGCCTAAGAAAACTAAATTAGCCTGTGAAGTTGAAGTTTGGGTAACCTGAATGCTTTGTAAGGTTTTTGTCGAATCGGAAGTGAAGCGCAAACCAAATACCGCAGCACTATCAGTGTTTTCAAATGATGGGCTGCCGCTGTAAAAATTAGCACGGTCTAATCCATCAATCAGATAGTATAAGTCTGGTGTTTCATTAATATTATAAAACCAGTCAGGAACGTTGGTGTTAACTTGGGTAAATGAGCCATCGGTATAATTAAGTTTGACATTGATAGAATTTGCATTGTTATATTCATTTGTGCTAAAAGCAAATAGGTGGACTTCGGAGTATTTAGTCTGCGGTACTGATATTGTGAAACTCGGATTGCTGGAGTTGAGAAGCCTGACATTATTACCGTCATTACTGTTGGTATAATTAAGTTGTATATCTGGATGGTAGGCATTAGCGGCGAAAAAGCCATTATCCGGTAGACCATTGCCATTACTACCCCCTGCTGAAGTCGCATAGGATTGGGTGATCAGTGTAGTTGAGCCATCTAAAGCATTCTGGGAGGAGTCTGTGACACCGTTACTACGGTTGACAATTCCATCAGCATTGAATAATGAGGAGACATTAAACTGAACAGGCTGAGGCTGGGCAGTTGTAATATCTAGACTCCACCCACTGCTAATGGTGCCTGTACCACCGCCTAGGTCATCAACAACAAAAAGTTGCCAAGTACCGTTGGCAGTTGCATTGTTGAAGGCAGAAAGGGAAGTCCCATAGGGGCCTGATGGTGCTGAGGAGGGAAAAGAATCACCAGACTGATAATCAGTTGGTTTATATGTACCAGACGATGTTATTTGTGTATTATCTGCTAATAAACTGGTAGCTGAATCGCTAAATGTTAAATTGATATTGGTCAGTGAAAAATCTCCACCTGCATCAGACATCAACAAAACTTTTTGACCATTTGGACCAACCAGTAAGATATCAATATCGTCTGCGTACTGATGATTTAAACCGTTAATTTTCACCTGTATCCCAGTTATCACACCTGTAGTACCTGAGACACTAATAGCAGCTGGGTAAAGTGAAGCTGCTGTAGGTCCGTTTGCTGTAGCGTCGTTTATGGTGATGACGCTTGTGTTACTGAAAGTGTAGTTTGCCATAGTTGAAGTACAATTTGGTTAAGTAAATTACGGTAATAGTCACAACAAGTTAGTCCCTACAGTGAAAATGAGTAGGGAGGCAAAATGATACCGCTCAAATCAAAGAGCAATTACATTGATGAAAATGCTGCTACAAATTAAGACCTATGTCCCGAATGACACGCTGGTTATGAGAACTCAAGAATCTAATAAATTTGATTGAAATTGGATTTTAGCCATCTAGAATATAAAAACCCACTCACGTATCAAACACAGGATAGGCTGAAACATTGTATTTATGAGGATTTACAGCGTTGTTTGGGTAAATAGAGCAATAAAAGTCAATATTTTGAATTCCCCCTTGCAGGTAAGTGTGTTATTGGGTGTTAGTATTCAAAGTTACTCTCATTTCATCCCTGTGCGCCAGTCGGAAAAGTCGGATCTTAAAGTTGGAAAAGTCGGATGATGTCTAAAATATTTCTTTGCAAAAAATATTTATACTGATCAATAGTTTTAAGAGCCAATCACCAAAATTAACTTTCGATAATACTCTTGTACTATCAAAGGGCGATCGCGCTGTGCCAGTTACGTAAGTCCTGACTTATTCTCTACTCATGCAAAAATTTGTAGGGACAGGAAAATCCAGCCCCTACAAATGCATCTATTGAATTATGTTTTTAAGTTGCTACTATACTGCTTGCAAATATATTTCTTTCATTTTATTTGCATACTTGCTGAGCGAATGATTGTCCTTAATTCCTTGAATTGAGCGATTCGATTTGTCAATTAAAGTATCTCGATTGGCGAAGATTTCATGTATTACACGCTCAAGTCCTAATTTGATGGCGGAACTAATTTCCAGTCGCTGTTGTGGGGTTGTGTAGATAGCTTCACCTAAATAATTTGTGGGAACTTCAATGATCCATCCTCTATCATTGTCGTTAACTTCTGGTAATGCTCTAATATTGGTTGTAATCACAGGACAGCCAGCAGCTTGAAATTCTAGAACAGAAAAACCGTAGGTATCTGCATAGGTTGGTAGTAGTCCAACATGACACTGCTTTGTTAATTCTAGAACTTCTTTATTGGGAAGCTGCTCATAATAATTAATCCAATCGAGATTTTGTTGAATTAATATTTTCGCTTTTTGAATATCATCTTCGGTTTCTTTAGTGGCATAATCATCTAAGCGGAGTGAAGAGATGAGTGTTAATTCTAAATCATAGTTATATTCTCTCTTCAATCTGCTGAATGTTTCGACTACTTCCATACCTCCTTTTCGGAAAAAAGAAGCGCCAACGAGAATAAATTTAATTTTGCCATCTAAAGTAATATTTTTCTCAGCATAGGATGAAACAAGTAATGGCTGTGGGGGATGCAAAACTGTTATTTTAGGTTCAATAGCTTTTTGATATTCGGGAAAATCCTTTAACAGAATTCTCTGCATATTGGCATTACAATGAGACATGGCAATTAGATGTTTACATGAGTGGCTAGCCATTGCCTCTAAAGCATTTTTGACATTTTTATAATTGGAAAGTTGAGAAAAATCTGGTCTAGAACCTTGATGACAGGAGAGGGTGCGATCTAATCGAGGTAAAATTGTTTCAAATGTCGTTATCCAAGGGGTTTTACCGTAGCTGATGGTATTAAAGAAGTGGAGAATATCGACTTTATTTAAATTTAAATCTGTGAATTGATAAATTAAATCGTTGAAGGGTAAAAGATTTTTTCTCGCCAGTTTATTGATGGATTTAATTGCGGGATAAGTTAGAGCAAATAAATTATTAACTTTTTGATATTCGACATTTTCGACAATATTAATAATGTTGCGTTTGTAGAGATAATTATCCGAAAGATAACCGACTTTCATTAAAGACCTACCTTAAATTATTTAGAGAAACAAACCGCACAGACGCAAGGGACGTGGAGATATAAGAAATATAGAAATCCTATTTGATATCTGAATCAAAAATGAGAAAGGGGACAAAGAAAAAAGTCTGAACGCCGACTTCCGACGCTCAGAACTTCGGGAAGGCAAGGAGGAAAGATATTTGTAGGACGTACAAGGATTACTATAGAGGGGGTTATGAGGTTAGTTAAATACTTTAACTACACAGGCGATAAATTGACTTTTTTATCTGCATCTTTATAGAGGTTTTTGACAATTTGTTGGGGATTTCCAATTACGACAACTCCAGCAGGAACTGGTTGGCGAATAATGCTTCCTAATCCAATAACGCTATCTTGACCAATGTGGACACCTTTCATGATAGTTGCTCTGGCTCCAATCCAAACGTTACGCTCAATGACTATGGGCGCTGATACTTTTGGGCCGGGAGGAGCAAAACGCAGATGTGGTTCCAGGTTGTGATAGTCGGAATCTTGCAAAAAACAATCGGAAATGAGACATTCATCACCAATTTGAATTGAGCGTACAGAGCCAATCCAACAACCATTAAGTAGGGTATTTCTGCCAATTGTTACGTCACCAGAACCGTAAATTTTTACGTTCATCCCGATCCGAGTTCCCGCGCCAATTTTCACTTTGACATCGCCGGAAATAATCAATTTTCCTTTAATTAAAACTCCTGGTTCTAAGGTTAAATTGGGATACCGCCATTGGTAATAAAACTGCTTAATTGCAAAGTAATATTTTGCTAGTTTGAGTAATAGTGGATGTTTATTTTTATTCATATATATATATATCCGGTTATTTGCAAAAAATCTGTAAATTTAAACTTTATCTACTACCATTCATGTTAATTTTTGCCTATTGCTTATCAGACTTTTCAAGTTATCTGGAAAACCTCTCTCAATATCTCTAATACAAGGAGAGAGACTTTGAATTTTCAGCGTAAAGGCGATATAATATGACTATTATATCAGTTGTTGCCATCTAGAAATTGGTGGACGTTTTAATTGATGTTCAAACAAAATCACCCCTAACCAAAGGAAATAAAACCAGAAATAAATACACATCCAACTTAATGGTAGACCTTCAATTAATAGACACAATGCTAGAAAGCTGGCAAAAGCTCCCTGAGCTAATTTATTTCCTTGCATAGCGATGTTCCAAAAGTTCCAGAGAGTTGTGCCTAGTGCAGTAATCAAGCAAGTAAAGCCGAAAATTCCATGTAAATATAAAACACCTGCATAGGTTGAAAAGGAGCCAAGTACAACTTTGTAGATGTACCAAGTAACTTCTCCTTGGGGAATTCCCCATCCCAGCCAGGGGCGCTGTTGCCATGCTTTGATGGTTTCACCAACGACAAGGCTACGATCGGCTGAGGATGAAGCACGAGCACCTGTGAACACATCTAAGGACTGATGTATTACGTCTACTAAGGTGACACCGATGAATGCACAACTCATAAACACGGCAGAAGTTACCCAAAGATAACTGTGGCGTGCTGTACGATCGCGAAAGCTGAGGGATATCCAAACAACTATGGGAAAACACAGCCAAGCTACGCGGCTTTGACTTACTAATAAGGCCAAAAGACTACCCGCGATCGCTAAATAGCGGAGACGACGATTTGATTCACCACTACAAATAAAAAAGCAAAGCAACCCACACACGCCGGGAATGGGAGGATCGGCCATGTACAGCGATGTTCTGGGGAGTGGAATGCCAAAAAAGGTTTGAAACATTGCTGGTTTTACCAGCAAGCTTAATTTGTCACCAGGAATCAGTTTTGCTAGGGGCGGATAGAAGGGCTGATCCCAAACCCCAACAAACAGAAGAACAAATTGTAGTATAACAGTAATACCGTAACCAACAGCCATCCAAGCGATCGCCCGCGTTAAAACTTTGGAGCGAATGGGATTCCAAAAGGGGAGAACCAGACAACTAACTATGAGAAAGTAACCTTTGAAAAAGGTGACTAGTGTGGAAATTAGGCGAAAGGGATCAAAGTTAACATCTACAAGCCCGAGAGTAGCTGTCCAGATCATCGCGATCGCCATTGCTAACCATGCCCAAATACAAGCTGGGATATGGGTATTCAGCAATTTATCTAAGCGGAAGGAACGTACTAGCAGCCAAACTGCGATCGCGGGATACAACAGAGTTTGTACACCCAACAACCACCACAGTGGAGTCAGTACAATTGTCCAATACAAGATGCGCTCGGCAAATAACATTTGTCCTAGCTCATCATCTGTGGTAAAATTCAACCCCTTACTAATTACTGTCAACATTCCCCTGTTAGCTCTCAACACTACTTAGCGGTTGCTCGAGATTTTGTTTCTCGCCCAACAATCCTTTTAGCCACCGTCGGGTATCTCTAGGAATCAACCAAAAGCCAAAACATAATAAAAAGTCAATCGGTTTTGGGCTACCAAATCGGATTGCTTCCCAAAGCAGCGGCAGAAATTCCTGCCATTTCCCTTGTGCTGAGGCTTGCGCGCCCACCTCCACCATGATGAAAGAAGCGTAGGCTCGGCGAGTTACCAAGCTACGATTTTCTTTAATCCAGTTTAGGGAATACTGCCAGTCATGGGTATTACTAACACTTTTTTGCGTTTTGGAGTGATACCAAATTGCCATCGGTTCAGTGACAAATTGAACTTCTACTCCTTCTAGATTACCAACTCGCAGTAGCCAATCCCAATCTTGGTGTTTACGTAAATCGGCTCTAAATGGCACTTGTTTTAATAATTCTCTTGATGTAAAAATTCCTGAGGTTTGAATCAATCCCTCACCAAATCCGGGAGAATTGCGGACGAGGATATATTCACTTAAAGGTTCTGCTGGTTGAGGAAACCGTCGCGGATGGACAAATTCTCCGTGAGGTGTATGAGCTATCACTGAACAAGCAATAATGGGAAAGCGAGCAGTAGAGCGATTTGCAGCTTCGACCTGAAGCTCTATTTTCCGGGGTAACCACTGATCATCATCGTCTAGAAACGCAATCCACTCTCCCTCAGCCATTGCAACTCCCGCATTCCGCGCTGCTGCGCCACCGATAGAATTGGGGAGTATAAGCACACGCAAGCGAGGATCGTCAATCTGCTGGAGTGCTTTTGCGGTTGCGGGATCGGGGCCATCCACCACCACGACAACCTCAAGCCGCCAAAATGTTTGTTCTAAAACACTTCTGACAGCACGAGTGACAACAGATGCGCGATTTCTTGTGGGAATCACAGCACTAACTAGCGGTTGAATCGGATGGTTCATTTTTACCTCATTTGTCATTTGTCAGTTGTCAGTTGTGATTGGTCATTTGTCCTATCTTACAAGGGCTTCTCTATTTAAAATGATTGGCGATCGCATCTCAAATAGTTCTTAAATTTAGCGAGTACTAAACATTTTAACTTTATGCCCTAACTTTTTAATTAGGGATAAATATGTAGAAAATTGCTCAGGTAGCAAAACCCGAATCAGAAATAAATAGAGCGTGATATCAATAATCGGTGAAATAAATTTAGGTATAGGTAAAATTCGGCTAATGCTAATGGCAAATAATGCCATAAATAAAGCTTTAAAACAAGGTAGTAAATATTTTAAAAGAGACCAACCAAAGGTTTTACAAGCTGACCACCACCAAAAAACTGTCCAACTAAAACCTAAAATTACAACTACGGCGATCGCTACTCCCAAAATGCCACCTTTCCAAGCACCAATTAAAAAACCTAAAACAGCTAGAGGCGCTATCTGTAAATTAACTTTGGCATTAATATCAGGTCTACCCTTGGCAGCTAGCATACTAGATAGGGAAGTATTTACTAACCTGAAGTAGGCAAAGATGAGTAGCCAAGGAATTACCGTAGCTGATGGAATAAATTTCTCTCCAAATATATAGGTAATAAATGTTTCATCAACTATCAGATAAATTACAGAAAATAACAGAGCCGCAAAATATGACATCTGTTCGACAACCCTAACCAAAGCCTTTTCTTGCTCTTGGTCGTCTTTCATTTGTGCAAAAACTGATATCCCAAGTTGGTTCATTACTTGAGACATGATTAAGCTAAAAGCTGTAGTTACTTGATAAGCAAAGTTGTAATAGCCTAAATTAGTAGTTCCTAGTAATCTGCCAATTACAAAATTATCAGAATTGGAATTAATATAAAATCCCAAACTAGAGCCAACAGAACCTATGCAGTAGGATAGAGCTTCTGACCTGATTTGTGGATCTATTTTTAAGTAAAACTTGAATTTAGTATAATAAAAAGTAATCCAAAATATAGTCAACCAAAAAATAGTATCACCTATGGCGAAAGACCAATAACTTAATCCTGATAAAGCACATCCTGCTGTAGTAAAGATGCGAATCATCGAGGAAATTAAGGTAGCATTTGCCAATTCTTGATACTGCATTCTTCTCCTCATGATTCCAGCATAGACAGCTTGGACAGAGGAAAGAAAAAAATTAAAAGCGAAGAAAGCTAATAGTCCGATGAGGTTTGGGATACCGAAAAAATTGGCAGCCAAAGGAGATAAGGCTATCATCACTGCTGCGCCAACCATACCAATACAAATACTCAAGGAGTAAGTAGTATCGATATAACGTCGGTCTTCAATTCCTTTATAAACTAAAAAATCTCCAGTTGTACCTTGAACAAAAAGATTAATAAAAGACCAGAAAATATAGGCGACACTGATAACTCCAAAGTCTGATGGCAATAAAAGTCGCGCTAATAATAAATTACTGAATAATGCAAATAAGCGGTTGACAATTGCTCCGTATGTTGTCCAAAAACCACTTTTAATGATAGAAGTACGATTCATAATGAGTTAGCACACCTGAGAATATAGTGGTTATAAGGCAGACGGCAGAAGGCAGAAGGTAAGAAATAAGTATCAATAACCTTTTATTGGCATGTAAATTTTCTTTTTCATCCTTCATCCTTTATCCTTCATAATTATTAGCGATTAATTCTTTAGTTGTAAAATTCTTTTTATCGATTAAATCAAAAATCTGCTGGTCTAACCCCATATCCAATTTTCTGGCAAAGTGGGCTTGACTGTTTGCTATATTTTCATAATCATCTTTGGTGAGAATGCTAGGGCTACCATCCTGAGATTTTGTGAAATCAAAGTAGCGTTTACAATCATTACAAAGGTTGAACAATCGGCTATTTACTAAAATGGTTTGAATGAAACACTCAACAGATATGCTGGTACTGCGACAGTATTGCACAAAACTGGGATTGTTTTTGGTGTAAGTGTAGAGATATTCTACGCAGCTTCGAGAAAGGGTACAGAAAAAGGAACCACCGTAGCATTTAAAGGATTGATTAAAGGGAGTAGTTGCTTTAACACCAATCCGGAGGTCGTAGGAACAATTAAACCGAATCCAGGGTTGAATATAGTTGAGAATCTTTAACGGTTTGAGCATTTTTTGTAAGCGATCGCTCACCGTTGCTGAGAGTTGTTTGTACTGATAAAAGTAACGACTATATCCTTCATGGATGCTCCATTGGCTTTGGGATGACAAAACATCAAAGTATTCTAAGAAACCCTCATAATGAGTTGTCTCCAGAAAAGCTTCAATTTCTCCGATTGGTTGAATTGGGTAATCCTGACCGGTAATATTGATCAACCAATCAAAATCAATTTGATTTGTAAACAGCCAATTCAATGCATCGAGGTAGCTCTGAACCATACTAAAGTCGGCTCGTCCACCTTTGGTGAAAAATAAATGAATGTTAGTACTGCGATGGAGCATTGATAAATCCAACTGACAAAAAGTTGGATCGTGGCTAATCAAAATTTGGCATCCTGGGCTGGATTTTTGAATTAAGTTGATTAACCGATAAATTTGAGCGGGATTTTTATGCGTTTGAATTAAGTAACAAACTCTCATGAAGGTTTTCCTAGGAATTACCAAGAAGACAGGGAGAAGGGGAGACGCTTTGACGGTAGGTGTCAGATCCCCGACTTCGTCAAGAAGTCAGGGATCTTGTAGGGTTTCTTTGCGTCACCGCGTCTTTTCAAGAACTCTACTCGACAGAACCAAGTGCTTGCTGAAGTATGAGCTTTGTTAAGGGAGCCAAACGCACAGAAATGAGTGTAAGCAGCGATCGCGGATCGCGAAAGAAAATTGAGCGATCGCTTACCCAAGCCTGGTTAATAAAAGCTGCTGCTTGGGTTAAGTCACCGGCTGTAACAGAGATGCGCGCTAAATAGCGATACATATAAGCGTAGGCTGTTGGTAGCATCGGTTTGACGACTTCAGGCGATCGCTCATAAGCTGATTTGAGTACTTGTTCCTGCGATCGCTGCATTTGCGCTACATTGAAAGATAACCCTGAAGGGCGTACGCGGTAGTAACACAAAATCCGAGGTTCCCGATAGAATCGCCACCGCTCTGTAGCCGCAATTCTCAACCAAAAATCAATATCTTCAGAACTACGGAGGGTTTCATCAAACTCTCCCACTTCATCTATCAAACAACGGCGAAATACAGCATTCGAGCCATGTCCGATGAAGTTCTTACACAATAATGCCAACAATATATTGTTAACAATTGGTTTACCACTTAAGGACATAAAAGTAACTTGTCCATCATCCCGAATAGCTCGAGATGCACTGTAGGTAACTCCAATCTCTGGGGATTTATCGAGTTTTGCTATATGAACAGCTAACTTATCAGGATGGTAAGTATCATCTCCATCCAGCAACGCAATATATTCTCCCTGAGCATGATGAAGTCCATAATTGCGAGCCGATGACAGTCCACCATTGGGTTTTTGCAGCAATTGAAACCGAGAATCTCGCCGGCTAAATGTTAATGCAATCTCAGCAGTTTCATCGGTAGAACCATCATCAACGATTAAAACTTCATAATCTCCAAAAGATTGACATTCTACAGAGAATAAAGCAGCCTCAAGATAACCACTAACGTTATATGCAGGCACTACAACACTAACTTTCGGAGTATACGCCATTTAACAACTCCTTAGTTCTGCTTTGATTTTGATTGCTGAGGATGATATTTTTGACGATAAAATCGATAGTTTGCTGTTTAATCCATCCCTTATTGATCAGGATGTCACTCAAGGGAACTCCTGTCTTTCTTTGTTCAGATAGAGCAATATCGATATGGTTGATGGTCAGCAAACCTGCTTCAACTAAGGAATCACTCAGGCTCTTTGTCGGTGTTGAGTTGGATGGCGAAAGAGCGTTAGTAAATGCACTTGTTTTCCAGTTATAGTACTTTCCTGCTTCAAGTTGCGTGACTCCTTCTCGGAATTGAGAGAGTTTAGCTAGAGCAATATGACAAGCAAAAGCCGGATTACCTAGCAAATAACGAGCGCCCAATCTCTTTGGTTCACGGAGCAGACGATAAAGCCATTCCAAATTGTTTTTAGCCAGAAAATCGGGACAATCAGAAACTACTCCTGCTAAACGATCGATGACTGCTCCTCCTAACAAAATTGCATTCACATGCAATCTATCTCTATATCGAGCTACCCAATTTTCCTGAAGAGGCATTCCCATACCAACTAAGAGAATATTCGGTTTTATCTGGTTGATACGGCGAATAATTAAATCATTGGTTTCCGGATCATCAATAGAAAAGTAACCATGATGACCTGCTACTTTAATATTTGGATAATTTATTGCTAAATTATTAATTGCTTTTTCTAGATATTGAGGTTTTGCCCCAAGGAGAAATATTGACAGTTCTTGTTTATGAGAAAATTTTAATAGTTCTGGCATCAGCGTTGTATAGGAGACCCGATATTGAATCGGCAGGTCAAGTCCCATATAGCTTAAGGCTTTTAAAATACCTGAACTATCACAATGCACGATTTCTGAACTTTGCAAAAATTCATAAAACCAGGGCAATTGCATCGATAAATTGAAGGCATGAACGTTGTAATTTGCTACCGTAATTTTTTGATCTACCTTACAAGCGGTGTGAATTGCTTCAATAATGCCATCAACAGTTATGGGAGTAATTCTTCTTCCCAAAAGATAAACAACTAAGCTAGGTAAATCTAATGGTGTATCGATATTGTTGATTGTTTTCATAGCAGTAACCAAGTGAAGAGGTAGATGTACACAAGGTAAAATATTAGCCAGTAGTAATCAGGGAATTCTTAGTTGCATAGGATGAATCCATAGGTTTCATATCCATGCCGTTAACAATAATTCCCATTGGTTTAACTCTCTGATGATTAAGTTGAGTCAGAGCTTTTTGAAATAAATATCGTTGACTAACTCCAGGACGAACAACAAACAACACACCAGATATAATAGATGCCATCAAAGAGGTTTCAGTAGTTGAACAAATAGATGCGCTGTCTATCAGGACGTAGTCGTAATTGCCATTCTCTTGTAAGACTTGGAGGGACTGTTCAAATCCTTTGCTAACGATAAACTCAACTAATTCGCGTTCAGGTTGATGTATCGTCATCACATCGATGTTATGACGCACAGAAATAGGTTGGTCGGATGGGTGGAAAGTTTGTGAAGATGAGTTTCCTAATGTTGCTTTCAGTGCTGACTGATTTTGATCCGCATCTATAATTAAAATGCGAAACCCTAAAGTAGCCAGAGCGATCGCCAAACCTAAGACAACAGTAGTTTTACCTTCACCAACGGTAGAACTGCTCACCATGAACCGACGATCTTCTAAGTTCATGGCGCTAATAGCTAAAGCCAACCGCTGAAATTCCAGATGTGTTTCTGCTTCCACAGCTTCTCGATTGTGTAAAACCTTGAACTGTGGGACACCTCCCAAAATGGGAATTTCTGTCTTTTGTAAATCTTCTGGGCTAAGTAAGGGATTGCGACTTTCTAGGAACAACGCCAAAGCCGCGCTACCAAACAATCCAGCCAGAATCACTCCGATAGCAATTTTTTGCTGACTGTTGCTAGCAGCTTGAACTTCAACACTAGGGTCATCTAAAACTTGTATACTCGGAAAAGCACTAAAAGCATTGAGTTTTGCCTCTTGTACTTTTCCAACTAAACCGTTGTATACGCCTTCAGCAATCTTATATTGATGTTGCAGCTCTAATAATTTAGCTTGAGCGGGAGGAAAAGTTTGGAGTTTTTTATTTAATTCATCAATCTGTCGCTGTAATTGAATTTCTTGATTCTGCAAAGCACTGGTGTTAGCTTCTGCTAATACCAGGTTTTGGATCAACTCTCCATAATTTTCACCAACAGATGCATTAACACCCTGTGTATTAGCGGCTGCTTCCGCAATATATTGTGTTAACTGTTTTGATAATTGTTCCCGCTGATTCAGCAGATTTTTTACCTGAGGATGCTCGGGTGTGAATTTAGCTTCAGCCTCTAAAAGTGGTACCTCAAGTTCCGATAACTTCTGGCGAATAAATTGAAAGTCGCGATTTTCTGCTAATCTCAGAGAACGAATAGCTTGATCGGAACTTAATCCCATGCGGCTAGAAAGTTCTTTGACATTAGCTTGAGATGACTTAAACTGAGCGATAATTTGGGAGCGAGTTGTAGTCAGTTGAGTAACGGCTGCTACAGTTTCGCGAATTTGATTATCGCTACTGACTAATCCAGAAGATTCTTGAAATTCTGTGAGTCTGGTTTGAGCTTGGCGTAAATTTCTCAGGGCTTGATTCAGCTCAGTGCGCATAAATTCTGAGCGTTGCTTAGCATCATTTTGACGCAGCTGGCTCATGCGCTGTTGAAAGACATCCAGTAATCGTCTCGCACGTCCTTGGGCTATCTCTTCTGTAGAACCATGTACAGTAATTGAGATAATGGTTGATTCACTTTGAGGCGCAACAGTAAAGATTTTCCGGTAACTACTGACATCGGAAAACTGATCTTTTTGAGGATCGGAATTCCAGAGTTGGCTGAGAGTTTGATCGCTCAAAAGGATCGACGAGAAGATATTTAGAGGATTTACCTGCTGAGAAAATACTACACCACCACTGTTGAGACTACCTAATGTCCCTAAATCTGCGGTTAAGCCACTACTAGTCACTGGTAAAATTAGCTGAGTCTTAGCAATCCAAACCTGAGGGACTCTTGCGATCAGCACAGAGGCGATCGCAAACAACACAGCATTAAAGCTTGCGACAAATATCCAGTGTCTCAAAAAGATTGCAAAAACTCTATTCATAACTCTTAGGTAGCTTCTCCCTTTAGACCACAGACATATGGTATCAACAGTGGTTACTCTGATGATGGGATTAAAACATATCCATAGGAACCTTCGGTAGATTACTTTACCATATCTTTAAGGTTTCTTCTGTAATCTTACTATTGTGCATTTTTTACTACGGTTAGAATGCTTGTCTGGCATAGCTTTCCAGGGTCTCAGACTTCGCACAAATGTTAGCAGAGTATCAGATTTGTCCTACCCATAATCTTACCTTAACTTTAAATACATCGTTTCTTAATCCTCGACCTGCTTCAGTCCAGGGTTTTGGATTGCAGATTTTTGCCGACAATGGATTTGTTTATTAAGTTTAAGTAAAAACTTTTGCGGACTATTGCATAATTCATGGTCATTCGTGTTTCCTACAAACAGTAGGTGTATTCTTATGTGTTCTTTTTCACAAAAGAGTTCAGGTGTCAGCAACTAAAATTCTCGTGAATTTTGGGCGACGAGCAGATGAATCAATGGGTGTAAGACCCCCAGACTATCGGTTTGGCGATCGCTCATCAGCTGTTACCTGTAAATAGAAGCCTAAATTTAGGCTTTTAACAATCAGAACTGCAAACAGTTCCTTTGCATCTAACAAGTGTTCTGGAAACTCTGCCACACACTTGTTTGGAGGAAGGCCTCTCGCCAGTTCCTATACAAAGCAAACCACCAAATACCAGACTAGTTCACCAAATTTTTCATTTGGTGAATTGCAATCACTCGGAATTCACATACTCCACTGATTGGATTTCAAATTCTTGGCAAATTTTCCGTAGTCGGACTACAAAAATATACAAGCATTTCCAATCCTGACAGCCGTTGATCCAGCATTTTTGTCAATCACTATGCTGTCGTAAAGGTCAATATATTTGGTTGCTTGCTAGGTAAATTATACAGATATTGAAAAATGGAACTTTTTCATCTCATCCCTCAATCTTTTAAGTTTTCTTTCAAGAAACCGCTTTACCCAACTCACAGATTAAGAGTCTCAAAGGGAAATCACTATTTGGGGAGTACTGATCTGCTTGGGCGTGAAATTGTCTTTGTTGATGCTGGTGTAGAGAGCTATGAAAGCCTGATAAATGGGGTACGTTCTGCGATTACTGATGTTGTTCGTCTTGACCCAACTCAGGATGGAGTAGGGCAAATCAGTAAAAAGTTAAGACAGCTCAATCATGTATCCGCAATTCACATAGTGTCTCATGGGCAGCCAGGAAAGTTATTGCTTGGCTCATCTGAACTCAGTTTAGAAACTCTCGAATGCGATCGCGATCGCATTCACAGCTGGTCTAATGCATTACTACCGCAAGCCGACATCCTCCTGTATGGCTGTAACTTAGCAGCTACACCATCAGGTTTAAAGCTGATTGCACAAATTAGCCAGCTAACAGGTGCTAATGTCGCCGCTGCCACTACTCCTGTCGGTAGCAGTGCTTTAGGTGGCAAATGGGAATTAGATGCAGTTATTGGCAAGATAAAATCGGCATTGGCATTTCAACCAGCAGTGATGGCAGCCTATAGCGGTGTGTTGGACGCGAAGGCATTTTTAAAGATTGATCCACCGGGGAATGGTATTAACTCCAGCACCTTCAGCAGTGGTAGTTTGCAACTAACCAATAACTCCACCACAGGGCAAAAGATTAAACGGATCTTAATAGATACCAGCACAGCCTTATTGCCCGATATTGTGTTTGACCCCTTTGGAACTGCGGGAGATACCATTGACAAACCATTCACTGCTGATAGCAATCCTGGTGTTGGCACTATCACCACCAATTACCTCACTCCTAAAGATGGCGGTTACTTTGGTTTAGAACTGCTGTTCACAGATTTTGGTGCAGGCAAAACCTTAACTTTCTCCATTGACATCGACCCAACCAGCACCAAGGGAACAGGTGCTCCAGGCCCGCAAGAGTCTGCCAGTGTTTCTGGTTTTGAGCTGATTGGCGCTAACGTCATTGTAGAGTTTGACGACAACACTACATTAACTGGGCAACTCTACCGAGTTCCAGACAGTGTTGATGGTTCCCAAGTCACACTCCAACTCAATCAACTTGCAAAGCCCACCATTGAGATTCTAGGTGTTTCTTCACAGCAGGCGATCGTAGAATCTGCATCTCAAACAGTTCGAGTCACTGGTACTGCTGGTTCTCAGGTTTCATTGCTGGTTGCTGGAGCAGCCATGTTTACGAAAAGTGATGGCACAGCCTTTGATATTGACCCCTTTGAAGCCAATAGTGTCACCGGTGTTAATGAGATCACTGCTACTATCGGTGCTTCCGGTTCTGTAGATATTCCCATCACCCTCACTACACTTAGTAGTCAGAACGGTTACAAAGGGTACAACTATATTACCGCTGCCATTAAAAATGCTGATGGCACCACAGGCCCCGTCTCAAAACCACAGGTTCTACAACTGAATCTGCCCTCAACACCGACTCAAACCATTATTGAAGCTGAAGCCTTTGTTCTCAACGGCGGCTTCAGGAAGGAAACCCTGACAGGTGCTGGAGCCTCTGGTGGTCAAGGTATTAGCTTTATCGGCGGGGCAAGTGCGGAAACAGGTACAGCATACTTTGACTTCAACGGTGCAGCCAGTCAGTATGACATATACGTCTCCTACTGGGATGAAAATGATGGCAATGGCAGTTTAGAACTCTCCGTTAATGGAGCAGTGTTAAATACCCTAACCTTGAACCAGAGTCCAGGGGGAAGTACTGCTACCACCACCAATAAGAAAGAAACCAAGATTGCAAGTGGAGTCTCCTTACAAGCAGGATCTCGGATTCAACTCAAGGGCGTTGAAGATAACGGTGAAGCTGTACGAACAGACTTTATCAGGTTGGTGCCATCTTCTGGTTCGCCTGCCAACACGGCTCCGACCTCCTCTGGTATTGCTAATGTCTCGGTGGTTCAGGATGCTCCTGACACGGTCATCGACCTCTTTGCTGCCTTCAGCGATGCCCAAGACCCAGATACTGCTCTGATCTACAAGGTTTTAGGAAACACCAACTCAGCTTTGTTTGAAGCTACTCCTAGTATTAACCCCGCTACTGGGAAGTTGACGTTGAACTATGCACCAACTGCCACTGGTACTTCTCAACTGACGGTGCAAGCCACTGACACAGGTGGTTTGTCTACAACTACAAACTTTACAGTCAACGTCTCTCCAACACCACCCGCCAACACGGCTCCGACTACCTCTGGTATCGCTAATGTATCAGTGGTTCAGGATGCTCCTGATACGGTTATCGACCTCTTTGCTGCCTTCAGCGATGCCCAAGACCCAGATACTGCTCTGATCTACAAGGTTTTAGGAAACACCAACTCAGCTTTGTTTGAAGCTACTCCTAGTATTAACCCCACCACTGGGAAGTTGACGTTGAACTATGCACCGACTGCCACAGGTACTTCTCAACTAACGGTGCAAGCCACCGATACTGGTGGTCTGTCTACAACTGCAAACTTTACAGTCAACGTCTCTCCCCTATCTACTCCCGGACAGACCATTATTGAAGCTGAGTCTTTTGTTCTCAGTGGCTTCAGGACAGAAAACCTCTCTACTTCTACTACTGGAGCTTCTGGTGGTAAAGGCATTAGCTTTATCAATGGGGCAGCTAATGAAACAGGTACGGCATACGTTGACTTCGCTGGGGCTGTCGGTCAATATGACATTTACGTCTCATACTGGGATGAAACTGATGGTAATGCCAAGCTAGAACTTTCCGTAAATGGAAACCTGTTGAACACCCTGAACTTCAACCAGAGTCCTGGGGGAAGTACTGCCAACACCACCAATAAGAAAGAAGTCAAGCTGGCTGGTGCAGTCTCTTTACAAGCAGGATCTCGAATTCAACTCAAAGGCTTTGAAGATAACGGTGAAGCTGTACGGACAGACTACATCAAGTTGGTTCCTGTTTCCGGAACGCCTACTAACACGGCACCCACGAGTGCAGGGATTGCCAATGTTTCAGTTGTGCAAAATGCTCCTGATACGGTCATCAACTTGTTTGATGTCTTCAACGATGCTCAAGACTCGGATACTGCTCTCACCTATAGCGTTGTTAGCAATACCAATGCAGGGCTGTTTGAGGTCGCTCCTAGCATCAACCCCACCACTGGGAAATTGACCCTCAACTACTCACCTACTGCAACAGGTTCCTCACAACTCACGGTAAGAGCGACGGATACAGGCGGTCTTTCCACTAATACTAACTTCACTGTTAATGTAGGTACTCCTCCTGCTAATACAGCACCAACAACTTCGGGCATTGCTAATATCACAGTTACGCAGAATGCTCCGGATACCGTCATCAACTTGTTTGATGTCTTCGCTGATGCTCAAGATCCTGATACCGCTTTGACCTACAGTGTTGTTGGCAATACTAACGCAGGGTTGTTTGAAGTGAATCCCAGTATTGACCCCACAACTGGGAAGTTGACGCTGAACTACTCACCCACTGCAACAGGTAGCTCACAGATTACGGTGCAAGCGAAGGACACAGGTGGACTTTCTACTAACACTAACTTCACGGTTAACGTTACTCCACCCCTGCCTACATCCGGTGATATTGTGTATGAAGCAGAGAATATGACTCTGACTGGCTACCGCGTAGAAACCTCATCTGGGATCGGAGCATACGGTGGTAAGTTAATTACCTTTGTCAACGGCGGAACTAATGAAACGGGGACAGCCTACGTTGACTACAACGGTCCTGCGGGTGAGTATGACCTAAAACTGGCATTCTGGGATGAAAGTGACGGTAACGCTAAGTTTGAAGTCTACGTTAACGGGACTCTGAAGGGCACGGTTAACTCCAATCAAAGTCCAGGAGGAACGACCGCTACGCTCAACAACAAGCGGGAAGTCAGGGCAGTAGAAAATCTCGTTTTGAAACCAGGCGATCGCATTCAAATCAAAGGCTTTGAAGATTCGGGAGATGCAGCACGCTTAGACTACATCCGCCTCACACAAGACAAATCAATTCGGATCAATACGGGAACAGGTACGAATTCGCCCAATACCGCTGCTCTTTACACTGATACGACTGGGCGCGTATGGGATCGGGATGCCTTCTCCCTGGGCGGTTACGTTAGTGCAGTTGCCAGCAGCACTGAGATCTTTAAGACCACTGATGATGCACTTTATCAGAATGTGCGAACCGGTAAGGATTTGTCGTACCAAATTCCCGTTGAAGAAGGTGCTTACACACTCAAACTGCATTTTGTGGAACCGACGAAGACGAACTATGCTCAACGGGTGTTTGATGTCAAGGTGGAAGGCGATCTGGTTCTAGATGACCTGGATATTTTTGAGGAATCCAAAAATGCCTTCTTCCCAGGTAACAACTCTGCTCTGGTGAAGACGATCGACCAGCCCTTCTTTGTCAGTGATGGTTTCCTCAATATTGACCTGAATGCCAGCGTAGATAATGCGGCGATCGCCGCCATTGAGGTACTACCTCTCGAAGGCCCAGCGGTCATTGTCAAACAAACCGATGGCGGTACTCAGGTAAACGAAGCAGGAGGCAATGACACCTACTCATTAGTCCTGAATACGAAGCCTACAGCCAATGTAACGATCGCTCTGCAAACCGGCGATCAGCTCTCTACCACTACGCCCAAAGTCACCTTTACACCCGATAACTGGGATACTCCGCAGACTGTCACGGTAAAAGCTGTGAATGACACAGCCGCTGAGGGGGTTCATTACGCTACGATTACCCACACAGTTAGCAGCAGTGACAGTGATTACAACAATGCTCCTGTGCGATCGCTACCTGTGACGGTTCTAGATGATGATGTCGTGGCAATCAGCTTCACCAAGAAGATTGTTGACATCACCAGCGCCAATGATCCCAGTATCACCGCTGACGATAATTTGCCTAACGTTTCTAATCCCACTGTGGGCGCATGGGGTCCAGATGGTAGGCTCTATGTAGGCTTCTATGATGGGTCGATTCGGGCTTACACCTTCGATGACAATTACAATGTCAAAGCAATTCAGGCAATCAACACCATCAAGGGGCAGTACAATGCTCAAATTTTAGGTATCGCCTTCAACCCTTATGATAAGGAACCTAAAATTTATGTCTCCCACAGTAAGCTTTACGCTAATGGCGGCGGTACATTTCCATCAACCGAACTCTCTCCTTACAGTGGACAGGTGTCTGTCCTGTCAGGTGCTAACTTCTCTACCCAGACACCGTTAATTACTGGAATTGGTGTATCCAACCACGATCATGGTGTCAATGGCTTAGAGTTTGATAACGATGGCAATCTTTACATTACGGTAGGTAGTAATACCAATGCGGGGATTACCGCCGATGAAATT
Source organism: Calothrix sp. NIES-2100 (assembly GCF_002368195.1). Taxonomy (GTDB): domain Bacteria; phylum Cyanobacteriota; class Cyanobacteriia; order Cyanobacteriales; family Nostocaceae; genus Aulosira. Next base: position 7,127,355 of record NZ_AP018178.1, on the reverse strand, counting down.
GGTGGTGTACCTGAGTCTCCATTCACGGCGGCAATGCTGAAGGCAGAGATTACCAAGTCCAACTTCAATGGCAAAATTCAGTACAAGGTGCCTGCGGGAAGTATTGTGCCGACATCCTACCCAGATGGTTATACTCCCCCTGCTGGAGAAACGATTGGTGCCGAAGATCACCAATTGAATGGCGGAGTTGCCGATGTTGTACCTGGGGTTGATGTTTCAGTTTATGCTAGCGGTCTACGCAACTCGTTTGACCTGGTTTACACAACCAAAGGTAAACTCTATGCCACTGATAACGGTGCTAACGCTGGATTTGGGGACTTCTCGACCTCAAAAAACACCCAGCAACCGATGGGAAGTGGCTCAGCCGATGAGTTAAACCTAATTACTGAAGGAGCTTACTACGGTAGCCCCAACCGTAACCGAGGACGTACTGACGATCGCCAGAACGTTTACTATAAAGCCGATGTACCAAGCATTCCTGGGGTTTACACAGCTCCCATCTCGACGATGACCGCTTCAACCAACGGCATCACCGAGTACCGCGCAACCACCTTCAACGGACAACTGCGAGGTAATTTGCTCGCTCAAGACTGGAACGGACCTGTCTACCGATTCAGAATGTCAGACGATGGCACGCAGGTAACGCAAAAAGATACGCTGACGGGAGTTTTAGATGGGTTGGATTTACTCACTGGACCTGGTGGCGTACTTGTGAGCGTCGATTTGAGCGACAATGCGATCGCCGTTGCCACTCCCAATGATGCAGGTGCAGTTGGTTTAACTGTGTATGATGTCTTCCCCTGGCGCGCTCCAGCAACAAGCGGACAATCCTTCGTCCTCGGTGGGGATAACTTTGGTACTCTCGCCGACACCACAGTGAAGGTAGGTGGAGTAGCAGCACAACTGTCATATGTCTCTGACAATAGAATTAAGGGAATTTTGCCCACATTAACTCCAACTGGTGGAGATCTCTTGGATATTACAGTTAGCTCTGCTGGTCAAACCTATACTCTCACAGATGCATTTCTTCCCCTTGGTTGAGGGTAAATCTGTTGATTTTTGAGTGGATTAGGCATTGATAATGTTGGTTCATCTAACACTTGGATATGCCTACCACTCCATAGGTACTTTGTAGAAGTTGATTAAGAGGGCAGAAAGCTAAAAAAATGTTCTACAGCTATTTTTACGTATTTAATTCACTGTTTGTAGAAATAGCTGTAACTTATCTAAGTTCGGGTTTTGACATTCGATAAAATTTAAGACTAATAAATTTAAAATTTGCTGGTCTTGAATTGGAATGATTTAAATAATTGCTAACTTTAAAGCCGTGATGGGTAGCGTATAGATAATTACTTTCATCTACTCTTAAAAGTTATTTAACTGCTAAAAGCAGTACAGGAATCGCCAGCGTAATTAACAAAATTTTACTTACTATCTTTCCTAGAAAATCAATGCAGGTTCATCTTCCAGAAATTTATAATTTTCAACAACGGGTGCATCCTTCGGCTACCTGTCAAGTTAAACGACTAATAGATATTGTTGGTGCTTTAATTGGGTTAGTGATGACAGCAGTACTCACAATACCAATAGCGATCGCAATTAAACTCGATAATCCAGGCCCGGTTTTTTACAGTCAGATTCGTTGTGGTTTAAACGGTAACACCTTCCGCATCTGGAAGTTCCGAACCATGCTAGTTAATGCTGACCAAATCAAGCATTTAGTGCAAAATCAGGCTAAAGGAAATATTTTTAAGAATCACAAAGATCCGCGTGTTACTCGTATTGGTTCTTTCTTACGCCGCACTAGCTTAGACGAATTACCACAATTCTGGAATGTGTTACAGGGTGATATGAGCCTGGTGGGTACTCGTCCGCCCACAGTAGATGAAGTCATGAAATATGAGCCTCATCACTTCAAACGCTTGCTGGTAAAGCCAGGAATGACAGGTGAATGGCAGGTCAATGGACGTTCTAAAATAGAAGATTTTGAAGATATAGTCAAGTTGGATCTGGCTTATCAGTTTAAATGGTCTATCATTTATGATTTGCAGCTAATTATCAAAACAATTTTGGTAGTACTTAATCGTAATGGCGCTTACTAAGCTATTCTACTTTTAAGTTGCACAATCCATCGTCAGGGCTGTTGACTGATGACCGAATTTTAGATTTTAAATTTTAAATTTTGGATTGAAGATTCAAAATTTAAAGAATCTAAACGGGTGACAAGCCCCCGAATTAAAACGCGAGAATAAATCCACGCATCCAAAATCCACAATTTTTAATTAAAGAAAGAGCATTCATGCATGGGGTTAATCTAAAATCCACGCATCCAAAATCCAAAATTGTTTGACTGTCAACGGTTAACAGTCAACAGTTAACAGCGATATTTTCCCCGAAAAATCTCTTTTCCCAAGCAAAAATTTTATGATTGACAAATAGCCCGTCAAGTGGTATTTGATTTCTAAAAAACTGTGCCCTAAGTGTAATTGTGGTTCAAAACCAGAAAACCGACTGTAAAGGACAGTTTAGTGATTTTTTTGACTTCGTGTAGACCTGAGACTTCAGGAAAAAGAGTGAACTTTTGCCTGGAAGTAAGAAAATCTCAGACTCTGATGGGCAATAATGAAAAAATAGAGGCTTAGCTCTGCTAAACCTCTATTTTTGATGCGCTTCTAGACATGGCGCAGAGTATTTAAAAGTTTTTTATCAAAGCGATCGCACAAAGGCTGCTAAATGTAACAGATTGCAACGTATAATGAAAACGACAAAACGATTAAGAAATATTGAAGAGCAGTAGGGTTAAATGCGAGTAGCGATCGCGGGAGCGGGTCTAGCAGGACTTTCCTGCGCAAAATATCTCACAGACGCGGGTCACACTCCCATCGTCTTGGAACGCCGAGACGTACTCGGAGGTAAAGTGGCAGCGTGGCAAGACGCTGACGGAGACTGGTACGAAACAGGTCTGCACATATTTTTTGGGGCATACCCCAATATTTTGCAGCTATTCAAAGAATTGGGGATTGAAGATCGTTTACAGTGGAAAGAACACACCATGATCTTCAACCAGCCCGAGGCCCCAGGTACATACAGCCGTTTTGATTTTCCAGATTTGCCAGCGCCCTTAAATGGGATTGTGGCAATCTTGAGAAACAACGATATGCTCACCTGGCCAGAAAAGATTCGTTTTGGCCTTGGCTTATTACCAGCAATGGTGCAAGGGCAAAAATACGTAGAGGAAATGGACAAGTACTCTTGGACGGAATGGCTGAAAAAGCAAAATATTCCTTTAAGAGTAGAAAAAGAAGTTTTTATTGCCATGTCTAAGGCATTAAACTTCATTGGCCCAGAAGAAATCTCTGCTACTATCCTCCTAACAGCCCTCAATCGCTTCCTGCAAGAAAAGAAAGGCTCAACGATGGCTTTCTTAGATGGTTCACCAACTGAGCGATTGTGTCAGCCGATAGTAGATTACATCACCGAACGCGGTGGGGAAGTTAGATTAAATGCCCCTTTAAAAGAAATTTTGCTCAACGGAGATGGTACCGTGAGCGGATTCTTAATGCGGGGATTAAATGGGGCAGAAGACGAAGTGTTAACGGCTGATTTGTATGTATCTGCCATGCCCGTTGACCCGTTCAAGGTAATGCTACCAGCACCGTGGAAGCAAATGGAATTTTTCCAGCAGCTAGATGGGCTGGAAGGAGTCCCAGTAATTAACCTCCATCTCTGGTTTGATCGCAAACTTACAGAAATTGACCACTTACTATTTTCGCGATCGCCCCTCCTCAGCGTTTATGCTGATATGAGCAATACCTGCCGTGGATATGCTAATCCCGAGCGCTCAATGCTGGAATTAGTTCTAGCACCGGCGAAAGATTGGATCGCCAAATCCGATGCGGAAATTGTCGATGCAACCCTTGCCGAACTAGAAAAACTCTTCCCCGATCACTTTGGCGGAGACAATCCAGCAAAGTTGCTGAAATCTCATGTGGTGAAAACGCCGCGTTCAGTTTACAAAGCGACTCCAGGTCGTCAACAGCACCGTCCCTCGCAGAAAACCCCCATTGCCAACTTCTATCTCACTGGAGATTACACCATGCAACGCTATTTAGCCAGTATGGAAGGGGCCGTACTTTCTGGTAAGCTGACAGCGCAGGCGATCTCACAAGCAATCCCGGTGGCAAATGCCTCAAACCCGCAAACGCTCACCCGATCGCCCGCAACGAATGCTGCAACTGCCTGATTCACCCCCGCGCATGAAAACGCTGGTCTCTGTAGACGATTCCTACAAACTTTGTCGGCAACTCATAGCCAAGTATTCCGCAACTTTTTACCTCAGCACTTTGCTCCTGAGTAAAGAAAAGCGTCCCGCTGTTTGGGCAATTTATGCTTGGTGTCGCCGTACAGATGAGCTGGTAGATGGCCCTGCATCTGCTATGACTACGCCAGAAACCCTAGATCTATGGGAGAAGCAGCTAGAATCAATTTTTGCTGGACAGCCAGTAGAAAATTTTGATGTTGCTTTAGCAGATACAATTCAACGCTTTCCGGTGGACATTCAACCCTTTAGGGATATGATTGCCGGTCAGCGCATGGATTTATACCGCAGTCGCTACGAAACTTTTGAGGAATTATACCTCTACTGTTACCGCGTCGCTGGCACTGTAGGATTGATGTCCACAGCAATCATGGGGTTGGAGAATAATAGAAATACAGCTCCTTGGTATCGTGAACAACAGCCCTATATTCCCGTCAAAGAAGAAATTGCCTTGGGAATTGCCAAGCAACTCACCAATATCTTGAGAGACGTTGGCGAAGATGCGCGCCGAGGGAGAATTTACATTCCTTTAGAAGACTTAGCAAGATTTAACTACACCGAGGAAGACTTATTTAAGGGTGTAGTAGACGATCGCTGGCGTTCCTTAATGGATTTCCAAATTAGACGAGCCAGAGAATTCTACAGCAAGGCAGAAAGAGGAATTTCCTACCTCTGTGCTGATGCTCGTTGGCCTGTTTGGGCAGCGTTAATGCATTACAGCCAAATTTTAAATGTCATTGAACGCAATGATTATAATGTTTTCACTCAACGTGCCTACGTCCCGCAGTGGAAAAAATTGCGTACTCTACCACTGGCTTGGATGCGATCGCAAGTCCTATGAGGATTAGTCAATAGTCAATAGTCAATAGTTAACGCCCAATGACTAATGACTAATGACTAATGACTAAAAAGTATTTGACTTTCCTCAATGTGTCTGCTACTATTAATATTCGTGACCGAGGAGAGGTGGCTGAGTGGTCGAAAGCGGCAGATTGCTAATCTGTTGTACGGCAGGCAACTCCGTACCGAGGGTTCGAATCCCTCCCTCTCCGTTTTTCGACCTAATTTAAAAAAAGTGATGAAATTAAGTTTTCATCACTTTTTTTGTTGTTAAGCAATATCAGCCGTATTTGACGATAGTAATATCAATTTTAAATAAGCCAGCATAAACCTGTTTAATGACTTTCAAAGAAGAAAAATAAAAACCAATTTTTCCAATGTAGATGGTGCAACAATTTGAGGGTTGATTTCTTCAGGAATAGCCAATTAAAAAATGTCCTACCATCGAAGCAAATCCTTTGATTATTGAATTGGTGTTCTACAACCGGGGACTTCCAAAAAATAAATTATGCCCTGAAAAATAATGATTATCATTTTGAATAACTGTATATTTTATTTCCTGGCAATTTTTGAAACAGTAATCCCCAGGAACAGCTTTGCTCATGGGTAGAGAGCTTTAAAAAACTTAACTTCATCAGTTTCTTCATCAATTGGCAATAATAATTTTTGAACCTCTATAAAAATACGTCTTTAGACGTAGGTATTAATGTTGGCATAATTACGTCTATATCTTCAGGAGGATGATATTATTTATCCTTTGGAGTCTGTTAAGATCTACCTAACCGGAAAATATAGTTAGAATCTGACTTTCAGACTCCTAAAGAATAGAGGAGTGGAAGTAATTTATGCACAGAATTAGTACTGCCTTAGCCTTGAGTGTGGCTACCCTAGCAACTGGGTTCTTTTTAGGGGCTTGTAGTGAGACCCCTACTAAACCAGATACAACAGCTAACTCTCCAGGTTCTGCTACCCCAGCAGCTAACTCAACTACCGCAGCTAGCAGCGCTAAGGGATTAAAGATTGGCTCACTGTTACCAACAACTGGGGACTTAGCGTCTATCGGACAGCAGATGGTGGGTTCAGTTCCCTTGCTGGTTGACACAGTTAATGCTTGTGGTGGCGTTAATGGTGAACCAGTAACCTTAGTAGCAGTAGACGACCAAACAGATCCAAAAGCTGGTGCTGCGGGTATGACTAAACTGGCGACTTTAGATAAGGTGGCTGGTGTAGTGGGTTCTTTTGCAAGTAGCGTTTCTACTGCGGCTATTTCAGTGGCTACACCGAATAAAGTGATGCTGGTTTCTCCTGGTAGTACCAGTCCTGTATTTACACAAAAGGCTCAAAAAGGTGACTTTAAAGGCTTTTGGGCGCGGACTGCACCCCCAGATACCTACCAAGCACTAGCTTTAGCTCAACTTGCTAAGAAAAAAGGATTTAAGCGCGTTTCTACTGTAGTGATTAACAATGACTACGGCGTTGGTTTTGAAAAAGCATTTGTAGAAACTTTTGAAAAATTGGGTGGAACTATAGTTAATAAAGATAAACCCATCCGCTATGACCCGAAAGCGCAGACATTTGATACCGAAGCAGGTGCGGCTTTTGCGGGGAAACCAGATGCTGTACTGGCGGTACTTTACGCTGAGACAGGTAGTTTATTCCTCAAAGCTGCTTACCAGCAAGGCTTGACTAAAGGAGTGCAAATTCTTCTGACAGATGGTGTGAAAGCGCCTACTTTCCCTGATCAAGTCGGTAAAGGTAGTGACGGTAAATATATTTTAAGTGGCGCGATCGGTACAGTACCCGGTTCTGATGGCAAAGCCTTAGAAAGTTTCAACAAGCTATGGAAAGAGAAAAAAGGCGGTTCTCCAGGAGAATATGCGCCTCAAGCTTGGGACGCAGCAGCATTGTTGGTATTAGCTGCGCAAGCTGCTAAGGAAAATTCAGGTGTTGGTATCGCCAGTAAAATCCGGGAAGTTGCTGCTGGGACAGGGACAGAAGTTACCGATGTCTGTGAGGGGTTAAAATTACTGAAAGAAGGTAAAACAATTAACTATCAAGGAGCCAGTGGCAACGTAGATGTTGACGCTAATGGCGATGTAGTTGGTGTTTATGATGTTTGGACTGTGGGAGATGATGGCAAAATCAAGGTGATTGACAAGGTTAGTCCTAAATAGGGACTAGGGGCTAGGGGCTAGTGGTCTAGGAGATTGATTTCGTAGTCAGGACTTTAGTCCTGCATTAAACAAGCACGTTTTGTGCTTACTACTAAATTGATCAAAATTAATAAAACGCACCACTATTGGTGCGTTTCATTAGTTATTAAGTTTGTAGTCAGGACTTTGATTTAGAAGCCGCTGAAGTTATAACCAACTCCTACCAACAAACCAATATCGGTATTCTCAAAAAAGCCAGCATTGACACCAATAGTACCAGTAAATTTGGAAGTTAAGGGCACATCAATACCACCGGATAATAAAAAGGCTGCTTCAGAATTATCGCCGGTTTTAATGGCTGCACCAACTCCAACGTAAGGCGCAATTGGTAAGGGTTCGCTAAATGGGTCTGCTGCCTGCTGGAAGGAAAAATCATAGGTTATGGGCAGTAAAATCGTGGTATTGTCTCCTAATACTGCTGCTGGTCGGACTGATATAGCATTTGTCAGTCCAATTTTGCTAATGACGGCAAAGTTACCATCACCTAAAGCTGAGTCACTACCACTCAAACCAATGTTACCAGCAAGCCCAAGATAGCTTCTACCACCACGAGTTGGTCTACCTGGATCGATATCTGCTTGCGCCACTGTTGTAGCAGCACTTTGAGAAGTAGATTCGGTGGGAGTCGATTCTGGGTTCTGGGTTGCAAACCCAGCTGCTGTGGTCTGCACTGTACCTGGAACAGGTGTAACTATGCGACTAGCAATTTCTTGGGTCGCAGCGTTAGGGAAAAGTTCCTTCGCTGTCAAATTTTCAGTTTCAGTAGGGAGTTGTTGGCTGTTAGGAGACTCTGTTGTGGAAGTCGCACTTAACTGCTGACTACCTAAAGTATCTACAGTATCTGCTGTTTGGGCTACACTAGGTAAGCCAGTAGTAGCTAAGATGGCGATCGCTGCTAAATTGGACAGCCAAAAACCACTTTTACGAACAATAATAGTATTCACATTCACTCCTTACACAATATTGCCACACATAAATCAAGGTTTTTTGATGTTGTCTCAAGAAATCTTGACATCATTCAACCATTTAACACGAAAATTTTCATTATTACATCCTGTATTTGACGGAATTACCTAAGTAGTCTTCATTCTCGGCTGACACGAAGACGGATGAAAATTTTTTGTCAATAGTCATTTGTCAATAGTCATTTGTCATTAGTCATTTGTTATTTGTTTTTCCCCATCTCCCCTAGCCACACATGAAAATTTCTCTTGGACAGTCTCAGCGCCGCTATTTTCCAGTCAGGTCGGCGCAATGAAAATACTGGCGAAGGTTCCCTGAAAAACTCGCTAAAGTTACGATTGTAAACTGCCGACCGCTTCGGCAATTAGCTTGGAGACAAATGGTAAAATCGCCCTGTTTTTAGCGTTGGTTTTGCCTTCAGTAAACAATACTAAAAGGTAGGGATGGCGATCGCGGATTTCAATGTAAGCTGCATCATGACGTACCTGACTTGTCCACCCTGCTTTTGACCAAATTTGGGCATCTTGGGGTAGTCCACCGCCTAAAAAGCCTGTTACTTGGTCTTCTTCAACACCAGTAGGTAAATCATCGCGATTGAGACTCCGTTTGAGCAAGGCCATCATGGCTTGCGATCGCGCGCTGGAAACCGCAACTCCCCCAACTATACTATGTAACAATCGGGCGATCGCATTTGTTGTCAGCATATTGCGATTTTCTAGCATTTCCCCATAAAATTCCCTTTCTCTCCCATAAGGGCCATCGCCCCAGGTTTTTTGGCAAACATTAATTGTGTCCATTTCTTCCCAGCCTAAAGACTGAAAATAGCGGTTGACAAAATTGCGCTGGGATTTCCAAGTTTCAAAAGGGCCGGGAGGTAATTCTGGGCCGGATGTAGTGCCGGTTAAAACATCGACAACTAAGCTGGTAGCATCATTGCTAGAATCGACAATCATATCGTGCATAGCTCTGTCCAAATCCTTGGAAGCTTGCACCATTGCTTTTTCTAACCATTCATGCATGGCTACCAGATAAAATAATTTTACCACACTTGCTGGGTAAATTCGCTCTACACCGCGATAAGTAAAACCACGCACAGCATGGTTCCAAAAAGCATCTGGAGTTAATGCCCCACCAGTATTTACTAGTACAGGCGGATCGTAGACAATCCAAGTCAGAGCAATTTGATTTCGGGCTAATGTGGGAAATGCAGCCCAAGTTGCTTCTAAAATACTTGACCCCAGATTTTCGAGTTGTTCGTCTTTACGGAAAAACATCATTTTTAGCTATTAACCTTGCAGAATGGTCTCTAATTTAAAATCCTCAATCCAAAATCTCAAATCGGCTGAGTACAATTGTCTGGCTGACCTAAATTTATATGATTCTCCTGAATGTAGTCGCCTAGCCACTCAGGCGGCTACTGGGCGACATCTTTGGGTAAGCTCAAATTTTCAGGATGCAGCTGTTGAGGTGTATTTGTGTGAAGATGATTATCCTGGGTGGGTATCTCTTGCTGATGTAGGTTTATTACAAAGAGCTACTTTACCTTATCGGGCAGCAATATTATCTGAATCGGAAATTAAGAAACTCCTACCAGGGGCGATCGCTTTTACTCACCAAGCGATGCAACAATCAAATTATTACCTTTGGGGTGGTACGGTGGGGCCAAATTATGATTGTTCGGGATTGATGCAAGCGGCTTTTGTCTCTGTGGGTATATGGTTACCGAGAGATGCTTATCAACAGGAAGCTTTTACGCAAGCAATTGCGATAGCCCAATTAGAACCAGGAGATTTGATATTTTTTGGTACTCCCCAAAAAGCAACTCATGTAGGACTTTATTTGGGTGATGGTTGCTATATCCATAGTTCGGGGAAAGATCAAGGACGCAATGGAATCGGAATTGACCGACTATCGGAACAGGGAGATGAGGTTAGTCAGTCATATTATCAGCAGCTGCGCGGTGCTGGCAGAGTTGTTAAGAGTTATGAACCTCAGGGACGCAAAGAAATATGAATAGTGGGTTGGTTTCTGCAAGGACGGATGGGGAAAATGGGGCGATTTTAGGAATTGTCCCCGATGTTTCCGTGGTGGTGCCTGTACGTGATGAAGTGGAAAGTTTGCCATTATTATTAGAGGCGATCGCTTCTTGTTTGAATGCCAATCAGTTGACTTATGAAATCATCTGTGTTGATGATGGTTCTAGCGATGGTTCTGCGGAATTTCTTAAGGAACAAGCACAAACCCGCAATGATTTAAAAGCGGTAATTTTGCGGCGAAACTACGGACAAACTGCGGCGATGGCTGCGGGGTTTAACTATGCTTTGGGTCAGATTATCGTCACTTTGGATGCCGATTTGCAAAATGACCCAGCTGATATACCCATATTATTAACCAAACTAGAAGAAGGCTACGATTTGGTCAGTGGTTGGCGACATAAACGCCAAGATGCAGCTTTATCCCGTTTACTTCCTTCTAAAATAGCCAATTGGCTGATTGGTATGATCACGGGAGTGAAATTACATGACTATGGCTGTTCTCTCAAAGCATATCGTGCCGAAGTTTTGGCAGATATGAATCTTTACGGGGAACTGCATCGCTTTTTACCAGCTTTAGCCTACATTGAAGGGGCAAGAATTACCGAAATTCCTGTGCGTCACCATCCCCGGCGTTTTGGTCAAAGCAAGTATGGGTTATCCCGGACTTTCCGGGTGATGATGGATTTGTTAACAATTTCTTTTATGAAAAAGTTCCTGACAAAACCCATGCATGTTTTTGGGCTGTTAGGCTTAATTTCTATGCTTATAGGGACAATAATTGGGATTTACTTAACTTTTGTCAAATTAGCTTGGGGTCAAATGATTGGTAATCGCCCATTGCTGATTTTAGCCGTTCTATTACTAGTAACAGGCGTGCAATTATTTAGTTTTGGTCTGTTAGCAGAGTTATTGATGCGTACTTACCATGAATCCCAAGGAAGACCGATTTATCGGGTGCGGGAAGTGATAGCCAAAAATGTTAAGTAACGTAACAATAAGAGAAAAACACAATTAGTATTTAAGTGCATCTACCTTGAAAGTCTTTGAGAATTTCGACTCGCAACTAAGACGTACCCTGCTGGCTTTGTTTACAGCAGGGTTATTATTCTGGTCTAGCTTGACTGCTTTATTACCAACGCTACCACTTTACATAGAAGATTTAGGTGCAACCAAGCAACAAATTGGTATTGTGCTGGGTAGTTTTGCGATTGGGATGTTACTATTTCGCTCCGGATTTGGACTATTAGCAGATAGAAAGGGACGGAAAATAGTCTTACTAATTGGGATGCTGGTAAATGCGATCGCACCCCTTGGTTACATAATAGTGCAATCAATACCTGGCTTAATGGCAGTGCGTGCTTTTCATGGTATTAGTATCGCTGCTTTTACTACAGGTTTCTTAGCATTAGTAGCAGATTTAGCACCCGAAAAAAATCGCGGTGAAATCATGGGCTACATGAGTCTGGTAACGCCGATTGGTGCAGCTATTGGCCCAGCTATCGGGGGATATTTACAAGCCGCGAGTGGTTACACGCTGTTATTTTTGTTATCTACGGGATTGTCTGTAATGGGTTTGTTGTGTCTTATACCTATTGTCAATCCCCCAATTCACAAACAGCAACAGGTTAATAGTAATGATGGTAAATTTTGGCAATTGTTATTTAGTCCTAGGGTAAGAGTCCTGGCCACAATCATGCTGATGATTGGCTTGGCTTTTGGGACTTTGCACACCTTTGTACCTTTATTTATCAAAGCAACTAAAGTCAATTTAAACCCAGGCTTGTTTTACACAGTTGGGGCACTTGCGAGTTTTAGCGTCCGATTTTTTACTGGTAAAGCTAGCGATCGCTATGGTCGAGGTTTGTTTATTACCCTCAGCCTGGTTGTTTATGCTCTGGCGATGATTTTACTCTGGAAAGCTAGCACTGCGAATGTTTTCTTAATAGCTGGGACTTTAGAAGGGGCTGGTTCTGGTATCCTCATGCCGATGATTTCTACTGTAGTCGCAGATCGGGCGCTACCACAAGAAAGGGGAAGGACATTTTCTCTCTGTATTATGGGCTTAGATATCGGAATTGCGATCGCCGGGCCTGTTGTCGGTTCCGTGGCTGAACAAGTTGGCTACCGCAATATGTTTGGTTTTTGCGCTGGTTTAACTGTTCTGGCGCTGCTGATTTTTCTCACCCAGTGTAACAACAATATCCCTGATTCCCTACGCTTTGCCTTAGGTCGTGGCAAAGATGTTTATTCACTCAATCAATCTTGATATACAACAAGAGACGCAATTTTGATTGCGTCTCTCACATTTATTGAACGGGCGAGGAGGGATTCGAACCCCCGACACCGTGGTCCGTAGCCACGTGCTCTAGTCCACTGAGCTACACGCCCCTGTCAGAAACTTATATTAGCACCTGCTCTAAGAATTATGCAAGACAATTTTTCATCTAATTTTGCCAACCTCTCCCATCTTGATCAGCAAGGACAGGCGCAGATGGTGGATGTGTCACAAAAAGCACCCACTGTTCGCCAAGCTGTAGCTGCTGCTCAAGTGCGAATGTTACCAGAAACTTTTGCCGCCATTCAAGCCGGGAATGCGCCCAAAGGCGATGTTTTAGGAACTGCCAGAATCGCCGGCATTATGGCAGCTAAACAGACAGCGAATTTAATACCCTTGTGTCATCCACTACCATTGCAGAAGGTTGAAGTTGAGGTGATAGCCGATGCCCAACTTCCAGGCTATCAAATTCAGGCCACTGTGAAAACCAAAGCGGAAACTGGGGTAGAAATGGAAGCTTTAACTGCGGTTTCGGTTGCAGCTTTGACTTTATACGATATGGCAAAAGCTTTAGAAAAATCGATGCAAATTGAATCCATTCGCTTAATTAGCAAAACTGGCGGGAAATCTGGAGATTATAGCAGTTATCACTTGGATCAAAACGTAGACTTGTAGCGGTCGATATGACATACAGCGTATTTCAGGTAAATGAGGTACACCGGTAGGGGCACGGCACTGCCCATTGGTGTCAACTTAAGTTCAAAGGCTTATCCCACAAGCATTTTACCCCACCCCTCAATCCCCTCCCCTTGGCAAGGGGAGGGGAGGTTTTGCGTCAGCAAAGCCGGGGTGGGGTAACGCGGATCTTGATGGTAGGTGAAGGAATTCACGCATCACGTCTTCATAAGGGTTTCACGTTAAGTTGACACGTATGGGCACTGCCGTGCCCTGACAATTATCAGTACCTCACCAACTTGCAATCTGCTGTATTTTCTTGGATTAATCAGCAAGAGAATGTTAAAATAGTAGACTTAAAAAAAATCCCCAGAAAAAAACGTGAGATAAAGCAGATAATTGTAAATTGAGATAAAAGCCATGTCCTCTGTAACTAGGAATGCTGTTGAAGCAGGACGGGTATATAAATCAACAGGTGCAATTCCTGTAAATCTATTGCGATCGCCAATTTATCATGCCTGGGAGCGATCGCACCTCCAAGGATCAAACCCCTACGCTCTCCAAGCAGAAAAACTCTCAAGCTTAGATACAGAACGCTTGGTAGAGCAACATAGTTCTCTAATTAATGCCACACGTACGTATTCGAGAATATTATCGCAGGCGGCAGGATCTGATCGTCACGCAGTCATGTTAAGCGATCGCAACGCCGTTGTGCTAGATGTCGTCGGCGACGAGCAGACTGTACATGGGCCAGAACCTTTTCCTGGCCCTGGTTCCCTACTTTCGGAAGGTGTGGCGGGAGCCAATGGGATTGGTACACCCCTAGCAGCAGCAGATTATGTCGAAATCGTCGCCGCCGAGCATTTTATTGAGGGTTTTCATCCCTTTACCTGTCAAGGAATTCCGCTTAGGAACGACAAACAAGAAATTATTGGCGTATTTAGTATCTCGCTGCGCCGTCCAGACGCAGGACAACGCCTCAAAGAGATATTGAAGTGTGCAACCAATGGTATTGAAGCAGAATTTGTCATCGCCAAAATCGAACAAGATGTTCGCCGGATACTCAATGCTCATCCTGAAGACTACCAACCACTAGAAGAACTGCGTCAGGATATTATCCAAGCCCATCAAGCAGCACGCTTAAAGCTGGAAGTTGGCTCTCGTATGGTAGCTAGTAATCGCTTAGATTACGCAATGCAAATACTGCGACAGGCCGACAAATCAATTCAAATATTTCGCCGTCGTGCTGAAGTTTGGCAGAGTTTGGCATCATTTGAGATAGGTACAGTTCAACCTGTATCCCTGACTGACAGTATTCGCGATTTAGTGGATCTGCTATCAACTGAAGCCTCAATCCGTAAACTAGAAGTTGTCACATTCTGGGAACAAGAGCCGATTAAAGTTGTGGCTGATTCCAGAAGTCTGTTACGCAAGCTGTTTCGTTATTTTTTACTAGCTTTTGAGAGTGCAGGTAAAGGTGGCAGAGTAGAAGTATTAGTGTATATGCTAGATTCTGAGTCTGTACAAGTAAGTTTTATACCAAATTCCGGATTAAATCTTGACCAATCAGAATTGACCCAGTACACTTTTTCTCTACCGATAGCTAATAAGAATTTATGAATAACAACAGTTTAGTGAAGCGCAAAGTGTTGATTGCAGACGATGACAATGATAGTCGAGAGATACTAGCTTTTTTACTTGAGGATGAAGGCTGGGAAGTAACAGAAGCACGGAATGGCAGAGAAGCTTTAGACACAATCGTTAATAATCGCCCTGACTTATTAATTTTAGATAATCGGATGCCAGAACTAACAGGAGCCGAAGTTTATCAGTCTCTCCAGGCACAAGGCATCAATCTAGCAGTAGTCTTCGCTACAGCCTACGGTCATATAGAGGAATTAGCCTCATCCTTGGGGATTGCGTATTTTATCAATAAACCCTATGACATCACAGAATTATTAACAACTATAGAGTCTGCTTACGAACATTTTCCACTTGCAAAAATCTGCCCAGATCAAAATGCACTTGATTCCAGTGGGGGGTTTGATTGAATCAGCAATCAATCCCGATGTTTATGGCTGCTAGCAGTCAGTGAAGGAAAAATTGATACCACAATACAGTTTAATTAGCCTGTTTTTTCTCCTCTGTGTTCCCTCTTCCCTGTGATGCACTGAGAAGCTCATAGAAGTGTTCCCAGTTCCCTTTCCTCCACAGAGTAATTTTCTTACATCAAAAGTATTGAGTTATACCAACTATATTTTTGGGAATCCTTTGTTGTAAGTACAGTTTTCCCAAACTAAGATTGGTATTTTATGAAAGTTGCTCAAACTATCGTCACATTAGGTATCTGGTGGAAGCAAAAGTTGAGATTAGGTATTCAGCCTACCTTTTTGTATTTGTTTGCGATCGCCCTTGCCGTCACTTTTATAACTAATGCCTGTAGTTTTGGGCAAAACCAATCTCTCAAACCTCTCCGGGTAGGAATTACAAGCTGGGCGGGGTTTGATATTGCACGCTATGCCGAACCCGCAGGAATTTTCCAGCAACGGGGGCTAGCGGTGGAGTTGGTACAATTTGATAACCAGCAAGATTCCAGTCGGGCAGTGATTCGCGGTGGGTTAGATGCAGCATTTGTTTCTTTCTGGGATGTGATGCAAGTTGATCCAGGTAATGGTAAACCTGTGGTATTAATGACGACCAATATTTCTGCGGGAGCCGATGGAATTGTTGCCAAGCCAGAAATTAAATCACTAAAAGATTTGCGCGGTAAACAAGTAGGAGCAAAGTTAGGAACCGTCAACCATTTAATTTTACTAGAAGCTTTAAAAGCCCATCAAATCAAACCTGCCGAGGTAAAAATTCTCGATTACTCCAATGATGTAGCCGCCGAGAAAATTAAGACAGGTGCGATCGATGCTGCTGTACTGTGGGAACCGATGCTAGGGGAGACAGCAAAGAACATCAAGGGCAATGTGATTCATACCACCAAGCAAGTAGACAGTCTGGTGATTGATATCTTGATGTCCAGTGACAGTACGGTGAAAGCGAAAAAGGCGGAACTCAAGCAATTTATGCTGGCATGGTTTGACGTGATGCACGCCGTAGAAACTCAGCCAACAAAGGTGTTTAAAACTGTTGGGGAGAAACTCGGACAAACTGGAGAAGCTTTTGCCAGTGATTATGCTGGATTAAAAAAAGGTGATATGACTTTGAATCGGCGGATGTTTGCTGCAAATGGTCGTCTCAATTCCGCAAAGGCAGAAATTTTGCAACTGCTGCAAGCAGATCCGCGTCATGGTCGAGTGATTCGGCAAGATGTAGAGATTAATACCGCACTTGTCAATGAAGCAATGGCGGGATGGAAGTCATGAGCCAGTCATCTAAAAATCACTTATCCCACCAACTACTGATAGGTTTTGGTATTTCTCTAGCAACCGTTGGCTTAACCACATTGGGATTCAACTACTTCTTAATTCAATCCAAGCTAGAGATTGAGCTAGAACAACGTGCCCAATCAATTACCCAGGGAGTTGGTTTTTCCACCGAAGGATTAATCGAACTGGGGAATACGAGCATTATCAAGCGAGTGGTACAAAATTATGCCACATTGCCAACTGTGGTGGAAGTTGCGATCGTTAGTCCAGATGGACAAACTCTGGCTCGGAGTGGAGCAGAATTACAAAGCCCGCCCTATAATTCTATTCATCCAGAATTAGCTCAGAGCTTAAAACAGGCTTCGGAAACGGGTTTGGACATGAGTTTTAGAACTACAATCGGCGCTAAACCTGTATTAGTCCAAATTTTACCATTTAGCAGCACACTATTTGCTCAGACAAACCGACGTGGATTAGCGATCGCTATTCTTGATGTCAAAGAACTGCAACAGCAAGCTTGGCAAAGCTTCTCTACCTCTACCGTTACCCTACTCATTGGCATGTCAGCAATTCTGGTGCTGATGACAATGATGATTCAGCGATTTGTCTTACATCCACTCCAAACTTTAAATAAAGCCGTCACCGATAGTCAAAGCATTGACCATTTTGTCATGCCCAGTGGATTGCCAAATAACGAAATCAAATTCTTGGCTCAGACAATTCAAGCGGCGGCTACACGAGTAGAGGCTTATCAGCAACTCGAACAAGAAGTAGCGCAGCGCCAGCAAGCAGAAACTGCTTTACTGGAGTCAGAAGCACAACTACGGCAGCAAGCCCAAGATTTGGAGAAAGCTATCCAAGACTTGCAGCAAGCTCAAATGCGAATTATTCAAACTGAGAAAATGTCAAGTTTGGGACAGTTAGTCGCAGGTGTTGCTCACGAAATTAACAATCCAGTCAGCTTTATTCACGGCAATTTGACTTATGTTGACAGCTACACTCAGGATTTGCTGCAATTAATCGACCTTTACCAACAACAATATCCCCATTCCACAGTCACAATCGAGACAGCAGTGGAAGACATTGACCTGGAATTTCTCAAGCAAGACCTTCCCAAATTGCTCAGTTCCATGCAAGTAGGAACAGAACGCATCAGGGGAATTGTGCAATCTCTACGCAACTTCTCCCGTCTGGATGAAGCTGAGTTTAAAACAGTAGATGTGCATGAGGGTCTGGAAAGTACACTGCTGATCCTGCAAAGCCGCCTCAGCGCCAAACCTGACTTTTCCGGCATCGAAGTAATAAAAGATTACAGTCCGTTACCCTTGGTTGAATGTTACCCAGGTCAACTCAATCAGGTGTTCATGAATATTTTATCAAATGCGATCGATGCCCTAGAAGATCGCAAACTACCACACAAAACCAATCCCACAATTTGTATTGTGACGCAAGCCTTGGCAGACAAAGCCATCTCAATTCACATTAGTGATAACGGCTCAGGGATGGATGAAACAGTACAAGCGAAGTTATTTGACCCTTTCTTTACCACCAAACCAGTCGGCAAAGGAACAGGCTTAGGTTTATCGATTAGTTATCAAATTGTGGCGAGTAATCACAATGGCAAGCTGTACTGTCAGTCTGCACTAGAACAGGGAAGTGAGTTTGTTATAGAAATTCCCGTTCATCAGCCATGTCGTCACCGTCCGTGAGAAAATTGCTCAGGGCGGATTTCCGAACTAGTATTGCTGCATAGAATTCGTAATTAGCTTTTTGCCAAGATTTTACACATTTTCAATAGTTGGCTGACTTTTATTTTCCTGTACTGGTAGTACTGAGGTTCAGTTTCACAGTAAATTTGCCGTTAATTAACCCCCTAACAATCTTAGAATGATTAGGGTATGTTGAATTATGTAACAAATATTTATGCCTCCTCGTTGGCCTACTAAACCCGATCGCCAAGACCCAGCCTACCGTAAGATAGATGACAGAATGAATTTTGCTGTACATGTAGCGATCGCCGCTACAATTAATTCTGGGCTGTGGTTTGCCCACAATCTCAAAGCAGCTAACTGGGAATGGCTGCCTTGGGTGACAGTAAGTTGGCTCGTTGTCTTGTTAGTACATCTGATATATATCAGTGCGATCGCCAATTATTCCGATACCCCGCCAAAATCTACCTAAATATAGACTAAGGATGCTAGGGTGATGTAACCTGTGGCTGTAGAGTTAGCCTGACTAATTGAGCGATAATAATAGAAAGCCTGAGAGTTAGCGCTCTTTGTTAATATGGGGTCATTTTATGGCTAAGACTAACACCACAGAAGTGCTAGAAGCCCTAGCAGCCGAAATTGGGGAAAATGTTTATATAGATATCGCTAAGTGGCATCTTTATTTATCTAATGCCAAACTGCATACCTTTGTTGCCGAACAGCTGTATCCCTTAATTACTTCTAATACGGTCAATGAAGACCGAGTTATGGCCGTATTAGCATCAATTCCTGTTAAAATTGGTGGTGGGAGGAAAGAAATTCCCTTGATCGATTTACTACCCTTGCAATGCCAGGTAAGTTTAGTAGATATTTTAGAAAAATTCCAACGCGAGTTTTAACATCTCTACTTTAAGTGTCCATACTGGCTCTTGCAGTATCCTCTTTGAGTAGTTAAAGGACATGAATAAATATCAGTTTCACGATGAATTTACCCTAGCCCAAACAGCCGAAACCCTAGGTAAAAAAGCTTTGGAGTTGGGTTTGATTCCTAGTTTTGTAGTGCGTTATTTTCCTGATAACAGGCAATATTACATTCCGAACGAAAAAGAATCTGAGCCGTTAACACCAGAAGAAGCATATATGCGGTTAAAAAAACTAGTTGAACAATCTGGTAAGGCATAAATAAGCAATCTCTTTATTCAATAGAGTATTGCTTAATTCTGATAGTTCAACATGCAACTTGAGTACTTACTACAAGTAAGCCATTTCTGCCATAAATACTAATTGGCGTTAAATCTTCAGTAAATTTAGTGAGGTGAATTATATGTTTTTACAATTAAAAGATACCAATGATTTAGTCAAAATCGTTGATTTGAAAGAATTGATTGATCCCAATATTGATAGTATTCATGCACAGGATCAGGAAGGTCAAGAAGAACAAGAAACAGATATCTTTAAAAAAGAGGAGTTAGTTTTTCCTTCGGGAGAAAGTCTCCCACGCTGTTGGCTAGATGCTAACTATAGAAAAGCTAGCTAAAGCTTGATGGGTAATAGGATATTTCCGATTACCTATTACCTATTACCCAATTAATACCAATTTTTTATGAAGCTGCATAGAATTCGATCCCCCCTAGCCCACGCCAGTCGTCTCAAGTCGGGAAACCCTCCCACGACGCTGGCTCCCCTTAATAAAGGGGGAATCGGAAAAACATCTATCAAAGTCCCCCTTGAAAAGGGGGATAATGGGGGATCTAGATATGTGCAACTTCAGATTAAATTGGTATAAGGTGAGTTCAACAAATTATAAATAACCCCACTTTTATCAAGAAAGGCAGAGGGCAGGAGGCAGAAGGCAGAAGGGAATTCTGATTCCTGCCCTCTGCCCGTGACCGTAGGGAACAAGGGTTTAAGACCCCCACCAAATTAAAAATTTGGTGGCTCCAAGTCAGGAGGGGTTTGAATCCCCTTCTGACTTGATCCTTCTGCCCTCTGCCGTCTGCCTTCTGCCTTCTTCAACTCGTTTCCAGCTTCCGTCTGAAAATGCGTATTCGTGGGCTGCTGCCTCGTCTGCTGATAAATTGAGGCGGAGCCTGATGATTTTAGCTCCCACGCAGAGCATGGGAGCTAGATATCGAGTTTTGACAAGGGTTTCACGTTAATTTGACACCAATGGGGTAAACCCCGCCCCTACAGTTTTTTAATATTTTGAGAAATACTTGCTTAAAAGAACGTGAGTTTGCTGTACAAGATTTCGGACTCACCCTCATTTTTTCTCCTACAAGGATAGGGAATGAGGGTGGGTGTTAGTATAATTCACATTTGAGAAGATATCTACTCTCAAAGAGATTGATAGTTATCCTTGAGCAAAACTTGCTATTGCAGAACCATTTGTAAACTGACTAATTCGGCTATATTCCAAAGATTCTTTCTTGGTTTGATTGAGTTTCCATAGTTCCCAAGGAGCCTTACCTTGACAATACATATCATCTAACTGTTGCTGTTCTTTGAAAGTATCCATGCACGCCCAAAAGCCGTTATATTTATAAGCTACTAGTTGTTTTATTTTCATCAGCCTTTGAAATGGTTCTAGCACCAATTCTTCGCCGCTTTCCATGTATTTAAATATATCTTTTTTAAATACAAAGAAGCCACCATTTATCCTAATACCAGCTTCCTGAACACTTTGGATATCATCTACTAAACCATTTTCTTCTAGTGAAACTAAATGGAAACTTTGTGATGGTTTTACACACAAAAAGCTGGCTATTTTGTTATGTTGATAAAAGTCATCAATTAAATTAGGTAGGTGTAAATCTGTTAAGCCGTCGCTATAATTGGCTAAAAAGACTTCTTCTCCTTCTAAGTATTTTTCAACTGCCTTGAGTCTTTGCCCAATATTTGAAGTCAATCCTGTATCGACAAAAGTAATATTCCAATCTTCAATATCACTATTGGCGAGTTTAATTTTTCTGCCTCCCTCCTGTAAAGTAAAGTCATTAGAAACACACTCATCATAATGGAGAAAATAATTTTTGATGACATCTGCTTTATAACCAAGACACAAAATAAAATCTTTGTGTCCATAGTGAGCATAGTATTTCATGACATGCCACAATATTGGTCTATAGCCAATATGAACCATTGGCTTAGGAATACTAGTGGAAAATTCTCTTAATCTTGTGCCTAAACCACCGCAAAATAAAACTACTTTCATCTTAAATTTCCTTTTGTCTTAATAGGTCACATTAAATTTGAGTTATTTTTTGGCTCAAGAATAGACCTTAACTTCCGGAATCGGAACGATAAATTTAGCGCCCCATTCACGCACATAGGACATCTGGGACATGACTTCATTTTGCAGATTCCAAGGTAAAATCAACAGATAATCTGGCTGAGTTTCTTTAATCTTGTCAGGATGAAAGATGGGGATATGAGTTCCTGGTAAAAACTTACCTTGTTTGAAGGGATTTCGGTCTACAGTGTAATCTAGGAAATCTTCTCTAATTCCACAATAATTCAAAAGAGTATTACCTTTACCAGGTGCGCCGTAACCAACAATTGACTTTCCTTGGCGTTTAGCTGCAATTAAAAATTCCAAAAGTTGAAACTTGGTTGACTTCACCTTTTCAGCAAAGTCAAAATAAGTTTCTAATTCCAGAAATCCTGCGCTTTTTTCCTGCGCTCTTAAATCTTTTACATCCTGACTGATAGATTTAGAATTATCCTCTATATGGCAAGCATAAATTCTCAAAGAGCCACCATGAGTTGATAATTCTTCTACATCAAAGATAGCTAAATTATGAGCAGCAAAAATCTTCTCTACGGTGAGTAATGATAAGTAAGAGAAGTGTTCGTGATAGATAGTATCAAACTGGTTTCCCTCAATCAGTCGCATTAAATGGGGAAACTCCATAGTAATCACACCTTCAGGCTGAAGTAAAATTTTACAACCTGCGACAAAATCGTTGATATCGGGTACATGAGCAAGCACATTGTTACCTATTAATAAATCTGCTTGCTTTCCATTAGCAGCTAACTCAGCTGCTGTGTTTTCTCCAAAGAACTTGATAACTGTGGGAATACCTTTAGCGATCGCTACCTCAGCAACGTTAGCTGCTGGTTCTATACCTAGAACAGGGATTGCTTTTGATACAAAGTTTTGCAGTAAGTAACCGTCGTTACTAGCTATTTCTACCACTTGGCTAGAAGCGTTAAGTCCGAAGCGAGCTATGACTTTGTCGGTATAATTTTTGGCATGTTGTAGCCAAGAATCAGAGTAAGACGAAAAATACGCATAGTGACTGAAGATATCTTGCGGACTTACATATTCCTGAAGTTGAACTAAAAAACAGCGATCGCATACGTACACATGGAGTGGATAAAACGCTTCCATTTGGTTGAGCTGTTCTGCTGTCACGTAACTTTCACAAAGCGGTGACATTCCCAAATCCACAAAGGTATGCTTTAGCGTTGACCCACAGAATCTACAGCCACAAATATTCGCCATTGTAACATTCTGTACAGATGTCTGCAAAGTTGCCATAATAATTGATTAGCTCCTACTGAGTGAAGTTTTTGTCAATAGCGTCACTTAGTCCAGAAGAAATTTTGATCGATTTGCTGAGTGCGAATTAGATACTCTAGCTGCTTTAAGCGGGTGAATCCTTTAAATTGAAAAGTGGATGCTGACATATCGATAGAACTAAACAAATCGAACAGCTGTTGCGCACCCTTAGCCGCATTCCACTCACACTTAAATTCTGGTAGTGTAGTGCTAATCTTCTCAAAAGAAACCCGATAGCTACGATTATCCGCACCAGTATTCCCAAAGGAAAGCTTGCATCCTGTAAAAACTTCAGCCACGATTTCCGCAATTTCTTTAACTCGATAGTTGCTAGCAGTGTCACCCACATTGAAAATTTGGTTGTGAATAATCTCCCGGGGTGCTTCGAGTGTACAGACAATTGCTTTGCAAATATCCAGCAGATGAACCAACGGACGCCAAGGAGTCCCATCGCTGGTCATTTTGATTTCTTTAGTCGTCCATGCAAGTCCAGACAAGTTGTTTAAAACAATATCGAAGCGCATTCGCGGACTGGCGCCGTAGGCTGTAGCATTCCGCAAAAAGGTGGGAGAGAAACTATCATCAGCTAATAACTTGACATCTCGCTCTACCAAGGTTTTGCATTCTGCATAGGCGGTTTGGGGATTGACAGGGGACTCTTCGGTCACATAGTCATCAGTACCAACGCCATAGACACTGCACGAAGATGTATAAACAAAGCGACGTACACCCGCTGTTTTAGCTAATTCAGCAAGACGAACTGAGCCTTGATGGTTGATTTCATAGGTGACATTGGGGGATAGCTGTCCGGCAGGATCGTTGGAGAGTTCAGCCAGATGTACAACTGCTTCCACACCTTGTAAATCAACAAGTGTAATGTGGCGAATGTCTTTATTCAGGGTTTTGGCAGTTAGCTCGGTACCATTGTACAGCCAACCAACTTTGTAGAATCCTGTATCAACCCCAATGACTTCATGTCCGTGTTGCATCAGTATCGGAGCTAACAACGAACCGATATAACCTTCCGTTCCAGTTACGAGTATTTTCATCGGCTTCAAATCCTATAAGTAAAGCCAGGTTGTCTAAAAAACCTCTGTTGACTTACTACAAAACCCTTGACTCGTAACGAGCCACTCTCGCACGAAATAGGTGTTTGCAACACTAAGCTGTTCGGCATTTAAATTGCATATTGACCGGAGGCTGCTGTTGACGGTTGACGGTTAACTGTTAACAATCGACAGTCAACAAACAACAGTCAACAAACAACTTTTCCCCACGAGTAGTTGTGCAATTTAGACGCGCATTAGCTGACCTTGACTGTGCTTATTTTCTGGTACCAGCACAACCTTTCATAAAATAAAATTATGCACCTGCTTTGTTTGCGATCGCGTTCGGCAATATGTATGATTTAACGTATAAGTTCCCAAAATGGGGCTGCTAAACAATAAATCGCACAACAAACCCAAAAAACCAGATTTTCATAAGAATGATAATCATTAAATAAGCGTGTACCTCTGAAAAAACTACAGATGTAAAACTGACTCACAACAGCGAATTAATGGACAATTCGTCGTTCTTGCTCACCCTCTTGTCGAAGTAAAAGCAAAATATTTTGAAATGATCAAAGCACTTATTTCTCAGCGGATAGATCATTGATATTTTATATACATATATGACTAATATTTATTTTTGCCCAAATAAGCTGCCTAGAAGCTGGAAATACAAAGCTTTTCTGCTCAGAATCTTGAGCAAGATTTAAGTAAAATTACTATGAATTATCTACTATGAATTATCTACTATGAATTATCTACTATGAATTATCTAATCGTTTGCCAAAAAAATTTAATTTTGTTATCAGTCTCAAGATAGAGGATTGAGAAAATATAGCGGTAGAGGATAAAAAGCATGAGAAATTTACTCTCTTGATAAAAAATGTTAAGAGTTATACATATATTTTGTTTGTTTTTCCCATATAAACAAATTCAGTAGAGAGGCACAAAAAACGAAGTATGTAACTAAAACTAAAATAACTTAAAAACTTATTGCCCTGAGGATGACGCTACGAGCGTCGAAGATTGAGGCGCTAACAACGGACATCTGTCATGTTGGCGGCTGCTGCACCAAGGGGTTGCACCATCTGCTTTTTTTATAACAACCATTTTTAACGCAGACCTACTTAGTTTTTAGATAATGCTTAAACATCTCAAATAACTGAGAGGATTTATAAGTATAAAACTTTTACTTATAAAAATCTATGAAATTAGCCTGTTTTTTCTTGGGGTACAGGCTGCTGCATTAAAAAATCACAAAAATAACAGACAAATCAATACAGACACATCAAGAGAGTAAATTTGTGGCTCTCAATTGACAATATCTGGAGGTTTAAAGTCTAGTTTATGGCACGACGTTCATTAAAAGCATCTATAACAGGTATCGAGAAAGCAAAAAAGGCTTTTCAAGTCAGGGAATGGACGCAAGATTATTTAGCTAGTGAAGTAGGACTGGAAACTCGCCAGCCAATTTGGAAATTTTTTACAGGTAAGCCGATTGAGCGTCAGAGTTTTATGGAGATCTGCTTTCAACTCGGCTTGAATTGGCAAGAGATTGCTGAGTTACCGAATCAGAGTTTACTGACTCAAGAACATAACCAGGATGGCGACAGCGGCGAGGATATTGATACCTTGGTGCAAATTACGCGATCGCGCCGCAGCGATAAAATTCAAGCCCAATGTGCTACTACGCGGTTGTTAGATATTGCCCAACCAATTCAGTTAGAAGACATCTATGTAAACGTCAATATTCTCACTCAGATTACAAGCCAAAGATGGTCAAATATCATTGACTTGCAAGGCTTTGTTCCCGAAGAATTCGATCGGTTTGATTTAGCTCAAGTTTGCCAGGAAGGAGTAAGTGCGCTCCAAGCAGTGACAACTTACCCCAAACTGATGCTTCTAGGTAAACCAGGGTCTGGTAAAACTACATTTTTGCAATATATTGCCACTCAATGCGATCGAGGTAAATTACTATCAGATAAAATACCGATTTTTATCCGCTTGAGAAATTTTGCCGAGGATGCAAGAGTTATAGGCAACTATAGTTTGTTGAATTATATTAATCAAGCTTTCGCTGGCTTCGGCACTTCCGCCCAGGACATCCAAACAATACTTGCCCACGGCAGAATGTTAATTTTGCTGGATGGTTTAGATGAAATTCCCGAAGATGAGAGCGCGGAAATTATAAAAATTATTTGCAATTTCTCTGAGGAATATTACAAAAATCAGTTGATTATTACCTGTCGAATTGCTGCTCTACAGTACCAGTTTGCCGGATTTACCGAGATGGAAATTGCAGATTTTAACCAGGCGCAAATTGAAGCATTTATCCAAAAGTGGTTTATCAATGTTGGTAGGAATTCCTTAGAGTTAGCAAAGGCTAAGACTTGCCAGCTCATGCAAAAGTTACAGTTATGGGAAAATCGAGAAATTCGAGAACTAACCGTGACACCGCTTTTGCTTAACCTAGTTTGTTGTGTGTTTCAAGTCCATTTAGACTTTCCAACTAGACGGCTGGAACTTTATAAAGAAGCATTGAAAATTTTGCTTTACCACTGTGATGAAGCCAGGGGTGTTAAACGCGATCGCGTTTACAGTTTTTCTTCACTCCACAAACTTAAACTGCTGAGTCAGATTGCTGCCATTACCTTTAAACAAGATTGTTACTTTTTTACCCAAAGTCATGTCGAGTACTACATCGACGAATTTTTGCGTAACTTACCGAATGTACCAACTGAGACGGAATTACGGCAATTCAACAGTGAAGAATTACTAAAATTGTTTGAAGTACATGGACTAATGATAGAGCGGGCGCACTTAATTTACTCATTCTCTTATCGAGCTTTTCAAGAGTATTTAACGGCTAGAGATATTGTTGCTAATACTGAACCACAGATATTAAAAGAAAAACTCATCGATCTGGTCAGTCATGTGACTGAACCCCGTTGGCGCAATGTCTTTTTACTGACAGCTGGCATGTTAAATAATGCCACTTATTTGTTGCAGTTAATGAAGCAACATATTGATGGGCTGGTTGCCTTTGATGAGCAATTGCAGGAGTTCCTTACCTGGCTCCACCAGAAGTCTCTTTCAGTTCAGGCTCCCTACAAATCAGCCGCTATTCGCGCCTTTTATCTCACACTAGTGCTTCCCAAAGATTTGATGTTAACTGATAACCAAGCTTTGTGTATTGCTATCGATCCCCGGCTTGCTAGTAATCTTGCCCCTGATTTGAAAATAGATTTGGCTCTTAAGTGTGCATTGTACTTAAGCCAAGCCCTACCTAACGATCCGGCTTTGGATCGAGTTATTGCCCTCAGCTTTACCCTTTGTGAAAACCAAACTCTGATTTTTAACCCTGAATTACAGCTATTGCTGCAACAACTTAAAGAAAAACTCCCATCCCCAGATCAAGGCAAAGAAAGGTTAAAGGAATGGTGGAATACTAAAGGTCAAGCTTGGATGGAAACATTGAGGTTTGTGATGCTGCGATATCGCAATATTGGTCAGCAATGGCAATTCAGCGAACAGCAAAAAGAATTGCTCAAACAGTACTATATTGCTAACCGATTACTGGTGGATTGCTTCAACAGCAGTTGTGAAGTGAGTTCCCCTGTGCGAGAGACAATTTTGGAAACGTTGTTATTGCCTGTAAGAGCAGCAAGTTTTGAACTCTGCGATTATAAAAGCGCAGTGGGCGCGACAGATTAAATTTGCTCAATAACCCAACGTAGACGTTACGTCTACGTTAAGTTATACATTTTCCTGAACGCGATCGCAAACAGACCTGTTATTTGATAAAAGAAGTGTGGTATTTCCCACAACAAAGAAGTCTGCTTTCGGTGACTTGCTTGTGCCAGTTGCGCTGCGGGAGTTCACCTAAACGCCAAGCAGCTTCTGTTGAAGATGGAAACTGACATTGTCGGCAGCAAGGGAACAAATTTGCAGTGAATTGTGGGGAGGGTAATTTGCAAGACTTGACTTCACCACCTTCTGGTTTCTGTCCTGAACCCCTTGCAGATAGGGAGACAGTAACAGTAAAAGGAAAATTTTTCTTTCTTGGAGATAAAAAGTTTTTTCTCAAAGGAGTTAGTTACGGCCCCTTCTCCATCGGTACCCACGGTGAGTCTTTTCCAGAAAAACTAGTTGTCGAAAAAGACTTTGCCTTGATGGCAGAAATGGGGGCTAACTGTTTACGTACTTATACCGTTCCACCTGATTGGCTTTTGGATCTAGCTGCAATCTCCGGTCTCAGGCTGTTAATCGGTATACCTTGGACTCAGCATGTCGCCTTTCTTGATTCTTCTACTGTCAAGGCAGAAGTTCGTAACTCCATTGCCCAAGCAGTTAAAGTCTGTCGAGATCATCCCGCCACCTTTGCCTATTTGGTGGGTAACGAAATTCCTCCAGATATTGTGCGGTGGCACGGAGCAAAAAGAGTTCGGGCTTTTATCAAAGAGTTAATGGCAGTAGCAAAAGATGGCGATCCCGACGGTTTGGTGAGCTATGCCAATTACCCTTCTACAGAGTATTTAAATATTAACTTTACAGATTTCTCGTGCTTTAACGTCTACCTGCATAAAGAAACAGATTTTCGTCGCTACCTCTCACGACTCCATAATTTAGCCGAAGATAAACCTTTAGTGCTGAGTGAGTTTGGTGTTGACTCGATACGTGAGGGAACCCAAGCCCAAGCCGAAATTCTCGCTCAAAAGCTGTCATCTAGTTTTGAGATGGGAGCAGCAGGAACGGTAGTCTTTTCTTGGACAGATGAGTGGTTTACTGGTGGATATGCGATTCAAGACTGGGCTTTTGGTTTAGTGGAAGCTGAACGGCTGAAAAAGCCCGCTTTCCATACAGTACAGCAGCATTACACAGCCCCTCTACCGCCAATATTACCCAAGTATCCCAAAGTCTCAGTCATTGTCTGCGCTTACAATGCTGAACGCACGATGGATAGTTGTCTAGCCTCGCTCCAAGAACTCAACTATCCCAACTATGAAGTCATCGTCGTTAACGATGGATCGAGCGATCGCACTTTAGAAATTACTCAGCGTTACGACTATGTACGCCTCATTAGCCAAGAAAACAAGGGATTAAGCGTCGCCCGCAACGTCGGTCTCGCCGCCGCCACTGGCGAGATTGTCGCCTATACCGATTCTGATTGTATGGTAGATCCAGACTGGCTCACCTATCTGGTGGCTAAGTTTCTCTCCTCAGGTCTAGCCGCCGTCGGCGGGCCTAACTTATCTCCCCCAGAGGAATCTTTGGTTCCCGCCTGTGTTGCTGTCTCCCCCGGCGTACCTACCCACATCCTTGTGAGTGATGAAGTAGCCGAACATATTGCTGGCTGCAACATGGCTTTTCGTCGGGAGGTTCTACAAGAAATTAACGGCTTCAACCCGATATTTCGTACTGCTGGTGATGATGTCGATATCTGCTGGCGACTGCAAGATAAAGGTTACACGATTGGCTTTAGCCCAGCGGCAATTGTTTGGCATTTTCGCCGGAACACAGTAGAGGCCTATCTCAAACAGCAAAAAGGCTATGGCAAAGCCGAAGCACTGGTTTATTTTAAGCATCCTTTCCGGTTTAACCTTTTGGGACAGCCTTCTTGGCTGGGAAGAATTTACGGAGATTTATCCGCATTTGTGCGTATTGGTCAACCAGTTATCTATTCTGGGGTGTTTGGTGGCGGTCTGTTTCAAACTCTGTACGAACCTTCCGCTTCTCTGATTTCTTACCTCCCCCTAACACTGGAATGGAATGTAGTAGCTTTTCTTTTGTTTGTGTCTGCACTTTTATCTGGCGATCGCCCCTGGCTGAGTGCGGTAATGTTCCTCATCTCTGTTAGCTGGTGTGTCGCAGGTGCTATACAAGCACGGATTGATTCCCGATTTGTGGGATTAAGAGCAAGGTTGCTTGTGGCGCTACTGATTTACCTGGGGCCACTTGTGCGTAGTGTAGAGCGCTACAAATGGCGGATTAAGGAACTGACGAAAGCGCAACCGATAAACTTTGATGAACTGTAAATTTAAATACCAGAAGTTTTAAGCACATGACTCAAACATTAACTCAAGCAGATTTAATCAACTTTGATTCGCCAGCATCCAAAATCAATATTTCCTGGGGCGATCGCGGCTATGAATTGTCCTATTGGACAGAAACAGGAATGGAGAAAGAGACCCTGCTGCACAAAGTCATGGATTTACTCATAGCCTACAAATATTTCATTGTTATAGATCAAGGCTGGAGTGACTGGGATTTAGAGATTTCTCAGGGGATTTGGTCAAAAGTGCAGCTGAAAATGTGTGCTGAAAATCATGGAGGTAACAAACGAGTTCTGAGAGTGCGATGTGCCCTGAGAATGTCACAGTTAGCTACTATGGCTATGGTTGGTTATTGTCTGTTCACAATTTTGGCAATGCTTCTGGGAATGCCAGAAGTAGCAGCAATTACAGTTACACTCAGTATATTCAACGCTTGTGTCATCCTCTACCAGAACATCCAACTCGGACGTGTTCTCTACCAAGTGTTGGAAAGCATTGCCAAAAGAGTCTATCTGCTGCCGATACAAGTCGCTAATAACAAATCTGTCGCCCAAAGTCCGATCTTACAGCCATAATGACTACCTCGAAGTTCAATATAGATTTGCATATCTATCGACGCTTGTTACTTCAAGTAAGACCATACTGGTTTCACATTGTCGGTACTTTTCTCCTCGACCTGCTGTCAACTCCCCTGGCTTTACTTACGCCTTTACCATTAAAGATTGTTGTTGACAACGTTATCGGCTCGCAACCGCTTCCTAGCTTCTTAAATGCACTGCTACCAGTGACTTGGACAGATTCCAAAACCGCTGTACTTGTATTTGCTGCTAGTTTAGTAGTATTCATTGCCATACTGCGCCCACTGCTGGGGCTGGCAAGTTCGTTACTGCGAACCTATACCAGCGAAAAGATGGTTCTGGACTTCCGGGCCCGCCTGTTGCATCACGCTCAACGTGTCTCACTTTCTTACCATGATTCCGTAGGTACATTCGACTCCACATACCGCATCCAATACGATGCCCCGGCTATCCAATGGACAACGATTGACGGCATTGTACCGTTATTTATTACCAGTTTGTGGCTTGTGGGTATGTTCTATGTAACTGCCCTAATTGACTGGCAATTAGCTTTGATTGCGCTGTTAGTTTCACCCTTTTTGTTTTTAGTGACAAGGATTTCCAGCAGCAGCTTGCGGACTCAATGGCTTGACTATCAAAAGTTTGAAAGTTCAGCAATGTCAGTGGTTCAGGAGGTGTTAGGAGCAGTTCGAGTCGTCAAGGCTTTTGGAAGGGAAGAACGAGAACGGCAACGCTTTGTCAGCAACTTTAGTAAAGCAATTTGGATACGTATCCGCGTCGTTGCCATTCAAAATTTTGTCAGTTCCCTCATTAACCTAATAACTGCTCTGGGATATGCTGTCATTCTGTTTATGGGCGTGCGACACGTTCAAACAGGTATTTTGACTTTGGGTGAACTGCTGGTAGTAGAGGCATATATTACACAGCTATATGGGCCATTGCAATCAATCGGTAATCAAGTCACAGGGCTACAGCGATCGCTTGCGAGTGCGGAGAGAGCTTTCTTACTTCTCGATCAAGCACCAGATGTAATTGAGAGCAAAAATGCCCAACCGATTACTCGTGCTTTAGGTGCAGTCAGCTTCCACAATGTTTCCTTCGCCTTTAATAACAACCAAGTTTTGCAGGGGATATCCTTTGAAATTCCCGCCGGAACCCACTTAGGCATTGCTGGGAGAACCGGTGCAGGTAAAACAACTTTAGTAAACCTGCTGATGCGGTTCTTCGATCCCAGCAGTGGTCAAATTTTGCTCGACGGCGTTGACTTACGAGACTACAAACTCGCCGATTTGCGTAACCAATTTGCGATCGTTTTACAGGAGCCTGTACTGTTCTCAACTACTATAGCCGAGAACATAGCCTATGCTAAACCAGATGCGAGCGATCGCGAAATTATTGCCGCAGCCAAAGCAGCCAACGCTCATGAGTTCATTTCCAAACTACCCCAAGGCTACGAAACTCAAGTTGGCGAACGTGGTATGTGCCTTTCCGGTGGCGAACGTCAGCGAATTTCCCTCGCCCGCGCCTTCCTTAAAGATGCTCCCATCTTAATCCTTGACGAACCCACCAGTTCCGTTGATACCAAAACCGAAACCGCAATCATGGAAGCGATGGAACGACTTGTACGTGGACGCACCACCTTTATGATCGCCCACCGCTTGAGTACCCTAGACATTTGCGATATGCGGATGGAAATTGAAGATGGACGACTGATCAATTTAATAGCTGCTTAATCCTGAGTCAACAGTCAATAGTCATTGGTCATTTGTCATTTGTCATTTGTCCTCCTTGTCCTCCTTGTTGCCCTTGTGCCCTTTGTCCCCCTCATCCCCCTGCCCCCCCAGCCTCCTTCCATTACTAAGTAGCTGCCAATGTCTTCAAAACTTCGCATCATCGTCACAGGACTAGTCGGCTTGTATCCAGTCGGTGGAGTAGCGTGGGATTATCTCCAGTACGCCATCGGGCTGGCGCGATTGGGACACGACGTATACTATCACGAAGACACTTGGAGCTGGCCGTATCATCCCATTGATAAAACTTATACCTCAGACCCTAGCTACTCCGCACAATACATTCAAGAATTCTGGGAACAGTACGCGCCAGAACTGAAAGACCGCTGGCATTACCTGCACCTACATTCAACCAGTTTCGGCATGAGTCTGGCAGAATTCACCGAAGTAGCACGGACATCTGATGTATTCCTCAATGTCAGTGGAGCGTGCATAATTCCCGATCGCCTCTCCTCACGGTGCGTGAAAATCTTTCTCGACACCGATCCCGGCTACAACCAACTGATGCTCAGTGAACGCTTTGCTTGGTCAGAGAACGTCGAGCGATGGTGCGATTCCGTAGCAGCCCATGACCGACACTTTACTTATGCAGAGAACATTTATAACGCAGATTGCCTCATCCCTAAGGTAGATTTTACATGGCAGACAACACGAATGCCAGTTGTCATGGATTTGTGGCAGCGTGTCGCCTCTGTTCCACCACCCCAAAACGGAGCGTGGACGACAGTAATGACTTGGAACGCCTTCAAAGGAAAGCTGATCTACAAAGACGTAGAGTATAACAGCAAAGGCGCTGAGTTTGAGAAATTACTGACTTTACCCCAACAGACAAATGTACCCCTGAGTGTGGCGGTAGGTGGCGTAAAAGCTCCCCTAGAGGAAATAGCAACTGCCGGGTGGAAAGTAGTAGACGCGCCTAGTGCAACATTGACACCAGAAAGTTATCAGAAATTTATCGCTAACTCACGCGGTGAACTTTCCCCAGCTAAACACGTATACGTAGCAATGGCCAGTGGTTGGTTTAGTTGCCGTTCTGCTTGCTACTTGGCTGCGGCTCGTCCTGTGGTTGTTCAAGATACTGGCTTTAGTAGCATCCTGCCAGTAGGAAAAGGGATTTTGACATTTACAACACAGGAAGAAGCGATCGCAGCTATCCATGAAGTCGAGGCAAATTATACATGGCACACAACAGCAGCACTTAACATCGCTCACGAGTATTTCGACTCGAATCTAGTACTCAGCCAACTGCTTGATGCCGCCCTATCTTCAGGAGGTCGTCATGACTAGCCTACGTTTTAACAATTCCGATCCAGTCAACCGCCTGCGGATTATCGTACTTGGCTACATCGTGCGCGGCCCTATAGGTGGCATGGCTTGGAGCGATCTACACTACCTCTTAGGTCTTGCCAGCTTGGGACATGATGTCTACTTCGTTGAAGATAGCGATGACTATCCCTCTTGCTATGACCCAGTAAGAGGTGTGATGGATACAGATCCGACCTACGGGCTGGAATTTGCAACGCGGATTTTTGCCAAAGTTGGACTAGGCGATCGCTGGGCATATTACGATGCTCACACAACCACTTGGCATGGCTCCTGCGCTAATCATATTTTAGACATCTGTGCTACTGCCGATGTGGTTTTGAACTTCTCTGGCGTAAATCCCCTGCGTCCTTGGTTGATGGAAATTCCCGCACGTGCATTTATCGATAAAGATCCAGTTTTTACCCAGATTCGGCATTTAATTAATCCAGCAGCTTTAAATTTAGCCAAGCAACACACAGCTTTCTTGAGCTTTGGGGAAAATATCGACAACAATCGCTCTACCATCCCCAATGATGGACTACCTTGGCAAGCTACGCGCCATCCTATTTTCTTAAATGCTTGGCCTGCCACACCAGGAATCGAACCAGGAAAGTTTACCACGGTCATGCTCTGGGACAGTTACCCAGCCCGTGAATACAATGGGCAAAAATATGGCATGAAGTCTGATTCTTTTGAGCCTTACTTAGATTTACCCCAAAAGAGTGAATCTATTTTTGAGTTAGCCGTAGGTAGCCCAACAGCACCGCGATCGCTACTTGCAAGTAAAGGCTGGTTACTACAAGACCCCCATGAGACAACCCTAGACCCTTGGACTTATCAGCACTACATTCAACAGTCAAAAGCAGAGTTCACCGTCGCTAAACATGGTTATGTCATTAGTCGCAGCGGTTGGTTTAGCGAACGGAGTGCTGCTTACCTCGCCAGTGGTCGTCCGGTACTGGTTCAAGAAACAGGCTTTTCTGATTGGTTGCATCAGACAGGATATGGCGTTATTCCCTTCAATACCCTGGAAGAAGCACTCGCGGGAATCGGTGAAATTAACAGCCGCTACAAGTTCCACTGTCAAGCAGCTAGAGAAATTGCCGAAGAGTATTTTGATGCCCGTAAAGTCCTAACCCAACTCCTCGATCGCCTAATTTAAGCAGGAAAATTGCCGATGATTACCTCTACTTCCCCTACCATCAGCGTCATTATCTGCACCTACAACAGACATTCGAGCTTGCAAAGGGCAATAGACTCTGTTTTGCTGCAAGACGAGAAAGACTTTGAACTCATCATTATTGATGATGGTAGTGATGAACCTGTAGAGATACATCATCAAGCATCTATACGCCCGATCCGCACTCAGCATCATGGTGTAGGTGCGGCGCGTGCTGAAGGATTGAACGCTGCTAGGGGTACATTCGTTGCCTACTGTGATGATGACGACGAATGGAAACCGAATCATCTCAGTACACTTTTGCAGTATTTGAAAGCAAACCCAGATATCAGCCTTGTTTACGGTGATTCTGAATGGGTGCAAGCAGGGGTGTCACCGTCCCCAGTAGTTTACTCATTTGAATATGACGGGACACTTCTGAGTTATGGAAATTACATTTTTGCTACTGATGTAATGCACCGTAGAAGTGCCGCACTGGAAGTAGGAGGTTTTGACTCATCGTTACCAGCCTATGAAGACTGGGATTTGTGGTTGCGAATGAGTCAGGTGCATTTACTCCGCCATATTCCAGTGGCGATCGCATCTCATCACTGGCATGAAAATTGCGTTTCCGCAGGCGATCGCTGGCAAGAATGGGAAAAAGTCTATTGGAATCACCAGCAGCGATTAGCTCAAGCGGGGGCTGCGGCTCAACACGATTTGATACCTAACGCTGCGGAAATTGCTGATTTTGCTCGCAGTACTTGGCAGCCAGGACGCAGGGAATTAATTTGGCACTCGATACTACGTCCCAATGAAGGCTATGGTTCTGTGGGGCGACAACTCTTGAAAGCTGTTGCTAGTCTTGGTGTTGATATTACAATTGCACCCACAAAAAACCAAGCGCCGATAGGCTTTGAGGAATTTTTTAACCCGCTGGATAGTTGGAGTAGAATTGGCTTTTACTATCACTATGCTGTTCGTCCCAGCGTTTTGCAATGCGATCGCATTGTTAATTATTGTATGTGGGAATCTACTTTAGTTCCCAAAGATTTTGTTGAGGAAATCAACAAATCTGTAACATTACAATATGTCCCTTGTCAGCAGAATGTAGAGAGCTTTTTGGAATGTGGTGTCCGTGTTCCGATTAAGGTTTTGCACCACGGGGTTGATACACAACAGTTTCCTTTACTGAACCGTTGTCACTCAGAAATTTTCACTTTTGGAACCTTTGGTGACTTCAGTCCGAGAAAAGGAATAGATGTTTTACTGCGTGCATTTCAAGACGAATTTTCTCCTCAAGAATCAGTGCGTTTGCTGATGAAGAGTTCGTCAAAAGCTGCGGCTTATGAAGTCAACCATCCGCAGATAAAATTCATTTCTGGCTTTATGAATCAACAGGCGTTACTAAACTTTTTGCAGGATCTGGATGTATTCATTCTCCCGTCTCGGGGAGAGGGATTTGGTCTTTGCGGTTTGGAAGCAATGTCTACAGGCTTACCGCTGATTGCGACAAACTGGAGTGGCCCCTCAGAGTACCTCGATCCTGAAGATAGTTTTCCGCTGGATTATCGTCTGGTAGATGCACAGGGTATCGAATCAAATCGCGTTCGCTACTTCGGTTTGTGGGCGGAACCTGATTACGAACACCTGCGTTATTTGATGCGGTGGCTGTACGAACACCCGCAGGAGGCTGCTGTGGCTGGACAAAAAGCAGCACGGCGAGTTCATGCCAATTGGACATGGGAGCGTGTTGCCAAACAGATGTGTGCTGATTTTGACAAATTTGCTAGTGAATAGTACGGTTTGATGAAAAAACGAACCGCAGAGTACGCGGAGTACGCGGAGAAATAAGAGTTTAAAAGAGTTTTTGTATAAGTATTGTTGTGTTTTGTTTATGGGTATAAAAAATGTCTCAAGAAAAAGTTACTGTTGCAATTCCTACATACAATCGGGCAGATTTACTTAAGCGTTGTATGGAAAGTGTGTTAGCCCAAGACTATCCAGATTTACGATTGTTAGTTTTGGACAATGCCTCCGATGATGATACTGACATGGTTGTGCGATCGCTGGCGAAGGAAGACCAGCGAATTACCTATATCAGGCACGAAAAAAATATTGGTTTCGCCAGAAATTGGCAACGCATCATTGAAGTGAATCAAAGTCCATATCTAACCATAGTGCCGGACGACGATTTAATTCTCCCGAGCTTCATCCGTGAATCTGTCCAAGCTTTGGATGAACATCCCAGTGCTGGGTTTTCTTTGGCGTTGCCTAAGTTCATCGATGAGAATGGCACAATCTTGCCGCAAAAACAAGACACTGGAGATATGCCCGATGGTTTAATCAAAGGTCTGGAATACATCGATTTGTGTATTGCTTGGCGCGGTTGCTCTATTTATACTGCTACTACAATGATGCGGGCTGCTGCAATTGCAGAGGTCGGCTCGTTTGATAGTCCACATTCCTGGACGACGATTGACTCGAATTTGTCCTTCCGGCTAGCGGCGCGTTTTGATATTGTTTTCTTGAAAAAGGAACTGGCGCTGATTCGCGCTCATCCAGGACAGATATCAGAGCATCCTTGGCAGAAGTTTTCTGTCTTGGCCGAGTCCATAGATGCGATCGCTTACCTTCTACAATCAGACCGTGCTGCCGATCCCACCTATCGTCAGCAACTAGGAGAACGCTTGCTAGCTTTGAATGCTAGAAAAAGTGAGTCCATACACCACTTAGTACCACATCTATATTGGTCTTGGACGGAACGATTAGAATTAGCAGCACAAGACGTGGCTGCATTGATTCCCCCAGGAGAAAGTTTTATTTTGGTTGACCAAAATCAGTGGGGAGGTGAGTTTGTAGGCGATCGCCATGCTATTCCTTTCATTGAACGAGATGGCCAGTATTGGGGCCCACCAACAGATGATGAAACTGCAATCTCAGAAATAGAGCGATCGCTCTCAAGGGGCGCTAGCTTCATCGTTTTTGGATGGCCGGCCTTTTGGTGGCTATATCATTACGATCGCTTGCATCGCTACCTGCGCGATAATTTCCGCTGTGTATTGAAAAATAGCCGCCTCGTCGCCTTCGACTTACGAGAGTGTTAGCTAAATCAAAAAGATTAAAAATTCAGGAGGTGAGTTTCCTTGTTGCTTAACTATCAATATCGTATTTACCCAAATACCAATCAAAAGCTAGAGCTTAATTACTGGTTGCGAGTATGTAAGTACTGGTACAACAAGCAACTAGGAGATAGGTTTAATTGGTGGGAAAACAATCGCAATAGCATTAATGCCTGTCGATTGATTTGTTCGTTGCCTGAATTACGAGATCATCCTAACTTCTATTCTCAAAAGAAACAGTTACCTATTCTCAAAGAAGATTTAATAAAAGTTGTT
Organism: Calothrix sp. NIES-2100; assembly: GCF_002368195.1. Classification (GTDB taxonomy): domain Bacteria; phylum Cyanobacteriota; class Cyanobacteriia; order Cyanobacteriales; family Nostocaceae; genus Aulosira. The sequence continues at coordinate 7,089,056 of NZ_AP018178.1, read as the reverse complement.
TCTTCTGGTGAATTGTTGGATTTTACTCGTGTTCCATCACAGACGTTACAAGATGTTTCTAAGCGGGTGGATTTGGCTTTTTCTCGTTTTATTCAGGGGAGCCAGTCCCGTGCGCGGGTTCCCCGCGTTGAGGGAACTGGCGTTGATAGCAATGGGGTACGTGCAGGAAAGCCACGATTTAAAAATGCCGCACGTTACCGAACTATGCGGATAGAAGGGCAAGCTATAACGATAGAGCGCATAGAAAAAGATTGGTTATTCTTGTCGTTTTCAAAGTTAAAAGGTTGGATAAAGGTACGTTTACACCGTCGATTGCCTGATGGTTTTGTCCTAAAAAACGCACTTTTGACTAATAAAGCTGATGGCTGGTACATCACTATTTGTTTAGAAGACCCAAGTGTACCAAATTTTTCTCCTGATAACATTATCCCAACTTGGGATAATACTTTGGGTCTAGATGCTGTACTTCATGAAGATGATTATTTGGCAACCTCATATAACAATAAGTTGCCATCTCTTAAGTCTTTCAGAAAATCTGAAAAAAGACTAGCGCGTATATCTAACCGTAAATCTGCTAAGAAAAAAGGTAGTAAATCACGTCGTAAACTAGCTAAAAAAGAAGCTAGAGTTCATCAACGTATTGCTAGAGCAAGAATTGACCATGCTTTCAAAACTGCTCATGCTTTGATAAGAACAAATAAGAAAGTTTTTTTATATGAAGACCTTAAGTTAATATCTCTCTCAAAAAGGAATAAAGCTAAACAAGATGAAAACGGTAAATATTTACCCAACGGTCAATCAGCTAAATCAGGATTGAATAAATCTTGGAATGATGCTGCATTTGGGCAGTTTTTTACAATCCTAGAATACATAGCTGGAAAAGCTGGTGCTAGGACAATAGCAGTAAAACCTGCATACACATCTCAATTACTTGCGTATCGTGACGAGTTCATTTTTACTGATCGCGATATCCGTGAGTATTGGGATGAATTTGAATCGCTAAAAGTTGACCGTGACGTTAACGCCGCTATCAACATTAAGCGCGTGGGGCTGGGACTGTTCCCCACGATAAAACGCCGTAAAGGGAATCTTGTAGTAACTGAATCTACTACTAATAGTACCTCGAAGGAAGTTCTGGAAACATTAAAATGTACCAGAAGCCTACAGCGCTCTTCGAGTCGCTGTAGGTAGTTCACTCGTCCTCACTTGTAGCCAACTGCAAACCCACACTAGGACAAGTCTCATGATCTGGAAAGATGAAAAAAATAGATTCAAAATTGCAGGTCGATGGCTAGCCTGGTCAGGAGTTTTGACTTCAGTCGGTGTTGGCGGTTGGCTGACATACTTTTTAGTTATCAATCAACCTCCTGAGCCAATAGCAGTGCGCTTACTCACCGTCGAGCGGGGTAATGTTGAAACCACAATCAATGAAAGTGGTACTGTTGAACTGCGGGAACAGCGGATTTTGAAGTCACCAAAAGAGGGTGCAGTGGAACGGGTAATGGTAAAACCTGGTTACAGGGTTAAACCTGGTCAAGTTTTACTCACCCTGCGCTATCCTGAGAGAAAAATTGCCCTTGCCGATCAACAGTTGCAAATTCAGCAAGAAGAACTCAATTTAGCACGCAATCGCGATAAAATTATCGAAGCCCAAGAGCGTTTAAGCGCCGAAGAACACCAACTTCAGAGGCTGAATCCCTTAGTCAAACAGGGAGCAATTGCACTAGAACAAGCTCAATCTCAGGAAGATGCAGTGCGCGTAGCTAAAGCTGCGCTGCGAGATGCGCAGTCAGAGACACGTACATCCGCGCTCAAAATTCAAAGCCTGCGATTGCAGAGCCAACTGATTCAGCAGCAACTCCAAGATAATATCGTCACTGCACCAATGAATGGCGTAGTTTTAGGTGTCAATGTGCAAGATGGTGATGGAGTAGAGGTGCGTACCAACCTGCTTACCTTGGGCGACCCCAGAAAAATATTGGTGAAACTCCAGCTTTCTACTCTCAACGCTGCTCAAGTCCGAGTCAGCCAATTTGCCCACGTTACAGCCATCGGCCCTAATCCTCAGACATTCACTGGACGCGTACAAAGCCTGTATCCTCAAGCACTCACAGCTGACGCTCAAAAACAGGAGGGCGGCGGTCAAAATCCATCAGATCAACCAACAGTACCCGCAACGGTTCGGCTTGATACCCCGACTCGGACACTGCTCCCTGGTAGCCGAGTAAACGTTGAGATTATTTTGCAACAAAGGCAGAATGTAGTAGTTTTAAACACAGAAGCTATTCAGCGCTCTGAAGCACAGCCTTTTGTGTGGATTCGGGATACTAAAAATCAAGCTCAGAAAAGAACTATTAATTTAGGATTGGAGGGATTATTGAACGTAGAAGTCACCTCTGGTTTGCGTGCTGGCGAACAAATTATCCTGCCACCTGTAGAATCGCAATTAAAGCCGGGAATGCCAGTTAAAATTACTGACAAGTAATACCAATTTGCAAAAATAATGTAACAGATATACACGTCCTAAGCCTTATATTATCTAGCTTTCTTTTCTTACAGCGATTTTCAGGTAAATGAACCACATTTTTTTATTTCACGCAAAGGCGCAAAGGCGCAAAGGTACAAAGAAATACAGATACCAGCTTGTAGTCTAAATACATGAAAACTGCTGTAATTTTGAATTTTGAATTTTGAATTTTAAATTTTGAATTGTTATCAAATGGCTCTTTCAGCTTTTGACTTACTGACTATTACTTTTCACTCCTTAGGTAGGAATCCTTTACGTTCTGCCTTGACTACTCTAGGGATATTTATGGGTGTGGCGGCTGTCAGTGCCACACTTCAGGTTGGCACTATCAGCCGCACTTTGATCGCCCAACAACTGGAAAAACGAGGCGCACCTCAAGTCTCGGTATACCCAGACTGGGATTCTGGTGGTCGCAGTAGTCAACTTAAGTTGGAAGATATGGAATACTTGCGCCAACGGTTAGTGGGTTTACGGGCAATCAGTGCTTTTAATTGGGCTGGCCCTACACCAACTGTATTTCAGGACAAGGAATTTAGTCCTCCTATGTCACCTGTATCTCAAGATTTTCTGCTGACTTCTGGGAAAGCCTTACTATCAGGAAGGTTCTTTACGCCTGAAGATTTTGCCAGTTACCGACCAGTGGTAGTTGTCGATCAATTGCTAGCAGAACAACTTTTTCAGAAGCAGAATCCTTTAGGTCAGATGATTTATGCTGGGCGTAGACCCTATATCATCGTCGGGGTGGTAGCGACTAGTCTAGATGAAAATGCCCCGCCAACGGGTCAATTGTATGTACCGATGCCTGTTTATAATGCTCTAACTGGTAGCCGCGATATTGGCAGCATCCAAATGCGCCCTGACAAACTGGAAAATGTAGAAGATTTGAGCCACCAAGCTGAGGATCTGCTGCTACAAAGATTCCCAGGTCAAAAATTTAAGTTTTGGAATAATGTATCAGACATCATCCAGCAGCAGAAAACCCTGGAGATGGCTTCTCAAGGTTTAATGGCAGTAGGCGCGATCGCACTATTAGTTGGCGGTGTCGGGATTGCAAACATTATGATTGCCTCTGTAACCGAAAGAACCGCTGAAATCGGTTTGAGACGGGCATTAGGAGCAACCCAACAGGAAATTATGCTGCAATTTATTCTCGAGGCTATGCTTTTAAGTCTAATTGGAGGAACAGCAGGCTTGGGAGCAGTACACGGATTGACGGTTATAGTCGCTGATACCTTTAAATTGCCCTACGAGTTTAATAACAGGATTGCAGTGTTGGCATTGGGTTCAGCTTTACTGGTGGGGGTAGGAGCTAGTTTACCTCCCGCCGTGCGGGCTAGCCAGATCGATCCAGTCAAAGCCCTACGTTCAGAGTAATCACCAAATTTTATACCAATTTGAAAAAAGAATGTGACAGATGGTAGGGGCACAGCACTGCTGTGCCCTCTAGAATATATTGATGTGTCGCAAACATTATTTGAATCGGTATTAGATTTGAAATTTTGGATTTTGGATTGAAGAAATTTTCATCTAAAATCCAAAATCTATGCTCAAATCAAATTTGATATCCGCTAGCTAACTAACTTATAAAGCTACAAGTTGCGATTCTATCTCCGCAGATTTTAAATCGCGACCGATGAATACTAAACGAGTTTGCCTAGCTTCTTCTGGTTGCCAAGGGCGATCGTAAAACTTATCAAATCTAGTGCCGACACCTTGCATAACTAAACGCATCGGTTTATTCGGTACAACTACAAAACCTTTAATGCGATAAATCTCTTGTTGATTTGCTATTTGTTGCAGCTGTTGTTGTAGTTTTTCCGGGTCAAAGGCACGGTCTAAAATTACGTGAGTTGAAGTAATTTCGTCATCGTGGTCGTGGTCTTCTTCCGTATCATGATGACTAGGACGGCTATCTAAATTGTCTTCCACAGCCGCTTGCAAACCGAGTAATATAGATGGATCGAGTTGACCGCGATCGCTCTCCACAATCTTCACCACCCTCGGCAATTCTTGTTTGACTAATTCCTCAACTTGTGATTTAGTCTCACCATCCACCAAATCAGTTTTATTTAAAACTACCAAATCTGCACAAGCTAATTGGTCTTCAAACAGTTCTTGCAATGGAGTTTCATGTTCTAGACTATCATCTGCTTGCCGTTGGGCTGCCACTGCTTCTGGATTACTGGCAAATGTCCCCGCTGCTACCGCCGCACAATCCACGACAGTAATTACCGCATCCACTGTTGCACCAGTGCGAATTTCTTCCCATCGGAAAGCCTTAATTAGGGGTTTTGGTAAAGCTAACCCAGAAGTTTCAATCACAATGCAGTCAATGCGATCGCGTCGCTTGAGTAACTGTTGCATCGTCGGATAAAACTCTTCTTGCACGGTGCAGCACAAGCAGCCATTAGTTAACTCAAAGATATTACTTCCATCCTGACTATCTTCGGGACAAATTTGACAGGATTTCAACAATTCGCCATCAATACCGAGTTCGCCAAATTCATTAACTAAAACCGCAATCCTTCGTCCTTGGTTGTTTTGTAGCAGGTGGCGAATTAGGCTGGTTTTACCACTACCTAAGAAGCCTGTGATCACTGTGACAGGAATTTTTGTAGCCATATTTTTGCCTAATTTACTCAGTATAGTGAATTTTGCTGATTACAAACTTAAATACTGAGGTTAAACTGAATCAAAAGTTCGACTTAGTTATTTTAAGCTGAAATTCTGCACTAATTCTCAAACTCTTAATGCTGTTTGTGAATTTAATTCCCTATTGAAACCATTTCCATATAAAAATTTAGGAATCACATGGAAATTCTGTTTTGTTTTGATGAACAATATGAACAACACTTTGGTGTGGCTGTCACCTCTCTAATATTGAATAATCTTGAACATGTCAAACAAGTTCATATAATAACTAATAAAATCAACAGTAATTTGCATCATAAACTTGAACAACTTAAAGCCAAGTGTGATGTGAATTTTTTAATTTATCAAATAGATGATGCATCTGTAAAAAATTTAAAATTATCTTACCACATATCATCTGCTTCATATTATAGATTACTAGCAGCCGATCTCCTGCCCAGCCATCTTAGTAAAGTTCTTTATCTTGATTCAGATTTAATCGTTAACGGTTCACTTCTGGAGCTATATAATTACGATCTATCCAATTATATAATTGCAGCTTATAGCGGTTTAGCAAAAGCTGTAGCTACAAAAAAAAGGCTTCAACTTCAGAGTGACTATTATTTTAACGCTGGTGTCATGCTAATTAATTTAGATGCATGGCGCAAAATAGATGTGGGCAGTAAATGTCTTGATTTAATCCGTAATCAACCTGACTTAGTCCTGTTATTAGATCAAGATGCTTTAAACAAAGTCATTGATGGTCAATTTTTAAATTTAGACAACAAGTGGAATTCATTAGTTAACTTATATGCGGGAGAATCAGCGATTAATGAGGAATCAATTATCGTACATTTTGTTGGCTCATTAAAACCTTGGCATAGCTGGTGTATTGCTGCTGAAAAGAAAATTTATTGGTTATATCTTCAACAATCGCCCTGGTCAAGTGCTTACCCAGAATTACCTAATAATTTTAAAACTTTTTTATCCGCTATAAAAGCATTAATCCAACAAATTAAACTGAAAAAGCTAAAATCATGACTTATTAGTCCCGAATCCCGCTGAAAACAATATCCCATTCCAAATTCACAATCTAATATTCCCAGTCTAATAGCCTGAGGGGCAACTTCCTTGCGATCGCCTAAGCCTCATCTACTCAGGTGACCCCAGGGAAATTGCCCCTAGATTTTAAAAAAATTGATTTTACAACGAATTATTCAGCGGTAGCGAGTTCGGTGCTGCCACGGGTGCGCTTTCTGGTTAAGGTGTTGTAAAGCATGATACCGATGGCTTTGATTAAATTACCTTCCAATTCTTGGAACATCTTCATGTTCATACCAAAAGCGGCGTTGGCTTCATCCACGATGCGATCGGCTGTAGCTTCATCAATCGGCAATTCATCCAAAGCTTGACGATACTTAGCTTTAAATTCCTTCTCGTCGGTAATCTCTGCAAATTCATAAAAGGCAGTACCACCATCAGTGAGGTTCATTGCTGTTTGGGCAATACCTTTAAGGATTTGTCCACCAGATAAATCACCAAGGTAACGGGTGTAAGAATGGGCAATTAATAATTCCGGTTCTGTGGCTGAGATTTCCCGGATACGTTGGACGTAAGCTTCCCCAGCTGGAGATAGTTTGACTTGCTCCCGCCAGTTAAAACCATAGTAGTAACTCAGGTCTTCCTCTAAGGTTTGCTTGCGGTTGAGTTGAGGAAAATTAATTTTACTAACAATTGGATGGTTCTGGTGCTTTTCCATCTCCTCTTCCATAGCTGAGTAGATGAAATAGAAATTACCAACTAGCTTGCGGTATGAGCTTTTCTCCACAACCCCTTTTAAAAAGCACTTGACAAAACCGACATTTTCTGCCATCGTATGGGCTTTTTTAGTGCCTACACGCAATTTGCTTGCTAAATTGCTACTCATGCTAAAATTCTCAACTTTAAAAGGTCAACTACCAGAGTTTCGATTTACTAATGGCTAAATTAGGCCATTAAAACGTTACATTAGAACGATTTGATGAGAATTTATATTAAAAATTTTTAAGCAACCGGAGTTTGAACTTTTTTTGCACAGTAAAGCGTAAGAACCTGTAGTTTTAGAAGATGATTCGCAGTCGTCATGAGCTAATTTGCGGATTTACCCCAATAACTGCTGATTTTGCGAAAAATCAGCGGATGTGATGTTTTCTACAGCTTAGTTGTCTGCCGCTGCTTTGTAGAGTCATCATTAACTAGGAAAAACCGTCAAAAGTCCTAGTCATGCTTGCAAAGATTATTTATCAATTTGCAGAAACCAGATATTTTAAGGAATCTTTACGATAAAATAAGAAAATTCATAAGTATTTTTGCTGATAAACAGTATTCTGAGAATTAGAGATATTCTCTAAAAAGAACAATCTATAAGTAAGTTTATTAGCATCGATGAACTAGAAGCGAAGAATCGCGATCGCGCAAACAATTATTCAGTAAATATGCTATGATTTGGCACCATTTCCCATAATGGTAGAGGAGCCTATTAGTCTGTCAATTTTGTTTTGAGGGATTTTTGGTAGTGTGAGCGTCTCGCTCACGCGGCCTTTTCGGCCCGCACTACAGTCCATAATTTTTATCTTGACAGAGTACTAGAGGCAAATCTACAAAAATTGCCATCAAAAGTGAAGGGGCAAAATCTAAGTATTAGCACTGATAAATGGGATACTAGTGATTTATCTATATATAGTTACTTATCCAAATCAAACAGTAATAAGTCAGAATTGTTGAACAAAGTGTAAAGTGCTATTTTGCAGTGTGACTGTGTGGAGTGTTTTAATATATGGTTTCATCAATAACTCGAACTCAAGGCGGCCTGAATGGAAGTTCTGCTGTAGTCAGCAATATCGCCAGCAATTATTCCCCTAACTTAATAACGCTGCCAAACAATCCCTTATTTGGTACAGATGGGATTCGCGGGCGAGTAGGAGAATTGCTGAATGCGCCTTTAGCATTGCAAATAGGTTTTTGGGCTGGGATTGTTTTGCGTACTCATGCCAATAACTCAGGGCCAGTGATTCTCGGACAAGACTCCAGAAACACCAGCGATATGCTGGCGATGGCTTTGAGTGCCGGGTTAACAGCAGCGGGAATAGAGGTATGGTATTTAGGTTTATGCCCTACTCCCTGCGTTGCTTATCTGACAAGCGTCAGTGATGCCATAGGCGGAGTTATGATTTCTGCCAGCCATAACCCACCAGAGGACAACGGCATTAAAATTTTTGATGGGGATGGTGGGAAGTTATCACTAGCATTGCAAGCAGAAATTGAAGCTGGGCTGCGAGGCAAGAAACCAGCCGTTGCTAGTGTGGTAAATAATTGCGGGCGACATTATTTACGAACAGAATTAGTTGCAGATTATGGTGATGCTTTAAAACAACCTTTACAAGGTGCAGTTAATCTCCAAGGGATGAAGATTGTTTTAGATTTAGCATGGGGCGCAGCAGTTGGGCTAGCCCCAGCAGTATTTAGGGAAATGGGGGCAGAGGTTATTTGCTTGCATAACGAAGCAGATGGCGATCGCATTAATGTTAATTGTGGTTCTACCCATTTAGAAATTCTCCAAGCTGCTGTCAAAGAACACAAAGCTAATGTTGGCTTTGCTTTTGATGGCGATGCCGATCGGGTTTTAGCTGTAGATAGTACAGGTAGACAAGTTAACGGTGATTACATTCTCTACCTGTGGGGACGCCACCTCAAGCAACAGCAACAATTACCAGATAATTTGATAGTTTCCACCGTCATGGCTAACTTAGGCTTTGAAAGGGCTTGGGAAAAATTAGGTGGAAAATTGATTCGCACCGCCGTTGGGGATCAATATGTGCAAGCCGAAATGTTGCGACATGGGGGAATGCTAGGAGGCGAACAATCTGGTCATATTCTTTGCCGTCATTATGGTATGACCGGAGATGGCTTGTTAACGGCCTTACATATAGCAGCTTTGATTAAAGAAGCTGGTGTTGAACTGCATGAAATGGTAGACCAAAGCTTTCAGACCTACCCCCAACTATTGCAGAACGTGCGCGTACTAGATCGCGATCGCCGCATGGCCTGGAAAGATTGCGAACCACTACAAAAAGCGATCGCCCAGGCGGAAACAGCAATGGGTGATGCTGGTAGAATTTTAGTCCGTGTTTCTGGCACAGAACCAGTTATCAGGGTTATGGTGGAAGCGGCCAATGCAGAACTGGCACACCACTGGACAAATGAACTGGTTTCACAAGTCCAGCAACACTTAGGATAACCAGTGCTGAAGTGCTGAGTTATACTTACTCAGAACTCAGCACTTCAGTACTGAAACACATGGCGAAATCCAATCAAAAATCTCAAAAATCAAAAAAGCGTAGGCGTAGCCCGCCGCAGGCATCGCAAACAGAAAAATCTACCCTTAGCCTCAAAGAACAGTTAGCCCAAAAGCGCAAGGCTAATCTAGCAAAAAAAGAATTTATCAGTTTATTAACTACCGCCGTTGGTGGCGGTTTATTCTTAGGCATACTGCTGTTTTTTGCAGGTGGAATTAAAGCAGCAGTTCCCGGTGTTTTAGCAATTATCATCCTTTCTTTTTCTTATAAATATCCCCGCCAAGCCCTTTTTGCCTTTATTATTTACGTCCCTTTTGGGGGTACAATCACTTACTACATTGGTAATAGTCCCATACTGCAATTAGCTAAAGATGCTTTCTATATTCCCGCCTTAATTGGAGTTTGGCAAAGTTGTAAGAAGCAGGGGTTACCTTTCATTATTCCCCAAGCCATTAAAACCCCACTATTAATTTTATTAGGCTTGTGTTTACTAACACTAATATTTATCAATGGCGGACAGCAGTTTAACCCACCTCAAGTAGGATTGCTAGAAAAAGCACCAAGTGAATTTCCTATAGGTTTGGGTATTTTGGGATTAAAAGTATTTTTAGGCTATGTACCTCTAATTACCTGTGCTTATTATTTAATTCGCAATCAAAAAGATTTTCTATTTTTATCACGGCTACAAGTTGTCTTAACACTTATTTGTTGCGTCCTGGGATTTATTCAATATTTATTATTACTCACTGGTATATGTCAAGGTACTAGAGGTTATGTAGGAGATGCCTTATTTAGAGCCACATTAGAGGCTAGATGTTATTTTGGCGGCTCATTATTATATAGTCCAGAAGAAGGAGTTATTCGCCTTCCAGGAACTTTTGTTGCTCCTTGGCAATGGGCATGGTTTTTAATTTCTAGCACCTTTTTTAACTTTGCTACTGGCTTCTCCGACCCTTCGATAATTTGGCGATTTATAAGTTTAGCTTCCTTAGCAACAGTGTTTATTAATGCTGTGATTTCTGGGCAAAGAATTGCTCTAGCTTTAGTACCAACCTGCTTCGTAGTTTTATTATTTCTTACTGGTCAAATTGCCAACCTCAAACGGTTTATTCCCATCGGTATCGGATTGGCTGTAATTTTGGGTATTGCTATGGTAACTAACCCTACTGTAGTGCAAGAAAGAATCGATAGTTTTACAGGTCGCTGGGAAACTTCACCACCCCAAGAGTTTATCTTTCAGCAATTTGAAGACACCTGGAAAAATGTAGATGCTCCTATAGGAAGTGGCTTAGGAAGAGCCACTAATTCTGCTCGTTCAATGGGTGAAACTAAACTGATAGAAACATACTTTCCCAAAATACTTTATGAAGTAGGAATTAGTGGATTAATTGGCTTCTTATTTTTTGTGACTACCCTCACAAGAACTGGCTTTAAAACCTATCGCTCAATAAAAAACCGTAATTTCCGCACTTATGGAGCATCTTTGTGGGTATTTATATTGTTTATTAGCTATAACACCTACTATTATCCTCTCGATGTCGATCCAGTTGCTGTTTATTACTGGTTTTATGCAGGAGTTCTTTTTAAATTACCATTCATAGATAAACAAGAACAAGCAAATAGTGAAGCGACGCAGAAAACCAATAAAAAACCTCTCCTCTAAGCTCGACTTTATCCAAAATTAAGAACTTGGTTCTCCATATCCGGCAAAAATCCTGGCTTTTTGGCAAATACTTTTTCCATGTCACTGATTCAAGCTCAAGTCCAAAAACTAAAACTACCGTCCCGCAATGCTTTCAGCATCGGGGTGGGTTGCGTAAAAATGGATAAAGTCGAGCTTAGAGCGTGTTTGAAAAGTTTTTTGCTGTACCTTTCCACTTTAAGATCCCCCCTAACCCCCCTTTTTAAGGGTAGGGCTGTTTCATTCCCTAAAAGGCTTGCAAATGCAAGGGTTCAGGAGATAAAAAATAAGCTTGGCATTCAATCTTAGGCATTAAAATGGTCACCAATTTATGACTTTTGCCCTGATATTTATCACCAATCATATTGACAAAATACATACCATTACGAATGAAACGGCCCTGCTTTTTAAGGGGGGAAGCGGAATCAAAGTCTCCCTTTTTAAGGGAGATTTAGAGGGATATAAAACTTTTGATAGCGATAAGACGACTTTTCAAACATCCTTTAACTGACAAGTTCCCAGCGATAAAATATCCATTTAGGATACTACCGTAAACTCCCTGAGGGCAAATTCCTAGCTGTAGTTTAGGCTAGATTCAGGTGACAAGATTGTCTTTTTAGATTAATAGAGTCAACTAAATACTCAATTTCTTAAAGAATTCGGGTATCTGAAGGAAATCAAATACGACTGTTATATTAGACTTCTTGCAAAAGTCCTTATTCTTACCTTCTTCTTTGCGTCTTTGCAACGGCAGTCGCTACAACGGGGGGAACCACCAAGGGCGCGCTGCCTCGTCTTTGCGTGAGACAGGTTTAATGTTGGCAGTAATTCCAAAAATTATCTCAAGCCTGTTTATTAATAGTGAGTATTATTTTAATAATTTATAGTATTTTATTTGTTAAATTAGCATATTTTTTAATAAAAAATTACTACTTGTGAGATACATTTCTGAATATATCAGCATATAAATTTTAATTAAAATGAGAATTTTTAATAAAAAAATACAACATTTATTTTGCATATAAAAACTATGATTAATCTACCTTTAATTTCTGTAATTATCCCTACTTATTCTCGAGAGGAAGCCCTAAAAGATAGTCTGATAGATATTATGAAACAGGATTATCCAAATTTTGAAGTTATAGTAGTAGACCAAACTCCAAAGCATCTACCAGAAATTCAAGCTTACCTAGAAGAATTAGTAAAAGCCGATAAAATTAAATGGTTCCGCTTAGATTGGGCGAGTTTACCAGGCGCACGTAATTATGGTGTACGACGGGCAAAGGGTGAAATAATTTTATTTATTGATGATGATGTACAGTTAACATCTGGCTTTTTATCAGCCCATGCAAAAAACTATTTGCAAAATCCAGAAGTCGGGGCTGTTGCTGGACGAGTATTTGACAGAATGAAATTAGGTGATTCTGGGGGAGAATTGCAAATTGAATATCTTCCTCCCCAAGCAATGGACCCAGGAATTGCTTGGTATCACATAGATTTAGTCCACACAATCAAACCCCAGCAAGTACTCACTGCTAGGGGGTGTAATATGTCTTTTCGCCGGGAAATTTTTACTAAATATGGACTGAGATTTGATGAACGGTTTCGCGGTAGTGCTGTGCGCGAAGAATCGGACTTTTGTTTGCGCGTGCGACAGACAGGATATAAGATTTGGTACGACCCAGAGGCTGATTTAGTGCATTTGGGTGAAGAAACAGGAGGTTGTCATGATATTAGTATGCGATCGCTCAAATATCAACTCACCTTTTACCACAATCATTTCTTACTGGGACTGAAAAACCTTACCGTTACTCAAGCTTTACGCCTCTACGCCCGTTTATTTGATTGTCACGTCCTGGGACGACCTCCTTGTCATAAAAGCGCTTCTCCCATCAAAATCTTAACTCGTTGCTTTTTCTATATTTTGGGTTTTCTCAAAGCTGTAGGTACTATCATTCAATCATTATGGAATGATGGGCAAATTTATAGTCGTCTTGATCAAGAATTTTAGTTATTTTTTACCCTTATAAATCTAGTTTTGTAGGGTGGGCAATGCCCATATTACGATTTCTCCCTATTACTTAAATTATGCAAATTATCTATGAAAATTTTAGTTGCTAGCCATACTTATATTGTAGACTTAAATTGCCAGAAGTTACGCACTTTATCTCAACTAGAACCAGGAATTGAAGTAACGGTTGTTGTTCCTAAAACCTGGCGACCGGGCGGTGTACAAAACAAAGTTATTGAAACAGAATACCGCGATGAAGGCGCATTTAAAATCGTCCCTGTTTCTAACTTTAGTCAAAATCAGCAAGGATTGCTCACGTTTGGTGTTGATTTAGTATCTTTATTACAGCAGTTTCGTCCCCATGTAATTCAGGTAGAACAAGGTTCTAGGGGACTGGCTTATACTCAGATAATTGCGTTAAATGTACTCTTGGGTTTGAACGCCAAAAATGTATTTTTTACATGGTGGAACTTACCATATAATCTAAAGTTACCAGTTGAATTATTAGAAAAATATAATCTTAGCCATAGCCACGGAATTATTTGTGGTAATCAGGATGGGGCAAAAATTTTCCAAGATAAAGGATATAAAAGACCGATTAAAGTTATGCCACAGTTGGGTGTAGATGAACAATTGTTTACTCACCAACCTCAACCGGAGTTAGGCGCTAAATTAGGAATTTTATCAAGTGATTTTGTTGTGGGTTTTGTTGGCAGATTTGTGCAAGAGAAAGGTTTGCTAACCCTTTTAAAAGCATTAATAAGCATAAAAGATAAACCTTGGAAGTTACTGCTGCTTGGACGGGGAGAGTTATATACAGAATTACTGAAAATAACAGCGGAAAACTACATTCAAGACCGGGTAATTATCATTGAAAGTGTTCCTCATAATGCAGTACCTCAGTATATTAATTTGATGGATACTTTAGTACTACCTTCAGAAACGACATACAAATTTAAAACTTTGACTGCTATTGGCTGGAAAGAACAATTTGGTCATGTACTCATTGAGGCGATGGCTTGTAAAGTCCCTGTAATTGGTTCTAACTCTGGTGAAATTCCCCATGTGATTGGTGATGCTGGTTTAGTCTTTCCTGAAGGTGATGCTCAGGCTTTAGCTAATTGCTTAACTCAATTAATTGATAACCCAGAACTTGCTAACCAAATCGGTGTGATGGGTTATCAAAAAGTGATGAATCAATATACAAATAAAGCTTTAGCACAGCAGCAATTGGATTTTTATCAGGAAATTGTTAATAGTCATTAGGTGTTGAAAAATTTTAGGTTTTAAACGCAGAGTGGCGCGGAGGGTTACGCAAAGTATCGCACATATTTTATCAGATACGGTTATGTTTTCTAATTAATATTCTTCTCAATAAGAAAGGACAAATTTATGAAAATCCTACACATTGTCCCTTCAATTTCTCTAATTTATGGCGGGCCTAGTCAAATGGTTTTAGGGCTGGCTCCCGCCTTGGTAAAAGAGGGAGTAGAGGTTACAGTCATCACAACTAATAGTAATGGCGATAATGGACAAAAACCTCTGAATGTTCCTTTAAATGAACCTGTAAAACAAGATGGTTATGAAATTTTATATTTCCGTTGTGCGCCATTTCGTCGCTATAAGTTTTCCCTAGATTTAGTCAATTGGTTAAAACGTCACGCTTGTGAGTTTGATTTAGCGCATATTCATGCTTTGTTTTCGCCTGTGAGTAGTGTTGCAGCAACTATCTGTCGCCAGCAAAAGTTACCTTATATTTTGCGACCTTTAGGAACTCTTGATCCGGCTGATTTACGTAAGAAAAAATTATTAAAACATCTGTATGCAGCAATTATTGAACGGCAAAATTTAGCTGGGGCGGCTGCAATTCATTTTACTAGCGATCAAGAAGCAAAAATATCATCAAGATTTGGGGTGAATACCCAAGATTTAGTGATTCCCTTGGGTGTGGTTCCGCCTCAATTCAGCAACCAGCGACAGGAAAATTTGGTACGCAATCAGTTGGGTATTCCTTGTGATGTACCTGTGATATTATTCATGTCACGGATTGATCCGAAAAAAGGGTTAAATTTGTTAATTCCAGCTTTAGAAAAGTTATTAGCTATTGGGTGCAATTTTCACTTTGTCTTGGCTGGGACAAATCCCCAAGATCCAGATTATGAACAAAATATCATTGCTCAAATCCAAAATTCACCACTGCGATCGCACTCTACAATTACAGGCTTTGTCACAGGTGAGCTAAAAGCTAGTTTACTACAAGCCGCTGATGTCTTCGTCTTGCCTTCCTACTATGAAAATTTTGGCATTGCTGTGGCTGAGGCGATGGTAGCAGGAATACCTGTAGTAATTTCCGACCAAGTGCATATTTGTCACCAAATACGCGAAAGTCAGTCTGGGTGGGTAGGTAGACTGGATGTACAAGTACTGGTAAATTTATTGCAAGCAGCTTTGGAAAATCCCCAAGAACGTCAACGCCGGGGAATCAACGCCCAACAATATGCATTACAAAATTACAGTTGGGATGCGATCGCTCACCAAACTATCGAAGCATACCAGCAAATCAGGCCATCGCCTTAATGTATTGAGCTTCTTTACGGGAAATTACGTAAAATAACATTTCTTTACAAATCTCTTAAACCGATGGGGAAACCGGGGTATTTTGTCACGCTTACGTAGTAGAATACTTAATGCCTTCTAACTACAGGGAAGCTCTCATGACTCTCCGTCTAGGTGATACAGTACCCAACTTTACGCAAGCCTCTACACATGGCGACATAGATTTTTACGAATGGGCAGGTGACAGCTGGGTAGTGCTGTTTTCTCACCCTGCTGACTATACACCTGTTTGCACCACTGAACTAGGCACGGTTGCCAAGCTAAAACCAGAATTTGACAAGCGCAACGTTAAAGCGATCGCCCTCAGCGTCGATGATGTAGAATCCCATAATGGATGGGTGGGCGATATCGAAGAAACCCAAAACACTACTCTCAACTACCCAATTTTGGCAGATGCAGATCGTAAGGTTTCTGACCTTTACGATATGATCCATCCCAATGCTAATGCAGCTGTGACAGTGCGATCGGTTTTCGTTATTGACCCCAACAAAAAGCTACGTCTGAGTTTCACATACCCTCCCAGCACAGGACGCAATTTTGATGAACTGTTGCGAGTAATTGATTCTCTGCAACTGACAGATAATTACAGCGTGGCTACACCAGCTGACTGGAAAGATGGGGATAAGGTTGTAATTGTCCCCTCCTTGAAAGATCCTGAAGTGTTGAAGGAGAAATTCCCCAAAGGTTACGAGGTAGTTAAACCCTATCTGCGCTTGACACCTCAGCCTAACAAGTAAGTCTGAAGATTATTTCATGTAAATATCTGCTGTCAAGGCGCGAAGATAAAACTTTGCGCCTTTATATTTTTACGTGAAAATATAAATAAAAGTTAGTCTGGTAAGCATTATGCTCTCATTCCCCTTGGTGTTACAAATTCCGCCATCAATGCAAATGACAGATGAACAATTCTTTGAGTTTTGTCAGGTAAATCGTGATTTACGCATTGAGCGAGATCAATGGGGAAACATATCAATTATGTCGCTTACAAACGGAAAAACAGGGAATCGTGACGAACACATATTTAGTCAACTTTATGCGTGGTCAGAACAAGATGGTACGGGTATTACTTTCGACTCCAGCACAAGATTTAAGCTATCAACAGGTGCAAATAGATTACCCCATGCTTCTTGGATGAAATTAGAAAGGTGGAATACTTTGTCATCAAAACAAAAAGAACGATTTGTTCATCTATTTCCCGATTTTGTAGTTGAATTCAGATCCCTCAACGAGAACCTGCAACCCATAAAGGAAAAAATGGCAGAATACATGAGGGAACCAGGAGTAAAGTTAAGCTGGTTAATTGACCGACAGCATCGCCAAGTATATATTTATCGTCCTGGCGAACCAGAGGAATGTTTAGATAATCCTGACAGGGTTAGCGGTGAATCAGTGTTACCAGGATTTGTTTTAGATATGAAAGTTTGGTAGAAACCTGTAGCAGTGTCAAACTATTAATGAAAACCGAATCCCGCTTCTGGTGGTGCAAGTTCATCATCTACAGTAGTCAACATCAATGAGTTTGATTAGATAATATTGTATAAGCTTCGTTAATTAGGCGCATTTTTTCTTGAGCTTGTTTTTGTAACTGTGGCTGATGCACAAATAAATCTGGATGCCATTTTTTTACTAAAGTTTTGTAAGCTTGTTTCACTTCACTCAATGATACACCTGGCTGTAATCCTAAAATTCCATAAGCACGGGTAATTTTGTCTTTTTCTGCTTGGGTTTTAGGTGGCTGAGGTGCTTTATTGCTTTGGGATGTATTCTGCTGTTTGTTAGCTTGAGAACCAGGATTACGCATTTCTGCTTTCATTCGCGCTATCTCCTCATCAAGTTCCCAATTGCGAAATTTTGCTTCCAATTCTGCTGGATTTGGCGAGGGTGAAGCCTTGGGTGGTGGAGGTGGAGGTGTATTAACTCGCTGAGTGGAAGATGTTTGATAAGTATAAGAAGTTTTAGATGTTGAGGATGCAGAAGCATTAACTTTCTCTTCTACTTTTGAGTAAGTTTTTTGTTCCTTTTCTACTGGTGGGGTATATGGCGTATATTTTGGCGTTTCTCGGTAAGGTTGATAATTGGTAGATATCTTAGCTTTATTTAACTCTTGTAGTAATTGATTAAAACTATTTTGTAATTGCTGCAAATCTTTACGCTTATTGGCAATTTCTAAAGGTTCTTGGCTACCTGAAAAGTGAATTACCTTTTTAGCTTTATGCTCAAATTCAGCCAAAATTGATAATCCTTGATTGCTCAATTGGGAGAAATAATCTTCAGTTGCAGCTATGCAAAGTTGCGCAACCTGCTGATGATAAGATTCCTTAGCTGATTTGTCGTCAGATTCTTGAATATTTTTGTTTAATAAATAAGAAATACTCCCAACCACAGCCGCACCTACAGGGCCACCCAATAACCAACCAATACCACCACCAACTGCAATCGCACCAGGTTCACTTAAATCATTACTATTACCTGGTTTAGGTGGTAATGTAATTTGTGGTTCTCTAGGTAAGGGAATATATAAATCTTCTGGCCTTGCTTCTTTGAAAAACTCGTAAGCTTGATAAAGCCATTTCATGATATTTAGTTGTAACTCAGTCAAGTCTTTTTTTAAAGTATCTATTTGCCAAGTTTTAAATTTATCTTCGGCTATTGCTACTGTGGCATTAGTTTGATATTTCTTGAGCAGATTGGATAAATCTAGCCAAGTGCGTAATTCAGCAATACTCTTACTTAAGCCTTGTTGAATTAGATTAGCAGCTTTTTGTTTAACCTCAATTTTAGCAGTTTCCTTTCCATCAAAAGAGTTGATTTCGCTCAGGAGGGGGTCAATTTTTGATTTTAAATTGAATTGAATTTGCGAAGCGATCGCCTGCACTCTGGGTAATCGCACATCGCCACGATTTTGTTGTAAAATACTGACAATATTTTGCAAAGCTGCTTCAAAGGTTGCTAACCCGCTACTAGTAGCAGCAGCAACATCACCTTTTAATCTGGCTCTTAAAGCTGGTAAAGCATCCACACGATATAAATTACTAAACCCCGGTGGTAATTCGGCGCGAAAACTTTCGGCGACAAACAGCAGGCGATTTTGTACTTGCTGTTGTTCTTCGGGTTCAAGTAAGTTAATAAAATTAGCGACAAAAATAACTGTTTTAATACCCCGATCTAATAGCCAATCGCGCAAGTTTTCTCGCTCACCCAAAGTCATTAACTTGCGAGCATCGAGTAATTGTACTACTAAATCTGTAGATAACAGGCGATCGCGTACTAAATTATCTTGTTCTTCGCGATCGTTTGTACCTGGTAAATCCAGTAATTCTATACCCCTTTCTAAAAAAGGATGAGGACAAAAAACTTCTACAGATGTAACATCTTGACGCATCTGTCTGTTACCATCCAAAATTGCATACTGCTGCAAAATTTCCGTACCACTGCGATAAATTTCTGTACCATCTCTCAATAGAATTCGCGTGCGTAAATCAGTACCATACTTGACGGTAATCGCCGCGCCTGTCGTGGGAATTAAATCAATTGGTAAAGTACGATTTCCTAAAATGGCATTTAATAGGGTGGATTTACCATGATTGAAGGGGCCAAATACCGCAATCTGAAAGTTAGGATTAGCCAAGTAGTGAGAGATAGTATTTATATCTTGAGATAGTTGTGATTTACGCTCTAAATTTAGCAATGTAGATGCAGATTTGAGCGCCTTCACTAAATCCTGATAACTTTCAGATTGTTTTTGCATATTTTTCTGGTTGTATGTTGTGTATGCAAATAGATTTTGGATTGGTAAATACAGATAAACACAGATTTTTCTCGGTGTTTATCTGTGTTTATCTGTGGTTTAATCTTCATTGCTTGGTATTAGCTTTCCTCTCTGTGTTCTCTGTGACTCTGCGGTTCAAAAGTAATTTAACCACAGAGACGCAGAGGGCACAGAGATAAGAGGTGATAGTTTATCTATGTTTATTTAACTAACCGCCAATTACGCCAAGTAGGGTGGGCATTGCCCACCAGCTCCGGGTTTTGGTGGGCAATGCCCACCCTACATATATTTTCTCATTTCTTAGTATGACCTAATATTAACTTTCAACTATAGTAAGCTAATAAATTATTATAAGCAGCTTCAATTTTTTGCAATTGTTCTATCACATTTTCCTGCAAATTTTTCAGCCGCTTTAACTCACTTTCGCGATTAATTTCCCGTGTAGCTTTCTGCTTGAGGAGATTATCTAATTCAGATTTCCGAGATGTGATATCGTCGTTGATTCTCCTACTCACTTCTCTTTCATAAGAGTCAAAACACTCTTTAACTGCATCATATACTGTTTGCGATTGCTCATGTGCTACTTGGGGTAGGTATTTTACTAATTCTTTCTTGGTAGTTTTTACCAATTCTTTACGTGCTTGATCTGCTTGGAGAAACCCTACTCCTAAGCCTAGCAATGCAAACCCAATCGGACCGAGAAAAACACCAGTTACAGCTGAAATTATGCCACCAATACCAATTACAGTGAAGTAATTTAATAAAATATTTTTCCAATCAAATCCTGCGCCAGCTAATGCAACCCCAGCTAAGTTTCCTCGCGATAAAGACAACAATCCCATCGCCCATTTTGCCCATCCAGGAGATTTATCATCTTCTGGAGTACCAGCAGGATTTACTTTTACTTGTTGTCCTGTTAATTTTTCGGTAATTTGGTCTGTAACTTGACTATAAGATGCGCCATATTGTGCCGCACTCAAAGAAAGTTCTCTAAAACCTGCATTGATATCTTTTTCAGCCGTTAAAGTCCAAGCGGAGAATTTATCAGTCATGTATTGCTCAAAAGCTTTTTGCAATGCAGTATTAAATTCATCTCTTTTTCCACTACTGAGGAAATCAA
Source organism: Calothrix sp. NIES-2100 (assembly GCF_002368195.1). GTDB lineage: Bacteria > Cyanobacteriota > Cyanobacteriia > Cyanobacteriales > Nostocaceae > Aulosira. Next base: position 7,068,367 of record NZ_AP018178.1, on the reverse strand, counting down.
ACAAATTTAACTCTGGCTGATAGCGTAAGAAATCAGTTTCAAAGGTATTTCCTAAGTTTAAAACATAGCTGCGAAAGGATTCAGAAATCTTTCTGGCTTGGGTATCTCTAGTATTGATAATTTCTTTTTGGAATTGATCGCGGATATTTGTCAGTTTTTTAAATTCCGGTTCTACAGAATCAATTCTTTGTTTCAATTCATTGACATCTTTATCCAGCAATGGTAAGCGTCTTTCTATAGCTTCGTGGGTGTGATTGCAGGCTTGTCTCGCTAAAGTTCTCACTTGTCGCAATTCTGCGATCGCACGTTCTCTGGTAAGAAATGTATTCAAGGCTCCCATAAACTCTAAAAAGCCAGTCCCAGCTAAATCAGCTTGGGGATTTTTCAATCTTTTTCTGAGTGCTTGAATTGATGAAAGCTCAAATACACGCTCATTGTAAATGTTCTGACCATCTACATAACAATATTCTGCTAAATTCGCTTGAAATACTTGCCGTAATCTATCTTCTGCTGCACTTAATTCTTCTACATCATCAGGATCAATCAATGATTCTTTTACCTGATCCCAAGCATTAACTAAGAAGAAAACCGTCAAACCTCGACCTTTAATGTAATTTTCGAGATAGCGACGCTCACCCAATGTGCAAGGTTGGGATGCTCTCATCACAAACAAAATTGCATGGCAATTATTGACATATCCTAACGATAATTCGTTACGTGCTTCTGTATCGTTTAACCCTGGACTATCAACAATTTCAATTCCCTTTTCCAATAGTGTTAAGGGATACTCAACCACTGCATAATCGACATCAGGAAAAGCCTGTTTTTTTTCTTGTTCTAATTTTTTTGCTTCTGCCGGATCAATAGTATATTTATATTTAAAGCTTTGAAAATCTAGTTGTTGTGGGCTTTTACCATCATTAAAATGTATTGTGACTTTTTTCTCTGGTCCGTAGCGTAAAACTGTTAATACTGCGGTACAAGGATTAACATCACTGGGTAGCAAATTTTCGCCAATTAAGGCGTTGAGAAACGTACTTTTACCCCGTTTCATATCGCCTAGAACCAAAAGGCGAAACACACCTTGGCGCAGATTTTTACTAGCTACTGTAATATCTTCAATATCTCGTTCTAAACTAAGTTTACCTGAGGAAGATTCGCCAGCTAACTCTGCTTGATTAATTGTGTCAGCAAGTTTGCTCAAACATACTGACATTTCTGATCGCACTTGCGCAACACGTTCTAAATCGTTGAGAAACTTGTCAGCCGCAACTTGATTAGTCATTTTGATACCCTAAATTAAGGTTTGTTTTTTGGAGATTCTAGGAAAAGTTTGTAAGCCATCCAAACCAGCGCACCGAACATCACAATTCCCGCTACCGCTGCGGCTATCCTCACAGCAACTAACACCGCCACCCCAATCCCAAAAAGCTGTATACCGAAAATCGCTTTTTTCATCCACGGTTGAGAAAACTTTTCTGACTGATGCTTGACAGTTTTATGAAAAGGTGGTTCAGGACGATTGATATCCGCTTCCATTTCCCGGAGTCGTAATTCCATTTCTCGTTCTCTGAGTTTACGTTCGCGCTGTTCTAAGTCTTGATTGCGATCGCCTTCCATTGGTTTCCACCCCATTGAGGACAATGAAATATTTTCAGTAATTATAGGTTATATTTGTGTATTTTATTTTACTGATAAATAATAACCCTCAGTATAATCCCTATTTTCATTGAAAATGCTTAACAGCAAAATTCATCAGATATATTAGATCCACCAGTTGAGCTTGCTTTTTCGGAATTTTGAGTACAGAAAGGCAGAATTCAGCAGTTCGGCTTAGCGAGAGTTTCGACTTCGCTCAACTCCCGCTAAGTTAAGATTCAGTTGGCAGAGGGAGCAGAGGAGACAAACAATTCAAAATTCACACATTATGCTCTGTTAAGATTTCCCTGTTCCCTTTTACAAATGACAATTGACCATTGACAACTGACCATTGACAAATGATATGTAAAATGGTCAGCGTATCTCGCTCGATGTAGGCGATCGCTCATGTCCATGACAAAACGGCAAATGCCGTCATTTTTACGCTTTCCCAAAAATCCGAATCTTTCTCAACGACTAATGTTGATTGGGATAGCCATTACTCTGTTTTTTATATTCCTGGCGTTCTTTGCTCCCGTATTTCAAGCTTGGGGATGGCTACAAGATCCCACAAAAACGACACCTAACCCAGTTTCCGATCCACCTTCAGGCCAATTTTGGTTTGGCACTAGTATCTTGGGACAGGATGTGTTTTCTCGGACAATCTTTGGCGCTCAAGCGGCTTTGCAAGTGGTGATTTTAGCAACAGCGCTGAGTATGGTAGTTGGTGTGCCATTAGGTATGGTCAGTGGCTATCTCGGCGGTAGATTAGATAAGATATTGCTGTTTATCATGGATAGCATTTACACCCTACCAGGACTACTGCTCTCAGCGACACTAGCATTTATGGTAGGGAGGGGGATATTAAATGCAGCGATCGCTATTAGTATTGCCTACATTCCCCAATATTACCGAGTTGTGCGCAACCACACTGTCAGCGTGAAAACAGAGGTATTTATTGAAGCTGCTCAAGCAATGGGCGCTTCTACTTGGATTGTGCTGTCTCGCTATTTATTTTTCAATGTCATTCAAAGCGTACCTGTGTTATTCACCCTCAACTGTGCCGATGCGATTTTAGTCTTAGGTGGTTTGGGATTTTTGGGTTTAGGATTGCCAGAACAAGTTCCAGAATGGGGACATGATTTACAACTAGCACTATCGGGATTATCCCTCGGCATTTGGTGGACTACACTTTTTCCTGGTTTAGCGATGACATTGATGGTGGTAGGGTTATCACTACTTGGTGAGGGTTTAAATGAATTTGTCAATCCTCGTTTGCGACGACAGAATAGTATTCGGAAATAATTCAGTCAATAGTGAACAGTAATTAGTACACAGGCTGATCTTGATTTGGAGATTGATGTGAAAGATAATTTAACTTTAATTGCCGCCGCTACTGGCGGGTTTATGCTTTCTGTAGCTTTATCAGGAATTTTACGGGGAGCACCAGTCACAGCTTGGCAAGGTGAATCAGGTATGCGGCAGACGAATGTTACCAATTTACAATTTGCCGCCAAGAAACCTGAAAACTCAGAATTTTTTAGCAACAAGACACAAAAAAGCTAATATGCTTTTTGAAAGTGATTGGGCATTGGGCATGGGGCATGGGGCATTGGGCATTGGGCATTGGTCAATAGTCATTACTCATTACTCCTCCTTGTCCCCCTTCCCTAGCCCCTAGCCTCTAGTCCCTAGTCCCGAAACAGTGGTGAATTCTCAAGTAATTGGTATCGATTTGGGGGGAACAGCGATTAAGCTGGGGCGATTTGATCGAGATGGCAATTGTCTGCAATCTCTGACAGTAGCAACTCCCCAACCATCCACGCCCCTATCTGTGCTGGCGGTGATGGTGGATGCGATCGCCCAAGTTGATCCAGATAATCAAACTGTGGCGATCGGTGTCGGCACTCCGGGCCCTGCTGATGCGAAGGGACGCATTGCCAAAATCGCCATCAACCTGACAGGATGGCGAGATGTACCTTTAGCAGATTGGTTAGAAGCGAAAACTGCTAAACCCACAATTGTTGGTAACGATGCTAACTGTGCAGGTTTGGGCGAAGCTTGGTTAGGTGCTGGTCGCTGCTTTCAAAATTTTATTATGCTGACTTTGGGGACTGGTGTTGGCGGTGCCATCTTCCTCAATGGCAAACTATTCATCGGACATCAAGGCGCAGGGGGAGAACTAGGTTTAATCAGCTTTAACCCTGAGGGGCCGATGTGTAATAGTGGTAATCGCGGTTCTTTGGAACAATACACCTCAATTACAGCCATCCGTCGCCGCACTGGCAAAGAACCTTGCGAATTAGGCGCTTTGGCAGAAGTAGGAGATGCCAAAGCCTTGACTTTTTGGCAGGAATATGGTACAGATTTGGCTATTGGCTTAACAAGTTTGATTTATGTTTTAACGCCAGAAGCGATCGTCATTGGTGGTGGCGTGAGTGCGAGTTTCCAGTTTTTCTTACCCGCTGTTAAAGCAGAAATTGAGCAAAGAGTTATGCCGACATCGCGTGTCGGTTTACAAATTTTACAGGCCAAATTAGGTAATGCTGCGGGTATGGTAGGTGCAGCAAAGTTAGCATGGCATCTGCTAATAAGCACGATTTAGGCAACCTGATTAACAGTATTAACAGTATTAAAAGTTGGCTGTGGAAGCTGTTCATTTGTAGCTTCGTAAGCCATAATTAGGGATTCTAATGCTTCAATACCATTTGTCACAGCTTCTTCATAAGTATCGCCATGAGTCCGCCAACGCTGTCCGGGAAAATCAGGAAATCCAACTAAGAAGCAGTTGTCTTCAAGAGACCATTGAATTAACATTTGATACTTAAATTTACTCATCTTTCTGTTTTTCTTGCTGTTGTTTCTCCTCTACCTCTTTTATAGCTTGTTGCACATCCTTTTCTTGGTAGGGTTTAGCGTCCGAACTATCTTTTCCTGAAACCGTTAGCTTTCCAGCATATAAAGGATGTATCCAGTTAGTGTGGCTTCCTTTTCCTGGGAGTTCAGTAAAACCTACTTGGCGTAACCATTGTTTTAACTCCCTAATCTTCTTAGGCATTATTTAGATCGACAAATAATTTGGCAATCAACAAGGGGCGGGGAAACCCCGCCTTTATCTAATTTTTCCCATTCGGACGCTGAATAATGGTTTCTAGCACCCGCCGCTTCGCCTTTGGATCAATCCCCACCAACCGCAGATATTCACCGCTATATTCAGCTAGACATGATTCTAAAGCGGAGATTGCATCTGAGTGTGCATCGATGTGGGTGTTCAGACAACTTTGCCAAGAACCTGTACGAAAGCGGCGTTCATCTACGTGTTCAATATTAATCGTGTAACCTTGAGCCAAAATTTGCCGAATCTGTTCTTGTGTTTCTAGGGTTAAATGTGGACTCGATACTTGCTGGTGTAAACCATTAGTTTTTGCGGCTTGATATCCACCATCGCTTAACGGCTGACTAGTTGGTGTCGCATTCGTAGGTGGCGCAGCTTGATAATTTCTACCGCGATTCAGGCGATTGTACTCATCAACCAACTGGGAATTTTCCACCCGTTTTTGTTCACCTACCATTAAGTGACCAGCTTCAATTAAATGCGCTAGGCTAAAATATGGCTTTTTAAATGCTGGTGGCCCTTCTAGGCTATTCACAACACGTAAGGAAATGCGCTCAAATCCTACTTTATGGATAAACTCACGGATTTGTTCGTCATAAATACGCGATCGCAAAGCGCTAAAGAAATCAACCGATTGATTAACAAAAGTATCAACTAGCTGTTCAATTTCCTTTTGGGAAAGTCCATCTGGCTCAAAAATTCCCCCAACAATCCCTACTTTATCGTCACGACTTGGTTCCCAATAAAATTTTTCCATACGACCGTCCCGAATTAACGGTGCATACAGGGTAGTAAAATCATTACCTGTGACAATAATTGGTACACGACGTAAAGGTGTGGAATCATAGCTTCCAGGTAACTGGACATCTGTAGGATTATCCGCAATATTCATCAGTGTGGCATTCACCAACTGAGTATTTACTGTATATTGAGTGCCTTCATCAAATCTACCTGCACCCGCATCTAAATCATTAATCATCAGCACGCACATTTTACCGCGCACTTTGCTTAATTCCGACGTTTCTCGGTAGCGTAAGCGAATTAAACGTGCTGGATCTCCCGCATCTGGACTTTCTAATTCACCACCAGAGATGAGCGTCACTTCCACACCCATTTTTTCAAAAGCTAATTCACATTGAAAAGTTTTTCCTTCACCTTTACGTCCATGAATCCCTAAAATCAAAGGTACTCTGATACCAGGAATATTCAAGAAATTCTTGGTGATGTGGACAGCAATTTTATCTAAAAATCGAGGAGCAATGTAGTAACCCATAAAATTGTTCTACCCTGGGACTTATTAAAATAATGCTACGTGTTTTTGTGTCAAATTTTCATTTATCTTTTGGTAGAAAGAGAATCCTAACTACCACAAACGCTGAATTGGATAGGCATCAAAAATTGTATCAGCACTCAGTATAGGAATACCTTCTACTATAGACTGTGCAATTAACATTCTGTCAAATGGGTCACGATGATGTAAAGGAAGTTGGGAAACAACAATAATTTCTTCTCTAGCGATTGGCATTACTTCAATACCATTGTTAATTATTTGCTGTTCAATAAACTCAGGAAAACTCATATTGAAATTGAGTTTACCAATACTGTGTTTGATTGCCATTTCCCAAACACTGACAAGACTGAGCAGGTTATCATTGTTTTCAATTCGCGATCGCAAATTATCGCTAATTCTTGGATTACCCATAACAAACCAAATAAAAGTATGAGTATCCAGTAGTTGTCTCATTCCATATATTCCTTAAAATCTTCTAATGGTTCGTCAAAGTCATCAGATATAGTTATTAATCCCTTAGCACTACCAAACTGAGGACGTCGTTTAACTGGTGCTACAGGCGTTAACTTTACTACAGGTTGATTGTCTTTGATAATAATAATTTCTTCACCGCTTAGGGCTGCTTCAACCAAATCAGATAAGTGTTGCGATGCTTCATCTAGAGTAATTTGCTGCATAAATAATACCTTCAAATATTTAATTCTAGGTTAATCTCAATCTCTATTTCAATATTGAAGCCGAAATATTTGAGTAATTATGCTAGAAATTGTTGATGCTCTCGCGAGTTCAATCCTTGCTGTAATACCGCTAAAACTTGCGTCATTTCTCCCTTTAATAATGCAACCACATCCAACCATAAACCAGGAAATACACGACTTTTGATAATCCCATCAGCATCAGGTGCTAATGTGACATACTCACCATTTTTTAAAATAAACCAATCAAATTTATTTTCAAATACTTGCCAAACAATATATTCTTTAACCCCATTGCGACGATATACCCGCTTTTTATCATATAAATCATTGGCGGCACTACTAGCAGCAACTTCTGCAATTAATTCAGGCGCGCCTTCTATATAGTCATCTTCACTAATCCGGGTTTGTCCACCGAGTTGTTCGTCAAGTATCAGTACAACATCCGGTTGTACTTCATTATCTGCATCTAAGCGGACTGTAGCATTATCGCCTAACTCCACACCTGGGGTAGACACTTTGTAAGTTCCTAACCAGATAATCAAGTCACCGTGAGGTTGTCCATGACTTCTAAAACGTAATGGTGAGGCCACGTAGACGACTCCTTCGATTAATTCTGCTTTTTTGGTATTTGACATCGCATAATAGCGGCGTTCAAATTCTGGGCGAGTTAGGCGATCGCCACTTTCTAAAGGTGGTATTTTGGTATCTGAAGCTGTCATTTGCAGATTCCTCAAAGAAGTTTCGCTGCATCTAGTATAAGCAATTCTTATCTAAACCAATTTAGCCAAGCGTCCCAACTGTCTACAATTTGGGCAAATTCAGCATAACCAGCGGCTCTGGGATGAGCGCCATCATAATTTCTGGCTTCTTCTAGCCAAATAGCTGATTTTTCTAATATCGGGAAAACGTTGAGATAGGGAATATTTAATTCCTGACAAACTAAAGCAAACTCTTGAGCTAAATTAGCAATTCTTTGATTTTGTGCCTCATCTGTGCATGGAGGCGGACTCACCATTAAAACTGGGTATAACTGTTGAGCTGCACTCAAAATACTCCAGATATTTTGAATTGAATCTTCAACAGCAACACGAGTTTTACCATTTTCAATTGTCGTGTCATTGACACCAAAGGAAAATACAACTCTCCCGTCATATTCTTTTGGCAGACGATAAGTAACTTCTCTGTGCCAACGGTTTTTCAGTTCTGTACTCGTTTCTCGCCGCACACCTAAATTATAGTAGGTGATTTCATGACCTTTTTTCTGAGCATTCACACAGATTCGACCTGTCCAACCGAGGCATTCTGGATCACCTGTACCATTAACAAATGACTCGCCCAGAAAGCAAATTCTCATTTGGGATGGAGATTTTTCAGTCACAAAACTTCTACTCAGTCGCTATAAAAACCAGAAAAGAGAGGTAAAACTATCTACCTCTCTTTGATGAATAAATTATTTAAACGAAATCAGCTTTTAGTATCTGCTGGGTTTGTGAACGATGAAGCTGAGTACTTGGCACTGCTTGATGTTATCAAAACCAACAACCCGGATATATTGGTTGGAATACTGAGAACGGCAAGCTTGAACTTCGTTCAGCACTTCTTGAGTAGATTTAGCACCAAACAAAGGCAGCTTCCACAGTGTCCAATATAATTCTGTTGGCTCAGAAGTTTCGTTAAATTCAACTGCTGGGATATAACCTTGGCTCAGGATGTACTGAACCTGCTTGGCAATTTGAGCGTCAGACAGGGGAGGTAAATAAGAAAGGGTTTCGTAACGACGCTCTTTTGGTAAAGTTTGCATGGCTGTTGATAATGGGTTGCGATTTTTACTACTACGTTGATCAGCTAACTGGATAAGTTATCCAAGTTTGGGTCTGAGGTGGTTTGCTGTTCCGCTTGCAGACTGGGGTCTGATGTTTCTATTTGAGTGATGCGTTCTAGATGCTGGCGACGCTGTTCCATATTGGCTTGCTGAATGCCAGTGCGAACCATTTCCGGTAAGAATTCTGCAATTTCCTCAGCAATGTGTTCTCTGACAGTCATGATCCGCAATGCCAAATCTGGCTTCTCTTTTAACAATTGGGCAATATACGATTCTCCATCCTGAATTTTGTCAGCGGAATAGTTATGCAACCAAATTGCCAATGGAGGATTAGTTTCGCCTAGCTGTGCCAGTACCGTCCTTAGTGCCTGATAAGTCAGGTAGCTTTGGAGAGTCTTGGCTGTGTCCTTCGCAATTTGCTTAAGATTCATGCTTGACCCCAGCCTTTAGTTAAGTAAAAAGTAAAAAGTAAAAAGAAAGGATGAATATTTCTTTTACCTTTTAACTTTTTACTGGTTACTTGAGGATCAGACGGTATCCATTGCCTCGAATTCAAACTTGATTTCTTTCCACAGTTCGCAAGCTACAGCCAATTCAGGAGACCACTTGGCGGCTTCGCGGATAATGTCGTTACCTTCACGAGCCAAGTTGCGACCTTCGTTACGAGCTTGAACACAAGCTTCTAAAGCGACACGGTTAGCTGTAGCGCCAGGAGCGTTACCCCAAGGGTGACCAAGTGTACCACCACCAAATTGCAATACAGAGTCATCACCAAAGATTTCTACGAGTGCGGGCATGTGCCAGATGTGAATACCACCGGAAGCAACTGCCATTACGCCAGGTAGAGAAGCCCAGTCTTGGGTAAAGTAGATACCGCGAGACTTGTCTTGCTCAACATAGTTTTCACGCAATAGGTCAACGAAGCCCATTGTGATACCACGCTCACCTTCCAACTTACCAACTACGGTTCCGGTATGGATGTGGTCACCACCAGATAAACGTAGGGCTTTAGCCAATACACGGAAGTGAATACCGTGGTTCTTTTGACGGTCGATTACAGCGTGCATCGCCCGGTGAATGTGCAATAGAATACCGTTATCGCGGCACCAACGAGCCAATGTGGTGTTGGCGGTGAAACCTGCGGTGAGGTAGTCGTGCATGATGATGGGCATTTTGAGTTCTTTGGCGTACTCAGCCCGTTGCAACATTTGTTCGCAGGTGGGGGCGGTAACGTTCAGGTAGTGACCTTTGATTTCGCCGGTTTCTGCTTGAGCTTTGTGAATAGCTTCTGCTACAAACAAGAAGCGATCGCGCCATCTTTGGAATGGTGCAGAGTTGATGTTTTCGTCGTCTTTGGTGAAGTCCAAACCACCGCGTAAGCACTCGTATACAGCGCGTCCGTAGTTTTTAGCAGACAGACCCAATTTGGGCTTAATTGTACAACCCAACAAAGGACGACCGTATTTGTTTAACTTGTCACGCTCAACTTGGATACCGTGGGGAGGACCTTGGAAAGTCTTGATGTAAGCTACAGGGAACCGGATGTCTTCCAAACGTAGTGCCCGTAAGGCTTTAAAACCAAACACGTTACCTACAATTGAGGTCAATACGTTGGTTACAGAGCCTTCTTCAAACAGGTCTAGAGGATAAGCAATGTAGGCAATAAATTGGTTATCTTCGCCGGGAACTGGTTCGATGTCGTAGCAACGACCTTTGTAGCGATCTAGGTCGGTGAGCAAGTCTGTCCACACAGTTGTCCAAGTACCAGTAGAAGACTCAGCCGCTACTGCCGCAGCTGCTTCTTCAAAGGGAACACCAGGCTGGGGTGTTACACGGAATGCCGCTAGAAGGTCTGTATCTTTAGGTGTGTAATCGGGTGTGTAATAAGTAAGTCTGTAATCTTGAACCCCGGCTTTATACCCAGATTTTGACTGAGTCTTCGTTTGAGCGTAAGACATAAATTCCCTTCCAAGAAGTCACACTTTATTACTTAACAAATCACGTTGCATACAATTTTCCCCCACTCCACTTCTTCCCCTGTAAGCAAAGGGAAAATTAGGAAAATTTTTTGTTAGGGGTTGTCTATGGCAAAGGGTAGTGGTTTTTATTCAGGAACATTTAGTGAAGTATACAAGACATCATCACCAGCTTCCTTTATTTTTCGAGGTACACGACTGTGTACTTCTGGCTCTTCCTCTGTCCCAGGCATATAAATTCTTTTTATCTGTTCTTCTCACTCCTATAAAGCTTATCTACCTAAATTCACCTTGCCGCTTTACAAGGCTGACTCTTGCCCATTCTTCCTGAGAACTATCTAGGTTTACTGGTTTTCCTGCTGATATATCTCCTGGATTTCCTTGATTTACAGGGAAAGAGGAGCAATTTGGATTTAGGTAGGTTTAAAGGAGTGGCGATCGCAAGACAAAAATTGCACACCACGTAATTTGTAACTTGTCTCACAATATATCAAGAAATCAATAAGTTATACTTTGAAACTTTTTAACTTATATATTTAAATTTTTTATTACATAAAGTTTTAAACATTTTGTTAAGAATAGTTTACAAATATACATTTATGATTATATGTGCCTTTGGGGAGGGGCTAGGGGAACCAGGATGAGGGGGATGAGGCAGACAAGGAGGACGCGGTGACGCGGGGAGGGGAAATGACAACTGACAACTGACAACTGACAAATCAAGAGAAAAATTGCTGAAGGCGTTTAAAAAATGCCTGTGAGGGGAACACTGAAAATTAACCCCCAGCCAATTTCAGCAACAGAGATCTGTTAGCGGTGGGAAGCGGGAAAATTAATCTCTTTGAGTGTTTCTCCCTTCTCCTTTACCCGACTTCTGTCAGTCGCCTAATGGCTAGGGTATTGTCTTTAAAGGGAATCTCATTGTGGTTAAGCGTACTAGTTTATTGATTACTTCTATTCTGGCAGGAATGGTGATGCTGCCAAGTATGGGAATTATCGCTGTGACAAATCCAGCGAAAGCCCAAAAAACCGATAGTCCTACACCAACACCAACAAAACCTGTTACCAATACCTCTAAGCCCACTACCTCTTACCCAGCTGCTGCGCCACCTCCGCGAGTAGACCCCTTACCCGATCAACGGGAAGAGCAAGAACACTCAATAGAAACAGATTACCGTGTTAGCAGCTTATTAGGGGATGTTACCGGAAATCTTTGGGTAGCTTCTTGGCGGGGATTATCACGAATTGACCCCAAAACTGGCAAGATTGTCTCTCGTGTTAGTTTACCTAATGTTGCCATTAGTGCTTTAGCCCAAGACAAAGTAGGGCGCGTGTGGGTGGGAAATTATGAGGGATTGATCCGCATCGAACCCCGCACTAGTGAAATCAGCGCCCAAAATTTACTTTTGCCTTCCAAACGGGTGTTATCGCTATTGATTGATAAACGTGGCTATTTGTGGGCGGGAACTGATAACGGACTGGCTTTGATTAGTCCTGACCAAGGCTTAATTATGACCACTTTAAAAGACTTGCCTGGTGTTAGCGCTAATGCCCTAACTTTAGATGCAGACGGTCACTTGTGGGTAGGCACTCTCGACGGATTGATCCGAGTAAATAGTGCGAATGCTTTAATTATGAAGCGAATTGCTGATTTGCCTGGATCGACTGTGCAAGCTTTAGCTATTAGCCCAGAAGGATTAATTTGGGCAGGAATGCCGAATAATCTATTAGTTATTAACCCAAAAACCGGTGCAGTAATGCGATCGGTGACTCGCTTGCGTGGGCGTAATGTTACAGCAGTGCGTTTTGCTCAAGATGGTAGTGTTTGGGTCGGTACTAACAATGGTTTGTTACGATTAAATCCAAATACAGGAGCTGTATTGGACGAAGTTGCCGGTCTTCCTTCTAGTCGGGTACTTGCCCTTGCTCCTGATATCGCCAATAAATTGTGGATTGGCACTACTGAAGGTCTAGCTTGGTTAATGCCCAAAATGGGTAGCGCCAAAACCCATCTTGCTTTTAGTCGTGCAGTGAAGTAGGGATTAGGGGCTAGGGGCTAGGGTCTGTTTTCAAACCCCAAATGAAACTTAAATGTAGGTTGGGTTGAGGAACGAAACCCAACATTTGCGTTGCTTTGTTGGGTTGTGTCACTTTCCCCAACCTACTTTTTGAACCAAAAAAACACGCCTTAACCCCTAGCCTCTAAGCCCTAACCCCTAACCCCTAACCTCTACCCCAATTGAAAATGGTAGTTACCACCCAGCAATTAATTCAATGGAAACAACAAGGACGTTCAATTGTAGCTTTGACCGCCTGGGATTATGCGATCGCCCAACTCCTCGATGCAGCTGGGGTAGACTTAATCCTGGTAGGTGACTCTATGGCTGTGGTTCTTGGGTATGAGACAACCTTGCCCATTACTTTAGAGGAGATGCTCTACCATGCTAAATCTGTGCGCCGTGGTGTGAAACGCGCTTTAGTTGTCGTAGATTTGCCGTTTTTGACTTATCAGGAAAGTATTCAACAAGCGATGCACTCCGCTGGGCTGGTGCTAAAAGAAACCGGCGCTCAAGCTGTGAAGTTGGAAGGTGGCTACCCAGCGATGGTAGAAACTATTGCGCGGTTGGTACAAGCCGGAATTCCCGTTATGGGTCATGTGGGTTTGACACCACAATCAGTCCATCAACTTGGTTTGCGACAACAAGGAAAAACCCAGGAAGCAGCAGAGAAAATTTTAAATGAAGCGATCGCTCTCGAACAAGCCGGTGTTTTTGCGATCGTCTTAGAGCATATTCCTGCAGATTTAGCGCTGCATATTACAGAAAAACTCCGTATTCCTACTATTGGCATTGGTGCCGGAATCCATTGTAATGGACAAGTGTTAGTCACTTCTGATGTTCTGGGACTTTCAGAGAAACAACCACCGTTTGCCAAAGTTTATACTAATCTACGGGAGACTATAACTAAAGCTGTCCAGGATTATGCCTTAGAAGTGCGCGAGCAAAAATTTCCCTAATTAAGAGAACAACAAGGGAGAGATTGAAGACGCGGTGATGCGGTGACGCGGTGACGCAAAGAAGGACAAATTACCAATGACCAATGACCATTGACAAATGACAAATGACCATTGACAAAAAAATAGTAATTGAAGATGAAGATACCGCAATTATCACTGCTTGACAATTAATCACGCGAAATGTGCGAGTGATAAGTTTGCAAATATAACATCAACAATTACTAAAGTTCTAACTTGAATCGGGAGGAAAAATCTAAATCTTTAGTTTTATTTCCAGGAAACGTGTTTATCGGAGAGGTAGATATTGAGAAACAGAATTGCTATCTGTACCCCATATAACTAGTGTAAGTAAACTCCTATAGTTTAGCGTAAGGCGTTCTGAGCCTACAAAATCAAGCAAAAATCTAGACAGATACATAATCAACGTCTTTCGAGTTTTGACTGACGCACAGAAGTACTAGATTATTAGCATTCAGCTTAACTGTAGAACAAATCACACAACTGTTGTCTTTGGACGTTATTCAATTCCAGTAAACAGTACAGCCAATTTTTCCACATCCGTCAATCTAGACAAGAAACCAAAACTTAAATATTTGTAGAGTCAGAGTATTAAGCGACTGAATATTTAATGCAACGGCTAAGATAAATAATTATCTGACTTTAAGTCGTTTTTCCCTAGCCAGTGCAGATTTCATTTTTAGTCAGTGCCAATTCTAGCAGTAATACCAAGGTTCACAACTGCTAATTGTGTAAATCTGCGAATCTTTTATCAAGACGGAAATCAGGCGCAGGCTCTAACTTCAGCCAATGTTTACGTTTAGTCTTATTCTTGAGGATATTGACATAATTATCAGCATAGCGAAAAGCTGATGCACGGTCATAAGCAGCAATGGCTACAGCTTGCGAAAAAACCTTTGTCGGGATTTCATAGCCTGCGAATTTCTGCATTAAAATCAACAAATCTTCTTCTGTTACAGGTAAACTAATTTCTTCAACCTGTTCTGGTTCATGAAATATATCTTCATTTAGCGTTTTGTACATTGAGCACCTCCCCAAAAGCATAAGAAGCGAAACCGGCGATGAAATTAAGCTGTTGCTCACGAGTCTGTAAATTTACAGGAAGTTCACTACTAGAACATCCAATTTCCCGCAGAATTTCCAAACAATAAGCACTCAGTTCAGTATATGAAGCTCGTTCCCAATTTCGAGCAACCTCTTTGGCTTTTTCCAGGTTGACTCGAATCACCGTCATTACAGGGCTTGTCATCAATCTACCCTCCTAAACTGGATATTCGCCATTTTGATCTGAACAACAAAATGGCGTAACCGTGTTATTGCGGAATTTCTCTAGGAGGGGGGGGAGAATGTCAGGGTATTTACGGTTAAATTTTTTAGGGGTAGCGCTCTGTTATTTTCTTAATTAATACACTTACAACACTTAGTAGTTGCTGGATAATTTATATCAATTAAAAGGGCTTACAGCAAAATAGTTTATATTTTTTTTAGTTTTTGCGTATACTTACTTGCATTTACTTAAGTGATGCTACTTAGAAATAAAAGAGATGAATGCTGAATTACCAACGGATGAAAACAGCTAATTTTTAAGTTACAAAATACTTCACAGGTGTGGAGTGAGTGCTTGCTGATGAATCTGAAGAAAAATTATGTTACAGATCTGACACAATTGTCGATACTTCATTGGTAATAGTTTTGGATGGCGTACGAAGATTTACGGGCGCGCCTGGGATAATATCAACATTCCCTGTCTTTTCCAAAATGGCATAGTTGAATTCTCGGATAGCAATACTGTCTAACGGAGTTCTGAGCTTGGTTAACGGAGTTCTGAGCTTGGTTAACGGAGTTCTGAGCTTGATTAACGGAGTTCTGAGGCTGGTTAATGGAGTTCTGAGCTTGGTTAACGGAGTTCTGAGGCTGGTTAATGGAGTTCTGAGGCTCGTTAACCAGTATGAATTTATCAATTACCAGATGCAGCTTTAACAGGTCTACCTTTGAGAGCTTTGAAGCGTTCACCTAACTGTTCTGCTAGAGTTTTTAAGCCTGGAGTCTTTTTCGCAGCGGTTTTGACGTAATCATAAACTGTCAAACTACTGCTCATAGCTTCACTACCGACTGCCAAAAGAGTATCATCCACTTGTTCGGTGAGTTGCCGCATTGAGGTTAAAAGTTCGGTGAGTGTGGTGGCTAATTGATAATCCCGGACAAATTCCTCAACGTTAAAGCTGGCTGGGAGAATATCACGGTTAGATTGCGCCGCAGTGACGCTATTGTTTACAAAAGCTAGGCTTTTATCGCCCATTTTGACTAACTTCTGCCGTTCCTCCGCACTGAGGGTAACGAGAAAGGGTAGCTTTTTGTGGATTGTTTGTAGTGATGCTTTAATTTCTTGGATATCTTCTGGCGAAATAGCCGCATTGATATTTTGATAAGCCATTCTAGATTCCCCTGGTAATTATATAAAGTCAGTAGCAATCGTTGCTCCGTATATAATTCCCACTGATTAGGCTAATCGAACATTTTGCAGCAAATTTAAGAAAAATTGAGGAACGATGTCTGGAAGCAAGGTGTTGAGAGAGTCTAAACAGATACCACATCAACAGACTTCTGGCATGAATCAAAAGCCCTCACCCTAAATCCCTCTCCCTGCTTGGGAGAGGGACTTTGAAATTTGCTCCCCTTCTCCCACTTTTGGGAGAAGGGGTTGGGGGATGAGGGCAAATTTTGCATTCGTGCAAGAGGTCTAATAATTCTTGGGTAAGGGAAAAAGGATAAAGCAATGAATTTACCCCTCCCCGACGCTGAAAAATCTACGCTACCTGCAATGACTGTCCGAGAGTTTTTGCTTCAGGGAGAGGTTCACCGAGTTCCAAAGCTGTTTCAATTAACATCTCCAGCACTTCTTGGGCATTTTTCAGCGCTTCTTCGTAGGTATCTCCGTGAGTACAAGGCTGCATAACATTTGTAAACTCAGGCAACAGGACAACATAACATTGGTCTTCGTCTGACCATTGAATAATAATTGTATATTTCATTCTTCTGTTTCCTCTGGTTCTACTTCTATTGTCTTGAGTTGTTCCAGCGCTTGATTAACTTGCTTTTCTAGATAAGGTTTGGCATCACTACCATCTTTTCCAGCGATAATAATTGCTTGAGGTAATTGTGGATGTATCCATTTACTATGGCTACCTTTTGCAGGTTTATAAGTAAACCCTGCTTGCAGCAATAAGCTTTTCAATTCTCTAATTTTCTTGGGCATGATCTCAGCTTACATTTGCACTTTCCACAGCCTCAACTTTTTCTGAGCAAACTCCCGCACTTTCTCATCTGGGTCATTTTCTGCTTTGTCGCGCAACAGTGGTAAAGTCTGAGGATGTTGAGGAAACTGCTTGATAATTATGTCAAGGGCAATGTACCGAGGATTGGGAATAAAACTATTATGACTACCATCAAACGGGTCATTGACAGCGCAGTTATAAAACACGTCAAATATTGCCCGGTCATCTTTAAAATTCTTCGCTAATTGTGCAATGGCTGCACCTCGCACATACTCGTGAGCATCCTGGGTAGCGCTGTCTTTGAGGATGGATTTGGTGTCGGGGTCATCTTTAAAATTTTTCGCTAATTGTGCAATGGCTGCACCTCGCACATTGTCAGTAGACTTTTAATTGTAGGGCGGGCAATGGGTACTTTAGCTGGAAAATAAGAACCCACCCCTAACCTCTCCCCGCAAGCGAGGAGGGGAATTAGAAATTTTTTTATGTGTGCTGGTGTAAGCAATCGATGACGGTTACTTAGAGGATGTCTGAAAACTTTTTCGTGTCGTATTTAAGACTTGTAGATCCCCCTAAATCCCCCTTATAAATGGGGACTTTGAGGTTATTTCCCCCCTTTTTAAGGAGGGCTAGGGGGGATCTATAGCGATATTTAATACCTCAAGAGACATCCTCTTAAGATTTACTGATAAATTTAAATTGATAGTAGGAATAGTTTTATGGTTCTCCAAATTAACCCCATTCAAAAAGAACCAATTGTTACTTGGGAAGCACTTCCAGCCGATTTTATTTTACCCGACGATCCCGTGGAAAATATTCAGCAACCCACTCTCGCAGCGGCGCTTACCGATGCTTTGGGAACAGCAGGACGCATTCAACCCCAGATGTTGATTGGCTCAAATTTTGGATTGGTAGCTACAGTCAATAAAAAAATCGTCGTTAAAGCGCCGTATTGGTTTTATGTACCTCAAGTTCAACCTGTAGCTGCTGATGTTATTCGGCGTAGTTATACCCCAAATTTAGAAGGTGCTGCTGTAGCTGTGGTGATGGAATTTCTTTCAGACACAGAAGGGGGAGAGTTATCAGTGCATTCAACTCCACCTTTCGGTAAAGTCTATTTTTACGAAAGAATTCTTCAGGTTCCCACCTACGTTACCTACGATACCTACGAACCAAGTTTAGAAGTACGCTGCTTGCAAAATGGACTATATACTTTGCAGTCAGCAGACGCAAATGGTAGTTTCTGGATTCCGGAGTTAGAGTTATTTCTGGGAATTTGGCAAGGTGAAAGATTATGCCAAACTATGAATTGGTTACGCTGGTGGGATAGGGAAGGAAATTTGCTGTTATGGAGTAGCGAACAAGCGGAACAAGAACGCCAGCGTGCGGAACAGGAACGCGATCGCGCTGAGAAGTTAGCTGCTAAGTTACGTGAGTTAGGTATTGACCCGGATGCGATCGCCTAAAGCAATATCGGGAATAATAAACTACCCCGCCTAGAAAAATATCTACCTACAGGCGGAGTAGGACCTCAGTACCGAAATTCCATGAAATTGCAAAACAATCAATTCAGTCATCTCACAGCCATAGAAAGAACTAATCTGTCCTTCCCTGCACAGTTTTTATTAACTCAAAACCTGCTGCAAGGTAAAATACTAGATTTTGGTTGTGGCTTTGGCAATGATGTTAAAATCTTGCGTCAAAAAGGCTTTGATATTACAGGTTATGATCCTTATTATTTTCCCCAATATCCTCAAGAAAAATTTGATACTATTATCTGCTTTTATGTATTAAATGTTTTGTTTCCTGAAGAACAAACTAATGTTCTCATGGACGTATCGCATTTATTAAAACCAGGAGGCAAAGCTTATTATGCAGTGAGAAGGGATCTGAAAAAAGAAGGATTTAGAGAGCATTATGTCCATAAAAAGCCTACCTATCAATGTGTTGTCAAACTTCCATTTCATTCTATTTATTTAGATGAAATGCGAGAATTTTATGAATATACACACTATAATCATCAACGTAATTCATCTAATAATTGTATATTTTGTAATCCTTATACACATCTAAAATTCTTGACAGAATCAGCAACTGCCTATTCAATTTTAGATGGTTATCCTATAAATAAAGGTCATGTTTTAGTTATCCCGAAACGCCATGTTAGCAATTATTTTGAGCTACCCTTTAAAGAACAATCTGCTTGTTGGTTGATGGTGAACAAAGTTCAAGAAATTCTCAAACAAGAATTTGCACCCGATGGTTTTAATGTCGGAATGAACATTAATCGAGCAGCCGGTCAAAATATGATGCACGCCAGTATTCATATCATCCCTCGTTACAAAGGTGATACTGTCGGTGCTAAAGGCGGAATTAGAAATGTGATCCCGCAAAGAAATAAGTAAGTCGGGGAGCATCCCAATTTTGCCAAAATAAAATTTGTAGTGGGAGCATCTTGCTCCCTAAGGTCAAGTCAGCGCCCAAGGGAGCCATCACTACAAAAAAATCAATTTACACATTTGGGATGCTCCCGTAGTCGATAAGAGAAATCTCACCCTTCGACTTCGCTCAGGGTTCGAGTATATTCTTGATGGTATTTATACCAAATTATCGGGATCTATTCCTAAGGCTCTTAATTGTTCCGCCAATAGTTGGGCGCGTTGTTCTGCTTGTTGGGCGCGTTGTTCTGCTTGCTGAATTTGTTCTTTTGGGGTGGGATAGCGCTTACCTTCCTCGTCGTACCAATACAGCCATTCTCTGGTGACACCGCTATAGTTTCCGCGATCGCAACCAATTCCTAAGCCAATTTCTGGTAGCCAAACTGGGTTTCCTGCTTGCAATTCATATCTACCATTAACTAATTTATGCACTTCTAGGCGCGGTTTGCGACGACGGCGAGAAGAATAAATTACGTAATACAGTACGCCTAATTCGGCATATTGATCTAATTTAGTCGTGTATTCTTTACGATAATTTGGGGAAACTACCTCTAACACCAAACTAGGTACAACATTCTCATCCCACAATACATAACTGGGACGCAATTCCTCATCATAAAACCGCTCTACGCCTAAACTCAAAAACCCATCGGGCACAATTGCTGGTTCATCGGGATGATAATAAATACCCATATCTACCCCAAAAAACCAGTCCATTCTATCTGCCCAAAGTATCAGCAGTATTGCCTTCAGTAATCCTGGGATTAATTCTTGCAGTTCATTATCCACTGGTGTGTCGTCAGAATCTGGTAGTTCTTCGGCTGAGGGCAAGTACCTAGGCAGATTGTAGTTTAACATGGCTGCTTTCCCCAAAACACACCAGAATTATAGCGATTTATCGGGTTGCTGACAGCAATCAATGACTAGGCGATAATTACTCTATGTATTGATAGACATACCTGTATGATATGTTGCCTCAACTCTTCTTGCCATAATCCACCGCAGCCTGATGGAACTGAGTTTTGCTCTAACTGTGGTGTTCCCTTGATTGTATTGCGACACTATCGCCCGATTCGGGTATTAGGTAGTGGGGGATTTGGTAAAACTTATCTGGCTGAAGATGTTGAAAAGTTTAATGAACTATGCGTTATTAAACAATTTGCTCCGCAAATACAGGGAGGTGGCGCACTACAAAAAGCAACGGAATTATTTGAGCAAGAAGCAAGGCGATTGCAACATTTAGGAGATCATCCACAAATTCCCACACTGTTAGCATATTTTGAGCAAGAGCATCGTTTGTATTTAGTGCAGCAGTTTATTGATGGGGAAAATTTATTTGAGGAATTACAACAGCAGGGTAGTTTTAGTGAGCAAAAGATTTGGGAATTATTGCTCGATTTATTAAACATTCTCAAAACTGTTCACGAGCAAAAAGTAATTCACAGAGATATCAAGCCGCAAAATATTCTCCGGCGTAAATCATCTTCAGCAACCAAGGGAAATATAATACTCATTGATTTTGGTGCATCAAAACAGTTGAGTGAAACGGTAATTTCTCAACCAGGAACAACTATCGGCTCTTTTGGTTATGCTCCCCTAGAACAGATGCAAGATGGACAAGCATATCCAGCTAGTGATTTATATAGTTTAGGTGCTACTTGCTTTCATTTGCTCACTGGTGTTCCGCCTTGGGAATTGTGGAAGCAACAAGGGTATGGCTGGGTTGGTAATTGGCGATCGCATTTACAGCAATCAGTTAGTCAAAAATTGGGGACGATCTTAGATAAGTTGCTACAACCAAACTATGAGGAACGTTATCAATCAGCAGAGGATGTTTTACAAGATGTGAATGATGGGGAGTCACATTCACAAATGCCTGCTACAATTGCTCATCCTCGTCCAGTATCGCCGCGATCGCCGGAATTAGTACCGACAGTCAATTATCAAATTCCATCATCACCGCGATCTCCTGAAGTACCAACAACAGTTAACTATCAACCTCTACCATCAACATCGGTAGATTTACTCAAACCGAAACCCAAATTAAAATTACCATTGCTGGTGAGTGGCGCTATCTTGCTGCTGGGTTTGGGAGGATATGGAGTTTGGCAAGTTAGTAAATCTTTTTTACCGCAAACAATTGCCTATGAAAAACTAGCATTAGCTAATACCTTGGATGGCCATAATGGACAGATTTATGCTCTAGCAGTTAGTGGCGATAGTCAAACTTTAATTAGTGGTAGCGCCGACAAGACTATTAAGGTTTGGAATTTGCCAACTGGAGATGTAAAAACTACTATTAGCCTAAATTCTGATGCAATTACTTCTTTAGCTATTAGCCGTGATAGTAAAACTTTATTCAGTGGGAGTAAAGATGGTAATATCAAAATTTGGAATTTACCAACTGGGACGTTAAAAACTACTCTACCTAAAATTGAAGATTCAGTTAGTTATATTGCTCTTAGCCCTGATGAACAAACTCTAGTCAGTGGTGGAGACAATAAAATTAAGATTTGGAATTTGTTAACAGGGAAGCTAAAAAATACTCTCACCGGACACACAAAATCAGTGATGGCTGTGGCTATTAGCCCTGATGGTAAAACTTTAGTCAGTGGCAGTGAAGATAATAATATCAAGATTTGGGATTTGCCTACGGGTCAGTTAAAAAATACTCTCACCGGGCACACAAAATCAGTGATGAGTGTTGTTATTAGCCCCGATGGCGAAACCTTAGCCAGTGGAAGTTCAGATGATACTATCAAAATTTGGAATCTGCAAACTGGGAAGTTAAAACATACCCTCACCGAACATTACTATCCGGTTAGTGCTTTAGCAATTAGTCCCAATGGAGAAACTTTAGCAAGTGGAAGCTGGGACTATCGAATCAAAATTTGGAATTTAAAAACTGGTGCTATTAAAGCGACTCTGCTTGGACATAGAAGTGCAGTTAATAGCTTAGTAATTACCCCAG
The DNA here is from genome assembly GCF_002368195.1 of Calothrix sp. NIES-2100. GTDB lineage: Bacteria > Cyanobacteriota > Cyanobacteriia > Cyanobacteriales > Nostocaceae > Aulosira. The sequence continues at coordinate 7,046,112 of NZ_AP018178.1, read as the reverse complement.
ATGGACAGAGTTTAATTAGTGGAAGTAACAACAGGACGATTAAAATTTGGCGAGTACCTTAGAGGTTGTTTTAAAAGTCCTCTGGTTGCTAGCAAAATATTTTAGATCCCCCTAAATCCCCCTTTTCAAGGGGGACTTTCAGAGGTTTTTGCCCCCCTTTTCAAGAGGGGTTGGGGGGATCAACAAGTGCGAAGATACAGCCAAGCACTTTTCAAACATCCTCTTAGGGACTTCTAAGTAAAAAAATATTCCCGAAGCTATTGTTCACAGTCAACCGTCAACAGTCAACCGTCAACAGTCAACCGTCAACCCCTAAGAAAGTTGTGCTATTTAAATACATATTTATCCATTATTGTCAATGCGTAATTTATGTAGCAAATGCGCTCGCCAAATAGCAATTGAGAGCAACTAAGCGATCGCCACTTTGGTTCAAGTTAACAGAACAGGTGTTGGCGTAGCATCTACTGAACCTGTGGGAAATCTAAGTAACTCTTAACTATTAATAAATATCTATTGCTGTCCTCAATTCATGGTTTATATTTATCCAGAGGTGGCGCAAACAGCCACTGATCTTCAATCATTAGGAGGCAGCATCATACCACCCCTGTAACTGATGCATATCCTCACTCTCAGGTGTCAGTGTAAGGATAATTTGATATTACAACAAAGAATTTTTGCTGAATTGCAACGGATAAAGACTACACTTAAAAGTCTTGTGCAGCAAAACCTGTAGCTTTACAAAAAGTAATCATGTCCAAGGTTCTTGTCTCCGATCCTATTGACCAGGCTGGAATTGACATTCTCTCGCAAGTTGCTACTGTTGATGTCAAAACAGGTTTAAAACCAGCAGAACTGGTAGAAATCATTGGTGAGTATGACGCGCTAATGATTCGTTCTGGTACACGCGTTACCCAAGAAATTATTGAAGCGGGTACGCAGTTGAAAATTATCGGTCGTGCTGGTGTGGGTGTGGATAACGTGGATGTTCCCGCAGCCACGCGCCACGGAATTGTGGTAGTCAATTCTCCTGAAGGTAACACGATCGCAGCGGCCGAACATGCGATCGCCATGATGTTGTCTTTATCTCGCCATATCCCCGATGCGAATGTATCCGTGAAAAACGGTGTGTGGGATCGCAAAACTTTTGTCGGCGCGGAAGTTTACAAAAAAACTATCGGGATTGTCGGGTTGGGGAAAATCGGCTCCCATGTAGCCGCTGTGGCGAAAGCGATGGGGATGAAGCTACTAGCTTTCGATCCCTTCATCTCTACAGAACGGGCCGAACAAATTGGCTGTCAGTTAGTTGATTTAGATTTGCTGATCCAGCAAGCCGACTATATCACCTTACACATTCCCAAAACGCCGGAAACTGCCCATTTAATCAATGCCAAAACCCTGGCAAAGATGAAACCTACTGCCCGGATAATTAACTGTGCCCGTGGTGGGATCATTGATGAAGCGGCTTTGGCTGTGGCAATCAAAGAAGGTACAATCGCTGGTGCAGCTTTAGATGTGTTTGAGTCTGAACCTCTAGGCGAATCGGATTTGCGATCGCTCGGTAAAGAAGTTATCCTCACCCCCCACTTGGGAGCATCAACTGCGGAAGCGCAAGTGAATGTAGCCATAGATGTTGCTGAACAAATTCGCGATGTGCTTTTAGGACTACCAGCACGTTCCGCTGTCAACATTCCCGGACTTGGCCCTGATGTCTTAGAAGAACTCAAACCCTACATGCAGTTAGCAGAGACTTTGGGCAACCTAGTCGGACAGCTAGCTGGTGGTAGAGTAGAATTACTCAATGTGAGATTGCAAGGTGAACTGGCAACTAACAAAAGTCAGCCATTGGTAGTCGCTTCCCTCAAAGGACTGCTTTACCAAGCACTGCGGGAACGGGTAAATTACGTCAATGCCAACATTGAAGCCAAAGAACGGGGAATTCGGGTAATTGAAACCAGGGATGCTTCTTTCCGTGACTATGCAGGCTCTTTGCGTTTAGAAGCTACAGGTAATTTGGGAACTCATTCTGTTACCGGTGCTTTGTTAGGCGAAAAAGAAATTCACCTAACTGACGTTGATGGTTTCCCGATTAATGTCCCCCCCAGCAAATATATGCTGTTCACCCTGCACCGCGATATGCCAGGGATCATCGGTAAACTCGGTTCCCTACTCGGCAGTTTTAATGTCAATATTGCCAGTATGCAGGTAGGACGCAAAATCGTCCGTGGTGATGCAGTTATGGCTCTCAGCATCGACGATCCCCTACCTGAAGGTATTTTGGCTGAAATTACCAAAGTGCCGGGAATTCGTGATGCGTACACGGTAACTCTTTAAAAAGGATGAAGGATGAAGGATGAAGGATGAAGTCAATTCCACTTCATCTTTTATCCTTGACACTTCATACTTCAACTATGGCAAAAACCTGGTGGGAACTACAAATTTTATGTGAACCAGACCTAGAAGATTCTATCTTTTGGCGTTTGGAAAGTTTTGGCTGTCGTGGCATTGCGATTGAAGCTAAAGGAAATGCCTCTTTGGTCAAGGCTTATTTACCGGAATTTCAAGCACAGCTATTAGATTTAGCGGCGCTGTCGCTGTGGCTGCGTCAAGATGCTCTGTGTGTGGGATTAGGCACGCCTACTTTAAACTGGCAGTTAATTAATGAAGAGGATTGGGCTACTAGCTGGAAGCAATATTGGCAACCAGAAAAAATAGGCGATCGCTTTTTGATCAATCCTGCTTGGTTACCATTACCAGAGACAACGGAACGCCTCGTAATTCGCCTCGATCCCGGAGTAGCATTTGGTACAGGCAACCATGCTACAACCCAGCTATGTTTGGAATCCCTAGAAATGCGGATGAGTGAATTACCTAAATCTTTTGCTAGCTTATCTCCAAAAAAAGACACTGTGGTAATTGCGGATATTGGTTGTGGTTCAGGTATTCTTTCTATTGGGGCAGTACTCTTAGGCGCACAGAAAGTCTACGCCGTAGATACTGACCCTTTAGCAGTCCAATCGACCTTCAGCAATCGCGCACTCAATGACATTAGTCAAGAACGCTTAATACCAGCAGAAGGTAGTGTAGACATATTGCAGAAACTGATTACACAACCAGTAGATGGGATTGTCTGCAATATTTTGGCTGATGTGATTATCGAGTTGATTCCAGAAATTAATGCGATCGTCAAACCCACAACTTGGGCAATTTTCAGCGGGATTTTACTTGAGCAATCTAAATCTGTCGCTGATGCATTAGAAGAGCATGGCTGGATCGTTGCTACTTTGTGGAAAAAGAAAGAGTGGTGTTGTTTGAATGTCCGGCGTTCGTGAACTACCCAGCCTTGTGGCTTCGCTGGTTGGCGTTAGCCTCCCGAAGAGTAGGCTGGGTTTTTGTCCTGACTTAAGAACTGATTACAGCACCATTTTAAATTATGCTTTGGAGGTGTTGCACTAACTGCGGTGCTTGCATTACACCTTCAATTCGATCTACTGGTTGACCTTGCTTAAACAATACCAAAGTTGGTAAAGCGTAAATCTGATACTGACCGGCTATCTCTGTATATTTTTCTGTATCTATTTTAACTATCCGTAACCTATCTTTAAGTTGGGCATTGACCTGGTCTAAAATTGGCCCCATCATTTGACAAGGGCCGCACCATTCAGCGTAAAAATCTACCAGCACAGGTACATCAGAATCAGACAACATCTCTTCAAAGCTGTTGAATTCTTTTTTAGTAGCCATATGACACACCGATTTTCTCTTGTTTGATATTAATAGTAATGCTTGCTTGAAAAAAAGGTGTCAATGGTTAATGGTCATTTGTCATTTGTCATTTGTCACTTGTACTCTCGCAAGTCGTTCGCGGAGCGTCTCGTCCCTTGCGCGTCTCCCGTTGGGAGAAGAGAAGTATTGGGCATTGGCCAAACAGGGCATTTATCTCCCTTGTCCCCCTTGTCTCCCTTGTCCTCCTTGTCCCCCTTCCCTCATCTCCCTCATCCCCCTCATCCCCTAATTGCGAAAGTACGGATATTGCACTCTTGCGGCGAGCGAGAACCACACTTGATTTTCTCTGATGTTTGTTAATTTAAAATCAGAATCTATGTTGCTGGGTATTATACCTGGCAGATCACAAATCTCATATCTTAGAAAAAGCGCAAAGTCGAGCCAGTCTCGTGGGCGGGTTTCCCGACTTTAGAGAACTGGCGTTGAGCGCCGGCTTCCGGCGATCAGACGGCAGTTCCTTTAAGCGGGGGAACCCCGCCAACGGACTGCCTCAACTTTGTAAGAATAACATAACAGGAATTTTTAGAGGAGGCTGGTAGATGGCTGCAACCGACTTCAAAGACTATTACTCAATTTTGGGAGTTAGTAAGACTGCCAGTCCAGAGGAAATTAAACAAGCTTTTCGGAGGTTAGCCCGCAAGTATCATCCCGATGTTAACCCAGGCAATAAACAGGCGGAGGCTAGTTTCAAAGAAGTCAACGAAGCCTATGAGGTTTTGTCCGACCCAGATAAGCGCAAAAAGTATGACCAATTTGGTCAATACTGGAAACAAGCTGGTGAAGGTTTTCCAGGTGGTGGTGCTGGGGTCGATATGGGCGGTTTTGACTTCAGCCAATACGGTAGTTTTAATGATTTCCTTAATGAGTTATTTGGTGGTGCTGGGCCTCGCAGTAACCGCCAAACCTATTCTTATAGAACTTCCACTGGTAGACCAGGTGGTTTTGGTGGGTTTAATGATTTTGGGTTTCAAGATGTAGGTACGGGTACAGGTACTCTACAAGATAGCGAAGCTTCGATCGCTCTATCTTTGGGTGAAGCATTTGCTGGTGTGCAAAAGCGCTTTAGTTTAGGCAATGAAACGATTGATGTGCGTATCCCGGCTGGTGCTAAATCCGGGACTCGCCTGCGTGTACGGGGTAAAGGTCAAATAAATCCTATGACCCAACAACGAGGTGATTTGTACTTGAAGGTAGAACTTCAGCCCCATTCGTTCTTCCAAATGGAAGGCGACAATCTTGTCTGTGAAGTTGCCATTACACCAGATGAAGCCACCTTAGGGGCTGCGATTGATGTGCCTACGCCTGATGGTTTGGTGAACGTCAAGCTACCTGCGGGAGTGCGTTCTGGTCAATCCCTACGCTTGCGTGGCAAAGGCTGGCCTTTAGCCAAGGGTGGACGTGGCGATCAGTTGGTGAAGGTGGCGATCGTGCCACCAAAAGAACTTAGCCAACAAGAGCGGGAATATTATGAAAAAATTCGGTCTATACGTACTTATAATCCCCGCAGTCATTTGCAACAGGTCAAGCTATAGTATTATGTTTCGCGCCCAGAATCATCGCATCTGAGGCGCGAAGCCATCTTAATTGTTTATTGCGGTTGACTTTTCGCCATTAAAACTTTGATCCGAGACTTAAACGCTTCAATTGTCTCTGGGGTAGGTTGGGTGGTTTGCCAGGATGGACGTTGCATTAAGCGATCGCACCAAGCATTCAGTTGAGGATAGACATCTAGAGGTAACCCCATTTGCGGCAGCAAGGGAATGGTACTACCTGCAACAATATCAGCAAGAGTTAATTGCTCGCTACCAAAGTATGAGCGATCGCCTAGTAGTTGCTCAAAAAAAGCCAGTACGGTGGCTGATTTCAGTTTTGCCTCCTCTAGCTTTTGCGGATCGTTATCCAACTCCATCATTTGGCGTAATAGTGGGTTCATGGCTGGTAAAAGTTCATTTATGGTCAGCATTTCCACCATGCGCACGATTGCTAAAGCCTTCTCTTCCTTTGGCAACAAAGCAGGGGTGGGATACTTGGCTTCTAGATAATCTAGAATTGCTAAGGATTCCACTACCCTAAAATCATCGTCAACTAACACGGGAATATGATGAAAGGGATTAAGCGCTACAAACTCTGGTTGAAACTGATCGCCATCCAGTTTCATTTCGATTAATTCAAAGTCCAGTCCCTTTTCCAATAAGGCAATCCAAGGACGGCGGGAGTTAAATGAAATAGGTTGGTGGTAAAGTTTGAGCATCAGAAAATCCCTCAGCTATCATCAGTATTAGCTTAATGCTTTAACTTGGTTTGTGCTGTGCCATTCTTGCCGCCATCCGCGCCTTGAGAACTTCCAATGGTACCTCAGTAGCTTGCCAACTAGGACGTTTCAGCAAACGATCGCACCAAGCACTGAGTTTGGGAAACTCGCTAAAAGATACATCTGCTTTCGCTAACCAGGGTACTAAAGTGCCAGCAACAGGCTCAGCTAAAGTAATATTTTCACTACCAAAGTAAGGGCGATCATCTAGTAAATTATCGAAAAACTTCAGCACTGTTGAGGCTTTCTGCTTTGCTTGCTCCATTTTTTCCGGATCTCCTCCAGGTAAGCCTAATATTTGTGGGGTTAAAGGCATGATGGCGGATAACAACTCATTCACCGTTACCATTTGCACCATGCGCGCGATCGCTAAATCTTTTGCCTCTTTGGGTAGCATCGCCGGCGTGGGATACTTAGCCTCTAAATAATCCAGAATTGCTATTGATTCTACTAGATGAAAACCTTCATCTTCTAAAACTGGCACATGATGAAAAGGGTTAATTGCCAAAAAATCTGGTTGAAATTGCTCGCCATCCAGTTTGACCTCTACTAGTTCAAATTCCAGTCCTTTTTCTAAAAGCGTAATCCAGACTCGGCGGGAGTTGGGAGACATTGGGGAGTGATAAAGCTTCAGCATAAGCCAACCTCAAAACCTTATAATTAGGGCAAGTATTGTCAATTTTATACCTTATAAGGAATTCGGCAAAATTCTACTTATGCATAAAAAATCTAAATATCTGTAGATAAGGCTATGCCTTACACAACCTGTGTAAATAAGGCATAGCCATACATATATATGATATTAATATCTCTACTAAACTAAGGAATCGAATTGTTCTAACAATGTCTCAACGCTAGCGTTATGATCCAAAAAAGAAAATAGATGGAAATAGCGAAGTTTTCCAGTTTTGTCTAATACAAACTGTGCTGGTAAAGGCGCTCCTAAAGCTTGTCCTACTCGATATTTACGAAATACTCGACAACTAGGATCACTTAGTAAAGGCATTTTTAAACCTAAATCTTTCACAACTATTTGGCTTTGCCTTTCATCGGTACTAGTAATCATCAAAACTTCTATCCCACGCTCTTTAAATTGCTCGTAGTTCTCATTCAAAGATTTGATGTGAGGATAGCAAAATGGGCAATATTGCTTTTCTGTAAATATCCTGGTGAAAGCCAGTAAAACTGGTTTTTTGCCGCGATAATCTGACAATTTTACCAAACTACCATTAGTAATATCTGGTAATTGAAAATCGGGTGTTCCCACTTCCAGTCTTAACTGATTTAGTGCGGGAATTGGCAGAAAATTACGGAAGAAACGCTCATTTAATAAGCCGCTAAAATCAGTTGAAGTTAGCATATTTATTATCCTTGATTGTTTAAAGTTAATAGTCAAAAGTCCAGAGTCCAGAGTTTAGAATTTTTTGACCATTGACCATTGACTATTGACAAATGACCATTGACAAATGACAAATGACACGCGCAGCGCAATGAAAAAACCACAGATAGGCACTGAAGTTAACACCGATTAATATGTATCTGTGTTTATCTGTGATTATCTGTGGTTATAAATGATACTGCTCTTACATCCAGTATACTGCGTTGCCGTTTTCTGGCAAGAGGAATCTAGACAGCAGAGAAGTAAACTTTAGATTTCACTGGATCAGGATTCATGGTTTTATCCCCAGGTTGCCAACCAGCAGGGCAAACTTCGTCTGGGTGAGACTGAACGTACTGAATAGCTTGTAATGTCCGCAGGGTTTCATCAACGCTGCGACCAAAAGCTAGGTTGTTAATGGTAGCGTGCTGGATTACACCATCTTTATCGATGATGAACAGACCACGCAGGGCAATACCTGCGGCTGGATCGAGAACGTTGTAAGCTGCACTTATTTCTTTCTTAATATCGGAAACTAGAGGATAATTCAAGTCGCCGACACCACCAGATTTGCGGTCAGTTTGAATCCAAGCTAAGTGAGAAAACTCGCTATCAACGGAAACACCAAGAATCTCCGTGTTAATTTTCTTGAATTCTTCGTAGCGATCGCTAAATGCTGTGATCTCAGTGGGACAAACAAAGGTAAAGTCTAGGGGATAAAAGAATAGAACAACATACTTTCCGCGATAGTCGGAAAGTTTGATGGTCTTAAATTCCTGATCCGCTACAGCTGTTGCTGTAAATTCTGGAGCCTGTTGACCAACGCGGAGGCTTCCTTCTGTTCCGTAAGTGAGGGACATTAACTTAATTCTCCTTCAACTTATATTCATTTACTAGCGTTGGAATTCGGGTCAGTGAAAACTTACCCTTCCACGCTGTCTCACAGTTTAATTACGATCTGTTACGACTATATCATAGTCATAACGATTTTGAGTAGCAAATGGTAGATTTAGATCAAAGAGAGTGGTTGCTGACCAATGGCTTGGGTAGTTTTGCCAGTGGTACAGTTTCCGATGTCAGGACACGTACTTACCACGGTTGGCTATTTGCCGCGACAAACCCACCTTCTGGACGTACTCTGCTGCTTTCGCACTTAGAAGCTAGTCTGGAAGTAGAAGGAAAAGTTGTGACACTAGGGACAAATTACTGGAGTAGTGGTCGAATTGAACTTACCGGCTACCAACTGCTACAGGCTTTTGAGATTCATCCAGTTCCAAAATGGATTTGGGGCAAGGATAATTGGCAATTGAGCAGACAACTGGTAATGCCCTATGGTTTGGTAGAGTCTAGAAATGGTAACAAAGGACAAATTTCTCCCCTATCCTCCTCACCGACTTTATGCCATCGCCTGTTAATTCAATATCGCTATGAGGGCACACAAGCAAGTATTTTAAGGTTGCGGTTGCTGATTGGCGATCGCGATTTTCATCATCAACAAACTGCTTCTGCAGAATTACACTTCTCACAAGTGCAGCTATTACAAAAACAAGTTTGTTTACAAGCAATCATTGGCGGACGTTTTGGTACACCTTGGTATTTACGATGGACACAAGGAGACTATAAACCTGATGGAGTTTGGTACTGGGATTATCGATTAAAAGAAGAAACTCAACGGGGATTAAGCGACAAGGAAGACTTATATAGCCCTGGTTACTTAAGTGTTCATCTCCAACCAGGTGATGTTGTGACTTTAGAAGCACAAGTAGGTTTACCCAATCCACAAGCCGATCCCCTGACTTGTGAAACCTTTACCGAAGCGATCGCAACGGAGGAAGAAAGACTTTCCCAGATTTTTGGGTGGAATCGGGGGGATGAGGAGGACAAGGGAGAAAATGCTCTGTTGTCTCATACCCAATCCCCAATTTGGCAGCAATTACTCAAAGCCAGCGATCAATTTATCGTCTATCGCGCCTCAATTGCCGGCCCCACTGTTATAGCTGGTTATCATTGGTTCAATGACTGGGGACGTGATACTTTAATTGCCCTACCAGGGTTAGCGCTAGTGACGGAACGCTTTGATCTGGCAAAAGGGCTGTTGCAGACTTTTGGGCATTACTGTCGTCAAGGTTTAATTCCGAATGCATTTCCTGATGTCGGTGGTGAGCCTTTTTACAACAGTATTGATGCAGCACTGTTGTGGATTGAAACTCTCGGACTTTATTTAGAAGCAACCCAAGATTGGCAGTTTTTAGCAGAACAATTTCCTGTAGCGCAGCAAATCCATAAAGCATTTGTAAGTGCTACACGCTACAACATTCATGTTGATGCTACTGATTGGCTGGTTAGTTGGGATGCTCCTCATGTAGCCTTGACCTGGATGGATGCGGTGGTGGGAGGGCAACCTGTAACTCCTCGTCTCGGTAAGCCAATAGAAATAAATGCCCTGTGGTATTCTGCCTTATGTTGGCTGAGCCAGTGGGCAGAACGATTAAGCCAAATTCAGGATGGCAATTCCTCAGAACGTCTGGCAAAGCAAGCACAGCGTTATGCCCAGCAAGCACAACAGGTAAAAGCTTCCTTGCAGAAATTTTGGAATGCAAAACTCTGCTACTTTTACGACACCATCCAACTGGACGATCGCCGTAATTCCCAAATTCGCCCTAACGCAGTTTTAGCGCTGTCTTTACACCATTGTGGATTTCCAGTAGAACAAGGACGCCAGGTACTGACTGTAGCAACTTCTTGCTTGCTTACCCCCTATGGACTGCGCAGCCTTGATCCCGGCGATCCCCAATATATTGGTAAATACCAAGGTACTCCAGAAAAACGCGATCGCGCCTACCACCAAGGTACTGTTTGGAGTTGGCTAATTGGCCCGTTTATTCGTGCATGGGGGCGTTTTTATCCAGAAGAACCCATACCTTTTGATTGGGAACCCCTATTAAAGCATTTCCTAGATGATGCTTGTCTTGGCTCTATTTCTGAGATTTTTGATGGTGATCCACCCCACCAACCCAAAGGCGCGATCGCCCAAGCTTGGTCAGTAGCGGAAGTTATTCGTTATTTACCAAAATCTCAGCTTTAGAATTATGGTCAATGGTCATTGGTCAATAGTCATTGGTTTTGACTGTTGACCGTTGACTGTTGACTGTTGACTGTTGACCGTTGACTGTTGACCGTTGACTGTTGACTGTTGACTGTTGACTGTTGACCGTTGACTGTTGACTGTTGACTGTTGACTATTGACCGTTGACCGTTGACTGTTGACTGTTAAACTTTTGTGCGATCGGTCAAAATTTCATAGCCGGTTTCTGTAACTAACACAGTATGCTCAAACTGCGCCGACAAAGCATTATCTACAGTTACCGCTGTCCAGCGATCGGCTAAGGTTCGCGTATGTTTGGAACCTGCGTTTAAAATTGGCTCAATAGCCAAAGTCATTCCCGCACGTAGTTTTACATTTGGCATTTCTCTGGTGCGGTAGTTAAACACAGAAGGTTCTTCGTGTAAATTACGTCCTACACCATGTCCGGTAAATTCTTCAACCACACTAAAACCATTAGCTTTGACATGGTCTTCAATTGCCCCAGCAATATCCAGCAAGTATACACCTGCCTTGACTTGTTCAATACCTTTGTAGAGAGATTCCTCGGCGACGCGAATTAGTTTAGCGGCTTGGGGGGTAACTTCACCCACGGCAATTGTAATGCAAGAATCACCATGAAACCCTTGGTAGTAAGCACCTGTATCTACTTTTAATACATCTCCAGTGCGAATTACTTTCTTTTGACTTGGAATCCCATGTACAACTTCATTGTTAATACTGGAACATATAGAGCCAGGAAATCCGTGATATCCCTTAAAGCTCGGGGTTGCACCCATTTCGCGAATGCGTTTTTCCGCATGAGCATCTAAATCAGCCGTAGTCATTCCTGGTTGGACTAGCTCAGAAATTTCTTTGAGTACAGTAGCCACAATTTTGGCTGATTCCCGCATGATATCAATTTCTCGCGGCGATTTAATTTCGATACCTCGGCGTTGTTTGCTGGGAGATGCTGGCTGAGTTGCTTGAGCAAGTAAGTTACTGAGAATGTTCATGGGAAATTAAAAGTGATCAGCGCAAAGAACGCTGGAGGTTAAATGTTTTCTATAGCAGTCGTAAATCATTCGTGAGAAATTATATCCCCGACTTCTTTGAGAAGTCAGGGATCTGGACACTGCTAATTCTCACAGTTGAGAAATTATGTCTATATTTAAATTAACTTATTTTAACTTTGGAATTGTTAATTGCTGACGGTAATCTCTCCAGTCATCCCTGCTTCTGTATGTCCTGCTACTGAGCAGCGTAAGGTATATTTTCCCGGCTTGAGCGGCACAAATACCCATTCAGCTGTCGCACCGGGTTTGAGTTCCAGTTCATGGATAGCTCCTTTAATTTCTACTTTGCCTGCTTCGACTTTTTGTGTCCAGATGCCATCAGCAAAGTCTTTGGCAGTAAAATAATGCTTCAGTTGGCTAGGATTGGTGAGTCGGAGATTGTAGCGTTTCCCAGTCACAAATTCTAAGGTATTTGGCTCAAATTTGAGTTCGTTAGCTGCATTCCCTAAGCTAATGGGAATTTCGATCGCAGCTTGTTTGAGTAAATCGCCAGAGACATTCGCTGCTAATGCCGGATTAGTACTGCTGAAACTAATGCACAGCATTAATAATAAGAGGATATAAATCCGTTTGATTGTTTGCATCTCAGTAAAATAAATATATAAATTTCCAAATTATAATCACAATTTGGGATTGATTTTTAAATAATTACTAATTTGTAATTTTTGGGGAAACACTATTCGTTTATAGGCGGCTTTGTTGCAGTTAGGTGTAGCACCAGTTCCAAACAGTTAATGACGAATTATTTTAATAATTTTTGTAACTAATCCCGATTCAATCAATGATTGTATGCACGGATTTTCCTCATGGGCGGGGAAACCCCACTCTTACAAATGCATCATTCGTATTCGTTTTTCCAATTCGGAATTACTCGATGGATGGTGATTTAAAAATACTCCGAGTTCTAGAGATTGCAAACTCTCAATAATTGTTGAATTACGAATTACGAATTACGAATTACGAATTAGTAATTATCTAAGGTTGGCTAAGACAGCAGGGCCTGCGGTGACTACGACAATCTTATCGGGGTGGAGTAATTCACGGGCTGCTTGATTGACTTGATCGAGGCTCACTTGCTGAATTTTTTCTGAAAAAGAGTGCAGTTCGACTTCATCGAGTCCATACACTTGGTTCATCAAGATAGTTTTGCTTAATTCCTCTGGGTTGACTAAAGAAACATTGTAATTGCTGACTAGTGTTTGTTTAGCTGCATCCACTTCTGATGCGATCGCACCTTGTTGATGAATTTGCTTTAACAGCTTTTGGGTGCTGGCGATCGCTTTATTCGTATCTTCTGGGCTGGTTTGCAATTCAATCCAAAATGTGCCAGCATTTTTTCCGACTTGGAAGTAGCTATAAATTCCATAGGTAAGTCCTTGGCGATCGCGTACTTCTGCGCCTAGTCTACTAGATAAGGTGTCGCCTCCCAAAATCTGATTCAAAACTAAGGCTGCATAAAATCGGGGATCTTTACGATTAATGCCTGTGTAACCCATATAAGTAATCGCTTGGGCTTTCCCTGGTAGGATAGAGTTTACACGCACTACTTTTTCGGGCATTGAGACTTGAGGATATTCTAATTTTGGCGGTTGACCGCTAATTTTCCAATCACCAAACTCTTTTTCAATGAGCGATCGCACTTTTGCTGGCTCAAAATCTCCTACCAGGGCTATCACTGTATTGTCTGGACGATAATATTTTTCTTTGAAAGCAATCACATCTTTACGCTTAATCTGCTTTAAGCTCTCTTTTGTCGGGAAGCTATGTAAAGGATGCTTTCGCGGATAAATTGACTGTACAAATGTTCTAATTGCTACTTCATCTGGATCATCTAAGTCCAATTTGAGATTAGTTAAAGCTTGTTGGCGTTCAAGTTCCAATTCTTTCGCTGGAAATGTACTATTTTTAACTACGTCTGCTAAAGTTTGCAAGAGTACAGGTAAATCAGCAGCTAAACTATCACCTTCAATGTGTACGCCTTCGCGGTATGCTCTAAACTCCAGATTTGCACCTCGTTCTTCCAAGGCTTGGGCAATTGTTAAGAAGTCTTTAGTTTTAGTCCCATTCGTCAAGTTATCTGCTACCAAAGATGCTAATCCAGCTTTATCCTCAGGGTCAAATTCCATTCCGGCGTTGATATGACCACTTAGGGTGACAGTAGGAATACTGCGATCGGGTAGTAGTAATAACCGCAAACCATTGGCAAATTTCAATTGTTGTGGTAATTCTCGCTTGCCTATGTCTATTGCTTCATCCACCGCAGGTAAATATTTTAATACCTCGGTTGGAGCTACAGGCGATCCGGGAGCGAAATTTTCGGTATTTTGTGCAGAATGTGCTTTGTTTGTACCCGCTTTTGTCTGCTTTTGACTAGGTTCAAATAAACCGACTATACGTGCTTCTGGTTTGAGGTATTTTTTGACTACAGCCACAACATCCGCTGGTGTCACCTTGCGAATAGCTGCTAAGTAGCGTTCTGTATAGCGATAGTCACCAGCAGTTGTTTCATCATTACCCAATTGCATTGCTTGGTTGGTGAGATCGCGGTTAGCTAAAATTACCGCTGCTTCTAATTGGGTTTTCGCTCGATTGACTTCTGCTGCTGTGACTCCTGATTTTACTAAATTGGCGATCGCCTGATTTAATACCGAGTCAATTTTGGTCAAATTTTGGTCAGAAGCAGCTGTTACCAACAGTTCATACCAACCAAATTCCCGCAAGCTAACCACAGAAGCACTGATTTCGCTAGCTAAACCTGATTCTACCAATACCTGATCCAGTCTTGAAGTTCTTCCCTCAGTCAAAATATAATCCATCACATCCAATGCTGGCACATCTGGATGGTTCACATCCGGTAGGGGGTAAACTACTTGCAACAGTTCCCCTGCTCCTGCTTCTTGTAGCACAATGGGTGATGCTGATAACTGTTGACGGTTGACGGTTGACGGTTGACGGTTGACGGTTGACGGTTGAGTGTTGGGTAATTTCCCAAATATTTCTTTGACTGCTTCCAGAGTTGGAGCAGTTTGAAAATCTCCGACAATTACTAAAACGGCATTGTCAGGACTGTAATATTTCTGATAATACTGCTGTACCTGTTCTACTGTAAATTTTTCTACATCAGCTTTTGTTCCACCCACAGGTAAACCGTAACCATGATCGGGAAAAGCTGCTCGCATCACGGCGCGGTTTAGACGGTATTCTGGGCTATTTTCGTAACCTTGTAACTCAGAAATTACTACTCGCTTTTCACTGGCTAGTTGTTCAGTACCAATAAGCGAATTTTGCATCCGATCTGCTTCTAAAATTAGCAGCGCTTTGAGCTTATTTCGTTCCGCAGTCCCGTAATACGCCGTTTGATCGTAGCTGGTGAAAGCGTTCGAGTCACTACCTAAAGCACTAAACAACCTCCCAAATTGAATTGGACGAGTTTGCGTCCCTTTAAACATCATGTGTTCTAACTGGTGAGCAATACCATTCATTCCCGCTTCTTCGTTGCGCGAACCTACCTTGTACCAAACCTGAACAGTTACCACCGGTGCGGTATGCACTTCCTTTGTCAGCACCGTCAAACCATTCTCTAGCAATGTCTTGTTGACGTTTTCTGTCACTTTTAGGGGTAGAATTTTTTCTCTATCTACTATTGACTGAGCATGTATCTGCTGGGACACTACCATATTTTGGCTATCAGCAGGTTTATCGCTAAATAATAACACTGCAATCATCGATAGACTCAACAGCAATAACGGAAAACGATATCGATACCAGGTGGAGAACACAGACATGAATTTTGCAGATACCCTGTAAACTAAGTTACATCTTTTGCATGATGACTATAGTTTAATCCCTGTGCTTAATCTCTTAGTGAGTCCAAACAAATAAATTACCCAAGATTTATGTGAGTAGGGTGCTTGATCCCTAAATATTGACAATGCACGAGGCCATGATTTCCTGATGTCAGGTCAAAATTAAATATTTTTTTAATTATTAATCTTTTGCCTAAGTGAATGTATCAAGATAACTGATTTTAGCAGCCAAAATCAGCAATATAAAAGCCAAATTAGTTTAATTTGGCTAAAATTCGCAGAAATTCCAAAGGTAAACCATCAGCATCAGCGATGAAAGCGACTTCAAAAATGCGATCGCCTATTTGTTGCTGTGTTGGTTCTAAAAGTACTTTCAGCGGTTGCAGATCTGCTATTGCCAATCGTTGTTGTAAACTGGTTAACCAACTGGGCAAATCTGGTGTAATCTCTGTTAAATCGAATGAGAGATGATAATAGCCCACATAATGTTCGTCTGCAAAAGCATCTGGGGCTGGTTTTGGTTCGGGAATTTGGATGAGTTCAATTCTCCCACCCAATCCTTCCATCCAACAAGCTAGGGTGTAGCCTGTAGTGAAGCGTTCACAAACTGTAAACCCCAATTGTTCATAGAAGGCGATCGCCTGATGAATATTCGCAGTCCGAATCGAAGCGTGGTGCATAGTTTTGTCATTAGTCATTTGTCCTTTGTCATTAGTCATTTGTCCTTGGGCGTTAGTTTTTGTCATTTACTGCACAGCAATGACTTTTAACTCTTGACTAATGACTAATGACTAATGACTAATGACCATTTACTCAAATAATCGGAAATAAGGATAGCGCACAGGGACACCAGGCTCTTTTTCCAAATCAAAATTAATCACTTCCCAACAGGATTCCTCAGCAGCATCGGGGCTAAACTCCACAGGTAAACCGTATAGTCGCGCTGAGGTATTTTCTGGCTGTTGTCCAGAACGCCAAGGAGTGCTGCGTTCTAAATAGCCACTCATTAACTCCTGATAACGACGCGCAATAATCACCCGCGTTGCTCGATACCCTTGGGTATAAAGCTTATCTAACGCTTCGTGAATTTCAAACCGAATCCCATCGGGATGGGTATGTTGTCTGTACCATTCATTATTCCACTTTCGCCAATGCCGTCCCGACTGTAAATGAACTAATTCACCCGTTTTCGGATTAGCCTCAAAAGCCCCATGACGCGGACACAAATAGGTATCTGTGAGTGTCAACGCCTGAATGGTTTGGCGACAGTGGGGACACTGAATTTCGGGGCCAAATATTGGGTACTGCAAGCCTGGATTCATCATGAAGTGCGTCGAAACATAGTTTTGTCTTCACCAGCACCAGTGGGTTTGATTTTACACTTCGGCTCCACCAATTGGGGTTACCTGCCTATTGCTACACAGTCACTGACTTGTGGCAATTACAGTATTCACGAGTGTCTTCCTCAGTATAGAAGCTTGACCAAAGAAGTTTGAAGTTTAAAGGATGAATTCAGAATTTCAGACTTCAGACTTCACACTTTAGTCTTCAGTTGACCCTGTGATATTCTGGTTTTGCAACCAGCCTGAAATGTTGGAGTTTCTCCAGTGTTCCTGGGTACCATATTCATATTCTATCGTGTCTACAGCTTCTTACTGGCTATCTCCCGATTTTTCTGTTGCTGCTTTTATCGCAGCCAATGCGATCGTTATCGGTTCGGTAAACATCAAGGCAGGGGTAAGCATTTGGTATGGAGCAGTAGTCAGAGCAGATGTAGAACGCATTGACATTGGTGAATGCACAAATATACAAGATGGCGCGATCATACACTGCGACCCTGGCTTTCCTACCATTTTAGAAGATCATGTCACCGTAGGACATCGCGCTGTGATACATTCTGCTTACATTGAACGTGGCAGTTTGATTGGGATTGGCGCAATCATTTTAGACGGTGTACGGGTAGGTGCTAGTAGCATTATTGGTGCAGGTGCTGTAGTAACTAAGGATATACCACCTTTTTCCTTAGTCGTGGGCGTTCCTGGTAAAGTAGTACGCCAAATCACAGACACCGAAGCCGCAGAACTTCTTGAACACGCCAAAAAATATCAAAAGTTAGCCTTGGTTCACGCCGGTAAGGGAACTGATCTCGGATTTACCAAGCCGGAATCAGGGGGATGAGGGGACAAGGAGGACAAGGAGGACAAGGGAGGACAAGGGACTTTGCCCAATGATCAATGCCCAATGCCCAATGCCCCATGCCCCTTCACCCAAATTGTAAACATTCTTTACAAATGGGGCTGGAAAAATTGCCCACTTCAGCTAACAATAAAAATGAGAGTAGTTGACAAAAGTTTAATTTATTTAACAGAGGGGTTCTAAATATGGACATTGATTTTCGCGTAGCTATCGTTTTAGCACCAATCGCCATTGCTGCTGGTTGGGCTGTGTTTAACATTGGTGCTGCTGCATTAAGACAAGTGCAAAACTTTTTAAACAAAGAAGCCTAAAAGCAAATAAAAATTAACATTTTTTAACCGGCTGTTTCTTTTTCTAGGAACAGTCGGTTAATTGGTGATTGGTCAATTGTCAATTGTCAATTGTCATTTGTCCCCCTTCCCTCATCCCCTCATCCCCCAGTCGTGGATATTGATTCTCTACTAAAATCTTTTCAACCCTTTGGTATCAATTTAGGACTCTTACGGATTGTCAAACTATTGGCTAATCTTGGGAATCCTCATCACCAAGTCCCGGTGGTTCATGTTGCTGGTACTAATGGCAAAGGTTCTGTATGCGCCTATCTTTCATCGGTTCTAACTGAGGCTGGTTATCGTACAGGACGTTATATTTCTCCTCATTTAGTTGATTGGACAGAACGTATTTGTCTCAATGAACAGGCAATTTCTACCGATGAATTGTATGAATTATTACAAAAAGTGCAAGCAGCGTTCGCTCCTGATGATGAATCACCCACTCAGTTTGAAGTGATTACCGCAGCTGCTTGGTTGTATTTTGCGCAGCAGCAAGTTGATGTGGCGGTGGTAGAAGTGGGATTGGGTGGGCGGTTGGATGCAACTAATGTTTGCGCCAACCCTTTGGTGACTATAATTACTTCCATCAGTAGGGAACATTGGCAACAACTAGGCCCGACTGTCGCTGATATTGCTAGAGAAAAAGCGGGAATTCTCAAACCTGGATGTCCGGTGGTTGTGGGACAATTGCCAAAAGATGCCCTAGAAGTTGTGCGATCGCGGATTGTCGAATTACAATGCCCAGTATTTACCCCCCAGCCTGCGCGTCCCATATCTTCCGGATGGGCTGAATACCAAACTCAGGACAATTCCAAATTAATTCAATATCCCCTACCCTTACAAGGACAAATTCAGTTAACTAATTCTGCCTTGGCTTTAGCTGCGATAGAAATTCTCCAAAAACAGGGGTGGCACATTTCCCAAGCAGCCATAATTAATGGTATGGCAAAAACTAAATGGCCTGGGCGTATCCAATGGGTGGCGTGGAAAAAGCATAAATTATTACTAGATGGGGCCCATAACCCAGCAGGTGCTGAAGTATTACGCGATTATGTCGATACTTTGAATCATCCTTCTGTCACTTGGGTGATGGGAATGATGGCTAATAAAGACCATGCTGATATTTTCCAAGTCTTGTTACGCCCAGAGGATAGATTATTTCTCGTACCAGTACCGGATACCGCTTCAGCCGTTCCCGATCAATTAGCAAAGCTAGCGGTTGATATCTGTCCCGGCTTAAGTCTTTGCCAATCATATCCAGATTTATTATCAGCTTTGTCAGCCGCTTTTGCTGCGACGGAAAACTTAGTTGTATTGTGCGGTTCCCTATATTTAATCGGACATTTTTTGGCAATTAGATAACTTATACAATGCTGTTTTGGGATTGTGTATCTATTGCCAAAGATATACTGTATGAAAATTTTTACAATTTTTAATAGAATGTAGGAATACAACACACTTCCTGGATAAATTAACACGTTTAATTATAGCGATCGCTCCACCGCTCAAGGTGAAAGATTGCACTATAACAGAGTTCAGAGTGGCTCATAGTTTTGGTTGTAGTTGCTTTTAAAGCTGATGCTAAGTAATTAAATTTCTTATGTAAATTCAATTTATTGCTGTGATTTGCATTAATTTTATGGGCAAAATTAACTGAGAAATCGTCTGACAGATGAATATTGTTATGTATGCTACTGTAGGACGTTCTAGTTAATAGGAGATATTTATGTTAAAAGTTGTTGTTGGTCACAGTGACGATCCAGATTCTCAAGATGCAATTTTAGAAGTTTTAGAGCAATGTCTTAACGATTTAGCAGGAGTCATACCTCAGGCTGGTATTTTATTTACCGCCATTGATTTTGAGCATGAATTAATCCTCAAAGAAATTAACCAAGTGTTTCCCGAACTTGATTTGATTGGTTGTACCACAGATGGTGAAGCCTCGTCAGTACTGGGATTTCAACAAGATTCTTTGACGCTGATGCTCTTTTATTCTGATACTGTAGAAATCAGTGCAGGTGTAGGGTATGGAGCTAGAGAAAACCCTTTTGCTGCTGCCGAACAGGCTGTACAACAAGCAACAGCAAAAATGACTAATAGCCCGAAATTATGTATTACTGTACCAGCCAGCTATACAGAAAGTGGTTCAACAACAAATGGAGAGTTAATTCTTCAGGGATTGAAACTAGCCTTGGGTTCCCAGATGCCAATTTTAGGTGGAACGGCGGGAGATCAGTTTAGGTTTCAAAAAACCTACCAATTTTTTCGCAATCAAGTTCTGACTGATTCTTTACCAGTTTTAATATTTTCTGGGGATATTAAATTTTCTTATGGAATTGCCTGTGGTTGGAAGCCCATTGGACGTAAAAGTATAGTCACCAAAGCTGTTGGAACCCTCCTCTACGAAATCGATGGTAGCACAGCAATGGAATATTATCAGAAGTATTTAGGCGATCGCCCACCGACTGCGGAACATCCATTAGCTGTATATGAAGGAGATAGCGATCGCTACTACATGCGTGTACCTAATACTCATGATCTAGAAACTGGTAGCATCAATTTTCTCGGTAATGTCCCAGAAAACGCCATAGTTCAAGTCACAGATATTCGTAGGGATGAAGTGATTGCTGCGGCTGAAACTTCATTTAAGACTGCTTTAGCAAATTATCCAGGAACTGAACCAGAAGCAATTTTGTTATTTTCTTGTTGCTGTCGCCGTTGGCTTTTAGGAACCAGAGCAAAAGAAGAATATCAACTAGTTAAAAATGCAGTTTCTCAATCAATACCTATTTGTGGATTCTATACATACGGTGAATTTGCACCCTTAGAACCTCATGGTTCTTCTTACTATCATCAAGAAACTTTTGTGACTTTGCTTCTAGGAACAAAATAGGGCTTATGGAACCCATTGACTATGAAAAGAAGCTGAAAGAATTAGAAAAAACTGTTCGGACTCTGAAAAAAAAATTAGAGCGTTCAGAAGCCGATCGCCAACAACTGGAAAACGTCAGTGAAGTCAGAGAAAGCATCCTCAAAAATGTCATTTCCGAGTTAGAGGAGTCGCAAATAGCTATCAAAAATCGCGGTGATGAGCTAGAAGATGCACTAAAAAATCTCAAGACTTTACAGATGAAATTGGTGGAATCTGAAAAGATGTCTGCTCTTGGAGTTATGGTGGCTGGGATTGCCCATGAAATTAACAACCCAGTCAACTTTATTTATGGAAATTTAAATTATGCTCAACAATATTTTCAAGATTTACTGAGGCTAATTGTACTTTATCAAAAGTATTACCCTGAACCAGCGTTAGAAATTAAAAAAGAAATAGAAGTAATTGAACTAGAATTTATTAAGAAAGACTTAGATAAACTCTTCCAATCTATGACTGTAGGAGCCGAGCGAATTTCGGAAATAGTTAAATCGCTCCGGACTTTTTCGCGTTTGGATGAAGCCGAATTTAAATCAGTTGATATTCATGAAGGCATTGACAGTACACTAGTAATTTTAAATAATCGCCTAAAACTACCAGCCGCCAATTTACCAGAAATTAAAGTAATTAAAAATTATGGCAAATTGCCCTCGATTAAGTGTTATGCCGGACAAATGAATCAGGTATTCATGAACATCATTGTTAATGCAATTGATGCTTTAGAATCTTCACTGTTGAAGGCAGCCAAAACTGACACAGGGCAATCAATAACTCATCATCCAGAAATTCAGATTAAAACAGGAATTACTGATAATAATTGGGTAGAAATTCGGATTGCTGATAATGGGATAGGAATGGATGAAAAAGTTCGCACAAAATTATTTGATCCCTTCTTTACCACCAAAGCAGTAGGTAAAGGGACAGGCTTAGGTTTAGCAATAAGTTACCAAATTATTATTGAACTACATGGTGGAAAATTGGAATGCTATTCCGAACCTGGAAAAGGAGCAGAATTTATGATTCAAATTCCTATTCGTTAAGTAAAGGGGCAAAAGAGGCAGAGGATAGTGTTGACTGTTGACTGTTAACTAAACGTGAGTTCGATGGTATAGGAATCCGGTTTGATTCTTAAAAAAATTCCCTACACTTTAATCTTAAGTGTAGGGTGGGCAATGCCCACCATATCCGGGTTTTGGTGGGCATTGCCCACCCTACGTGTATTTCAGAAATCAAATATGAGTCCTATAGTGTCGAGAGAGCTGCGAAGAATGGGGAAAAGGGGAAAGGTTAAAGGGTAAGGGAACGCAAGAATCAGTCTTTTCCCCTTCCCCCTTACCCTTTCCCCTTGCTTCAGACTTATTGAACTAGTCTGTCGAACTCACGTTAACTAATGCTCAATGCCCAATACCCAATTTACCGATTATTCCACTCTTGCGCTGCATCTTCAACAGCTTTATCTACCGTTTTTTCTCCTAACATTGCTGCTTGCAAATTCAAATAAATTGCCTTTTGCAATTTATTGAAATCTTTCAAAGTCGGCGTTAATATCTCTGCTTGTTGTAGTTGTTGGGCGCTAACAATCCG
Source organism: Calothrix sp. NIES-2100 (assembly GCF_002368195.1). Classification (GTDB taxonomy): domain Bacteria; phylum Cyanobacteriota; class Cyanobacteriia; order Cyanobacteriales; family Nostocaceae; genus Aulosira. Next base: position 7,023,635 of record NZ_AP018178.1, on the reverse strand, counting down.
GGCTTTTTCCACGGTTGTCGCATTAGCAGGAACATCTTTAAAGTAGCTGTCAGTAAGTGCTTTGACTGTAGATGGTAAGACGTTAGCAGCTTTAGCAAAAGCTAATTGGTTTTGATCGTTGGTGAGAAATACAGCAAATTTCACAGCCGCATCGGGATATTTACTATCTTTGGGGATGACTACGTTCATCACAGCGACGTTTTTCTTACCTGTGTCACCTGTAATTTGGGGTGCGATCGCGGAAGCTTGGGCAATTTTCGGAGCATTATTGGCGATCGTTTTCAGAAATTCAGGTCCAGAAGCGAGAAATGCTGTTTCTCCCCCTTGATATAAATCAATAGCATGACGATGACCTTGAGTTAACACCTCTTGAGGTAGCAATTTTTTCTTGTACAAATCTACCCAATACTGAAAAGCGGCTTTACCTTGTAGGGAATTAAAGGCTGCTTTACCCTCGGTATTTACTAAGGTGACTCCCATTTGCACAAAAGATTCCAATACTTCACCGGAATCTTGCGGAACAAAAGTCACAAAAAAGGCGTATTTTCCGGTTTTATCTTTAATTTGTTGTGCTGCTTGAGCTAATTCTGCGTAGGTACTGGGTGATTTGTTGATACCTGCCTGTTTTAATAAATCAGTGTTATAAATGGTTAGCCGGGTGGTGAGGTACCAGGGAATACCAAAGCTCTTACCATTGATTGTGCTAGCTTTCCAAATATTTGGCAGATAGGAGGAACGGACTTCTTTTGAAACTTTCGTATCTACATCCAGCCAAGCATTTCGTCCTGCAAGTTGCGAAGCAAAATCCGGATTGAGGTTCACAACATCAGGTGGCGTTTTTGCTGAAACAGCTGTTAAGATTTTGTTCTCCATCGCAGCCCAGGGAATATCAACCCAGTTAACCTTTATACCTTGATTTTGTGACTCAAAACTGGCAATCAGATTTTTAAAGTAGTCAGTAAATTGAGGTTGGAGTTGCATTGTCCAAAACTCAATCTTTGCTCCTTCAGCAGCAGTTTGTTTTGTTTGGGTGGCAACTTTACCTGTGCTGCAACTAACAATCCAGCTAGTCAATAAACCAAGCAGTACAAATACAGACAATCGTTTGAATTTGTGAATTTTAAACATTTTACTAGTATATTTACGCTTGCTGTGAGCGAAAAGCTTATGCAGAATTGTCGAGATTATAGGCTAAATCAATAACCTAGTACCAAGATAGTTTTTTAGTATCATTTAACTTTTCAATTTAGCAGTGCGACGGGCAAAAAAGTGGTGAAAAGCTTCAATAGTCTGTTTGGCAAATCTCATAAAGGAATCGGTATTGAACTCGCACCAGAACGGGTGAATATAGTTCAATTACGCAAACAGCGTCAAGGCTTAAAAATAGAAGCCTTAACATCGGTAGGAGTTCCCGAGGGACTCGTTAGCGATGGTCAGATCACTGACCCACCAGCAATGGCGCAGCTAATTCAGCAAGCGCTGGCTGATAATAAAATTAAAGCTTCTCGGGTTGCTACTGCTGTACCAGGAAGAGATTCAATTGTACGTTTAATTCCTGTACCAGCAGAGTTAGATGATAAAGAACTGCGGGAGATGGTACTCAACCATGAAGCAGCTTTGTATTTACCCTATCCTCGTGAAGAAGCTGATGTAGATTACCAAAAACTTGGTTATTTTGTAGATGAGGATGGAATAGAAAAGGTACAGGTACTGTTAGTAGCTACACGTAAGGAGGTAACAGACACATATATCAGTACATTTGAGCAAGCAGGTTTGGAAATCGACGTTTTAGAGATTAACAGCTTTGCGCTAATTAGGACAATTCGCGATCAACTGCGACAATTTGGTCCACAAGAAGCAGCAGTATTAGTTGATATTGAGTTTGACAGTTCAGAAATTGCCATCATTGTCAACGGTGTACCACAATTTTCCCGGACTGTCCCCATCGGGACTTATCAAATGCAACATGCCTTATCGAAAGCGATGAATTTACCCGCATCACGAGATATGGAACTGTTGCAGGGGATGACGATTATGACAGCTCCCATAGAGGGTGGTAAAACTGGCATGACAGAAATTAATCCAGGGATGGCAGCCATCTTAAGAGTTTTGGGAGAACTCACAGATGAACTGCGTCGTTCCATCGATTTTTACCTCAACCAGAGTGAAAATTTGGAATTAGCGCAAATCTTCCTAGCAGGCCCTGGAGGCGGACTACAACAGCTGGATGAGTTTTTCACTCAAAGATTGAGTTTGCCAGCTGCCCAAATCGATCCAATAGCATCTTTGTCCTTAGAAGTTAACGAAGAAAAATACCCTGTAGTGCTACGCTCTGGCTTAGCGACAGTACTGGGCTTAGGAATGAGGGAGGTGTAACAGAATGTACAGTCTCGATATTAACTTTCTCAAGGACCGTCCAAATTACCAGAAAAAGTCTACTAAAAAACCAGGAGTTAAAGTTCCGATTGGAAATTTAACACCGTTGTATTTGGGAGTGGCATTAGGCGTATGCTTTCCCGCTCTGACGGTAGGTGCTTTGTGGTTGTTACAAGCGAAAGTTGTGGAATCAGAGCAAAAGGTAGCACAACTAGAGGAGGAAAACAAGAAGTTAGACACAGAAATTGGAAATATTAACAAAATTAAAGAAGAAACCAACAAAGTTAAAGGAGAAACACAAGCTTTAGTGACAGTGTTTGACCAGATTCGCCCGTGGTCAGCAATGTTACAAGATCTGCGCGATCGCATTCCAGCTAAAGTGCAAATTGAGAACATCAAGCAAATCCCACCCATTGCTCCAGCCCCAGGACAACCACCAGGTAATCCCGCCGGCGGAATCGAAATTACCGGAATAGCTCGCTCTTTTAACGATGTCAATGATTTTTTGCTAACTCTGCAACAGTCTAGATTTTTAAAATCTTCAGAAAGCAAAATTAAGACAGCTGAGTTAGTCAGTTCGCCAATACAACCAGAGCCTGCTAAAGAGGGTGAAGATATTCCACCGATTCAAGTGGTTAAATACACTATTCAATCCAGCCTGAGCGATGTTCCAGCCTCTGAATTAATCCGGGAGTTAGAACAAAAAGGCACTGTAGGATTGGTGGCTCGAATTCGTAGTATGCAACAAACAGGAGTCATTTCAAAATGACGCTGAGTGAAGATTTTAATTTTGCAGACGGTGGGGATTCTGGTGAATCTCCCTCCTCACCTGTGCTTTTTGGCATTAGCTTTACGCCCAAAATTATTGGTATTGTGGTCGGGGTTTTGGGTCTTGCTGGAGCCTTGTATATAGTTTTAAACATGTTAATGCCCGCTTGGGATAGCTATCAACAAAAGCAAACAAAAATTGCCGAACTCCAAGGACAAGTCGATCAAAAGAAAGCCAGTATCAGAAAGATTGACCAGGTAAAAGCCGAGCTAGACCAGGCAAAGCAGCAAAAAATCCAGGTTTTCAATCTGTTTGCTAATGAGCAAACCTTGGATACTTTGTTACTCGATCTCAATCGCTTAGTTGAAACTACGAATGCTCAAGTTACTGCCAATGGTGTCAGAGGAGAACTCAAAAGGTTTGTACCAATTTCACAAACATCAGAACCCATCACTGATGATAGCCTCGGATCAGCGGTAAAAGGTAAGCTGAAAGGCCGCACTATTAATATTCAAATTGTCGGTAATTATGAACAAACGCAATCAATTTTGCGTAATATTGAGCGTTTACAGCCATTGTTGATAGTTAAAGACTATCAATCTAACTTGGAGAGAGCAACTATTCAAGAGTCAAAAGAAAATGGAGTGCAGAAAGTGAAACCTGCATTTCTGACTACAATTTTCCAGTTACAAGCATTAATGCCACTTACTCCAGAGGAAATAGCAGCAGCTGCTGCTGCTCCTGCCAAGAAGTAACATCGTAATTCGTAATTACTGTCGCGTAAGGGTTTTAGAAGTTTCAAATGGGTAGCTTATTTACACGCCCTAGTCAGCGCCCCTAACCCCTAGCCCCTACCCCCGTTCTGGATAGAGAAGGTTGCAACATACCTACTCAAAAATTATTTGTCAACAAGGTTTTATCAGGTGAGGAATGAACTGTGAAACAGCTTCACGGTAATAGTTTATTATTGGGTACTGCTGCATTTATCTTTTTGGCAGCTCAACCAGTTTGGGCAGACACGACCCAAATTACTGACGTACAGCTAAATCCAGTTGATGGTGGAATTAATGTTGTTTTAAAAACGTCTTCAGGCTCGCGCCCGCAAATTTTCACAACAAAAAGAGGGAAAACTCTAGTTACAGATATTATTAATACTCAACTACGTTTACCACAAGGCAATAATTTCCGTAAAGACAACCCCACATCAGGAATTGCCTCCGTTGAAATTGTTCAGCTTGATGCCAATAGCATCCGGGTGGTGGTAACTGGAAGCGATAATGCCCCTAGCAATCAACCTGTAGTACGACAAGACAATGGCATCACCCTCGGCTTTAGTCCCTCTACAGGTACCACAGCATCAACACCAACGCCAACAACACCAACGCCAACAACACCAACGCCAACAACGCCATCTACTAGCACCTCATCCCAACCCGGCAAAAAGCCAGATGTTCTTGTCCCTAATCCGGAAGTGACAATTGACGGGAAACCTGCACAGCCAGCTGGCCCTGGTCAACCCCCAAACCAGGGGCCACCATTCTTACCAAGAGCTGTAGCTCCACCAGTGGGGGATATTGCTATCTCCAATACCGATGCTTCTCCAAGTACCATTGACCTAGGAACTCAAGAACGTGTCCCTCGGTTAGTACTAAGAGATGCTCCCGTGCGGGAGGTTTTATCACTACTAGCCCGTGCGGCTGGTCTTAATCTGGCTTATGTAGGCGGAGAGGGAGCAGGTGGTACTGCTGTTAATGGACAAGCAGTCTCTCAAACCATATCCCTAGATATAGAAAATGAACCAGTACAAGATGTGTTTAATTACGTCTTGCGCTTGAGTGGTTTAGAAGCGAACCGAAGTAATCGCACTATTTTTGTGGGCGCAAAATTGCCTACTTCCACTCGTGATACGGTGATGCGTAGCCTGCGACTCAATCAGGTAACGGTGGGTGTCGCCCTCAACTTTTTAGTCGGTTTGGGTGCAGAAAGTGCTATTAGCCGTGAACGACAAGTTACTAGTGTCAATGCTGTACCTGTGGGTAATTCAGCCGCCGCAGTCACCCAAACTCAGACAACTACCGAAACCAGAGTTGAAACTCAACGGGTTGATTTTAGAGACTCTAATCCATTACTTAGAGGTTTACAGGCATTAGGAGATGAGCGGACTAATTCCCTAACTTTAATTGGTTCTCCTAGGCTAATTGATATTGCGATGGCTCAACTGACTCAGCTTGATATCCGTCGTCGTCAAGTGGTGGTTAACGTCAAAATTGTGGATGTGAATCTCACCGGCACCCAGGATTACAACACTAGCTTTTCCTTTGGGGTCGGTAACAACTTTTTTACCAATGACGGTGGTGCAGCATCTCTGAGTTTTGGTGGCTCTAGACCTGCGACTGCTTCTGAAGTGGCAAGAAGTGTGACTGATTCACCAATCATTACCAACCCAATTACAGGTGAGCCATTTCTAGGTGATAAATTCTTTAACCCACCAGCAGGTAGCAGACCATTAGCTGATGCTCCTTTAGACCCCAATGGAAATCCGCTACAACCTGGTATCACAGCCTTTGAACCTGGAACTCCGGGAACAGGTACAACCGCTGGAACTCCTGATACATATACATACTCTCTACCAACGTTATACAAGTTCCCCAAACGGTTACTCGCTAGTTTGCAGGCTCAGGTGACAAATGGTAATGCCAAAATTTTGACTGACCCAACTTTAATTGTGCAAGAAGGTCAGCAGGCTCTTGTCAATCTGACTCAGGAAGTTGTAGGGAACATAACTATTCAAACAACTGATACTACTGGTGGTTCTAGGACTGAGAGAACAATAAATAAACAAAAAGTTGGCTTAACGTTGAATGTGAAAATTGAACGGATTGATGACAATGGTTTTGTTTCTCTATCGGTTGCTCCCACTGTCAGCGCACCTTCAGCTGCTGAAAATACAGGAAACGGACAAATCATTTTAGTGTCGGAACGTTCTCTGACTTCTGGGATGATTCGCTTGCGAGATGGTCAGACGCTGATTCTCTCAGGTATTATTCAAGACCAAGACAGGACAAGTATCTCTAAGATTCCTATCTTAGGCGATCTGCCTTTAATTGGTTCGCTGTTTAGAAAAACTAACAGAACCAATGAACGTAGAGAGGTGATTGTATTGCTCACACCTCAAATTATGGATGACTCCGAGCGCTCCTCTTATGGCTATAACTATAATCCTAGTCCAGAGGTGCGGCAGATGTTGGAACGTCGCGGTTGGCAACCTTCTAACAAGCGATAAGACTAATTCGTAATTCGTAATTCGTAATTACTATGAGGGATTGCGAGGGATCAGATCCCCGACTTCTTTAAGAAGTCGGGGATCTTACAGATCTTGCAACTTCACTAGTTGTAGCATTATGGCTGTTCGGTGTCTTCGCTTTTTACACCTGTCAGTTGTAATGTTTTTTCCATTTCTAGCCGTTGTTCGACGTTGCACAGGAAATAGCCGTCTACCATTGCAGAACCTAAAAGTCTGCCTAGTTCATCGCGGCTGGTGGTGATAACGGACTGATATTTTTCATTGGGTAAGTTACCTAACATTTCTACAATAGCTCGTTGAATTAAGCGCAATACTTCAGGTGAAGAGGGTTTAGAAAGTTGAGCAACTATTTCAGGATTCAAAGATTGTACGTATTGCAACAAATTATTGTTGTGATTTGTTTGGGATTCAAAATAATCTGGCTGGCGATGGGAAAGGTTACTCATGACTTTTATCTCTAGTGGCGCTTTATTTATTAATCAATTTATCTGGTTATTGATTTTAATAAGGTCAGTGAAACCGAACTTTTAAGGAAGGGTTTGTTCTACTCTGGCTTTTGAGATAGATTGCATGACAAAGAATGCAATTTTTGGAAAATTACAGCAAAAAATTTAACAATTTTATTATTTCAGAATGTGTTGGGCGATCGCATGATGTTTGAGGTTAATGTTTTTGGTGCGATCGCCCTTAGCCATATCCCTGTTCTTGAGGTGTTAAAATTAGCCATTGCACCGCAGAGGCGCAGAGTTCGCAGAAAAAGAGAGTGCGATCGCCTTTTTTACTCGAAGTTTCGAGTCTAGAAGCTGACGGTTGAGGTTTGGAAGGGGAATGTTCGTGTTCGGAAGGCGAAGTTTCGTGTTCGGAAGGCGAAGGTTCGTGTTCTGAAGGGGAACGGTGAGGTTCTGAGGCTGAAGTTTGGTGTTTTTCAGTTGAAATGTCGCGATCGCAACACCTCTTACCGTCTTCTTTGCGCCTTTGCGCCTTTGCGTGAGGCAAAAATATCTATGTAAAATCGAACCGCGAAGGACACGAAGGGCACGAAGGAAGAGATAAGAGGAAGCTAAGGCTGTAATATGGCTTTACACGGGCTAATTTTTGTCATCATTCGCTAGTATAGGCTAAAGGTGTAAAAATTATACTAGCTCTTAGCGAATATGAGTATTGATATTGTAGTTAACGCACTTAAAAATATTGCTAAACCTGCGGCTTCTCTAGTAATTAATCAAGCTCAACGCAATGAAACTGTAGTCAGAACTTTAAAACAATTCAATTTTGACCCAGCACAACCACCCAAAGATGTCGATGGTGTTTATGTCTACTCTTTAATTGAGTATGGTGTGGATAAGCCAGAAGCTATGCTGAATCTTTTTCGGGAAAGAGAGGTAAAAAAAGCTTTTTGGAGTGCTTATACTGCAAATCATCCTTTGGGTTTTGTCAAGGAAGTAGAAAAGTTTTTGCATAGTAATGATTTAGCATTTGATATCCGATTGAAAAGAATTGAATTGCGCTCGGAGTTAGAGGAGTTTGGGGAAATATTTATTAAAGTTGCTAAAAGAAGTAAATCTAAGGATTTTGAACCTTTCCCAGAATGGAATTTAGACGAGTATCCAACGGAATTTAAGTCATTAATTAAAGAAAAGATTCGCTCGTTTTGCGGTCGTAAGTTTGTTTTTGACGCATTTAAGCAATTTTGTGACAAAAATCGTAGTGGTTACTTCACAGTGCTGGGGGATGCGGGGATGGGGAAGAGTACCATTGCTGCTAAATATGTCTGGGATTATAAATCACCATGCTATTTTAATATTCGCTCCGATGGTCGCAATCGACCAGAGTTATTTTTAGAGAGTATTCGCAAACAATTAATTAAGAATTACCAGTTGCAGAATGTCGAGAAGGCTAATTTAGCAGATTTACTAGAACAGGTTAGCAAAAAATTAATTAATGGTGAACGTCTAGTAATTGTAGTTGATGCTTTGGATGAGGTGGAACAAGAAGCTGGGGGGAATCTTTTAGATTTACCGCCGTCGCTTCCTGAAGGTATTTATTTTCTGCTGACTAGAAGACCTTATACTATAGATAAAAAACGCTTGTCTGCACCAGATGTCTCTGTAGAGGAGCTAGATTTAAGGGACAGTCAGTATGCTAATTTGAGCCGTGAAGATATCAAGGAGTATATTCGGTTCTTTTTGCATGACGATCCAGACTATAAAAATGCACTTAGACAATGGATGCAAGACCGCAATATTTCAGAGAACGATTTTGTTGAGCAGGTAGCAACTAAGAGCGAAAATAATTTCATGTACCTGCGCTATGTTGTGCCAGGAATTGCTAAAGGTGACTATAATGACCTAAGTTTAAAGCAATTACCCGATGGTCTTCAGGACTATTATCAAGTTCATTGGCAACGCATGGGGATGGATAAAAACACTCAGGATATAAAGGTGTTTATCCTGTTTGTTTTAGTGGAGATTGGCACACCAATTCCCTGTGATATGATAGCGGCGATTACTGAACAGAAAGAAGAAGATGTGGAAACAGTTTTAGATGAGTGGGTTGAGTATTTGAAGCCGCAAGATTTAGCAGGCGAAATCTGCTATAGCATCTATCACGCTAGTTTTTTAGATTTTTTGAAAATGCAACGGAAGCTAAATCCTAAACGCACTCCATTTCAAGAGGTTAATCAACGCATTGCAGACTACCTTGTAAAGAGGATGGCGTGAAATGGGAGAATTTTCGTCAGCATTACTTGTAGGTTGGGTTGAGCAACGCAACCCAACACAACTCTACCCACAAACAATAGTTGGGTTTCACATTCGTACCCCTACAGGGAAGCAAGCTACAACCCAACCTACTAAATTACCTAGATTCACAAGTGGGATAGCGTGAAATGGGAGAATTTGCTGACAAGTTTGCGGCACAAAGTCCTGCTTTTCAACGTGCTTACTTGGTTAGTTTAGCGCCAAACCTGGTGAAGTCGGGAAAATTAGAGAAGTACTACCAAACCCTGACTGATTTTGATTTCATTAATGCCAAAATTAACCATCCTGAGTTTGGGGTGCAGGCTTTAATTGAAGATTATGATTTGATTGATGGTGCTGAAACATTAAATTATCCAGAATACAACTCTGAAAAGGTCAAAAGTCTCAAATTGATTCAAGGAGCATTGAGAATATCAGCGCATATTTTAGCAGGGGATAAGCAGCAATTAGCCAGTCAATTGTACGGACGGTTACTACATCAGAAAAAGTCAGAAGAAATTCAGGTATTATTGGCACAAATAAAGCAAAAGACTACTACTCCTTGGCTGCGTTCCTTAACCCCAAGCTTAACGCCACCAGGAGGACGCTTACTCCGCACTCTCAATGGTCATAGTGATTGGGTAAAAGCCGTCGCTGTCACCCCTAATGGTAAACAAGTGATTTCTGCTTCTTTGGACAATACGCTCAAAGTTTGGGATTTAGCAACAGGGGAAGAACTATTCACTCTCAATGGTTATAGTCAATCGCTAAAAGCTGTCGCCGTCACCCCCAATGGACAACAGGTGATTTCTGCTTCCTCCGACCACACCCTCAAAGTCTGGAATTTGACCACAGGGGAGGAACTATTCACCCTCAATGGTCATAGTTATTCGGTAAATGCCATCGCTGTTACCCCTGATGGGCAACAGGTGATTTCTGGTTCCGATGATAAAACCCTCAAAGTCTGGAATTTGGCTACAGGGAAGGAAATATTCACTCTTAATGGTCATAGTTTATGGGTAAATGCCGTCGCTGTTACCCCCAATGGGCAACAGGTGATTTCTGCTTCTTGGGACAACACCCTCAAAGTCTGGAATCTGGCAACAAGAGAACAATTATTCACTCTCAATGGTCATAGTTTATCGGTAAATGCCGTCGCTGTTACCCCCAATGGGCAACAAGTGATTTCTGCTTCTTCTGATAAGACTCTCAAAGTCTGGAATCTAGCAACAGAAGAAGAACTCTTCACTGTCAATAGTCATAGCCAATCAATAAATGCCGTCGCCTTTACACCCGATGGACAGCAGGTAATTTCCGCTTCCGATGACAAAACCCTCAAAGTCTGGAATTTGGCTACAGGAAATAAACTATTCACCCTTACTGGTCATAGTGACTGGGTAAATGCTGTCACTGTTACCCCCAATGGTAAACAGGCGATTTCTGGTTCCACTGACAAGACTCTCAAAGTCTGGAATCTAGCAACAGGGAAGCAAGTATTTACTCTCTATGGTCATAGTCACTCGGTAAATGCCGTCGCTGTCACCCCCAATGGGCAGCAGGTGATTTCTGGTTCCTATGGCAAGACTCTCAAAGTCTGGAATCTGGTAACAGGGAAAGAACTCTTCACTCTCTATGGTCACAGTTACTCGGTAAATGCCGTCGCTGTCACCCCTAATGGGCAGCAGGTGATTTCTGCTTCTTCTGACAACACACTCAAAATTTGGAATTTGGCGACTGAAAAACAAGGATTTTTTAGCTGTATTAGGAATCTGATAAGCAGAAGAAAACTCTTCACACTTAATGGTCATAGTCGTTGGGTAAATGCCGTCGCCGTCATCCCCAATGGACAACAGGTAATTTCTGCTTCCTGGGACAACACCCTCAAAGTCTGGAATTTGGCAGATGGTCAAGAACTATTTACCCTTAATGGTCATAGTTCCTATGTAAGAGCCGTCGCTGTTACCCCTGATGGGCAACAGGTGATTTCTGCTTCCTGGGATAACACTCTCAAAGCCTGGAATTTGGCAACAAGAGAGGTCATCGCCACTTTCACAGGGGAAAGTCCTCTTCATTGCTGTGCAGTTGCACCAGATGGTATGACAATTGTGGCAGGAGAACAATCCGGAAAATTGCATTTTTTGCGTCTTGAGAACACGGAGAGTAATTCGTAATTCGTAATTCGTAATTCGTAATTAGGAAATTACACAATATACTAGTGACCAAGGATTTCGTTGACGGTTATGTTTACGTCTGGAAATGCTGTAATTGATAAGTTTTGACCGCTAGTGAACTTTTGCACGATTTGATATCCTGCGGGGGTGGGTTGTTGATAAACTTCGATAATTTGCTCGTTAATATCTACTAGCCAAACTTCAATTATGTTTGCTTGTGCATATAAAGGAATTTTCTGTTCTCGGTCATACTCAATAGTTGAATCAGCTACTTCAATTAATAAAAAAATATCCTGGGGTTGGGGGTGTGCAGTGGCGTAAAAATCATCACGGGGTTTAAGTAATGCTACATCAGGCTGAGGTTGTGAGTTATTGTCCAGTTCAACAGGGTCTTGAATAGCAATGAGAACCCTATCCCTTAACTTAGTAGACAAGAGTTTGTTTAAGCACTTCACACAAGCAGCGTGTTTTGTTCCAATTGGCGACATCTCAATAATTTCTCCCCGTATCAGTTCTACTCGGTCATCTGCTGTGAGAATCCCGGACTCAATCATTTTATGATATTGCTCAACTGTAAACTTTCGTCTTAGTAATTGCACAGTCATGACTACCTCCACTGTTGGTTTAATGGTAATGCAAAATTCAATCTACCTTGTCATTGCGAGTGGAGCGAAGCGGAACGAAGCAATCGCAAGGGGCTGGGATTGCTTCGTCGTTCCTCCTCTCTTCGAGACGCTACGCGAACGCAATGACACTTGAAATTTAATTATGTTTGCCTACTTATCTTTTAATTATTTCTCACAATTATGAATTCACTACCCAATACAATCAATTCCAGAGGACATCCCACAGAGTTTGAACAAATTATTACAGAAAAAAGCGATAATTTTGTCGGGCGTGAATTTGTATTTACGGCGATTGATGAGTTTATTCACCGTTATCGCCGGGGTTATTTCACTGTTGTTGGCGCACCGGGTAGCGGTAAAAGTGCGATTTTCGCCAAGTATGCGACAGATCATCCTGATGTTGTTTATTACAACGTGGAAGTTGAGGGGAAAAATCGCGCTGAGGAGTTTCTGAAGGTTGTTTGTCATCAATTAGTTGAGTGGTTGCAGAGTTGTAGCACCCCACCCCAGCCCTCCCCGCAAGCGAGGAGGGAGTTAGATGTGCAAGACTTCGCTGCGTTGGCGGGGGGAGTGAGGGGGGTTGGGGATAATGCGGGTGAGGGGAGTTGGTTTTTGTCTGTGCTGCTTCAGCAAATCAGTGATGAGTTGGAACCTGAGCAAAAATTAATTCTTATTATTGATGGATTAGACCGCATTGATTCTAATAGTCAATCTCCTGGGACAAATTTATTTTATCTTCCCCGCTATCTCCCAGATGGGGTTTATTTTCTCCTCACACGCCGACCTTTTTTGAGGGAAAAATCGGGTTTATTAATTGAAACGCCGTCACAGAGTCTTGATTTAGGACAATACTCAGAGGAAAATTGGCAAGATATTCAAAGATATATTCAACAATTTACCCTTCGGCTACGCTCAGGGTTAACTGACGAAAATATCAAGTCTTGGTTGAGCGATCGCCAAATAAACGAGGAAGAATTTTGCACTAGTCTTGCTGCTAAAGCGGAAAATAATTTTATGTATGTCAGTCGAGTTTTAGCTGCGATCGCTCTGGGTTTTGATCCGCAAGCTTTGAATGACAATCAAGTTCCACCTGGTTTAGATGCATATTATCAGCAGCATTGGCAAAAAATGATGACTGCGATTCCAGATGAGGATTTTAGCCAAGCTGTGTTGAAGGTTTTAGTTCAGCAACAGCAGCCGATTTCTGTGGAAGCGATCGCACAAATAATTGATGGGGATGAATTTGATGTTGAGGAGGTGTTAGAAAGTTGGTTTGAGTTTTTACGTCAAGAAGAAATGGGGGGAGAGAAATATTACAGCTTTTATTATGGTAATTTTCGCGATTGGTTGGCAGAGAAAGTTTGAGTTGAGATGCGATCGCTTAATTAAGAAGACGGGGAGACGCGGGGAAGGGGAGACGCGGAGAGTGGCGGAATGTGGGGTGGGCAATTCCTAGCAAAACCCGGATAATTAGAAGGTGATCGTGGAAAAACGAACCGCAAAGGGCACGAAGGGCACGAAGGGAAGAGGGTTTGAGAGAGATTTTGGGTGAGTGGTGAAGGTTTTGGTGAAGGCGATCGCACTGGTTAGTAGCAAAACATTATTGATCCCCCTAAATCCCCCTTAAAAAGGGGGACTTTGAGAGAATTTTCCCCCCTTAAAAAGGGGGGCTAGGGGGGATCTAGAGGTACTGACAATCACATGCAACTGCTTTTTAAACAACCTTTTAGCCATCACACGGGCTACTGCTAACGAAAAGTAAAAATCTTCAATATTAGTTAAGTAATAGTTGTTATAAAACAAAGATGCAGATAATAGTTGGTTAGCGGATAGCGATCGCTCTTTACCTCAACAGCCTCTTTGATACAGGAGTCAGCGCTGTGACAGATGAAATTGATCAACTTTTAGCTGACTGGAAACATAAAATCAAAGTTGTCAGCCAAAATCTTCTGGAATTACAAGAATTACCAACATATCAGCGGCTTTGTGGTTCTCCCGGCTATCCCAAAATTGATTTGACGGGAATTACGGCGACACGGGTAACTCCCGCACTGGAGGCGATGAATGATTTGTTTCAATATTTCGACTTATTAGTGCAGGTAGTAGAGAAGGCGAGTAAGTTACGCCAGGAATTACCACGGTTTTTGGTGAGTGAACAGAAAGTTGAGGAGATTAAACAACTGTTAATAGGGGCTTCAATTGAGTTACCATCTGTGCATACGCCGCTTGCACAAAGAGAATTACTGAGTGCTACTCACATAGCCAATGCGATCGCACCTGCGCAGTTATTACAAGTGATGAATCATGCTTTTTCTGTGGCTAGGGATGCGGTTTTAGCTGTGGATACTGCGTGGAATCATCTAGATTACATCTTGGCTGACGCTGAATCGCAAATTTACTCGCTGCAAAATTTAGCCGAATCCCTAGATCCCAATACTCTTGATGAATTGGTGCAAAGTCAAACAGCGATCGCATCTTTGCGTCAACGGGTAGAACAAGATCCTCTGGGGGTGAGTGCAGAGGTTGAACAACAGATTCAGCCGATGTTGGTAAAAGTGAAATCGGTTGTGGAACAAGCACTCAAACAGCAACGCCAAATCAGAGAGAGATTTGCGATCGCACAGAATTTGTTAGAAAAATTAACGGCGCTTCATTCAAGTTCTCTGGCTACTTTTGCGGAAAGCCAGGAAAAAATTGTGGATTATTTAATACAGCAGCCGCCATTGACAAATGGGGAATTAGATGCGCTCACTCAATGGTTAAAAAGGTTAGAAACTAAGCTAGCAGAGGGTTTAGTCAATCCCGTGATGTTCGGTTTAGATAATTGGATGAAGAAAACTCAAGAGTACATAGCATCGGAACAACAAGCATATACTGCTAATAGCACTCTTTTAGATAGTCGCCGGGAGTTACGGGGACGCTTGGAGGCGCTGAAAGCTAAAGCACTAGCAAAAGGATTGATTGAAGATGGGAAATTATCCGATTTAGCTGAACAAGCAAAGCAACTTTTATATACACGCCCTACTGTTTTAGATAAAGCTGCGGAATTAGTGTCTCAGTATGAGAAGCGGTTGAATGGAATGGGGCATGGGGCATAGGGCATTGGGCATAGGGCATTGGGCATGGAGGATGATGGGATGTAGTTTGACTACGTTCACTAACCAAGGGATGAGGGGGACAAGAGATACAAGGGGCGTGGTGAATTTATGATGGTTGTTGCATCTTTGGGGTTGGATAATGAGCCTTTGAGGTTGAAAGTTGAGCCTTTGAGGTTGAAGGTTGAGCCTTTTATCCTCGAAGTTGCACCTTGAAACCTGAATGTTGAGCCTTTTATCCTCGAAGTTGTGCCTAGAAACCTGAATGTTGAGCCTTTTATCCTCGAAGTTGCACCTTTTATCCTCGAAGTTGTGCCTAGAAACCTGAATGTTGCACCTTTTATCCTCGAAGTTGTGCCTAGAAACCTGAATGTTGCACCTTTTATCCTCGAAGTTGCGCCTTTAATACCGAAACTTGCACCTTTAAGCTTACTCTTTAACTATTAACCCTTAACCCTTAACCATTGACCATTGACTATTGACTATTGACCATTGACCATTGACCAATCAGGAGATTTAAATGAACAGCGATCGCTGCACGCGAAATGGATGTACTGGCATTATTGAAGATGGCTATTGTAATGTCTGTGGGTTGGCGGCGGTGAAATCTCTCAATGTCAGCAGCCAGAAGCAAAGCGCAACTATTACAGTTAGAAGTTCACCGGTGACTACGGGTACAGGTTCCTCACCGTTAACTAACCGTTCCAAAGGTTCGCGGCGTAGTAGTGGTACTTCAGCCCGTAGTAGCCGCAGACAGTTGGGGGCGGGGTTAATTTCTGTGCCAGAATTACCTTCAACTGAGCCAGAAAAGGCGATTATTCCTAACCCAATGGTGCCGGAGAATAAGCGCTTTTGCAGTAATTGTAATAATCCGTTGCGGCGAGAAAAGGGATTTTGTAGTAAGTGCGGACAGAAGTATTCGTTTATTCCTAGCTTGAATCCTGGTGATTTGGTTGTTGGTCAATATGAAGTCAAGGGCGCGATCGCTTATGGTGGTTTAGGCTGGATTTATCTTGGCTTTGATAAAACTCTATCTCGTTACGTCGTTTTAAAGGGACTGCTAAATACAGAAGACGCAGCTAGCGCCGCCGTTGCGGTTGCAGAAAGACAATTCCTCGCCGCTGTCAAACACGCCAATATCGTGGGAATTTACAACTTTGTCAACCACGGTACTGAGGGCTTTATTGTCATGGAATATGTGGGCGGTAAAACCCTCAAGGATATTCGCAAAAGTCGGGGGGCTTTACCAGTCGCAGAAGCGATCGCTTATATTCATCGCATTCTCAGTGCTTTTGCTTATTTGCATTCTTTAGGCATGGTATATTGCGACTTCAAACCAGACAATATGATGGTTGAAGGCGGCGATGTGAAGCTAATTGACTTAGGTGGTGTGCGCCGGATTGATGACTTGGATGGTGATATCTATGGCACAGTGGGTTATAGTGCCCCAGAAGCAGGTGAAGGCCCGACAGTCGTTTCTGATTTATTTACTGTGGGGAGAACCTTGGCGGTACTGCTAACTGATATTAAAGGCTTTAGTAGAGAACACCTTTACACATTACCTAGTCCCGAAGAAGAACCGCTATTTGCTCACCAAGAGTCACTGTATCGCTTCTTAATTAAAGCCACTGCGGAAAATCCCGATGATCGGTTTCAGTCAGCCGATGAAATGGCTGATCAGTTATTGGGTATACTGCGGGAAGTTGTCGCGATTGAAACTAATGTTCCCCGTCCATCTAGCAGCAGTTTGTTGGGTGGAGATATGCTGGCGCTGACTTACAGTGGTAGTTTTGACCCGATTAAACCAGAGTATGAACAATTACCTATACCAATCTTAGATTCTAGTGATGTTGCTTTTAATGCCGTAATTAACGCCAGTGCGATCGCCGATCCAGTCAAGCGGGCTGTAAGTTTAGATGTAGTTGTCAAGCAATTTCCTAATTCCAGCGAAGCATTATTGCGATTAGCCAACGCCCTCATTGATGCAGGTGATTTTGAGGAAGTAGAGCCATCTTTAGCTAAAATCGAAGAAAAAGACCCTTGGGATTGGCGAATTTTTTGGTATCGGGGGCGGGCGTTGATGGCGCAGAATAAAGCCATAGAGGCACAAAAAGCCTTTGATCAAGTTTATTTTGATCTACCCGGAGAGTTAGCGCCCAAGTTAGCGCTGGGGTTAGCCGCAGAACAGGCGCAAAATTATCAACTAGCAATTAAGATGTATGATTTGGTATCGCGTACCGATCCCAGTTATGTAACAGCCGCCTTTGGTTTAGCACGTTGTCTGTGTGCAACTGGCGATCGCAAAGGTGCAGTCGCCGCCTTAGAACGTGTACCACCAGCCTCTAGTTTATTTACGCGATCGCGAGTTGAAATTGCTCGGACTTTAATAAACCGCGATCGCGCTGTTCCCAATTTACAAGAACTGCAATCAGCTTCCACAGCCATTGAAACACTTACCTTGGAAGGAATGGATCGCTATCGTCTAACTAAACAAGTTTTAGAAACAGCTTTGAATTTACTCACTTCCAAGCAACTCCAAGCCGCTGGCGATCTGAAAATTCTCGGACAACCCCTGCAAGAAAAGCATCTGAGAAAAGGACTAGAAAAAGCCTTGCGAGATATGGCACATCTTTCCAGTGGAAAGGAGAAAATTCACTTAGTTGATGAGGCAAATCGGATACGGCCGAGAAGTTTAATTTAGGCAGGGGGGACAAGGGAGACAAGGAGGACAAGGAGGACAAGGAAGACAAATGACAAATGACCAATGACAAATGACCAATGACAAATGACTATTATGCAATGCTTAAATTGTGGTGCTTCAGTTCTAGCAAGCGATCGCTTTTGTGAAGAATGCGGTACGCCTTTAACTGCCAGTAAACCGCCAACAGCTACACTAGGCTGTGAAAAATGCGGTGCGGGAATCGATGCAATTGATGCAGATGGTTACTGTAGTAATTGTGGATTTCGCCGAGAACCGAAAAAGGGCGATCGCTTAGAAGTAATAATAAATTCAGAATTAGCAGGAGTGAGCGATCGCGGTTTTAGACATCACCGCAATGAAGATTTTTTGGCTCTACAACATATAAATAACTCTCAGGTAAATATTCTCGTAGTTTGCGATGGCGTTTCTAGTGCCGATCAACCTGATTTAGCCGCTAAAACTGCTGCTGAAAGTGCGTCTTTGGAATTAGCTAATGTTTGGCAAACAGGGGATAAACCAGAGGTAGCGATTAAATCAGCCTTTGCGGCTGCTATCAACTCTATATGTAATATTCCTTATATATCTAGTGTAAATTCCGATCCACCATCAACTACCATTGTGGCTGCGATCGTGCATAACCACACCGCCACTATTGGTTGGCTGGGTGACAGCCGTGCTTATTGGATTTCTGCCAACGTTGCCCAACAATTAACACAGGATGATTCCTGGTTATATGAGGTGGTAGCCGCCGGGGAAATGACTGAAGCTGAAGCCAGAAAATCTCCTAAAGCTCATGCGATTACTCGCTGGCTAGGAGCAGATGCGGTTGCAGATGCTACACCATCAATAGTGAATTTTCCGATTCCTGGTTCAGGATATTTGCTGCTGTGTAGTGATGGATTATGGAACTATACCCCTGAACCTTGGCAATTAGCTCAATTAGTGGAGCGATCGCCCGGTAAGGATGCAATTAGCGTCTCTCGTAGTTTGGTGGAATTTGCCCGACAAAGTGGTGGACATGACAATATTACCGTTGCAGTTCTGGCTTTTTGACACTCCCCTAATGGTCTATGCCATTAATTTATGATGGATACGTAATCAGCACCGAGCGTGTTGAAGATCAGGACTGAAGTCCTGACTACGAAGAAATAATCTAACCATAATCATTACTGTGGCGGACTACTAGCCCCTAGCCCCTAACCCCTAGCCCCTAATATGTCTAACCAATTTAAAGCCGAAGTTTTTCAAAACCAATATTTACACCAAGGTGCCAAAGAAGTCCATGCCATCATGACTGTCAGCGTGGAAAAGGGTGATGGTGTAGCCGCTACTCCCAACACTGGTAGACTTTTTGGCATTATCTGTGATGTCTCTGGTTCAATGGGTGGCGGGAAAATTCACGCTGCTAGAGATGCAATGGTGAAAGTTGTGAGTTTGCTACCAGAGGAGGCATACTTCTTTATTGTGACTGGCTCAAGTAAAGCGAGTGTAGTTTTCCCGGTATCTAAAGCTACTCTGGAAAAGAAAGCGGAGGCGATCGCTGCAATTAAAAAAATCCTCGCTAATGGTGGTACTCTGATGTCTACCTGGCTAACTGAGGCGCTGGCACAATTCAAAAAGAAACCCGATGCAGTGCGGCAAGCATTACTGCTCACCGATGGCATGAACGACGATTCAGATGAGCAAGCATTGAACAAAATTTTACAGCAGTGTGAAGGTGTGTTTCAGTGCGATTGCCGAGGCGTTGGGACTGATTGGCGAGTTGCTCAACTGCAAAAAATTGCCGGTAAACTCCTGGGTACAACTGATATCATTCCCACTGCGGCGATGATTGAAGCTGATTTTCGGGCAATTCTCGAAAAAGCCATGAGTAAGAATGTTAGCGATGTCACCATGCGTTTGTGGACACCCCAAGGAGCCAAAGTACTGTTCTGTAAACAGGTGAGTCCGGATATTGTTGACCTTACCCAGCGTGGTAAATCTATCAAACCGCAGATTTTGGACTACCCTACTGGTGCTTGGGGTAGCAACGAGTCCCGTGATTACCACTTCTGCATTGAGGTGAATCCTGGCAATGTTGGTGATGAAATGTTAGCAGGTCGAGCCAGTTTAGTTTACACCCTCAACGGTACAGAAACAAAAGTCGCAGAAGCCCGGATTTTGGCAACCTGGACAGACGATGAAGCCAAATCTACCAAAATTAATAAGCGAGTTGCTCACTACACAGGACAAGCAGAACTTGCTCAGTCGATTCAGGAAGGATTAGAAGCTCGTGCTAGGGGTGATATTGAAGTTGCTACCGCCAAATTAGGCAAAGCTGTGAAATTAGCTCATGAATCTGGGAACGAAGCCACAGCCAAACTACTCAAAACAGTGGTTGATGTCCAGGATGCGCCTACAGGTACAGTGCGGATCAAGAGAGAAGTAGCCAAGGAAGACGCGATGGCATTAGAAACTCGTTCTACTAAAACCACTCGCATTCCCAAATCTTCAAATTAGTCATTTGTCAT
Source organism: Calothrix sp. NIES-2100 (assembly GCF_002368195.1). GTDB lineage: Bacteria > Cyanobacteriota > Cyanobacteriia > Cyanobacteriales > Nostocaceae > Aulosira. Next base: position 7,003,345 of record NZ_AP018178.1, on the reverse strand, counting down.
TAGTCATTTGTCATTTGTAAATACAAAAGATTAATTGCAAACAACAAAGTTCAAAGCAAGTATGTCTATATATAAATGTCCTAAAGGTCACGAATCAACCGAATCAGATTTTTGTTCAGAGTGTGGTGCCAAAATTCTTGGCATACCTCAACAAACAATAGCTAAAAATGCCATAAATATTGAAACCTGCCCAGATTGCAGTGCTACCCACGAACCCAATAGCGGCGACTATTGCGAGATTTGTGGTTACAACTTTGTTACCAAGGCTCATGGGGAATTAGCGATCGCCAAAACTCCAAAGCAAGAGGATAAGATAACACAAAGACAAAGTTCTGTCCCCGCGTCTCCTCCTCTCCCCGTCCCCCCGTCTCCCTCTACTCTCCAATCTCCCACCGCTTGGCAAGTGGTGGTGACAATTGACCCATCCCTCCGTCATCCTGACAGCCCAGAACCCCCAACCGATCAAGCACCGATCATATTTCCTCTAGAAAAGGCAACTAACCTTATCGGTCGCAATAGCCAAGTCCGGGCAATTCACCCAGAAATTGCGCTGGATTTTGACGATGCTGTCTCTCACCGTCATGCTTTATTAAATCGTCAAGCAGATGGAACATTCACGCTGCGCGATATTGGCTCTTCTAACGGTACACAATTCAAAAACGTAGAGTTAAAACCAATGGTGGATATCCCCCTACAAGATGGGGATGAATTTACTTTAGGACATTGGACAAGAGTTGCTATTAAAGCTATCCGGGGATGAGAGAAGGGGGACAAGGGAGACAAGGAGGACAAGTTGCGTGGTGAATTTATGATATCTTTTGAGCCTTTGAGCTTGGAAGTTGAGCCTTTGAACCTGGAAGTTGCACCTTTGAGCTTGGAAGTTGCACCTTTGAACCTGAATGTTGAGCCTTTGAACCTGGAAGTTGAGCCTTTGAACCTGAACGTTGCACCTTTGAACCTGAATGTTGAGCCTTTGAACCTGAACGTTGCACCTTTGAACCTGAATGTTGAGCCTTTGAACCTGAACGTTGCACCTTTGAACCTGAATGTTGAGCCTTTGAACCTGAATGTTGAGCCTTTGAACCGGAATGTTGCACCTTTGAAACTAAAATTTCGAGCTTGACTCTTGACCAATGACCAATGACCAATGACAAATGACAACTAACCAATATGAGTAAAATCATCGCAGTCTCAAGTAAAGCAATACGCGGACTTACTACTCCCCAATTGCTTAAGGGTGGTTTATATTTAACCTGGGCAACCAGCGTCTTACTCCTAATTGCTATTATTAGCGGCGTTCAATCACAGAGACAGGCTATCAAAACTGTTGGTCAAGATTCCACACCAAGTATCGTGACTGCTCAACGCCTCAAAGATGGGCTTGCTGGTATGGACGCTAATATTGCTAACGAACTGCTAGTACCAACAGGGCAAAACCAAGATGCTGTTAAGGGTTACGAAGAGCGATACGAAAAAACTGCCGAAAGGCTAGTAGCTGCGGCGGAAAATATTACCTTTGGCGATAAAGAGCGCAAACCAATCGAGACTATGCAATTGGAGTTAGGCAACTACATAGCAAAAATCCAGCAAGCCAGAGACGCTCACGCACGCGCAGATATTAATGCAACGCTTACGGCTTATCGTGCAGCTGCGGAAATTATGGATAAAACGCTGCTACCAAAAGCCGATGAATTAGACAAAGTAAATCTGCAAGCTTTAGAAGATACCTATTTTGACAAACAAGTTGCAACCAGAAAATCGCTGTTTTCTATTTTCCTAATTGGTTTGGCACTAATCGTTGTTCTGGGTTGGCTTCAGCTATTTCTCAGCCAACGGATGCGTCGCACCTTTAATCCGCTGTTGTTGATAGCAACTGCGATCGCTATTGCCTTTTTAAATTATACAGCCGGGGCTTTGCTTTCTGCTTCCCAAAATCTGAGAGTGGCGAAAGAAGATGCTTTTACTTCTCTGCACGCCTTGCGCCAAGCTAGAGCGATCGCTTATATCGCCAATGCTGCCGAAAGCCGCTATTTGCTTGACCCAGCTTTTGCTACTAACCACGAACAAGTTTTTTTCCAAAACCTAGCGAAAATTGCCCAAATCCCCAATGGACAAACATTTGATTCAGTAGTAGAAGCCTATAAATCCCAGGATAAAAAAGTCGATGGGTTTACAGGCTACTTAGCTGAGCAATTGAACAATATAACTTTTGCAGGTGAAAAAGAAGCGACACTAGCAAATCTTTCCAACTTGGGAACCTATATTAAGATTGATCAGCAGATTCGTCAGTTAGAGAAAAGTGGCAAACATCAAGAAGCGATCGCTTTATGCTTAGGTAACAACCCAGGACAGTCAGATTGGGCATTTGAGCAGTTTAAAGCGACTAATCAAAAAGCCTTTGATATTAACCAAGCAGCATTCGACAAAGCCATTGTGCAAGGCTTGCGTGATGTCGAAGGTTTCGAGATTACAACTTCAGTGGCGGTGAGTGCGATCGCGCTTTTAAGTTTATTTGGGCTAATGCCACGTATCAAAGAATACTCTATTTAAGAAGACAGAGGGGAAATAAGCAATGACAAATGACAAATGACCAATGACCAATGACAAATAAACCTATGAATTCTCCCTTTCCTGGAATGAATCCTTATTTAGAAAATCCTGTTTTTTGGGCAGAAGTACATCATCGATTAATTACAGCCATAGCAGACACTATTGAGGAAAATATTCCCCCACAATATCGAGTTGCAATTGAACAACGTACTTATTTAAGTGAGAATTCAGATTCGGTATTAGTTGGTATACCTGATGTTTCTGTTTTTTCTCAACAAACATCTCCTCAGCAATACGCATCAACTGCTACTCAAATATCTACATCAGAAGGTATCACAGTAATGCTACCTTTACCTGAAAATATTACAGAAAATTATTTAGAGATACGAGAAGTTTCTACAGGGTTTGTAGTTACTGCAATTGAAGTTTTGTCTCCGAAAAATAAGCGCCAAGGTGAAGGGAGAAAAGCCTATGAAATGAAACGCAATAAAGTTTTAGCTAGTCTTTATAACTTAGTCGAAATCGATTTACTCCGCAGCGGTAAACCTGTAACAATTTTAGGTGAATTTCCCGCAACAGACTATCAAATTATTGTTAGTAAAAGTGCAACACGTCCTCAAGCAAAATTATACGCATTTAGCATCAAGGAACCGATTCCCGTATTTCCATTACCTCTACAGTCAGAAGATACAGAACCAGTTTTAGACTTGCAATCTTTATTAAATGGTATATACAATCGTGCCAGATATTACTTAGCAATTGATTATAACCAGGAACCAGTACCACCTCTAAAATCAGAAGATGCTGCATGGTCTGATACACTTTTACGCGAACATGGATTAAGGACTAATTAGCGAAATTTTGAATTTATTTGGACTTTGACTAATAAAAAATGAAAGGCACGTAGGACAAATTCCCAATGCCCCATGCCCAATTACTATTTCAAATTGGCATAAATTATAGGCATTTCAATGATAAATTTTGTCCCTTGTCCTGGTGTAGATTCACACCACAACTTACCACCATGCTTTTCTGTAATAATTTGATAGCTAATAGATAAACCCAAGCCTGTACCTTTACCAACTGGCTTTGTCGTGAAGAAAGGATCAAATAGACGTTGGCGAATTTCTTCTTTAATTCCTGGGCCATTGTCAGCGATACAAATTCGCACCCAGTTCTTATTGGTTACCTCTGTTTGAATCGAGATGATACTCGGAGTGAGAGCAATTCCTGTTTGTAATTGTTGTTTAATGTAATCTTCTAATGCATCGATCGCATTACTGATAATGTTCATAAATACCTGATTCAATTGTCCCGCATGGCATTCCACCGGCTGTAAATTACCATATTCCCTGATAATTTGTATCTCTGGGCGTTCTGAATGTGCTTTCAAACGGTTGTGCAGGATAGTAATGGTGCTATCAATGCCATCGTGAATATTGACATCTTTAACTTCGGCTTCATCCAGGCGTGAGAAGTTCCGCAAAGAAAGCACAATTTCCCGAATTCTTGTAGTTCCTAAACGCATGGATTGCAGGGCTTTAGTCAAGTCTTCAATGAGAAATTCTATATCGATAGATTCGATTGCATCGGCAATTTCTGCGGGTGGCTGGGGATAGTACTGCTGATAAAGTTCTACGATATTTAATAAATCTTGAGTATATTCACTAATATGGGAGAGATTACCATGAATAAAGTTAACAGGATTATTAATTTCATGGGCAACACCTGCGACCATTTGACCCAGACTGGACATTTTCTCGCTTTGAATCATCTGGAGTTGGGTTTGTTTTAGTTCTTGCAAGGTATTTTCTAGTTCTTTGGTTTTTTGTTGGAGTTTAATTTCCGCTTGTTTGCGATCGCTCAAATCGCGTAAAATACCCTGCAATCCTATGACTTTACCATCAGCATCTTTGATTGGTGAGACATTCGATGTCACCCACCCCCAAGTTCCATCTTTTCTGGGATGGCGAAATTCCATCCCCGCACCACTGTTACCTGTCTCAATAATTTGATTGATAAATTCCATAACTTCAGGTAAATCATCAGGGTGAACCAATGGTACAAACGAGCGATTTAACCATTCGGAAACTTCATAACCAAAAATGTCCTCAAATTTTGGAGAAATATAAGTGAGGGTGCTATCTAATTGAGAAGACCAAATCACATCATTAGCATCTTCCACAAGCCTACGGAATTTAGATTCACTTTCAGCAAGGGCAGTTTCCATTTGTTTGCGTAAGCGAAGCTCCTCGTAGAGATCGCTAATGTCCCGCATAATTCCCTGAAATCCAATTATTTTACCCTGAGTATCCTTGACTGGGGAAGCATTAGAATTAACCCATCGCCAACTTCCATCTAAACATTTGTGGCGAAATTCTACTCCAGCTGCTTTCTCGCCCGTCTCAAAAACTTGATTGAGTAAAGCTACTGCGGCTGGTAAATCTTCTGGATGTACCAAAGGTGCAAAGGGTTGTCCTAACCAGTCGGATGATTTGTACCCAAACATGACTTGGAATTGGGGTGAAAGATAGGTGAGAACTCCATCCAACGTGGAAACCCACAGCATATCGTTGGCACCTTCTACAAGGTTGCGGAATTTAGCTTCGCTTTCAGCAAGTGCAACTTCAGCACGCCGACGTTCACTAATATCTCGAATTACCCCCAAGGCATGAATTTTACCATTGTAAAGACTAGGGCTAGCGGTCACCTCAACATCAATCAACGTGCCATCTTTACGCACATCTACTGCTTGAGTGCGGAATTGACTACCTGCTTGAATTGCGCCGATAAATTCTGAAAATATTGGCAGACTATCTGGATGGATAAATTCTGGCGGCTTAAGTCTCATAAATTCTTCTTGAGAATAGCCATGCATCTGACAAACAGCAGTATTAGCTATGACAATATTTCCTGTTTCCAGTTCGATAATGTTGATTCCATCGCTGACATTTTCAAAAATGGTGCGATAGAGAGATTCTTGTTGCGCTAGTGCGTTTTGAGCTTGTTTGCGTTCTGTAATTTCTGTGGCAGTAACTACAATCTGATGGATGCGTGAACTACTATCTTTTAAGGGTGTAACACTTAAAGACCACCAAGTTTCTTGACCGTTAGCACAGAAATGTTCTTCAAAAAAGTTAGTCTTGCCAGAATGGACAGCCGCCGCATAGTGCTGACGGTAAAGGTTAGCCATATCTTTTGACATAGCTTCTGCCAAAGTTTTGCCCAAGAGGCTTGTCATTGATTGCGTCCTGGTACGAGCGATCGCTGGATTATAATCGACAAAGCGGAACTCTGTACCATTATCCAAAACATCTAAGACAAAGATGCCGTAGTCTACACCCTCCCAAACACTTTGTAATAGCTGTGTTTGCTCCAAAAGACGCTGTTCTGTGGATTTGCGTAAGCGAATATCGCGGCTAATAGTTGCTAAACCAATGGGTTGCTTAGTAACCGGATCTTTGACCACAAACAGGGTATAGTCAATTGGAATCGACTCTCCAGTGATGAAATGGCGAAAATGCAGTTCACTTTGCCAATAACCCTCCTGCATCACAGTCGGTAAAATGCTTTGATGGAGAAATTCCAGGTCTTCAAAGGCGATAAATTCACTGATATGTTTGGTTTTAACTTCCTCCATATCTTTGAGTCCAACCAACTTCATTCCTGCTGGATTGAGGTAAAAAGGTTCTCCCGCCATTGATGCAATGCCAATAAAATCAGCACTGGCTTCAAGAATTGTGATCAAAGCTTGGCGTTCTTCCCTAGCTTGCTGGAAAAAGTTCTCAGCTTCTAATTCTGGATTTGTTTGTTCTTGAGACGATGTTGACTGTCGCAAATTTGCCAACTCTTGCTCTAACTGCGCCACCCTCTGACGGAGATTGATTAATTCTTGCTTCAGCGTTGCTTCGCTCTCAGTTTTTAGAAGTCTGGATTCTCTGGACATTTCGTCATGAGTGGAAGAAAGCTGAGTCATATCTTTGAACCCGTGGCAAATTGATTTTTCTGAATGTTCTACTTCTACTTAATCTAGAGTTCCCTGCTATGAGTTCAAGTAAACAAAAATTAGCTGATTACGCTCCATTCCTGTTGATACCTGGTTAAAAAAGGAATGCGGCAAATACATCAGTAGGAGCGGGTTCATTAATATTTTCGTTAACAATTGAGGCTATCTGTGAACCCGCCCTTACTAAATCGGTGAAAGTTTCGACTAAGTAAGTCGGCGGGAATAAACCAAACTATGTTGCGCAATGTAAACATGCTTGAAACCCTTACCAATGACCAATGACAAATGACAAATGACAGACCTCGCCAGTTGTCTTTAATTGCGCCGACCTACTTAATATTTCCGCTCTTTTGGCTCAAACATGGTAATCGCTACGGGACGATACTGAATATCAATACCGGCGGGTGAATAATAAGCCATTGTGTGCTTGAGGAATTTGTCATCATCTCTTTGGGGATAATCTTCGCGGAAGTGTGCGCCCCGACTTTCTTGACGATTCAATGCTGAGGCGAGAATTGTCTGCCCTACAATCATTAAACTCCGCAATTCCAAGGCTTCGACAATTTCTGTATTCCAAGAATTGCCTTTATCGTCTAAATATATTTGTGGGTATTGCTGTTGCAGTTGTGCGAGTTTATCTAACCCTTGCTGCATGACTTCTGCGGTGCGGAAAACGCCGCAGTATTGAGTCATGCAATCTTGGAAGGCTTGGCGGACTTGGTTAATCCGGTATTTTCCTGGCTGTTCTAGTAAAGCTTGGATTTGTTGCTTCGCTTCGTTAATGTAACGTTGTGCATCTACCGTCGGTAATTTGCGGTTTTGCACAAATTGCGCGATCGCTGCTCCGGTTCGCTTGCCATAAACTACACATTCGAGTAAGGAATTACTACCTAGGCGATTAGCACCATGCACGGAAACACAAGATGTTTCCCCAGCCGCAAAAAATCCTTCGACAAATTCATCACCACCACTACGGACTTTGCCATCAATGTTAACTGGGATACCACCCATACAATAGTGAATTGTCGGGCGGACTGGCATAGGTTGAGTCACAGCATCAACACCGACTAAGCGATGGGCTTCTTCCCAACAGAAGGGAACGCGACTCATAATTTTTTCTTTACCCATGTGGCGCAAGTCAAGGTAGACAAAGGGCCCCCCTGCACTCCCATCAGGATGAACACCACGCCCAGCGCGGATTTCGTAGGTAATCGCCCTTGAGGTAATATCACGGGGCGCTAGTTCCATGCGACTGGGTGCGTAGTTTGCCATAAAGCGATCGCCTTCGGAATTAATCAAATACGCCCCTTCGCCCCGCACTGCTTCGGAAATCAGCACGCCTACCGGATATAATCCAGTGGGATGAAATTGCACAAATTCCATGTCTTCTAAGGGCAAACCTGCGATCGCTGTCATTGCCAAACCATCACCAGTTGAAGCGTAATCATTCGATGTGGTGTTATAAACGCGACCATATCCACCTGTGGCAAACATCACCGCTTTCGCCCGTAATACTTCTATATGCCCATCTAGCAAGTGATACATCACCACACCTTTCGCCTGTCCCTCTTCCAAAATCAGGCGCATTACGTACCATTCTTGGTAAACTTGCACACCATACTTTCGTAAGTTGTTTACCAACTCGTGCAAAATTGCGTGACCAGTCTTATCAGCAGCATAGCAAGTACGGTTGTGGGAATGTCCGCCAAAAGCCCGTTGGGCAATCCGCCCATCAGGTAAACGGGAGAACAACACGCCCATATGTTCCAAATCAACTACCACATCTGGTGCTTCTTGGGCAAGAATGGCGACAGCATCTTGATCTGCTAAATAATCAGAACCCTTGACAGTATCAAATGCGTGTGCTTCCCAACTATCTTCAGAATCCACATTTTTTAACGATGCAGCCATCCCACCTTGCGCCGCTACCGAGTGCGAACGAATGGGGTGAGTTTTCGCCACCACAGCAATATTTAAACTGGGGTTAATCCGGGCAATTTCTACAGCAGCACGACATCCCGCCAAGCCGCCCCCGACAATAATTACATCATGTTCCAGCATAATTAATTTTTAATAGCCTATACAAAGAAATTCCCTGCCACAGGACAGGGAGATAATTGCGATTTTGGATTGTAATTTGAGATTTTGCATAATTTCGGTAACTCGTCGCTGAGATATTTATATTTCTTAAGCCAGACGAATCGATCCCAAACTGCAAATCTCCACTTTATAAAATCTGTTCAGCTAGTTGCTTGTACAGGTTTTTGTTGAGAAACATTACCTGGGATGGGTTCAGTTTTTGTTCCTGGCTGTACAGCAGTTAGTTCAATATGATTTAACAATGTAGTTACAAATGCAAATAACAAGAAAGGCAGCGATAGCAGAACTACGAGGCCTACAGTAGCTAAAGCATAAACTGGTCGTCTAGCACCCATCAGTGCCAATGCGGATGCCAAACTAATGGTAATTGTAATTAACCAGACAATGATTTGCCCGTAGATGTCACCAAAGGTCAATGTACAGACAAATCGATAGTTTTGAATATTATTCATGTTCATTAGATTCGCCTCAAGTCTCTCCTATAGGTTCTACCTTAGAACCAGGTTTGGCTAGTGGTCAATTTCTCAATATTTTTCCAAGGTTTGTAATATTACTTAATAATCAATGGGCATTGAGCATTGGGCATGGGGCATTGATCATTTCTTCCTTGTCTCCCTCATCCCCCTCATCCTAGTTCCCCTAGCCTCTAATCCCTAGTCCCTTTTCAACTCCGCTGCCAAATTTTAATTGTCTTATCCAAACTTCCACTGACTAACATTTCGCCGGAAGTAGTAAAAGCTACTGCTGTTACTGTGTCAGTATGCCCTGTAAAAGTACTGAGTAGTTCCCCAGTTTCTAAATGCCACAATTTGATAGTTTTATCAGCACTACCACTAGCGATAATTTGCTCATCGGGACTCAGGGCGATCGCGCAAACTTCATCCCGATGTCCTTTGAGGGTACGAAGTAATACCCCTGTTTCTAAATGCCAAATTTTAATTGTCTGATCGCGACTGCCGCTGACGAGTAGTTTAGCATCTGCGCTGATCGCTAGGGAACGAACGATGTGAGAATGTCCCATGAGGGTGTAAAGGGGTTGCACATCTTTTAAATCTGTCACACCTGCTAGGTGGGAAGTACACCAGACTTTGATTTTGCGATAGCTACCGGTGACGAGCGTTTGACCATCTTGGCTTAATACTAGAGAATGGGCTGCTGTATCATCTAAAGAAAGAGCGATCGCTACCTGACGCTTCATTAAATCCCAAAACAGAATTTTGCGATCGTCGCCACCAGTAGCTAACATCCTGCCATCGGGAGTAAAAGCAACGCATCTAACTACGCCATTATGCTTGTGCAAGATATCTATCAAATCTAATGCACCTACATGCCAAATCTTAATTGTGGAATCTGCACCCACACTGGCTAAAGTTTGTCCATCGGAACTAAAAGCCAAGGAATTGACTTCATCCACTAACCCAGATACCACCCAAGGAGACTCTTTTAATGTCTCGATCAATTCTCCTCTAGATAAATCCCATAGCTTGGTTTCGCCACGACTCCCACTAGCTAATATTGGTGGTGTTCTATCGAGATTACAACTGTTAATGTTGGCTGTCGGTGTTCTCGCAGAGTAAGCAAGGCAATTAATTCCTCTAGTATGCCCTTTCAATGTCTGCCAGTATTCCCAGTCACCTATAATACACTTTAGGGGATGCTCAGATGGTACAGTCTCAACTTGTTCTGCGATCGCTCTCTCATTCACCACCAACGCTATATCTTTTTTGTTGACTAGTGATTCTAAATACCAATTTAATCCACCTGCATACAACAAATTATTCGGAGTAATAGAGATTTGTTGTTCAGTAAATTCAATTTGATTACTAGGTAAAAAGCCAGTAATTACTACTTGCTTTTCGTATCCTAATTTACTATATCCAGGATAAAACAAAGAGAGAAAAATTAATACTTGGTGTCTTTGCAAATCCTCTTGAGTAACTAACCACTTAATTTTATTTTTCTTAATTCCATTAAAACTTTCGCCATCAGCAGCGTAAACTTGAATACTCACATTTTGGTTAGCTGTGAGTAAATAAGAAAATTTACTGTCACTACGTAAATTTCCTTCATCATCTAAAACCATATTTTTGATCGGATCTTGGAACACCTTTTTCACTAACTTCGCAAAACGTTCCATCATTACCCGATCAACAATTTGCTCGCGCAAAACATAATCTTGGGCTTGTTGTTGAAAGTATTCGCCAAAGGGTATCGTCCAATCAGGCGGTTCTGGATATTCAGGTGGTGTCGGTGGTGGATTTTTGGCGAGAATTTCTGCTTGTTGGCGAGATAATTCGATTAGTTTCGCCAATGGCTCCCCCGAAAACGTCATAATTTCACTGTGACAACCTTTAATTTGACTTTTCAGTAAAGATAAGTCAGATGTTTTCAGTTTTTTCACACGTTGTAGAAAATCAGCTTGTTGAGCTTTTAGTAAGCTAATCCAATCCATTTGCATTAGAGCCGCACACTATTGCATACCTAAGGTAACCTATACCAATACAATGAAGGAAAGTTAATCATCTTGATTGATTAAATTTCAGTAATCCTAACAGTCAAATAGAATACATGATTAACCATGCATTCACGGTAAAGATACACCTAGAGCAGAGCCTTAACATACCATAAACTGATATGGCTGAGGTATAGAGAGTTCGTTGATGTCAGACCATTCTAACTATAATAAAGAACCACATACTGTTTCGATGGAAACATTTCCATCAGCAAGGAATAGTGCAATTCCCAGCTGACAAAAACGGTAGCCGCAGTGATACTCTATTATATTTATGTCAAAATTATCTGATGTCGCTGGCTCTAGTGAATACGATATCAGATCTGTATAAATAAGAAGATAAGTCAAATTTTAAGCTTAATGTTCAGGAAGTGTCTGTTGATTGCGTTCGCTTGCTTCTAAATTTTTGAATTTCATCTGCAAATCAAAGTCATTGCTGCTAATAATTGTTTCTAAATTCGCTATTCGTGTTTCTAAAAGTTCTATCTGCTGTTGTTGCAAATATTTAGGTTGAGATTTTTTATCATCAGGACGCCATACAGCCACCGTACCAGCAGCAGCACCACCAATAGCAGCTAATGGAAGAATCGCACCACTTCTGGTAACTGCTGAAAGCGGAATGCATAATGCGAGGATTCCTACTGTCGTTCCCCAGATTTTTGAGGTAGCAGCGACTCTGACATCGTGGGATGACTCGTGGCTATTTTGTGATTCTTTTGCCATAACTTTATCCTATATGAGTTATTTTCTAGGTTCGCACGATCGCCTGTAAAAATACCTCCTACGTTTGGGTTAAGTATATTTACTCGATATGCGCGATCGCATTCTTAATGATTGATTCCAGACTGTAAACAATTTACGTGATTTTTGAAACATTTAAACTTATTACACTAGGCGCGGAAATAAACCTACCCTTACAAAGGTGACTTTTGCGTATCGGTACTAGCGGTATCTCCCAAACATAGCCAATCCTGCACTGCTATTTTTTCATCAAATAACTACACCCATCAGGAAGTTCCCGCAAATATATTTTAAATTAATAACTTATGTTAATGGATGACAATTCTTCTGAGTTAACTATATGTAGCTTGTGGTACTTACTAAGTTACACAAGAAGTGTGTTTTTCCAGAAATTTTTTTAAGTTTTCATGATATTCGCTATAGTTACATGGGAATAATAACTAGACCCAAGTATATAAAACTAACGTCCAATGTCCGTATTAAGCAATACAATAAATCATATTGTCGGCTATCGCATTACAGAACAAATTTACTCAGGTAGTAAAACCGTTGTTTATCGGGGTATTAGAGAAAAAGACCACAAAAGAGTCGTCATCAAACTGATGCAGAATGAATATCCTACATTCGCTGAAATTGCTCAATTCCGCAATCAATATAACATCACCAAAAACCTCGACCTAACCGGTATAGTCAAACCCTTAAACTTAGAAAAGTATCGTAACGGTTATGCCTTAGTTATGGAAGACTTTGGCGGTATTTCCCTCAAAGAATGGCAATTTTCTCATCTGAAAACAGCAGAAAATTCTGTTTCTCTTGATGAGTTTTTTTCTATCGCCATCGAAATTACATCCATCTTGGAAGGGTTACATCGCGATCGCATTATTCACAAAGATATCAAACCCGCCAACATCCTAATTCACCCCGATACAGGGGAGATTAGAGTCATTGACTTCAGTCTTGCTACCCTTTTACCTAGAGAAATTCAATTCCTGACCAATCCCAACGTCTTGGAAGGAACCTTGGCTTACATTTCTCCCGAACAAACGGGAAGAATGAACCGAGGTATCGACTACCGTACCGATTTTTATTCTTTGGGTGTTACCTTCTTTGAACTTCTCACCGGACAGTTACCCTTCAATACAACTGACCCGATGGAGTTAGTTTATTGCCACATTGCCAAAGAACCGCCACAAGCCAACCAAATTAACTCTAATATACCGCAAATGTTGTCTTTGATCGTCGGTAAGCTGATGGCAAAAAATGCCGAAGACCGCTATCAAAGTACACAAGGGCTGAAGCATGACTTAGAAAAGTGTCGCTATTTGTGGGAAGATACGGGAACGATTCCCGCCTTTGAGTTGGGAGTGCGCGATTTTTCCGACCATTTCCTCATTCCCGAAAAACTCTATGGTCGTCAACAAGAAGTAGAAACCCTACTTGCTGCTTTTGAAAGAGTCGCAGGTGGTACAACGGAAATGGTATTAGTCACAGGTTTCTCTGGAATTGGTAAAACTGCTGTAGTGAATGAAGTTCATAAACCAATTGTCCGGCAGCGTAGTTATTTCATCAAGGGGAAATTTGATCAGTTCCAGCGTGACATACCTTTATCAGGATTAGTACAAGCCTTTCGCGATTTAATTGGGCAATTACTCAGTGAAACTGATGCCAAAATTCAACAATGGAAAACCAAAATCTTGTCAGCATTGGGTGAACAAAGTCAAGTAATTACTGATGTCATTCCCGAACTAGAACTAATTATTGGTAAGCAACCTGAAGTGACCGCACTTTCTGGTAGCGCCGCCCAAAATCGCTTCAATTTATTATTCCAGAGATTCATCCAATTATTCGCAACAAAAAAGCATCCTCTGGTAATTTTTTTAGATGACTTGCAGTGGGCAGATGTGACTTCCTTAAAATTCATTCAACTATTAGTAAATGAAAATAAATCTTCCCAACTTGTAGGTGAGTCTGGAAAGCCAGCAGAAATTTCTGGTGGAATGCTGCTAATTGGTGCGTATCGAGATAATGAAGTCTCAAATGCACACCCACTTTATTTAAAACTACAAGAGATTGAGAAAACGGGAGTAGCAATTAATACTATTAATTTGGCACCTTTAACTCAAAGTGATTTAAACAATTTGATTGCTGATACTCTTCATTGTCAAGAATCAGTTGCTGCTCCTCTCAGTCAAATGGTGTTTGCCAAAACTAAAGGTAATCCCTTTTTTAGCAATCAATTTCTGAATAGCTTGCATGATGACAATTTGATTAAGTTCAACTTTAATGGTGGATTTTGGCAGTACGATTTTGTCAAAATCAAAACATTATCTCTAACCGATGATGTTGTCAAATTCATGGCAATCCAAATAGAAAAATTGCCAATACATACTCAAAAAGTCTTGATGTTAGCAGCATGTATGGGCAATGAATTTGACTTAAAAAATCTGGCGATCGTCCATGAAAAATCAACCCTGGATACATCATTAGACTTATTACCTGCATTACGGGAAGGGTTAGTTTTAGCTCAGAATGATGCTTATAAGTTATTTCAGGATGAGGATGATTCGGTAATAAACGATCATCAGCGAGGGCAGCATTTACAAATTCCAGATTTCCAATTTCCTAAATATAAATTTGTACATGACCGGGTACAGCAAGCAGCCTATTCTTTAATTCCGGTAGCTCAAAGAAAGCCAATTCATTTAAAAATTGGACTGTTGTTATTAGGTAATATCCCCATTGCCGAACGAGAAGAAAAGATTTTTGAGTTGGTTAATCAGTTCAATATTGCATTAGAGCTAATTACTAACCAGTCTAAACGCGAGCATTTAGCTGAGATGAATCTAACTGCTGGACGTAAAGCCTTGGCTTCAACAGCTTATTCATCTGCGCTTAATTATTTAAATATTGGCATCGGATTACTAACTGATGATAGTTGGGATAACAAATATGATTTAACCCTAGCTTTGTATGAAACAGCAGCAGAAGCAGCATACTTGGCTGGTGAATTTGAGCAGATGGAGGAATTAATAGAAGTAGTTTTGGCAAAAGCGAAAACATTACTAGAAAAAATAAAAGTTTATGAAGTTAAAATTAAAGCCTATGGAGCGCGAAATCAAGCACTAGAAGCTATCACAACGGCACTAAATGTGCTGAAAAAATTGGGGGTAGATTTTCCTGAAAATCCCAGTCCGTCTGATGTTCAGTTAGCAATGACCGAAGTAATGTCAAATATGGCTGGAAAGCAGATTGAAGAATTAATTTACCTACCAGAAATGACCGAAGTTACTCCGCAGGCAATTATGCGTATTCTATCCCATGCACTTTTTTTTGCCTATTCAGTAAGTCCTGAATTATTCCCCCTAATTGTCCTTAAACAAATCAACTTATCACGCAAACATGGTAATGCTCCATTGTCTGCTTTTGCATACGTTCTGTATGGGATGATCCTTTGCAACGCAGTCAAAGATATTGAGTCTGGCTATAATTTTGGCAAATTAGCTTTGAGTCTATTGACGAAATGCAATGCTAGAGAAGTTCAAGCAAAAGTTATGGAGGTATTTAATGGAGGTATCCGGCATTGGAAGGAGCATCCTAGAGAAATTTTAAAACCTTTACTGGAAACTTATTCTGTCGGACTGGAAACGGGAGATTTAGAATTTGCCGCCATTGCTATCCAGTTTTATTCGCTCTCCTGTTATTTCATAGGTAGAGAATTGACAGGATTGGAACGTGAGATCATAACTTACAGCAATGCTATTGGTAAAATCAAGCAAGAAAGAGCGTTTAAATGGAATGAAATCTATCGCCAAAGCGTTTTAAATTTACTAGGATCTGTGGAAGATCCCTGTCGTTTAGTCGGTGAAGCATACGATGAAGAGAAAATGCTACCGCTTCATTTAGAAACCAAGGATGGAATCGGGCTTTTGCATTTATATGTCAGCAAACTACATCTGTGTTATCTATTTCAGAATTTCCGTCAAGCAATTGAAAATGCCACCCTAGCAGAAAAGTATTTAGATAGTGGTACAGGACAACTACATATCCCTCTTTTCTATTTTTATGATTCTCTAGCACAGCTTGCGGTGTATTCTGATGGTATTTTAGATGAGCAAAAGCGCATTCTTGATAGAGTACAAACCAATCAAGAACAGATACAACGCTGGGCACACTTCGCCCCAATGAATTATTTGCATAAATATTATCTTGTAGAGGCTGAGCAGCACCGCGTTATTGATCAATATCTTGAAGCAATGGATGCGTATGATCGCGCCATTAATCTTGCTCAAGAAAACGAGTACATTAATGAAGAAGCCCTCGCTAATGAACTGGCTGCTAGATTCTATCTCGAATGGGGTAAAGAGAAAATAGCCCAAACCTATCTCACCGATGCTTATTATTGCTACATGCGCTGGGGAGCAAAAGCTAAAGTTGATGATTTGGCAAAACGCTATCCCCAATTACTTGCATCTGTACTTCAGCAAGAAAAACTCAGCCTGCAAATAAGTGACAAAATTTCCACTTCTACTTCTCAATCCCTATCAAACCGAAGTAGTCAGCGAACAGTCATCGGTTCTAAAACAAGTATTTCCGACTCGCTGGATTTAGCATCTGCGATCAAAGCCTCTCAAGCACTCTCTGGAGAAATTGAGATGGAACAACTACTTTCTAGATTAATGCAGGTTGTGATGGAGAATGCCGGAGCCTCTAAATCTGCTTTCATTTTGAATGAGGGTGATAAGTTGGAATTAAGCGTCATTGCTGTTAGTTCCAGTTCAACTGTTAAGCCCATCTCTACACAGTTTCCGTCAATTGGTGTGGAGTCTAGCAAAGATGTTCCCATTACGTTGATCCAATATGTTAAACGCACTAAAGAAGTCTTTGTTGTTGATGATGCTCAGACTGTTACTTTCTTAGCAGGCGATCGCTACATTATTCTTGAGAAGCCTAAGAGCCTCTTGTGTATTCCAATTATCAATCAAGGTAAATTGTTGGGGATTATTTACCTGGAAAATCATCTAACTACGGGAGCATTTACACGCGATCGCGTCGAAGTCTTGAAACTCCTCACTACTCAAGCAGCAATCTCCCTAGAGAATGCTATTCTCTACAAGAATTTAGCCCAAGCGAATCAAAACTTGGAAGAAAAAGTAGAAATTAGAACACAAGAACTGCACAACAAAAATCAACACTTGCAACAAGCTCTGGAAGACGTAAAACGCACCCAAACCCAATTAATTCAAAGTGAAAAAATGTCTTCTTTGGGTCAAATGGTGGCAGGAATTGCTCATGAAATTAATAACCCTATCAACTTTATTCATGGCAATGTTAATCATGTGAGTGAATATGTCAAAGATTTGCTAAATTTACTTGCTATGTATCAGTATGAATGCACCAATCCCTCAGATTTAATTGAGGAAAAAGCAGCAGAAATTGATGTTGATTTCTTAGCGGAAGACTTGCCCAAAGTTCTCGATTCCATGAAAATTGGCAGTTCACGCATCCGGAATATTGTTTTAGGCTTACGCAATTTCTCCCGCCTGGATGAGTCGGAAATGAAGGCTGTTGATATTCATGAAGGTATTGAAAACACCTTAATGATTTTGCAGCACCGACTACAAGAAAAGTGCGACCGTCCGGAAATAGAAGTCATCAAAGAATATGCAAAAATCCCCGAAGTAAGTTGTTATCCTGGTCAACTTAATCAGGTATTTATGAATATTTTGAATAATGCAATCGATGCTTTGGAAGATTCATTAGCCAATAGTCAACACTTCGACAAGCTCAGTGCATCGCAGTCAATAGTAAAAGATACTGAAACATTGACTAAACCACAGATTTGCATTTCTACTGACCTAGTAGGCGCGAATACCCTGCGGATTCGCATTGCTGATAACGGTTCTGGGATGACAGAAGCAGTGAGGAAGAAAATCTTTGACCCATTTTTTACTACTAAACCAGTCGGTAGTGGTACGGGGTTGGGATTATCTATTAGCTATCAGATTATTGTGGATAAACATAGAGGTCAGTTAACCTGTGATTCTACCCCCCAAGAAGGAACTGAATTTGTGATTGAGATCCCAATCCAGTAATGAGACGACTAGACTAAGGAGCGGTTGTAGTTGCCATAGGTATTAGCGATTTTTGACGCACACGCCGCCCCTTAATTACCATCTTGACTGCATTAGCAGGCGCAAGGGTAACGCCTCGACGTTGAGCTTTTTCAGGTTGACTACTTTCTAGCTCTAGTTGATAGCCAGATAAAATTGTTGCTAATACTAATTTCATCTCAAATACTGCCAAAGCTTCACCGATACAACGACGAACACCAGCACCAAAGGGCATATATTCATAAGGAGAAAATTGGCGATCTAGAAATCGCTCTGGCTGAAATTCCTCAGGGTTTGGATATAAACTCTCACGGCGATGAGTGAGATAAATGCCACCAACTATTACCGTGCCAGGTTCTATAGGATGTCCTAGTAATTCAACAGGTTCCTGCACTACTCTAGGTAGGGTTGCCATTAAAACAGGGTATATCCGCAGAGTTTCATTAATGACATTGGTCAGGTAAGGTAGCCGGACAATATTCATGGGGTCTGGATAATCACCCAGGGTATGAAGTTCTTGTAGTAATTTTTCACGAATTTCCGGCTTGTAATGAATCCAATATAATGCCCAAGCTATTGCCGTTGAAGTAGTTTCATATCCTGCCAACAAAAGCGTTATTAACTCATCACGCAACTCTTGATCAGTCATAGAGTTGCCCGTCTCATCCTTAGCTGACATCAGCAACGAAAGGATATCGATGCGATTGGGATCTGACTGTTCCCGGCGCTCACGAATTTCAGCGTAAAGTAATTGATCAATTCGCTGCCGTTGGTGCAGAAACCTTCCCCAAGGACTCCAAAGGCCTAAATCTTTCTGCAAAAAGGGTACTAAGAGGAAGCTAGAAGTTAGTGGTGACTTAAAGACATCCATCATCAAAGCCAATAATTGCTTAAGCGCACAGTAGCGCTTTCCTTCATGTAAGCCAAAGACAGCCTCTAAGATGACTAGCAGCGATATTTCTTGTACTACATTACGAGCTGAGAAAGATTTGTTTAGAGGTAACTGGCTAAAAACCTTTTCAGTAATATTGTAAATTAAAGAACCATAAGCTCGCATTCGCTCTCCGTGAAAAGGAGGCATCAAAAGTTGTCGCCGTTGTTTGTGGCGATCGCCGTCTAACATAATCGTTGAAGTATTTCCAATTAATGGTTCAAAAACGTTGTTAGCTTCACCGAGAGCTGCAAACTTTTTCCTATCATTGATAAAAACTTCCCGAATTACCTGCGGATGATTTACAAAGACTACTGGACAACCATAACCAACTATATCAGCAGTAAAAATATCCGGATATTTTTTGGCTGCCTTTTTCAGGTATTGAACAGGATCAACTATCCATTGAAGCTTTTGAATTAAAGAGGGAATCGGAAGAGGATTTGGTAACGGCATCTAAATTTTACCTAACGAAATCAACTTGCAATATTTGAGATGGAATAACCCCCTTTGGCTAGGGGTTATTTTGGTCATTGGTATTAATTATTAACGGCAATGGTATAAATCTTGATTAAGCTGCTTCCTGCGAAATATCCTGATTGGAAATTTGCAGTTCAACTGAAGATTTAACCAACTCTAGTTTTTCATTATTCTGATAGCGATGAGATTGAAAATACCAATCGAGGTTGCCACGTATCCAGCTATGCATTCCTAATATATATTGTTCGACTTCAGCGTCTAATTCTTTGCCAAAAGATGGCAGAGATAATTCTAAATTCATCATGGCTTGTATTTCTTGATCGTGGATTTCAGCAGCACGCTTGATTGCTACATCTAGAGGAAGTTGTTGCTGATAATGTAGTACAAGTACTAGATTATGAACATCATCACTTGCCATTTCTCTGGGAACTGAGAAAATATCGTTACACCAAGCAAGAATATTAATTGTCATCTCTTTGAGTTTTTTGACGATGTCGTGCTGGCGTAAAGCATCGGGAATCATCAAATGATTGCAAAATTCAATCAGTTCAACGGTAATATCGCCCGCTGAACTTAAGCTACGTATTTTGATATAAGTATCAATATCAGGTGTGATTCCCTTTTCCCGGTTAGCTGCTTCCTGCACACATCCGTCAAAATATCCCTGAAAACTCTGGATAAAGTGTTGGAACCATTCTACTTTTGCTATTTTCAGCATCCGCTTTCTTAAGTCAGCTAGGGCATAAGTGAGGGATATATCATTGCTGGTTAGTTCAGCCCCATTTAATATTTCAATAAATCTTTTGTGATAAGTTTCTAAAACTTCAGGTTTTTCACCTAAATCTGACATATCGCATTGGTCATCCCAAATAAACAGCCAGCTGAACAGGTCATTTGCAATGTTAATTTCTTCAAGTTCGCAAAAAGGATACGCACCGGCAACTAGTAAATAAAAGTTTGATTTGCAGAAACGTCGATAAGATGATTCATTTGCTAAAAGATTGAAGCGAAGTAGCCATTCGATACCATTGCCCTCTAGAATATCAGCATACTTATTGATCTGATATGGAAATGGGCAATATAAATCTGGGAAAATGAACTTTTCCATAAATCCTCTGTGATTTGATCGTCACGATTAAAAGACACAAACAAAATATTTGCACAGCACAAATTTACAGGCTGTATTGATAGGATTTGCCTAGCAAAATTTGTGATTTAATGCGAATTTTAAGAATAGATAATCGAGATTATCTGAGCATCTTGAATTGCTGAATTTCATAATTAGCGATCGCACTCTAAAGTCCATTCTCTGTATCGTCAGCTTGTCAGCAATCTTGACTAATACCCAATTAGTACGAGCAGCTTTAAAATTAGCGATCGCCTGGGCAAAAAAATCTTACAATTATCACCAAGAGTCGTCAGCCAAAATAGAAAAATTATGTTGATTTGTGTTCTAGGAATTGAGGTGAACTATTGATAAACAAGCATGTTGTTCTAGAACATCAACATCTATTCTTAAGAGAATACACAGCCCGATTTAGCAAAGATAATCTGTCCCTCCTTAATTACTTAGAGATCCAAATACACCTTGATAACAATTATCTTCAGTCACACAGAACAAGTTAAGTTCTGATTAGCCATTAAGCAAGCGCTTTTTTTGGGAAAAATTAAATCTCATACTACTTTCCCAACAGTTCGTAAATAATATTTACATCTGCTGATGGCAGTATGTAATATTGATAATTTAAATCTCCCAAAATTAATTTGTAAAACAATTGTTTAATTTTTTATTAAAAAAAGTATCCGTAATTCTGTGTAACTATTTAAAATAATTACATTTATAAAACACTTGGTAGTAAATCATACTTAAATTACATGATAGTTAATACTTTGTCCTCTGTAGTCTGGAAAGCTATATATATCTGCTTGGCAATTAAGCTTATGTGATAAATATTGCTAATTAACACGTAACTTTATGTATAGCTCCTGACAATAATATAAAGTTTTACTTATTTAATAAGTTTTTAAAATTATTAAAATTAATATTCTTAAGTAATTTAACGTACATTGATACTTAAAAATTAATACTTAAATGTCAAGTAAGCATGACATAGTTTTTCATTAAATGTTGTTTTTTGTCAGCAATTTATGTAGTTACGTCAGTCCTTGATAGCTGTAGTACAGCATTGTGCCGATCCTTTGATAACATCTTTGAAATGTCAGCAATTCAGTCCTGAGAGATAAATAACGGTAGCTATGACAAAGGCATCTTACATTTTTCTGGGTGGAGCCAGTCGTGGTGTTGGTAGAGAAATTGCCAAATACCTAACATCACAACAGCTAAAAGTTAAAGCACTGCTGAGAAAGCCAGATGCTGCTGCTGATTTAGAAGCGCTAGGTATTGAGGTGGTTTTTGGAGATGCTTTGAACGTAGGCGATGTAGAACATGCAATACAGAAAGATGTACCCATCGATACAGTTATCAGTACTATAGGTGGTTTACCTGATAATGGTGAGCGTCCTGATTACCTTGGCAATAAAAATCTGATTGATGCAGCAGTCAAAGCTGGGGTACAAAAGTTTATTTTGGTTACTTCCATCGGTACTGGGAATAGTGTTGGTGCTTTGTCTCCTCAAGCTTTAGCAGCCTTGAGAGAAGTTTTGATTGAAAAAGACAAGGCCGAACAACACCTCATAGCCAGTGGACTTACCTATACCATCATCCGTCCTGGGGGGCTAAAGTCGGAACCTGCAACTGGTAATGGAGTTTTAACTGAAGATACGCGGATTGTTGGCAGTATCCATCGTGCAGATGTGGCGCAGTTAGTTGTCCGTGCTTTAAATTCTGAACGTGCTAATAATAAAGTTTTATCAGCAGTAGACAAAAACCAGTTATTTGGGCAAGCGGATTTTGCGGAGTTTAGTTTAGATTAGTTGCAAATGCGATCGCACCAGCCCCTAAACAAGATTATGACGGAATTCATCACAGGGGTTGCGAGGGGTGAGATCCCCGACTTCTTGAAGAAGTCGGGGATCTCGCAGCACATCAAAATTAATGTGCTAGATCGCTACTCACCAGAAATTTGCACAAACACTGTCCGTTGACGCGGGCCATCTAACTCAAAAAATAACACTGATTGCCAAGTTCCCAAAGCTAATTTTCCCTCGACAATGGGAATAACTTCGCTAGTGGTTAACATCATTGCCATTAAGTGGGAGTGCGCATTCATCGGTTCATCTTCTGGTACAACCCTTAAATGCAAATCGTTATGTAAATATCGCTCTGATTCTGGTGCTAATTTCCGCAAAAAGACTTTGATATCTTCTAATAAGCGTTCTTCATTTTCATTGATAGCTAAAGCCGTTGTTGTATGTCGAGAAAATATTAAAGCTTGTCCATTTTGAATCGATGTAGAATTAATCAAATCCTGAATTTGGGGCGTGATGTTATGAATATTAATTCCTGCGTCAGTTGCAATTTCTATTAGCTGATTAATAATTGCCATATTTTCAATTACGACCCCAATATGGTTTGTAAGCCTTGAACTAATCTTTCTATACCTTCCTTTGCTGTTTGTTGTTGCAGCGCACCGTAAGCAACCCGCAGATAACATCCATCTTCCATCCCAAAGGTTGTACCAGGAATAACTGCTACTTGATGTTCTTGGATGAGTCTTTTAACTAACTCAAAAGCATTCATTTGGGTATGAACTTTGAGGAAAAAATAGAAAGCGCCATCGGCTCTTGTAATAGTACATAAGCCTTGTAAGCGATTGAGAGATTCCAATACTAATTGTCGCACTTGAGCTATCGCCCCAATATGTACTTGAAAATATTCGTCTGTGGCTTGTAATGCTCCTAAAGCCGCATACTGAGAAATTACTGGCGCACAAATCAAAATCGTATCTTGGACTTTTTTGACAGCATCTAGCAGGTGTTGGGGAATCACCATATAACCGATACGCCAGCTAGCAAAACCATAGGCTTTAGAAAGGCTGTAAAGGGAAATTGTGTAGTCACTGCTACCAGCAAAAGCGCCTGGTGATACGTGTTTTACCCCGTTATAGGTAAAGTATTCATAGGCTTCATCGCTAATATGATAAATACCGCGATCGCCACAGATTTGATTAACTGTGCGTAAAGCTGTTTCTGGATATACCACCCCTGTAGGATTATTCGGTGAAATCGTCACCACCGCCCGGGTTTTGGGTGTAATTGCAGAGGCGATCGCATCCGGACGCAGTTGGTAATTTTCATCCGTCTCTACTAATACCGCACGACAACCCGCCATTGCGATCGCCATTTCATGGTTGAAATAGTACGGCTTATTCAGAATAATTTCGTCGCCTGGGCTAGTAATTGCCAGAATAGCGTTCATAAACGCCATATTGCTTCCCGCTGTCACCACTATGCAATTTTCTTGATTAATTTCAATCCCATTGAAAGCTTGTAACTTTGCGCTTAAAGCTGCTACTAATGGTGGAATTCCCTCAACAGCTTTGTATAAATTATTAGTTGGTTCCGCGAGGAATTTGGCTAAAAAGTCTATAGATGACTGGGGAGGATTGTAAGAAACAACACCTTGTCCTAAAGAAATAGTTCCGGGGGAGTTTTTAATGAGTTCCCCAACAACCGGAATGATTGGCGATTGTACCACCTGCATACGAGATGTGAGGGATTTCATATCAAGTTTTTACGCTGATAGGGGCGGAGGAAACCGGATATCGGCATTAAATTGCTCAACATTGGCACTGCGATGAATCGGTAACACATATTCTAAATTTTCATGGGGACGGGGAATAAGATGATGGGAAAGTACCTCGCCGCCATTAACCCGCCCTACCGCCGCTAATCCTGCGACTACAGCAACATTTACCTCACCCACTTCCCCCCGAATCAATACAGTAATTCTTCCCAAATCAGTATTTTCATACCCTACCAGAGTGACGCGGGCAGCTTTACACATAGCATCCCCAGCTTCTACTGCTGCGGGTATGCCATAAACCTCAATCATTCCCAGTGCCAATGTCATACTGCTAACAAAATCGATGAGTGTAAACTACAATTAGCAGGAATTGCGGCAACAAGGGTAATTTCAGTAGGGGCGGGTTCACAAATATGCTCATTGAGCAACGACGATCTGGGTAAACCCGCCCCTACTACTTTATACTTCAGTTGAGTTTCATATATTTATAAATAGCTGCTATATTGCGAGCATCATCAATACCGCGATGGTGTGTACCTTGCAACTCTAACCCTAGATGATCGAGAGCCTGTGCCATCCCAAATTTTTTGGATACACCAAGATATTCTGAGAATTTTTCTTTAATATTTATATGCTCTGAACTAAAAGGGTAAGGAATTTTATGATATTTACAATCTTGAATAAATTGATTTTTATCGTAGTTTCCCCAAGAACAAAAAATATGATTAGGAAATAATTGCATCCATTCTTTGAATAACTCAATCGCTTCCGGGAATTTGGGTGCTTGTGCAATATCTTGCTGTTGAATACTAGTTAATTTTGTACAAAAAGTTGTTAATTGTTGATGTCTTACAGGCTGGATGAATTGTTGAAACTCGGAATCAATTTCCCATGTGCTGCGATTGAGCATCACTGCACCAATTTCGATGATTTCCATTTCATGTCTGGGAACTTTGCCAGCGTCACAACATGTAGCTTCTAAATCTATGATCAGATAATAATGGTCACTTTTAGGTGTCATATTAATAAGTAAAGATATGTAAGTTGTTGAACTGCGTACACCAGGATACATGAAAAAACTTCTAATACCCCTCCTCGCTTGCGGGGAGGGGTTAGGGGTGGGGTATTATTTTCAAGTCAGTCACGCAGTTATATTAATAATATTTCATCTAATACTACATATATTACATAAATGATTTTTGAAGTCAATAGTCTGTTGGGATTGAGGGAAAAGGCTTGATCCAGCCAAATTGCATAGCGGTATCGATCGCCTTAGCCGCGATCGCAAACGAAAATACACTCTCACCAGTTAAAACTAGATAAGGTAAGAGCGTAGCCATAGAATTCCAGCCAACTTCAATCTGAGCTAACCCCCGCACCAAGCCAAAAGCCAACACACCACCAGATTTCAGATGAGGATTTTTGTCTTTGCGGATTATATAGCGGTAGGTAGCACCAAACAACAAACCAGAGAAACAAGCGATCGCCCCACTCAACACAAAATCTAAATTTAACGGCTCAATTTCCAGACTTATGAGTGTCGGAAAATACTTTGCCAGCACGATAGTATTGACAAGACTAGTAATGATTAAGGCTAAAAACAGCGAAAAACTGCCAAATATGCCAGCCTTCAGCGATTCTAGACGTTCTAACATCAATTGAGGCTCGAAAATTCTTTTCACAATATTGCAACGCCAATGAGGGGAATGGGGAAAGGGAGACAAGGCGGACTATTGACCATTGACCATTGACCATTGACTTTTGACCAATGCCCAATGCCCCATGCCCAATGCCCCCTTTCCCAGTATCATAAATATTAGAACCGTTTTGTAATTATTTTAAAAGTGGGACTATGGCGATTTTGACACTGGGTTGGGTATCACTCTTGGTCGTGTTTACTTGGTCAATTGCAATGGTAGTTTGGGGACGTAACGGATTATAGAGGCATCGTGGAAAATCCAGTCCTGAGTATTTTGGCCTTGCTTGCCGTACTGCTGCTAGTCGTAGTGACTTTTGGTGTTGGTTATTTAACCTTGGCTGACTGGCGCGATCGCCGTCGTCAAGAAAATGAAAAACGCGAAATCAAAAGCACCACTCCCAAGCGACGGTGATTTCCTGCTTTTCTTTGATCAATAATGCTTCTGTAGGGACACGATGCGATCGTTGTCCCTATCCTATATTGTTATACTTACTACTTGGTAATAAGTATAAAATTTATTTTGTAATATTTATCACTATATTTAGTTAACATTGCGAATTGATCTGAAAATTTATAACTTAAGTAAGATATATTTGGATAGCTGTTACCTTCAAAGTAATTCAGGGAATTATGAAATAGAAGACTTTCAATATTTAAAGTCCTATTCGGCATGGAAAACTTCTCTACCCTCAGATCAACACAACCGAATTCAGAAATAAAAGAATATCAAAGCGATCGTTCTCTCTACCAAGGTGACAAGCAGAAAGCTTTATCTAAAGTCATCGCCCGGATTCGCCAGTCTTTGGATGTAGACACTATATTCAAGACTACAGTTACGGAAGTACGCCAACTTTTAAATAATGACCGAGTTGGGGTGTTTCGTTTTTACCCTGAATTGGGATGGGAAGGAGAATTTATTTATGAAGATGTGGGGACACAATGGAATTCAGCACTAACAGTTAAACTACATGACCACTGCTTTGCTGAAGAGTTTGTCCAACTTTACCAGCAAGGCAGCATGAATGTCATAGCTGATATCTATGAAGCTAGTATTAGTGATTGTCATATCAAAATCTTAGAAAGATTTCAAGTCAGAGCTAACATTGCAGCCCCCTTAATGAAAGGTAAAGATTTATGGGGATTACTTTGTATTCATCAGTGCGGTGAACCCAGGCAATGGCAAACATCAGAAGTCGAATTTGTACAACTCATAGCGGAACATCTAAGTGTTGCATTGCAGCAAGCAGATTATCTAGAACAGGCGAAAATACAATCTGCACAATTAGCAAAAGCAAAAGCCAGAGCAAAAGTAGCAGAATGGCAGAAAACCATCGCCATAACTGTAGAAAAAATTCGTCAGTTTCTTGATTTAGAAAGTATTTTTCGCGCTAGCACCGAAGAATTGAGAAAACTGTTGAATACTGACCGTGTTGCTATTTACCGTTTTTATCCAGATTGGAGTGGTGAATTTGTATTTGAATCGGTAGCAGCAGGTTGGACTTCTTTAATAGAAGAACAAGTGCAAAGACCGGAATTGGGTGAAAACGTCAGCGAATGTAGTGTCAAAGATTTAGCTGAAACTCCAGTAGTAGATACTTATTTACAGGACACAGAGGGTGGTAATTTTGCTAGAGGCGAAGTCTACCGTATTTGTAATGATATTTACAACTCAGGCTTTAGCGACTGCTACCTGAAAGTTCTCGAAAGCTATCAAGCAAAAGCCTATGTCATCATTGCCATTTACCACGGTCAAAAGCTTTGGGGTTTGCTAGCTGTCTACCAGAACGACAATAAGCGTGATTGGCAAGAAGATGAGGTTTACTTGCTCACCCAAGTTAGCACCCAACTGGGTGTAGCATTGCAGCAAGCAGAATTCTTACAACAATTGCAGACTCAAGCAGCACAACTCACCAAAGCCGCTGAAAGACAAAGGGCGCTGGCGAATACCGTGGATAAAATTCGTCAGTCTTTAGATATTGATACCATCTTTAAAGCTACGACTCAAGAAGTGCGACGGCTGTTAGAAGTAGAACGAGTATCAATTTATCGCTTCTACCCTGACTGGAGTGGTGAATTTGTCGCTGATTCCTTTGCTGACGAAGGGACAATAGCAGTTAGACCACAGCCAGCGATCGCCCGTAATCTTTTACCAGGAACACCACCAAACAAACAACCGCGTAATGAAGTGTTTGTACCAATTTCTCAAGGAGAAAAACTTTGGGGATTGTTGGTAGCTTATCAAAACTCCCAAGCACGTTATTGGCAAGATGAAGAAATCAACTTACTGGCGCAAGTAGGTGTGCAATTAGGGGTAGCAATACAACAAGCAGAAACCTTAAAGCAAGTACAATTACAAGCACAGCAACTTGCTCAAGCTGCGGAAAGAGAACGGGAAGCAGCCGAACGAGAACGCAAAGCTACCGAAAGGGAAAAAACATTAGCTGCAACGGTAGAAAAAATTCGCCAGTCCCTTGATCTTAATACTATCTTTGCTACTAGTACTCAAGAAGTCCGACGGCTTTTAGAAGTTGAGCGAGCAACAATTTATCGCTTCCGTCCTGATTGGAATGTAGAATTTGTTGCTGAGTCATTAGCCCAGAATTGGACAGCTAAGGAGGAAGTAGTACCTTTAATTATTCAGGAATACTGGCAACAAACTCAAGCAAGAGACTATGCTAACAGTAAAATTTTAATTATTAAAGATATTTATAACACCGAAGATTATACAAATCAGATTACTCTGCTCAAACCAATCGTGGCTAGAGCATATATGATTGTACCGATTTTTCAAGGTGAGAAACTCTGGGGATTGTTGGCGGCATATCAAAATACCAAAACCCGCGATTGGCAACAAGATGAAATTGATTTGCTAGTACATATTGGCAATCAATTAGGAGTAGGAATTCAGCAAGCAGAATTACTAGAACAGACTCAGCGCCAAAAAGAAGAACTGAAGAAGACTCTGCAAGAATTACAGCAAACACAAAGCCAGCTGATTCAAAGTGAAAAAATGGCAGGTTTAGGACAGTTAGTGGCTGGTGTAGCCCATGAAATTAACAACCCGATTAATTTCATCTATGGTAATATCACCCATGTCGCTGAATACGCTGAAGACTTACTAAAGTTGCTGCATATTTATCAAAAAAACTATCCTAATCCAAAATCAGAAGTGCAAAAGCAAATAGCAGCACTAGATTTCGATTTTATTGCTAAAGATTTGCCAAAAATTTTGAATTCAATGACTGTTGGCGCAGAACGCATCAGTGAATTAGTACTTTCACTACGTACTTTTTCCCGCTTAGACGAAGCAGATATGAAGCCTGTCAATATCCATGAAGGTATTGACAGTACTTTGTTGATTTTACAACATCGTCTGCAAGCAAAGGCTGATTCTATTGCTATTGAGGTAGTAAAAAAATATGGCAAATTACCAGAAGTGGAATGCTATGCTGCTCAGCTAAATCAGGTATTTATGAATGTTATTAGTAACGCGATTGACGCTTTGGAACATTCAAAGAGCAAAGAAAAAAACTTGGATAATCCGCAAATTAAAATTCGGACAGAAGTAATAGATAAAACATCAATTTTGATTCGGATTTTTGACAATGGTTGTGGGATTCCAGAAAATGTGCGATCGCGGATTTTTGATCCTTTCTTTACGACAAAAGAACCAGGTAAAGGAACTGGCTTAGGACTATATATTAGTTATCAGATTGTTGTCGAAAAACACGGCGGGACAATCACATGTGTTTCTGAACCTGGTAAAGGTTCTGAATTTCGCATAGAAATACCGATCAAATGTGCAGTTAGTTAACAAATTTTACCTAGGCGATCGCCATTATAGAGAATCCTACTCTCAAAGTGCGATCGCTCCTAAATTTTTGCTGTAGGCTTTGTGAATACAGAGGATGTATTTCATTGTGACTGTTGCAACCAAGCCACTAGATCAGCTTCCGAAGAGAAATCTAGTAAAACTTCTGCTAAATCCTCTAATTGAGTTGATGATAACCTACGCAATTGCTCTTGTAATTCCGGAGTAATCTCACCAATTCGCCTTGTTAATAGACGCTGAATTACTTTCAATTCTCCTTGTTGTATCCCTTCCTCCATCCAACTTGTGACAATTTGCATAACTACCTCTTGTTGAATTGGTTCAAATTGAGCAATTTCAGTCTGGAAAATTTCTTTTTCTCGAGCATTTAGCCGTAGGTAGGTGTCAATAAACCCGGAAATCAGTTGTACTCTTGCTGGATCTAGCTGTAACGTAGCTAATAGACGCAGACACTCAGATTTTACTCTGGGGCGGTCTTGTGGTGCTATATTCATTTTAGCCATGAGCGCACTAGCTACGGGATTCTGTTGTTGCAAGTATTCTCGCCAATTCAGCCGATTCAACTGGATGACATCATAGTTGAATTGCAAAACAACTTTATTGGGAAATGCTACCTGATGAAGGTTGGGTTCAGTTTTTTTAGGGCTATCGTAGGAAAATAAGGCGATGGGATAAACGGGGAGAGCGTATTTTTCATACAATCTGGCAAAGTAGCGATACATCCGCAAATCAAAGGCTTCTTGATAATAAGCTTGATGTTCTAGATGTACGAGAAAGAAAGATTCTTGTCCTCTAAATCTGGCTTTGACTACTAAATCAGTTTCATATTTTTCACCAGCCGTAACATCAGTAAATACTTCTTTATCAAGGAATGAGATGGAGTCTCTTTCCAGATAAACGGTAATCTCTGGGAAAAATAGCTCGATAAATTCCCAGAAGAAGGTGGTGAGCAGTTCTTTAAATAGGCGATCGTGGTCTATCATAGTTAGATTTATATCATTTAATTTAATAGCGATCGCTTTTTTGTCTCACGCATAGACGCGGAGCGGCTTCCCGCAGGGTAGGCGCAAAGGCGCAAAGCGAGAAGACAAGGGGCGATACCTGCTGTAAGCTGTGCTAACGCATACTGTTAACCCTATAATTTCATTAGTATGAATGAATTAACATGGAAACTCAGGAAATTCTCCAAGCACTTGAAAATCTAAGTGTAAGCGATCGCCTAAAAATAGCTGAAGCAGCTTTGAAATTGGTACTTCAAGAGCAATATTCACTTACTAAAGATGAGCAAAAACGCCATTTAACACTAGCTGCAATGACAGCGATTGCAGATTATGCACCTGATGGTGAATTAAATGTCTTTTCTGATTTGGATGGAGAAGATTTTTACGAATATCCAGATGAAGACTTACACAACTCAGGGACTTATGTACAGAGGTGAAGTCTGGTTAGTGAATTTAGATCCAACTATAGGGACGGAAATTAGCAAGAAACGTCCTTGTATCATAGTAAATGATGATGCTATTGGAATTTTGCCTTTGAAGGTGATTGTCCCGGTTACGGATTGGAAAGAAAGATATGCAATTAGACCTTGGATGGTGCGACTGGAAGCAAGTGCAGATAATGGTTTAGCTAAAGTTTCTGCTGTGGATACTTTTCAAATCCGTTCAGTTTCAGAAACCAGATTAGTGAAAAAACTTGGTCATCTATCCAATTCAGAAATGCAACTAGTTTCTCAAGCATTAGCTGTGGTTTTAAATCTTTCTCAACCAACAAATTAGCGATCGCATTTTTGCGCGTGAAAGGCGATCGCTTTTTTTGGTTCACGCAAAGGCGCAAAGGCGCAAAGTAAGAAGAGGGCGATCGCATTTTTGCGCGTGAAAGGCGATCGCTTTTTTTGGTTCACGCAAAGTCGCAAAGGCGCAAAGGAAGAGGAGAAAGGGCGATCGCACGGTGAAGTTTTGCAAGTGATCGCTTTTTTTTAACGAACCGCAGAGGCGCAGAGGACACAGAGGAAGAAGAGAGCGATCTCATGATAGTGGGTGAGTGGCGATCGCTTACCTTAAGTACTATAAATAGGTGGGTGGGGAAATTTATAAGAATGTCATTGCGAGTGAAACTGAGTTTAACGAAGCAATCACAAGGACTTTGACTGTTTTAAATTTTATTACATAGTTTAAATTAATTCTTGCCTATCTAACTACTTACTTTAATTAAAGATAGAATCTTGTTGTAACATATAAATCCGTTTATAATTATCAGTTTTATTCTTTTCATGAATAGCCAATAGAAACCAAAATGAATCACAATAAGAAACCAGGATGTTTATCTACTATCTTATACTTATTATTTTTACTATGCTTTTTATATTGTATTTATATTAATTTGTTTATGACTATTATCATCTCTTTCTTTTGTGTTTTTCTAGCTGATATTATAACTCAGGTAATAACTGGAAAAAATTCCGAGCAAGTAAAAAAAGATGATAAAGCTAAAGACCTCAGCTTAAACTTAACGTTAGCAATTTTCCTTTCAATCATAACATTTGGTTATTTTTATGTAATGTTGAATCCCCAGCAATTTGAAAAGTCTTCCTACCAAAAATATCAAGAATGTATGGAAGAAGATAAACGGGAACGGGGTAAACATATGTATAGTGGTGGTATTTACGCGAAAGAGTGTGACCAATACAAATAACGTTAAATATCATGCACACAATAAATAAATTATGTTTATTAGATTGGACTAAGTAAGTTTTTTATTTATGTTACATTTGGAATTATGTAAATCTAGTTCTAAAATTCACAAAAAATGAGAGTTACTACCAACTTATATCCTAGTTTTTCCGTATCTGATTTTGAGCGTAGCTTGGCGTTCTATGATATTGTAATGGCAACATTGGGGGTTACACGCTGGAATGAAATTGAAGCACAAGGTAGACATGAAGCAGAATACGGTTTAGATGAAGATTTAAAAATGTTGTCAATTGTTGAATCTCCAGACTATTCTTCAGAGACTACTCAACTTTTTAGCAGTTCGCTTAGTTTGAGAGCAGGAAATCAGATTGCAGTAGATATGTTTTTTACAACTGCTATTGCAAACGGCGCTACTGAAGTTGAAAAGCCTGGTTTCAGCGCAGACGGCTCCTATACTACTTCTGTTAAAGACCTAGATGGTCATGAAATTGGAGCTTATTGGCTTAACTCAAATTGATTACCCTAATTTACAAGATTTTTGACTTGAGTAAAAAACTTGCCTTTAAATTCTCAAATCAAAAGGCAAGCTAACTCTCTAGTTATTTCTTTACTTCGCGCCCTTCGTGTCTTCGCGGTTCGTTAAAGCTGCTTCACTTCCGAAACCAACTTCGCCACCATATCCTTCGCGCTACCAAAGAGCATCGTAGTTTTATCCTTGTAGAACAACTCATTATCTACACCGGCAAAACCTGTACTCATCCCGCGCTTAATTACAATTGTCTGTCTCGCTTTATCTACGTCCAAAATTGGCATACCATAAATCGGGCTATTTACATCAGTACGCGCCGCCGGATTTACCACATCATTAGCCCCAATTACTAAAGCTACATCTGCTTGTTCAAATTGGGGATTAATATCATCCATGTCATACAACTGGGTATAAGCCACATTCGCCTCAGCCAGCAACACGTTCATGTGCCCCGGCATTCTCCCAGCAACCGGGTGAATGGCATACTTAACATCAACACCCATGCGTTCTAGTTGATCTGCCAATTCCCGCACGCTATGTTGTGCTTGAGCAACCGCCATCCCATAACCAGGCACAATTACCACAGAACGGGCATAACCCAACATCATCGCGCCTTCTTCCGGATCGATGCTGCGAACTGTTTGATCGGTTGCACCACCAGCCGCCGCACCACCAGCCGCTTCGCCTGTACCAAAAGCGCTGAACAGCACGCTAAATAGGGAGCGGTTCATTGCTTTACACATAATTTCGGTGAGAATGATTCCGGAGGCTCCCACCAATGCCCCAGCGATGATTAACATATTATTCATCACCACGAAACCTGCGGCAGATGCTGCTATCCCTGATAAGGAGTTCAACAGCGAAATTACCACAGGCATATCGCCACCACCAATGGGGATGACGAACATTACACCCAATATTAAGGAAACAGCAACTACTGCTAAGAATATGGGTAGGCTATCTGGTGTGATGATTAAGTAGGCACTACCGACGATATAAGCACCCAGCAGTAAAAGGTTAAATGGTTGTTGGAAAGGAAATGTAATCGGGGAACCGCTGATTAAACCTTGCAATTTGGCAAAGGCGAGAAAACTACCTGTGAAGGTAACACCACCGATTAACACATCCAAAAGCATGGAGATGTTGATATCAAGGGGTACAGGTAAGCCAGAATCCAATAACCGCCAGAATTCCGCAACAGCGACTAATGCGGAAGCTGCACCACCCAAACCATTGAGTAAACCCACCATTTGGGGCATTTCCGTCATTTGGACTTTGTAAGCTGCGATCGCACCAATCCCCGATCCGATCGCCAAGCCTAACAAAATCATCTCGTAGTTCAACACATGCTGATCTAGCATTGTAGCGACAATTGCCAGCAACATCCCCACGGCGGCGACAACATTACCGTTCCTCGCTGTCGCAGGTGAACCCAGCTTTTTTAAACCCAGGATAAATAAGGATGCAGCGACTAAGTACGTTAACTGAATCCCAGTTGGTAGAAAATCGCTCACGCCTTAATCTCCTTTTTCTTAAACATTTCCAACATTCTGTCTGTAACTAGGAAGCCACCGACAACGTTGACTGTCGCTAGTACTACGGCAATTAAACCGAGAATCACTGACACACTTGTTTCTCTAGCACCAGAAGCCACGATCGCCCCCAGTACAGAAATCCCAGAAATCGCATTCGATCCCGACATTAAGGGAGTGTGTAAAGTAGGCGGCACTTTGTTGATAACTTCAAACCCAATAAAAGATGCCAGCACAAATACAAACAAAGCAGCAAGTAATGCCTCTGTCATGAAATCAAAACTCCTTGTGTAAATGGGCATTGGGCATTGGGCATGGGGCATTGGGCATGGGGGCAGGGGAATGAGGGTTCGCAACTCCGTGAATGAGGCTTTGAACTTCATTAATCAAGTTCGTAACTCCGTGAATGAGGCTTTGAACTTCATTAATCAGGTTCCCAACTCTGTGAATGAGGCTTTGAACTCGATTAATCAGGTTCCCAACTCCGTGAATGAGGCTTTGAACTCGATTAATCAGGTTCGCAACTCCGTGAATGAGGCTTTGAACTCGATTAATCAGGTTCGCAACTCCATTAACGAGTCTTTGAACTCGATTAATCAGGTTCCCAACTCCGTGAATGAGGCTTTGAACTTGATTAATCAGGTTCCCAACTCCGTGAATGAGGTTCTGAACTCTATGAATGAGCCTTTTTACTCAAATCCCTTTCCCCCATGCCCCTCTGCCCAATGCCCCATGCCCCATGCCCCATGCCCCTATCCCTTAACTTTCAAAGCTGCTAATGCTTCACTGACTCGTTGATTGCGAATTTCACCTGCATGGGTGACGCAAGCTGCATCAACGATGTCATCGCTAAAGTCTACGTGCAAAGCTTTTTCTTTATTAATCAGCAATTGCATCAATGATGTGAGGTTTTTGGCATACAATTGGCTGGCGTGGACGGGCATTGATGATGGCAAATTGATCGGCCCGATAATGGTAATGCCGTTGTACACGATGTCTCTACCAGGTGAGGTGCAGGCGCAGTTACCACCCTGTTCGGCGGCTAAATCTACGATTACTGAACCGGGTTTCATCTGTTTCACCATTTCTTCGGTAACTAGTAATGGTGCTTTTTTCCCTGGTACTTGGGCGGTTGTGATCACCACGTCAGCATTTTTAACGTGTTCGCTGACAAGTTCTTGAGTACGTTGTTTGCTAGCTTCGGAAATTTCTTTGGCGTAGCCGCCAGCTGCAACGGTTTCTTCTTCGAGTTTGACTTCGACGAATTTTGCTCCTAAGCTTTGGACTTCTTCTTTGACGGCGGGACGAATATCAAAGGCTTCTACCACTGCACCCAAGCGTCTAGCGGTGGCGATCGCTTGCAATCCGGCTACGCCTGCTCCCATAATAAATACTTTCGCTGGAGCGATCGTGCCTGCGGCTGTAGTCAGCATCGGGAAATATTTCGGTAATGCAGCGGCGGCAATTAATACAGATTTATAACCCGCTAGGGACGCTTGTGAAGATAAGGCATCCATGCTTTGCGCCCTGGTAGTTCGGGGAATCATTTCCATACTCAAAGCTGTAATTTGGCGAGCTGCCAATTGCTGCACCACCAAAGGATTACCTAAGGGATTTAGGAAGCTAATTAATACAGCTCCTACTTTGAGAAAATCAATTTCGGAACGTCCATTTTCCCTTTCTTGTGGAGAACCGACTTTCAATAAAATATCAGCTTCACCCCATAATTTAGCAGTATCAGCGATAATTTTAGCTCCTGCTGCTTCATAGGCAGAATCACTAAAAAACGATCGCTCTCCCGCACCTGTTTCTACCCAAATTTCTAACCCTTGTTTTACCAATCGGGCAACGATATCAGGAATTAATGCTACGCGCCGTTCACCAACTTCGATTTCTTTGGCAACTGCTATTCTCATGAAATCTCCTGAAGATAAATACCTAATCTTTGCCAAATATGCTATTTCTTTGCTGCCCTATTCCCCGCTTTCATGCTGCATATGCCGGGAATTTCAGCCATTGTTGAAGAAAGGATGAAGGATGAAGTAAGAATTTGTACAAGCCTCGATGCAACTTGTTTGATGTTTCTTAACCCTGGCAACACAAAACTTCAACTTTTCGCATTATGGTCGCCTTAATTTCATACTTCATCCTTTATACTTCAGCCTTTTTTTCTGTGTCTTCAGCTTATTTTCGGGATGGGAAAATTTTGTATTCTTCTATTAGATAGTGCAATATGCATCGAATTAGAAAAACTTAAGAATTTCTCAACTAAATTCTGAAGGGTTACTACTGGGATTCCCGCTCTGTTTTCTCAATTTAACCCAAGTTAAAGAGCGATCGCTCATTGTATCACTCAATTTTTATCACAAAACTCTTACAAGTTAGATACACTTATACATATTCAGAAACACAATCTCATCCCAACTGTGTTTCTATCTATGTTCAAAAAGACAGTTCGTCTTCCTTTCTAGCTTTGTAGCTAGGACGCGAGCGTGCTGACTAAGAACCTGGGAAATCAAATTGCTAGTACGTAATGGTAGTGAGGTGAAGAAAAATTATGTCAGAAATATTACTTAAAAAGCTCTTATTCAGATATCCTCAACAAGCGGCACTTCTAACTGGTATTTGTCGTCTATTTTGAGTAAATTCTGGACTACTGTTTAGTGGCAAAGACTAAACTTGTAGTGATTTAAATAACTAACATACTATCTGAGAGAGGAGCTTAAAATATGCGACGTTTACTTTCTACCTTAGCCGTGACTAGCTGTTTGCTAACGGGTTTTCAAGCTGTAAGCTGGGCACAGGGTTTACCAGGATTGACATTATTTAGCGGAGTCAAAGGCGAAAATCAGCTACCCTATCGCCTAGATTTTGGTGGACAAGCTGATGGTTGGGATAGATATATACTAAGAATTCCCGCCCAAAAAATGAAATTAGCTGTAGCGCAATTTGCGATTACATACCCTGATTATTACAAAGGGAATTTTGACCCCAAACAGGTTGAGGTGATGGTCAAAGGCAAAGCTGTTCCCCTTTCCGAGGTGAAGTGGGATAAAGAAGGTCGCGTGATTCAAATTTATCCCCAAGAACCAGTACCAGCAGGTAGTAAAGTGGAAGTAGTATTATCTAATGTCAAAAACCCAAGTTTTGGCGGAATTTACTATTTTAACTGCCAAATTCTTTCCCCTGGTGATGTGCCACTATTACGTTATCTGGGAACATGGGTGATGAGTATTAATTGAGGCAATGGTCAATGGTCATTGGTCATTGGTCATTGGTCAAGAAATTCTAGACTGTGGACTGTGGACTGTTGACTTTTGACTATGGACTCTTGACCAAAATCCCTACATTTCCCGCACAATAGTGATACAATAATAGATTGTGACTTTTTATAGAAATCACGGAAGAGGAGTACAGTATGCAAAGAACACTGGGCGGTACTAACCGTAAGAGAAAGAGAACCTCTGGTTTTCGCGCTAGAATGCGGACTCCAGACGGCAGAAATGTGATCAGAGCTAGAAGAAGCAAGGGTCGTCATCGTCTGAGTGTTTAGGGCAGATTAGGCGAAAGAGCAGCTGTGGCTTTGCCCAAGGCGCATCGGCTAAAATCCCGCAAGGATTTCCAGGCAGTTTTCCGAGAAGGAATTCGGCGACATAGTTCTTATTTCACTTTAAGGGCACTGAAACCGCCGTCTTCGGGTCAGTCTTCTATGGATACTGCCCCTGAAAATACTCAGTTAACCCAGAAAGCACTTCTGGATAGCACAAAATTTGGCATTTCCATTAGCACAAAAGTCAGCAAGCGTGCAGTAGTCCGCAACCGGATTAAGCGGCAGATAACGGTAGCTTTGTATCAGTTGTTGCCCAGATTGTCACCTGGATGGCGGTTAGTGGTAGTTGTGAAACCAACAGCAGCAGAACGAGAGTGCGTAAGCCAAGAATTTCTGCAAGAATTAGAGCAGTTGTTAGCACAAGCCGAGGTACTCAATGGGCATTCGTGAAGAAATTTATTATGAAGGTGGCCCTCACGTTGGGGATTTGATTCTCAATTTGCTAATTGGATTAACTGTCGTCGGCATCCCATTGACAGTTGGTGCAATTGTCAGAGCTTTGTGGCTACGCTTCCGAATTACCGATCGCCGAGTTACCATAACTGGGGGTTGGATGGGACGCGATCGCACTGACGTGATTTATGCAGAAATTGTCAAAATTGTCAAAGTTCCCCGTGGTGTAGGCATGTGGGGAGATATGGTGCTAACCCTGAGAAATGGCAGTCGGTTAGAAATGCGGGCTATTCCTAATTTCCGGGAAGTTTATGACTACATTAACGAAAAAGTGGCTGCCAAAAATCCTGAATATACTACTGCTGCCCAGTAATCAAGTACCATCAACTGCTGAGTCAAACACCTTCCCTTACTCAGCAGCGCCAGTCTGTTGAAGTAGTGAAACCTACTTATGCGGCTGGCTTCTCAGCAATTTTGGCCCAGTTGATTTTAGCATTCACTTTTTCATATCATGGGCGGCTATCCGTAGTTGATGATAGTCCCAGACAAATCATGATTTAGATAAATTAGATTCAGTTAGTTTACAGTACCTCAGGTTGAATTCAGAATAATGGATTTTGGTATCGGGTTTCTCTCGAACAACGTGATGCTGCCGATCATAGACTTTTTCTATGGTATTTTTCCCAGCTATGGATTGGCGATCGTTGCTTTAACATTGATAGTCCGCTTTGCGCTCTATCCCCTGAGTGCTGGTTCCATTCGGAATATGCGGCGGATGCGGATTGTGCAGCCTTTGATGCAAAAGCGGATGGCAGAAATTAAGGAGCGTTATAAAGACGATCCGCAAAAGCAGCAAGAGGAAATGGTCAATGTTCAAAAGGAATTTGGCAACCCTCTAGCTGGTTGTTTACCATTGCTGTTGCAAATGCCAGTGTTGTTGGCGTTGTTTGCCACTTTGCGGGGTTCACCCTTTGCTGGTGTCAACTACAGCGTTAATCTGCAAATATTTCCCGCCGAACAAATCGAACGAATTCAACCTCAAGCCTTTGCTACTGCTCCCCAAAACATCTACATTGCTGATGGGGAACATATTCCCGTGACTGCGATTCTCCCCGGAGGCAATAAGTTAGCAGTAGGAGAAAGCACTAAGATACAATACCAGACTGTTGAAGGCAAACCATTTCAGGTGCTTTTGGCAGAACACCCAGAAAATAAATTGATTCCTGAATGGAAAATTACCAAAGGCGAAGACAGAATCAAAATTGACGCTGAGGGCAACATAGAAGCCTTACAGCCAGGAGATGTGACACTTCAAGGCACTATTCCTGGATTAGCAGCAGATAAAGGATTCCTGTTCATTGATGCCTTAGGTAGAGTAGGCGCACAAGATCCCGACGGCACAATCCACTGGGATATTGTGGGAATGGTGATCTTTTTTGGCATCAGTCTCTACGTCAGCCAACTTCTTTCCGGGCAAAATTCTAGCGGTGGTAACCCACAGCAGGAGACAGTCAACAAAATTACCCCTGTCATCTTTTCGGGGATGTTTTTGTTCTTCCCCTTACCAGCTGGGGTTTTGATGTATATGGTAATTGGGAATATCTTCCAAACTCTGCAAACCTTTATTCTCTCACGCGAACCCTTACCGGAAGAGTTGCAAAAAATCGTAGCAACCCAAGAAAAAGAAGCAGCAGTGGCAGAACAGAAAGCATTGCCATTTGAGCCAAAAAGTTCTAAGAAAAAGGCTACAAATTGATCATGAGCAACAATCCCATGCAGCGAGGGCAGGAATGGTTAAAAACATTGCTGCTCCTTACTGGGGTATCTGCTGAGGTTGAGGGTAATTTAGAACCAGCTCAACCTCAGAGCGGCGACTCCGAAGAACCAGATAATTACTGGTTGACAATTGATGAAACCAAACTCAATCCTGAACAAATCAGCATTTTGATCGGGGCTGATGGATCAGTTCTAGATGCAATTCAGTACCTAGCTAATTCAGTACTG
Organism: Calothrix sp. NIES-2100; assembly: GCF_002368195.1. Taxonomy (GTDB): domain Bacteria; phylum Cyanobacteriota; class Cyanobacteriia; order Cyanobacteriales; family Nostocaceae; genus Aulosira. Next base: position 6,962,918 of record NZ_AP018178.1, on the reverse strand, counting down.
AACATCAACCAACCACCAGAAGACCAAGCTTCTTATACCATTGAGTTGAATGGCTACCGAGTCAAAAGAGAAGCCGAAATTCGCACATTAGCAGAGGCTGCTTCGGAAGAAGTGCGAGCTACAGGGAGAGAAGTAGAAATAAAATCCCTAAGTTCCGCAGAAAGGCGGCAAATTCATACATTTTTAAAAGAATTTGCTGATTTAGAAACCTTTAGCCGAGGAAAAGAACCACATCGTCATCTTGTAGTTCGTCCAGCGATGCTCGCACCTGAGTAGAGATGAGGGAGACAAATTACTGTTGACTGTTGACCAGGGTCGCTAAAAGCTAAAATATAGATCTTGTATCAGCAATTTTGCTGGTAATTACACTAATTTTCGTTTAGTGAGGATGTCTCACAAATCCTATGGACGCAATTTTTATTCCGCAGCTCACCAAAGCCCCGGAGCGGACAGAGGAAATTCAAGTTAAGGATTTTCTGCCTGGTTTGGAAACTTTGACCCCAGTTCGCGGTGTAATCCTGGTGCAGCATCATGGTAATTACTTAGAAGTATCTGGGCAGGCAGAAGCTATTATTACTTGTACTTGTAACCGCTGCTTACAGCAATACAATCAGCGTTTAGCAATTGATACCAAGGAAGTAATTTGGTTAGATGCCACAGCTAATCAATCACAAGACTTACCATTAGAGAGAGAAGTAGCGGTAGAAGATTTGTTAGAAAGTCTCCCACCTGATGGCTATTTTTATCCTAGTGAATGGCTGTACGAGCAAATGTGTTTAGCAATGCCGCAACGCCAGCTTTGCGATCGCAATTGTCCAGGTATTCTCAATCGTAGTGCTGATAGTAGTTCCGAAAACTCTGTTGACAAGCGTTGGGCTTCCTTGGAAGCACTGAAAAAGCAACTTCCGGGATAGTTAAGTTCCCAACTATTGACTTTTGAATTGTTGACAGGATATTATATAAATAATGGAAAAGGTGTGCGCATATATGCCCACTTACCCGAAAATACTCCTGCTTCTAAACATCGAAAGACTCAGATCCCCGACTTCTTGAAGAAGTCGGGGATATTGTTGTTCACGAATGATTTAGGATTGCAATACAACTCAAACAGAAGCAAGCATTGAGGGGATGAGGGAGCAGGGGGGCAGAGGGGACAAGGGGGACAAGGGAAGGGAGACAAGGAAGACAAATGACTATTGCCCAATGCCCAATGCCCACTTGCCCTGAGCGTTCGCGAAGCGTCTCGAAGAGAAGCCGTTCGCGAAGCGTCTCGCAGAGAAGGGATGCCCAATGCCCAATGCCCAATGCCCAATGCCCAATGCCCCATGCCCAAACTGATAGGAGTAAGTTCATGACCTTCCGAGATGAGTTTAAACTGCTGCTACGTGCCCGTTATCCTTTGATTTATATTCCTACATATGAAGAGGAACGGGTAGAAGCAGCGATTCGGGAAGAAGCAACAAATCAAGGTAATCGTCCCGTATATACGTGGGATTTTGTTGATGGTTACCAAGGAAATCCCAATGATGCGGGTTTTGGACGACGCAACCCGCTGCAAGCTTTAGAATTTATTGAAAAATTATCCGCAGCAGCGCCAGGGGTGGTGATATTGCGAGATTATCATCGGTTTTTGGAAGATGTAGCGATCGCCCGCAAACTCCGCAACCTCGCCAAATTGCTGAAGTCGCAACCAAAAAATATAGTGATTTTGTCGCCGCGAATTGCGATTCCTGACGACTTAACCGAAGTGCTGACAGTTGTGGAATTTCCTTTACCAGCCGCCGCCGAAATTAAAATCGAGGTGGAACGGCTGCTGCAAGTTACTGGTCATTCTCTTAGTAGTAAAGTCATAGATGATTTGGTACGCTCCTGTCAAGGGCTATCAATGGAAAGGATTCGCCGGGTTTTAGCAAAAGCGATCGCCACCCACGGGGAATTGCAACCGGAAGATGTAGATTTGGTATTGGAAGAAAAACGCCAAACTATCCGCCAAACCCAAATTTTGGACTTTTACCCCGCCACTGAGCAAATTTCCGATATTGGCGGACTAGATAACCTTAAAGATTGGCTGTTGCGTCGGGGTGGTTCATTTACCGAACGCGCTAGGCAGTACGGATTACCGCACCCGCGTGGTTTAATGTTGGTGGGTATTCAGGGTACAGGGAAATCTTTAACCGCAAAAGCGATCGCCCATCATTGGCATTTACCCTTATTACGCTTAGATGTTGGGCGGTTATTTGGTGGTTTGGTAGGGGAATCAGAATCACGCACACGCCAAATGATCCAAGTAGCCGAGGCTTTAGCACCCTGTATTTTGTGGATTGATGAAATAGATAAAGCCTTTTCTGGACTAGGTAGTAAAGGCGATGCTGGTACAACTAGCCGGGTATTTGGAACATTTATTAACTGGTTAGCCGAAAAAACCTCACCTGTCTTTGTTGTCGCTACCGCTAACGATATCCAAGCTTTACCACCAGAAATGCTGCGTAAAGGGCGATTTGATGAAATTTTCTTTGTAGGTTTACCGACGCAAGAAGAAAGAAAAGCAATTTTTAACGTTCATTTATCCCGACTGCGTCCCCATAACTTGAAAAGTTATGACATTGACAGGCTAGCATATGAGACACCAGATTTTTCTGGGGCTGAGATTGAACAAACTTTAATAGAAGCGATGCATATCGGATTTAGTCAAAATCGTGACTTTACTAACGATGACATTTTAGAAGCTGCTAGTCAGATCATCCCCTTGGCGCGCACTGCTGTCGAGCAGATTCAGCAACTACAAGAATGGGCTGCGGCTGGACGAGCAAGGTTAGCATCGAAACAGGCTCCTTTAAGTGATAGCTTCGGTAAGCTACGTTAGCCGATAGCGGTTTTCCAAAGTATGTAGGCGCGGGGTTTCCCCGGCCTTGCTTGTATTGCATCCCAGTGAGAACCTCTATATTGAAATGCAGCTGCAATAATAAATAGGCAATAGGCAATGACCATTGACAAATGACCAATGACCATTGACAAATAACAAATGACCAGTGACCATTTATAAATTATGTTTTCTAACGTACTAAAATTTATACTAGGGTTTTTATTGGCGATCGCTATTTTAATCGGTAGTGGTGTTGCCACAGCGCTTTATTTCATGAATCGAACTGCTATACCCCCGACAAAACCAATTTTTTCCAACGATCACCCATCACAGAGAACCCAATCGCCAAAACCAACGGAAAAAGTCGCCAAAACCACTGAATCTTCCCCCGAAGCATCTCCTAGTCCTACCCCCTCCCCTACTCCCACAGAAACGCCCAAAGCTGAGGAATCACCAAAACCATTACCAGCGGGAGCTTATCGTGGAAAAGTTACTTGGCCTCAAGGTTTGAGTTTGCGAACCGAACCAAAACAAGATGCTCAACGTGTTGGTGGGATTGGTTTTAATCAAAAAGTGGTGATTTTAGAAGAAAGCGATGATAAAGTCTGGCAGAAAATTCGCCAAGAAGAGACCAATCAAGAAGGTTGGGTAAAAGCAGGTAATACGCAACGAGCTGACGACAACGAGGAAGTACAACAGCCAGAAGCACCCAAACAAGACCAATAGATAGGGTGAGAAATTTTCACTAAACAAATATTTCATGCACCTGGAAAAGGCTTTCTTACCAGGTTATTTTTTTTATGTATTAATTGCTTCAAGTTTTATTTATACTATAGTATACTGGTAGCCAAAACTCCTCACCAACTGAGCTAAAAAGTAACTTGACAAATAGAGGTAAAAGTTTAAAGCCTCGCCCCTTTTGGGCGTAATCATCCTTGTATGACAAGGCAGGTTGAACGTGAGGTGAATTATGGGTAACCTAGTTTTCTCTGTTACAAGTTCCCTGTCATTGTTGTGATGTTCATCTACTGAGATACTTAGATGACGCGATCGCACAACAAAAGTTATCAAAATTTTTACTTAGTCAATAATCAGTTATCCTTTGTCTTCTCTGCTCCCGCATCCCCCTTGACTAGCCCCTAGCCCCTAATCAAAGCGCCCTCTATATGATGGAAATTATCAGCGATCTACCTATTGTCTCATTCTCCGAAGTATCCCAAAGCCCTAAGATTGTTCCCTTTAATTTCCGATTCTGGAATTGGACAAAGCTATCCAGCACAGTTGTGATGCGTTTTTTATCTGTAGCAATCACCTTGAGTATTGTCAGTATAGCTGAGCAAAGTTTAGCACTGCAAAAATTAGGCAGTAATGGCCCGGAAGTAGCAAACATCCAGAGTTGTTTGAAAAAGTTAGGATACTTTAATGGCCCTGTCAATGGTAACTTTGGTTCAATAACCCAGCAAGCCGTCATCGCTTTCCAGCAAGCTAAGAAATTACCGGCGGATGGAGTGGTTGGCGTTGGTACACAGCGATCGCTACAACAAGTCTGCCAAAGTAGAACCACTAACCGTAATGTCAATAGTAATCTGCGACTAGGTAGCAGAGGCCCAGAAGTTGTCAAACTACAACAACGTTTACAGCGCTTAGGCTATTTTCAAGGCCCCATTACAGGCTATTTTGGCCCGCAAACTCAGCAGGCCTTAATTCGCTCTCAGCAACCTTCTAGAGGTCGTACTAATGCTGTTGTTACCCCACTGAATAGACCCAGCCAAGGAGGTGATTATCCGCTTTTGTCTCAAGGTAGTCAAGGCCCAGCAGTAACAAGGTTACAACAGCGGTTACAACAGTTAGGTTATTTGAATACTAATCCTACTGGGAATTTTGGCCCCCTCACTAGAGATGCTTTAATTGCATTCCAGCAAAATTCTGGCATATCTGCCAATGGCATTACCGATCAACAAACTTGGAACAGACTGCTCAATCCCTCCCCTGGTGTATTACCAGACAGAACTAGTCTTTCTCCTGAACAAGTCAGAGAACTGCAAGAACGTTTACGAGAGTTGGGATACTTAACAGCTACACCGACTGGTAATTTTGGCCCTATGACTAGGGATGCTCTGATCCGATTCCAGCGAGATTATCAACTAGCTGCTGATGGGATAGCCAATATCCAAGCGTTGGAAGCAGTACGTTCAGTTGGGCGAACTGCATATGCTCAACCATCTACTCAACCAAGCAGAAATTATCTCACCATTGGTGACAGTGGGGAGAATGTCAAAGCAATTCAAGAGCGGTTGTTACAATTAGGCTTTTTTAATGGCAACCCTGATGGTTATTACGGTGAAAATACTAGGGCATATGTGTATGCTTTTCAGCAATATTCTCGGCTGACTCCCACGGGAAATGTAGATGCACAAACTTGGAATGCCTTAGGTTTGAATAATTCTACGGGCGAGAATACTGCTAATGCTAATACTAATCAAAAAAGCTATGTAGTAGTAGTACCGCTTCATAATGCCGATACTCTCAACAAAGTACGTCAGTATATAGCTAATCCTGTTGTCGAAAAATCAGGTTTAGGGGATTATGTCAATGCTGGGAGATTTGGCAATCGGGCAGAAGCAGAAAATCTCTCGAAAATGCTACGCTCATATGGTTTAGATGCAAGGGTGGAGTATTTTTAGGGGCATGGGGCATGGGGCATAGGAAGTTGTGGGGTTGTAGTGCGAGCGAGACGCTCGCAGATGTTCATTCATCGAGCAAGATGCTCGCACTACTACGGAATATGGGTAATTTATTTTGGCGTTGCATAATTGCCGGATGATTTTGGAATTTTCATCAAAAATAATTACCGCGTCACCGCATCTCCCAGTCTTTGCGTCAGCCTCAATCATCCCCTTATTCAGCAATGCCTTTATTTTTTGTAAGTCTCTACTAAAAATGCCCTATGAGATATTTTTTAGGCAGAACTATTGCTGAATTGGTGTTATAGTGTTATACCAATTCACACAACTGTTGATACAGATAGATTTCTCTGGGGAAATTTTCTTTACCAAGGTGTGTAAGTACATCAAAAAATTAATTATACCTGCTTCAGGGTGTGCCCTGAAATCCACCTGGAACTTTAATTTTGCTTAACCAAATACCATTGTTGGGGTGAAATGATATTTACCCTTTTTAGAGCTTGTAGTTTTGACAATTTACTGGTGTAGTTGCTGATTAAAAAATCACACATTATCTATGTTATCTGCCCTACTTTTACATAGTAAAAACACCAGTTATTGTGACTCCATGCTGATCAGCATAAAAAAGTTTGTATATTAGCACTGTAAACTAGTTCGCACATCGTAAATAATCCTAATAGAGGAATCAAGAATGCTGGAGTTATTGAGTTCAGGTTTAGTTTCGATCTGGCTGGAAATGGCTGGCTTACAGATCAAGCCCTTAGATGCTTTAGATGCATTGGCTTGGCAAAGTAGCCCTGGCTTAGTTCTGGCTCCTGATCCAAATCCAGCTAGTGCTAATACAGTCCAAGAATATCTCAAGGGGCTGATTACATCGAAACTAATTGCCCAAAATCTCACAGAAAGCCAGGGAATTTGGATGCAGTCGGGGCCGATGCTGATGGCTAATCACCAAGGAACAACACCTCTACCGGCTGCTTCTTTAACTAAAATTGCTACCTCACTAGTTGCTTTCAAAACTTGGGGACCAGATCACCAATTTGAAACTTTAATCAGCGCTACAGGGCCAGTAGTGAATGGGGTATTGCAGGGTGATTTGGTGATTACTGGTGGTGGCGATCCAATGATGGTTTGGGAAGAAGCGATCGCTCTTGGTAATACTCTCAACCGCATGGGTATCAAGCAGGTGAAGGGAAATTTGGTGATTACTGGCTCTTTTGCCATGAATTTCCAGCGTCATCCGCTATTAGCAGGTCAATTATTTAAGCAAGCTCTCAATTCTGCTACTTGGACTCGTCCTGCGGTTTACATTCACTCGATTATGCCCAAGGGAACACCAAAGCCGCAAGTGGCGATCGCGGGGACTGTGAAAGTTGAAGCGCAGCCAAATCTTCAACACGCTGTGCTGATTCGTCATCTCTCTTTACCTTTGAGACAAATTATCAAAGAGATGAACGTTTTCAGCAACAACGACATCGCAGAAATGCTAGCAGAGTCAGTAGGAGGACATACTGTAGTCCAATCTACTGCTGCAAGGTTGGCTAGAGTTCCAGATGCAGAAATTCAGTTAATCAATGGTTCGGGATTAGGCCCAGAAAATCGCATTTCTCCGCGAGCTGTTTGTGCGATGTTAATGGCAATGCAACAAGAAGCAGTGGCTCGTAATCTCACTTTAGCCGATCTATTTCCCATGTCTGGGTTCGATCATCGAGGAACACTGCACTCCAGACACATGCCCGCTGGTACAGTGATGAAAACAGGGACTTTGCGAGATGTTAGCGCTTTAGCTGGTGTCATGCCAACACGCGATCGCGGTTTGGTCTGGTTTGCGATCATCAACCGGGGTGATAATGTATCAGGTTTCCGTACTGGACAAGACCAATTATTACAGCGTCTAGTACAAAAGTTCCAACTATCTCCCCAAATCCCTGCATCTCTCACCCCTCACTCAACCATCAACACATTACCCGAACTCGGTGCAACAAGTCGCAATCAAGTTATTTTTAAAAGTTAGTCATTAGTCAGTTGTCATTTGTCATTTGTAGAAATACATTTAACCAATGCCCAATGCCCAATGCCCAATGCCCAATACCCAATGCCCATTGACTATTGCCTCCTACCTTTCTCCTGAGGAATAATCTCTGTAACTACTCTACTACCACTACTATTACCGCCTTTGACAACTATATTTTCTGTTTGCAGGTTGCCAACGGCTGTTTCCCCAGTAAAATTTAATGGTGGCTCAATTTGCCGATACACTACATTACCCTGCGCTTCCACTAATTTATTGTCTAGATACCAAGTTAATGTCCGCGATTTGAGAGACTGGCGACGCTGCCCAATTGCGTTGACATTGCCTGTTAAATAAACTGTTTTTTGCGGTATCTTCATTTCGCCTTGATTGGCGGTTACTGTCACATTTTCCGCTTTATGAAACACCCGCAACGGCGAATTTGTGGTGACAATTTCGGCATTCATGTTCCAGGTCATAGAATTACTAGTTATCTGCATTGGTGGGTCTAGTAATTCTAGCTGGGCATTTTTTGTGACTGTGGCAATCTTTGTTTTTAAGTTAATTTCTGTAGCATTTCCGCGACCACGGTCGGTAATTTGATTATTTTTGTAGCGGTCAATTTGTACAGGGCGATCGCCAATTAATTTCTCTTCTTTAATTTGCCAAATTAAATGCTCTGTTCGCATTTGTAATTGCGGATCGATTGAGTTTGCTATTACCCCTCCGGAAAATTCCATCCGCTGTTCGCGAGTTTTAACTTTGGCTTCCTGGGCTACTGCTTGTAGTTTTTGGTGAGTACCGTTTAGTTGGTTACGGACAATCAATAAATCTTCTTGAGGTCGCCATTCTAATTCATTACCTCGCAATACAATACCATTACTCGGATCTGTAGCCACTATCTTCCCTTTAAGAAATAGCTGCTTTCCATCCTGTTCAATGTCTGCTCGTTCTGCTTTGATTTGGTAAACTACTTTACCATCTTGATATAGTTCCCCATAGGGGCTTTCCGCTTCACCTATTTGTTTTTCTTTGGTATATTTAGCTGCTTTAGCATTAACTTTCCAAATCGGTCGCCCGACTTCATCAAACTGTTCAAAAGCGACACCAAAAAAAGTCAAATTACTATCTGGGTTTTGTCCAGAGGAACCAGAACTATTTGCTTTATTATTAGGAGATTTACCGCTACAAGCAACTAACCCGACTACTAAGAAAAATGTGAGAGTTAGGCAAAACCAATTTACCTTAATTGGTGAAGTCTTAAGAAATTTCCCTAAAAAGAATTGGGGGGAATGTGTTTTACTTCCCCCCTGATTTCTAGAACTTCTTCTATCTTGATGCTTATCTGCGTCCTGCTTCATTAATCTTGAATTTCTAGATGTCCATCAGTATCTCGTGGGTCGTCTAAAAAGCCCATACCGGATAAAGGACGGTATGGATAGCTTTGGCGAGGGGTTTTTTGGATATCTTCTTTGATGGCTTCTAGGTCAATATAGCGATCGCTCACATTGATTAAGCTATCACTAGTCATTGAACGTAAACTTACAACCTCTACTCGCACACCCCGATAGCTAACTGAGTTGACTGCATAAGCTAGATCCCCATCACCACTGACTAAGACTGCTGTATCATATGAATCAACTAAAGCCATCATATCTACTGCTATTTCTACATCCAAATTGGCTTTTTTCGAGCCATCTGGTAGCTGGACTAAATCTTTGGCAATGACTCTGTAGCCATTGCGACGCATCCACAGCAGAAATCCTTGTTGTTTCTCGTTGGTGCGGTCTACACCAGTGTAGAAAAAAGCACGTAACAGTCTAGAGCCACCAGTTAATCGACACAGTAACTTAGTGTAATCAATTTCGATTCCTAGTTGCAGTGCCGCATAAAATAGATTTGAGCCATCAATAAATATAGCTACACGACCTCTATTTTCTAAAACTTGTTCCGGCGTGAATATCGAGTCATTTTCTAAATTATTCAACATTGATGTCATGCCTCAGTTTTATTTTTGTAATTTTTGATACAGTTTTTTACTTTTCTCATGCAAGTGAAAGCGATTTATGATAATCTGCCGGGGCTAATAAGTACAGCCCCAAGCTTTTTTTTTGACAGAATTAGAGACTAAGCAAAATCAAAAATTGAAAATACTAATCGTTTTTTGGGGGTTCTATACGCTTAAAGATTGGTTGGGGTGTACCCAACTGTTGTTTATCGGATAGTAGCCCCCAGGTTGCATGAACGTCGAAAGGTGCGGCGATCGCACTTTCCGTGGGATCGTTAAAGTTAATTCCGAAGCCCAATTGCTGATAAATATCGCTACTGATATTCGGAATCACTGGGGACAGCAGATAAGCTGCTAGTCTAACTGATTCTAGAACTGCATACAGCACTTTTTCCAATGCTTGCTGCTGTCCTTGTTTATATAATGACCAAGGGGCTTGTTCATCAATAAACTTATTGCTAGCTTGCGCCAGCAACAGGATAGCCTCGCAGGCCTGACTGAAAGCTAGCGTACAGTAAGCATGTTTCACCTTTTCCCCTAAACTTAACCCAATCGCTTTTAAAGGATTGTCAGCCGGAATGGCTGCATTGGCAATTGCTGGGACATTAGAGCCGCAGTATTTCTTCACCATGTTGAGAGTGCGATTGAGCAAATTACCTAAATCATTTGCCAAATCTGCATTTAAAACATTGATGAATCTAACTTCATTAAAATCGCCATCTTTGCCAAATTCTATTTCCTTAAGGAAGTAATAACGAACGGCGTCACTACCATAGCGCTGGACAAGATCGATGGGATCGAGGGTATTACCTAAACTTTTACCCATTTTCTGCCCATCTTTAGTTAAAAAGCCATGGCCAAAAACTTGTTCTGGTAATGGTAAACCTGCACTCAGCAGCATCGCTGGCCAGTACACTGCATGGAAGCGGAGGATATCCTTACCTATTAAATGCAAGTTCATCGGCCACCATTTAGCTAAGGCATTTGCTAAAGTTGGTTGGGCATCTGGTTCTAACAATGCTGTAACATAACCCAGTAGTGCATCAAACCAGACGTAGAGAGTATGCTTCGGATCTACTGGTACAGGAAATCCCCAATCTAGATTGACTCGGGAAATCGAAAAGTCTTGCAACCCTTGATTGACAAAGTTGAGGACTTCGTTCCGACGACTAGCAGGCTGGATAAAATCCGGTCTAGACTGGTATAGTTCTTGCAGTTGACTTTGGTATTTGGATAAGCGGAAGAAGTAGTTTTGTTCGTCGCGCCACTCAACTTCTTTATTAGTATGAATTGGGCAACGTTTTCCTTCTAGTAGTTCTCGTTCTTCTTTAAATTCCTCACAGGATACACAGTACCAGCCTTTTTGTTGTCCCTGGTAGATGTCGCCTGATTCCCAGACTCGATGAAAAAATTCTTTGACAATTGCTTCATGACGAGAATCGGTAGTCCGAATAAAGCGATCGTATTTAATATTGAGCAATTCCCATAGGGAAAAGAAAGCCAGAGATATTTCATCACAAAATTCTTGGGGAGCTTTCCCAAGATTCTCTGCCGATCGCTGAATTTTCTGCCCATGTTCATCAGTACCCGTAATCAGCAGTACTTGATTTCCCAACAGCCTTTGAAATCGAGCTAGGACATCAGCAGCCATCGTTGTATAAGCACTACCAACATGGGGGACATCGTTTACATAATATAGGGGCGTTGTCAGTGCAAATGTTTTTGCTTTTTTATTCACTAGATTCATGCACAATAAAAAACAACTTATTAAACCGTTTTATCTCTTACTTTTGTCTGCAAAACCACGTAATTATATAACATTGCTAGTTTTTTTTCAAATGACACCTTAATATTAGCAAATCTATCAAGACCAAATTATTTTATGGTTGATATAAAGCCAGCTAATTCCTGCCAATAGTTAAAAAATAGCTGCGAACACATAGTTAGTAAAGCTTTCAATTGGATTTATTGTCGCTGGCAATACAGAAAATAGGAGTCAGAAAATATAGTTGACTTTGAGAAGAAGACATTTCTATCTTAAGACGGTCGTGGTAGTGGTGAAGAAATGTAATCTTAAGTCAAGATAAACTGCGATATTTTCGCAAAAAATATATTTATTGATTGCTATGAGTCTAAATAGCCCTCTTTTGATTTCTCGTTTGTCATTGGCGGCCTTATCAACGCGCATGTTTCGTTATTACGAAGATCGGATTCCCCATGATGCTAGCGTATTAGTCGTCAGCAATCACCGCAGCTTTATGGATGCTCTGATTTTGATGGCGGCGCTATCGAGTCCCATCCGCTTTGCTTGCCATCATTACATGGGACAAGTACCAATTCTGCGGGAACTGGTTACAGGTCAATTGGGGTGCTTTCCCTTAGAGGATAGTCATCAACGCCAGCAGAGCTTTTTTACTCAATCTCAATTACTCTTGCAGTCCAAGCAGATGGTTGGGGTGTTTCCCGAAGGAACCGCACCAATGGTAAAATCTACCCAGCCTCATAATGTAGGTGAATTTCAGCGGGGATTTGCGCATTTGGCATTGCGAGCATCTGTGAGAGACTTGGCGATTTTACCGATCGCGATCGCCTCCTTGGAAGAAGTGAACACCACATCTGTGCCTTTACGCTTATTGAGTTTATTCGACCCAACAGAAGCATTATTTAATCAACCAGGTTTGCATCCCTTAGTCATCTATCGTCGAGTCGCGGTGTTAATCGGCCGTCCATATTGGATTAAACCTCAACAACAACAACAATATCAAGGAAAACAAGCAAAAACTGTTGTTGCTGAACTGACAGAACATTGTCATTGTGAAATCGCCAGTTTGTTACGTCAAGGTTGTTATTAGTTATTTGTCATTTGTCAATAGTCAATAGTCAATAGTTATTCTCCGTCTCCCTGCGTCTCCCTCATCCTTGTCCCCCCTCACCCCTCATCCCCAGACAACTAGCAACTTACGTTATGAGGAGAGGGGTGGCTGCGGTTTGTAGAATGCACGCTAAATTTAATAAAATTAACATAAGAAATTAAAATTTGATAATGTTAGAAGTTGAGTTAAAGCCGTGTTTCCTTACGTCTAAACGCATACAGCCACAGTACCCGTTGTTTGTGTATTTGCCAGGAATGGATGGCACAGGTCAACTATTGCGGGAGCAAACTGCGGGATTGGAAATGGGTTTTGATGTCCGCTGTTTAGCAATCCCACGCCAAGATATGACAACTTGGGAAGTACTTACCCATAATGTAGTTGACCTAATCCACACCGAACTAGAAAAAAACTCCCAGCGACCAATTTATCTGTGTGGTGAGTCGTTTGGTGGCTGTTTAGCTATGAATGTGGCTATCCAAGCACCCCAGTTGTTTAAACGGATTATCCTGATTAACCCTGCTTCTAGCTTTCAATTACGTCCTTGGTTAAACTGGGCTTCTCAATTAACTTACCTAGTGCATCCTTGGCTTTACGAAATCGGCGCACTGGGATTATTACCATTTTTAGCATCTTTACAACGGATGTCTAGGAGCGATCGCCAAGAATTACTCAAAAGTATGCGTTCTGTACCGCCAGAAACAATCCTGTGGCGATTGGCTTTACTGCGAGAGTTTCATGTAGAAGAAGCACAATTACGTCAGCTTACACAACCAGTGTTATTGATCGCCGGTCTTCAGGATCGGCTTTTACCTTCTGTGGAGGAGGTAAGACGTTTAGTAAATATAATACCCAACAGCAAGATGGTAGTCTTGCCTGAGAGTGGACACGCCTGCTTATTAGAGAATCAGACTAATCTCTATGAAATCATGCGAGATAATAATTTTCTCGAAAGTAGCACTGTGCTTAATCAGGTGATGAAAGTTGGCGATACAGTCAGGTAGAAGCAAAAAAGTCCCATCACTTGAATTTGGAGATGCACCTGACTAATCAAGAGGAATCTTAAATGGATATCCTTTATCGGCTGCAAGGGATTGAATTTGAATGGGATCAAAATAAAGAAGAAAGCAACATTGAAAAGCATGGAGTTACATTTGAAGAAGCCGCAGAAGTTTTCTTCGACCCGTTTTATCAAATAGGTGACGCTACTGCTAATGATGAGCAACGAGATTTAATCGTTGGTTATTCTCTTGCTAGTCGCCTCTTATTAGTGGTTTATGTGGAAAGAGGTAAGCGCACACGCATAATTTCTGCCCGTCCGGCCACTCGTACTGAAAGAAAATTATATGAACAAGCCTGAAGAATTCCAATTAAACTTAAAACCGCGTCCGGTAGAAACAGTATCTATTGCAATACCCAAAGATACCTTAGACTCACTCCAAAAAGTAGCTGTAAGTCGAGATATGTCTGTTGAGGCATTGCTTAAATTTTACATTGGGCAGGGTTTGCGGCAAGACTTAGCCAAATCATTTTCTGAACGGGTGCTGCAATCAACTGCTGAAGTTTTATCACGGCATATCCAGTCTGAAGAAGAAATTTCCCAGATTATTCAAGAAATTCGTGCTGCAACAAACGTTTAGTATATGGCGGTTCCCTACCGGGTGAGGTACGTTTTCAAAACTACTAACCTGGGTAAAAAAGATTTGGGTGAACCTCAGTTTTTTAGGAAAGGCTATAGCATTCCTAGATCATTTGTGAACAACAAGATCGCCGACTTTTTAAGAGGATGTTTTAAAAGTCCTGTCGTCGGTAGCAAAAAATTCTAGATCCCCCTAAATCCCCCTTTCAAAGGGGGACTTTGAGTCCAGTTCCCCCCTTAAAAAGGGGGGCTAGGGGGGATCTGAAAGTACTTATAATCACAGCCAATCACTTTTCAAACAACCTCTAAAGAAGTCGGGGATCTGAAGCGCTCGATTTTCAAAAATCAAATATAACTTTGATGTTAATCTAACGGCTTATCCTTCCAGAGAGATGTCAGGCACAACAAAGCTTTGCTACAACCAAGATAGCAAGGCTTTACACTGAAGGTGCCAAGCAATGGCAGAAAAATTTCCTAAACTCAATAATTTATCTGATGATACAAAAAAAGATAAACAATCATTTTTAGAGTCAGTTGCTGAAACATTGATCTGGGTAGGAGAAACAGCTGCCAAACAAACACACAAGTTAATTGAAGAATCAACTCAAAACACTGGGAAGTTAGTTGATAGCCTAAGTCAAAATTGGCTGATTCGCAAATTATCTGGTGTTTTAAATCTGAATTGGTTGATTGGGGCTAGTGAAAATGTTAATTTGCAAAAAGCACAAGACATAGTCAACAAACTAAAACAACAGTATCCCCAAGAATCACCCAGCCAGATTTCCCACAGAATCATGGTGGACAAAGCTACGCAAGCAGGAGGGATTGGTTTAGCCACTAGTATTTTGCCAGGAGTAGCTGCGGCTTTATTAGCAATTGATTTGGCGGCGACAACAGAATTGCAATCAGAAATGCTTTATCAAATAGCCGCCGCTTATGGACAAGATTTAAAAGACCCAGCGCGAAAGGGTGAAGTTTTAGCAATTTTTGGTCTAGCTTTGGGCGGTAGTCGGCTGTTGAAAGCTGCGGGCTTAGGCTTGTTGCGAAATGTACCCTTTGCTGGTGCAGCGATCGCAGCTAGTTCCAATGCGACAATGATTTATTCATTAGGGTATGCTGCTTGTCGATTTTACGAAGCCAAGTTGGATGAATCAACCTCCCTGACTTCTCAACAGACATTGACAACATTAAAACAAGAAAGTGAAAAGTACTTAGAAACAGCGATCGCTCAAGAAGCGATAATGGATCAAATTTTAGTACACATGATCCTCGCCAGCCATCCAGACAAAACTTGGGCAGAAATTCTCCCAGAATTACAAGCCATCAACTTGAGTGAGAATTCAATAAAACAGATTTCTGAAAATATCAAATCACCCCAGCCTTTGGATAGCTTACTAAATCAACTTAATCGTGATTTTGCTATCCCCTTGTTAGCACAGTGTCAAAAAATTGCTGAAATTAACGGTGAAACTACAGAGTTAGAGCAAAATATCATGACTGCGATCGCAAATAAGTTTGATATTGGTCAATAGTCAATAGTTGGTTGTCCCCTTTGTCCCTCTTGTGTCTCCCCTAGCCCTTAGCCCCTGATTTTTCCAAGCACGAATAGATAATTTTAAGCAATACTGGTACAAGAACTTTTACACAAAATCCCAAAATGGTAATTCGAGCGAGTGATACGCCTCTATTAGAGTGGACAGGAGATACTTTAGCAATTGGCTTATTTGAAGATGGAGTAGAGTTAACTGGTGAACTGGCGACTTTAGATAGCAAGTTTTCCGGGATTTTAAAAGAACTAATTGCTGAAGAAGAATTTAAGGGTAAAGCCAATAGCACTGTTTTTACTCGGATAGCTGCTAGTACCCCTGTGAAAAAAGTGATTGTGGTGGGTTTGGGGAAAGCAGACTCACTCAAATTAGATTCTTTGCGACGCGCTGCTGCGGCTGTAGGCCGGGTAGCCAAAAAGCAAAAAAGTAAAGTTTTAGGTTTTAGTTTTCCATTATGGAACAACGATCCGGCAGCAACTGCCCAAGCGATCGCGGAAGGTGTACAACTGGCGCTTTACCAAGATAACCGCTTTAAATCAGAATCTGAAGAAAAACAATCACAAGTAGAAACAGTAGATTTACTAGGGTTTAGTGGACAAGAAGCAGCCATTAACCGTGCAAATCAAATAGTTTCTGGGGTTATTTTAGCCAGAGAATTAGTAGCAGCCCCCGCCAATGCTGTAACACCGATTACAATGGCGGAAACTGCCCAAGCGATCGCTAAAGATTATGGTTTACAAATCCAAATCTTAGAAAAAGAAGAGTGTGAAAAGCTGGGTATGGGTGCTTTTTTAGGAGTCGCCCAAGCTTCTGATTTGCCTCCGAAATTTATTCACCTGACTTACAAGCCAGAAGGCACACCGACACGTAAACTAGCCATTATTGGTAAAGGCTTAACCTTCGACTCCGGCGGACTCAACATTAAAGGCGCTGGTAGCGGCATTGAAACTATGAAAATTGATATGGGTGGTGCAGCCGCCACTTTAGGTGCAGCCAAAGCAATTGCCCAAATTAAGCCAAGTGTCGAAGTACACTTTATCTCAGCAGTGACCGAAAACATGATTAGCGGTCGTGCGATGCACCCCGGCGATGTCCTCAAAGCGTCCAATGGCAAAACTATTGAAGTGAATAACACCGACGCTGAAGGACGTTTAACTCTAGCCGATGCCTTAGTATATGCCGATAAATTAGGCGTAAATGCGATCGTTGATTTAGCCACCCTCACTGGTGCTAACGTCATCGCTTTAGGTGATGATATTGCAGGTTTATTTACTCCTGATGATACTGTAGCTTCCCAGCTAGAAAAAGCTGCGGCATCATCGGGAGAAAAGATTTGGCGGATGCCAATGGAAGAAAAATATTTTGAAGGGCTAAAGTCGGGAATCGCCGACATGAAAAATACAGGCCCCCGTCCCGGCGGTGCGATTACCGCCGCCCTTTTCCTCAAACAATTCGTCAAAGACACCCCTTGGGCACACTTAGATATTGCTGGCCCAGTGTGGTCAGATAAAGAAAATGGCTACAACGGGCCAGGGGCGACAGGTTTCGGTGTCAGAACCCTCGTTGACTGGGTACTGAGTTAAGGGCATGGGGCATGGGGCATGGGGCATTGGGCATGGGGCATTGGGCATTGGACAATAGTAATATCTTCCTTGTCCTCCTTGTCCCCCTGCCCCCTCATCCCCCAAATCCCCCACAATTCATGTTATGTTGGGCTTGCCAGAACCTCTTGCGTAGTAGGAAGAGTAATTTGGCAGTATAAAGTTCCGATTTTTCGGTAAAGCCATCTGGTAAAATTTGTAAGGTTTCTAAAAGCTCTAAGCAATGGGATCGACTGGCGTAAGGATCGCAATTGACGCAATGGGAGGGGATCATGCACCCGGTGAAATCGTAGCTGGCGCAATCCGAGCACGAGAAGAACTGGGTGTAAAAGTCCTGTTGGTGGGTGATCCCCAACAAATTGAAGCTGCCCTGCCGCCAAAAACAAGCCTGGCGGAGGTAGAGATCGTTTCTGCCGAGGAAGCGATCGCAATGGATGAGGAGCCTTTAAACGCGGTTAGGCGCAAACGGAAGGCTTCAATTAATGTGGCGATGGATCTGGTGAAGCAGCAGCAAGCCGATGCTGTGTTCTCAGCCGGACACTCTGGGGCAGCTATGGCCTCCGCTTTGCTGCGTTTAGGACGATTGCCGGGAATCGACCGCCCAGCAATTGGTACAGTTTTTCCCACAATTAAAGCTGGCAAGCCAGTATTAATACTTGATGTGGGTGCCAATGTAGACTGCCGTCCAAAATTTTTAGAGCAGTTTGCAGTCATGGGTTCTGCCTATAGTCAGTATGTACTGGGTACAGCCGAACCAAAAGTAGGTTTGTTAAACATCGGCGAAGAAGACACCAAAGGCAATGAAGTGGCTCTACGCGCCCATCAATTACTGCGCGAGAATTCCCAAATATCTTTTATTGGGAATGCCGAAGGGCGTGATGTGCTTTCTGGCAACTTTGATGTGATTGTCTGTGATGGCTTCGTCGGCAATGTTTTGTTGAAATTTGCCGAAGCTGTGGGAGAAGTGATTTTGCAAATCTTGCGGGAAGAATTGCCCCAAGGATTGCATGGTCAAATCGGTTCAGCACTTTTAAAACCAAACCTGAAACGAATTAAGCAGCGCATGGATCACGCAGAACATGGCGGTGCTTTGCTCTTAGGCGTGGACGGAGTTTGTTTGATTGGTCACGGTAGCTCACAAGCACCTTCAGTTTTTAATGCAGTTCGCATGGCCAAAGAAGCTGTAGACAACCAGGTACTACAACGACTTCGGTCTCAATATGAAGCCCTACAGCGTGATAGTGGTTAGCAATCAGCCAAAAAAAACATTGAATAGCACAAAAACAGTGATTAGTCAATAGTAAAACCTAATGACTAATGATTACTAATTACTAACCGCTGATAGGTGAGAGTTCGGGAGACAAGGAGTGCATAATTTAGGCATAGCAATTACCGGAAGTGGCTCGGCTGTACCAGAAACTTCCTTAGCAAATGAAGCGCTAACTGAACTGGTGGAAACATCAGACGAATGGATCGCTACCAGAACAGGAATTCGCCAAAGAAGATTGGCTCTGCCAACCGAGTCTTTGAGTGTACTCGCCGCTAAAGCCAGTCGTCAAGCGATCGCCGCAGCTGGTATTACACCAGAAGATGTGGATTTAATTATCTTGGCAACCTCTACCCCTGATGATCTGTTTGGCAGTGCTTGTCAAATCCAGGCTGAATTAGGAGCGACTAAAGCTGTAGCCTTTGACTTGACTGCTGCTTGTTCTGGCTTTGTATTTGGACTTGTTACTGCTGCCCAATACATCAGAACAGGCGTATATCAAAATGTACTTTTGGTAGGAGCAGATATCCTCTCTCGTTGGGTAGATTGGCAAGACCGCCGTACCTGTGTATTGTTCGGTGATGGAGCCGGAGCAGTGATAATGCAGGCCAATGAGAGCGATCGCTTGCTAGGATTTACACTCAAAAGTGATGGCAGCCAAAACCACTACCTGAATCTTGCCTATCAAGCCTCTGATCACGAACTGATTCCCGGCATCAACATCAGCCAAGGTAAATACAATCCCATAACGATGAACGGCAAAGAAGTCTATCGCTTTGCCGTGCAAAAAGTGCCAGAAGTCATCGACAAAACCTTATTTCAGGCAAACCTCACCATTGACCAAATAGATTGGCTAGTTTTACACCAAGCCAACCAGCGGATTTTGGATGCTGTTGCCCAACGCCTCAATATTCCCAACGATAAAGTTATTAGCAATCTCGCCAATTATGGCAACACCTCCGCCGCCTCCATTCCCATCGCCTTAGATGAAGCTGTGCGGCAAGGTAAAATCAAACCCAATGACATTATTGCTGCATCCGGCTTTGGTGCTGGACTCACTTGGGGTGCAGCAATTTTTCAGTGGGGAAGATAGTATTTTGTCATTTGTCATTTGTCATTTGTCATTTGTTAAGTAGATGAACACAATTGTTGATAATCAATAAATATGCCAAATTTACTTGTGGTGCGGGACGGAAAGCCCGCTAATACCAAAGTACGGTCTGTCTAGCGCATCTCACAAGATTGGATAATTGATTGCTTCTAGTTTCCTTAACAACCAATGACCAATAACAATTGACCAATGACCAATGACAATTGACCAATGACCAATGACAATTGACAATTGACCAATGACTAAAACTGCATGGGTGTTTCCCGGACAAGGTTCCCAAGCTACAGGAATGGGAATAGATTTATTAGATATACCTGGGGCTAAGGATAGATTTGCCGAAGCTGAGACTATATTAGGCTGGTCTGTCACAGAAATTTGCCAAAGTGATGCCGAAAATTTATCACGCACCCTCTACACCCAGCCCTGTCTCTATGTAGTAGAAACTATTCTCGCCGACCTGATCCGTGAACGGGGACACCAGCCAGATTTAGTTGCCGGTCATAGTTTGGGAGAATACATTGCCCTTTACGTCGCGGGTGTATTTGATTGGGCTGTGGGCTTACATTTAGTAAAGCGTCGTGCCGAACTGATGGATAGTGTTTCCGGTGGGATGATGGCGGCGCTGATGAATTTTGACCGCGAACAGTTAGATGCAGTTATTGCCCAAACCCCTGATGTAGTGCTAGCCAATGATAACAGCCCTGCCCAGGTAGTCATTTCTGGGACTCCAGATGCTGTACAAGCTGTTATGTCCCAAGTTAAAGCCAAACGGGCTATCCCTTTAAAAGTTTCCGGTGCATTCCACTCCCATTTAATAGCACCAGCCGCTACAGAATTTCAAGAGATTCTCGAATCTGTGGAATTTCAGCCAGCTAATGTCCCTGTAGTTTCTAATGTCGAACCGATACCCACTGTTGATGCAGAAAATTTAAAGCAGCGCCTCATCAAGCAAATGACTGGTTCAGTTAGATGGCGAGAAATTTCTTTACTGCTTCCCACCGTTGCTATTGAGAAAGTAGTAGAAATTGGCCCAGGTAATGTGCTAACTGGTTTAATTAAACGCACCAGTCCTGGTTTAAGCTTAGAAAATATTCGTAATGCCGCTGAGTTACCAGACTAGTAGGGGTTAGGGGATAGGGGTTAGGGAGATGAGGGGGAATAGCAAATGACAACTGACAACTGACAACTGACAACTGACAAATAACAAATGACCAGAAGCCGTGAACCATTGATTAGTCTGGCACTGTATCACGCTTTTAAGTGGTCGGTGGTCAGCCCTATGCTACATGCTTACTTTCGAGTCCGAATTGAAGGTGTCGAAAATGTGCCTCAATCTGGGCCATTATTGGTAATAAGTAATCATGCTAGTTACTTTGACCCGCCAATTGTCTCCAACTGTGTACTACGTCCTGTGGCGTACATGGCCAAGGAAGAGTTATTTAATGTGCCTGTTTTGGCGCAAGCAATTAAATTATATGGTGCTTATCCGGTGAGTCGGGGTGCAGCCGATCGCACTGCCATCCGTTCTGCTTTAGAGTGTATTGATAATGGTTGGGCTGTGGGTGTGTTTTTGGAAGGTACTCGCACACCAGATGGTCGAATTACAGACCCAAAAAGAGGTGCAGCTTTGTTAGCGGCTAAGGCAAAAGCACCCATATTACCAGTTAGTTTATGGGGTACTGAGAAAATTTTCCAAAAAGGCTCGTCAATACCGCAAGCAGTTCCCATCACTGTCAGGATTGGTCAGGTAATTGATGCACCTACTTCCACGAATAAAGAGGAATTGCAAGCCCTGACTCAAAAATGCGCCGATGTGATTAACCAGATGCATGATTTAGGGCGATGAGTTAGAAAACTAGGAAAATCTACTCAAAGGGGGTAGCGATCGCACTGTTGGTTTCTGTAGTTTTAAAGACAATGCCTTTTCGGAATTCCTTATGAGCGCCTTTGAAACCAAGAATTTTTGGCAACGATTGCATAATTTAGCGTTAATCCGCTTTTTGCTTTTAGTAGCTTCTGGTTGGGCGATTATACAGCTTTTAGCTTACTTTCAAGGGGTGATTGTGATTTTTACATTCGCTGCCATCTTAGCTTTTTTACTCAGCTATCCTGTACAATGGCTGCGGCGTTTTTTACCCCACGGTATCGCTGTTTTTGTCGTTTTCCTAGTCAGCATTGTGATTCTTGGGGGAATAGCAATTACCTTAGGTTTAGCAGTTTTATCTCAAGGGCAACAATTAATTGATAGTATCACTACTTTTTTAAATTCTTTAGCACCTTTCATAGAGCGATTAGAAACCTTTTTGCGTAGTCGCAACCTGCAAATAGATTTAGACTTTATTCAAGAGCAATTACGCAATCAAGCTATAAATAGTTTGGTGAATAGTCTGGCTATTTTACAACAATTTTTAACAAATTTTGTTACTTTTATATTAATTGCCGTAATTTCCTTCTTTATGCTTTTAGATGGAGAGAAAATTTGGCATTTAATTTTAAAAATAGTCCCAAGACAAAGACGCAATAGATTTAATAAGGTCATACAACGCAGTTTTCTGGGATTTTTTCGCGGTCAGTTGCTATTAACTTTATTTTTAACAAGTGCGACTTTGCTGGTATTTTTACTTTTAAATGTACCTTTTGCCTTGCTTTTATCAGTGGTAATCGGTTTACTTGATGTCATTCCTGGTATAGGAGCTACATTAGGAGTTAGTACAGTAACTTTAATTGTCTTATCTCAAAATGTTTGGCTAGCGATAAAAGTATTTGTTGCTTGCATTGTCCTCCAGCAAATCCAAGATAATTTAATTGCGCCGCGTATTATGCAAGGAGCGCTGAATTTAAATCCGATAGTAGTATTTTTTGCTTTACTAGTCGGTGCGAGAGTAGCGGGTTTGCTGGGTATTTTTATTTCGATTCCTATAGCTGGTGTAATTGTATCTTTGTTTGAAATTGAAGAGATGCAAGCAGAAGGTTAGTCAATAGTCAATAGTCAATAGTCAATAGTCAGTTGTCAGTTGTCAGTTGTCAGAGCAATTAAAAAAAATGCAATCGATGTATCTGTAGGGGCGGGGTTTCCCCGCCCAATATCGCCATAGCATCAGTCGAGAGTATTGTGATTAACGAATGATTTAAAATTGCTATATATAATTTGAAATTTTCGGCTTAACGAGAGATTAAATATTAATGTAAAATCCAAATTAGACTGAGAAAAAAAATTGAGGATTTATGCCGGACTTAAGAGCAGATTTAGCAAAAAGTGTAGATGAATCAGAGTGGGAATGGCTAATTCCTCATGTAAAAAGGGATGCAGTAATTGTAGTAGCGCCGGGGGTAGAGTTGTTGGATGTGGGAGAAGCGATCGCTAGTGATAATATTCCCCAAGTGCAAGTATGGATTGATGAACAATTGATTACCAAGCCATCTCCTGTACAGTTGGGAGAATGGAATGAGAATCCGCAAAAGCGATTTCAAACACTCATTGTCCAGCCCTACGTTATAGTGCAAGAAATTATAGATACATAATCTGCTGCCCATGCCCCATGCTCTCATCCAATCAGTTCGATAATTTCATCAAAACAGAAGCGACGGTTCAAATTGGTGAGTTCTTTTGCTAAAACTGCTTGAGTTTGGGGAATTTGTTCTATTAGTTGTGAAATGCGATCGCCATCAACTTGATTGGCAGCGTGATAAAGTTGGGTAACCCATGTATCTGGCATCCTCTTTAAGGATGTACGCAAGGTGGAAATAGAAGGAGTTGGGTAATTTTGCAGTTCATCTGTGTCTTGGGGATTGCTGTTTTCGGCGTAAAGGTAACGTACCCCCAAATGTTCCGCAAGTTTATCAAAAATTACCTGTTCTCGGAATGGTTTGCGAATTAAGTCATTACAACCCGCAGCTAAAATGGTTGATTTTTCTTCTTCAAAAGCACTGGCTGTTAGGGCAATAATTATCGTCAGATTTTCTTTGCATTGCTGTTGCGCTTGATTTCTAATTTCTCTAGTAGCTGTATAGCCATCCATAATCGGCATCCGCATATCCATAAATATTACATGGGGTTGCCCAATTTTCCAAAGCGCGATCGCTTCTTTTCCATTACTCGCAGAGTCCACTTTAAAACCCACTTCCCTCAGTAATTCTACGATAATATCTCTGTTACTTTTGGCATCATCTACCACTAAAATTCTGTAAGTTGGTTGTGCTGCTACTAAGCCGATAACCTTACCATTGGTGAATTGCGGTGTCTCCTGCAAAGCTTCAGCTAAAGTTACTAGCAGGTGAAACCGAAAAGTAGAACCCCGCCCTAAACTGCTGCTACAGTTGATATCACCTCCCATTAATCGGATAAATTGACGACTGATGGCGAGTCCTAAACCGGTTCCTTCAATGGCTTGCTTACTGTTGCTTTGGACAAAGGGCTGAAACAATTTATCCATGTCTTCTGGCGCAATACCCCTGCCAGTATCTTCTATTTCAAAATAAAGAATGCAGCTTTGCTTTTGCCGATCATCTAGTCTTCTCATTTCAGCACTAGTACGCAAAATTACTGTATTTTTAGATGTAAATTTAACAGCATTGCTTAATAAATTAATTAGTACTTGACGTAGTTTACCTTCATCGGCGTTGACATATCGGGGCAGATTGGCGGCAATTTCAAACTTCAGGGACAATTGCTTCGCCCGTGCCCGGATTTGAAACATATCATGTAATGTTTGTAATAATTGATGTAAATCAAAAGGTTCGGGGTGTAAGACGATGCATCCGGCTTCAATTTTGGACATATCCAGCACATCGTTAATTAAATTCAGTAAGTGTTCACCACTGCGGTTAATAGTTGCTAGAGATTGGCGTTGTTTACTAGTCAGAGTGGTGTCTCGTTCCATCAATTGGGCAAAACCCAGGATGGCATTTAACGGGGTACGGAGTTCGTGACTCATATTTGCCAAAAAGGTGCTTTTGGCACGGTTGGCGGCTTCTGCGGCTTCTTTGGCGATCAAGAGGGCTTGTTCAGCACGTTTGCGATCGCTAATATCCACAATCATAAACTCTAAGCATGATTCTTCGAGATTCGGGCGGGCTGACATCAGTCCCCAACTCATCCCTCCATCCCGGCGACGTAATTGAATTTCAAAGTTACGCACTTCGCCATGCTGTTCAATTTCGGCGAACAAAGCAGTGCGATCGCCGGGATGCACATGAAATTCTGGTGCGTAGCGTTTACCAATCAAATCAGCAACGTTACTGTAACCAATAATCTCTGCACAAGGTTGATTCATTTCTAAAAATAATCCATCTTCCAGGCGGCTACGACCAATACCAACTAAAGAATTTTCAAAAATATTCCGGTATTTTTGTTCGCTGCGACGCAGCGCCTCTTCTGCTTGTTTGCGCGGGGTAATATCCGTAGAAATAATAGTTAGAATCCAAGAATCTGTAGCTTCATCACGTACAGAGGTATGGCTGGAATACAACCAATGTATGCTCCCATCTGGATGGTTATATCGATACTCTCCCTGATGGGGAACTTCGGCAAAAATAGATTCAAAGCTGGCTTCGGATGATTTTTCCCAATCTTCCGGGAAGATGCGCGAAACTGCTAGGTAATTGTCCGCCATCATTTGTTCGATAGTATAGCCCCTAATCTTCTCACATCCAGGAGAACAGTATTCAATCACCCACTCGCGATTGCGAAAGACGCGGTAACGCTCAATCGAAGCAAAAGTACTATTGAGAATGGTATTTAGCCTTGCTTCTGAGGCTTTTAATGCTGCTTCGGCCAGTTTTTGCTCATTAATGTTGTGCGCAGTCCCAATCAGGAGCAAGTTTCCCTGAGCATCTTGCATGAGTGCTAAGTTAACAGTATGCCATTGCCAACTACCGTCTTTATATAGCGATCGGTGTTCTAGATCCGAAAACCTTTCACCCGTTGTCATTACCTGTTGTACCGCCGTTACACATTTGGGTAAGTCATCAGGATGGATAAATGATGAATAAAGTTTTCCTTCCATCTGTGCCGGATGATATCCCATAATGTTTAATACATTCGGGGAAGCATAGGAAATAATATTTGCTGAGTTAACCAGGTAAATAATTTCGTTAGCATTTTCGACAATATTACGGAACTTAGCTTCACTTTCTCGCAACGCCGCTTCAGTTCGTTTCTGATTACTAATATCAGTAGCAATTACTGTCACAACCCAAGACTTTGTAGCTGCATCCCGCACAGAAGCAAAACTAAAAGATATCCAACGTAAGTTTCCGTCCGGGTGTAGATAGCGGTATTCACTCTCATAGGGAAGTTCGGCAAAAACCGCCGCAAAACCTTCTTTGACATTAACTTCCAAATCTTCTGGAACAATCCGCGACAGTACAAGATTGTTGTCTTTTATTAATTCTTCAGGGGAATATCCCCAAAGCTGGACACTACCAGCAGAGCAGTATTCAATATACCAATTTTTATTAGTATAAACCCGGATGCGATAAATAGCTGCTAGGGCACTACTAAGAATAGCGTTAAGTCTAGCTTCTGAAGCTTTAAGTGCTGCTTCTGTATTTTGGCGCGCAGTAATATCGCGAAATGTCCAAACTCTACCGAGAATATTTTCTCCTAACTTCTGGGGGCAGGAATAGCGCTCAAATATTCTGCCATCTTTGAATTCTAATAAATCGTAACTCTTGGTGTCGGGAGTTACATAAAGTTCTCTAACTTTTTTTACAAATCCAGCCGGATCTTTTAATTGATTGGCAAGATGGGCGATACGTTTACTTTGCTCTGGTTCTGCTAAAATTTCCGGGGTAACTGACCACATTTCCAAAAATATGGAGTTGTAACTCACAATGTTACCTCCTTTATCAATAGCTAAAATACCATCATGAATTGATTCAAAGGTCGCCTGTAAAAGCGATAGGGAAGATTCTAATTCTGCTTGAGCTTGTTTGCGAGCAGTTGCATCGGTTCCCACAGATAGTACTTCTAGTAAATTCCCCTGTGCATCCCAAATTGGTTTATTTGCCCAAACAATCCATCTCCGCTTTCCATTTTTACAAACTTGTTCACTTTCTTTATATAAATATTTCTCTGGATGCTGGCAAATACCGCTCATAAACTCTTGCACGCAACCGGAAATTTCTTTTGGCGGCGCAATAGTACCAACAACATTACAGTTAATAATTTCATCTAAATCAAAACCAAAAAACCGTTGACCGTAATCATTTAAAAAGCGGATATTTCCTAAGCTATCCCAGCGCAATATAATACAATTGGCTGTTTCGACTAAATCCCGATATTGGGCTTCACTTAATGCTAATGCGGCTTCGGCGCGTTTGCGTTCTGTAATATCGCGCACTACCCCAACTACAAATAAATTCCCATCAGCATCTTCTAAGGTAGATAGATTAGCAAATTGCCATTTCCAAACACCATCTTTTTGGCGAAAGCGGTAATCAATTCCTGACTGTTTTTCACCTGTTGAGAATGCTTTTTGCAGTGCTTGCGCACACTTATCTACATCATCAGGATGGATAAAAGGTGGAAATAATTTTCCTGTTAATTCGGCAGATGTCCAACCCGTGATACTTTCAATATTTGGAGAAATATAACAGATTACGCCTTCTGCATCGATCAAACCAATGGTATCGTTAGCATTTTCTACCATCAAGCGGAATTTTGCTTCGCTTGCTTGTAAAGCGGCTTCTGTGCGCTGATACTGGGTAATATCTCGAATTACTATTACCGCCGTGGAATCTACACAACTTCCAGAAATTTGCCACAACAAAGTTTGATTTCCCTGTTTCACCTCATAGTTTGTAGTCTCATACTTCTCTGTGTGTAGCCGGACATGGGGGTATGCTTCTAAGGCTATGAGTTGTCCTGATTGTTGCAAAACTATGAGGTTGCTAAATCTAGAGCCAATAATTTCACTGTCAGTTCGATGAAGCAAATTGGCAAAAGCCGCATTGCACCATTGTACTTCTTGGTCTGCCCCTACCCAAACCACAGCATCGGCGATCGCCTGTAGCGTTACTTGCTGTAATTGATTGATTTGCTCTGTTGTTTTAGCGCTCATAAGTGATTTGCCTTAATTTTAAGTCATCGCGATTTTCCCAACTAGTTGTTACTGCTATTTTATGGATAATGGTGGAAGATATCAGCAGTTTGATACAAAGATTGTAGAGTTAGCCCATCCTGGGGATACTCAACTACAGCAAAATTACACAGATTTTGGAAGCGATCGCCATGAGGTGCAGTAAAGATTTGTTGACGCAGGGTTGTCAAAATTTCCGTCAAGCGATCGCTTACTTCCAACTTTGTCAAACCAGACATCCCAATCACAAATTCCCCGTTCCCCCAGTACCCCAAGACTTCCCCACTGCGAAAGGCTGATTGTAAAATTCTGCTCCATCTTTGTAAAACTTGGTTACCAGCTTCATGTCCGTACTGAATATTGATTGCGGATAAATCACTGACACAGAGAAACGCCACACAAACTAACTCCCTATTTACCTGGGACTTTTCCAGCATTTGTTGTAATTCCCGGCTAGACTGGGGCTGATTTTTCAATCCCGTCAGTGGATCTTTAAAAGATAATGTTTGCCATAAGCGGTTGCGTTCCCAGCGATGTAAAATCCGCGTAATTAATTCTGCTCCCACTACCGGTTTGAGGACATAATCATCTCCACCCGCCGCAAATACCTGCTGTACGGTTTCGATATCCCGGTGCGCAGTCAAAAATAAAATCGGTAAATTCTGCCATTGCGGATCTGTACGTACCGCCTGACAAAGTTCGATCCCATTGATTTGGGGCATTTCTACATCTAAAATTACTAAATCGGGTGTAACTGTTTGCATTACATCCCAAAAGCGTAATGGATCGTTTAACCCTGTCATCCGCATTCCCCAAGGTTCAAGTATTGAACGCAAAGCACCAAGAATTACGGGGTCATCATCTATTACTAAAATATTTACTGATGTTTTGATAATTTGCTGCAATACTTTAGACGCAATATTCCATATTTGTTCTGCTGTAGTTGGCTTAACTAAAAACCCTCTTCCCCCAGCACGCGCCACTGTTACTCGATCTAATATACCGTCAGCATTAGCTAAGACGATCGCAGGTACTGATGGAGTCCGGTTTGCTAAGTCTGCTAGTAAAGTTAAGCTTTCTTCCCGCGTTCCCACATCATCTACATTCAAAATCACTAAATCCGGTGATGTCGTTTGCAAATACTTTTTGGCATCATTAATTGTGGCTATTTGCTGCCATTCAACTGTAGATGTCAGTTGTTGCAACTGGGTAAAAAGTTGTAAATCTGGATCAATTAGGAGTAAGCGGGTGGTTGCAAAATCAGTGGACAGAGAATTATCTTGATTTAACTTTAATAATTTTTCTAACTTTTCAATTAAGGAGAATACTTGCTGTTTTTGTACTATGGATAAATCGCCATTATAGGTAAAAATTTTCTCAATCTCTCGTGATATCTCTGTGCCTTTTTCCAACTCAAACATCCCCAACACACCAGCTAGTTTGTGTGCAGCCTGCGCCGCAGATTGGCGCAATTCGGATGTCAAATTAGCTGTTTTTAGCACCGTAGCGGCTTGTTGTAGTACCTCCAGACGTTGCATCATTAATCCTTGATACTTGTTCCACAATCCACTCATTGCTTGTTGGAATTGGTGAGTGACGGATTTTGAGGTATCAGGTGTTGTAATTTGAGTTTTAGCAGGATTTTCCTGGGGGGGATTGAACCGATAACCCACACCATAGACATTTTCAATCCAGTTACCCGCGCCCACTACTTTTAGTTTCTGTCGCAACGATTTAATATGGGACTTGACAGTTTCTTCCTGGGGTGGATCGTCAAAACTCCAAAGATGTTCAATAATATTACCCCGACTAAATACCCGCACTGGGTTCCGCATCAACAGTTCTAATAAACTGTATTCTTTAGGTGTTAAATCCAACAGTTTGCCATTATAACTAACCTCACGACTACTTGGATCTAGCCGCAGGGAAGCGATTTCCAGCACTGGGTTGCGACTCACTTCACCCCGACGCAGTAACGCCCTAGCCCGTGCTTGTAACTCTTCTAAATCGAACGGTTTGATGAGATAATCATCTGCACCTGCATCTAATCCGCGAATGCGATCGCTAGTAGCCTCTTTTGCTGTCATCAACAAAATTGGAGCTACACAGCCACTAGAACGCAGCTTTTGACACAGAGTGATACCATCCAATTTCGGCAACCCTACATCCATAATAATTAGGTCATAACTTGCGCTTTGGGAATATTCCCAGCCCATTTCTCCGTCAGTAGCAATCTCAACAACATAGTGTTGTTTGTTGAAAGATGGCGACAAAATACTCACCAATACCTCGTCATCCTCGATGAGTAAAATTCTCACTACCAACTCCTTTCTCATACAGAGGGTCAGAATAAATAATGCCCTGAGAATAATTGTCTAGTATTTCTATTGGTCTGTATCAATAATTTTGAATGTTCGTCAGCACAGAGCTTGCCTATGTGTATCATTTTTCAAGTTAAATAATATTACACTCTGCTTAAGCTATGAGTTACAAAAGCAACAGCTTACCGTGCATTCTAGTAATAATGATTAAAAATTAACTTAAAAAAATTAATTACTACCCAGCTAAAACATCCGGTTTTCTTGGCTTTTTGCTGTTAAATAAAAATATGAATGCTGAAGTTCATGTTTTGTGCGTTGAGGAGTCTGAGTGATTGTGAGGGATGCTAAACAGAGAATAAATGTGATGCAATATACATTTTTTCTATCATTTGGATACATGAATTTTTAGCATCCAATAACATTGATAACTAATAGACTTTTCCGAGTTATTTATTGCACAGTTAATAATTTTTATTTGGCAAAAAGATGGTAGAAGGCAGAAGCAACAAAATTTTATGTAACTTTATTGTGCGTTACATATTTGTATTAATTTATGCCTTTCTACTTAATTAGAGTTGAAAACAACTGATCATTGACAAACTGTGAGATGTGAAATGCAGCAACAAGTACACAACTTTATAAATTGTCGCGTTCGCAATTACACCAGGCTTTAGCACTCATAAACTTAGCTAGTACGAACTGGGTAACAACAAGATTGCGGTATGAATAAAATCATGGATTTGATTTGCAGATTGCCAAAGCTGGAAACAGCGCTAGAACAAAATACACAACCGCCATTATTAATATCTACCTACGTAACTCGGCTGGTAAATGTAAAGATTGAACAATGTAATCAAACAGTTTGTAAAGGAACAGTAAAGGATGTAGTGGCATTTTGGCAGGTTTTTGTTAGTGATA
This sequence comes from Calothrix sp. NIES-2100, assembly GCF_002368195.1. Classification (GTDB taxonomy): domain Bacteria; phylum Cyanobacteriota; class Cyanobacteriia; order Cyanobacteriales; family Nostocaceae; genus Aulosira. Next base: position 6,931,997 of record NZ_AP018178.1, on the reverse strand, counting down.
TCGGATATTACTAGATAGTACGAATAGTTATTGATATTCATACATATAGTTGCTATCTACCGAAAACTCCTAGACCTAGGCCAATCCAGATATAGGTGAGTTTATCAGCAATTTTACGTAGTAGGAAATAATCATACATGGTATTATCACTGTCTTCTCAAAACGTTATCCAGTATCTGCAAGATGCAGGTCTGTGTAGCTCAGAAGATGGAGCATCTAAGGAATCTGAGTTACCAGATGGTAGTAAAAATTTCAATTTATTAGTGAATCTAGTAGGTAATGGCAAACTACTAGTTAAACAAGAACGTCAAAATAATCATGATGAAACGCCCCATGAGTTTTTCAATGAGTGGTTGTTTCACCAATTGCTACAACAGTTTCCGGTTATCGGTAACATTTCGGCGATCGCATCATTAGTAGTACATTTTGATGAGGACAATTCGATCCTTGTCCGTAACTACTTGAGTGATTATCAAGAACTAGGGGATTTTTACCAAAAAACGGATATTTTCCCTGATGAGATTGCTCAGGCTATTGGTACAACTTTAGCAGCGCTACATCGTGCTACTTTCAACCGTCGAGAGTATCGCGATTTTATGACAACTGCTCCCAAAGGACAGTTTCGTTATCATTTCTATAATCCAGCCCAAGGTATCGGGTCAATTACCCCAGAGATTTTTGGGATAATTCCCACTGAAGGACTAAAGTTTTATACTCTATATCAGCGTTACGAAAGCTTAGAATCGGCAATCGCAGACTTAGCTTATGAATGGAATCCTTGCTGTTTGACTCATAACGATTTGAACTTGACGAATATTTTGGTTCATTCGCGGTGGCAAAAGCTTGATAATTGCTTGGTAAGATTAATTGATTGGGAAGCCTGCGCTTGGGGAGATCCAGCCTTTGATTTAGGCACTTTATTAGCAAGTTATTTACAAATTTGGCTTTCCAGTCTGGTAGTAGATTCCTCTTTAGAATTAGAAGAGTCTCTGCGTCTGGCGGTGACACCGCTGGAGATTCTTCAACCTTCAATACTGGCTTTAATTCGGAGTTATCTCAATGCTTTCCCCATGATTTTAGAATACCGTCGTGACTTGATTTTGCGAGTGGTTCAGTTTGCTGGATTAGCATTAATTCATCAAATTCAGGACAAAATTAAATGTCGGAAAAATTTTGATAATATCGACATTTGTGCGCTGCAAGTTGCCAAAAACTTATTGACTATGCCAGAACAAGGTGTGCTGACTGTTTTCGGTATTACCGAGTCAGAAATCTTGCGACCTGTAGTGAAAGTCGATAATCTGCAAGAGCCAGAACGAGAGAAGCAGTTAGTTCGCCTTTATTACGAAAAAACCCGCCTACGGGGTTGTTAATCTAAGTTAGTCGAACTATTTACCTGAAATTTTTATTCTATTTCCTCACACAGAATCTTTCATAAATTGAATTGGGTATCAGGGAAGTCCGCTATTGACTATGTGTTGGTTGTTTAATTTCCCCTTCTGAATTTTGAGGTTTTAATTCAATGGTATATTCTTCTGTTGATCAACCGCTAACTTCGCTATTTGATATTGCTAGCAATATCCAAATTGAATCGAACTTTTGTATTCACCATCCGAATTATCAACCCTTTGCACTGCCAGCGAAAATAGCAGATAGATTTCAGCAAAATTCGCCAGATTTACAGAATAAGTATCTAACTTTGCTACTGCGGAATTTTCTTTACGGTATCTATTACAACGGTTATCTACAAAATATTTTGGCAGTCAATGGGGATACTGCTCAGAATTTACCACACCAAAATTTAGAAAACAATTCCGCTTTGGGAATTGATGGGGAATTTTACGAACGACTGCACAACTGCAATCACGGTACAGGTTATTTTGACCCAAGTTGGGAGGTATTACGCCAGGAACCTGATGGTAGCATAGCAGTTATTAAGGGCGGTTTGACATTATATATTGAGCCAGATTGCCATCTTAAACCCCATTCTCGCACTGCTAAAGTTGGTGAGTTGGTGTCAATATGGATGCCGAAAAATCGCTTACAAAATGGCTGTTATTTAGCAGTTAGCAATTTTGGACAGGAACGACAAGACAACCCAGAAGATGATTTAGGTACAGGGCGAATCTATTTTAATATCACACCATTTGGTGCGATCGCTCTCATGGATAGTTTGACAATGGAACTCAATTCTGCTGGTATTCCCTTTAGTTTCCAGGTTCCCTACAATCCCTCTGCATACGGACGCTACGACTCTGGGATACTCTACTTTGAACGTCACAACTATCTAGAAATTCGTGAAGTGCTGCAAACTGTTTATGCAGAACACGAATCCCATTTTTACTCAGAAATACCTTTGTTTACCAAGTTTTTGGCACCAGGACTAGGTTTAGCTGAAGAACCAATTAAAAAATTTGCCGCACAGGAAAGTTTTGGTATGAACCGTTGTCAAATTGTGGCGAATGGTTTGTTAGAAGCTTGGCACGATGGTAAGAATGCTTTTGATGAACGGATGCACGCAATTAACCGCCACTTTAACAGACACTTAGTTGATGTACAGCGTCCTTACCTCAATCCTAGCTCTGAGGATATCTACTCTCCTTTACACTAACTTTTGTAAATAACAAACCTCATCCACCCAGCCTCCCTCTCCTCGTAGGAGAGAGGGAGGAGGAAAAAATTAGGATTTTCACTCCCCTGTGATCATAAAAATTGCTCCTAACGCCCCTCTCCTAGTAGGAGAAAGGTTGGGGGTGAGGTCAATGTGTGTCTAACTCACGTTAAAATTAATCTTGAGAGCAGGCGATCGCTTGCTATTTTTTTGCTAGACTTTTTGAATCATTATATATGCCATTCACTTATAACCGTAGCGTTCGCTTTCAAGATACCGATGCTGCTGGAGTAGTGTATTTTGCAAATATTTTGGGGATTTGTCATGAAGCTTATGAAGAATCTCTAGAAGCAGCAGGTATTGATTTAAAAGCTTTTTTTAGCAATCCTTCGGTGGCTTTTCCCATTGTTCATGCCAATGTAGATTTTTTCCGTCCGATTTTTTGTGGCGATAAGTTGTTGATTAGTTTGATTCCACAAAAATTAGGTGAGGAGAAGTTTGAAATTGCTTACGAAATTTCTCTAGCTTATGTGATAGTTGCTAAGGCAATTACTCGCCATATTTGTATTGATGTGAGTAGTAGAATTAAGCAGGAATTGCCTAGTGAAATAGTCAATTGGTTGGAAAATAACCGCAGAGACACAGAGGAAGCAGAGAGAAGAAAGGCAAGGGAAATTATGTAATTAATTCGTAATTCGTAATTCGTAATTCGTAATTATGACAATTTGACAGAATTTATGAGGGTTTGCGAGGTTTTAGATCCCCGACTTTTTTAAGAAGTCGGGGGATCTCGTAGCATCATAAGTAAGTCGGTGGAAATAAACCCAACTATGTTAAGAAACGTAAATAGGTTTGAAATCCTTACCAATGACAAATGACCAAGGACAAATGACAGCCTCAGCCAGTTATCTTTAATTTCGCCGACCTACTTAAATATACTGGAGTGCTAATTTTTGTAACTGTTGGCGATTAATTTTACCTTGAGAATTACGCGGTAAATTAGATACAGGAATCCAATGTTTAGGAATTTTGAATTTGCTGAGTTTATCTTGGATTGCTGTTTTAATTTCTAATGCAGTATGGGCTGATTTGGGGATATAAATCGCTGTTAATGCTTGTCCCCAATGGGTATCTGGTATCCCAATTACGCAAATATCATTAACCATTTCGGTGGCTCTGATAGCTGATTCAATTTCGCCTGGGTAAATATTTTCACCGCCGCTAATTATTTTGTCACTATTCCGCCCGATAATATTTAAATAACCTTGTGTATCTAAAAAACCAACGTCATCTACTTGGAAATTCTGCTTGTTTTCCCAGATTTTTGGATAGTAACCAATGGCTAAAGATTTAGCTTTAATGGTAATATTACCTGTTTGATTTTTATCTAATATTTCGCCTTGTTGGTTAAGAATCTCTACTTGAGCATGAGGAAGAATTTGACCGGAATTAACTTTACCATTAAGAAAATCATCAGGTTTGAGGGTGGCAATTTGCGAGGCGGTTTCTGTCATCCCATAGGTGGGTGCTAATCGAATACTGTGAAATCTGGCTTTTTCTAAGAGTTCATCCCACGCAGGCGCACCGCCTAACAGTACTGTTTTAAATTGCGATATCCACTTAGTTAAGTTAGGGTTTTGCAGCAGACGCTGTAATTGCGTTGGTACTAAAGATATGAAAAACTCTGATATTTCAATATTATCTATTTGACTATTTTCTAATTCTTTAAATGGCAGAATAGCTAGTTTTCCACCAGTAGTAAAAGAACGCATAAACTGCATTAAACCGCTGACGTGATAAAGCGGTAATACACAAAAAGAGTTAATATAATTTAAATAAAAATATTCTTTAAATCCTTGTACAGAAGCTATTAGGGTATCCCAAGTATGGATGGCAAACTTAATTTTTCCTGATGATCCACCTGTGGGAATCATAATTAGTGGCGAGGGGGATGTGGTTCGACTACGCTCACCAACCAGGGATGTGGTTCGGCTACGCTCACCAACCAGGCATGAGGGGGTTGTGTATACTTTAATTTCTCCCCATATAATATCTGGCTGGACTAAATCAAAAACTTGTTGCCATTCTTGTGTTCCCCAATCAGGGTTACATAAAAATACTTGACAATTAGCTGTACAAGCTGCAATCAAGCCTGCTAAAAATCGCTCTGGTTGGCGTTGGGCTAAAAGAATTTTTGGTGTTGTGCCTGATGCACAAAAAGTGATGAGTTCTAAATAAAATTCTTCAGCTAGTTGCTGTAATTGCAGACTATTACAGCCAATTAGCCAATCGCTATTGCCTAAATTTTTCAGATCGTTTAAAGGGTTTCCCATAGACTTTCAAGCCATGTATCTTTTTCTTCTTCAAACCAGTGGTTAATTCCAAAACCAACTGCACGGTTATGCTGAGATAATTCTGCTGCTAGCTGGAGTGCGGCTTGTCTGCCGATCGCAGTTTCAAAGACGGATGAATAGACAGCATCAATGTTATAGTCTCGGCAAAACTGCCTTAACCGTGATGGTGAACCTGCGATCGCTGGCTTAATCACAAAAATCCCTCGCCAACCTTGTTGATAAGCGGCGCTAAGTTGTGCGAGTGTGGCGACAGATTCATCTAAGGCGATCGCTGTACTATAGCTGTTACTCAGTTGCAACATCTCTTCAAATTCCTTAACAGCTAGCGGTTGTTCGAGAAATTCCATCTTTTCAGGAAATTTATCACAATTCTCTAGCCATAACTTAGCTTCTTGATAACTCAGCCCACCATTCGCATCTAATCGCAGTTTTGTCGAGGCTGGTAAGCTGTTAATTAGTAAATCAAAAATTTTCAGTTCCTCGGCGATCGCATCAACGCCAATTTTCCATTTAAACGTGCGATATCCTTGCTCCCACAGATTTTGCCATGCATTTAACGCCGCTTCTTTGGCTGGTAGTAAGGCACTATAGCGCATGGGGCATGGGGCATTGGGCATTGGGCATTGGTTATTTCCCCTTGTCCCCTCACTCCCTAGTCCCTCAAGTGCTGATTCAAAACCGAATTGACAGGCGGGTAGATGATCGGGAATTGCAAAAATCGTCTCGTCTGCGATTTGGTTAGGTAGTTGGCGACAAAAATCCAAAGCTTGTTCGAGAGTTTCCGAACCAAACCAACTAATCGGCGCAATTTCACCCCATCCCACCCTACCTACTTCATCAATCATACGAATAATAATGCTTTCGCGGATATCCCAATTACCATGACTCGTAGTCAGCGATCGCAAAAATTTCCGCGCGATCAAACGAAATTCAAATCTGTAAGTCACTGTCAATAGTCAGTTGTCAGTTGTCATTTGTCATTTGTCATTTGTCCTTCTTTTCTCCCTTATCCCCCTCATCCAATGCCCAATGACGGCAGTTGCTTCAACGGGGGGAACCCCCGCACCGCACTGCCTCCCCAATGCCCCATGCCCTTAAACCACAAATCCCACACCCAACAGCAAACAACTCCAAAAATGTACGGCGACGGCGATAAATTTACAATTATTCACCTTGTCCGGTTGGTTGTGATTTTGCTGCACATGGCGACATAACTTCAAAGCGAAGGGTAAACTTACCCAACTCAACAACGTCCAGACGGGAAAAATTCCCCACAAAACCAAGATTAAGGTGAGAGGATAAATACTGGCGGTAACCCAATTAAGGAGTTGGGAGGCTTTATAAGTTCCCAGACGGACAATAGGCGATCGCTTCCCGGCGGCTATGTCATCGTCAACCTGATGAAAGTGGGAGCAAAACAAAATTAAACTAGTCACAATGCCAACTATGACTGAAGCTAGTAAACTTGTCATTGACCAAGCTTGGGTTTGACTGTAGTATGCTGCACCCACTGCCAAAGGCCCAAAGGCAAAAAAGCAGAGAATTTCCCCCAAACCCTGGTATCCTAAACGAAAGGGAGGTCCTTGGTACATATAGCCCAAACCACAGCAAAGCAGAATTAAGGCGATCACAGTTAGGTCTTGTTGCCAAGTTGCGATCGCTAGTATGCCCAGCAACCCCGAACCTAAGCAAAGATTTCCTAACCAAAATACTACTAACTTTTTTCCTGTTAAATTCACCAGTGAATGGTGTTTGTTTTTATCGATCCCAGTTTCGGAATCGAAGACATCATTACTGATATTTTCCCACGCCAAAATTAAAATTGCCGCCGCAATAAAAGTAGAAAATACTGCTCCATTAAAATTTTTGGTTTCTGCAAATGCTACCGCTGTTCCTACCCAAATAGGCATAATGGCAACACTATACATTGGCGGTTTAATCGCTGCCATCCATAATTTGCTTTTGGGATACAAAATCTGCTTTGTAGTCATCAGTCGTGATTAACTAAATTGCCATAACCTTACACATACTTTAGATTTTATAATTTAGCGAGACACCAAATGTTGGTGATTTCCAAAAAACTTTTGTTTTTTTTCAAAGCACATTCTCAAATTGCAGCATAAAACTGAGCATGGCTTGTCGTGGTCTTGCAACACCAAAAACAAGGCAAACCATACTCTGGTGAAATGGCGACTTAATATGTTACCTGTAGAAATACGACCATGTTTAATTGCACTTTAGGAAGATAACTTAAAAAAAATTTACTATTACTAGATCCATGACAGTTTCACCATGTCGCCACAACCTCTTTGTAGATCGCAAAGACCTCTACCAATTTCTGGAAGCAGTTCAGGAAAATTGCCTGAAAAATAATACCAGGCAAATCGTGAGTATCTCTCTAGAAATTGACTTGGTTGACCCTTTAGTGGTCTTAGACAAACTTGCTCAAGTTAATGAGATAAATTTCTATTTTGAAAATAAAGGTAAAGGAGAAGCGATCGCAGCGATTGAGCCTGTAGCTGAATTACATATTGATGGAATTGAGCGATTTAGTAAAGCCGAGTATTTTATCAAAAATTCTCTCAAAAATATAACTACTTTTGGGAACAATAACCGACCTTTTTCTGGTCCGCATTTTTTCTGTAAATTTAGCTTTTTTCATCAAAATTTCCAAGTAGATTATCCATTTCCTTCTGCGACAATTTTTCTACCACGTTGGCAAATAGCTGTAAAAAACCAATGCTGCATATTGGTAATGAATTCAGTGATGAATGCCAGCGTCAATATCTCTAAATTAATCCAAACTCTGTTTAATAAAATTGAAACGGTCAATTCTTTAAAATATTCCTCTCCAAAAATTGAACATTTCCCGGAAAATTTTCAAAAAACCTCTGTTACCAACGCTGCCCATTTCAAACGCTCTGTCTCATCTGCTTTAGACAAAATACATGCTAATCATTTAACCAAAGTTGTTTTAGCAGATGCCTTAGATGTGAAATCCAGCAATCATTTTAACTTATTTAAATCTTTAAATAATCTCCGGCAAATCCATCCTAATTGCTATATATTTTCTACAAGTAACGGTAAAGGACAAAACTTTATTGGAGCCAGTCCAGAACGCTTAATTAGTATTCATCAACAACAGTTGATTACTGATGCTTTAGCAGGTTCAGCACCCAGAGGTAAAACACCTGCTGAAGATGCTGCCAATGCCAATGGTTTAATAAATAGTGAAAAAGAAAAACACGAACATTCTCTAGTAATTGATTTTATTACTCAACGCCTCTCTCACATCGGCTTATTACCTCAGGTATTACCACCGCGTCTGCGACAATTAACTAACATTCAGCATTTATGGACACCGATTAGCGCCCTAGTCCCCCCTAACGTCCATCCGTTAAAGATTGTCGCCCAATTGCATCCTACACCAGCGGTAGCTGGCGCAGCGAGAGATATCGCTTGTGCAGAAATTCGCCGTTACGAAAACTTTGAGAGAGGTTTATATGCTGCGCCCTTGGGTTGGGTAGACTCTCACGGTAACTGCGAGTTTATTGTGGGAATTCGTTCAGCACTAATAGATGGCGATCGCGCTAGACTCTATGCAGGTGCTGGTATCGTTGCTGGTTCCGATCCTGAAAAAGAATTTGCAGAGGTACAACTGAAACTTCAGGCTTTATTAAAAGCTTTGGTGTAGTCATGCTTATAACCTCTCCAATAATAACAACTGCTCCTTTTCCCTCTCCTACCAGGAGAGGGCTAGCCAGAGGTAGGAGAGAAGAATGGAAGTGAGGTCTATTTGTGCTTCATTTACAGGAAGATGCTGTAAAATCTAAAATCTAAAATTCGCTCACCTGGGTACATCAATCCTGATATTTGACAAATTTTATCACCCTGGTTCTCGCTTTGTGGGAATTCCCACACAGGGAAGATTCTTTAGTTTATTAAAAGTCGCTGAATTTGGCAGCTTTTCAGCGTAAAAACCTCGCTAACAACCTTTTTATCCAACTTATTAGTTGATAATTTACAATCAAAATTTTCAACTTTAACCCTATCTTTTACATCCGCTGCATCAATCTGCTTGTCAAAGATTTGAGTTGTATCAGAATTAACTCTCAATTGGAAAGCAGACATAGTCCACACACAATACCCAATAACGCTGAAAGTAATGATAGTCGGCAGAAGTTGAGTTTTTGTGGGTAGCATCTGATTATCCTTCCTGCAAACTCCAGTTAATAGGCTGTTCTCTAAAAAAACTTTTTTAATTACTTTGTACAGTAAGGGACAATCGGGGAAAACTAGGGGAGATTCAGGAGAGCAGCTAGTCTCATGTGTAGGATAAATAGAATTTTCATGCCTTGGGAGTACAAACCCAGATAATTCTCCCTTACCATTCCCTTCTGTAAAATTTGTAATTGGCGATCGCAATGACTAACCAGCCAGCTAACTCTCCAAAAGCAGATATCTTGGTAATCGATGACACACCGGAAAACCTAAATCTCCTCTCCAGTATGCTGACTGCCCAGGGGTATAAAGTTCGCAGTGTAACCAAAGGCACAACGGGATTAAGAGGAGCCGCCGCAGCACCCCCAGACTTAATTTTGCTGGATGTCAATATGCCAGAAATGAACGGTTATGAAGTATGTCAACAACTCAAGACAAATGATCTCACCCGTGAAATCCCCGTAATTTTTATCAGTGCTTTGGGGGATGTGCTGGATAAAGTCAAAGCCTTTGCTGTTGGCGGAGTAGACTATATAACTAAACCGTTTCAGGTGGAAGAAGTATTAGCCAGAATTCACAATCACCTAACCATTCGCCAACTGCAAACCCAACTACAGCAACAAAACGCCCAACTACAGCAGGAAATCAAAGAACGCCAACACGCAGAAGAGAAATTTAGCAAAGCTTTTCGTTCTAGTCCGAATCCAATTGCGATCGCGACAATCGGTGAAGGACGTTTTCTCGATGTCAATCCCTGCTTTCTCAAGATGAGTGGTTATACTAGCGAGGAAGTCATTGGACACACAGCCAATGAACTGCATTTGGGAATAGAAGCCGAATCACTTACGCAAATGATCCAAATGCTGACTCAAACTGGCTCTTTATACAACCAGGAATTTGAATTCTGCACCAAATCAGCAGAAACAAAAATCATCTTGTTATCCATAGAATTGATTGACTTGGCGGGAATTGAGTGTGCTTTACTAATTGCCAACGACATCACCGAACGTAAACGCCTAGAAAACGAGTTTATTTCTTTAGTCAGTCATGAATTGCGTACTCCCCTCACCTCGATTATGGGCGCACTGGATATATTGGGTGCAGATCAACTAGGAACTCTCAGCACCCAAGGAAAAAAAGTTTTGAGTATTGCCAGTAATAACACAGAAAGACTCATCCGCTTAGTCAACGACATTCTCGATTTAGAACGGATGAAATCGGCAAAAGTTTTCATGAACAAAGTGAAGTTTAACGCCGCCGACTTAATGGTACAGGCAACAGAGGCCATGCAAGCAATGGCAGAAAAATCCCAAATTCAACTAATTGTCAATCCCCTCAATATAGAAATTAATGTTGATCCAGATCGCCTACTGCAAACTCTCACCAATTTACTGAGCAATGCGATTAAGTTTTCCGAACCAGGTGATACTATTTGGCTGAACGCAGAAGTTCAAAAAGATAATTTAATATACGTAAAAACTCTGAATAATAAATTTCCATCCCTTGTGTTTACCGTTCAAGATCAAGGGCGAGGAATTCCAGAAAGTCAATTACAAACAATCTTTGAGCGCTTTCAGCAGGTAGACGCATCCGACTCTCGTAAGAAAGGCGGAACAGGCTTAGGGTTGGCTATTTGCCGCAATATCGTACAGCAGCATGATGGCAAAATTTGGGTCGAAAGTATTCTAGGGGAAGGTAGTACATTTTACATTCAAATCCCCATAACAGTTTCATAAACTTATCCCCGTCTAACTTGCACCTTTTTTCGTGAAAGCTGTCAACAGTCAACAGTTAACGCCCTCCCCGACTTTTCCCCGATTCACTGCTAAAATCACCTGAATTGGCAGCAAATGGCAGGGTGTGAGCATGAGTAGAAAAATTTTGATTGTTGATGATGAAGAAGATGTGAGAGCGATCGCTACACTAGGGCTAGAAATGAGTGCAGGCTGGAATGTATTTACCGCCCAATCTGGTGCAGAAGCCTTAAACCAAGCTGCTATACATCAACCAGATGTGATTTTGCTGGATATGATGATGCCAGATATGGATGGACGCACAACCCTACAACAACTGAAGACTAATCCAGCGACGAGTAATATACCAGTCATTTTAGTGACTGCTAAAGTTCAGCAATCAGATAAAGAAAGTTTTGCTGATTTAAAGGTGGCTGCTGTTTTTGCCAAACCCTTCCGTCCCTTACGAATAGCCGAGGAAATTAGTAAAGTACTAGGTTGGAATTGACCCTAATTATTGCCAATCAGCGCTTTTATGTTAAGAATTTTGTATTACTTAAAATATTTGTCCTCGCCCTGAGATTTCCCCACCCTCATAATTTTCATCAGATGTAGAAAAAATAGTAAATCTTAGCGCGTTCTCACTTCAGGTTGCCGTTCGTGTAGCGTCTCCTACAGGAGAAAGCATCACCAAAAATTTACGCATCTTTACGGTAATATATATGTACTATATAATTACCTCATCTATTGTAGACTCACCCTGATTAAAATCACCAACATTCCCTAACCCCTAGCCACAATTTGATTCAACATCAGCACCAATGCCACCATACCCAAAATAGCCATTAATCCTGAAGGCATGAATTTGCGTGTTTTTGCCAGCCTGATGCCAAAGAAAACCACTAAAACAGCAGTCACCAAAGCAGCTAGCAACAAACCCCAAAATTGTGCTTTTAATTGCATAAAAGCCGCAAAAATTAGTAATAAGCCGCTAAGACTACCACTGAGCAGTGAAACTTTACTATTAGCTTGAACATAGCCCATAATGCCACCAATCAACGCCAAAATGCCATAGACAAAAGCGGCAATTATACCTAATTCCATTGTTAAAACCTATGTAGATTTTGACTTTGCAGCAAAGGTCGCCAGACAATTTACCATAGCTTTGGAAGCTCATCACTTAATTGATTGATGGATAATCAAGCGATGTCTACGGTCAGCACCTCATCCTATGCCAAAATCCAGTTCCTCCAGCGCCAAGCTGCATCACTCTTACTTTACCAATCTGTCCTCAAAAGCGAAGTGGGGATAGCATTTCTTGATTTGTTGCAAGCTATACGATACACTGATGCCGATGGCCGAGGTTGCCTCCAAGCCTACGGCAATTACTTTCACGCCTTAGCTGCGATCAATCAAAATTGGGAAGACTACCTAATTACTCAAATTCTCATGGCTGAGAATCCATTTACCAGGCTGGCTCAAAAAGAAGAATTTGAGAATATACCTCTGGCTTTAGTAGCAGCAGCTCAGCATGATTTACAAGTGTTGCAGAGTTTGTATGAATGTAGCAGCGCTTCCTTGAGTGAATGGGTTCAAACCGTAGCGCATCTGCCCATTTCACCAATTGTTTGGTATAGAGAGCAAGATAAAACAGAACCAGAGACACTCCTCAAATCTCAAGTCGTTAACTCTTTACAACATTCAGATAATTGGGCTGATACTGTAGAAGGCTTAGCTGCTTATTATCAACAATTTGGTACTGGGATATTTGCACAATACCACGCTTTGCGCTGGCAAAATGGTCAATTTTTTGGTATCCAACATCCCGATCCGATTAAACTGAGTTTCTTGGCTGGCTATGAAACCCAACGAGACAGTTTATTAAAAAATACAGAGTTTTTATTATCAGGGGAAATTGCCCTTCACGTATTACTTTATGGTAGTCGTGGTTCGGGAAAATCTTCCCTAGTCAAAGCTTTGTTGAATGAGTATAGTCACCGTAACCTCCGCTTAGTAGAAGTGACAAAATCCCAATTGCAAGACTTACCCAAAATTGTCGAACAATTGCGCGGAGTGCCACAGAAATTTATTATCTTTGTTGATGACCTTTCTTTTGAAGAAGATGACGATGCCTTTAAAGCACTCAAAGTAGTGTTAGAAGGGAATTTAACCGCACGACCTCAAAATGTAGTTGTCTATGCCACTTCTAATCGCCGGCACTTAATTCGCGAGTTTTATACAGACAGGCCTAATCCCAAGGACAAAGAAGAAATTCATGTATGGGATACGATGCAGGAGAAGCTATCTTTTAGCGATCGCTTTGGTTTAACCTTAACCTTTGAAGGAGCAGATCAGAAAACTTATTTAAAAATTGTCCAGCATTTAGCAACACAAGCAAGAATTAATCTCAGCCAGGAAGATTTGGAGTATCAAGCATTACAGTGGGCTACTCGCCATAATGGTCGCTCTGGACGCACAGCACGGCAGTTTGTTGATTTTGTCAAAGCTGATTTATCAGTATTTGGAGCATAAAATTATACGAATTATTGAGGATAAAAACACAATTTTATGTACAAATCTTTACATTACAAATTACAACCTCATACTTCCAAGAGGCACAGTGAGCATTAATGACCTTAAGAACTACTGATTTTAACAACTTAACTAGGCTAAAAGTAAGCAATATGCACTCAGCAATAGTAAGTAATAGATTGTTTCTAGGAATAGTTGCCTTTAGTGTAAGTTTTGGTCTTAGTCTTGTCCCTAACTGGGATTATACTAGAGCCTTTGTCACAGGCATAATTACTTTAATTGCTACCTATTCAGCTGCATTTTGTGTAGATAAACGGCGCAAAAATTATGAAATGCTTGTTTTAGGTTCGCTGCACAAACGAATTAAAGAACTTGAAGGATTAAAAGCTCGAATTGCCAGAGAAATTAATCAAATCGAAGAGCATCGCATCGGATTATATAACGATTTTCAACAAATACAAAATAAAGTTTCAGAATGCCGGAATCAAAGAGACAGTATCCATAGAGAACTCAGCACCTTTGCTGGTCAGAAAAAACAGTTAGAGAATGAAATTAACGCCCTAAAAACAGAAATTCATAACTTAGATAAAAATAAAGCTGAACTGAATACATCCTTTTCTGTCCTCACCTCAGAAAAACGCCGTCTCGAATTGAATTGTAATGTATCTCGCTCAGAAATTAATCAATTGCATAATCAAATTATTGAACTCCAGGAAGAAAAAGAAGAAATTGAAAATAATGTTACCTTATTAGGTAGACTGAAACCCCAAATAGAAGAAAAACTTTACGAACTGCAAATGCAAGTGCAAAATCTAGAACTTGAGATTACCCAGAAAAATCAATTACTGCTCAGTACGACAACTAATAGAGAAAATATAGAATCTAACTTAAATGATTTACAAACTAAAGTAATCGAACAGGAAGCCGAACTCAATCGCCTACAAGGACAAGTTTCATTATTACAAGAAGAACGCGACTTGTTACAAAGCCAAGTTTGGGAATTACTGCAACAAATAGAAACCCTCAATCCAGAGATTTCACCTGAGACAATAGATGAGGATCTACATGAAAATATTCATGAAGCATTTCCCTTTGAAGCATTAATTGAACCCATAGCAAAAATAGATATAGAAGCTGATACATCGGAAAATTTACCAGAAGAATGGAACCATTTTTTGCAGTTACTACCAGACTATGAAATTCAAGTATTAAAAGCCATATTAGAGCCAGAAAACTGCCGCGATGCTATTAAACAGATAGCTGAAGCAAATATTACTATGCCTAATCTCATAATTGATTCAATTAATGATAAAGCAGATGATACTTTAGGTGAATTAATCATTGATCCGAGAGTAGAAAATCCAGAAATTTATCACGAGCATATCAGTAACGTCAAGAAAATGCTCGCCATCTATCAACACTCTTTACCTCAGCCCTAAATAACTGCTCATTCTTTTCTCTGCGACCTCTGTGTTCTTCTGGTGCGTCCGCTGCGAGAAGGCGGTTGTAAAAACATTAATTGTATCTACTCAGATTAGATTGCTATATTTAATCAAAAGATTCATGGCGTTGTAAAATTACTTAATAGGTATAGAATATACCTGAATTAACTTGCAGGCTGTAAGCTTCTGCGTTCAAAATCAGGTGAGATCAACTACATGGCAAAGCTCAAAATCTCGAAAAAAATATCTACTGCTTTAATTAATTCCCTTAGCGCCGGAGTAGTACCCAGGCTAGGAGTTGAACATATAGCAGTAGGTCGGGAACAAGAACTAAAAAGCCTATTACAGAATCTCGATGATATTGCAGAAGGGGTATCAGCATTTCGTTTTATCATTGGTAACTACGGTTCCGGTAAAAGCTTCATTCTGCAACTGATT
Organism: Calothrix sp. NIES-2100; assembly: GCF_002368195.1. Lineage (GTDB taxonomy): Bacteria > Cyanobacteriota > Cyanobacteriia > Cyanobacteriales > Nostocaceae > Aulosira. The sequence goes on along the minus strand of NZ_AP018178.1, from coordinate 6,916,666 downwards.
CGCAACCGTGCGATGGAGCAAGGTTTTGTTGTAGCTGATACTGATTTATCCTCAGAACGTCGCCTAGCCGGAAGTAACAACGAAGGTTTAGCAACCTATCGAGAATTGATGAGTCGCTTAGCTACAAAAACTCGTCCTGATGGTGGTGCTTTAGTTTCAATTTTGGAAGGATGGATTAATAAAATCCAACAAGAAGTAGCAAAAGAAGCTGGAATACGCCCTAATGATGAAGGTTTTGATGACCAAGTTGAAGCAAAAATTAGGGAAGTTGTTCAGTATATTGAAGATTTAGTTCATGGATTTGATTTTGGTAGCGTTGTTATTGCTTATTGGCGTGGTTACCGCTTAGATGATGATGGCTTAAAAAATGCAGCCATGCGTTGGTTACGTGGAGAATTTACCACAAAAATTGAAGCCAAAGCAGCGTTAGGAGTGCGTGTCATCATTGATGATGATAGTTGGTATGACTACATCAAACTATGGGCGAAATTTGTCGCGGAAATTGGCTATAAAGGGCTGTTAATTCTCGTGGATGAATCGGTACATTTATATCAAATATCTACTACAGTTACACGAGAAAAAAATTATAATAGACTGCTAGCAATGTTTAACGACACCATGCAGTGTAAAGCCGAACATTTGGGTATTTTGATTGGTGGGACTACAAAGTTTTTAGAAGACCCAAATCGAGGATTATTTGCCGACCAAGCTTGGCGCAGACGTACCAAAGAAAGCCGCTTTGTTACCCAAGCTGGTGTTCAAGAATATTCAGGCCCAGTAATTAGATTAAATCCCTTAAGTCAACAAGAAGTTCTCACCCTATTGCAACGTATAACTGAAATTCACGCTTTAAATTTTGCGTATGAAAAAACTTTGACTAATAAAGAGTTAAATGAGTTTGTGCAAGAAATCGTTAATCGTTTAGGTGCAGAAGCATTGCTGACACCAGGAGAAATTGTCAGAGATTTTATCAGTGTGTTAAATATCCTACACCATAATCCTAAAATAGCGTTTGCTGAATTAATTCATGGTTCTAAATTTAAGCCTACGGCTGCGGGTAAAGATGCGAATTTAAATGAGGATAATGCTGCCGAATTTAGTTTGTGATTGGCTAAACTTTACCCAAAACTAAGCGGGTTATCTGTGCAATTAAAAGTTTAGCCAGCTAAAGACTTGCTCAACAGTTAAGGATAGGTCAATATTGCTGAGAACAGGAAGTGAGTCTGTGCCTGTGAGCATTTCGACTCGTTGATTTGGCAATATAGTTAAAATACTGGCATCCTCTGGAAAAATTAACCAACCTAGTTCTGTGCCATTTTGGGAACAGTGCAGCAGGTTACGGAGAACTTTCGCTTGGCTTTGGTCTGGTGAGAGAATTTCTATAGCCCAGTCGGGATGAGTTTCAAAGCGGTTAGCTATTCTACCGGATGCTTCACGGGGAATACGTTCCCAACGAAACACAGCAATATCAGGAACGATCGCAGCGCCACCAAAAACACAACGCAGTTCGCTTAAGGCTAGTGCAATTTTTTGAGGTTTGGCTGTGCGGTTAATTGCTTGGCAGAGTTCGACTTGTAGTAGGCTATGTTCTCCTTGAGGCATAGGTTTTTGGCTAATTTTTCCGTCGATATACTCAGAGGCGGGTTTAGTTTCCGGGAGTTCCAAAAATTCTTCTAAGGTGATGGATTTGACTAGTGTAGTCATAGTTTTTCCCTGTCAAATTCTCTTACATCTATTTTGCCTTTAACTGCATTGGATATTAAAGCCATGCTGTATTCTTCTAGTTTCTCTATTTCTTCGCGCACATTGGCATTTGAGTACATTCTCAGCTACACCCAATTCACAACCAATTTACGCCCAAACTACCGTAATCTACCGCAAATTTTTCTCTTGAAGCAGTATTTAAGTACTATAAGTCCACTATGCAGAGAAACTAAAAACCCTTGAAACACTGGACTTACAGGGGTTTTTACTAGTAAGCGGGCGGCGGGAATCGAACCCGCATTAATAGCTTGGAAGGCTATAGTTTTACCACTAAACTACGCCCGCGAATTTCCAACTTTAGTAGTATAACACAGTGGTAAATGAAAATCAAGAATTTAATTAGGGCTAGCAGGCTTGATTGTAATCCACATCAACAGATTGCTCGGCTTTGTTGTAGTGCGATCGCTGTTATGTCCAGGAATAAACTTTTCTGTCTGGAAAAATTCGTTGAACACCTGCTCATATCTACTTTTTTGAGTTTCTAGTGTCCTCGGTTCTATTCGTATGACTTCAGTTTGCTCAAAGTTGCCATTTTGATCAATTGTTAAGCTAACTAGGATTTTTGCTGTCTGAAGTCCAGAATCGAGGGGAAGTACACTTACATCAAATTGTGTTGTTTTACTTCCCTGATATACAGGCATAACGTCACTTAACACTTCAGGAGTCAATATACGCTGCTGTATTAATTGATTCACTTCATCTTTGGGTAAAGAAGCTATTGTTGCTACTGATGCTCCCCCAGTAGAAGTTTGTGGGTTGTTCCCTATTGGACTAGTAGAAGTTTGTGGGTTGTTTCCAATTGGACTGGTGGAAGTTTGTGAAGTGCTTCCACTGGAATTTGGCGAATTTCCTGGTGTTTTACCCTCAGAACCGGTTGATGTTTCCGGCGGAATTGATGGAATGCTTGATGGGAGAGGCGTTCCTTTGCCTAATGTATAGTCTCCGCGATCGGAGAGGTTACCTAATGGAACCTTGGCTATGGGTGTTGGTATGGGCGTTGGTATAGGTCTTGATTGAGTTGGGAATGTGGATTTAGGTGTGGGTGTTGATATAGGTCGGGATTGAGCGGGGAATGTGGATTTGGGTGTGGGTGCAAGTTTGGGTTTAGGGGTAGGCGTAGGTGTCGGCTGAGGATCTGTTTTTTGAGCAGAAAGTTGCCTATTAGCTTGAGACACCCTAGTTTTATCACTTTTCCGGAGGCTAGCAACAGCATTTATTGCACCATCATCTGAATTTGTAGACGTCGTTGGTGCAGTTTTCGGTAACTTTGCTGGTACAGACTTTTGCTTTGAAAGTGGTAGTTTTGGCGAAGCTGTTTTAGCTTTTGCTGCGGCTTTCGATTGTCCAGAAATATCGACAATCTCAATCGGAATACTAGTTTGGCTTTGCGATCGCCGCCATAAATTTGACTGATATGAGCGGATCAGCCAGAACGCTATTAAGTGCAGGCTCAATGAACCTATGACTACTCCAACCCATAAGCTAGGTGGGTCTGTATGTCGTCTCCAGTCTTTTGCTGGAGTTGAAGTTTTATCTGCAACCGATGGTGTCATATAAAATTTCAAACCGGATCTGATTGGGCGCTATTACTCTTTACTAGACTAACGCTTCAAAATCCAGTCTAATTTCAGCGATTAGCCATGATACCAGGACTGACAGCGAAGGTCAGAACTGTTTCATCTACTCCTTTAAGTTCTAAAGGACTAACTTTAGTGATTTCTTCATCCTGTAAATAATCTGCTACAGCAGCAGAAACTAGGATCGTACCGGGAATAGCGGCAGCTTGCAACCGAGCCGCAATATTCACACTAGGCCCAATCGCAGTATAATCAGCACGTTCGGCGCTACCAAACATTCCTACCACTGCTGTACCTTGGTGGATACCACAACGAAACTTGACACCAGAATGTCCGTGAGAGTCGAAGATTCCTTGGTCTCGCCAGCGCTGATTTAAGTTATCTAGAGCGAGGTGCATTGCTCTTGCTGTATTAATAGCACGACGCACCTGCTCATTTGGTGTTAATTCTTCTGGCGCTCCGTATAAGGCTAAGATAGCATCTCCCATAAATTTATCTACAGTGCCGCCATTGTCAAACACAGTTTTAGTCATGCCTTCTAAATACTCATTGAGCAACTCTGCTACTCTTCGAGATCTTAGAGTATTTGCTAGTTGAGTAAAACCAACTATGTCACTAAACAAAACTGTGATCAAGCGCGGTTCTGGTCGTAAATCTAGGGTTAAATCTCCGGCTGCGGCTTTTTTCACCAATACAGGCGGCAAAAAGCGTTTTAATACAGATTCTGTCAGATAAGTATTTAACTCCAAAACCCGACGTTCATTTTCCTTTAAGGCTAAGAGATTTCTAACTTCTGCTAGAAGTTCCCTGTCGTTAAATGGTTTAGCTAAATAAGCATCTGCTCCATGTTCTGTACTTTCAATCCGGGTTTCTTCATCAACTTTGGCTGTCAGCAGAATGATTGGTGTTCCTTTTAACTTTTCTTCCGTGCGGATCATCCGAATCATTTCTAGTCCTGTCACCAAGGGCATCATTAAGTCAGTAATAATCAAACTTGGCAACACTTTTTGCGCTATCTGTAATCCTTCTGCACCGTTACGAGCAGTATGGACTTGATAGCCATTGTTGCGAATAATATCAGATACGTAAGTTCGCAAATCTGGGTTATCATCTACAACTAAAATAGAATGTCCAGACTTGAAATGGTTGCCATTATTATTCCCTGGCGATTCCTGATTATCAGAATTCGTTAATAGGTCTTTTGGCAAAATATCGATATTTTCTATGGTTGGCTCGACTAGTTCTAAATCAGCTAATTCCACACTGGCACGGCTCGTGTTCAGTTCACAAGGCGTTTCCTGCACTTGGTGTACGGGTAAGTGAGTATTTCCTGTTAACAGATGCAGTGTAAAGGTTGTACCTTCACCGTAAACTGATTCTACAGTTACTTTACCGCCGTGCATTTCTACCAATTCTTTGACTAAAGCCAAACCTAAACCACTACCTTCATAGGAGCGATTTTCTGAGCCTTCAGCTTGGCGGAATCGTTCAAATAGGTGAGGAATTTGTTCTTTAACAATGCCAATTCCTGTATCTTGTACTTGTAATATGCAATTGTTTCCTTGAGATATAAGTCTGAGTGCGATCGTCCCACCTTCGGGAGTAAACTTCATGGCATTTGACAGGAGGTTATAAACGACCTTGTCAAATTTTTCCATATCCAAGTAAACTTGGGGGCATTTATCTAAATCGGTAACTAGATGCAGTCCCTTTTTTTCACAGTAGGGGCGAAAAGATTCGACAATTTGATTGACAAATTCATCTAAATCATAGGGACGGAAACTAGGCTGCATTCTCCCAGCATCCAAGCGTTGCAGATCTAGTAGTTGATTTACCAGTCTGAGCAATCGCCGAGAGTTACGCAAAGCGATCGCACTTTGGGCGTAAGATAACCCATCACCATTATTTACTGCTGATTCTAAAGGCCCTTGAATTAAGGTAATCGGAGTCCGGAACTCGTGGGAAATATTTTGGAAAAATTCGGTTTTTTGTTTATCTAATTGCAACAAGCGTTCAGCTTGGTCGCGGGTTTTTTGATATAAACGTGATTGTTGCACTGCGATCGCTGCTTGTGCGGCTACGGCTTTAGCTAACTCAATTTCCGAAGCTAACCATCGGCGTGATTTATTACCTTCACGTAGGGTAATACTACCGATACATTTGCCATCAGCTAATAAAGGCACAACCATGAGCGATCGCGCTGGCATTTTCAAAGGTAAATCAAACCCCCTAATTTCTACAGGACAATTGCTCATATCCGCAATTACCACTGGTTCCTGTGTCCGCAAAATTTCTTGCAGAATTGGATTCTCTTTAATGGGAGTCTGCGAATTAGGTAATTCTTGTGTTAAGTAATGATGATTATTTAATACTTGCTCCTGAACTGACTTAATAGTATTGTCTAAATTTTGCGAGCTGTCATACAATCCCACACACTGAACAAACTCATCTTCCTGTGTCCATAAAGATAGAACACAGCCATTAACTTGTAAGGCTTGTCCCAGCTGTTCTGTAATCGCCGCGAAGATATCTTGTGGATCGAGGCTAGAGCGAATCGCCGTAGTAATTGTATTAATCAGAGCTTCTCGCTTGGCAAGTGCGCGCACTTGCTCGTAAGTGTAAGCTTGAGATAAAGCCAGCGCTGCCTGATCTGCTACCATCAACACCAACTGTACTTCCTCTTCCTTCCAAATCCGGGATTGGGAGCATTGGTGTAATGCTAAGACTGCCATCAGTTCTTGTTGGCAAATTAACGGCACAACTAAGCTAGAGCTGATGTTAGCAGCAATAAAAGCGGCGCTACGTTTTTGCAGTTCTGGACTATCGCCTTGGATACGTTCATCATCTGCTACATGATGAATTACTTGGACTTCACGAGTTTCCCACAATGTTTGGGCTAACAGAGGTTGAGAAACAAAAGCAGAAGAATTATCTGCTTGCTCCCTTAGTCCCTCTGGCAAAGCCTTCTGGTAAATAAATCCTTCATCTACCAATTGTCCATCTTGGAAAGGACGTAAAAGACAGACATCCACTTCCAACATATGACCGACTGTATCGACAATTGCTTGTAAAATTTGTCGGTAGTCTAAAGCACTACGAATCGTATTAGTGACAGTGTTGAGCAGTGATTCCTGACGCAGTGTGCGTGTCAGTTCGCGGGTACGGGCTTTGAGGACATTGTGAGTATCCAGGGCTTGGCGTACTACTGCTTTGAGTTCCTCTGCTTCCCACGGTTTGGTGACATATTTGAAAACCTTACCAGCGTTGATGGCTTCCACTAAGTCTTCGACATCTGTGTAGCCCGTTAAGATAATCCGGATAATATCTGGATATTGAGTCGCTGTCAGGCTCAAAAATTCTGTACCGCTCATTATCGGCATCCGCTGATCGGAGATGATCACTGAAACCTCTCCTTCTTTTGCCAGCAGATCCAGTGCCGCAGGCCCAGAAGTTGCCCTTAGCACTTTGTAATCGCGATAGAAGGTGCGGTAAAGCAAGTCAAGGTTGTCTGGTTCATCATCGACAACCAATATTTTCGGCTTACTGTTTGCTTGTTGGGATTTCATGCACCGCTTTCCTGCTGCAACGGCAGTTGGATAAAGAATAATCTGATCAGACAGGGATGTTTCTGAGTCAGGTAAGAGCAGAGCATTTTGACGAATAAGGCTGTATGGCTACATGAGTGCTGAATGTCAAAGCATTTACTCACAGTAATTCGCCTCAATGGTATGCAATGATTGCCATTCGCTCTGAAGCAAGGTATTTTTTTTCATATTCAGTTTTAGTTTTACAGAGTCGATGCTTACCAAATATTTCCTCACCTCCAGCGAGAACTGTCAAAACACTATACACATACAGCACTCAAGGCTGGCTGAATAATCCATCTGTAGCTGCATATTAAGTTTTCCCGTTAAAGCAGTGGCACTAACACTTTTCGGTAAATTTTATTTATGGCGCGAAGCTGTGTCAGTTGTCAGTTGTCAATAGTCAATAGTCCAGAATCAAAAGTGTATAGTCTAGAATTTCTTGACCAATGAGCATTCTCCTACTACAGGCGTAGCCTTAGCGGTGAGAGTGTCAATATGGTATAATTTGACTAGGTACAACCAAGCCTGAAATTTCCTGACTGAAGCTGAAAATGTCGGTATGCGACAGCTTGGATACATTATATTGAGGGAGTAGTCTTTTTTCAGGTTGAAGCTTGCACTTTATTTACTGAGCTATCAAAAGACAATTTGCCCTATTTTGCAAATTCAAAGCTATGATCTGCTGAGTGTTTTCATAAACTTTTAAAGTGTTGCGGATATTTGAGAAAATTTTCATTAAATGTAATCAATACTAAACTAGCCTTGACATCCTGGTTTTTTAAAGCATACCACCAAGAGCAAGTTATACTGCCAGCGGATCTGTCTGAGCGCCAATTTCAAATCCGTGCCGCAACGCCTGCGGATTTGCATGGAGTGGCTGAAATTATTAGTGAAAGTTTTCACTCCCAACAGGGTATATGGGGATGGGCTTTTCCATTACTACGTTTGGGTATTTATGAAGACTTGAAGCACCGCTTGGCATCACCTGCACCCCATCACATTTGCTTAGTTGCTGCTGAGACTACTGGTGATGGGGCTAATAACTTAGTGGGAACTGTAGAATTAGGTGTTCGTTTTAGTAATTCTTGGACACAGGCGGGCAGAAGCTTTCCCTACCTGTCTAATTTAGCTGTTCGCCCACAATACCGTAGGCATGGTTTGGCTTCAGGGTTACTAAGAAACTGCGAAAAAGTTTCTCAGGAATGGGGATTCCAGGACTTATACCTGCATGTTTTAGAAAATAACTACCAGGCACGGCAGCTGTATTTCAAGTTGGGATACCGGGTACATAAAGTCGAATCTAATTGGAATATATTTTTGCTAAAGTCTTCAAATCAGATATTGCTACACAAAGATCTAAGAAATAATTCCAGCATCTGAAATTTATTGACTTGAAAGCCAGAACAAGGAAGGCTTAACAGACAATAAGGAGTGGATACGCATGTGTGAGAACTCAGGCACAGGTGCCACTGCGTTACTTTGGAAACCAGAATTGTCGCAAGTGGCGTAGGAGGAGTCCGTTCAAGTTGGGAAACCATGCACGGCAGCCGCTTCACAATACCGGGCTGCCTCATCACCATGTATGAAAAGGGATGAGGGGGACAAGGGGGACAAGGAAGCAGAGGAGGCAGAGGACAAATAACTATGCCTATTGCCTTCTTGACAACTGACAACTGACAACTGACTTTTTCAAGTTAGATGGGTAAGATTTTGATGCTGAGGGTTGCTGGATTTTGCCTTTGGGTAAGATTTTGAAAAATACTATATTTTGATAGATGTTGCTAATTTATAAATTATTTTAAATTGTTATTGCTAAATTTTTTATAATAAATACTATAAACTATCTCATAGCACTAAACGACATTCAGAATTACCCGTTCGCCAGGGTTTCAGACATTTACCTTGGTTAGTTGATTTACGCGCCTAATATACTACACATTAGTTACACTAATATAGAGCGAATATATAAACATAAAAACACTTTGGCTAAAAGATTGATTCCTCATCATAACTTTGTATTTCCGATATTGATCTTTATAAAAACTTTAAAAAAAGTTCATTACAAATAGCAGACAAAACCAGTTAAATTTCATAAAATATGATCACTCAAGTGTTCTAGTCAATTAATTTATACATATTTCACTCCAATTGACTTTCAAGTTCCTAATAATAAGAAAAATCAAAATCTCATTTGATTAAACGCAAATTACAGTTTTTAGTGCATACTACTATTCAATTATTCGCAAATCTAAGAAAACATGGATAGCGAACAATGCCGACGCTATCAGATTCCTATGGTATCAACTTATTATCCTGAAACCACTTTCTTTGACAATCTTGTCATGCCAGATGGAACTGAGCAATCGCACGGCTCGGATATCCTCACACTACTACATAGTGGACAAGTTTTCGTCATCAATAGTCGCAAACGTAATGGTTTAATTCTCTTTAAACGCTATCATGCCGAGTTTGCTGGGCCTGGGGCTGCTGTTGGTGGGGAATATGATGGTGATTGCCAAGGGGCATTACCTATAGGTAATTTATCTTTATTAACTCCCGAATCTTATGAGGAGCGTCAGAAGGCTTATTTAATTAGGCGACAATGGATTCGCTTGATTAAACAAATTACAGAAAACCCAGTTTCTGCGCAACGAGTCCAGAAGATTCTCGATCAATTTGAACAATACTTTCCACTGGAAACGGTAGCTAGTTTACCAGATGTTGCTTTTGCCCTATTAGTAGGCGTATTGCCACAAACGGTGAGCATGGTACGCCGTTTGGGTAGTGGAGTAGACGGTAGGTTTAATTACTAATTTAGTTGATGTTTAAAATGGAAGATTTGTCACAGCAGCCTGTAGCCGATTTAGGGTACGGGCGTTTTCTTCATGAGTCCCGATGGTAATTCGTAATCCTTGCGGAAGAAGGCGAACAAGCGTACCAGATTGTCTCAATTTTTGATGAAGATTTTGTAAAGCTGTGTTTTGGGGAATACTGCTATTTGGTGCGACACGCAAGTAAATAAAGTTCGCGGCGCTGGCTGTAACTTGTAAAGCTGGGTATTGTGACAACGCCTGGATTAATTTTTCGCGTTCAGTGAGTGTTTGAGAAATTGATGCAAGTAAAAGCTGGCGGTTTTGCAACGCTACCAATGCGGCGGCGATAGAGAAACTGGGGAGATTATAAGGTAAACGGACTTTTTCTAAAATGGCGATCGCTTCTGGATGGGCGACGCAATAGCCAACACGCAAAGCTGCTAACCGGAAAGCTTTAGAAAATGTGCGTAATATGATCCAATTCGGCCGCTGTAGTAATTCTTCAACTAAGGTAGTTTGGCTAAATTCAAAGTAAGCCTCATCAATTACTACCAAAATTTCTGCGCTCAGACTTCTTAACCAATCTAACTCTGATGCAGTTAAGCAATTAGCAGTGGGAGAATTAGGATGTACTACAAACACCACCCGGATGGGGGGATTTTGCGTTTGGGCGATTGCAGATTGTGCGGCTGGTAAATCAATTTCAAAATTAATTTCACTTCTACCAACTTCCACTACGGGAATACCCAAAGTTTTTGCCAAAATCCCATACATAGAAAAAGTGGGATTGGCAACTAAAATACTACCTTCTCCTCCTAGACAAGTAGCAATCAATAAAGAACGGATCAATTCATCTGAACCATTGCCCACAGAAATATTAGCAGCAGTCACACTAGATGATGAGAGAGCTGCTGACTCATTCACATACTCAGCGATCACTTCTTTGAGTGTCTCATGTCCGCCATCAGGGTAACGATTTGTTTCAATTACTTGCTGATAAGTCCAAGCCAGCTTTTCTTTTAACTCTGGCGGTAGATCGTAAGGGCTTTCATTGGTATCTAGCCGATCAAATTGTGTGGTGACTGCATCGGCTGTATCGCTGCTGGGATGTGGTTTGTAAGCTGTGAACTGAGCTAAATCTGACCGGATGAAGGGAAGCATAATTTTAGTCGATGGGAATTGGGCATTGGGCTTCGGCTTCGCTCAGCCACCAGGCATTGGGCATTGGACAAAGAACAAATGACTAATGACTAATGACTAATGACTAATGACAAATAATCTTCAAATTTTACAGCTTTCGGGTAACTGGCAGAAGCGGTAAATTTCTTGCCATATTTCTTCCATGACATTTGCCAAGCTGTGATCGCTATCGAGTTCGACTAACTCTACCCAAGGACGTGATTGCGCAAATTCTCGACTAGCTGCAATAGGAATAACTTCATCCTCAGTTCCATGCAAAATTAGGGTAGGAATTGGGCGTTGCAATAAATTCTCTTGATATTGGGCAGCATCTGCAACGAAATCGTAATTTAAAGGAAGTTCTCGCCCTTCTCCATAGTGATAAACCTGGAGATATTTTTCTTGTTGCCAACGCCGTACTTTTTCATCTCCTAGTTTAGGTAACCAATGGGATAAAAACCCAAAAGCTGGGGCTAACAAGACTAGACGTTGTACTTGTAAGGATTTTTGCCCTAAGTGGGCTGCGGTTAAACCACCTAAACTTGAGCCGATTAAGGTTACTGGGATAGAATCATCGGGAAATTCTGCCAGAACTTGAGTTAGCTGACGAGTGATTGTTAGGTGGGAAAAATCGCCAGCATTGAGATCGGGAATTTTGATTTTTGTGTTAATTCTGGCAAAGCGATCGCTCATATCTCGTGCTTTGGCAGAATTTGGGCTAGAAGCAAAGCCGTGTAAGTAGATAAAGTGATGCAAAATTTTTATCAACCAGTATTTCTTGTACAGACGCGATCGCGCCTGTACAAAATTTACCGCATGGTGACAAATTCTTCGGCGGCTGAAGGATGGATACCAACAGTAGCATCAAAGTCTTTTTTGGTTGCGCCCATTTTCACAGCGATCGCTACACCTTGAATAATTTCGGCGGCGCTGTCTCCTACCATGTGCGCACCGAGAACTTTATCGGTGTTAGCATCCACAACCAACTTCATCATGGTTCTTTCTTGGACACCAGTTAAACTGTAGTACATCGGACGGAAGCGGGCGCGGAAGATTGTGACTGCATCATCACCCAGTTTGGCTTTGGCTTCGGCTTCTGTCCAACCGACTGTAGCCGCTTCTGGGTTAGAAAAGATGGCTGTTGGTACAGTTTCGTGACTAAATTCGCGGCGGTTGTTACCAAATTCGCTATCAGCAAAAGCGCGTCCTTCACCAATGGCGACTGGTGTTAAATTTAAGCGATCGGTGACATCACCAACAGCAAAAATATTTGCTTGACTAGTTTGACTATATTCATTGACTGCGATCGCATTTGCTGTGCTGTATCCTGGCCCTTCCATCTCTGTGGCCACAACATCAACTCCAGCATTTTCTAAACCCAGTCCATCGATATTGGGAATCCGACCAGTGGCGACGAGAAACACATCAGCAATCACTGGTTCTATATTTTCCTCTGACAAGGACAACTTCACACCTTCAGGCACTTGCTCAACTGCTGTCACCAAGTTATTTTGAATGATGCGAATACCGTGATTGACCATTCCCTCCTGAATTCCCCTTTGGATATCTTCATCAAAACCCTTCAAAATCAGGTCTTTACGGATAATCTGTGTAACTTGGGAACCTAAACCACGCATGATGGAAGCAAATTCTGTGCCGATATAACCAGCACCAATAATGGCTATGTGCTTAGGTTGTTCTTTGAGGTGAAAAATTTCATTAGAGGTAATAGCATATTCCATCCCTGGTAAATCTGGTTTAACAGGCCGCCCGCCAACAGCAATTAAGATTTTATCGGCTGTAATTTTGCGTTGATCAACTTCTACAGTGTGGGGGTCTAATAAAGTAGCACGACTAGGAATCAGTGTAACTCCGGCTTTTTCTAAAAAGCTGATATGTAATTGGGATAGCCGCCGCACTTCCTTATCTATAGATGTAATGAAATGCTCCCAGTCCAACTTTGCATCACCGACTTGCCAACCATAACCTGCGGCATGATTGAAAAGTGCCGGAAAATGCGAGCCGTACACCATGAGTTTTTTGGGGACACAACCGCGAATCACACAAGTTCCACCAACTAAATCATTTTCTGCGATCGCCACTTTTGCCCCATAGCTAGCAGCGCGTTTGGAAGCCGCCAAACCCCCAGAACCCGCACCAATTACAAATAAGTCGTAATCAAAAGTCATAAATTTATGTATCTCTTGCGCAACAATTAAGCTTTCAAAAACTTACACAGGCTAATCTGCCGTTGAAGTCCTATTCTTGATTTAATCTAGCGTTAGCAGATGCTCTAGCATCAGGAGCAACAATACCTAGTTTTTGATAGCTGTAGCTAATATTTAGAACTACTTGTTGCGATCGCAGTATTTAAATATACATTTGAATCTTCGACCTGAAATAAGTTTAGGGGTAGCAGGCTTTTTACCTAGCTCCCCCTAGATTCTACTCAGTTAATTTGCTGGCTCTACATTGTTATATAAGCAACATCAAATTTTTAGCTCGTTGGTCTTTCGGGTGGCTCGGTCGGTGTGACAACAGGTGGTTGAGAAGGCCCACCGTCCGTTGTTGGCGGTGTGACAACAGGTGGTTGAGAAGGCCCACCGTCCGTTGTTGGCGGTGTGACAACAGGTGGTTGAGAAGGCCCACCGTCCGTTGTTGGCGGTGTGACAACAGGTGGTTGAGAAGGCCCACCGTCCGTTGTTGGCGGTGTGACAACAGGTGGTTGAGAAGGCCCACCGTCCGTTGTTGGCGGTGTGACAACAGGTGGTTGAGAAGGCCCACCGTCCGTTGTCGGCGGTGTGACAACAGGTGGTTGAGAAGGCCCACCGTCCGTTGTCGGCGGTGTGACAACAGGTGGTTGAGAAGGCCCACCGTCCGTTGTCGGCGGTGTGACAACAGGTGGTTGAGAAGGCCCACCGTCCGTTGTCGGCGGTGTGACAACAGGTGGTTGAGAAGGCCCACCGTCCGTTGTCGGCGGTGTGACAACAGGTGGTTGAGAAGGCCCACCGTCCGTTGTCGGCGGTGTGACAACAGGTGGTTGAGAAGGCCCACCGTCCGTTGTCGGCGGTGTAACAACAGGTGGTTGAGAAGGCTCACCGTCTTTTGTCGGCGGTGTGACAACAGGTGGTTGAGAAGGCCCACCGTCCGTTGTCGGCGGTGTGACAACAGGTGGTTGAGAAGGCCCACCGTCCGTTGTCGGCGGTGTGACAACAGGTGGTTGAGAAGGCCCACCGTCCGTTGTCGGCGGTGTTACCGACGGTTGGACAGGAATTTGCGGTTTTGTTAAAGATTGACTAGTATCAACATTATTATTGTTACTATTGTTACCTGGTTGCCCACTTAATTGGACTTCCCCTGTGTCCACAAAAGAGTCTACTGAGGAATCATCTTGGCTTGGGTCTAATGAAGCATCCTCTTGATTGCTGTTGTTGCTATTGTCATTGCTAGGAGAATCTGAGGAAGTAGCTGTTAGCTGCAAGAATGACGGATTTTCTAGTACTCCTTCGCCCTTAAGTGGCGTTTGTGTAGCGATCGCGGCTGCGGTTTCGGCTTGAACGCTGGCGATCGCCGGATCAGGTGTAGGTGCAAGATTCTGTCTAGTCAAATCCAGTCCTCGAACTAGATCGCTGGTTTCATAAAAATGTCTTAAATCAAACTCGTACAAGCCCTGGAATTTGTCTTTGACAATCACTATCAGTTGTCCTGCTTCCAGCACCCGACTTTGAGAACCTTTTTTATTCGACACTTCAATCCCGCTGTTTGTCAGCGCACCCACAATTGTAGTATCAGTTTGTTTGTCGTAGCGCACGAATAATCCTGAACCACGAATTGCTGCTGCTGCATTCGGCGTATTTATACGTGTTTGTCCCTGTCCAGGTGGAATCAGCAGTAACACTGTTCCATTTGATAAGCTAAAGTTACGGGTTTTGGGTAAAAACTGAAATACTGCCTGTTCCCCAACCCTTGCCAAAGAACCGTCGTTGAAGCGTAAATCTGCCAGAGATGCTCGACCAGTCGATAACCCATCCCCTGGCTTCATTGGATCTAATTTACGTGCTGGACGCTTCTTGGTATTTTTAGGAATTAACTGCACCAAGTTACGCAGATCCTGAATTTGAGCTTGCGTCAGAGGAATGGTTGCATTTGCCGGTCTTGACAAAGGCAACACCACAACTCCCCATATACCGATCGCTAAAAGTGGGAACAATTTCTTAAACATAATTAGCAACTCGAAAAATTTCACGCTAATCAATCTAGTTAAAGACAAATTCTGCTCTTTAACAGAATATTTGGTTATTTTTTATACTTTACCTAAAATTTAAGTAATTTGTAATGCTGAGTATGATTAGGAGATTTTCCTAAAAAAGATGAGTATATTATCATACTTATTTTAAGCATATTATAGAAATAACTCAAAAAAGATAAAAAATTAATATCTCTAACTTTTGGATTAAAAAAGTATAAAGATACTATATAGTAATCTTTAATATTATGCTCGAGTTTTAGACACTAGAAGCGATTATCAGGGGAAAGTTGGTCGGGAATTTGAAATTAATATTGGGAATTTCCGAGGCCGCTTGTGGATCTACGTTTGCCAAACGCGCTCAAAGCCATCAAAGATGCAACTCAAGGGCTGGAAAAATTTTGTGTTTGCTTTTGTGTTAGCTACTAATGGTGCAATACAAGTCTGCACCAAGGTAGATAAGGCATGGGCTGAAAATTATCAGGAGTCGCCGAGTATACAGGCGACTGCTGAGAATGTCACATCTTTAGCAAGCGCACAGATCGCCACTCGGCGATGTCAACAGCTTGAGCAAGATGGAAATAATCATCAAATTCCCGAGTTAGGGCTGACGGAGTTAGCCAAGATAAATGACCAAGAAGATGCAAAAACCAGGAAACGGGGAGACGGAGCGAGCGATCCTGCTGAAAATGGCAGCACTTGGTTGGGAGGTAGGGACTTTATTTCAGAAGACGAAAAAACCTGTTCCTTGGTTGAATCCCCAAGCTTGTGGCGCTTAGACTCACAAATACTGAGCGATGCGACACAGCCACAACCCGGACTAGCTCAAACCAATTCAGAATCGGGTAATTCTCAACCAACTCCCACAACCCAAGAAAATGCTGACGATTTACAAAAGCAAAATGACCCGCCTCCCTTAGAATCCCCGCCGGGAAATTTTCCTAGTCCTTCCCCAGGTCAAATAGAGCAAATTTTAGAAACTCCACAGAGCGATTACTCTCAAAGGTTAGAGAACCTGAGACAGGTATTGCAAAAACAAACACAGTCTTCTCCTGCACCTAGCAATTTAGAATTGGGATTGCGGGTAAGACCACGCACAATGCCAGAACCGCCACCGCTAGAACAACAGCCACCATTACCACAAGAAAAACCTGTGGTTCAGTTTAAACCGATAGGTTCCCTACAAGCCCGCATCAGCTACTTTTATTCCAGTAACATTTTTTCTGCAAGTGTTGACCCAGTACAGGATAGCTTAATTTTTTATGGACTGACCTTAGCCTCTGCATATTTGCCCTTGGGTTCTCAGACTTTTATCAGTGGATCAATTGATGGTAACCAGATTCATTACTTAGATCAATCAGTTTATGATTACAATCAGTTGCGATTCAACGTCAGTTTGTATCGGCAACTATCACGGCGAATGTATAGCGAAATCAGTTGGAGTAATCAACTTTTGTTTTACGCCAACAATGGTAATAACTTTAAGGCAGGCGATCGCTTTCTGAATGAAAATGCCCTCCGACTATCCCTAGGACGGCGAGATCCCCTGGGTTCGAGATTGTTTCTCGATAGCTTTTACGAATTAAGTGTGAACTTTTCCGATCCGGAAAACCGGAGTCGGATCATCAACTCCTTGTGGTTGTCTTTAAGTTACTACCTGCAACAACCTCTACAAGTCGGGATTAACTACCAGTTCAACTTTTCCGATTTTACAAATCGCCCAGATGCCAGAGAAGACCAATTTCATCGGTTATTTGGGCATTTAAATTATCGCGTCTCTAAAGACAGTAATCTGAATCTTCAGGGCGGTGTTAGCTTTGGGGATTCTAGCTCACCGAATATCAATTTTGATGGTTGGTTCTTCAGTTTAAATTACAGATTGGAATTAGGCAAGTTTTGAAAATTGGCATTGGGCATTGGGCATTGGGAACAGTCAACCCTCAACAGTCAACAGTCAACAGTCTGTAGGGGCGGGTTTATTTAGATCATTGTTGATCCACGAGGATATCTGTGAACCCGCCCTTACAACAGTCAACAGTCAACACTCTTGATCAGCTTTGGTGAGGCGACAATCTGCTAACTTAGAAACATTAATATTGACAGTCTTGCTGAGGGTATCAGGTATGGTGTCACAAATCCCATCGCCGGATAAAGCAGAAGTCATCTATCCAGATTGCGATGGACAGCCAGTGGCTAACAATACTATACAGTTTCGCTGGATTGTAGAAATTCAGCAGAATTTAGATTGGTTGTTTGCTGACGACCCGAATGTATTTATCGCCGGGGATTTGTTTTGGTATCCTGTCGAGGGACGCAATAATATAGTCACCGCGCCAGATGTGATGGTGGTGTTAGGTAGACCAAAAGGCGATCGCCTTTCTTATCAACAATGGAAAGAAGCAGGAATTCCACCCCAAGTAATTTTTGAAATTCTCTCACCGAGTAATACTCAAGATGAGATGGAAAAAAAATTACTCTTCTTTGACCGCTACGGTGTAGAAGAGTACTACATCTACGATCCCCAGACAAATAATTTGCGAGGTTGGTTACGCAGCAGTGACGGTTTAGATGTCATCCCCCAAATGGCGGATTGGGTCAGCCCAAGATTAAAAATTCGCTTTGTTTTGTCAGCAAATAACTTGCAACTTCATCGCCCTGATGGAGTGCCTTTTTTGACTTACAAAGAAATTTCTCAGCGCATGGAAGAAGAACGAATACGGGCAGAACAAGAGTCTCAACGGGCAGAACAAGAGAGAATTAGGGCAGAACAAGCAGAACAGGCTAGAAGAGATGCCATACCCCGATTGTTGCAAATGAATTTAAGTATAGAACAGATAGCCCAAGCTTTAGGGTTATCAGTAGAAGAAGTGCAAGCGATCGCTTCGCGTAATTCGTAATTTGTAAGGGTTTTATAATTTGACTGTTGACTTTTGACTCTTGACTGTTGACTTCACGGCGGTACTAGCCCCTATCTGAATTATGCTAACTAATACAGCCACTTACCAAATTACCTGGGAAAAACTACCAGATGATTTTGTTTTAGACGACGAACCCGTGGACAATATTAATCAGCCGCTTTTAGCCGCAGCGCTTACACAAAGCTTAGAACTAGCAGGAAGATTACCAGCTAATGCTTTAACAACCACTAACTACGGTATTTGCGCCACTGTGAATGGACAAATCGTCGTCAAAGCACCAGATTGGGGATATGTATCATCAATTCGAGTGTCAAGAGAAGAAGTTAAGCGTAGTTATACCCCACAATTGCAAGGCGATATCCCAGTAATTGTCATGGAATTTCTCTCAGATACCGAAGGTAGTGAGTATTCCAGTAAACCAACCTATCCGCCTGGTAAATGGTTTTATTACGAACAAGTTTTAAAAGTGCCAAACTATGCCATTTTTGAACCTGATGGCGGAGTTTTAGAATTTTATCGCCTAGATAATTCCGGACAATATCAACTGCAACCAGCAGATGCTAATCAGCGTTATTGGATTCCAGAAATGAGCCTGTTTTTGGGAACATGGGAAGGAGTCCGAGAAAATCGCACGGGTTTTTGGTTGCGTTGGTGGGATGAAGCAGGGGAATTATTGCTTTGGGGTTCCGAGTTAGCAGCTAAAGAACGCCAACAAAAAGAATTAGCTCAACAACAAGCTGAACAGGAACGCCAACAAAAAGAATTAGCTCAACAACAAGCTGAACAGGAACGCCAACAAAAAGAATTAGCTCAACAACGTTTAGAACAATTAGCCGCCCAATTAAAAGCGTTGGGAGTTGAACCGGATATTTAAGTTGGGGGAAAGAAGCGCGATGTCTACGACAACCCGCGTCTACGCATTTTCCCAGATAAAAAGTTCCACTGCATAGCTTCGCAGTAGAAAACTTCCAGTTTAGAACAGGAAACTCCGACTTAATATCAATTGACAAAAACCCTAATACATCTAGATTTTTCGTAGGGGCACAGCACTGCTGTGCCCTCACCCGCGTCTTTGTATAATGATCAACGTGAAATAAGATTAAAACACCAAACTCCGAGTTCCGAACACCAAACTCCGAGTTCAAAACACCAAACTCCGAGTTCAAAACACCAAACTCCGAGTTCCGAACACAAAATTCCGAGTTCCGAACACAAAATTCCGAGTTCAAAACAACAAACTCCAAGTTCAAAACACCAAACTCCGAGTTCCGAACACCAAACTCCGAGTTCAAAACACCAAACTCCGAGTTCCAAGCATAAATCGCGTTCTGACAAAGCTGTTCATTTTCATGGAAAACACGCTTTGAACAGTAAATTCTTCTAAGGGCACAACATTGTTGTGCCCCTACCGTGGTTTATGAAGCAATACCGTGCTTTAAATTGCGTAGGCGTAGCCCGTCGTAGACATCGCTCCCCTTCTACTCTACATTTATACTGATTTTCATAGAACATGATCGCCCCCCCATCCCCCTTGTCCCCCTTGTCCCCCTTGTCCCCCCTGTCCTTTCATCCCCCTACCTCCCCTCACACACCTCCGCCTTATCAGGATGACTAACCAAATAACCCTTCAGCCAACTGCAACCCTGCGCTAATAAATCATCAAGACTCAGATTCCACAATTTGATCGTGTTGTCATAACTGGCGGAAGCTAAAGTTTTGCCATCGGGGCTGAAGACGACGCTGTAGATAGCTTCGCTATGCCCATTCAGGGTGGAAATTTCTTTGCCGGTCTCCCGATTCCACAATTTGATCGTGTTGTCATAACTGGCGGAAGCTAAAGTTTTGCCATCGGGGCTGAAGACGACGCTGTTGACCACATCGCTATGCCCAGTCAGGGTAGAAATTACTTTGCCTGTGTCCCGATTCCACAATTTGATGGTCTTGTCATAATTAGCGGAAGCTAAAGTTCTTCCATCGGGGCTGAAGACGACGCTGTAGACAGCTTCGCTATGCCCATTCAGGGTGGAAATTTCTTTGCCGGTCTCCCGATTCCACAATTTGATCGTGTTGTCATAACTGGCGGAAGCTAAAGTTTTGCCATCGGGGCTGAAGACAACGCTGTTGACCACATCGCTATGCCCAGTCAGGGTGGAAATTACTTTGCCTGTGTCCCAATTCCACAATTTGATGGTCTTGTCATGACTAGCGGAAGCTAAAGTTCTTCCATCGGGGCTGAAGACGACGCTGTTGACCACATCGCTATGCCCAGTCAGAGTAGAAATTACTCTGCCTGTGTCCCGATTCCACAATTTGATGGTCTTGTCATGACTAGCGGAAGCTAAAGTTCTTCCATCGGGGCTGAAGACGACGCTGTTGACCACATCGCTATGCCCAGTCAGGGTAGAAATTACTCTGCCTGTGTCCCGATTCCACAATTTGATAGTTTTATCAGCACTGGCGGAAGCTAAGGTTTTGCCATTGGGGCTGAAGACAATGCTGATGACCGCAATGCTATGACCACTGAGGGTGGAAATTACTTTACCCGTTTCCCAATTCCATAATTTGATAGTTTTATCAGCACTGGCGGAAGCTAAGGTTTTGCCATTGGGGCTGGAGACGACGCTGTTGACCGCATCGGTATGACCACTGAGGGTGGAAATTACTTTGCCCGTTTCCCGATTCCACAATTTGATAGTTTTATCAGCACTGGCGGAAGCTAAAGTTTTACCATCGGGGCTAAAGACGACGCTGTTGACCGCATCGGTATGACCACTGAGGGTGGAAATTACTTTGCCCGTTTCCTGATTCCACAATTTGATCGTGTTGTCATAACTGGCGGAAGCTAAAGTTTTACCATCGGGGCTGAAGACGACGCTGACGACCGCATTACTATGCCCAGTTAGGGTGGAAATTACTCTGCCTGTGTCCCGATTCCACAATTTGATGGTCTTGTCACGACTAGCGGAAGCTAAAGTTTTGCCATCAGGGCTGAAGACGATACTGTAGACCACATCGCTATGCCCAGTTAGGGTGGAAATTACTCTGCCTGTGTCCCGATTCCACAATTTGATGGTCTTGTCACGACTAGCGGAAGCTAGAGTTCTTCCATCAGGGCTGAAGACGATACTGTAGACCCCATTGCTATGCCCAGTTAGGGTAGAAATTACTCTGCCTGTATCCCGATTCCACAAGTTGATGGTGTTGTTACGACTAGCGGAAGCTAAAGTTCTTCCATCGGGGCTGAAGACGATGCTGTAGATCCCATTGCTATGCCCAGTCAGGGTAGAAATTACTCTGCCTGTGTCCAGATTCCACAATTTAATGGTGTTGTCAGTACTGGCGGAAGCTAAAGTTTTGCCATCGGGGCTGAAGACGACGCTGTTGACCGATGCGCTATGTGTTTCCAAGCGATTTTGTTCACGAATATTTAACAAAATGGTTTGTAAACTAAACAAAGGGCTATAAGCAGGATAATCTGCTAAAGATTTTTTATCCTTTACAAGAGTTTTTAGTTCTTCTGCAGTCTGCACTGCTAACAGTAGCCCCTCTATTTCCTTTGATGGTGCAAAAACTCGCAACGCATTTGTTCCAGCTTGTTCTAATTGCGTACCCTTTAAAGCAATTTTTCGCTCTTCATCAGCCTTTGCGCGGGCATTAACGGCTGCATTCAGATCAATTTGAGCTTTTTGTAATTCTTGTTGCGCCTGCTGTTGTTCTTCCCTAGCCCGATTTAAACCTGCAACAGCTTCTTCACGCTGCTGTTGTGCTGTTTGTCGTTGTTGAACTGCTTGCTTTGCCTGTGCCTCAGCTTGCCTAACCTGATTGTTAGCTGCTTCCACTTTGCCTTCCGCTGCTGTCACTTTTTGCTGTGCCTGATTCACCTTGGCATTTGCAGCCTTCAGGTTTAGTTCAGTATTATTCAGATTCCGTTTTGCCTGTTCTGCTTGTGCCGATATCTTTTTATTGTCGCTGGATATTTTTTGATTCTCTGCTGATATCCGTTGATTATCTTGCTTAATTACTTCAGTTTCTTGCTTCGCCTGATTTAATTCTGTCTTGGCGTTATCCGTTTCTGTCGTAGCTATTCGTGCTTGTCCCCGTTGATATTGAGCGAACATTAACGATGCAACAGCCCCCACCACTGCCAAACCCAGCACCACAGCACCAACCTGAATCCGCCGATTAGCTTTGCGGTTCGCCTCTGCCAAAACTTGCTTCGCCTGTTCTTCGGCTTCCAACCGCCTTTGCACATCGCGCTTTTCTAATTCCTGACTAGCAGCCAAAAACCGATAATCCAAATCGCTTAAACTTTTACCCGTCGCCCATTCTTGAGCATCCTGCAAAGTCTTACCCCGCAACAACCGCGACTCATCTTGTTGTTGTGACTCCACCCAAGCATTAAAACCATCAGAATATGGGCGCAGCTTTGCCAAAAGCTTTTCACTCCATTCCTGCTTAAACACCTCAGCATAAATCCGGTTATAAATTCGCAGCTTTCCATCCCGCTTCACCACCAATCCCGTTAACCGCAACTCAGTTTGTTCAGCACTATCATCAGCCGCAATCTCTCCCTGCTGCGAAATCTGCTGACACAACGCCAACAATCGCCCAGTCTTCTCTTCCCCCCTCGCCATAATCCTGTCCCGAATCGTCTTCAAATGCTCCGGCTCATCCTGCGCCTCCCAATTCTCAATAATCCGCCTCCTCACCAAATCCTCCACCCACCCCTCAACTTCGGATTTCAGATTTTCGATTTTAGATTCTTGTCCCCCTTGTCCCCCCTGTCCCCCGAAGGCTGAGCGAAGTCGAAGCCTGTCCCCTTGTCCCCCTTGTCCCCCTTCCCCATTCCCCCTTCCCCCTTCCCCCACCACCAACTTACAAACCTTCTGCGTCAAAAACGGCTGTCCCCCCGTCCACTCCAACACTACCCGCATCAACTCCCCAGCATCGCCCACTGCCGCCAAACCCCGCGCCAAAGGTTCCGCCTCATCCAGTCGAAAGCCAGTCAAATCAATTGCCCGCCCAATATTAAAAGGAGTGCGACGTTTATCTTGAATCAGGTCTGAGGGGGTAGACACCCCAATCAAAGCAAAAGTCAGGCGATTATAATCAGCATGGGTAGCCCTGCGGTTATAGCAATCGCGAATCACTGCAAAAAAGTCATCTAAGTTGAACGAAAGACTGAGAATACTGTCAATTTCGTCAATAAAAATCACAATCTTTTCGGTAATTGTTTTGAGTAAAACCGTTTCCAGAAACTTACTCAAACGCTGCACCGGCGACAGCAAACCATTCTCAGTCCACCAAGTATCTAAATCAAAACTGGTATAAAGATTCAAACTCCCCACCAGGGTATCAATCACCCCCGCATACCACTGTTCTGGGGTAATATCTGCCGTGCCGATCGCAGTAATATCAATATTCGCACAGGCAAAACCCTCATCCTGTAAGCGTTGCATCACCTGCACCCGCAAACTAGACTTGCCCATCTGCCGCGAATTGAGGACGTAACAAAACTCACCCTGCGTCAAGCCTGCATAGATGTCATCGTCAGCTTGCCGTCTGACATAAGTTGGCGCATCTTGGGGCAAACTACCCCCGACTTGATACTGGTACTTTGTCATAAGGGATGGTTGACTGTTGACTGTTGACTGTTGACTGTTGACTGTCTGGTAAATGATGTAGGTTAGCCCACCTATGCCTACGAATTACGCATTAAATCAGCTAGGAGTTTTAATATTTTGATGACAGTGTAAAGGTCATCCCGACTATCTAAAGCGAATAAATCGGATAGCGCGTATTGAGGAGTTTCAGTTTTTATCAGTTTGATAAATCTAAATTCATTACCGTTAGTGACAAAGCCAAAAACAGGTTTTTCTGGATTGGTATCAGCTAACATATAAGCTAATGCTTGGGGAATGGCAACAGCTAAAGAATACTGCGCTCTTTTTGCCTCAATTACCAGCACCCAGAATGGTGGATGAAATACCAATATATCAATGCGCCCTCGAATGATTGTGCCTTCATCTTCAGAAGAAATTTCCACTTCTTCCTCAGCAGCAATGTAAAAAGGTGGTTGATAAAAACCTGCTAGACGCAATAGTGGAGAAAGTATCACCATTTTGACTACAGGTTCTAAAATGGGATATCGAGATAAATGCTGATATTCGGTTTTGATTTCTTCAATATTTTGCTTTTCTAACTCATTGAGTTCTGGTAAATTATCCCGCCACTCACGGAAGAAGTTTTCATCATCAATACGTTCCAAACCAAATTGCTCAATCAGTTGATTAAGGCTGACATCTTTTCCTTGAATAACCTGAACCATAAATATACACACTCACTTACTTAATTCTCAGGCGATGCCTTGCGGCGGGCTACGCCTACGCCAAAATATTGTCTATATAAATCACACAAAGGTATCACATCATTCCCCTGAAATTTCACTAGCCCCATACTGCGGAGTTTAAAGGCTGCTTCTGCTCCCACATCCACAGGAGAATCTGCTGTTACCACTTGTTTAATTGCGGCTAATAATTCTGCATCTGTCTGCAAATTTAGCCAATGACGGCGCAAATGATCGCTATAAGGGCCTTCTTCTGTGGCTGCAATTTGCTGTAGTTTGGGGAAAGTTATTCTACCACGGGCAATTTCATAAAGCGCCACCCTAACTAAATAAGGATGACCGTCCACCAGCTTTCTTAACTCCTTTATTTGTGAATCAGACCAAGTTATACCGTGACGCTTGACTAAATCTTGTACTTGTGTGTGATTTAAATCAGGTAATTCAATTGGTAAACCCACATTAAAAGGCGACTGATTGATATTCAAAGGAATATAAACTTCTTTAGAATGAGCAATCACTAATCTGAGCTTTTTCCAGACTACTTCATTTTTTGAACGTTCATGCCAAGCCCGCAGCAATCCAAAGAAATCGGCAGCAATTACCGGATGTTTGAAGACTTCATCTACTTCATCTAAACCTAAAGCAATGGGACTATTAATTGCAGGTAACAAATAGCGTTGAAAGTAATTTGTACACTTATTCTTACTACCTAAAACGCCCTGCCAATAATCACCGAGTTTATCTGGTAAATTTAATTCGTTAGTAATACTGGCACAAAACCACTGTAAAAATAAATCCAAGCTGTTGAGAAATTCGGCATCGGCTGATTGAAAGTTCAAAGATGCAGTTTGATAACCATGTTGATGAGCATGACTGAGAATCCGCGTCATTAAAGATGTTTTGCCCATCTGCCGAGGTGCTTTAATCCGAATTAATGCACCTGGTTTGAGAATAGTTTCATAACAGTCTATTTCAATTGGGGGACGCTCAATATAAAAAGCAGAATCGAGAGGTACTTGCCCTTCGGGATTTTCTAAAGAGATGACTGTTTTTGGTGTCGATTCTGGGGGAATTGATTCGAGTTGGGATTGCTTTGGCATCCCTGGGCTATCTTTGAAGATATTCCGACTTTTTAAGACTGGTGTTGCCGATTCAGGAATACTTTCTAAATCAATGGCAATACAACCAAACTCATAAGCTTCCTCATAAGTTCTATCTGCGCCTAGTGCATCATAAAAGCCTACAGCAAATTTAATGGCCGCGCGATCGCCAATTGCTTGATTCATCCCCACGACGCAATCAATATGTTGATGAATGGCTTCCGCTTGAACTTCGCTATAACAAGCATTCAGTAACACACATTCAATCTGATTTTTAAATAATTTAAATAACCTTGCCAGTGCATCTGTACCCACCAGTTGCATATTTCCGGCATTATTTTCCAAAGCCAAACCTTGATTTCCCGCCCCATGCCCAGAAAAATGCAAAATCTCCGGTTCATGATCCAAAAGCGCACGGCGTAAATCATCAGTCCGCACTGCCCATTTTGTGATAATTTCAAACTGATCTCGACTTCTGGCGCGTTCCAACCCAGCCTGAATTTCCCGCACTTCTTCATCGAGGCGTAGTTTGTCTGTATTCTTGGGATTTGCTGATAAAATCAGGATTTTTTTCACAGCACTATCAAAATTAGGAACTTCCAGAGGACAAGGAGACACGGAGAGTGAGAGACACGGAGACACCCTATAAATAAATTTAGGGCATTTTCCCAGATAAAAGGTCGTACTGAATAGCCTTGAGTTAAAAAATTAGACCAATTTGACCAAAAACTCTGATAAATCCGCCGTAGGGGCGGTATTTACCCCGACTTAACGACAATCAATGACACCCAATCATTAAATTTTATTCAGTATTAGAGTTCAGAACAGAAAACTCCGACTTCAGAACAGGAAACTCCGAGTTCCGAACAGAAAACTCCGAGTTCCAAATAGAAAACTACAGGTTCAGAACAGGAAACTCCGGGTTCCAAATAGAAAACTTCGCGTTCCGAACAGAAAACTCCGAGTTCCGAACAGAAAACTCCGAGTTCAAAAGCAGAAACTCGGAGTTCCAAATAGAAAACTTTGCGTTCCGAACAGAAAACTCCGAGTTCAAAAGCAGAAACTTGGAGTTCGGAACTAAAATCGCGTTGTGATAAAGCTGTTCATTGTCGTGAAATACACGCTTTGAGTAGTAAATTCTTTTAAGGGCACAACAATGTTGTGCCCCTACGGTGGTTTATGAAGATGTAAAGCGCTGTAAATGGGGATTGCTTGCTTTCTAGTCTACATTTATACTGAAGATGACAGCGCGCGATGTCTATGACGGGCTACGCAGGAGCAAACCATCAGCAAGCTAATTAATTTAATGTCTATTTTTATCTAGACGATGGAAGTTTGGCTTTAAGTTTTGACTTTCGCTAGCTTCTAGCACTTGTTTATTGATTGCTGCTGATTGAGCAATCATGAAAATTTTCCCGGCTATCGCCAACGTACCAATAGTAGCTAGCCCGAATACAAAACTTTTTCTTCTACTTTTGACAGCAGCAAATAAAGTTTCTAAACCAGTGTCATTACTAATAACTGCAATAGGTTTCAATGCTGCTAAGGCGACTGCTGCATTAGCATAGCGGTGCTGGCGTTTTTGTGCCACCATTTTCATCAACCATGCTTTAAAGTATGGGCTGATTTGGGGCGATAATTTTTGCTGAAAATTTAAGCGATATTTAGCATCAATTAACTTATTAATATCTCCAGAACGGGTACGAGTGAGTAAGCAAATTAATGTGGCTCCTAAACTATATAAATCTGATGCTTCGGTCAGAGGATAACCAAAATGTTCTTCTGGTGGCATAAAACCTGGTGTTCCTGCTGCCAAACTGCTGAGGGTCATTTTTGCACCTTTATGTTGAGCCAAACCAAAATCTACTAAATAAGCGTTGAGTTGCTCATCAACTAAAAGATTTTCCGGTTTGATATCTCGATGAATAATTGGGTCAACTTGCTGTTGGAGATAAATCAAAATCTCTAATATAGAAATAGCAATTTGCTTAACTTCTTCAGGCTCAAAGTTGCGTTTTAATCCTAAAGATGGAGCGTTTTTATATTCCTGCAACATATAAAAACCCGCTGATGTTTCAAAAGCATCGACATAGCGGGGAATGCGGGAATGATTTAATTGTTGCAGAATTTGAATTTCCCGTTCATAAGCCTTCAACCCAGACAAATCAGGAATCGCATTGGCAAACCGAAACTCTTTAATTACTACTCTTTGGTCAGTCTTCAGCGCCTGAGCCAGATAAGTAGTGCGTCCTGCTTCGCTGTTGCGTCCTAATTCTTGGATAACTTGATAGCCTTGTTGAGAAAAATCTGGATATTTACTAAAGGGGATATCCCCTTGATATCCATTGCGCACATCAAGTCCCATAGAAAATTACCACACTCTTTGAATTTGGCAAATGAAGGCTGAAGTTATTGTTTATCGGTGAAACTTCAGACTTCTTTGGTCAATGTGGATTGGGAAAAAGTTAAGACTTACTTGCACAAAGACGCATAGACATCTTTTAGATATCTATGCGCGAAATCATCACCTTTGCGCTAGCCAATCCACAATTTGGGAATTGACAACATCTGGAACTTCATCATGGGGACAATGACCAGCGTTGGGAATGGGGATAATCTTGATTGCTTTGCCATTCTCACGCGCTTCTTCGTAAATCTTTGCTCCCGTAATTGGTGTCCAAGGGTCATCAGCACCCCAAATTACTAATAAAGGACGTTCTACCTTGGGCAAAAGTTCCCCAGGAGTAGGGCCAGCAGGAGCTGTGAGAATAGATGCAAACACTTGTTGCGCACCTGGGTCACAAGCTGGGGTATAAAGGATATCGACTAATTCATCAGTGACAGCTTCCCGGTTGCGGTACACCTGGTAAAGAGTGCGGCGAATTTGGGCTTTTTGACGAATGCGGTTAAAGACAAATTTGCCTGTAATCGGCGATCGCACTACTCTATTAAAAGCTGCCATCACCACCCGTAACGGTGGGTTCAATTCATGGGGACGATGACTCAAACCACCAGCCGAGTTAATTAAAACACCACCTGCGGCAATTTCTGGATGTTCTGCCAGTACCATTAAGCTAATTAATGCACCAATGGAATTACCGATAAATACGGCAGGTTCTTTGATGTGTGCTGTCCAAAAATCTTTGAGGAGTTCTACCCACACTTCCAAGCTGTAATTAATGGGTGCTTTCTCAGAACCACCAAAACCCAACAAATCGACAGCGAAGACTTGATAACCAGCATTTGCTAAAACTGGGATATTTTTGCGCCAGTGTCCAATAGAAGCGCCAAACCCATGAACTAGTACCAGGGGGCGACCTGTACCCATGACAGTGTACTGAATTTTATAGCCCTGCCAAGTCCAAAAGTATTTTTCTAAAACCACTGAAGGTAACTGCTGGGTCGTTAAATTCATTATTAAGATTCCTAAAGTATTGTTTTTATAGTAGTATCTCTTAGCTGAAAGCGTTCTGGACAAAATGTTATTTTTAAACTTGCGGGATTCGTAGTTCTGACTTTAGTCAAAAAGTCAAGGAATAAAGTCCTGACTGCAATTTTGAGTTTTGAATTGCTTATGACCCTTGCTTCCAACCAACTCAAGACCGAGATTGTCTACCCAGACTCTGACGGTAAACCGATGGCAGAGAGCGACCCAGCACGGGATTATTTAATTTATGGTGTATCAGGTTTAGACCTGAGAGAATTGCGATTTTATCATCCCCCAACCGAGAAAACACTCTTGAGTCACAAAGAAACGGAACAAGCAAGACAAGCCGCCGAACAAGCGCGACTGGATGCAATACCTAAATTATTGGAGTTGGGCTTAAGTTTGGAGCAGGTTGCCAACACACTTAGCTTAAGCGTGGATGAAGTCAGAAGTTTTGCTCTAGAGTAAGCAGTAATATTACTTTACAAGAAGTGTGGTTTTTATCCACAAGAGTATAAATTATCGATGTTAGTTTCATCAAAATTACGGGATTAATAGTCCAAGGGAAGATAAATTTCCCTTGACCTAATAGCCCATCGGTATGGACTGAGATGAAACATATAAATCAGAGTTACTTAGCTTACTTCAGCAAGGTTGTTGTGGCTGCTACCTTTATAGCAATGTTTTCGCCAACAGCTTATGCCTACAAGGCTTCAGGGTCTTCTACCAACGTTGCACCAACAATCGGAAATTCCCCGAGTCAACAACTTTTAGCTAATGAATCCACTCGCGAAGAAGTAGAAACGACCAGTAACAGAACTATTCGGCGACGAACTTTGACCACAGAACGTCGCAACCAGGTAACTAGTAGTAGTAATTCCGTAAAGGGTAAAGCAACTAATTTTACTCTTGCTATTTTGCAACCTGCTGGCAATTTTTCGGAAGTAATTACCCGCGTTTCTGTTAAGGGTAAACGTGGCAAAGGTTATTTAAAAGAAAGGTTTTTAGGCGATTACAAGTACAAGATTAAACAAAAAGCCAAATTTGTGAAGGGCTTAAGAGCAGGCGATCGCGTGGTCGTGCGGTTGTATGATACTCAAAACCGCTTTATTGGCTACAGCGAATTTGAATGTTTGACAGCAAACACCGCAGTCAACTTAATCTTGTCTGAGAACCCCAGTGAATATCAAGTTGTGCGCACTGTGTATGGTGTTGATGCGAACTCCGACGGCAAAATTGACGCAGGTACTACCACTTACGACTACTTCACCCAAGTTAGCGACGAACGTGTTAGTTTCCTAAGTAGTTCCCAGTCCCTCAATGTTAGCCAATTCCAAGTTCAGGGTTGGTCAGCAGTTCCAGCCACCAGCGTTTATCCTACTTCTTTTAGTCAAGGTGAGTATACTTTGGTGCGCCAATCAATAAATGCTTTTAGCTATAATTTGGCTTCCGCTTTGAAGGCTAGGCCTGGTGAATTGGTAGATTTAATTCAGGTTAGCGATGACAGTAGTTCTGTCTACAATGTCAGCCAGATGATGATGATGTATCGAAAGTTTGGTGTAGATAGTAGTGTTCCAATCAAGTTTGACGATGTATCAGAAAACCACTGGGCTAAAGATTTTATTGCAGAATTAGCAGCCTTACAAATTATCCAAGGTTTTCCCGATGGTAGTTTCCGTCCAGATGAACAATTGACTCGCGCCCAATTTGCGGCGATGCTGAGTCAGGCTTTTGACAAGGTACAAGTTCGCAATCCCATCAGTTTTAGGGATGTTTCTACCAAGCACTGGGCTTATAATGCTATCCGCGAAGCTTATTCCACAGGCTTTTTAGCTGTTTCCGGTAGTCAATTCAATCCGGCGCAAAGTCTTTCTCGCCTAGAAGTTTTGCTAACCATCGCTAGAGGGCTAAACTACACATTTAGCGGTTCTACCGAAACGATTTTAGCAGCCTACACCGATATTACTTCAATTCGTAGCGATGTGCGCAGTGCGATCGCAGCACTCACACAACGGGGTATTGTCGTCAATTATCCTGATGTCCAAACCCTAAATGCTGATAAAGTAGCAACCAGAGCTGAAGTTACTGCTTTGATATACAAATCATTAGTCAGTACTGGTGAAGTGGCAGATATATCCTCTAAGTATGCTGTAGAAAAAATCCAGCGTTCTGAAGTTCTCGACCAGGGTGAAATTGAGGTAGAAAATAAAAAACCACGCCGTCATTGTAACCAAGGAATAGGTAATGGTGCGGAAGGATGCGACCCCGGTAATTCTCATCCTCACGGTGGTAGCAACGATGAAGGGGGACGAACTCCAGGTAGAAAATAATAATTAAACGAACTCCTCTTTGATGCGGCTATTGTGTACACACAAAGAATTTCGTTCTTTAGGGGTGGGGTTTCCCCGCCCTTAACTATTGACGTGACGACAATCCACAAAACCAAATCATTTTTTTAACATTTTTAGCGTGAGTTCGACGGAACCTCACCCAAACCCCTTCCCTACAAAGGAAAGGGCAAAAAATCTACAACTTGGTAAGCAATAACAAGGTTTTTAAGCCTCTCCCCGTTGCGGGGAGAGGTTTGGAGAGGAGTTCTTTAGATTTGTCGAACTCACG
Source organism: Calothrix sp. NIES-2100 (assembly GCF_002368195.1). GTDB lineage: Bacteria > Cyanobacteriota > Cyanobacteriia > Cyanobacteriales > Nostocaceae > Aulosira. The sequence goes on along the minus strand of NZ_AP018178.1, from coordinate 6,885,090 downwards.
TATTTTTAGCGTTCGATTCTTGCAGAATTTTCTTGCATATATAATTCTCTAGTTGGAAAAGGTATTTTAATTCCTTCTTCTTGATAGCGCTTGTGCAACTTCTTAATAAATAAATGTTTGCCAATGCGCTGGTCAAAAAACTCATTGACGCGCATATATAAAGTAAAATCTATACTGAAATCACTAAATTTGTTAAACCTGATGTAAGGTTCATTGGCGATTAAGTCTGGTGCTATTTCTTGCATCACTTCTTTAGCCACTTGAACAGTGACTTTTTCTACATGTTCTAAATCGCTATCATAATCAACACCAACATTAAGTGTTAATGTAATTTCTTTGACTGGCAAATGATAATTAATAAAAATTGCCGAGCCTAATTTAATATTGGGTACAATTATGACGTTATTAGAAAGCTCTCTAATCGTTGTATTTCGCCAAGAAATATCTATTACATATCCTTCATGGCTATCTTCTAGTTTTACATAATCTCCGGTTCTGACTTGCTTGGAAATCAATAAATAAAAACCAGAAAACAAATTTTCTAAAGTATCTTTGAGTGCTAAACCAACTGCCAAACCACTAATACCTAATGTTGTGACTATTGGTGTAATTTCTACACCTACTGTTTGTAATAAAATTAATGACCCTAGAACTAAGACAGAAACCTTTGCGATATTAGACACTAGTGATGCTGAAACACCTTCGGTTCTGTGGGTGAATAAATTCACAAAACCAGCAGTCAATCGCCCCAAAACTAGCGTCACTGAGTATAGTACAATTATCGTAACGATTTTTTGCAGTAAGTTAGCAACATCTGGCTTGATTGGCGCACTCAGAATTGCTGCCAAAAATCCTGCAAGCACAAACCAAATAAAGGTCATGCGATGCAGGGAGGAAAATATAATTTCACTTCCAGGAAGTTTTGTCTTGATAACAAATATTTTCAACTTCTTGAAAAGAAATTTTTCCGCAATTATTCCAGATAGTAAGCCAGCTAGAATAAATACAATCGGCAGAATCCAATCCATCATGATCAAGTTTAAATTAGATATTTAAGATTAGGGTACTGAGTGAGGGTAACTCACTCCTGGTAAATTTTACCTTGTAAGTTGCCGAAGTAACTGTTTAAGATTTTCTGGACTCATAGTAACTTTTACCTCCAACTGTTGCGTCGCATCCTGTAAAGTGAGGATGTAGTTTTCAGCAGATGGATTATATAAATATTGGGGATTTGTGAGCGAAATTGTTTGATAGGTAATTGTCTCTAAACCTACTCTGATAACTAGTTCTTTTTGTGACTGGGGGAAAATATATAAATATTGGCGGAGACTATCAAGTATTAGTTTGTAGGGCGTAGTGTTCCGTTCCTCAGGGGAATCAGGTTTCCGCCAATAGAGAGTAATACCACGAATTTCTGGATTTGCGATCGCAAAATTTTCATCAAACCGTTTTGCTTCCCAGTCGAGTTGCTCAACTTCTTTATTTTCAGTAATTATTCTGTGTTGCCATGTAACTTGTTTACTATTAAGGCTTTCCCACCATTGACGAATGGTAGCTAGGTTTTGCGGATTATCAGGATTGCCACTACCTGATTGCCACAGGGTTTTTACTTGCATCATAGACTACAAAACAAGCACTGGGACTTGATGGCTATGTTTTCTTTGTCACTTTTAGTGTAAACATTTATCGAAGATATCGCGGGGATGAGGAGACACAGGGACGAAGTGACGCGGTGACGCGGGGAAATAATCAAATGACTATTGACTATTGACTATGGACTTACCAATTATTTATCACCCAGATTACATTGCGCCGCTACCTCCAGGACATCGCTTCCCGATGTCGAAGTTCCAAAAATTATACGAATTGCTGTTAGCTGATGGGGTGGTGGAACAATGTCATACTCCTCAATCTCCGGCTCCAGAATTGATAGAGTTGGTTCACACTAGCGACTACGTTCAAGCTTACTGTCAGGGAACCTTGGATGCGAAAGCACAACGACGCATCGGGTTACCTTGGAGTCCAGCCCTGGCGAATCGTACCTGTGTAGCGGTTGGTGGTACAATACTCACTGCCCAACTAGCACTAACTCAAGGTTTAGCTTGCAATACTGCGGGTGGAACGCACCATGCCTTTCCTAGTTATGGATCTGGTTTTTGTATTTTCAACGATTTAGCAGTTGCATCTCGCGTGTTACAAAAATTCGGACTTGTGCAAAAAATCTTAATTGTGGATTTAGATGTCCACCAAGGCGATGGTACAGCGTTTATTTTCCAAGACGACGACAGCGTATTTACCTTTTCGATGCATTGCGAAGTCAATTTTCCCGGTACAAAGCAGAACAGTGATTTGGATGTTCCCCTACCAGTAGGAATGGAAGATGATGCCTATTTGCAAACCTTAGCCAACTACCTACCCGATTTATTATCTCAACTAAAACCAGATATAGTTTTTTATGATGCCGGAGTAGATCCCCATGTAGGCGATCGCCTGGGAAAATTAGCATTAACCGACACTGGCATTTTCCGTCGCGAAATGCAAGTTCTTAGCACCTGTGTCAGCGCCGGTTACCCAGTCGCCTGCGTTATAGGTGGCGGTTACGCCGATGACTTAAACTCCCTCGTCTGGCGACACTCACTACTACATCGCGCTGCTAGCGAAGTCTACCGACAATATCAACTCTAAATCTTGCTTTGCGCCTTTGCGCCTTTGCGTGAGAATTTTATAATTAGGACTTACGCGCAAGTAACCCAAGTTGCTGGATGAACAAACCCAAAATCAGAATCTACGAACTATCAAGCGAATTAAAAGTAGATAGCAAAAAGCTACTAGCAATTTGCTCTCAACTCAACATTACAGCCACAAGCCCCAGTAGTAGCATCTCTGAATTCGAGGCGGAACGAGTTCGTAAAGTCGCCAAACCACCAGCCAGCAAACCAGCAACCAGCAAAGTTGCTGCATCAAGGATGAAAAAAGCCTCCGAAGATTGGGGGTATATGTTCGTAGGTTCGACAGTTGATAGTGTCATCCGCCATCTGGAAGACGCATCCACCCTGGCAGCATATCCCGAATTTGGGGAACGCCGAGAATACGCCCACGAGTTAATGTTTGAATGTGTCGGACAAAGGCCTTGTCTATTTTACATCCGTCGCAAAGGTGCAGGTAAAGCGGCAAAAGAAGAAATTTGGGAATTGATTATCGCCACAGACTCAGAAGATAGTAAATTACCCACCAGACTCCAAAAGCTAGGAAAAACCTTAGCATTTAAAGCTGCCGTCCAACCAAATAGTGACAACGGTTTAAAGCTACTGTCTGTCTACTTACTCCCACCCTCACGGGGACAAGCTGATGGCTATGCTGTACCTTTCCGCTTACGGCTTTTGCCTAACCATGAGCATCATATTGGCGTTCCCTCTTCAGTATTTACACTGATAGCTAACGCGCCAGTTTGTGGTGACTATGTCCCAACAGAAGCACAACTCAAAGCTTGGAAAGCATTTTTGCAGATTGAAGAAAAAATTGCCCAAGCACGTCAATTCTGTGTTCCTTACACCAGTCAAAACCACAATTTTAAAAGGCGAATCAGTTTTGAAATTGATCTCACCTCAGCAACCATTGACGGTTCTCCTGAAAATCCTTTGGATGGAGAAAATTTTTGGCAACGGGTAAGAAAAGCCAGAAACGACGATTTAAAGCTATTTGAGAATGCACCCACAGGAAAAAATTGGCAAGAAGGTAGGCTACTAGGTTCTATTGAAGAAGTTGACCCTAAACGCGGCACAATTAGTGTCAACCTAGAACGGGATTTAGCTGAGTATATAACCAGCGGACGTTATCAACTTCCCACCACTGGATTTTTATGTTTTGAAGCATTAGGTGATATTAGACAAATTCAGCGGAAGAAAAAAGCTTTAGATGATTTAAATAATGGACGCACCCAAAATCCTTATTTAGGCAATTTTCTCTTCGATGCTTCCCAAGCTAGACCGATTCAAAAAACTGTGCATCTAGAAGCCGAAGCATTACTATTATCATCTGCTAACCCTGGTCAAAAAGCAGCAGTTGAAACCGTACTTTCAGCCGAAGATTTGGTTTTAATTCAAGGGCCACCTGGTACAGGTAAAACTACTGTAATTGCGGAAATTTGCTATCAAATCGCCTTAAGAGGTGGACGTACTCTCATAGCTTCCCAAGCGAATTTAGCAGTTGATAACGCCCTCAGCCGCTTAGTTCATAACCCAGTAATTCGAGCGATTCGCAAAGGACGGGCGGAAAAAGTTGGAGAAGAAGGACAGCCTTTTTTAGAAGACCAAGTAATTGGTACTTGGTTAGAAAATACGGCGACTGATTGCGAAACCAATCTTAGCAAACGCCGTCAAAATGTCGAAATTTATCGTCAATTACTTACATCAGCACAAAAATTTAATGCTTACTTCCAAGCAGAGTCAGAATTTCAACAAAGTCAACAGGAAGTAAATCAACGCTTACCAAAATTAGAGGTTAATGCTAAAAACCAAGAAGCACTTTATCAGGAAGCCTTAGCCAAAAAAAGTCAGGTGGAAACTTTGATATCTGGGTTAGAAAATCTCCTTATAGCTCCAAATATTGTCAATTGGGAAGCCCCAGAAATCACAAATTTCTTACCCCATCTTAAACCATATACAGAAAATAACGATTTAGTTAAAACCTTTTTACTTAATGTTAGCAAAGCCATCAGCTTAACCGATGCACTTGGCTTAGTTCGTCCTCAATGTGGTGCTTTTGGGTTAGCCGTTTGGCTACGAGATACTGTAGAGTTGGGAATTCCTGAATTTAGAACCGCATTAATTTATGCACAAAGTGCAACTGTAGCGATGTTAGAAGTTGCAGCCGCAGTGGAGGTTTTTAAACAGCATTCTCATAATTTACAGCAGTTAGAAAAAAATCATCAGCAATTCTTTACTAAACAGCAAAGTCTACAACAAACAATCCAAACTTGGGAAAACCGCAAACAAGAAATTGATGTGGTAATAAATGCTGTGAAAGAATGGAAATCGACAGCAAATAATCGCGTGGCTGAAATTTTGGCTAATTCTCGCCAAACCCCGCAACCATTAACAGTAGATTTATTCCAATTACCACCAGAATTGATCATACTGGCTAAGTCTTTAAAAATCTCTCTGTTGCCAGCTAACTATATAGTTAATCTACCAGATTGGGAGTTATTGACAAAAGCCATATCTTATGAAATAGAGGGTAACTTTACCGATAGAAAAGGTAAACAGCATAGTTTTAGCTATTTTTTACAGCAAAGTTTTAGCCAAATTCCCCTAGTATTAGAAACAAGCGATTACACTCAATGGCAAGCAATTCACCAACAATTTAATAACTATCAATATCTCCCAGTCAATCAGCGCCAAACTTTAGTTGAAACTACGCAGATTTTTTTCCACAGAATCCAACAAACTTATAGCGCTGTATGGGAAGGAGATAATATCCCATCTACTCTGAACCGAATTACCCAAGCACTCATAGAAATTATCTTAGCAAATGCGCGTCAGTGTGTTTTTCAAGTCAAAACGGAAACAGAAAAACAACTGCAACATCTGCAAGCACAATTAAATGAACTTCAAAATAATGAAGTTGCACAACCTCAAATATTAAATGCTCAAAACCAGATAGAAATAGCTAGACAAGATGCTAATCTAAAACTAGAAAGAGCAATCAATATTTTGCAAGAACTAAATCAACAGTCAAATGTCCCCAATCAACTGCGAACTTTAGCTGACCAATATCTCACAACCCAAGCCAAGATTTGGGAACATCCTCAAGAATTTTCCAAATCTGTGCATACTTGGATAAATCACCTCAGTCAGCTAGAAACTTTAATTACATCAATAGAACCTTTTGCTGTTTTAACAAATATCCAATGTTCTCTCCAGGAACAACTATCAAGGTTAGAAGCAGAAACTGCAATTTTTCAGCAACAGCTTGATACCCTAAAAAACAAACTAGCTGAATTAGCGCAAAAAAATCAACCCCAACCATCAGATGCTTTATTATTACAGCGTCAATGGTGGGATAGAGAATGGCAAATATTACCTGATAAGTTTAAGCCCAAATCTCCCCCTCATAACTTATACGATTTAGAATTTTTACGCACCATCAAATCTCATTTTGATTTGGGAGAACAGCAACTAACTGAAGATGAAACCCATCTCCAGAAATATCAAGGATTTATCCAAGATTGGATTGAAAAAGTACGTAACCCATCAGAACGCGATCGCAATGATTTAAGACAAATCTATTTAGATAATTCTAACGTCGTTGGTATCACTTGTGTACAAGCCGCCGGAAGAGATTTTTCTGAAGAATTTCAATACTTTGATGTTGTCATCATTGATGAAGTCAGTAAGTGTACGCCACCAGAATTACTCATCCCAGCCTTGAAGGGTAAAAAATTAGTTATGGTCGGTGACCATCGCCAATTACCACCCATGCTAGATACTAATACTTTAGAAGAAGTTGTCCAAGAAATTGGCAGTAGCAGAGAAGAATTGCAATTTTTAGAAGAATCACTATTTAAAAGTCAATTTGAAGAAGCAGACCCAAGCATCAAACAAATGCTAACTACCCAATATCGAATGCACCCTGATATTATGGGCGCAATCAATCAATTTTATGAGGGTAAACTAGAATGTGGAATTTTGCACCCTGATATTAAACGCGCCCATGATTTAGCCGGGGAAATTATTCAACCACAACACCATTTAATTTGGGTGAAAATGCCCAAAGAAAGTGAATTTCAAGAACAGCGGGAAGGAACGTCTTTATATAATATTCAGGAAATTGATGTCATTGAACGCCTCTGTCAGCAATTTGAAAATACTTGGGCTGCAAAAGTTGCTTGTGGGGAACCGAAAAAAGAAATAGCTGTAATTACATTTTATGGCGCGCAACTGCGAAAAATTGACGAACGTCTCCAATCAGAACTTTTCCCTTCCTTGCAAATTCGTACTGGTACAGTTGACCGATTTCAAGGTATGGAACGCCCAGTTGTAATTGTCAGTATGGTGCGCAACAATAATAAAGGCGATGTCGGATTTGCTAAAAAGTCAGAACGAGTGAATGTAGCTTTTTCTCGCGCTCAAGAATTACTGGTAATTGTGGGTTGTCACGATTTATTTACCCAACAACCAGGTAAAGTCGGTAATATGTACTCAGAGGTTGCTAATATTGTCAGTCATCATGGAGGTTTTATTGATGTTTCTCGCATCTTCAGCTAAACCAATTGATGACAGTCTCCAAAATCTAGTAGCCGAAATTGAAACGCAAAATTCTCATTTATCCGTTGTCGCAGCCCGTCAATTACGCTATAGTTTGCAGCAAACAACTGTAGAACTTACTATTACAGAACCCCGTCCATTTAATGTACTGGAAGAATTTATTATTCGTGCGGGAATTCAATTTGAACCACCACCAACAGCCAATGAATTAGCATCCCTACTAGGATTAGATGCAGTATTCGTGCAAAGTACAATTAAAAATTTACAGAAATTACAAACTCTCGCACAGAAATCGCCAATTACAGTTACCGAACAAGGACGCTTATTTTATGATAAAGGTGCTGTACCCCAGCCACCATACGCTGTCCAAATTCACGCGATTACAGATTCTTTAGGCGAAACTCTAACTTTTCAAGCTGAACCATTAAATGAAGTAGTTATTAATCTACCCAGTTTGGCAAGTGTTTTGCAACTTAATGAGCAAAATAATAAGATTTCTACTGTTAGCTTAGAGCAAATCCAAAAAAGTCTGCAAGCTTCAGATGTCGGACTTCATGTACCAGAAGTAGGAAAAATTGTCACAGCTTTTAGAGTGATAGGTTCTACTCAAACTATTTGGCGAAAAATCTCACTATTTCTGATTTTTGATGCTAAAGCAGATAAATTGAGCATCCAACTGCGACGCGGAAAGCAGATTTTAGATTCACACTCAAAATGGCTGGAAATATTACTATCTGAAGGTAAAATTTCTTTAGATGCTGTATGTAAACTACCCAGTGAAAGCCTAAATTTTGACCGAGAATCCACCCAAAATTATCAAAATAGCGAAACAGAAGCCAAACTGCAAAAGCTTCGTCAACAGGCTTTAGAAAGTAGTAAGCAAAAACAAGTAATTCAATTACGCGATCGCCAAATTAATCAAAGCTTCTTAGAAATCATCAATGCAGCCAAACAGCAGATAATTATTTATTGTCCTTGGATACATCATTTAAATATAAACGACGAATTGATAACTTTATTAGAAACCTTAGCCAAACGCGGTGTTTGGATGTTAATTGGCTATGGTATAGAGGCAGATAAAGTAATTTTATCAGAAATAAAAGAAAAACTGCAAGCAATCAAAACACCTGAAGGTTTACCATCTATACAGATTTTTTGCTTAGAGAATTACCCTGTTAAAGAGATAATAGTTGATCGGCAAATTTATCTTTGTGGTTCCTATCAATGGCTTGCTGTTAACGGCTACCAAATACCATTAGGCGAGTCAGTTTATCAAGTAACAATACCCCAGCAAGTCCAGGAAGCCTATGAATTTTTATCTCATCGTTGCCAAAATCATGCTCAACAATTATGGCAGGAAGCTTTAGAAAATCGTGATACTCAATTAGCTGTAGAATCTTTGTGTATGTGGGGGGTGCTGGGTAAAGCAGAAATCGCACTTACAGAAATAGCCAACAATAACTGGCTGGAACTGCTACCAATATGGCTAAATGTGGTAATTCATAGTTTAAGGTCGAATAATTTAGGAGATGATTCAGCAATTTTGAAATCAGCGTTTTTATTGCTCAGTCAGGTTGAAGAGGAAGCAGCTTTTATTGAGCCATTACAACAAGGATATCGTCAAATTATCAGCGCGATCGCCAAAAATAACCCCAGTACTGCTGTAAATTTACTTAGCAATGAAGTGTGGACGCAGTTTCTTCGTCTCAACATAGCCAACCAGAGTGATTCACCGGATGAATTTATCTCACAACAGATTTCACCTCCAAAAACAAGGCGAAAAACTGGGGAAACTGAAATCAATAAGAAAAGACGAACCGCCAAGAACGCCAAGAACGCCAAGTCAGAGAATCTTCCCTAGCCCCTAGCCCCTAGCCCCTAGTCCCTATTTTCAAGTTAGAGATTGACGATATTTAAGTGTAAGTTTATAGAAAATTGGTATAAGTTTATGGGAAGATAAAAAATAGGGGATTATTTGCCTCTATCCAAAATTTGGTATTAACCCCTTGTAGGCGATCGCTCAGGAAAATTAACTGCAACTAATACTGCCATTTTCTATCGGAAAATGCAGGTTATTGAATAAATAACCTTTATCCCATCTCTTGGTTCATTGGGGCGATTATACCGATGCTCTCAAGTGATTTTTTTGGCAGCATTCCTGATTACCTAAAGCTGCCAATTAGGTCTATCGCCTTTTGGGATCATTTAAAAATGGTTAATGATGAATCACTAATACTAAGGGCATAAATTGTTTATGCCTTTAGTATTCTTGATTTGGTGAGTAACCAATGAAATGCTGATGGTGACTGGTTTGTGGTGAAAATACCCAAAGAGAACTTAGCCCCAACATCAATGCAGAAAATCGTGTTATTGGCTACAATTTATAGGCTAGGAGAGCCGAGGAGAATAAAGTGAGCTTATCAAAAGGCTTTGAAATTGAGATGTATACTGGCACACCTCAAGGTGAAATTGTCGGTCTCTCTGACAAAATTGTTGAGGCTTTAGACGGATTTGTGCGTGAGCCAGATAGCCGCAACGTGGAATACATAACCAAGCCCTTACACAGCTATGAGCGGCTATTGTGTGCATTAGTGCGTCCTCGGCAACAACTACGCCATTACCTTAAGCAATTGGGTGATTATACGTTAATTCCCGGCAGTACTCTGTCTTTGGGTAGGAGCGATCGCTTCTTCCGTTCCGATCCCACAAATCCCTATCACGACTACATCGAGCAAACCTATGGCACAAAAGTAGTCACAGCTAGCGTACATATTAACGTCGGTATCAGCGATCCAGAACTATTAATGCGGGCTTGTCGCGTAATTCGCACAGAAGCCCCCTTATTTCTCGCCCTGAGCGCGTCCTCTCCTTTCCTGGATGGTAAAGCCACTGGCTATCACTCTACCCGTTGGGGGCTATTTCCCCACACACCAGCCCATGTACCTTTATTTGAGAGCCACGCCCATCATATTCAATGGGTAGAACAACAGCTAGCTGCTGGGACAATGCAAAATGTCCGGCATTTATGGGCATCAGTACGCCCCAATGGCGATCGCCGTCCCTATGACTTAAATCGGCTGGAATTGCGAATTTGTGATTTAGTCACAGATCCAATTTCCCTACTAGCAATTACAGCCTTATTAGAAGCCCGGTTGTTGCAAATCATCGCCAACCCAGAAATTGATCCCTTAACCCAAAGTATCTTTTCTCCTGAAGAACTGCTCACCATCACTGCAAACAACGAAGCAGCAGCAGCCGTGGCGAGTCTGGATGCACCGCTTCAGCATTGGCAAGATGGCAGAACCATCATCGCCAGAGATTGGATTCAACAAATGTACCAAGAAGTTTGGGCGATCGCCAAACAACAAGGGTTTAGTTGTTTCCTTTCTCCCTTACACAAAATTCTCCGCGAAGGAAATGAAGCCCAACAGTGGTTACAGTTACATTCAGTCGGGGTTGATTCAGGGCGCGTTATCTCCCAAGCAATTATTGCCATTCAAGAACGGGAGCTGGAATTAGAGGATAAATTGTGTTCCCCCTCAATGGTGTAGCACTACATACGCGAATATCTGGCAAATGGTAAATTGCTTTGGAGGTATGAAAAACCCCCTAGTCAGGCGCTAATAGCTGTAATAACAAAAAATTATTATTCACCGATCTGAGTTAACAAAACTCTCAAAAAATATTTTGAGAGTTAATTTTCTTTGTTTTAAAAATCTAATCATTTGGTAGAGCTTGATAATTATTAACAAAACCTATAGATAGTTGATATCCATTGGTAAAATGTGTCGAGGTGATACATTGTTGTTTAAAATACATTCTAACCACTGAAAAATGCCCCAGGTAGTTTTAGTAAATCCCCTCATTCCCCCGAATACAGGCAATATTGCCCGTACTTGTGCTGCTACAGGTACAGAATTACATTTGGTAGGGCCTTTAGGGTTTGAAATTAGCGATCGCTACCTCAAAAGAGCTGGTTTAGATTACTGGCCTTACGTGAAGCTAAACTATCATGAATCGCTAGAAGCGTTTAAAGACGTGCATCAGCAACGTGGAGGTAGATGCTTGGGTTTTACTGTTCGGGGCAATTTTAATTATGCTCAATTTCAGTTTCAAGCAGATGACTGGCTGCTGTTTGGGAGTGAAACCGCAGGCTTACCGGCAACAGTTATCTCTGCTTGTGATGCCACTCTCTACATTCCCATGACTGAACCTCATGTTCGCAGCTTGAATCTTTCTGTGAGTGTAGCAGTCAGCTTATTTGAAGCCCGCCGCCAATTGGGTTATTTACAATAAAAACCTCCCCATGAATCGAGGAATCTCTGGAGCACAAAGGCAAGGTGAATGAGGGAGTGTGGGGAGAATATAAAAAAGCTTCCCACCCAATGCCCCATGCCCCATGACAAGCAAAACGAGTAAACTTTTGAGAAAGAAAAATAAGTAAAAACACTTATCCATTCAGGGATTCAATTGCCGAAATTAATTACTTGGGCAAATATATCGATTGTTACAGCCAAAATTATGTGAATGGTTATACTGGAGTCTGTAAGCTTTTCCTAAGCAAGGTAAAAATTACTGACAAACTTAGGTGAGCTTATATAAGAAATTTGTATCTAAAATTCCGGTCGATTCGCCAATTGAATGATAGTTTTTGATGAATTTCAATTATCCCCAAACTTGGGAACAAAATGGGTAAAACCTAGTCTTATAGGGCATTTAGTCATTTTTGGCTCAAGGAATAATTGAAAGGAGCGCAAAAGTAGCTGCGAGATAATACGGTTGTCTTTTAGGGAATAATCAACGTAAAGTCTCGTGTTGGGTAGACGGATTGGATAGAAATCTCTTGAAGATATCTACAGCAAGGAGATTTGCTTTTTCAGAAGTCGTGGCGAATCAATTGCTGCATTGCAACAGTGGAGATGGCAAAGTCTATATGTTTGTCCAGTCCCAGCTAATTCAGCAATATCGACAAAGACAACTGCAAGCAGCAAAAAATCCTCAGGTGTGAGGAATGGAACGGACAAGTCAGCACAGCAATTTTAAGTTTTGCTAACAGGTGTGAACTTGTCTAAATCAGAGAAGCAGGTTAATCTTGCGTAAGTATCTCTGGTGGGTGTGATCTTGATCAATCTTCAGATGTGATCTAAATCATTGACTAGTATCAGACTGAAAAAACAATTGAGGTCAGTTAAGCGCTAGTGATCATAGGAGGTCGTCTTTGAAAAGAGCATTGAAAAAGAGAGTAAAGGCTGTGCTGAAAAATTCCAAGAGCAGTGAAGGTGCCCCGGTAGAACAGTCAAATATGAATAATTCTGGAGTGAACCACCGGGCACGCACACAAGCCGCCATGATTGGCTTGGCAATCTCAATGGGAGCAACCAGTCTTTTGGTGACTCGACAAAGCGATCAAGCCCAAGCAGCGGCTCCTGTAGGCAGCCAAAAGGCAGCCTCAACAGTTCCTGCTGTTCCTGACACTGAGATGAAATTTGCTCCCGCAAAGCTGGATACCCAAACCGTCTCATTCGTGAGCGTGCCGGAAAATCCCGTCATCGTGGAACCAACAGCAATTTCACAAGTGCCTGGGCTTGAAGCTAAATTGCAATTAGCAGCGAATGGAATGTCTGTGCCAGTTCCAGCATCACAATCAGCTGCCAAAGCCACAACAACCTATAAAAGTTCTTACTATCAGCAGGCCGAATTAGTAAAGCGCTTACAAGCAGGCAACAAACTAAAACAAGTACAGAAACTTTCTATTGCTAATAGTGTAGTTAACTCACCAACTACATCCGTGACAGTACCAGCAACAGAAAATCAAGCTGCCGAAAGTGAAGTTACTGCTCAATTGAAGGCGCAGCAAGAATTTGCTCTAAATCGCTTACAAGAAAAATCGAACCGTTTAAAACAAAGTCTGGCGGAGTTGCGGTCTGAGGAGACCCAAAATTCATCACAAGTTAACACTGGTTTGGCTCAAACCACATCTGTAGTTGAAAAAGCGCCACAAATCAACACAAGCAGGATTACAACAGAGCAAACACCAACCAATACTGATGCTAACAAAGCTAGCCTGATATCTAAGCTAAAACAGGCAAAAGCTAATCCAGCTACTACGGCTAATACAGCTACGACAGCTACTACTGCGCCCGTAGTCACACCTGTACCAGCCCCAATCAAAGCTGCTGCGCCATCAGCTGGTGTGGGCTACGAAGTAAAGCCAGGAGATACCCTAGCGGCGATCGCTAGCAATTACGGTACTTCAGTTTCTGAGTTAGCTAAGGCAAATCATCTTAACAATCCAAATCAACTGCAAATCAGTCAAAAATTGGTTATCCCATCTGCTGGAGTGGAGAGCAGCAATGCTAGCCAATCCACGTTAGCGATTAACCCGACTGTAGAGCAGCCTAATGTTACTGCCAAAGTAGCACCATCCCCTGTGAACACTGCTGTTGTCAACCCTACTGTACCTGCTACACCACAGTTACCAGTCGTTGCCAACAATAGCAGTGTCACTGTACCAACAGCAGTAACTGCGAACAGCCAGATTCCGACCAACACCGCAGTCTCAAAAACAAACCCCAGCCCAGCTAACTCTTATGGGATGGGTGGTGATAGTCCGGTGCCAACGGTTTTTACGGAAATGCAGTCCAATCAAAAACCGCAGAAGCTAGCCAGCACTAAAAGTAACGAGCGCCTCCAAAGCTTACAAGCAGAAATTCAGCGATTGCGGGAAAAATACCGTGCCCAACAAGCGGGTGTGGTAACACCAGCAGTCAACGAAAATAATAATCCTGCGGTGGCAGTCCCCGTTCTTAATCCGAGTAATTTTGCGGTAACTAGCCCGACTACGCCACGGAATTCGGTGCAAATTCCTGTACCTGCACCCATTGGCACGACTAACTATACAGTCCAACCAATCAAGCCTGTATACCGTGCAACTCAACCTACTAACGAGCCAGTCAATCCAGAGTTCTTCTCCAACCAAGCCCCTGGCCGCAAGACACCTGCTGTAAGAATTGCCACCCCTCCCAGAGGTGTCAATGCTTCTGACTCCTTAGGCAAAATGCAGGGAACTACAGTTTCTCCTAGTGGTTTACCGGCTTTGTCAGCAGTGGATCAATATCTACCCAAACCAATTGACGAAGCTATACCCCCACCATCTTCGTCATCCGTAGCTTACATTTGGCCTGCCAAGGGTGTCCTGACATCTGGCTATGGTTGGCGCTGGGGAAGAATGCACAAGGGAATTGACGTTGCTAACTCCACCGGTACGCCGGTTTACGCCTCAGCTGACGGTGTGATCGAAAAAGCAGGCTGGAACAACGGTGGCTACGGCAATCTTGTAGATATCCGCCATCCTGATGGCAGTATGACTCGCTATGGTCATAACAGCAAGATTCTAGTGCAGCCTGGTCAGCAAGTCCATCAAGGAGACACAATTGCCCTTATGGGTAGCACTGGTTTCAGTACTGGTCCACACAGCCATTTTGAAATCCATCCCTCAGGTAAGGGTGCTGTTAACCCAATTACCTTGCTGGCAAATCGTATCTAGTTTCTCTGGTCAATGGTCAATGGTCAATGGTCATTGGTCATTTATCAAGAAGGCAAGAAGGCAAGAAGGCAATATAGGTTCCTCTGCCCCCAGATCACTGAGCGTAGTCGTACCCTACGGGAAGCAAGCTACGCGTAGCGGACGCATCAGAAGTGCTGCTCCCTTGCCCCTCTGCCTTCTTCATCCCCCCTTCCGCGTCCCCAGTCAATACTATTGACTCTGGACTATTGACAACCCTAAGCTTGATTGTGCCACTTGCCTAAGTCCTAAAAATTAGTTGCCAGCTAGACTAGCAATGATTGAGTTTTTCTGCTATATTTAGAAATGTGAAAAAACAAGGCTCAGTAGCTCAGTTGGTTAGAGCACGGGACTCATAAGCCTGGGGTCGTTGGTTCAAATCCGACCTGAGCCACTTTTAAAAAATAATCAGCGTAAGGGTTTCAGCCGATAGTCGAAGTTGTAGGACTAGCGGCTTTTAGCTGTAAATTCCTGACTTTGACTATGAATTGACTATTCAACAGAAACTTTATAGCCAGCATAGTCGGCACTCAAAATGGACATAAAAGTAAATAACGAGCAACTTCCAGCAATGTAGGTGCGACAAGTGTTTCCCGTCTTGCTGTCTCGCTGCTCAAACTCACTTGTAGTAAAAATTCATCAATTCGCTGTCGTAATTCTGGCAACCGCTCTAAATTGCGATCGCTGCGTGGTAACTCCATTCGCGTTTTTAACAAACCATAACCCAATTCCGCTAAAATTTCGTCAGCTTCATAAGGCATTTCAAAATAGGAGCGAAATGTGTAAGATTGCCCTTCTTGCAAAAGATGACGACGAGTCATGATTTTTGTGTTTGCAGCTACACACTCAATTACTATTCAATTTTAGTGCGAGCGCTCAAATTATCAGGACTGTTAAACATCATCCTCGTCATTTAATTGACCCAGTAAATCCAACGCAATCAACAAAGCCTGATTAAGTTTTGTGATGACTTCATCAGAAACAGTCCCTCGCAGACGCAACAAACGAGATTTCGACAAAACCCTCACCTGATCCGCCATAGCAATAGAATCTTTATCTAATCCTCCATCGGGTGCTTGAATTAATACCTGAGTTGGAAATACTCGCTTTGTGCTTCGATAAGTCGTACAGGGAACTGCTAAAACTACAGGGCTGTTAGCATTAATTACGTCACGACTAACAATAATTACTGGACGAACTCCTCCCTGTTCAGAACCTTCGGTTGGATCTAAACGCGCATCATATAAATCACCGCGTTTCATTCTTCTGATTTCATTAATTTAAGAGCCTCCCATTGAGCAGTTGCAAATTCCGCTTCCATTTGTAAAACTTCCTGTTGATAATCTACATCATTAACCATCTCTGCTAACTGTGCATCAATTTTTGCTCGTTTTAGCGCTTCTAATTCCCGACGTAACGCTTTAGCAATAAACTCGCTACGATTTTTTGCTTTCCCCTCCTGTACAGCTTTATCAGTTGCTACTAATAGTTCAGATGGTATTGCTACATCGTTAAGAATAATTAAGTTATCCATAGGAAATAATTTAACCAAGTTTCTAGTTAATATCTATGGTGACACAATTTAAAAATACCCCAATCCCCGCTCTGTCAACGCTTCAGATAACACGTCACGATGCATCAAAGCTCGATCCACCAAAGACTGAATTTTCTCAGATGAAAGCGGATCGCCATTGGCGTAATGCTCGATCCAAGTCTGACTAATTAAATTGGGATCATCTGGTAAATTAGCTAAATCCCAACCAGGCATTTCTAATTCTTCCATGAGGCGATTTACCTTGGGATCGTAACTGAGAGCAAAACAGCGACAACCTTCAGCTGCTGCCATAATTAAGCTGTGCAGGCGCATTCCAATTGTCATTTCTACGCCGCGATACACACCCTTGAGAAGCTGGGGATCTTCCAGACACATAATTTGGCTCACATCTTTAAGATGGAGTTTAATGGCTTCAGCAATGCTTAAATCTTCACTTTTTTGAAATGGTAAGAGTAGGATAAAAGCTTGCGTGGCTTTTTGGAAATCAACCAAAGCGCGAGTTAAATTTGCCAAGCGCGTTTCTGTAAGTTGGGAATGCGATCGCAAAGTTACCGCAACTCTAGGGGCTGGTAAATCCCAAAGTCCGGGGACGGGTTTAGACTCCAACGCCCAAACCGGGTCAGGCGCAAGAATACAAGGAATTTGCCAATCAGACAACAAAGCAGCACTAGCGCGATCGCGGACACTAATTTTTGTACAACCTGCAAAAGTCTGTCGTGCTAACCAACGAGTTTGCGGACGCTTCAACGGCCCAATTCCCTGACCCCAAGCCACAGTTTTTAAACCCATTTGCTGTGCCAAAGTCATCAGTCCCCCATAATATAAAGGATTGAGCGCACTAGTCACATCTTGGATTAAACTGCCACCACCCCAAATAAAAGCATCACAAGACCGCAAAGCTTGCAGTACAGGTAAAAAAGCCATGCGATCATAAGATTCTACCCCATAGCGATCGCGGGTTTGCTCTGGATTACCAGAAAGCACCACAGGTGTAACATGAGGCGGTAACATTTGCAAAAGCGTTGCCAATAAAGCTTCGTCACCACCATTACCTTTTCCGTAATACCCAGATAATAACGCCCGCATCGGTTTCCTTTTTGATTTGAGATTTTGCTTGCTCGAGTTTTTTTGCACCTGATTCTCTATCAGTTATACAGAAATTAGGTGAGATGGCTGCCATACTTCCCAAAAAATCCGATTTTTCTTATGGGAAGATGGGGAAAGGAGCAGGGAAGGGGACAAGGGAAGGGGGACAAGGAGGAGAAATAACTTTTGACTCTTGACTCTTGACTCTTGACTTTTGACTTTTGACTTTTAACTTTTGACTTTTGACTTACTTATGCACGCCCTTTCGATTCCCACCTGGATTATTCATGTTTCTAGCGTCATTGAGTGGATTGCCGCTATTTGGCTAATCTGGACTTATGGCGAACTCACTGGTAACCGGACTTGGTGGGGATTATCCTTCGCCATGTTACCTGCTTTAGTTAGCGCTATGTGTGCTTGCACCTGGCACTATTTCGACAATCCAGAATCTTTAGAATGGCTGGTAACACTTCAAGCTACCATGACCTTAGTTGGTAATTTTACCCTTTGGGCAGCTGCGGTGTGGATTTGGCGTTCTACCAAGTCTGCTCACAAGGGAATAGATTCTGTTGCAGCCCAACCTATTAAATCAGAGCAATGATATCTAAAGACGCCCTTTTTGCCCTTTCACTGTTTCCTTATTTGGGTTTCTTGTGGTTTATCAGCCGCAGTCAGCAAATGCCACGTTTGGCTTTGTATGGATTTTACGGCACTTTAGTATTTGTTGGTGTCACCATCCCAGCGGGAATTTATGCCAAAGTCCATTATGGCAAAGCTTTGGCGAATGTCGATTGGCTCCACGGTGGTGCAGAAGTTTTTTTGACCCTGGCTAACATCTTGATCGTGCTAGGTTTCTGGCAAGCTGTAAAGCAGTTAAAACTGAAAACTTCCACAGATAAAACCCACATATAGTTAGCTTTGTGATTGCATAGAGGATGAGGCAAATGGATGTAATTCCAGCAATTGATTTATTAGCAGGCCGCTGTGTGCGACTTTATCAGGGAGACTACGATCGCTCGCAAGTTTTTAGCGAAAACCCTGCTGATGTTGCTAAACAGTGGGTTGATCAAGGTGCAGCTAGGCTACATGTGGTGGATCTTGATGGTGCCAAAGCTGGTAAAATAGTAAACTTGGGGGCAATAGAAGCGATCGCTCAAGCAGTATCAGTACCGATTCAAGTCGGTGGGGGATTGCGCGACAAAGCCAGTGTACAGCAGCTTTTCAATACAGGCGTACAACGGGCGATTCTCGGAACCATCGCCGTCGAACAACCCCAATTAGTACAGCAACTGTGTCAAGAATTTCCCGGACAGATTATTATTGGTATTGATGCCCGTAATGGACTCGTAGCCACTCGCGGTTGGCTAGAAACCTCAGAAGTTTTATCCACCCAATTAGCTGTACAAATGCAAGAATTGGGAGCAGCGGCGATCATCTACACCGATATCCATCGTGATGGTACACTCTCCGGGCCAAATTTAGAAGCTTTGCGAGAACTAGTTGCCACAATTTCCATACCAGTAATCGCCTCTGGTGGCGTGAGTTCTGTGACCGATTTGTTAAGCTTGCTAGCATTAGAACCACAAGGCGTGACTGGTGTAATTGTTGGTCGTGCCTTGTATACTGGTGATATTGACCTCAAAGAAGCATTGCGTGCGATCGGTCCAGGGCGAATTCAAGATATTCCACCCAATCTAGACTTTTCCTCATTTGCTTAACATTTGCCTCCCTTCTCTGAAATCAGATGTATGTGTAGGGGTGGGGTTTCCCCATCCTTTACCACCATCCACAACACGCAATCATTGCTTAAATCGGTATGAGGCTACCAGTTAGTTCTTTTTTGAAATTTTCCGGATTAATAATTTATACTCTTGTAGTCCAATTTGTAGAGAGTTAACAATCAATGATTGTGTTCCTATGAAACGCCCACAACCACCCAACAATGGCAAGCCAGACAAAACTGAGCCTGGTGCTTTCAGGTTAAACAGTAACAAAAAAAGTGACAATCAACAGCAGTCCAAAAAACGCGATGAAACAAACTAAGTTTCTAGCTGTTAAATTTTTGATTGATTAATTTTAAATTTTTTTTAATTTATTTTTTTAACAATAATGGGTTTCCTTTTTTGTAGAGACGTAAAATCATAACGTCTCTATTTTTTTTACTATTTTTTATTTGTTGTCAATTGACAATTATTTAAAATATAAATTCTTTAAAGAGTTTCCGTAAATGCCCTGAGACATCATGTAGATTAAAACATAGATAAATCGCTCCTTCGTAACAGGTTTAAACTTATGTCCAATCAACAACGTAATTCCCAGACCGCAACCAACAAAAATAATAAAGAAAGTAAAACACCAACTAGTAGGAAACAACCGGGAGATAATGGGACTCCACGTAAGACACAGCCATAACTTTGATGTTTGGTAACTTCATTCGTAATCAGGACTTCCAGCAGTGGATTTTAAAGCACACTCTAATTTGACTATCAACACATCATCATTAATCATATAAACTAGTATCAACAACAAGATCCCGGACTTCTTAAAGAAGTCCGGGATCTCAAGCTGCACATCTTATTTGTTTTTTACCTGACTTTTAGCCTGTTCTAAAGCTATTTCTTTAATCGCTTGATATGAATTCACATTCGCAGTTCCTTCAATAGCTTTCACTGCTAAATCTTGAACTTGTTTAAGCGCAGATTCCAGTTGTTTAGAAAGGTTTTGAAGGCGATTATCTTGATTAGTAATAGTCTGTTCTAAAGATTGCAATCTTTGTTCATAAAAACGCTTCTGTCCTTCTACTTCTTTACCGTATAAATCTGATTTAATTTTAGCTTGATAATAAGCAATACCCTTGCCTTCTTCTGTGGCTTTTTTGAGAGCAGCTTCTTTTTCTTTAGGAAAGACTTCTACCTTCGCTTTAGCTTCTTCAAATTGTTTTTCTCGTTCGGCAATTACTTTTTCGCGTTCAGACCAATTTTTCTCTGTTTCTTGCTGAAATTCTTCTAATTGCTTATTTAATTCTTTTTGCTCCTGTTCGTATTCATCTTTTGCTAACTTCCGCTGAAGTTCTAAACTATATTTATATTCTGCTTCATCTCTTTGGCGACTTTTTTTGAGACTTTCATCTCGTTCTTTGCTTAATCTGTTATTTTCTTCTTGTTCTTTGAGCCAAGTCTTTCTTTGCTCATCTATTTCTTGCAATAAAACTTCTTTTTGCTGACTGAACTCTTCTTGATATCTCTTGGAATTATCTTCATAAGTACTGATGAGAGTATCCAAAATATCTTCAGAAATTTCTAAATTATGTAGTTGCTTTAGTTGTTCTACTTCTTGCTCGACATTTTCTCTAATTTCTGCTAGTTTCGATGCCTGTGTAGTTAACTGTTCGGATAATTCATTTGCCGCACTACCAAAGCCTAACTGAATTTTAGCCAAGCTTTCAATGGTATAATTCATCTTTTGCTGAACAGTAGATGGCTGATTCATAGCAGTTTTTGGCTCTAATTTTGGCTGATTTTTGATAACAGATTGGGTTTCTTTCAAGGCTTGATTCAGTTGTGTTTTAACTGCTGCTGTCTCTTTCGCTAACTCTTCGTAAGCCTGAAGAATTTCAGCTTTAGTACTCTTATCGGTTGGTTTTTTAGCTACCACAACAAACCTCCATGATTTCCAAAAGCATTTACTAACTAAATTAAGATTCTCAAGAGCAAATTAATCACTATTTAGCATGAGAACTATCAAAAGCTCTCATTGCTAAGTCTTGCGCCTGTTTTAATGCAGTTTGGAGTTGAGCAGAAATTCCTTCAATTTGCTCGGTTTGTTTTTTAATCGTTTCTTCTAAAGATTGAATTTTTAATTCGTAACTTTGTTTGCTAGCTTCCCACTCTTTTTCAAACAAATCAGCTTCGACTTTAGCCTTTTGGGTGGTTTCTTTAATTGCTTCTTCCCTGGCTTTCTTAACTGCTTCTTCCAACTCATTGGGAAAAGCTACTACTTTTTGCTGGTATTCTGTAAATAAAGGTTGACGTTCAGTGAGAATTTTTTCCCTTTCCGCCCAGTTTTTCTCTTTCTGTTGGGTGCTTTCTTGTATTTCCCGTTCTAAATTGCGTTTCCGCGCTTCATAAGCATCTGTAGTTAGTTTTCTAGTTGTTTCTAACTTATATTGATATTCTTCTGCTTCGGAAGTGCGTTGTTTAGCTAACAATTCGTTGTAGGCTTGGAGTGCTTCTTCATATTCTGCTTGATCTTTTTGCCACTCTTTGCGCCTAATTGTAATTTCTTTTTCTAAAGCTTCTCGTTTACTAGCAATTTCTTGTTCGAGAATTTTTAACTTTTCTTGATGTTCTTGATTTAAAATATCTAAAGCATCTGCTACTATCCTGATTTGCTGAAGCTCTTGTAACTGCTGCGTTTCAATTTCTATAGCTCGATTTAATTCATCTAATTTAGAGTTTTCTTGAGCTAATTTTTCAGATAGTGCATTGACAATGCCACCGAATTCTAATTGTAAATCAGCTAAACCTTTAACAATACTATCAACAGTGTATGTAGAAGCAGCCGCCAGAATTTCTTGATTTTTTGCCTTTTCTGCTGATTCTTGTTTCGTGGCTATTTTTGATTCTAATTTTTTCCTTTCTGCCAGAATTTGTTGAAAAGCTTGTGCTATTTGTTGTTTGCTGTCTTTGACTGCAACTGTAGTCATACTTCAACTCCTGTAAACATACAACAATTTCATCAGGTAGCAAGGCATACCAAAACTTACTCGATGCAGACATCAGAGTAGCCTGTAAATCAGCTTTTTCAGCAGGGGGTAAATACTGAAAGGTAGAATCAAAAGGCACTTTCTGGTTTCAGAAAATGTCGATACAGATCAAGTTTTGTGTGTAGCTAAATAGTATATTTGTACTATTAATAGTACTAGATTGAATTTGCTATTGTCAAGACGCAATTGTCGTCATAAAGAAACTTCAAGTTATGAAGTTACTGCAAACTTGCTTGGCAGGAGTAACAGGGATATTTATAATATGTTAGGTAATGTTACGGATGTTACGTTTTATAAATTAAGCCAGCAGATGTAGAAGTGCAAAGACGCTCAGGCAAGATAATTGATCCAATTGCCATTGCGATCGCACAACAGACCAAAACTTTTGTGATATCAATCTAATGTATACTAGTGAATCGACCAAGTTTTCCACCAAAGCAGACATCGGGCAAACTAGCCGGATTCTCATAGTCGAAGATGAAGAACTGATCCGAGAAATGGTAGTTGTAGCATTGGAGGAGGAAGGCTATGAGGTAGTCACGACCACAGATGGGCGGTCGGCTGTAGAATATCTCAAAAGTTGTGAACCCAACTCAGGGGAAGAATCCTTTGACTTGGTAATCCTTGATTTAATGCTGCCACAGATCAATGGATTAGATATTTGTCGCTTGTTGCGTCATCAAGGAAACCCAGTACCCATTTTAATGATTAGCGCCAAAGGTAGCGAAACTGACCGTGTTCTGGGCTTAGAAGTGGGAGCAGATGACTATCTAACCAAACCCTTTAGTATGCGGGAATTAGTGGCTCGCTGTCGTGCGTTACTTCGCCGTCAACGCTTCAGCGCTGTGCCGCAACTACCTATCCTAAAATACAAGGAAGTCAGCTTAAATCCCCAAGAGTGTCGCGTACTGGTTCGCGGTCAAGAGGTGAATTTGTCGCCCAAAGAGTTTCGACTGCTAGAACTGTTTATGAGTTATGCTCGCCGTGTGTGGTCGCGGGAACAACTGTTAGATCAAGTTTGGGGTCCAGATTTTGTCGGAGATAGTAAAACTGTAGATGTTCACATCCGTTGGTTGCGGGAAAAATTAGAGTTAGACCCCAGTCGTCCCGAGTATATTGTGACTGTCAGAGGTTTTGGCTATCGATTTGGATAAATGTGGGCGATAATTGTTAGTTTTTAGTTGTGATCAAGCAACTAATGACTTAAATGTTCGTATTGGGATTTTGTTTGGGTTTAACGTTAGGGATTGGTTTATGGATTTGGCAACAGGTACAACTGGATCTTTACCTGGAGCGAGTATCTAAACCTTTAAATTCTCCATATTCCAAGGTAGCACTGCCGCTGATTCCTAGTCTGCGGCAGGAAATTGCAATTGTGAAG
Source organism: Calothrix sp. NIES-2100 (assembly GCF_002368195.1). GTDB lineage: Bacteria > Cyanobacteriota > Cyanobacteriia > Cyanobacteriales > Nostocaceae > Aulosira. The sequence goes on along the minus strand of NZ_AP018178.1, from coordinate 6,861,474 downwards.
CAGCAGCGACAGGATTTGCAGGAGTCGCTGGAAACATACCAAGAACTGCTGAATGTTGCACCATTGGGATTTTTGCAGGTAGATGAAGAAAATCAATTGCTCTGGTGTAATCAGCAAGCTAAGGAGATATTGTATCTGGAGCGGTGGCAACCAGGACAAGTGCGATTATTACTAGAATTAGTGCGTTCTTATGAACTCGATCGTTTAATTGAGCAAACTCGCGACTGTCAACAACCACGGGTGAAAGAGTGGGTGTTTCACCCCTCTTTTGAGAATGCCACAGCAATGTTAGAAATAAAGTCTCGGGCTATACGCGCCTCTAGCTTTCCTTTACCTAAAGGGCAAGTAGGAGTCTTTTTAGAAAATCGCCAACCCCTGCTAGATATGAATCAAGTAAGAGATCGTTCTTTTTCGGATCTAGCTCACGAACTCAGAACACCGCTGACTTCGATTCGTCTGGTTGTGGAAACTTTACAAAATCGTTTAGAACCGCCTTTAAATCGTTGGGTTAACCGCCTGATGCAAGAAGTGGATCGTTTGATTAACTTAGTACAAGGTTGGTTGGATTTGACTCAAATGGAAACAGATCCAACTATTCAATTGCATCCGGAAGTAGTGGAAGTGCGATCGCTCATTGCATCAGTTTGGGAAACTTTAGAACCATTAGCTCAAAGGCAACATCTCAATCTTAGCTATTTGGGAACAGAATCTGTTTTGATTAAAGCCGATCGCTCCCGCATGTACCAAGTTTTTCTGAACTTGCTAGACAACTGCATCAAATACAGTACTCCAGGTACAACTATTCAAATTCAAGCCAAAGTTGTATCAACAAAAGATAATCAAAAAAGCAATTCTACTTCTTCAACTTTAGAAATCGATATTATTGACTCTGGAGTTGGTTTTTCACAAGCAGATTTACCCCATGTTTTTGAGCGGTTCTACCGGGGAGATAAAGCACGGGCACGTAACCAGGTAGAAGATACTAATTCCACAACTACAATTGTCGGTAGTGGTTTAGGGTTAGCAATAGTCAAACAAATTATTCTCGCCCACGGTGGTTTTATCAAAGCCATGAATCACCCTGAGACTGGTGGTGCATGGATACAATTCCAATTACCGCAAGTCATGGCAAATACCTCCAGCTAAGACTATAGTAAAAAAAATAACTTCAATTTTAAGAAGACAAGTGTGAACGCTGCCCTTGATAGCCCCAATCCCGATCAACCCCACCAGCTAGCACGCGCGATGAGACGCTTAGAGCGGGATGTATTACGCATGGGAGCTTTGGTGGAACAATCGTTTCGTCTCAGCCACCAAGCTTTATTTTCCCGCAATTTAACAGCAGCTGAGGCACTTCCTCAATTAGATAAAAAAATCGATCGCTTTTATAGACAGATAGAGTCAGACTGTACAGCAATCATGACAATTCAAGCTCCTACACCGCAAGATTTGCGGTGCTTGAGTGCTTTTATGCAGCTAGTGCGAGATTTAGAGCGAATTGGGGATTATGCCGAAGATCTTGCAGAAATTGCCATTAAAATCTTTCCTTATCCACCTCATCCATCTTTACCAGAGATTGCAGTTATGTCTCATCATGCTCAAGCTATGTTAGCTACTAGCTTAGTGGCTTTAGCTGATTTGGATGAAGCGGGTGGGCGAAGTATTAAGCATTTAGATGATGCTGTCGATAATGCCTATGAACGTCTCTATCAGACTTTAGCTTTTCAAAAAGATGTTTCCGGCGTGGTGGAACCGATTGTGCTTTTAGCCTTGGCTATTCGTTACCTAGAACGCATGGCAGATCACGCCACTAACATAGGACAAAGAGTAGCATATATTGTTACTGGGCAACATTTCTAATTAAAGCCATTTTTGTAGGGTGGGTACTCCTGAACCTGCGCTTACACCATGATTTTTACATGGTGAGCAGTACCCTAACTATGTTGATTGAGAATGGTGCAAGATATGGGATGAAAAATTAGATTTCACTAAAAGCTTACCTCTTCTTAAACTTTAAACTTTAAATTTCAGTCAATATAAAAAAGTGATACTTCTAACAAAGTCAAAATAATAAGTATCACTTTTTTGATGTCTTGCTGTTTCGGGGAAGGAGTTCAGAAAGATCAATAATTGAGGATTAACTTTTTCAGTATAAAAAGATACGTTTTATTGGAATTAGGCAAACTGACAAATTAGGGGATTATTATATCAGTACAAAGTAATTTTTATTACAAAAATTACTTTGCAATTTAAGCAGGAAAATGTATGGATAATCACAGATTTCTCTGTGAGAAAGTTAAACAATATGTCAAAAGTAATACTATATTTTGTGGTATAAATATCCAGAAATAATTTGGACTGATGCAGACTAATAACAGCAAATTAGGGATGATTTATTTTTTGAGGTTTCCTGGCAAAAAGTAGCTATAAATCCTGAATATAACTAAGTAATGCAAATTTCCTCTGATGTCTGGATTCTATTATTACCTAGTGTCTATATTAAGCATCAGATATTCAAATAGATTTACTTTTTTAGTCCCATGATTTACATCGGAAAATGAAAGGTATTGAGGTATTATAGATATTTCTTATACAAGTAATCAAATATTTCATTTCACTAAAGCAATAAAATTAGAAAAATTTATTAAAATATTTAGAGTCATGATTTAGAATTTCTGTATAAATTTTACAACCGTTGAACCCTATTGATAAATTATCAAATTAATTCAGGATAAATAAATGTTGTTAAAAATGTCAGTATTTCTACTCCATCAAATTTGTATCTGAATGTCTTCCACAAGTTCTACCACACCATCCTCTACTACATTGAATAATTCCATAATAAATGGACAGTTACCTCAAATAATATTTAATCGTGGAGAAGTGATACCACCACGTAATGAAGTACTTTGGCGGATTGAGCGAGGAGCAGTTCGGACTTTAACTTGGAGTGAAGAAGGAACATTTATCACTCTGGGTTATTGGGGACCGGGCGATATAATTGGCTACCCCTTATCTAAAATCAAACCCTATCAAATTGAAGCTTTAACAAGCGTCGAAGTCAGTGTTGTGCCACCGCATCTTTGGTATCAAGACATCAACGCTTTATTATCTCATATTCAACAAGCCGAGGAACTATTAAGTATAGTACATCGTAAACCTATGTCACTACGCTTGTGGCATTTTTTATTGTGGTTAAGTGACAAATTTGGTTGTGAAGTAGAACAGGGCAAATTGCTTGATCTGAATGTTACTCATCAGGAAATAGCAGAAGTTTTAAATACTACAAGGGTAACGATAACGCGACTGTTACAGCAATTTGAAGAGTCAGGAAAGATTTTGCGCCAAAAAAGACGAATGATTCTTTGCTTACCTAATAAAATTATCAAATAATAGGGTAAGATAATGTTGCTTTACTTGTGAAAAGTACCAAGTAACTTTGGTAAAATCATGAGAAGCTTAATGTAAGTAAATTCCCTAATAAAAGAAAATCTTTTAGGTAAAATTTACTTAGGAGTTAATGAGTTTAGGTGTGTGTGAGAGTAAAACTAATGAAAAAAGCATTTTGGGAGCTGGTAAAGATTGGCCCATTGGTTGTTGCTGCTACATTTTTGGCAGCTAACAGCACCTTGGCTGCTGAAGCCAATGAACAGGTAACTGGTGTTAGCCAGTTGGCGCAAGACTCTAGCAGCATGGAACAAGTGACATCCGTTTCCCAATTTTCGGATGTACAGCCTACAGATTGGGCATTTCAAGCTTTACAATCACTGGTTGAGCGCTATGGCTGTATTGCAGGTTATCCCAACGGTACTTATCGCGGTAACCGTGCTTTAACTCGTTATGAGTTTGCTGCTGGGTTGAATGCTTGTTTAGATAGAGTTAACGAACTGATTGCTACAGCTACTGCTGATTTAGTAACTAAGCAAGACCTAGCTACTCTACAGCGTTTACAAGAAGAATTTTCGGCTGAATTAGCTACCCTGCGCGGTCGTGTTGATTCCTTAGAAGCACGTACTGCTGAATTAGAAGCGAATCAATTCTCCACTACTACCAAGCTAGTTGGAGAAGCGATTTTTAACGCTTCTCAGGCTTTTGGTGACAACAAAGTAGTCCCTCCTGGTTCTCCAGCTACAGACTTGGATTCTAACACCACCTTCTCTGATCGCGTTCGTTTAAATTTGTACAGCAGCTTTACTGGTAAAGACCAGTTGCAAATCCGGTTGCAGGCAGCAAATATTATTTCAAATGCTGGTGTCACTGGTACAAACATGACCCGCTTGGCCTATGATGGCGGCAGCAATAACAGCGTTGAAATCGATAAAATCAATTATGCTTTCAACCTCAGTGATGCCATCCGTGTCAAGGTTGATGCTAATAATGCTGAGTTATTTGAAAACGTCAATAACTTCAACCCAGACTTTGCTAGTTCTGGTAAGGGTGCAATATCCCGCTACGGACGTTTCAGCCCCATTTATCGCCAAGGTGCTGGTGGTGCTGGTCTGACTGTCACCTTCAATCCTCAGAAAAGTCCTATCAGTTTTAGTGCAGCTTACCTAGCCCGGAATGCTAGCAATCCTAATGCTAATAACGGGGTGTTGGAAGGTGAAAGTACCATATTTGGACAGCTAACTTTCCAACCTAGCAAAGCCTTCAACGTCGGTTTTAGCTACGCCCGCACTTATCAACCCAGTCCCAGCCTCTTCCAAAATACAGGTAGCGCATTTGCTAATAACCCCTTTGGCGCTAACACTCGGACTGAATCCGACAATTATGGTATTCAAGCTACCTTCCAACCCAGTTCTAAGTTAGCTCTGAGTGGTTGGGTGGGCTACACTACAGCTGATGCTGTCACTGGCCCTAGTAGAAGTGCTGATATTTGGTATTGGGCTGCTTCACTCGGTGTTAGAGACTTGGGAGCCAAAGGTAATGTTTTAGGTCTTCTGTTTGGACAACCACCCAAAGTCACCGGTGGTAGTGGTGGTATTACCGAAGAATCCGGCACATCCTATCATCTAGAGGGTCTATATAAGGTGAGGGTTTCTGATAATATTCAAGTCACCCCTGGTTTGATAGTGATATTCAATCCTGAGAACAACGACAATAACAACAATATTTACGTAGGTACTCTCCGTACTACCTTCAGTTTCTAACGGCGGTAATGGGTTGTTAAGTTCGGGGTCAAGGGCGGGGAAACCCCGCCCCTACAGTCGCATTTTTTTAATTGGTATAATTATCAAAATTTAACCCGCCTAGAGGTGGGTTTTTGTTTGGGTAAAAATAGTTACAAGGGTTTAATATCTTGTTGATTAGATAAATCTGTTGGTGGGCGATCGCTACTCCAAGCCCACCATGCAAAACTACAGTGACAATTGTAGAATTCTTGCCATTTGCGGCGACGGTCTTCTGTGATCACAGGCGATCGCCTATTGAGCCAAACTTCTATAGCTTCTCGGCTACTGGCGTTGCAGTTAGGACAGCAAAACTGATAAGCATGAATTGCTTTATTTGTCCATTCAGGCGGAGTGGGAGCAAAAGCGTCCATGTATCTGAGAAGTTATGACAAAACAAAGGTTAGCATAAAAAGTGATTTTTTTGTCATTTGTCATTGGTCATTGGTCAATAGTCATTTGTCTCCCTTCCCTTGTCTCCCTTCCCTCATCTCCCTCATCTGCCTATTTCCAGTGATAATCAGATAACTAGAACTTAAGTGACTATGCATTGATTTTATGGAGCCTAACGTTGAAATTCGCCGTTTACTAGATGTTATGCCTGCTTCTGGACGTATGATCACAAAAATCGTCAGCAAGCCAGAACAGCCAAAGGTGATTGACGCTTCTTTCCCGCTTCCTTGGAACCAAGAGAGACCGATATATATTAATTTTGATTTATGGTTTCGTCTGTCGAAATCACAAAGAGATTTATTACTGTTACAAAGGGTTAGCTGGTTAACAGGGGTGAAGTGGTTCAAACCAGATATTTATCAAGGCATAGTATTAGTAGGACTGTTGGGTGGATTAGTCGAATCAACCCAGTCAGATGTAGTCGGTGTAGCGATCGCTTTAGGATTAAGTGCGATCGCCTGCTTTCGCCTCTGGCGTAATAATCAATCAAAAGAGCTAGAATTAAATGCTGATGCAGCGGCAATTCGCATTGCAGGGCGGCGAGGTTACTCCGAAGCTGAAGCCGCACAACATTTGTTATCTGCAATTGAAGCTATAGCCAAAATTGAGGGACGGACTGGGTTAAATTTTAGCGAGTTGATTCGTTGCCAAAACTTAAGGGCGATCGCTGGTTTGTCTCCTGTGGGTATACCGGAAAGTTATATAAAGTAGGAGAAAGTTGGAATTTTATTGTGATGATGACTGAAACTATTGCCAAAAAGTAATTACGAATTACGAATTACGAATTACGAATTACCCTAGCTATTTCACATCAGTTACTCGCCAGCTAAGTTTTAAGTTCACCCAGAAATTCCAGATGGTAGCAACTGCGATCGCAATCAGGTTAGCTATGTAGCGGTTGGGAATGATAAAATTAAATACTAGGTTCAAAATCAGTACATTTAATATCAATCCAGCCAGACAAATTAAATTGAATTTCCAAAAGCGCTTCCAGCGGTGATGCCATTCCTGCTGTTTCATGGTGACATCAGCAAAAGTCCAAGCGTCATTCCATAAGAAATTATTGAAAATAGCAATTTCACCGGCAATAATTTTACTACGCGTCAAAGGCAAAGCTAGGGTTGTGGGGTCGCTGAGTAAATAAAGCACTGCCATATCTACAAATACCCCACTTAGTCCTACCAATCCAAAACGGAGGAATCTCCCAATCGGGAAACCAATGTTTTGACTCAATTGTTCTAATTGTCCTGTGGCTTGGCTAACTCGTCGCCAACCGCCTGTAGTCAGCCGCAACCTTAGGAGGTGGTGGAGATAATCTACATATTGTTTCCATGTCACCTTGCTTTCGCCTTCTTTGCGTTCGCAGAACACATAGCCGACTTCAGCAATTTCATCTACCTCTCCCCGCCCAATTACTTCTAGGAGAATTTTGTATCCTACTGGATTAAGTATTGCCCCGGCGATCGCATTTCGCCGTACCATAAAATAACCGCTCATGGGGTCAGAAACTCTCCCCAGTACGCCTGGTAGGATAACCAATCCCAAAACTTGCGCCCCACGGGACAGGAAACGCCTGACAATACTCCAACTACTGACACCACCGCCTTCAACGTTACGGCTAGCTACTGCTAAATCTGCACCCTGTTGGATTTGGGCTAACAATTGCGTCAATACTTCTGGCGGATGCTGTAAGTCTCCGTCAATGACTCCTAGGATACGCCCTCTGGCTACTTGCCATCCCCGAATCACCGCTGAGGATAGCCCTCGTTCCTGTTGTCGCCGCATTACCTGCAATTGCGGGTATCTCTCTGTCAGGGATTGTGCTACTTCCCAAGTGCGATCGGGACTATCATCATCTACCACAATCAGTTCATACTGTCCAGGAATAGACTCATCTAACAACAGACTCAAGATTTTGACAACATTGTTAATATTGTCGCGTTCTTTGTAAGTTGGAATTACTAGGGAAAGTAGAATCACTTCCCTAGTTGTAGCTGTAATCTGAGGAGGCAATGCCGGAATTTGTAATTTACCAGTTGGTACTGATAATAATGACTTGGGTTGGTGGTGAATCATTAGAGCAAAATCCAGTTCGTCATCAATTATATCAGTTGATTTCGTCACACATCTCATGACTACTGTTTTGGCTAGCTAATTTTCAACCAGAATTTAGGCATTGGAGTTTTACACCTAAAGAGAGCTTGAACAGTATGTTTTTTAGATGTTTCTGTAACTCTTCTGATGTATAAAACAAAAATATCTTATTTTTCTTGTTTACAATCACCAATTTTGTCAGAGCGTTACTTAGTGGCAAATTAGTTGTAATTTTTAGCTATTTGGGGAAATTCTTTCGACGTTTATGATGTATATTTGCCATTTTTAATGGTGCTTGCAGAACGCCCGTTATTTCAATAAATTATTGCATATCCCAGTAAATAAATTAAGAGATATTACCTGCTCACTAGCTGAGAGGAAAACTATCTCAAGATAGATATATAAAAAATTAATTTTTGTAAAAAATACATATATAGCAATGCTAAATAATTCGTTAACAACAATATCCCCGACTTTAAAGAATTCGGGAATCTGAAGTAATAGTACTGCTAGAGTTTGTTCATATTATCACTATTCAGGATTCCTGACAAAATGGAAGGAGTAACTTGGTTTTCACTAACGCCCTGTGAAGTATAAAACTGTTGATGATATTCTTGACCGTGCCTTGCTGGGATACGATATATCCCCAGCAGAGGGAGTGGTATTGTTAAAACAAACAAATCCAGAAGCGATCGCACTCATTCAAACCACAGCTGATAAACTCCGCCATCTTCAAGCCGGTGATTTGGTTACCTACGTAATCAATCGCAATATTAATTTTACTAACATCTGTGAGCAGCACTGTAGTTTTTGTGCTTTCCGTCGCGATGATGGCGATGATGGTGCTTACTGGTTAGATTGGACACAAATTATCGAGAAAACTACAGATGGGGTGCAGCGGGGTGCAACGGAAATCTGTATGCAAGGGGGATTGAACCCACAAGCCCAGATAAATGGTAAATCGCTGCCTTATTATCTCAAGCTGGTGGAAACTATTAAGCAGGAATTTCCTCAGCTACATTTGCACGCTTTCTCACCTCAGGAAGTGCAATTTATCGCCAGACTGGATGGGCTTGATTACGCTGATGTGATTGCGGCTTTGCGCGATGCTGGTGTAGGCTCAATGCCAGGAACAGCCGCCGAGGTGTTGGATGATGAAGTTAGGCGCGTATTGTGTCCAGAGAAAATTGATACAGCAACTTGGTTAGAAATTGTCAGTACAGCCCATCGATTGGGACTACACACTACCAGCACCATGCTTTCAGGACATATCGAAAGTCCAGAACAGCAAATCGGACATTTAGAGAAATTGCGATCGCTGCAAATGACTGCGATCAACAACGGTTATCCAGCAAAAATTACTGAGTTTATTTTATTACCTTTTGTCGGGCAGGAAGCACCCAAACCCTTACGTCGGCGCGTGGGACGCGATCAACCGATTTTAAGTGATAGCTTACTACTGATGGCTGTAGCGCGGATTTATTTGGGAAATTGGATTCCCAATCATCAGCCAAGTTGGGTCAAGCTGGGGTTAGATGGGGCTACAGAAGCTTTAGTTTGGGGTTGCAACGATATTGGCGGCACATTGATGGAAGAACACATTACCACAATGGCAGGTGCGTTAGGCGGTACATCGATGGAACCAGAAACTTTACAAAAGGCGATCGCTTCTTTAGGAAGACCTTACCAACAAAGAGACACTCTCTATCAAAAACTTTGAATTCATCCTTCATCCTTCCTCATGATCCCCCGGATACCAATCCAAGATACTATGGACGTTGATTTATGCGTTATTTCAGTACATGCTTATGAAGCGCTATTGGTCGCGTCTGCTTGCCCTGGTTTTAGTTGTATCCATCAGCTTAATGGGCTGTTCTAGTCCTGATAGTTTGACAGGGGATTATCGTCAAGACACCTTAGCGGTCGTCCAAACTTTGAGAAACGTCTTAGAGTTATCAGATGATTCACCAAATAAAGCAGCAGTTCAAGCAGAAGCGCGTCAAAAAATAAATGACTTTTCAGCACGCTACCAGCGAGCTAACTCTGTTTCTGGTCTTAGCTCCTTTACTACCATGCGAACAGCCTTAAATTCCCTAGCAGGACACTACAGTTCTTACCCCAATCGTCCTGTACCCGAAAAACTCAAAAATCGCCTAGAACAGGAGTTCAATCAGGTAGAGGCGGCGCTGAGACGCGGTGGTTAACTGTCAATGAAGCAAGGTCAAGAGTCTCAATCAAATTGGGACTCTTGACAGCTTTGTTAAGTTTAATTGATTCAAGTAAACAGGTTTTAAATTTTGAGTTGTGATTTACATATTATTATGTCGGATATTATCATTGACGACAAAGCAAATAACCAAAAATTGGAGAATTACCTGAGTCTCTTTTAAAACTTAACTTAGTAACAAAATCCGGCAACAGAAATAGGGGTTTGAGAGTCTAGAAAAAATAGGCTTCAAAGCCCCTATTTTCTTAATAGATAATTTGACTTACATCAATCCCAGTCTATGTAATTGGAGGTTGATGGTCAGACTACTCGTAAAACTGCTTTTGGCAAAAAATTGGCAAAGAGCAATAAAAGAAAGATGATTGATCTACCCCTTGCCGAACTTTTACGAGAAGTCTACTTTTCCTGCTACCTTGAAGTATGTTTAACCTTCCCTTGAACGTTACGAAATCAAAGTTATTTGCCCGTCGCCTATTAGCTGCCGTTTTCAGTAGTAGTTTATTGATTCCCAATTTTGGGATTCAACCAGTCCAGGCGCAAGTCCAAGAATATTGCCAGTTATCGCCAAAAGTAGTCAAAGAGAAAGAGACTTTACGTCTTACAGCACTTCGAGGAAATCCAGAAGCCAAAACACGCTACCAGCAGATATTAAAACAACATGCACAGGAAATGCAGGCTTGTCGTAATCGCACCTGGCCGCAAAACCAAGCCATTTGGCTGCGTTTGTATCCTTGTGACGCTCAACCTGGTTTACTCGATCAAATAATGGATCGGATGGTCAACCTTGGCTACAACCAAGTAAACTTGGAAGTTTTTTATGATGGGCGGGTACTTTTGCCAGCAGCAACTAACCCGACAATTTGGCCTTCTGTGATTAATAACCCAGGTGCAGAAAAGGTAGATTTACTGGCGGCTGCTATTCAAAAAGGGCGACAACGGGGTTTAAAAGTTTACGCTTGGATGTATACGATTAATTTTGGCTATAGCTATGCGTTGCGTCGAGATCGAGATGAGGCGATCGCCCGTAATGGCAAAGGTCAAACTAGCTTATATGTTGTAGATGTAGGCACCCATGTATTTATCGACCCCTACAACGTACAGGCAAAACGCGACTACTACATAATGGTGCAGGAGGTACTGCGCCGTCGCCCAGATGGAATTTTATTTGACTATGTGCGCTATCCCAGACAATCAGGAAGTGATTCTATCGCCACCAAAGTTACAGATTTATGGTTATTTAGTTCCGCAACTCAACAAGCTTTATTTCGACGGGCACAAAATAATAAAGGGTTAGATTTAATTCGCCGCTTTTTGAGTAAAGGATATATCACCGCTGCTGATGTCGCAGAAGTCGATCAACTTTATCCCCAAGAAGCAGAAGCTTTGTGGCAAGGTCGAACTGTATCGACAGCGCAAAAATCCCTGATCAATCCCGCACAAAAACAACCGCTGTTACAATGGGATTTGTGGCAACTTGCTGTCGCCCACGCTATGCAAGGTATCTTAGATTTTGTCGCCTTAGCCAGTCATCCAGCCCAACAATTAAATATTCCTGCTGGGGTGGTATTTTTCCCGGAAGGGAACCAAACTGTGGGACAAGGGTATGATTCGCGCTTACAACCTTGGGATCGGTTTCCTAGTTCCTTGCAATGGAATCCGATGGCTTATGCTACTTGTGGTGATGTCAGTTGTATTATAGCGCAAGTACAACGGGTTTTGAGTATGGCTAAACCAGGTACACAAGTGTTTCCCGCCTTAGCAGGTAAATGGGGCAGCTCAATTAGTAATCGTCCATCCTTGGAAGCCCAAATGCAAGCACTCCGCCAATTTGCCCCCCAAATCAAAGGAGTGAGCCATTTTGCTTATTCTTGGCAATTCCCTGAAAATGATGGCGATCGCAAATTTTGTCGCGCTCAGTAATTTAAAATACTATGTTGGGCTAAATACATCCCAGCCCAACAGAAAATTCTCAATTACGCCAATCACCCAATTGAGTAGTGAGAAAATAGCGTACATGGTCAACAAATCCAGGCCCCCACTGTCTAGTTCCATGTCCCATCCCCGGAACGACATAACAAGCACCATCAGGAAATTTTTGGGCACAAGCACGGGTATCGCGAATGCGGACAATTGGATCGTTAGCACCCACTAAAAAGCGCACCCGACGCGGTAGCTGCACTTGGTCTACATAATTCATGGGATTGCAGTCCCATGCATATTCATCGTGATATTTGAGATTTTTGGCTAACTGTAAAAGCTTAACTACAGGCTGTAAATCAGGCTGTACTCTTTGCAACACTGCTGCTGTTAATCCACCTAAAGGCGAAGCTGCCAAATCTGGTAACAATCCATAACCCCAACTGTTAGCAAAAGACTGGAGATTAGTATGACCAATAGCGCCCAGTAACCTATCCCCCAAACCTTGCGCTGTAAAGGCGTAGCCAGATAGCAAAACTCCCATACTCACCCCAAACAAAGCCAGTCTGGAATCACTCAGACCATAGCGATCGCTACAAAAATTTCTGATGCTAGCAATATTACTAGCAGTATTGCGGAATATACTTAATAGCAATGCCGTATCAAAGGCAATACCTTGGTTAATTAATGGCTGAATCTCATTCTGAACTACCGCTGTGAAGGTACGCACTAAGCTCCGTTCACCTGCCAAAGGCGTATCAAATAAAGCTACAGCAATACCCATCTGCGTCAGTGTTGGAACAAGAAAAGCATTCCAACCATAAGGCGCACTCATCCCTTGTAAACCAATGACTAGGGGTGTGTCTTGTGGTGGTCGATTTTGTGGTAAAAACACAGCTACGGGAAAGCCGCTTAAACGTTCGTCAACTTCATTTATACCAGTATAAGGATAAGGCTCATCGAACCAATAGCGATCGCCATTCACACCGTCAAAATTAATTGTATCTGGCCCGTAAATCTGCATATTAGCTAGCTGGCTTCTTTTATAACTCAGGGTTATTATTCATTTGCTGTAACCAAGCTTCTAAATCAGCCACCGCAGCAAAATCCAATAAAGCTACAGCCAAATCTTCTAACTGCGATCGCGATAACTGTTGAACACGTTCTTCTAAATCAGGGGTAAGCGTACCAACTCGGCGAGGAAGTTGACGCAGTATTAGGCTTAGTGTTGCTTGTTCTTTTCCCTGTTCGATTCCCTGTTCGATTCCTTCTTCCATCCAACTTGTAACTATTTGCATAACTACCTCCTGTTCACTTGGTTCTATGCTAGCAATGTCAGCTTGTAATAGTTTTTGTTCTTCTGCATTCAAGCGTAAATAAGTATCAATAAATCCCGAAATCAACCGCATCCTGGCTGGATCTAATCGCAATGTTGCTAACAGACGCAAGCATTCCAATTTCACTTGGCGACGTTCTGCGGGTGCAATATTCATTTTGGACATTAATGCAGTTGCTATTGGATTTTGTTGACGCACAAAATCCCGCCAATTCAAGCGATTTAGCTGAATCACATCATAGTTAAACTGTAAAACTACTTTATTAGGAAAGACTACTTGATGTAAATTTGGTTCTGGAGTTTTTGGATAATCGTAAGAAAAGATAACTACCGGATATACAGGTAAATCAAATTTTTCATACAGCCGAGAAAAATAACGAAACATTCGCTTGTCAAAATCTGGTTGCTTATAAGCTTGATTTTCTACATGAATGAGAAAATAAGACTCTTGTTCGCGAAATTTTACTTTGACAATTAAATCAGCTTCGTAACGTACCCCAGCAGTGACATCGGTAAAGACTTCTTTGTCTAGGAATTCTAGAGAATCTCGTTCCAGATAAACCAGTATTTCTGGTAAGAATAATTCTATAAATTCTATAAAGAAAGTAGTTAGGAGTTCTTTAAACAGTCGGTCATGATCGATTGTCACTTTGTTTCCATCCAATTATCACCTGCACGGACATCCACTAATAACGGGACAGTTAACTCAACTGCATTTTCCATGACTGACTTAATTTGTGGTTGCAATTCTTCCCATTCTTGGGGCGGAACTTCAAACACCAATTCATCGTGAACTTGTAATAACAACCGCGCCTGATATTTACTTAAAACCTCATGCAATCTCACCATTGCAATTTTGATAATATCCGCACTAGAACCTTGAATTGGCGCATTCGCAGCAGAACGCAGTAATCCCGCATCGTAAGGGCCTAAATTTTTTAATTTGCTCAAATCAATCTCGTCTGGATTGCTGCCTTTTAATTGACGTAAACTATTGCTGGTAAACTCAAAATAACGCCGACGACCGAGAATTGTTTCTACATAACCTTGAGCGATCGCTTCTTTTTTCACTCGCTCTAAATATGTAAATACTTGTGCATAGCGTTCGTTAAATCTTTTAATAAATTCGTTAGCATTGGCTTTATCAACTCCAGTGGAACGGGCAAATTTCAGAGAACCCATACCATAAATTACGCCAAAGTTAATCGTTTTAGCTAATCTGCGCTCATCTGCTGTCACATCTTCTTTTTCAAACACCAACCGCGCTGTGACAGTATGAATATCTTCATTCTGCTGATATGCTTGCACCAAAACTGGTTCTTGGCTTAAATGCGCCAAAATTCTTAACTCAATTTGCGAGTAATCAGCCGCTACCATTAACCAACCAGGTTCTGGTAAAAATGCTTTGCGAATTTGACGACTAAAAGCTGTACGAATCGGAATATTTTGTAAATTTGGATTAGAAGAAGATAACCTACCAGTTGATGTTGCTGCTTGGTTGAAATCTGTATGCACTCTCTGAGTATCAGGACGCACCAATGCTGGTAATGCATCTACATAAGTAGACTTTAATTTAGATAAAGTCCGGTACTCAATGATGGCATCAACAAAACCAGTTTGGTCGATTTCTTGCAGTTTCTCTAATGTTGCTGCGTCTGTAGAGTAACCTGTTTGAATTTTCCGCGAATACTTAGTACTTAAACCCAATTTTTCAAACAAAATATGGCTTAATTGTTTAGGAGAACCTAAGTTAAATTTTTCCCCAGCTATCTCTGTCGCCTGTTCTTCCAACCTTGCTAAATCGATTTCTAATTGCTGCGAAAGTTCTTTGAGGTAAGCTGAATTAATCCTCACACCTGTGTATTCCACTTGGGCTAAAACTTCTTCTAGCGGTTGTTCCACTTCGACAAATAGCTGATTTAAAGCAGAAAATTTTTGTAGTTCCTCACGCAATTTGCCTACTAATCCAAATGTAGAATAAACATCCATACCGCAGTAATCGGCGACAGTATGAATGTCTAAATCAGCAATAGTTTTGCCTTTAGGAACTAAATCTAGATAACTTTTCGCTGTTAAACCCAAATATTTTTGTGCTAAATCACTCAAATTATGGCTAGCATCTGGATTTAAGAGGTAACTAGCTAGCATGGTATCAAATACCACTCCTGCCAATTTTATGCCTTGACACCTAAGAACTAAACGGTCAAATTTGGCATTTTGCAAAGATTTAGGATAATCAGCACTTTCTAAAATTGGACGTAATGCTGTTAGCAGCAAATCTAGTTCTAGATTTCCCCCACTTTTATGACCAAGGGGAATATAAGCCATTTCATCTAGTTTTGTACCCCAGCAGCAACCAATTCCCACTAAAGCAGCGTCTCGTGGTTCTAAATCTGTGGTTTCTGTATCCCAAGCAACGGGTGTTTCTGGATTAGTAAATTTTTTTAACAGCTTGACTAACTCAGTGAGTTTCGCTTCCGTATCAATAATTTGTGGTTGAATTGCTGAAGCTGGCTTTTGTTTAGCTGCTGCTGTATCAGCTGCACTAAAGAACCACAAATTAGGATCGTTATCATCGATGCTAGGTTGTGCTGCTGTGGTGGGTGCAGAAACTTCTGCAATTTGTCCGCCAAATTTTTGCTGAAGTTCGTTGATTTGGGCTATGAAACGATTAAATTCTAATTTTTCTAAAATTGGTACTAGCAGATTTTGATCAAATCCCTTTAATTTACAATCTTCTAAATCTACTTCTAAAGGCACATCTATAACTATTTTCGCCAAATATTGCGACTTTTTGGCATCTTCTTCGCCTGTTAAGAGTTTTTTCTGAGTTGCGCCTTTAATTTCAGCTATTTTGGTATAAATATTCTCTAAAGAACCGTAGCTAGTAAGTAGCTGTACGGCTGTTTTTTCCCCAATACCCTTGACACCAGGAATATTATCTGATTTATCACCACAAAGAGCTTTAAAATCAACAATTTGTGTAGGTAAGACACCTAGCTTTTCTTGAACTTGTTCTGGTCCGAATTCTGTGATGCCATTTGTCGATCGCTTCCAGGCATCTGGAGTAAAATTAAGCACAGTGATTTGCTTATCCAGGTCGATGAGTTGAAACAAATCGCGATCGCCTGTGAGAATTTTCACTTTATACCCTGCGGCAGTGGCGAGTTGTGCTAAAGTTCCTAAAACATCATCTGCTTCATAACCAGGAGCCGTGAAAATCGGCAAGTTGAAGCCTGCAAGCAGTTCATGTAAATTTTTTAAATCTGGGACAAAATCTTCTGGTGTCCCAGGGCGATCGGCTTTATAAGTATCATCAGCTTCATGACGGAAAGTTGGCAAGCCCAAATCAAAGGCTATAGCCATTGCTTGCGGCTGTTGTGTAGCCATAACTTCCAGTAAACACTTGATAAAGCCAAAACACACACTAGTAGGAATCCCCGTTTTTGTCCGTAATCCCCCATCTCGTCCCTTAATAAAAGCAAAATAGGAACGAAAAGCCAGCGAGTGTCCATCTACGAGGATGAATGTAGGGCGTGTTGTGGTTGTAGAAGAGGAAATTTGCGACATAGCCTTATTGTAGCCAGAAGCTTGAGTCTCGAAATTATTGGCCTATCAAGCATAGTATGAATGCTTGAGGCTGATACAACGATGTGTTGATACTAGTAAATACTGGATTTTTCAGGGCGCAGTAACTACCATGATGACTCCCCATTACTACCTAGAGCCTGTTACCCTCTTACTGGGAGTCAAAAACTTGGGGAATTTATGGATCAAGCAGCTACCAATCATTTAGCATCTATTGACGATCAGGCTCAAGCTTCAGCAGAAATTAAATTACTGGTTTTAGATATCGATGGCACAATTTCTGGTAAATCTAACAGAATCAGTAAACCTGTAAAAAAAGCGATCGCCGCCGCACAAGCAAGAGGAATTCAGGTAGCGATCGCCACTGGACGCATGTACCGATCCGCTTTACGCTTTCATCAAGAAATTGGCTCTGTTTTACCATTAGCAGCATATCAAGGCGCTTGGATTCAAGACCCAGCTACCGAGAAAATTCATCGCCATTTGACTGTACCGCGAGAAATTGCATCCCAGCTACTAGACTATTTTGAACAGCCGCAATTGCGATCGCTTCTCTCTGTTCACTTCTATATCAACGACGAGCTTTATGTAAGGGAGTTAACACCAGAAACCAAACTCTACGCCAAACGTTCTGGAATTAAGGCTATTCCCGTAGGTGATTTGCGCCAAGCCTTAAATCATGAACCGACAAAAGTTCTGGCTTTGTCTGATGACAGCGATGTGATTGACAAAATATTAGGCAATTTACGTCTTCAATACACACCTGCGGAACTTTATCTCACAACGTCTGTTGCTACCTTCTTTGAGGCGACTCACCCCGCTGTCAACAAAGGAACTGCTGTCCGTTACCTCGCCGAAGAATTATTAGGCTTACAAAGTAGTAACGTGATGACTATTGGTGATAACTTTAATGATTTGGAAATGCTAGAATACGCAGGCATTGGCGTAGCTATGGGTAATGCGCCAGCAGATGTACAGGCGATCGCCCACTGGGTAGCTCCTACTGTCGAAGCAGATGGAGCCGCAGTTGCTATTGAACAATTTTTACTATCTGAGGGCTGATCCTCGCTAAAGGTTGCCCCTAAAAAAATCAGAAAGGACACCGACGACTGGCCGTGTTTCGTCTCGGTGCCCCTGCTGGTTCGCTCCTCACACACCTGATAATATATACGATGGGATCAATTGAGTCAATAGTTGTTATATAAATTTATATTTACTCTCTCAGCGGCTTTACTGACAAAATTTTTGGGCATGGGGCATTGGGAATTGGGGATTGGGCATTGAGCATTGGGAATTTATCTCCCTTGTCCCCCTTGTCACCTTCATCCCCCGGTTGGTGAGCGAAGTCGAACCACATCCCCCTCACAACTCCAAAGGCGCGACAAGTCCGAGTTTTTCTTCTAGTAACAACCTGACCACAGACTGAGTAACCATCACTAATCCCAGTCTGGCTTGGGCTAATTCTCGCGAAGCCATTTTTACTTTACCCCAAATGCGGCACTGGCTCCAGAAATTTTCAAAAGCTTGACTTAAATTCAGAGCTGCTTTTTCCCAGTTAACTGAACTATTAACAGCATCGCAGTTCAAATCATCTACTACTTGTACTAACTCGCCCAGAAGACGACCTTCGGCTGGATGATAGCAGCGCAGTTTATCATCACTGTTCAGCCAAGGTATGGGGTTGGGAAAAAAAATACTCCAACAAGCCGCCACTGAAGTGCTTAGTGGTTGATTTTGTCGTTCCCAGTTAATTTTTTGGACTGGAAGCACTTCTCGCAGCTGAATTAATTCCTCTCGGTGAGCCTGCTGCAATAGCGAGCAGCAGCGTGCATGAGCGTATTGCACAGTAAATAAGCGTTTTTGATTTGTCATGGTAGGTTTCTCTGTGGCGATCGCCTTTCCTTGTCGCCCTAAACTCCCCACCGCAATATTTTGTAACCAAGCTCCTAAGATTGAGTGAAACAATTCTAAATAAATCCAACCAGGCGGAACAATTTGCACCTGAAAAACGTCGCCACAGTTCGCCAATAGGTCTTTGGCGATCGCCTCTGCAATCTCCATCGCTGTTTGATTCTGAGATTTTTCTAACCGTAGGGCTATCCCAGAAATATATAAAATTTTTTTCTCATCTCTACCTTTATATAGAGGAAATTTTGCATCTTTCATGCATATACTTTCTAATCCAGGTGTATAAACACTTAGGGGTTTTTCTAGCTGGCTGTATATTAACTGCTTAAATGCTGTGTATTTACTAACTAGTAGCTGAAAACGCACGTAGTTGTTGATGAAGACAGCCTCATCCCCAATTTGTTGATTCTCTGTCATCTATCGAAAGTTGTAAGTTTCTTCTAGATAAAGAAAAATGAGAGTAGAATAAAATTTGATGAATATTCAATGAATAGTGGGTAAACTTTACTACCATCATTGTACAGTAAGAAGTATAACAAAAGAGTAGGGAGTAAATTCCTTTCTATTCTTTGGATGGCTGGCGCTGTTAGGCGTTAAGCCGAACTCGCCAACACAAAGACACTCCTTGCACCTTTTTATGTCGTCTTTGTCTTCAGCCGAACGCTCTTTGTTACCTATGCAATCTCCATCCTCTTTTTCCGAGGCTTCACGTCCTTTTTTGACTTGGCAACGCATTCTTGATTGGGCTCAAGAACACTATCGCTGCCGCACCTTCAGCAAAGATGAGCGCATTCCAGCTCGCCCTGGATTGCTATATTTGGTGCAAAGGGGTGCGATCCGCATGGTAGGAACCGCCCAAGTCAGCGCTACTGCCAGTCAGTTAACTTCTCGACGCATCAACAGAACTCCAGAAGAAGCTTTCTTGGGATTTGTTGGCGCGGGACAGCCGTTTGAAATTGTCGCTCAGTCACCATTCACACTCCAGGCTTACGCCCACGTTGATCAAACTGCGGTGCTGTGGATGTACTGGCACGATTTAGATAACTGGCCTCACTTCCGTCGCGAAGTAATGGACGCTTTCAGATATCAGCACCAACGTAAATTGTTGTGGCTGAGTGCTTTGGGACAACGGCGCACAATTGACCGTCTCCTAGGATTTCTCACTTTGTTGATTGAGGAATATGGCGAGCCAGCAATGAGCGACACCGATCCCGATGTAATTCGCGGGTATTGTCTGCCCTTCCCCCTGACCCATGCCCAAATTGGTAGTGCGATCGGTTCGACTCGTGTTACCGTTACCCGCTTAATGGGCAAATTACGTCAACGTGGCTTAATCTTGACCCAAGGGGACAATCTCATTTGCTTACCAGCAGAATCGATTAATAGAGCTAGCTAACCTCAAGTTCAGATCTGCTATCAATAGCAGGTGTCAGCGAATTTTGACGAACCCAGCTTGGGAAATCAGTTCCTGCTCCTGCTGAGTTATAAGTAAGTTGGCATCAGCAAAAATTGTTTGCTGCTCGGTTTGACCAGTCTGTTTGACCACCACAAACAGATTGTGTGTCATCGGGTATTTTCCTGATAGGGAAGCCTCAATGTTCAATATGTTTCGTTTACCAGAACATTCAAATGGGAGAGCAATGGTTTTCGGTAAAGAGCAACGTACTACCCTTGTATTTGCCCCAACAGCAAGGGCGTAATTGAGCATTGAGGAACCACCTCTGGGGCAGAAGTATTCATCAATACAACCAGGACTAACAGCCAATTTTGCAAGGCTTGGGTGGTGGTGGAGACTGATTCCACTGATGATCCAATCATGTTGACCACCCTTCATGTCTGGGACAAAAATTTTTGCCGCTAGGTTTTTTTTGCAGCCTGGGGGTTATTTGTTTTTTTTGAGAACTACTTTGATTGCAGCTTCATAATTCTTCCAGGAGAATTAATGACATAAACTACTAGAACGTGTTTTCTTTCGTCGCCATCACCCACCGAGGGTGCGGCTATATAAACAAAGTCCGCGTCGGCGGACTACGAAACACCAAGATTTTGAGCCTGGGTCGTCAGGCTTTGTTTCTGTAGCCTCAGGCTTCAGCCTGAAGGCTTTTGGGGTTTGAAAACACGCCCTAGTGCTTAGTGGCCATTTTCAAGACAGAATTTCTGGTAAATCCCTAGCAGTCAAAGGTATTTGATTAACGGATTCTGACAAATCCTGCTTTAGCAATTAATTGTTGACCTTGAGCAGTCAGCAGCCAGTTAGCGTAAGCTTCTCCTGCTTGCTGATCGCTTTGTCCATTTTGTTTAATAATTACAAATAACCGCCTAGTAATTGGGTATTCACCTGTTTGGAAGGAGACTACATTGATTTTGTTACGCTGTTGTGGGCAGTTTTGCAGGGGAACGAAAGGCTCTTTATAGGGTGGAATAAATTGATCTGATTTTCGTCCCAAGGGTAAGGGCTTAACACTACATTGTCCCACGACTTCCGGGGCAGAGCCATAGTAAATTCCCCCTGGATTATTTGCCACTTCTCTTAAAGCTTGAGTTGTAGTGGGGATAAATTTGACATTGGCAGCAAATTTTTCTCCTCCCATGATATTTTGATCGAAAAATTCGATGGTACCTCCCTCCTCTAAACGCCGAGAGTAAGGTGTAATAGGTAAATTAGGGCCATTCACCTGTTGCCAGTTAGTGAGTTTACCTGTATATATATCTTTAAGCTGCGCCAAGGTTAAACCGGGAATTTGCAGACTGGGATGAACTGCGATCGCAATCCCGTCAATGGCCACAGGAATTTCTTTGAGTTGAAAGCCACGTTGTTGTGCCTTTTGATATTCATCATCTTTCAGGGAGCGAGATGACTGGGAAAAAGCCAGTTGGTTATCCAAAAGCATTTTAATCCCTGGAGTAGATCCCGGCGCACCAGTGGTGGGATCGGTGTAACGTAATTGAAAATTAGGCCAAAGCTTTTGAATTTCTGGCTCTACTTCTTTGCGGATGGGAGCCCAAGTGGTACTACCCCCATAACTAAACAATCCTGAGGGAACATTTATCTTTTGGGTCAATGTATCTTGCTTCGGGCGGGATTGATTAGGAATGATATTATTGCTCAGTCCAGAATTATTAGCCAACCACCAAAATACACCACCTACCAACCCTAGTGTAATCACCAAAGTTAAAGCCAAAACTCCAGTTTCATTAGTTCCGTTTTTTGGCGACATATTTTTATTGTGATTTTTCTATCTAAGCGCAATGTCCCATTTTGGGCTTGGGCTTAGGTTAAAAATAGGTTAAAATTTGATGTTAACTGTTTAAAGAATTAGAGAAAGTAATTTATAGATCAGACGAAATAATGCGGTTAGTGCAATACTTACTAAAGCTGCGGCAACGGCTAACATCAATATTTGTTGAATGCCCAGTTCAGCACGTAATAGGGGCATAAAAAAAATAATAGCAAAAGTAATAGCTGAAATAATTAATAAATCTAACTTTTCAATCCACCTTCTTGCTTGAGCAAAAATTAGTACTCCCAAAATCACAAATGAAATACCTAGAGTAATAATGGGGTTATGTATCAGACTGAAACAAGCGATCCCGATTAATGCGCCTTCAAATCCGCTAAAGGCGGCTCCTGCTAAAAATTCCCATGTAGAAAAAGCTGGTATAGCTGTTGGTAATTGTGAAGCCACCCGAATAGAACCTTGTACAGCGGGAAGGGATGTGGATGTAATGTGTGTAGGCGGTATTAACTGTAGTTGATAAACTTCTGCTAGTGCATTTAAAACCTCTTGGGCTGACTGAAAGCGTTGACTAGCAGCTGGGAGAAGCATTTTATCTAAAATATCAGCTAGGCGAGGATTAACATTAACTTGTGTTCGCCATTTCCACTGGTTACTGTAGGCATCAAACAACTGAGTTGCTTCCTGACCAGTTAACAAAGTTAAAACAGTTACAGCCAGCGCATATAAATCTGTAGATGGGAAGACTTGATTTCCAGCCATTTGTTCAGGGGGTGCAAATCCCAGAGAGTAAATTCCCGTAGAAGAAGTCGCCGGGTTATTGGTAACTTGCTTGACTGCACCAAAATCAAGCAGAAAGAGTTTGCCATCACGACGACGCATGATATTAGAAGGTTTAATATCTCTGTGGATAATGCCGCGATCGTGAACAAACTGGAGTACCTTGAGAATTTCTTGCAGTACCTCGACAATTTCTGCTTCCGAAAATCTACTTTTTTTGACTAATTCTTCCTCCAGATTTTGCCCATTAATATATTCCTGTACTAAGTAAAAAAACTGGTCTTGTTGTCCTGGTTGCAAGCTGGGAACTGTGATGGGAAAAAAAGCGAACAAGTCAGGAATTTGCTCGTGTTCGTTGCCTATTTCTGCCAGAACTTCTGCTTCTCTTTCAAATAGCTGTTGGGCTATTTGCAGTTGAGTAGAAGTTAAGTTCCCGGTAGGTTGAAACTGCTTAACTACGCATTGACGCATTCCTGGAATCCGGCGATCGCGTGCTAAAAATGCGGCTCCAAACCCTCCCCTACCTAGTAGCTTGATTGGTACATATCGACCATCTAGCATGAGTGGCATTCCACAGGTAGTGCAATACTTTTGCTGGGCTGTTTTTAGCGTTGTGTTATCATCTAAATCCGCAAAAAAGTTTTGTGGACGCGGACAGCGGGGACGAGTGCAGTAAACTTCCATTTTAGTTATTGTCAATAGTCCATAGTCAGTAGTCCATAGTCAGTAGTCCATCGTACAGCGGGCGCGTAAATATATAACCCCTACTCTATAATTTCGGCATCAGCCAGGATCGTAGAGGCTAATCGAAGACGAGACTAGCGGCTTGGTGTGGTCAAACTAGGCACATGAAAGCCAGCTACTTTCAGTAGGCACAAATAAAGTACTGACTACTCTAGGGTAACTTGCTCTACAGGCGGTTACTAGCTAAACAACCCTTCTTTTGACTACCGCGCAGCAGTAATCGTCTTTTTAACTAATGACTCATGACTAATGACTAATAACTAATTACTAGAGGTTAGCCTTCGTCAGTGGCGGCGGGTGTCACTATATCCAATGTATTGAGCATTAAATTTTTTGGCGACAACTTTAATACATTATGATTCCATCCTGGGGTAGCAAACTGAGGCAAAATTTCCTGACTAAAAGCTTCTGCTGCCTTGGAACGATAGCGATTGGGATTAAAAATCAGCCAAAGTGTACGCTTAACAACAACGCCTTCAATCGCGGCACAGTGCAACACGCCCATTTGTAACTCTTTAGCAATGGCGGAGGTGGAAACAAAAGCTGCTCCCAACCCAGATTGCACGGCATTTTTAATTGCTTCTATGGAATTTAATTCCATTTCGACTTTAAAACGCCGCGTATCTATTTCACAGCGAGCTAGCACTTGGTCAATGACTTTGCGGATAGTCGATTGCGAATCTAGAGTGATGAATTGTAGTTTATAAAGGTCGTCTTTTTGGATAGTTTCGAGTTTGCTAAAGGGATGGAAGATCGGTAAAATCAGCACCAGCTCATCTTCAGCGTAGGGAATTTTTTCTAAAGATTCTGCCAATTCACCAGGAATTTCGCCGCCAATGATGGCTAAATCCACTTGTCCGTTAGCGACACTCCAAGCTGTCCGGCGAGTCGAGTGGACGTGTAATTGTACCGCCACATCGGGATATTTTTGTCTAAACATGCCGATCATTTTGGGCAACAGATAAGTGCCGGTAGTCTGAGAAGCACCGACAATCAAAGTACCTCCTTGGAGATTTTGTAAATCTTCGATCGCACGGCAGGTTTCTTGACAGAGACTGAGGATTTTCTCCCCGTAACTGAGAAGTAAATGTCCAGCTTCAGTTAATTGGGCACGACGGCCTCCACGGTCAAATAAAGGAACATCCAGCTGCCGTTCTAAGTTTTGCACTTGCAAACTGACGGCTGGTTGGGAGACATAAAGACTATCAGCGGCGCGCTTGAAGCTCCCTTCTACGGCGATAGCTTTGAGAATACGTAACTGATCTAAAGTGAAAGGAAGGTCAGACATAGGCTAAACCCACAAACAAGAAAGGAGGGGCTTTGGTAAGAAATCAGCATTTCACACCTCCGATTGGCGGCATGATTGATGGCATCTTAAACCTGGAAGCAAGGCTTGGAAAAGACAGTAGCACAACATCTTGACTAAAGTTCCTATTTGAATACTTTGTGGTATTGGTTGTACTGAACTAAGTTTTCTTTAATTTACTTCACTTACGTATAAGTTATGATGCTGATTTCTTGGTTGACCCCCAGTCATTTTGTCATATTGGGGCTACAGTTAGTTTTTGCGATCGCTCACAGCGGGGGAGCCGCCTTACGTCCTTGGGCAGAAAAATACATGGGACCTAGGCTTTACCGGATTTTATTTGCCTTAGTCAGCTTACCCTTAGCTGTAATATTAATTATTTACTTTTTTAATCACCGTTATGATGGCTTGCAACTTTGGCAGGTGAAAGATGTACCAGGTGTGCAGATTTTAGTTTGGGTGCTGTCAGCGATTTCCTTTTTGTTTTTGTATCCTGCTACCTTCAATCTACTAGAAATTGCCGCTATTCAAAAGCCCCAGGTTCATCTTTACGAGACCGGAATTATTCGCATCACCCGTCATCCCCAAATGGTAGGACAAATAATTTGGTGTGTTGCCCATACTCTCTGGTTAGGCACTAGCTTTACGCTGTTCACCTCTATTGGCTTAGTGTTGCATCATTTGTTTGGTGTCTGGCACGGGGATCGTCGCCTGGGTCAACGCTATGGCGAAGCCTTTGAAAGTATCAAACAGCGGACTTCTATTATTCCCTTCGCTGCAATTATCGCAGGTCGTCAATGTCTCTTATGGTCAGAATTTCTGCGTCCTGCTTATTTAGGAGTTGCCATTTTTGTGGCTTTGCTTTGGTGGTCGCACCCCCTGTTATTATCAGCAACGAGTAAGTTAACATGGTAAATTTAGGCGATCCCCATTATCAGAATATAGTACTAAAATTGATGAAAATCACAACTTATCAATTGCTACCAAATCAATGTAGGATAAATTCAAATAGCTGTCAGTGGGGGTGCATGTAGTCGGTTTGAGATTTTAGGTTGGTAGTCGCTGGTAAATTATTTTTGCTAGGGAGCAAAAATCCTCAGGTCTCTTGCTGGATGAGGATGGTGTCAGTAGGGGCGGGTTTATTGAGATCATCGTTGATCAGCTTTGATATCTGTAAACCCGCCCGTACAGTGGTTAGTGGTCAAGAAATCTGCAAGCGCCTATTAACGGACTTAGATGAGAATAAAGCCACAAAAAAACTGACAAATGATTAACTTAACTTGTATCCCTCAGCAGCAGTGACTATCAAGAGTTGAGCATCCAAAAAAGCCTACGCGACATTTACGGTGGCTTTTTTATCAGTGCCGCAATCAACGCGATCAATTTTTGTCTAAACTATTTGTGCCCACAGAGCGTCTATCGGCAGTCACTGGCTTGCCAATACTACCTGTCGATAGTTAGTTTGATATAAAAACCCTATAATTTTAGAGGCGTCATGGTGTTGTCGGTTAGTGAGCGGACATTTACTCAAGAAGTTTTAGAATCTCCTATCCCGGTTTTAGTGAATTTTGAAGCACCTTGGTGTGGCTTGTGCCGCATTATCCAGCCCCTGTTATTGCAATTTCAAGCCCAATGCGGGGAGCAAATTAAATTAGTTGGAGTGAACGCTGACCAAAATTTTAAATTGTCTACGACATATCGACTAAAGTCACTGCCAACTTTACTGTTAATTGAAAATGGCATCATCCAGTATCGTCTTGAGAGTTTTCGTGGCAGAGACGACTTACGTCTAGCTCTAGAAGAGATTAAAGTGAGTTACAGCAAGCGTTATCCAATTTACAGTAACGCCAAAACAGTCGATTTAGGATGTCGCAAATCATAAAAACAGTTAAAAGTCAATACTCAAAATTGAGTATTGTCACTCTTGACCATTAATTTTTAACAATCCATTTGGTAAAGCAAATCTAAAACCAAGCTTAACACCCCACCTAATGACCTCCTGGTGGGGTATTTTATGCTAAAGGGAGTGTGTCACAATTATTAACAGTTCGACCTAGACAGTTGCTTGAGGACGGACAGTTGACTGCAACGGAGATTGCTTTAAAGTGATGATGCGCTAACGCAGTCGCCTATGCTCTAGAAACCGCAATTTTTTGTGGCTTCTCCCAAGGATGACAAGTCTGGCGACCGAACCCACAAAAGCAGTGTCTACACATTTGTCTGTGTGTCCCAGTCTTCTCAAGACCGTCGCTAGCGCTGTCCTAACTTAGTCAAGAATCCTAAAAGTAAGCGTCAGTGATGGAAGTAATCTATCAATATGCCTGGCTGATCCCCGTATTCCCTTTGTTTGGGGCAATGCTGGTCGGTCTAGGATTAATTTCGATAAATCAGGTGACAAACCGCCTCCGACAGCTGAACGCTGCGGTAATTATCTCCCTCATGGGAGCAGCGATGGGGCTGTCGATTACCTTGCTGTGGAGCCAAATTCAAGGACATCCAACTTATGTCCGCACCCTAGAATGGGCAGCAGCAGGGAATTTTCATCTGAGTATGGGCTACACAATCGACCACCTCACAGCAGTGATGCTGGTGATTGTGACCACAGTAGCTTTCTTAGTCATGGTCTATACCGATGGCTACATGTCCCATGATCCGGGCTACGTCAGATTTTATGCCTATCTCAGTTTGTTTGGTTCCTCAATGTTGGGTCTGGTAGTCAGTTCCAACCTCGTGCAGGTTTACGTATTCTGGGAATTAGTCGGGATGTGCTCCTACTTGCTGGTCGGTTTTTGGTACGATCGCAAGTCAGCAGCAGACGCAGCCCAAAAAGCATTTGTCACCAACCGTGTGGGCGACTTCGGTCTCTTACTCGGCATCTTGGGGCTATTTTGGGCAACAGGCAGCTTTGATTTTGGTGTAATGGGCGATCGCCTAGGCGAACTTGTACAATCGGGTTCAATCAGCAATTTCCTCGCTGTCCTGTTGGCGATTTTAGTTTTCCTCGGCCCAGTAGCCAAATCAGCTCAATTTCCGCTCCATGTCTGGCTACCGGATGCGATGGAAG
This sequence comes from Calothrix sp. NIES-2100, assembly GCF_002368195.1. Taxonomy (GTDB): domain Bacteria; phylum Cyanobacteriota; class Cyanobacteriia; order Cyanobacteriales; family Nostocaceae; genus Aulosira. Next base: position 6,833,653 of record NZ_AP018178.1, on the reverse strand, counting down.
GCCCTACCCCGATTTCGGCCTTAATCCACGCCGCCACAATGGTTGCCGCCGGGGTATTCCTGATTGCCAGGATGTATCCTGTTTTTGAACACGTTCCCGCAGCCATGAACGTCATTGCCTTTACGGGGGCATTTACGGCGTTTTTGGGAGCATCAATTGCTATTACCCAAAATGACATCAAAAAGGGCTTAGCTTACTCCACCATTTCCCAATTGGGTTACATGGTGATGGCAATGGGAGTAGGTTCCTACAGCGCTGGATTATTCCACCTGATGACCCACGCCTATTTCAAGGCGATGCTGTTCTTGGGTTCCGGTTCTGTAATTCACGGTATGGAAGGAGTCGTCGGTCACGACCCCGCATTAGCCCAGGATATGCGCCTCATGGGCGGATTGCGCAAGTATATGCCAGTCACCGGGATTACCTTTTTGATTGGTTGCTTGGCAATTTCTGGTGTGCCACCCTTTGCTGGTTTCTGGTCAAAAGATGAAATTCTCGGCAAAGCCTTTGAAGCTAACCCATTTTTGTGGTTGATTGGCTGGCTAACTGCCGGAATTACTGCTTTCTATATGTTTAGAATGTATTTCATGACATTTGAAGGCAAATTCCGGGGTACTGACGAGAAAATCAAAGACAAGCTGAAGAAAGCTTCGACAATTATCCTGGAATTAGAGTCAGAAGAACCAGCCCCGACTTTTGGGCCTGGCGCGATGAAGAAAGGCGAATTGGCTGCAACTGGCGGACATCACAGCGACCATGACTCTCATGGACATCACAGCGATACTCCCCATGAGTCACCTTGGACAATGACCCTACCTTTGGCAGTTTTAGCCGTGCCTTCGATTTTGATTGGTTTAGTAGGCACACCATACGCCAACTACTTTGAGCAATTCATCTTCCCACCGTCAGAAACCTTGAGTGAAGTACTGGAAAAAGCCGCCGAGTTTAACCCGACGGAATTTTACATTATGGCAGGGGCTTCTGTAGGCATTTCCTTGATTGGGATTACCTTGGCTTCATTGATGTATTTGCGCGGTAAAATCGACCCAGCTGCGATCGCATCCCAAATCAAACCACTTTATCAGCTTTCCCTCAACAAGTGGTACTTTGATGACATTTACCATCGCGTCTTTGTCGTCGGCTTGCGTCGCCTAGCTAGACAAGTCATGGAAGTTGATTTCCGCGTCGTTGATGGTGCTGTTAACCTTACAGGCTTTTTCACCCTTGTGAGTGGTGAAGGACTGAAATACCTAGAAAACGGTCGCGCTCAATTCTATGCCTTAATTATCTTTGGGGCAGTTTTGGGTTTAGTGATTTTCTTTGGTATTACCTAAGTTGAGTTATGAGTGCTGAGTTTTGAGTCCGAAGAGAATTCGGAGTCAGCACTCCTTTAGCGATTCATCACAAGTGATAGCTCAGTATCTTAGTGAATAGTGAAATATTGTGTTTAATAGAGATGAAGGCGGGCTGATCCATTTACCTACCTTCATCTTTCTTCATTTTTGTTAAATCAACCTAACAAGGGAGACCAAATCTCGAAAAAGCTGCTACTTAATAGCTAGTGACTTTTTGCCAAAAACGTTTTTGATTGCAGACGAATTGCGATGAATACAGCTAATTTCCCGTGGCTGACGACGATTATTCTGTTGCCAATAGCCGCGTCGCTACTGATTCCCATCATCCCAGATAAAGACGGCAAAACAGTGCGCTGGTATTCCCTGATTGTAGGGCTGATAGATTTCGCACTGATTGTTTACGCTTTTTATACTGGGTACGATTTCTCAAATCCCGATTTGCAGTTGGTCGAGAGTTACCCCTGGGTACCACAGCTGGATTTGAATTGGTCAGTAGGGGCAGATGGCTTATCAATGCCCCTGATTATTTTGACTGGATTCATTACCACGCTGGCAATTTTAGCAGCCTGGCCTGTAACGTTTAAGCCGAAGTTATTTTACTTCTTGATTCTGGCAATGTATGGCGGTCAGATTGCCGTGTTCGCTGTCCAGGATATGCTGTTATTTTTCCTGGTGTGGGAACTGGAACTAGTGCCAATCTACTTCCTGCTGTCAATTTGGGGGGGCAAAAAGCGGCAATATGCGGCGACAAAGTTTATTTTGTACACCGCTGGCGGGTCGCTGTTTATTTTGCTGTCTGCCCTGACAATGGGATTTTACGGCGATACAGTAACTTTCGATATGCGAGCGATCGCTCTTAAGGACTTCGCTCTCAATTTCCAACTAGCACTATATGCTGGATTTTTGATTGCCTACGCCGTTAAGTTGCCAATCATCCCTTTGCATACCTGGCTCCCAGATGCTCACGGTGAAGCTACAGCCCCGGTGCATATGTTATTGGCTGGTATTCTCCTAAAAATGGGTGGTTACGCCTTAATTCGGATGAATGCCCAAATGCTACCCGATGCCCACGCTTATTTTGCGCCCGTCTTAGTGGTATTGGGGGTGGTGAATATCATCTACGCCGCCCTGACATCCTTTGCCCAGCGTAACCTGAAGCGGAAAATCGCCTACTCCTCAATTTCCCACATGGGCTTTGTCACCATTGGTATTGCCTCCTTCACAGATTTGGGATTAAGTGGGGCAGTATTACAAATGGTTTCCCACGGTTTGATTGGGGCAAGTTTGTTCTTTCTGGTCGGTGCAACTTATGACCGGACACATACCCTGATGTTGGATGAAATGGGTGGTGTCGGCAAGAAGATGCGGAAAATTTTCGCTATGTTTACTGCCTGTTCAATGGCTTCTTTAGCTTTGCCAGGAATGAGCGGTTTCGTAGCAGAATTAATGGTGTTTGTAGGCTTTGCTACCAGCGATGCATATAACTCCACATTTAAAGTCATCGTGGTATTCTTGATGGCAGTTGGTGTAATTTTAACGCCAATTTATTTGCTCTCAATGTTACGCGAAATTTTCTACGGTCAAGAGAACGAAGAATTAGTTTCTCACCAAGCATTGATAGACGCAGAACCTCGTGAAGTCTTTATCATTGCCTGTTTGTTGGTACCAATTATTGGTATTGGTTTCTATCCAAAATTGCTGACTCAAATGTATGACTCCACAACAGTGCAGTTAACAGCAAGATTGCGTAATTCAGTGCCAACATTAGCACAGCAAAAAGAAGTACCAAAAGTTTCTTTAGTTGCGCCGGAAATTGGTAATTAGGACAAAATTAATAGTTGCTATGACTATTAATTTTAGGGCGGGTTATACACCCGCTCTTTTTTATTGCGCTTTGCGTGTCATTTGTTAGTTGTCAGTTGTCAGTTGTTTTTAGATCTTGTCTAATATCCAGATCAATGTTGGGTTTCGTTCCTCAACCCAACCTACAAGACCTCAACCCCTACAACCGATAATTGAGAATCGCTATAATTCATAATTTAATAAAACTACTTAAGATTCCCAAAATGTTACCAACATCACTCAGGAAATATTCATTTAAATCAATCTCGATTATTTGCCCAGTGAGTCGCATAAATTTCCAGTTAGTGCCTGTAGTGACAGTACCATAAATTGTCTCAATTTCATTGCCTTTCTGTTGGTTAAATAATTGTGCAGCGATCATTTCTGCTATGCATTGTCCTAAGCCAGATTGAATGTTGTCATTTTTAGCTTCAACTAAGGTAACAACTGGCGCTTTAATAATTATTTGTTCTGGAGATTTACTAATGAGGTAATCACAAAAACCTGTTAATCCTTTTTCAGGACTAACATTAAATTCACGTCCAGAAAATAAACTGATTTTATTTTGAAACTGTTCTTTTAATTCAAATAGTATTGGTGTCAATATTAACTCAGAGCGTGATTTTTCAGTGCCAATAGCTAAAGCCAAGGGTATATATTTTTTGAGCGTTTGCGCTAAAAAACTACTGTACTCTAGAGAAGGTATATCAGCAAAAATCCCTACAGATTCTTGAATGGTAATGCCAAAGGTGGTCTCAATAGTTTCTAGACTGAATTGACTGTATGACATTTGACAATATTTTTATAAAATTAGATAGTGCTGCTATCTAGCTTGATTTTAACTAAAACCTCAAATTTGCTTAGAATATCAACAACAAGACCGTGGACTATTTACAAGCCTCACTAGAATTCATTGGCGAAAATCCATCTAGAATCAGCATTTGGCATACCGCTCATGTTAAACTACAACCCGTTACATTGTTTGCCATCTTCCGAAGAATTACCCAACTCTGATGATACCCCTGTGGATAATCAATTACAGCATCTCATCCCTGCACTGCTCGAAAGTATACTGGCTCTGATCTGGTCAGAAAGTTGGGATTGGTTTTTTGGTGTCAATATGGGTATTTATTATGACGCTAACCAGCCAGCTCTTGTCCCTGATGGATTTCTGAGTTTGGGAGTTAAGCGCTTCGTTGATGAATACTTACGCTTGAGTTATGTATTATGGGAAGAAAATCAATTGCCAATTTTGGTACTAGAAGTTGTTTCCCAAGTAGATCGGGGAGAATACAGTAGTAAGAAAGAATTTTATGCCAAAAAGCTAGGTATTTTATACTACGTTATCTACAATCCTTTCCGCCGCAAAAAGCCGCCTTTGGAAGTTTATCGCCTTGTGGATGGTGAATATTTACTGATGTCAGGTAGTCCGGTTTGGTTACCAGAAATTGGTTTAGGAATTGGGCGAGAACGGGGAATTTATCAAGGGATTGCACGGGAGTGGTTGTACTGGTATGACGAGGAAGGACAAAGGTTACTTACAGCAGAAGAACGCATCCAGGAAGCCGAAGAACAAATGAATTTTGAAGCACAGCGGCGTTTTGCAGCGGAACAACGGGCGCGAATATTGGAAGCAAAGTTGAAAGATTTAGGTGTGGAACCGGAAAATTTAGTTTGAAATTGGGACTAAATTTGTTAATTAGCTTGATGATGCGGGAATTATATCTGTAAAGGAAATAATCACTTGGCGGCGGCCAAAATCTCTTTACAAAAACCATCATCAAAGCTATGAAAGTCAAATTAGGGTTCGGCTCTATCCCTAAGCCTCAATATGTTTTTGTCAGTAAAGAAAGCGACCACTGTTGGTATATGTTATCTGATGAGCAAAGGCAAATACCAATTTATGACAGAGCATTGACTGGGTTAATCACAGGAATAGAAGTTAACAAAAAAGTGGAAACTTCCTATGGAGAAGCTGAAAAAACTGATTTGCATATTTTGGCAGAGAGACCTTATGTTGTGCGCTCAGGAAGTGAATCTTACTTTTCCAAAAGTTTGTTACTATCACTTGATATTTTGACTGATGAACAGTTACTTCAACCTCTGACCATTGCAGTTAGTCCTGGTGATAAAACAATTGTATTCTGTACAATTTATAATCCCGTCACGTTTCGTTCTGTAGGTGTGAGTTGGGATGGGCATAAAGAAATAGATTGGCAAGCTTTAGGTCAAAAGGTCAGTCTTAAAATAAATAATTTGCCAAATATAAATTTCAAGCATAAAGAAATATCTACTAATACAAATATATCGGAAATTCGTGCAGGTTTTATTGCTCAAAGTGATACATATTTAGCACAATTAAATTGGTCACCAGAGCAAGGAAGAGAGTATTTGCAGCAGAAATACGGTAAGCGATCGCGTCACCATCTCTCTGAGACAGAACTACTGGAATTTATTGATTTTCTCAGGCTACAACTAACCTAAAGAATAGTTCTCAGTGTCATGGATTGTCGTCTAGGGTGGGGTTTCCCCGCCCCTACATGCGCATGATTTTTCATAAGTACTAATACTTAAATCGCTACATGGTATTAGAGTACAAATACTCAATTTACATGCGCGGATTTTGCGATCGCCCACACCAATTCATCTTTCATAGCAGTCTCAAATTTCTGTTCTTTTCGTGTTGATTAGCTGGGGTATTGGGGAAATATAAGTATAAGAGTATGCCTGAATTACTAAGTATGGTATCTCTGGAAAGAAAAACTCACCACTAATCACGCCCAGGAGTGCTTTATGCTGCAACTTTTGTTGAGTACTTTTGCTTTAGGTAGTGCTTCTTTAGGAGCTTTTGCAGGTGTTAGGGCAATTTCTAATATTGATAAGACTAAGAAAAATTTTAAAAATCAAGAAAAACTCTACGATGCGGCTTTTCAAACATTTAATGATGAATTAAATCTTACTAAGAATCTGGCAGAAAATTATATTAAACTTCGATGTGAGGTTTTATACATTATAGAACGCTTAGTTAAGGTTTTAAAACATAACAATGTAAATGTTAACTCTAGCGAAAGCTCTCTACAGCCGTTTCCGGAATTTGCAGAAATGCTAGCTAATAATGTTGATTCAGGAGCAGAATATGAAAGTGTAATGAATCTGACAAACTCTCTCAAAACAGCAGTAAAAGAAGTGATTTATCAAAAAATAACTGCTCAAAAAAATTATACTTTAACTTTAAATTTGGTGAATAATGGCGCAATTTCTCTCACTGGTGGAGGCGTATTTATTGGCTCCTTACTTGCATCTGGTCAGATTGCAGTCAGTCCAGTTGTGCTAATTAGCGGCTTTTTGATTAAGCGTGAGTTAGATAAGGCTGTGACAAAAGTAAGCGAGTATGAAGGTGAAGTGAATACTGCTATTGCAAAAATTCACTCTACAACTAATTATATGCAACAGTTACGACAAAAGATTACTGATTGTATCAGTAATTTACAATCTCTACATGAATCGATTGATGAGTTAATCAATAGCCATCAATTAGCTATCTTTGTTAGAGAAAAACCTCAGGAAGCTGCTGCTTGGTTGCCATATCTAATCAGCTTAGTTGATTGCAATGGTATAGCTGAAAACGTGCAGAATTTAATGCCAGCAATCGAATTTTTTATCAATACTTTGACAGAGAAAATTTTAGATACAGAAGGCAAGCTAAACCATACCAATGTACCTATTAAGGAAAATTATCGGAATCCTTTTTTAGTAGGAGTAGATGAAATAGCTGCGATAAATATTGAGCAATATTTAATAGCAGTTTAATATAGCAGTCCTAAATCATTCGTCAAAAATTAGATCCCCGACTTCTTAAAGAAGTCGGGGATCTGCACAGCGCGAATTTTCACAAATTATATAAGATTGCTATATACTCAAGCGATCGCTCATTTTTTATCTAATGATGTGTAGGCGATCGCTACCTCATTTTCCCATGCGCTCCAGTTCCTCTCGCAAAACTCGCCGTAATATTTCTTCTAATGGTTCACGACGCTGCTGAATGTACTCATGCAATGCATCGTTAATTAGAGTTTGGTAATTTCCCCCACCTGCTGCGTTAACTTGCTCACGAAACCATGCCAGTATTTCATCATCTAAGCGAATTGTAATTCTGGTTTTTCCTGGTGGTGTAGGCTCGATTGCTCCCCGCTTGCCTTGGCTAAAATCATACTCAGTTTCCATAAGATGCTTTTCAAGTCTAATACAGTGTCAAAACTCCCAAATTTGGTTTTTTTTCAAAGGCTTGGATATCCTCTAAATGCGATCGCAAAATTTCTTCAATCTGACTAGTTGAACAATTACCACGACGAATCCAAATTACTTTGGGGGGAAATCCTCGCAAAACGCTCAATTCATTAAAATCAGCATCTCTAGGTTACAACAGTAAATCCAGTTTGTTGAGCATACTCCCACACACTTCGATCATCTGCTCGATCCAAACCTAAGATAAAAACATGCTGAGAATTTGGGTAAATATCAGCAAGTATATCTACTAACCGAGGTGATAAGTTATGGTCAAATAGTAACTTCATGCTTGCATTGTCAGCATTTGCTGTTCTCTATCAGCCGCATAGCTTAGGCAAGCTAAAATATCTTCTTGTGTTAAATAAGGAAAGTCATTCAGCACTTCCTCGTATGTCATACCAGAAGCAAGATATGACAAAACATCATATACAGTAATTCTCATACCTCGAATACAAGCCTTACCGCCTCGCTTTCCTGGTTCAATCGTAATAATGTCTTGGTAATTTACAGTCATAAGACTAAACAAACTTAGTTAATTGAAAAACTTGTGATTAGTCATCACTTTTTAACCTAGCACTACTTGAAGCTAAACTTCAGCGATCGCTCATTTTTTATGGCTCAGAAGTTTAGGTATTTTCAAGCGATCGCTCACTAAACCTACTCAGAAGGAGTATCACTTTGTCCACTAAAAAGGCCACCATTTAGGCTTTGACGAAACTTTAGACGTTTTAATTGAGATGGTTGGGGAAAAGGCTGTGGTTGAAAAACTTTCGGGAATGACTGCATTCACGACTACTTCTGGCTCAGTATATTTGACTTGATAGTGTACTAAAGCGATGGTGACATTATCATGCCCATTTTTGGTATTGGCGATTTCTACTAATCTTTCCGCAACACTGGCTACATCTGTTCCCGCATTGAGAATTGGCAAGATTTCTGTTTCCCAATAATCTTCTATCCTGTCAAAATCACTTAAGCCATCGGATGTCAGTAAGAAAACAGCATCTTCGTCGAGAATAAACCGCTGGGAGGTGGGATGGAGTGATGTACTCGAACTCATCCCTAAAGCCTGTACCAGAGAACCTGAACCACTCTGTTGTACGGCTTCCCGATAGATAGAATACCCTAACCTGACTTCGCGGGAGGCAACATCATCATCTAGGGTAACTTGATAACAACCTTGGCGGGTAATCCAATAGGCACGACTATCACCGACATGAGTAATATACATTTCATGGGCAATGGGCAATGCCATCACCAGAGTTGTGCCCATGCGTTGATGACCTTGGCGATTTTCGTAGTCGTTGCGCTGGCTGATTTTGTCATTCGCAATTGCTACAGCGGATTCTAAGTCATTTAGCAGCAGTGAAGGGTCTATATGCTCTGGGGGAACTTTTGCCAGTTGCTGTAATTGCTGTTGAATTGTTTCAATCGCAAAAGCTGATGCTACTCTCCCGCCTTCTTGTTCACTCATACCATCGCAGACAATAGCAAAGGTGATGAATTGAGGCGGTTTAGTTACTAAAGTCCCACTAAGAGGATAACAAGCATCTTCATTTCGTTGGCAGCTGGGGCCGGTATCAGTTTTAGTAAAAATTTTAATAGTAGACGTTTGCGATCGCCCTAATTGAGCTAATCCTTGATCTAACACTGCGATTAATTGTTCAGCTGAATTAATCTCTTGTGAAATTAAGGAACTAGTAATGTTCTGAATAAATTCAGCAATAGCTGGTTTCGCTGCTTTGGGTAACTGCTGCCAAAGTTTACCTAATTCGCTTAAGCTTGGTGTTGTCTCTGAGTCAGAATGCAATTCCAACAAGCGTACTAACGTGCCTTCTACCCTAATTAAATCGGGTTTGAGTAAGCTAGTAGCTACACCCTCACTTAACAGCGGTTGCCAAAGATTCGCTAACTGCCACAGCCAGTGAAGTTGACGCATTGAATTAGCATTACCCCAAGCTGTAATTAAATCGGGGCAAAGTTGCACTTGTTGTCTCCTGCTATCGACAACGACTGGGGGTTTTTCTAAAAGTAATATTTCTTGCTGGGAGCGTCTATATAAATCCAACCAGTCTTGTATTCTCTGAGGACGCTTTGTGGCTTCTAAAGCCATACCTTGCCATATTGCTTGATTCACTCTATCGCTGATGCGGGAATTTATCTGTTGGGGTTGTTTGAAAGGTGCATTTAAAGCTCTATAAGGAGCAGCAATAGGCCGAGTTTTCGTCAACAGATAATATAGAGTCGCAGCTAGGGCATAAACATCAGTGTATTCACCCCATCTACCTTCTTCAAAATATTGTTCTGGTGGTGCAAATCCGTGGGTAAGCCCAACAGTTAACTGCTGGGTGAAATCTGGAATAAAACCCCGTGCTAAACCAAAGTCAATCAGAATTGCTTCAGAATTAGTGGAACGCACCATAATATTAGACGGCTTGATATCCCGATGCAACAAGCCTTTCTCATGAACAACAGTCAGTGCTTCGCCAATTTGCCAGATATAGCGCAGTGCTTCTGCTTCTCTTAGAATACCTTGGTTAGTAACAAGTTTTTCTAAGTCTTCTCCTTCAATGTACTCCATGACCATACATGGCAAATTTCTCTCTTTGAAGAAGTCTTCTATTTGAACAATATTAGTATGACGGCAATTAGATAATTGTATTATTTCTTCAAGAAATTTTTCTCGATACCAGTCTATCCGGGAATCAGCTAACATTTCATCTCTTAAAGTTTTGATGACAATGCGACTCCCTTTTTTGTTTTTAGCAAGATAGGTTACACCTAATCCACCTTCACCTAGTTTCTTTTCGACGATGTAGCGAGCGCCATACAACTTCTCTCCAGATGCCCAAGCCATCTTAATATACTCCTGAGATGCTTGTTTCAAGTTTAATTGGAAAATATATATATCAGTTATGATACTGTGTTCTATTGCGAAGTATTACAAAATACTGCAATGTAATAATTAAGTAGGTAGGCACCAATCAACCTAACTATGTAACGAAATGTAAATTTTCTGAAATCCTTGCGATTGTTAGGTTTCACTTTGTTCAACTGGCAATTTCATACTTGTAAATTTTCCCATCGACGTACTTATGTACAATAATCGAAGAGAACGATGACCAAAGAAAACATTACCTTTCACATAGATAGCGATAAGAAGATTGCACTTGATGCTATTGCCGCAGGAATAAACCGCGATCGCAGTTACGTATTGAATGAGGCAATAGACGCTTATCTAGAGATGCATCAGTGGAAAATAAAGGAGATTATAAACGGAATCGCTGAAGCCGAAATAGCAGATTTTGCCAGTAATGAGGAAGTACAAGCAACTTTTGCAAAACTCATCCATACAAATTAATTTATCGCTCAAAAATCTTCATCATCAACGAAAAATTCGGCATCTTCATCAAACCGAGAATTAACCTTTCGAGAATCAGCAACACCCCACAAAGGTTGCAGCACTGTGATAGCAACTAATCCCACACAAACACAAAAAGCTAGTACTAAACCTACTGGTATTTGAATTGATTGGAATGATAAAAATTTTAACCGTACTAGTGTGGCGTTTTGGACTGAGATGAGCGCGATCGCCATTACCCAGACAGCTATTACTACAGATATTAAAAATTTACTAATACTTTTCATAATTATTTACACCCCTCTCCGTCTGGGAAGAGGGGTTAGGGTGATGGTTTTACTTCAGTTTAGCGATCGCACTTTCCATTTCTTGGGCGATTTGGGTGAGTTTTTCCGGTGAGTGGGTTTCTAGATAAACACGTACTAGGGGTTCTGTACCGGAGGGACGCAGTAATATCCAACTTCCTTCTTCTAAGTAAAGTTTAATTCCGTCTTTGCGACCGACTTCTTTAACTTTAATTCCCGCCACTTCTGTGGGTGGATTTTTGGTGAAGGAGTCGATGACGGCTGTTTTATGGGCTTCGGTGAGATGTAAGTCTAGGCGATTATTGTAAAGCGGGCCATCAGCTTCGGCGATCGCTTCTTTGACTAATTGACTCAAAGGCTTACCTTCATAGGCGATCGCTTCTGCAACTAGCATATCGGCTAAAACGCCATCTTTTTCGGGAATATGCCCGATTACGCTTAAACCGCCGGATTCTTCACCACCAATTAATACGGTGGTTTCCCGCATTTTTTCACCGATGTATTTAAAGCCTACTGCTGTTTCATAAATTGGCAGCCCGTATTTAGCTGCAAAATTATCTAATAGGTGGGTTGTAGCGACAGTGCGGACAATAGCGCCAGTTTTGCCTTTATTTTTAATTAAATGGCGTGCTAGCAATAGCAGCACAGTGTTTGGGGTAAGAACATTGCCTTGTTCATCGACAATCCCAAAGCGATCGCTATCGCCATCTGTTGCTAATCCTAAATCTGCTTGATCGGCGCGTACAGCTTCAACTAACTCTACCAGTTGCTCGCCTTTAGGTTCTGGCATTCCACCGCCAAACAACACATCTCGCCAAGTGTGAAAACTTTCTAGCTGCACACCACATTGTTGCAAAACTTCATCTAAATAACCGCGAGAAGTTGAATACAAAGCATCGTATTTTACCTTCAATTGGGCTTTTTTGATGGTTTCAACATCAATTAGGGTGTAGAGAAATTGCAGATAATCGGGTTTCGGATCGAAAATAGAAATAGAACCCGATGGGCTGCTACTTGGTGGCGCATCTGATGCACTTTCAATATTTGCCACAATAGTATCAGTAATCTCAGGTGTGGCAGGGCCAGCATAGTCAGGGATATATTTAATCCCACAGTAGGGTGCAGGATTATGGCTTGCCGTAAACATCAACGCCCCTGCTGAATTTAGGAGACGGGCGTTATAGGCGATTACTGGTGTGGGGCAATCCCGATTAGTTACTTTTACCGTCCAACCCAAGTCTGCCAAGACTTGGGCGGCTGTTTGGGCAAACTGGTCAGCTAAAAATCGAGTATCGTAGGCTACAAGAACAGGCCTGTCTTTTGTATAGGCTGTTTCCAGGTAGCTAGCGATCGCTCTTGTAACTTTCCTCACATTGGGGAAAGTAAAATCGTCGGCGATAATTCCTCGCCAGCCATCAGTACCAAATTGAATTTTGCTGGATTTGCTACTAGCGCTCATTGATGCCTCAGTCTCCCTTCCAACTTCGTTACTATAGGAAGCTTCGCGCAAAGCGTGCGTAGCCGCAAGTATCTCCATCGTTATTTTTCTCACTGCTTGTTAGCGATGTCAATCCCCGACCGACCTTTTGCCAGTTATCACCTTTGGTCTTTAGTTGCCCCAGCGACAGGGCAAGAACGCTGGCATTGCCAGATGAGACGGGGGTTTGTCAAAGCGCGTCAGCATGAGCCACAAGTTAAGGCACTCTTAGGCAAAGCGACTGCACCCCAGCGCATTGGTATCCTCGCCCAAAAAGGGGTTTATGAATTTCATCATCATCGACATCTATTAAAGCAATCGGATGGTGTCGATCAAGTCGCCCAGATACTGCAATTAAGCCATACCGATCATGAAGTTCAACAGCGGGTGCGGCAAATCTTGCAAAAATATCACAACGCGCCTTTGCTGTTGAATAAAAATATCCTCCAATTAACTCCGGGGGATGAAGGCTTCCCGAAACCAATTTTAATTGACCAGGATGATTATTGCTTCCGTTTATATGCGGCGATGGATTGTGTCTTTATTGATAGCGATCGCACTTTGCATATCTTAGATTTTAAAACGGGTAAAGCTGCCTTTGACCAGCGACAAGCTTTAGTTTATCTTTTAGCTGCCCGTTATCTTTACCCCGGACATGAAGCTGTGGCATCGTTCTATAATTTAGAACTTTGTAAAAAATCAGAATTAATCCGCATTAATCATCACGAGTTAGCATCCTTAGAATTTGAATTAGCTCACATTGCCCAAAGACATCAGCAAGATTTACAAAAATATCACCAAGAAACGGAAGATTTCAGTAAAATATTCCCCCCAAATCCCGGTTCGCACTGCCGCTTTTGCCCATTTCGCTCTATCTGTGATTTTGCGGACTTGAAACAGCCTCAAGCTCACTCTATGCCTATTTTAAGGGTGAATGGGGGATGAGGGGGACAAGGGAGACAAGGGGGACAAATGCCCAATGCCCACTTTAAAACGGCGGCAATTCTTTAAGAATTGTAAACCGAATATGATTAATTGCTAGGTCGCCAATGGCAATATCTTCTTTGGTGAGACGTTCACCTCCACTGGAAATGCTTTCAAAAGTGATACCTTTGCCAATTTCAATGTGATACCAGCATAAACCCATAAAAAAGCGTGTGGGATAGGGGCCGGCATTCCCGACATCATCAGGGTTAGATTCCATTGGTAACCAGCCGATATTCGGGATGTAGAACTCTAACCAAACATGGTTAAAGTCTGGTTGTAGGGGTATGCCTTGAAGTTCGCCATTAGGTGGACATTTATACCTGCCTACTGTGCGGCAGGGAATGCCATTCAAACGACACAGTGCTAGCAAAACGCCCACATATTCACCACAGGAACCTACTCCCCGTTCTAAAACAATATCCGGCGTATCAATGTAAGGTTTAATACCATAAGATAATTCATCGTACACATAATTGCGGATGCTGTACATTTTCCGCAACAGATTGGTTTCTGAACCTGCTGCATCCCTAGCTGCATGGCGGACAATGCTTGTATCCATTGCTAAATCATCATCATCCACTAAGTAGCGGCTTTCAAATTCTGATGAAAGTTCGGGAATATTTTCGACATCTTTGGGGGTGATGCGATATTTAATTCCGCGCACTTCTAAAGTCGCTTTCCAGCCAAATATATGGCGTTCGCCGGGGGTGAGGGTATCAAATTTAAACACTGCTACCCGTTGTCCATCGATCACTTCTTCTGTAAAAGGTAGACCAATAGGTTCAACGTGTTTGACTTTTTGGCGTTCGGTTTCCGATGGTAAAGCTATCCGCCACTCTAAATTTGTTAAATACACCTCTTCTAAAGGTGCAATTTCCTCAGCATAGGACATTTCGATCAGGTAGCCATTGGAAAGGGCGTAGCGTTTCTCTGGCTCGTAATGATAATACAGGGGATGAATGAAAGTGCGATCGCGGTATGTTAGCTCATGACTGGGATCAGCATTGGGGTTATCCCGAATATAAGGCTCTTCTGAGGCATAAGCGACATAAAGATTTTCTTTGCCTGTTTCGCCATCTTTATGTACAGCTATACCTGTAGGCGAGTCAAAGGGTGTGAGGACAGTGAATTGAATTTCTCCAGTAGCCCGATCGAGGGAATAAACTGTTTGTTCTGTGCGATCGCTTACCCACAAAGTATCCTGACTAACTGCCAAATTTTCTAAACCGACTCCAGGCGCATAAAACCTGGTAATTTCTTTGCGGCTATCGGATTCATAAATCAAGATATAGCCTAGCTTTTGGCAGCTGATATAAACTGTTGATTCCCAAACAGCAACACCATCAGCCGGATAAGGCAATGTCACAAAATGCTCTAGACCTAAAGAATTCAGTTGGCAGCGATATACACTGTTACCACGAGTTACCCAAAGGGTGTCCTCCCATACTGCTAGACCTGTGACTTCAGTAAATTCCTTGACTTGGTGCGGATTGAGAATTTTGCTGTTGTCTGATATTGGGTCAATTTCTAGCAGATGTCCTTTAATAGTATCAATAGCAATGAGTCTATCTTGAATGAAAGCAATACCACTTAATGCGGCAGCAGTTAGCGGTCGAATTGTTCTTTGCCCAAACATATCGCTAACGGTCATACTGGGAAGAGGGAAACTCATATTAAGCATATTCATTTAATTCGTTTAGCACGCCTAAAATAATTTGTGGTGCGTCCCATGTGACCAAGCTTCAGATGGATCTTGCTTACCATTATCAGTGGAATGTGTTCCACAACAACTCTGGCCTAGGAAATAACACATATAACTCCCCAGAGGAGAAAGTGACAAATGTCAGGAATCACATCTACACTATTACAATTTGGCAATAGCCTGTATGTAACTTTAGTTGATGGTTTTCCAGCCACCACTAAATTATGATCGAATTCTGTAACCATTTCCTGTGACTTACACGATGTCTGCTAATTCTCTGCCTGAAGGTGCCACTGTTTGGCATAGTTTAGAAGTTGATAAAGCGCTAGACCTGCTTAATAGTAATGCAGACAGTGGCTTAACACCCCAAGAAGTTGAACAGCGGTTGCAAAAATACGGCCCCAACGAACTTGAGGAACATGGTGGCCGCAGTGCTTGGGAGATTCTGTTGGATCAGTTCAAGAACATCATGTTGTTGATGCTGATTGCTGTAGCCTTAATTTCCGGGGGTTTAGACCTCGTGGCTTGGCAAGGAGGTACCCTTAAGCCTGGGGAAGTGCCATTCAAAGATACGATCGCCATCATGGCTATCGTCATCCTCAATGGTATCCTTGGCTATGTTCAAGAAAGCCGTGCCGAAAAAGCCCTTGCAGCTCTGAAAAAACTCTCCTCTCCCCTAGTGCGCGTCATCCGCGATCGCAAACTCTTGGATGTCGCCTCTAAGGAAATAGTTCCTGGGGATGTGATGCTGCTGGAAGCTGGGGTGCAAATAGCTGCTGATGGGCGCTTGATTGAACAATCGAATTTACAAATTCGGGAATCAGCGCTGACTGGCGAAGCCGAAGCTGTCAATAAACAAGCAACATTACAATTACCAGAAGAAACATCATTAGGCGATCGCCTCAATGTCGTCTATCAAGGAACCGAAGTTGTCCAAGGACGCGCCAAGGTTCTAGTTACTAGTACTGGCATGAAAACAGAGCTAGGTAAAATTGCTACTCTGTTGCAGTCAGTGGAAAGTGAACCTACGCCTCTGCAACAGCGGATGACGCAACTAGGTAACGTCCTCGTCAGCGGTTCTTTGATTCTCGTGGCAATTGTTGTCATCGGCGGTATCATTCAGACCAGAGGTTTTAGCAAGTTACAAGAACTTCTCGAAGTTTCCTTGAGTATGGCGGTGGCTGTGGTTCCTGAAGGTCTACCCGCCGTGATCACCGTCACCTTGGCATTGGGAACCCAGCGCATGGTCAGGCACAATGCCTTGATTCGTAAACTCCCAGCGGTGGAAACCTTGGGTTCTGTAACTACTATCTGTTCTGATAAAACTGGCACGCTAACTCAGAACAAAATGGTCGTGCAATCAGTTTATACAAATAATGATACTTTTAAAGTTACAGGAGAAGGTTACGCGCCCATAGGGGATTTTCAATTAAACGGACAAAAAATTTCTGTAGAAGATTATCCGGAAATCTCCGCTTTGCTAGTCGCCTGTGCTGTTTGTAATGATTCGGTGCTGCAAAAAGAAACTGGGGAATGGGCAATTTTAGGCGACCCCACCGAAGGCGCATTGATGACCCTGGCAGGGAAAGCAGGTATTGAAAAAGACCAGTGGGATAGTAAATTACCCAGAGTAGCAGAATTCCCCTTTTCCTCAGAACGTAAGCGGATGAGCGTAATTTCTCAGGTTGAGGCAGTGAATACTGGTGAATCTTCCGGCACAGGAATTGACCCAGCGATCGCAGGTTTTCTGCAAACTGAAAATTACTTAATGTTTACCAAAGGTTCCCCAGAGTTAATTTTGGCGCGTTGCAGCCAAGTTTATTTGGGGAGACATTCCGCCCCCTTAACTGAAGAACAACGCCAGCAAATCTTGGCAGAAAATGACCAAATGGCGAGTAAAGGTTTAAGGGTACTAGGTTTCGCCTACAAACCCTGGGCAGAAATCCCGCCAGAAGGCTCAGACGAAGCCTCAGAAACCGAGTTGGTGTGGCTGGGATTAGTCGGAATGCTAGATGCACCACGCCCAGAAGTGAGAGCAGCAGTCCAAGAATGTCGGGAAGCGGGGATTCGCCCAGTGATGATTACAGGGGATCACCAATTAACAGCAAGAGCGATCGCGGCTGATTTAGGCATAGCAGAGGAAGGTGCGCGTGTTCTGACTGGGCAAGAATTACAGCGCATGAGCGACGAGGAACTAGAGCAAAATGTAGACTTAGTCAGCATTTATGCGCGAGTTTCCCCAGAACACAAATTACGAATTGTCAAAGCCCTGCAACGCCGTGGTAGATTTGTCGCCATGACAGGCGACGGTGTCAATGATGCCCCAGCATTGAAACAAGCCGATATCGGGATTGCAATGGGCATTACTGGCACAGATGTGAGTAAAGAAGCTAGCGACATGGTGCTGCTAGATGACAACTTTGCCACCATCGTCGCTGCCACCAAAGAAGGTAGAGTAGTCTACACCAACATCCGCCGTTTTATTAAATACATCCTGGGAAGTAATATTGGCGAAGTGCTAACAATTGCCGCCGCACCAATTTTAGGGTTGGGAGGCGTTCCCCTCACCCCCTTACAAATTCTCTGGATGAACTTAGTTACAGACGGTTTACCAGCCTTAGCCTTAGCTGTGGAACCCCCAGAACCAGATGTAATGCAACGCCCACCCTTCAGCCCCCGCGAAAGTATCTTTGCTAGGGGATTGGGTTCTTATATGATTCGCATTGGAATTATCTTTGCGATTATCACGATTATTCTCATGGAATGGGCATACTATCATTCCCAAGCAGTAACAGGGCCAGGACTCGACCCAGAACGCTGGAAGACAATGGTATTCACCTCCCTGTGTATTGCGCAAATGGGTCATGCGATCGCTATTCGCTCCAATAACCAACTAACCATAGAGATGAATCCCTTCTCTAATCCGTTTGTGTTAGGGGCTGTAGTTGTCACGACAATTTTGCAGTTGATGCTAGTTTACGTTCCACCCCTGCGAGATTTCTTTGGTACTCACTGGCTACCCCCCCAGGAGTTAGCGATTTGTATTGGCTTTAGTGCCTTAATGTTTGTTTGGGTGGAATCGGAGAAGATATTCTTCCGATTAATGGGCAAAAAGACTGTGTGATGAGCATTGGGCATGGGGCATTGGGCATTGGGCATGGGGCATGGGGCATGGGGCAATCTTGCAATAGTCATTAGTGATTTCTTTCTCCCCACACTTCCCGCACTCCCCACACTCCCTTGTCCTCCGGTCACTGAGCGCAGCCGAAGTGTGTCCTCCTTGTCCCCCCCTCTCCCCCTACTCCCTCATCTCTCCACTATGTTTCTCAAATCCATTCACCTGAGACAATTTCGCAATTACACAGACCAAAAAGTGGAGTTTAAGGCTGCCAAAACAATTTTGGTAGGTAATAATGCTCAGGGGAAGTCGAATTTGTTGGAGGCGGTGGAGTTATTGGCGACATTGCGATCGCATCGAATGGCGCGCGATCGCGATTTAGTTCAAGAAGGAGAAGCGATCGCGCAAATTAACGCCTCCTTAGAAAGGAAAGATTGTGTTAGCGATCTCACCCTAACTCTCCGCAGTCATGGGCGGCGGACTGTTGCACTCAATGGCGAAGCCGTGCGTCGTCAGATGGACTTTCTCGGTGTTTTGAATGCCGTGGAGTTTTCTAGTTTAGATTTAGACTTGGTGCGTGGTGGCCCTGACGGTCGTCGTAGCTGGCTAGATACTTTATTAATCCAACTCGAACCTGTGTATGCTCATATTTTGCAGCAATACAATCAGGTTTTGCGCCAGCGTAATGCTTTTTTAAAACATACTCAAGACTCAGCATTTAGTAGCCAGCAATCAGAACAATTAGCTGTATGGGATGCACAGTTAGCTACCACAGGTACAAGAGTCATTAGAAGGCGCGAACGAGCTATACAAAGATTAGCGCCTATTGCTAGCAATTGGCACTCTAGTATTAGTGGTAGTGCGGAAAATCTCCAAATTAAATATGCACCTAGTGTGCCTTTGGGGGAAAACTATCCTCAACAAGTAGAACAAGCTTTTTTAGATAAAATACAACAGCGCGCCATTGCTGAACTACGCCAAGGTACTACCCTTGTCGGCCCTCATCGCGACGAAATAGAATTAATCATTAACCAAACACCTGCTCGTCAATACGGTTCCCAAGGTCAACAGCGAACCCTAGTATTAGCTCTCAAATTAGCAGAATTACAACTCATTGAAGAAGTTGTGGGAGAACCACCCCTGCTATTATTAGATGATGTTTTAGCAGAACTAGATCCATACCGTCAAAATCAGTTACTTGATGCTATTCAAGACCGATTTCAAACTTTAATTACCACCACTCACCTTGGTTCTTTTGACTCACAATGGTTGGATTCATCTCAAATTCTGCTTGTCAAAGCAGGAGAGATATCATAACCACATGCTCGCTTAGTGAAGTACCCACGTACTTTGCTTAGGTAAGTTCAGGTTCAATTTTCCCTTACCTCTGCGTAAATAATGTTGGTATAAATATAAAATATTTCTCCGGATACTTAGGAAAAGTATTGGAATATTATTTAAGAAACTCAAAGAAAAATTTTATTTTAATAACCAAAAATTAGCCTTCTCTCTCCTCTCTAATAATCAAAGCTACTCCTACCACCCTTATCCTTTGAGGAGATGGTAAAAAAGAGGTAGGAGAGATACTGAAGGTGAGTTAAAAGTATTTTTTATCGAAGTCAGATTAAATTAAAATTTTTAAAATTTGATATTTTCAATTATCTGAAAATTTGCCATTACATTACGGGGGTATTTTTAAAAAAAATCCTAAATCATTCGTTAAAAAAGCTAGTGATAGAGCCTCTATTGCCCGTAAATACAAGCATCAACGACTAATTTAACAACTCAAATATAATTGCTATATGTGTAAAGAAAATTACATTTTCAATAAAGCGGAAATTGCTGAACTAGCTGCATCATTGCGAGGAATTGAGCAAAAAATCCTCAAAAAATCGCAGCAACCAGGTACAACAAGAGTATGGTTTCAAGGGGAAGAACCTTATTTTGATGTGTTCTTTGAATTAAACAACGATGAAATCTTATGGTTTCAATTGACTTTACGTGGTAAAGCAGTTTATTGGGACAATAAAAAATCACAATTACAAACAGGTACTACCAATGAACTCCATGATAACGATGTAATTTTTTATGCAGCCAGTAAAACAATTGAAAATGATATCGAGAATGATTGGGAATTTATTAATGTAGTAAAATTGATTCTCCAAACTCGAGCGGAAGAGACTATTTTTGCCAAAGCCTTAGAATTATTTAATTGCTCTCAGAAAAATAACTAACTCCATCTTTCTAATTTTTTGAAAACAGTCAGAACTAAAAAAGTTAGCAAAGCACCGATTAATCCTAATTGCCACAAGCCACACCCAGCCGCAATTCCCAAAGCAGCGGATACCCAAACAGCCGCAGCTGATGTTAATCCGTGAATTTCCGGTCTTTGTGATTCGTGAGAAGATTCGTGCAAAATCTCTCCAGCACCGAGAAAGCCTACACCAGCAGCAATACCTTGAATTACCCGCGAGAGAGCATCAGCACTGGGATTCAATCCTGCTGTAGACAGTGGTATAAGAGTAAAAATAGCTGATCCCAGACTGACCAACATATGAGTTCTTAAACCCGCTGGCTTGTGTCTGAGTTGTCTTTCTACGCCGATGATTGCCCCACTCAGCAATGCTATGCACAGTCTAAAGGTAATATCTTGTAAATCAAGGCTCATGAAGCATCACAATAGTTAGTCCTGAAAAATATAACAATCCGATTTAGGTATGAAACTATAGCAATCCTATTTGATATCCAAACAAAAGGGACAAGGGGGACAAGGAGGACAAGGAGGACAAGGAGGACAAGGAGGAGAAATGTTTGTAACTCATTTAGGACTGGTATATAAAGAAGTTAATTACAAAATATCAATTCCGCTTATCGGTAATAGGAAGAGATAATTTTAATTAAGGTAGTAGTATTATTTATGATATTGGTAAAAGGTAGTAATTTGAAACTTCTTGTATGAATATTTAGTTGGGAAAAATAATTTAAACATAGTATTATACTGCAAATTGCTATATTTAACCATACCGCCAATATTTGAATGAAATTAGTCGGTGGGTGGGAAAATTTATCGTGGGGATAAGGTAGAGAAGTAGGGGTTTGTTACTCCTATGAGGGAACAGGAAATCAAGAAAACTGTTAAGAGTTCACCCAAGCCTGTTCCCTTTTTTGATAAATGACAACTGAGAACAACAAAATTGAGTGGAAAAACTCTACTGGCTTGACCAAATTAAACTCCAAGACCGCGCCAAGGTAGGTGACAAAGCGTTTTACTTGAGCCGAATTATGCAGCGTGGCTACCCGGTAATACCTGGTTTTGTTGTTGGGGCAGAAGTTTTGCAACAATTCTTAGAAACTCTTAACAGTTCGGAATCATTAGTTGCTGACTTACCCCATTCTTCGTTGTATTTAGATGTGAGTAATTGGCGGCAACTTCAGCAGGTAGCCGGTCGCTTGCGTCAGGAAATTATTACTGCCACTGTACCAGCGCCTTGGGTGAGTAAAATGCTGACAGCAGCAAGAGAATGGGAAACTGACCATTTGATTTTGCGACCAACGGTGATGGTGCCAAATACTACCAAGGCACTAGGGAATATATCTGGGTTACTGGAGTCAGTCTTTTGCCCTTGTAATTCCGAAGCGATCGCCATAGGATTAAAGCGCACTTGGAGTCAGTTGTTTCGTGCCAGAAGTCTACTATATTGGCAACGAGCAGGAACTGACCTGCAAAAAGTTAATTTTGCCGTTTTAGTACAACCAGTTCGCAATGCCATTGCTAGTGGCTTATTTCATGCCAACACATCTGGTTGGGAAATTACCGCTACATGGGGATTAGGAGTAGCGATCGCCAATGGTGAAGTCCTACCAGATGTCTACTATATTCAACCAGAAACCGGGCAGTTAATCGAGCAACAGCTAGGAAGTAAAATTCTTGCTTATCGTGTTGACAATACAGCCGCTAAAGATGACTTACAATCATTACCCCAGTCATTACTGACATCAGATAATGCTTGTTTAGTTGCTTACCTCCTAGAAGAAACCAAACAAAAACAGTACGCTTTACCAGAAGAATACCTGCAACAAGTAATTGTTTTAGGAAATCAACTTTTGAGTGAACTAGGCAACAATTTTTACCTAGAATGGACGCTTTCGCAAGTTAATCCTATTCCTAAACTTTACCTCACACAAGTTAGTGCGCCCCAATCAGCAATTCCCAACGTACAGATTATTAAGGGGCTAGGGGCAGCCAGAGGACGCGTTACAGCTCATGCCTATGTGATTGGCAATGGGCAATCAAAACCAGAACAGCTACCTCAGGGAGTGATTTTAGTTGCCAAGGCAATCACACCGGACTGGTTACAAATATTGCAAAATGTAGGAGGTATTATTACAGAAAAAGGAGGATTGACCAGCCATGCAGCAATCCTAGCTAGAGAATTGGGGATTCCAGCAGTAGTAAGCGCTACAGATGTCACAGCCCTAATTCAACCAGGTGAAAGACTACTCGTAGATGGCGATCGCGGCGAAGTGTCTCGTGTGAGAGAAGACATCACTTCCGAAAGTACTGTGCCCAGAGAACTCAATCACTCTTCTTTTGAAGAGTCCTCATCGCCTCCCAACTCCAAGGGGTGGGAATCCCAAAAGCCTCGTTTTTCCTGGACTTCTCCCCAAGCAATAATTGCTACCCAGCTACTATTAAATATCAGCCAACCCAGCTTAATAGAGCAAGTACAAAGTTTACCTGTTGATGGAGTCGGATTACTGCGCTCAGAACTGATGATGCTAGGCATACTGGAGGGACAACACCCCAATAGCTGGTTAGCAGATAATCGTCAGGCAGAATTATTAGAGCTATGGACAGAGCAGATTATGCAATTTGCTTGTGGCTTTGCACCGCGACCAGTTTTATATCGCTCTTTGGATTGGCGATCGCATGAATTGCCATCTTTTCCTGCTCAACACCAATCTTCATCACAAGCCGTCTTAGGTGACCGTGGTATCTTTAGCTATTTACTCAATCCCGCAGTATTCGAGCTAGAACTAGCTGCTTTAGCAAATGTACAGAAAGCAGGTTACAGCAATGTCAACCTCTTGTTGCCCTTTGTGCGCAGTGTCGAAGAATTTTCCCTTTGTCGCCAAAAAGTTGAGCAAGCAGGATTAACCCAAATACCGCAATTTCAACTATGGATCATGGCAGAAGTACCCAGCGTACTGTTTTTACTCCCAGAATATGTGAAAGCAGGTGTCGCGGGAATTTCCATCGGCACAAATGACCTCACCCAACTCCTGCTAGGAGTAGATCGAGAGCAAGAACAGCTAGCCAGAAGATTTAATGAACTTCACCCCGCAGTCATGGGTGCGATCGCTCAACTGATCGAAATGTCCAAAAATGCCGGAATTCCTTGTGCAATTTGCGGTCAAGCACCAGTAATTTACCCAGAAATTATTGATCGCTTAGTGCAATGGGGTATTACAGCAATTTCCGTTGAACCAGAAGCAGTAGAGCGAACATATCACGCGATCGCCCGTGCTGAACAACGCCTGATTTTAGAAGCCGCACGCCGTCAGTTGAAAGGCGGTTAGCAGGGGAGAGTGTGGGGGGAGGGGGACAACTGACAACTGACAACTGACAACTGACTATTTAATATACCCCGCCTCACGTAAAAACTTGCGTAATTCCGCGAAGAATTGAGCGCGATCGCTTTTTTTATAAGCCTGCTGCACTCGCTGCCAACCATCTTGTCCCTGACCCAGCATATATTTATCTGCCAGATACGCAGCTAAAAATCCTTTACCGTCGTCGCCTTGTTGGCGTAATTCAGTGTAAGTTTGCCATAGCTCTGTAGCATTACTAGCAATTAACTTGGGATAGCGACGGGTAACATCGACCATCTTACCTTGCCGATACTGCCAAATTTGTAGTGGGTAACCAGAAGCAGCATAGGAACTGAAAGCATAAGCAAAGCGATCGTCTCGACTATCAAACTCTGGTAGTCCATCCTTGTCTAAATCTTTGAGTCGGTAGCCACCATTACCCCATTCATGACGAATCTTCTTGTACTGCTTTGAATTACTGTCATAACGGTAAATCAATGAATAAGTACAGCAGTGCGCTCCCCCTGTAAAAAAATCGGCAATTACTTCCGGTTCTTTATTACCGTCTAAATCTAGCACTGGTATCTGATTTTCTTTTGCGTCCAACTCCCCTATAGGTCGGTCATATTCACTTTCTTGGGGTAGTTTCTGATCTAAAACAGTTTGACCTGAGCGAGTAATTTTCAATTGCACATTTTTATATTGGTATTCCTCTGGTTTGTCGTAAGATATTTGTGCCTGTACATTACCCGATTTGCCCGTGATTGTTTCTGCTGTAGCAGCTTGACTCAAAACAGCCACAGCACTTACAAGGGCTAAACCCATTAAAGATTTATTGCCGAACCAACGAATAGAATTCATTATGAGTGTTGTATATATTTAGTCTAACTTTATACAACATCATCATAATATTCAATATCGGAAAATCGCTGCAACAGGTGTGCTGAAAGGTATTTGTTCTGGCGACACAGCGTAAACAGTACCACCGTTTAATAAGGTATGGGTTGCAGCCAAATCCAACAAATCCTCATCACCAGTTTCCTTGTCATCATGCAAATAAACCGCTTCTGAACTCGGATCAAACAAACCCCATTGCTGTTGACCAACAGCAACTAACAATGAATCTATTCGTTGGAAATAAGCAGCAGGGATGATTTGTTTGAGGTCATTAGTAGCTTTACCTGTATCACCTGCAAATAATTGCTGGAAACGCTCGAGAAACTCTTGCTGTGACTTTTGAAAATCAGCCTCGACAATCGGCCAAGCTTTGTCATGTAAATCTTGAGCTATGAGAATTTCTGGATTACCAGTGATACCTTCTGCCATTAAATGCTGGTAAGTATTTGCCTGTCTGTACAAAGGTAGAAGATACTCTACCCCAGCGAGTACCAAAGGTGCTGTTTCCTCTCGAAGTTTTTCATGCAATGCTTTATCAATAATGTAAAAAAATTGTCGGATTTGTTCTTGATGTTGATCTCTATCAGGACTTCCCTGTCCATGAAACGCTCCGGGCTGTACAAAAGAATTAGCAGTTCCTCCTTTAGAACTAGCAATGCGGAACTGACCTTCTTTAGCAGTTTCATCTTGATTGAGAGCTGATTCTAGGCTTTTCGGCAGATTTTCTACCTCTATCTCATTAATAGTGTAGTGTGTTCCCTCAAAAAACCTGACATCTTGTTGACTCAAAGCCAAAACGTAGAAACGCCCATTACCATTTAAAATCGGTAGCAGCGGCTTGATATGAAATCTATCTGTAACTACAACTAATTCTTGAAAATTCAGAGGCAGGGTATAGTAACGGAAAAAATCACCAGAAATAAAAATTGCCAGTCCCATTTCTCCCATTTGCTCCCAAAATTCTTGGGTATCAAGATTAATAGCTGGTTGCAACAATGCGGTTGCTGCTTGCGGTTCCAGACCTGCATCAATCAAGTGTGCTTCTGCTTCCTTAATTAAATTCTTAAACCGAATTGGGTCTTGTCGCACTTCTGGCCCAGCTGGGTGGGTTGGCATATAAATTGAAACACAATTGCCCTTTGGCTGTTGTAGCAGTGGCTTGATTTCTTCTCTAGAAATTATTTGCATATAATATCCCTCCTAGCAACGTGACCAGAAACATCAGAATCAAAGCGCTAATATTCAAAGTTCTGATGGAATATTTTCTCGATGTGGCATTTAGAACCACAAACATTCAATCTGGATTTATTTCACGTCAAGGAGGGTGAAGTTTCATCTTTCTCAGGACTTACTAGTTATTTGTCAGTTGTCAATTCGTCAACAGTCAACAGTCAACAGTCAACAATCAACAATCTCTTCTACCCCCTACGATCCATTTTTCGCTTGTTGTGAATTGATGGGTACTTCAGTTTGTGGTTCCCGAACCCATCCCAAAGTTACTCGTTTCATAATCGCGTACAAACCTGTCAGGACGACAAAGGTAGTAAAAATAATTACCAAAGGCTGTTTACCAAGAAGTTCTTCTACGCCTTTAGTTAGCACAGCATCTGGCTGTGTGATGAAATCCCAACTATTAAAACGCAAGAACCGCCCCCAATAAATACCCACAGCAGAGAGAGCATGAGTAATCAACTCAACCCGAAAAATCCATTGGCTCTTACCAATTCGGTGTAGATAGTACCCTAAATTGATTAAAGATACTACGTAAGCTTGAAAGCCAGCCAGAATTACTAATAAATAAATGGGAATTAACACCAAGGTAATAATCCACACTGATTGAATTGTGCGGATATCATCTATTAGGTGTATGACATCGGTCAACAAATAAGGTGCGTTTGGTAAAAAGGCATAAAAAACTATGAATCCTAGCCACCAAACCCATGATCTGCCGCGTTTTTTACGAAACAGCCATACACTTAAGACTAAAGGTATAAAAGCTAGAAACAAATTCCAAGTCATCCATCTTATATTAATTTGTAAGACTTGGAGCAATTTGGCACTCAATTCAATCAATTCCGCTTTCATAGATGCTGACTCGCAATTGTGTGATTGATTTGGATTTACTATATGTTGGTTGTTAATTTTATTGCGTGACTGAAAAAAAATAGTCAAAATTAAGACTGCAATTTTTGTCACTTTTGAACAAAATCTATTTCCTTAGACTATAGACAAGCTTTTTAGGTTCACAGAAGGTAATACACTCTAAAATTAAACGGTTACGGTAAGTTCTAGAGAAAATGCTTAATATCTCTTTTTTAAGAGAGCGGGCTAATTCACTAGTATAGCTAGAAATTTCTGGGCGGCAAATATGTCACCCAGAAATTAGATTATTTAGTAATAAAGAATGCTGATTTTTATGTAAAAATACTTAATAACAGTATTTTCACCTCACCCCTCACTCCTCACCCCTAACCCCTATTCTTAGAGGAAAGTTACTTGAATATAGGGGCTAGAAGCTAGGAAATAGAGAAGAAGTATGTTCTTGCACACGCTGTGTGATTGATTACATAACATTCTAGTTAAAAAAACAAGTCTTGAACACGTAAATTCGTTAATTTAACCAAATTTAATTAAATAAATCTTTATTTATCCTTTTGGTTAATCTTAATCCTCTAAAAGTTCATTAGCTTGCATTTACTCGGGTTCTTTACAGTACTTATTGAGATCGTTGACTAACTTATCGGAATCCTTCCCTGCGGTTTTGCTGACTGTTGTCAGTGCAGTGTCAATATCTGCTCTAGCCTTTTGCAGTCTGTCTCTGCCAGATGGCGAAGCTTCGGCTGTTTTAGCTGCGCCCAGAGCTTTAGCGGCTTTAGCGATCGCCTGGCTCAGATTCTGGAAATTCTTAGCAAACCGACTTTGGTATTCTTTTAATTTGGGATCTTGAAGATTTAGGTTCTCTATGGATTTGGTCACGGCTTCTAAATCCTTGGACAGTTGCAGGCTTGTAATCACCTGCTGTCCTTTATTTTTGTCAATTAGAGAATTTCCTTCATTCACCGCTTGAATCAGTCGCTGACACTGGGAGACTTTAGTTTCATTGCAACCACTAATCAATAAAGCGATACTCAAGTTCATCAGAGCAATAATGTTATATTTACGCGAAACAGACATGAAGATCCACCAGCAATAAAATTCCAACCATAGTATCTAATAATTCTGGAATTTTTGTGCCTAACTTAAAAATAGGGGCATAGGGCATGGGGCATAGGGCATGGGGCATGGGGCATGGGGCATTGGGCATAGGGTATTGGGCATTTCTTATTTATTTACCTTGTCCTCCTTGTCCCCCTTGTCCTGCTTGTCCCCCTGCGCCCCTGCCCCGGTCGCCGAGCGGAGCCGTTCGCGGAGCGTCTCGAAGAGAGGCGCTGCCCCCTCTCCTTTACCTCTCTACCAACCTACTGGCAAACCTAACCTTTCTAAAGTCTCCCCATCTTGTAAAAGTGAGTGGATGTCTCTGTCTATGGGAATGCGACCCTCGGAAAGTACCAACGCACGTTGAGTTACTTTACTCAACCAATTGAGGTCATGGGAAGCAATTAACATCACCTGCACTGGCAAATTTAATAACACTTGCGCCAAATGTCGCCGCCATGAGGGATCTAGACCGTTAGTAGGCTCATCTAAAATCAAAATGCTAGGCTCTAGGGCTAAGATTGCTGCTAGAGCAACTAAGCGTCTTTGTCCACCAGAAAGTTCATGAGCTGAACGATTAGCGTAGGCTTCCAGTCCAAAATCAGCTAACAATTGCCGTGCTTGATCGATGGCTAATGCTGGAGGTACACCATAATTGCGAGGGCCAAAGGTAATATCTTCTAAGATAGTCGGCATAAATAACTGGTCGTTGGCATCTTGGAAGCTAAAGCCAATTTGACGGCGTACTTGAGACAGAGTTTTATGTTCTACAGGAATGCCATTAATCCAAATTTTCCCACTCTGTGGTTGTTTTAAGCCGATGAGATTCTCTAGCAAGGTGCTTTTACCAGAACCAGTCGCACCCATCAACGCCACGCGATCGCCTGCTTTTAATGAAAAAGAAATGTCCTGTAATACTGGTTGTTGCTTAGTATAAGCATATACCAGATTTTGCACTTCCACTACAGCAGCGTGGGGATGGTGGATTGAAGATTGGGGATTAGATGTTAAAGATTTCAAAATTCACAACTCAAAATTCACAACTGCGCTCTTACTTCAGTGTTACGCAAATAAATTTATCCATTGATGCTTTTGCGTCGTTCTTTGTCATTAGTCAATGGACAATGGTCAACAAATTCTAGACTCTTGACTATGGACTCTTGATTTTTGACAAATGGCTAATTAACTTAACTGATAAGAGCCGATAGTTAAACAAGCAGCGATCGCACAAGTAGCTATTACCGCAACACGCTCTTTTGGTTTTAATGTCGAGTCTATTGGTAATTGCCCGTTGTAACCACGAACTACCATTGCGGTATAAACGCGCTCTGCCCTATCCAAGCTACGGAGATACAAAGCGCCGATCATTGCTGCACTGGCGTAGCGCAACCAGCCAGCAGAACCATTTAGACCTCGTAATTGGGCGCTGCGCTGCATTCTTGTCACTTCTGACAGCAAAATTTCTAAGTATTGTCCAGCTAAGAGCAAATTTTCCTTTAACGGTAATGGTACAGGTAAGCTTTTTAGCGCTATACCGAAGCTATGGGGCGGTAAGGTTAACAAAAAACTATTCATCACAATCAGACAGATGAGAGAACGCACTAACAAAAAACTAGCTCGCTCCCATCCCAAGGGTAAAGCCAGCAACGATAGGAAGATTAATTCCGTACCAAGTAATTTTCCTAGCTGGGGAATGCGCACATGTAACAGCCAAGCCCATAAAAGTGCGATCGCTCCATATGCACCCAGGTAGTACCAAGCATGATGCTTTAATAAAGCTGCCCCAATAACAATTATGAGCGCAAGTTGCAAGCGTAAGGTTAAGGAAATTTTAAGCATTATTCGGTTTTACTACCTTAGCAATCCCAAAGGCGACAGCAAAGCAAACCGCAGCGCCCACTAGCCCCGCAATACTAGTACCGATTGTTCCCAAACCTTCAATGCCATAATCGGCTAAAGGCGTTGGGACAATAACGCGCACTTTGTCGCCTAAATCGATAAAGCCTAAGTTTTCGGCAACTCTTTCCAAGCCATCAGGCCAGGCTGAGGCAAAAAGTGATAGTACACCCGCCACTAAAACAATACTGACAACTGGTACTAACCATCCGCGAAATTGCTGTTGTTCTCCTGGTAACAAATCTGGTCTTTGCTTGGCGAGGTAAACTAGCACACTCCCAGTAATTAGCCCTTCACCAACACCAATCAGAATATGAGTACCAGTCATTGCTGGTAAAACTACTGCTACTGGTGCTGTTCCCGAAAGAGCTAACTCAATAGCACAAACTATTGCTGCTACTACTACACTTACACCCGCAGCAATACCAGCCGCTAGGGGTAAGCGACCTCTCGACCCGCCAAATAGTCGTTGCAAGGTTTGAGTTAACCCCCAGCCAACCCAAACACCCACAACTGCCATATTCAAAATATTTGCGCCTAAAGCTGTAATTCCGCCATCGGCAAATAACACTGCTTGGATAATTAATACCGTAGCAATACACAACGTCCCTGCCCAAGGGCTACCTAAAACAACTGCTGCTAAGGTTCCCCCTAA
Source organism: Calothrix sp. NIES-2100 (assembly GCF_002368195.1). Classification (GTDB taxonomy): domain Bacteria; phylum Cyanobacteriota; class Cyanobacteriia; order Cyanobacteriales; family Nostocaceae; genus Aulosira. The sequence goes on along the minus strand of NZ_AP018178.1, from coordinate 6,802,984 downwards.
CAAGTGACCACTAGTACCCCCTGCTACTGGGAAATTAATCATCTGGGCAGCAAAAATAAAGGCTGTAGTTAAGCCCAGTACTGGAGCGCGACGAATCCCAAAAGCTGCTTGCGATCGCCCCAAAGCAATAAAGAGTGCTGCCGCACTCGCTAAACCCGTAGCCCCTGCCACTGGTACTGAAACAAATCCATCAGGAATATGCATGATGTGCCCCGTGTATTATGTTTTTCTTCACACAAATTACTCAATTGATCTGCGGCATTAAATTAATAAAAAGCAGAAAAACACCTCTTTATACAATGCCCTATTGGAGGATTTTATAGTGATACTTACGGTAGATTGACAATAAAATATGCGTTAAATAGTATACTTATTTTTTAATATATGGAGTTTTATTAATTTTGTTTTAAAATTCAGTAATCGGCTAGGGTCAAATCTCTCCATTACTTGATGCTGTTGATGTTATTTCATCAGGACTTACGTTGACAAATAGTTAACAACATTTATATTTATCTATCTTTAGCAGCAGATCTATTTGATATTTATCTATTTTGTGAGCAAATTAGCAAAAATATTTGCTCAGTGAGTAGTCAGCACAAAGCTTGCTGGAAAAGACAAGACTAAAGTCCTGACTACAAACTGATTTAAAAGTAATTTAGATCACAAAAAAGCTTTATAAAATTTTTGTCCGCTGGCGCTGTTTAGCTGTGTTCCTACCTTGATGCTGAGGTAGTTAGCATCACCTCAAGTCAGCTACTCATGGGAAAAACCCACAGCCAAGTATGAAAATCTCTCTTCCCTAGTCCCTAGGGCGTGTCTTCAAAGTATCGAATGCAACTACATAAGGCTGACAACGGGACAATGGGACGCGGCGACGCGGTGAAAATTTGTTCAAAAAGCTCTCCGCGTCACCGCGTCTCCCCCTCTCCCCCTCCTCCCCTTATTCAAGAAATGAGTTTGAAAACACGCCCTAGTCCCTAGTCCCCATTTTCAAGACAGTTCTTGAGAATAGTGCAAAATCTGAGAACTGAAACCTCTGCCAGAATTATTGACAATGATTCCTACTTCATCTAATATACACAGAAGTAATTGCAAATAATTTGCAACATTCTATTGTAGCGCTAACCGTTATTTAATGTCATGCCCAATAACTTAGCTTTGGGGAAAGAACAACTTTGGAGCCGTCGTCAATTACTGAAGCTGGGTTTATGTGGCACTGGTTTAGCAGGAGCAGCGGCGCTTTGGCAGATGGCAAATGTGAAAAGCCAGTCAATTGTCAAAGTGCCCCCCACAGAAATTGCGGCATCCGAAGGCGTAACTCAACCCATGAAGATGCTAAGAAATTTCGATTATGGGACGCTCAAGCACGAAAATGGACGCACAATCCGAGAATTTAGTTTGACTGCGGGAACTTCCGTTATTCAGCTAAATAGTGCTGTGTCTTACAACATCTGGGATTTAAACGGACATATACCAGGGCCGACACTCAGGGTTAAGCAGGGGGAACGGGTACGGATACTATTTCTCAATAAAGCTGGACATTCTCACTCTTTACATTTTCATGGCATTCATTCATCAGACATGGATGGAATTCGCCCAGTCAGTAACGGTAGTGCCACAATTTATGAATTTGATGCCGAACCTTACGGGGTTCATCTGTATCACTGTCATATTGAGCCTGTGACTCGTCACATTGCTAAAGGGTTATATGGGATGTTTATCATCGATCCACCAAACCCCCGTCCGCCAGCGGATGAAATTGTACTAGTGATGGCTGGATATGACGTAAATGATGATAGCCGTAATGAATATTACGCTTTCAACGGTTTGCCTCATCACTATATGGACAATCCCATCCGCATTTACAAAGATCAGTTAATTCGGCTGTATGTTCTCAATATCATTGAATACGATCCAGCAGTAACATTTCACCTTCATGCCAACTTCTTTGATGTCTATCGCACAGGTATGACTATGACTCCTAGTGAGAAAACTGATGTCATCACAATGGGTGTCGCCGAAAGGCATATTTTAGAATTTGCCTTTCGTTACCCAGGTAAGTATATGTTTCATCCCCATCAAGATGCGATCGCAGAAAACGGTTGCATGGGTGTATTTGAAGTCATTAATTCGTAATACATTGCAGAGATGTTGAATAAGTCAATAGTCAATAGTCCTTGGTCAATAAATTCACGACTCTAGACTTTTGTGCGATCGTCGTACGCGATGTCAAATAACAAGACACTACGCGTCTACTCAATTTTGCGTTACGTGCAAGAGTTGAATTTTTTTGATTTACAAATCATCAAAAAATCAATTTAATTTGATTAATGTGCAAAATTTTGGAAAAAAATGATTCTTTATGAGATAAATTTTTAGGCTTTTAGTGTTGAATTCACAAGGCTTTCCGAAAATAAATGGGTAAAATTTGACATTAAAATCCGAATCTTGTATGGTATCCTTTATGAAGACTTCACATTAATCAAAAAATATAATGTTTAGGTAAAGCTAGACAGCTAACCTATCAGAAGCTTTAGGTGCATCCGACAATCCAAATCAAGCAAATAATATAGAAGCTTGAACACAGGGCATCTATAAGTTATCAACTAATTTGCACGACCCAAGCAGATATGCGAATCGCAGAAAAATTAGTTGAGAAGTTCTCGGAATTGTTGGGATATCTGCTTGATAGCAGATGTATCTTAGCAATCAACTGAGTTATTCAGAGTAATTCTTTTTAGGAACGATAGTACTAATTCAACTATCTGTATCCACAATTTTTGATGCGATGAAAGTTTCTCAAGATGCAAAATAACAAGTAATTAAAGCATAAATATTCCACATTATTGCCCACTATTGCGCACAAAAAGTTTAGTGGCATAATTTCCTATTTTTTTCGCGATCGCACCTATATCTCTAGAAATTCTGCAAGCATTTTATCATTGAGGTGTTCCTAATGACATTCGATTCAGACGCTAATTCAGTTACCAGTGATTTACCTAAACAATTAGATATTGCCACTGTTTGTATTTACGGGCTGAGTATCTTATCCGCTGGTTTATTCCTGTTTTTACCACTAGTAAATTTATTAAGCCCTAGCCCTTGGCAACGTTATATGGGGGCTATTCATGGAACAGCAGCTTTGCTTGCAGTAGTTGTCATTGCTTATGCTGGACACATGGCATTTCCTTTACTGCGAGGAGTGGGCAAAATCTTACCGCAAATGCGTACACTCACTTTTTGGGCTACTTGTCTATCTTTTCTCGCCATTGCTTCTGGTAATTGGGTTTATATGCGTTACCGAGCGCCTATTGGTGGTGCGCGTGCTTGGTTAACTAAAAATACACCTTTAGTGCATTATCTGTTCATGGAGTACCACGAATTTACAGTGTTATTTACATTTCCTTTGGGAGTTGCTTGTACCTGGATTCTGTGGAAATATGGCGACTCAATTCTCGAGAAAAAGAATCGTGTAGTACTCAACGCCACTTGCATTGGCTTAATGGCAATGATGTTCTTTGCCATTGGCGGTTTTGTCAGTGGATTGAATGTAGCCAGAATACATACTTTGTAATAAGTTTGTCAGCTAAATATCAAACAGAATTACGTATTTGGAGGTTATACTCAGTGGTTGAAAAATTATCGCCAAATTCTCAATATCTGCCGTTATATGTGCGGGTTTGGAATCGCTTAAAAACTTTCCCCAAAGGATTAGCAACAGGTTCTCAGACATCACCTAATGTTTCAGGGCCAGCCGCCGCCGCATTAATTAGTGCAGCATTTAGTTGCTTTATCTTAATGGTTAATCAACACTTTACTTCTGCCTTTAAAGCGTGGGATAAAATTGTTTGGAGCCTTGGGCATTGGATACCAGGTAGTCAGAATGCTAATCCTTTATATGGTGAAATTGGCAGCTATTCTGGCAAAGAAACTGTGATGTTAATTGCCTGGTTGTTTAGCTGGTTAATACTCAATAAACTTTGGCAGAATAAACAGATTAAAACTCGAACGATATTTTTCTGCTTATTTTGCTTTATGGTGGCGGCAACTGTTATGAATTGGCATCCTTTATTCCCCTACTTACCTTTAATGCCAACGTGATTAACAGTCCTAAATCTTTCATGTCAAGTTAGATCCCCGACTTCTCTAATAAGTCGGGGATCTGGGAACAGCAAATTTGCTCAAAGACTTCTAATTTTTTAATTCATCACAATCTAGGAGGAATGGAAATATGCAAACACAAAAATACAGCCTACAAATTAGAAAATTACACCAATATGTTTTGGCTATGGTGAGTGTTTTGATTTTATTTGGTATTACTTTTCCCATAGCTTGCTGGCGAGTTAGTCAAAGTCATAAATATGGGAATGCTGCTTTGAAGTCACTATCCTGGGAAGAACCCCAACGGCCTGTATCTTCCTATACCTCACTTGCTCAAAATGACAATCAAAAGACTAAATCTGCTAAGTAAACTATTTTTCTCATCAGGACTCAAGTATTGTATTTTGTGATTTCTACTTGAGGGTGTCAATAGTCAATAGTCATTGGTCAACAAATTCTAGACTGTTGACTGTTGACTGTTGACTGTTGACTGCGCCGCACTGAAGCTCACTCGAAGCGTTGAGTGTTGACTGTTGAGAATTTCTCTGCATTCAGCTTTTTGCCATCAAGTCTCAATATTTAGAACGCCTTAAAAAAAGCCTAATCGCTAGTGATAGCTACTTTAGCCTTTTTGGATGGGTGTTTCTGGCTTATATACTTAATCAAGCCTAGTCAATAAATTAAAAAAATTGTTAAATTCTAGTTAATATTTTTCAGCTAGTTGATAAAGAGTCGCATTATATGCGAAAGTACAATCTATGACGAATTGTCAAATGAAACTACTATTCGTAGTTTGAGAAGTGGCAATTGCTATCCACCGAAGTCATTCCCAAGAGCACAAATGATAAAATATCGCTATATCTGTTTAACTATTGCTGCTGCTGCCATAGTTACTTTAAGTTCCTGTAACAGTACACCCAAAGCAGAAAATCCAGCTACACCATCTGCTAACTCTACTGCACAGGTAACTGAAGCTACGACTCACAGCAGTCACGGTAGCAAAGCGAAAATTAACATCAATAATGCTATCTTGTCGGAGTTGGATAAATTTGAAGCTAAGTTAGGTGTTCCTGCATTATCAAATAAAATTCAGGCAAATCGACCATACGTCAGCCCAGAAGATTTAGTAAGTAAAAAAGTTATTACTCAAGAACAGTTCGATCAAATCAAAGACATGGTGACTGTTCAAGAAGTTGTACTTACTGGTGAGGCTAAAGATGTTGACTATATGACAAAGCTGGGCTTAATGAAAGGACATCTTTTAGTAGCTAAAGAACTTTTGGATCAAAATCAGCCGAAACAGGCTGAACCTCATATAGGACATCCGGTTGAAGAGATTTATGTAGATGTAGAAGAGCAACTAAACGAGCGGAAAGTCAAAGAATTTAAGACAACATTGGTGAGTTTGCAAGATTTAGTCAAATCTAATCCCAAGAATGCCAAGGTCAAAACTAATTTTACCTCTTCAGTGCAAGCTGTTGATGGAGCGATCGCCACTTTGCCAGAAGCCCAACGCTCAAAACCGGGATTTGTCCTCCAGGTAATCAACGGATTGTTAGATGCAGCCAACTCAGAATATGGAGCTGCGATCGCAAATGGTAAAATATCTGCTGCCATAGAATATCAAGACTCCCGTGGGTTTGTCGTCTATGCTAATGACTTGTATAAAGGTATAGCTAGCCAAGTAGCGCAAACAAGTCCCGAAGCCAACAAAGCTATTGAAGCGAGTTTTGCTGACTTGTTAAAAGTTTGGCCTGCGGCTATCCCACCTGCTACGCCAGTGAAAACCCCTGAGGATGTCACCAAACTAGTAAAAACTATTGAGCAAAACTCTCAACAAGTAATAGACAAAACTAGCACCCAAGCACAACAATAACAATTTGCCTAGTTTGGATATGTAAACTGGAGTTTAAAATGGGTGAATAGTGAGGAAATAGTTAGGAGCTAAAACTGAAGATAGTCGCAACTTTTAACACTTCAAAAAAGTATAACTTCTAACTTATTACTCATTACGCTACATTCGTAACCTTTGCTTAACTTAACAACTGATGCAAGAGCTTGACCACAAAAAAACCATCGACCTATTGAATGCGATCATGGAATTTGAGCTAGCAGGGGTAGTACGCTATACCCATTACTCCCTGATGGTGACTGGACCTAACCGCATTCCCATTGTGGCCTTTTTTAAAGCACAGGCCAGCGAATCTCTACTCCATGCTCAACAAGTAGGAGAAATTTTAACTGGATTAGATGGACATCCTTCTTTGAAAATTGCTGCAATGGAGGAAACTCACCAACATTCAGTCAAGGATATCTTGGCTGAAAGTTTATCTCATGAAAAAAAGGCATTGGATTTGTATAAAACTCTCCTAGAAACTGTTACCAATGCCAGTATTTATTTAGAAGAGTTCGCTCGTGGCATGATTGGTCAAGAAGAGATGCATAATCTTGAATTGAAAAAAATGTTACGTGATTTTAGTTAATAGTCAATAGTCATTAGTCAATGGTCAATAGTCTATATTTTGACTGTTGACTGTTGACTGTTGACTGTTGACTTTGGACTGTTGACTTTGGATTATTAAAAATGAATTTTAGTACTGCCTTACCTACGTTTGTCATTACACTCCGAGAAGGAGTAGAAGCAGCCCTTGTTGTTGGGATTGTGTTAGCGTTACTAAAAAAAGGCAAACAATCTCGACTTAATTCTTGGGTATATGCTGGTGTTGGTGTTGGTATTGTCATCAGTGCCCTAATAGGTGTACTTTTCAGCTGGGTAATTCAAGCATTAGGAGCAATTAATCCGCAATACACCTCTGTGGTTGAGCCGATGCTAGAAGGTATATTTAGCGTCTTAGCGATTATCATGCTCAGCTGGATGTTGATTTGGATGACTCAACAAGCCAAATTTATGAAAGTTAATGTTGAGGGAGCCGTCACAGAAGCGCTGACACAAAAATCAAATGCAGGTTGGGGCGTTTTTAGCTTAATTTTAATTGCTGTAGTTCGCGAAGGTTTTGAAACAGTTCTATTTATTGCTGCCAATTTTCAACAAGGATTTATGCCTGCTTTAGGTGCTATTGGTGGTTTATTAACTGCGGTAGCCATTGGCGTAATGTTATTTAAATGGGGTATCAAAATTAATATTCGCCAATTTTTCCAAGTAATGGGCATTTTATTAGTTTTGATAGTTGCTGGTTTAGTAGTTTCTGCTTTGAAACACTTTGACGAAGCTGTGGCTAACTATGCCCTTAGTAGTCGCGCTACAGAAAACCTTTGTTTTTATTACGAACGCTTTACTAAAGTTCATTCTTGTATTTTGGGGCCAATGGTTTGGAATACTTCTAAAATCTTGCCCGATGAACAGTTCCCCGGCGTTATTTTCAAAACTTTGTTTGGCTATAGAGAAAATCTCTACGTTGTACAAGCTGTCGCTTATTTAACATTCTTGCTGACTATTGGTGGTACTTATTTGCGCAGTATAACTGGTGCTTCTCCTCAAGAAATCAAAAATATTCGTGGGCAAAAACCGATTACTCCAGTAAAAGATTAGAGAGAGAAAATAAGCAATTCAAAGTCCAAAATAAAAATTGCAATTAGGGTGTGTTATGCCGCAAGCTAACGCACCTTTTTATTGAAGCGATAAATCAATACGGTTCTGTTAAGGCTAAAACGCTTTTAAGTAGCTCAATCTAATTAAATGCCAAGGACGCAGAGAGAAGAAGAAATAGAATAAATTAATGCTTAACTGAACTTTATTGAGCGATAAATTCATGATGAGGGATTTACAAAAAATAAATTACCCATATTCCGTAGTGCGAGCATCTTGCTCGATAAATGAATATCAGCGAGCGAGACACTCGCACTACAAATTTATTGGGTTTTTAAAAAGTTGGATGTCCCTGGTGCAGATAAAACTTGCGTTAATTGCTGACAAGTTTTTTGAATTGCATCAATACTACCTGGATTTACCAGCCCATAATAGTCAAAAGTATAAACTCGATTATTTTGGGTAGCTTGGAGTTTTTGCCAAAAAGCTTCTTTTTTCAAAGAGTCTAAAAGTTGTGGGTCAGCATTATTTACCACTATTAAAACCTCTGGATTTGCTGCCAAAACTTTCTCGGCTGAAAGCGTTACATAACCAGCGATGGGACTTGTACCTTGTAATTCTGCTACCAAGTTTTTTACTTGAAATTTTCCTAGTAAATCCCCAGCCCAACTATTTTTATTCGGGGCTAAAATTGGTTGACGACTTACCAATACTAAAGTTGAAGGACTCTGAGTTGATTTAGCTGCTAAAAAATTTTTGTAGCGATTTAATAAAGGTTGGGGATCAGCATTAATTAACTCAGCTAGTTGTTGAGTTAATTTTTCGAGAGATTCCCAACTTTTAACTTGCGTAAGAATAGTAGAAATCCCTAATTGCTTTAGTTTTTCAATCGGTTGATTAGAAAAGCCTTCCGCACCAATAACTAAATCTGGCTGTAATGCAATAATTTTTTCTAAATTAGGTGGGCTTTGTCCTTCACTCACGCGAGGAAGATTGGCAAATCTTGAGTCATCTTTAAATAATTTGCTACCAGTAATACCTACGAGCTTTGTTTCATCGAGTTGATAAATAATATCAGCCGCAAGGGATGAGAGAGCCACAACTCTTTTAGCTGGTGCTTTTGATAATTCTTGAGTGTTAGCGTTTGTAGGTAATTTTGTTAATGGCTGCTGAATAGTTGCAGTGTTACAAGCAGCCAATAATATACTCAATAAAACTCCTAAAGCAGATAATATCCAACGACGAGGCATATTAAAATCCTTGATGAATGTATACGGGACAAATAGTAACCTCTGCACCCGATTATCGGATTTTTATCAAATTGGTATATTATACAATTTTTCACAAGAAAAAAGCGAGTAGAAACACCAGCCAAAATCCATGAGGAAGATGATGACTGTGTTACTCGCTAGGATCTATACAAGGCTTATTGAGAAATCCCTATATTCAATATAGAGGAATATTTGCCTAAATTATTATGTTTAATAAACAAATTTTTTAATGGTTTCAATAATTTTTGGTATATTTCAATTCATCAACAATTCACATGAGGTTTAATTTCTTATTTGTCTTTTGGTAAAAAATGTAATTTATAACACAGAAATAAGCGTCTTTGTAGAGCGCAGTAGTGAGGAATTGTTAAGTAAAATTAATGGTAAAAAATTAAGTTAATTTCATTCTTTAACCTTTGAATAAAGTCTACATAAAGTTTATTGATTCTCAGCTAAATCTTCAGGGGTATTACAGTTAAACAACATTTCTGGTTCTAGCACTGGTAGAACTTGCACAGGATGTTGTTTGAGCCATTGTTGAAACGATCGCCCGCCTTGATTGATAAACTCTAATAGTTCCGGTAAACAGCGACGGCGGTAAAAACCACATAAAGGTTCCCATCCTTTTGGATGATGAGCCAAAGCTGCGATCGCATCATCTCCCACACTATCAAGCCTAGCAATCCATTCTTGCAACACCTGTACCTTTAAGTTAGGCAAATCGCAAGCCAGCAGCAGCACCCAATCAGTTTGTACCTGCGCCAGTCCTTGAGAAAATCCCACAAGTGGGCCGTGGGATGAGGGGGACAGCGCCTCTCTTCGAGACGCTCCGCGAACGGCTCCGCTCGGCGACCTGGGATGAGGGGTGAGGGATAAAGGGATTTCTTGGATAAATTGACAACCAGGTAGAAGCAAGTGTTGATAACGTTCTGGCCAGGGAGTGACCACATAAATGGTATCAGCACAAGCTTGAGCAATGTTACAAACACGCTGTAGCAATGGTATTCCTTGAATTGGAATCAAGGCTTTATCTTCACCCATCCGAGAACTTTGACCACCTGCTAGCACAATAGCAGTGAATTCGCTGTTGGTATTCATCCTCACCTGAGTTAATTAGGGTGGTCTTTATAGGTTTTCTGGCTCATAAAATGTAATGCATACGCCAGCTATATCAGTAATCGTAAACTCTTTCATTCCCCAAGGTTTTGTGTGTAACTGGCCCTTGGGATGAATCATTTGTCCGCCTTTTGCTTGGAATTCCTGATACAGTTGCTCAATATTATCAACTTGGATGCAACAGGATGTCCCTTGTGCAAGATGTTGATCGTCATTCCTTAGCAAAAAGATTTCTGCACAGTCGCGTTTGACAATTACCATCTTGACTGGATCACCTTCTTTATGTACTGTTTTAAAGCCAAGCTTTTGTTCATAAAAAGCAATGGATTTTTCCATATCGCTACCCGCCGGAATCATGGGGCTAATATTTTTCAGTACAGGTTGTTTATTCATGGTTATAGATCTGCTTCTATCTCAAGGAAACTAGTACTGCTATGCGTAAGTCAAAAATCAAAAGGTTGGTGAATTAAGCTTTTCAGTTCTTTTTGATGGTAGCTTTATTTCTGCATTGCTGTACTAGCTTGTGTTCCAAACATCATCCTCTACTCTGACTCTGCTGCACTTGTTGCCACAATTGTTCTACACTTTCTGTTGGTGCAAGGCATTTCAAACCTTGGCAAACTAAGGCAATGCTGTTTTCTGGTAAATTTGATACTGCTGCAAATACTACAGTAGGCAAGTATTTTGGGATAAGTGACTTGATTTGCTCAGTATTACTCCGAATTATGGTTGAGTTTCGATACCAATCCAAAGCCGTAAATAAACTGGGACAAGCTTGAGCAGCACGACTCATGACACTCTTAAAAGCTTTTAAACCTTGTTCGGCTAAATCTAGATAATGCAGATTATCGGTGAGTAAGGTGAGACGGACAAGATTTGCGATCGCAATTCCGTTGGCTGAGGGTGTAGCATTATCTACATAACTGCGTTCCCGGACAATTAAATCTTGGCTAGCATCAAATGCGGCGTTGTAGAAGCCACCTAATTCTACACTCCAGAGGAATTCGTTAAATTCATCTTGTAATGCGATCGCTTTTTCTAACCACAATGAGGCGGAAGATTCATTTCCCATCCCCAAAGCAGCTTGATGTAAATCTAGTAGCGCTTTAATAAAAAAGGCGTAATCTTCAGATTGCGCTAAAATATGGGGTTGATTGTCATAATTGAGTCGGTAAAAACGCCCATCGACAAACTGATGCTCCAAAATGAAGTTTGCCGCTCTGGCTGCTATTTCCAAATACGATGGTTGTTGAAATACTACCGCCGCCCTTGCTAAACCGGAAATCATCAAGCTATTCCACGCCACAATCATCTTTGTATCTGTGACTGAGGGAATGCGTCCCGGCCAGTTATAAGTTTTCGCTTCTTGATTATTGCGAGCCCGGGGGAAAGTATCTAAAGATTCAGGTGTTGTCCCGTAGCGTTCAGCAAATAACTTGCATAGAGACACTTCTAAGCTTTCACTTAGTTGCCCCTTTTGTAGCCTTTGCAACACATTTTGCCCTTCAAAATTACCGCTAGGGGTAACAGTAAATTGCTTTTGTAATTCTGCGAGTTCCTCAGATGTGAGCAGTTGGGTGAGTTCGCTGTAACGCCAAACGTAAAAAGCTCCTTCCTCTGGTTCTGCGGCTGTGGGTTCGGTGAAACTATCAGCATCTTGGGCTGCATAGAAATAACCTTCAGGAGCAGTCATTTCCTTTGTGAGCCATTGTACAGTTTTGGCGATCGCTCTGGCAAATGCCGGTTCTTCTACTCCTGCACTCCACAAATTCGCCAGATACTCGACAATTTGACCATTGTCGTAAAGCATCTTCTCAAAATGCGGTACTGTCCAAGTATGGTCAACCGTGTAACGGTGGAAACCACCACCCACATGATCGTAAATACCACCCAATGCTAAATCTAGCCCACGCTGGGTAACAACTTGTGCCCCATCATAGCGAGAAGAAAAATTTAACCGATTTAAGCGCAATACTAATTCCCCATAGGGAATCATCGGGAAACTATTCCCAGATTGATTAGGCGTAAGTATAGCTGTGCAAGTTTCCCAGCTTTTGCGGAGTAATTCATTTTCTGCAACATCCTCAGCCGTACCATCTTTTAACACAGCCGAGGTAAGTAATGCTTCGACCATGACAGCTTTGCGCTGTTGCAAATCATCTTTTTCTGTATCGTAGTAACGCCGTAGCGCTTGCAGCACTTGTAAAAACCCCGGACGACCGTAACGTGGATCTAAAGGAAAATAAGTACCAGCATAAAAAGGTACTAAATCGTCTGGAGAAAGAAACACATTTAAGGGCCACCCCCCCTGACCACTCATCATTTGCAAAGCTTGCATATAGATGCTATCGATATCTGGTCTTTCTTCCCTATCAACTTTGATAGGGAGGAAATTAGCATTCATGTACTCAGCAATATTGAGGTCAGAAAAAGCCTCACCTTCCATGACAGTACACCAGTGACAACTAGAGTAGCCAATAGAAAGAAAGATCGGGAGATTTTTTTCCCTTGCAGTTGCGATCGCTTCGTCACCCCAAGGCCACCAATCAATAGGGTTTTCTGCGTGTTTCCGCAGGTAGAGACTCTTTGCTTCAACAAGACGGTTAGTCATGATCGGATAGGAGTTAGTTGGCTTCTTTGCCCAGTCTATCGCTCCAAAGCCTTCACCTTGAACCCGATCGGGAAAAACTACTGTTGGTAAGTTCGTAGTTAGGACTTTAGGGACTTGCAAATAAAAAAATATTCCAATCATCAATTTACCAAGCCCGTAACTCGTAGGGGCGGGGTCACCCATTGGTGTCAACTTAAGTCAAAACGCTTATTCCACAGGCATTTTACCCCACCCCTCAATCCCCTCCCCTTGCCAAGGGGAGGGGCCCCTTGCCAAGGGGAGGGGAAGTTTTGCGTCAGCAAAACTGGGGTGGGGTAGCGCGGATCTTGGTGGTACGTGATTTTGTATCAAATCATATCCAGGCAAGGGTTTCACGTTAAGTTGACACCAATGGGGGTGACCCCGCCCCTACAATTTGGGATAATTTATTTCTTGGAGTTCCCTTAGTCCTAATTACGAATCTCGGAAAACTGATTAACTGTGAAGTATTTCTTTGTATAAGCCGACCAAATCAACTCCTTGATAGAGAGCCAGTGAACTGTATTGAGAAATAGCCTGTCTATTTTCTGGAAGATATAAACTAAGTCCACATAATTTCTCCGCAGCCTTATTTTTTAAACGCCGTCTACTATAAAGCTGTCCACCTGTTTGATAATGAACAATAACTGATGATTTGAGAAAATCAGCAAACTCAGTAAATGCATTACTAGCTTGATTAATATTTTTTGAAAGATACTCAAACAAAGTCAGCACATCACAACACTGCTCACCAAAATAACGGATAGTTGAGAGCTTGGACAAATCAATTGCTTGCGAATCGTTGGTCAGAAGTATTTGAATCAGCCGTGAAAGCTTAGCCGGGATATGTTTAACTGCTTGGTTGTCTACCAAAGTGAGTGTATGATACATATCAGCACGTTCAGATTCTATGATTGCGATCGCCGCCTCATATCCACCAAGCGATGGTTTATTTAGTCGTTCGAGAAAGCCTTCATAGTAATAATTTGGCGCACCAAGCCTCAACTGAGATGCAAGCGTATATCGAGCGCAATTCCTGGTTTCGTAGACAACTTCCAGTGTAGCTTTATTGCAGTTTTGAAAGAAAAGTAGCTCCACTCTGCCCTTAGTAGCCTGATTAAACCGACTCACTGCATTGGCAAATTGATCAACTCTAATCCATGTGCGTGTTGGGTTGCTCGAACCGTGGTCATCAGGACTAACTTCGTTAACTTTACCAGCATGTCCCACAACGATAACTGCCCAATGTTTTGCATCAAAATTTTGATATGCCCAGTCAAGGTATGCTACGAATGCTGATATGTCGCTACTATCTTCACCTGCGTTCACGAAGTGTGCCGCAGGTATCGCAATTTCCTCTGTCACACCCTTAATAATGCTACGACGGCGCATTTTCTGATCGCCAAAGTAGTCAGACTGAACAACTACTACTGCTGCTGAGTTTTTTGTCCCTGTTTTCAGCATTTCAATAATTGGTTCACCAAAGTCCACAAGGTCGTTATCGTAGGGCATCCAGTATAAAATTACCCAATTATGACGTAATTTAGATTGGGATAACTTAGGAATCATGGCAGAGGACTTACTGCTGATAATTCCAGCAAAACTGGCAGAACCTAATGTAAGATAACGACAGAAATATCTTCGTTTCATTGTTAAAGGCAGAAATATATATTTGGGATTTTCAGCTATTGTATTGATAAGCCCCTGACTTTAGGCATGAGGTCAATCTAAAATCCAAAATTGTTTGACAAAAACTCCACCCAAAAGAGGATGGAGTTTTTTATTGATAAATTTGCATTTATTATTAATCAACTTTCGTAATAAAAGATAAAATTTATTTAATAGAGCAAAATTAATAGATTAGATTTTTTTATGAATACCCAGGAATCTGAAACAATTCAAAACCAACAGGAGCTAGATTACAAAGCCTTGTTAGCCAAAGCAAAGCTGGCTTTAAAAGATCAATACCAGAAGTCAGCCGTTTTAGCGTCACAACTGCAAGATATAAAAACGCAGTTAGAGCAAGTTCAAGCTGAAAACAAAATTCTCAGAGAAAGTTCCTATGAAGATGTAATTAAACACTTTGAGGCGCGCACCCAAGCAGCAGAAACAAGAGCGCTCAAAACCGAAGTGCGCCAACACTTCCTCGAAGCCAATGGTTGTCAGGATGACGAAAGCTTTGACACTTTATGGGAAACCATTAAGAATCAAATTCAAATCCAAGACGGTGAGGTGAAAATCATTTCTAAAAATGGTACACCTAAGTTCACCTTCACAGGTAAGCTATTGAGTTTGAAGGATTTTGTTAAATCCCTCAAAGATAACCCAACCTCGAGAAAATTTTTCTTGGACTAGTGCTTCACCACATAATTTCTGATGAGTCGCGGATGTTCAGATCCCCGACTTCTTCAAGAAGTCGGGGATCTCGCTGATCCTCAAAATTATTGCGATGAACTACTACTGGGGATGCGTTCAATTTGTGCGTAGCCAGTGAAAATTAACTTTTTATCTTGAGTTTCTAATCGATTGAGCCGCATAGTGATGCCATCAAGATCAAAGCGATCCAAATCCACCATGTGATTTAAAATTTCAGCTAATGCGGCGCTCAAGGTTTGAGAAATTTTCCATTGAGATTCTGGCACGGTATCTGCTTCAAACTTCGGGTTACAGAATACAAGCCTGCGACGCCGTTCAATAGCTATGGTTGCACTTAAGCTAATCGGCACGATTTCGCCGTTGCTGAGATCAGCCTGAGCTAAAATCCTTACCCCATTATTGGGTAACAACTGGAACTGGATACCTTCAAATGAGACGAACTCACCGCCAGAAATGTCACTTAAAGCAGGCAAAGAAAGATTTTGCAGCCGCTTTATCACCAGTTCTGCGTTAAAAGCTTGGTTAATACCGGTTTCTGATAAGGTAACTTGGGCAATAGCTTGGGTTGGTTGCTTGAGAGTCAGTTTTCCTCTCAAAACGTTGCTGAAATCAATTACTACAGCATCCGTCTGGAAAGATAATTCTTCGGCTCGGAAATCTTCGCGAATAACCAGCCCACGCCCACTCATTTTGAAACTATCGATGCTGCCTTGCAAAAGTTTACTCGAAGGATGGCATTGGACAAAGACTTCTACCGACTCGCTTTGAGTAAATAGGTAGCGAATTGTTTTGCTAGCAACGGTGTTAAGTAAACGCTCTCCCCAATCACCGTCAGTAGGATTGGATGAACTTGTCAGGCTGTTAAACATAGAGATTTGCCTCCGCAAAACTTCTTCGGCTTAATTATCAACGCCTCTGAGCTAGGTGAAGACGTACTCCAGTAGTCATGCTAACAAGCTCTTACCTCGTTTTTTGTTTTTGTGAATCAAAAGTCAGATGACTAGTGAAGAATACACATAGGCTAGGCAATGCCCAGCCTACTATACAATTCAGCTTCAAGTGTAAGGAATTTTTTCAAAATCTCAAACCAGATGGCTATATTTGCTTCTCAACTTTACCCAGAGAATGCACCTGAGTCTAGTTTCCACTCCTGTTTCAGCAATTCCTTGTAAGCTGTTTCCTGTATCAACATCTGCTCATATAGTTTGAGCAAAAATGCCTGGGCTTGTTCAAGAGACATATACTGCACTTGGTCAGTAAAGCTTCTCAGGCTAAATTCTTGTTCTAAAGATAATTTTATAGGCTGATTCATCGCTGGCTCCTGCGCCCAAATTGGGCGACAACTAGAGGGTGAATGCTGACTAATATTCGTTTGAAGCTAATTTCTTCGCTGATGTCGGTAAGTAATACTCATTAAGGTATTGGGCGTTTCCTTGTTTAGTGGTTTACCGCATGAGGTCAACAGTTGTATGTAGTTATGTTAAATACTATAACAAAATATTTACAAAATGGAGTCTGCTGGGATAAACGCCTAAGCAAAGACAGATCATTTGCGATTTGACTTATATATTGCGAGTTGCCGTATTTTTGGGCTGAGTGCTATCAAGTACATTGCTGAGCTTGTGGCGATCGCTTTCCCATCCTGAAGATGCACTTAGGCACTAGATTTTTAGTCGCAAGGTTCAAAAGCTGATTGTTGAGGGGTGAGAATCAGACACAATTTTTGAACATCATCAAGTTAAAATCTCCGTAGCCAATACTTTTTCTCATAGTTTTTCTGACTGAATAAAAGAGCGTAAACCAGTTAGAAGCTATTCACTGTAAAGATAGATAAATATTTTTAAAATTGGAATAAAATACCTTGTTTCTGAGAAATTTGTATAAATAGATTACAAATTGCGGTTTCTGTAAAGAACTTTAGCAGATAATTGATCCCCCTGCTAGAGTGTGGTAGTGGAGTAATTCTGGTTAAGACTCGTATTTAGGAGATACCCCTAAGTCCTACATCCATCTTTTCTATTTACTGATTGCCGATGCCAGAAATGCTTGAAAGTATTTCTCAGACTGCTTTATATCGCCTGAGAGGCACAATGGTCGAGAAATATTTTGATTACTCATTTGATAAAGCTTTGGACTATTTCAGCCTGTTACTTACCAACCGTTGCTATTTTCAGTAACACTCAAATTTTACTTAAGACTACCCGAAAAAACGGTCTCAGAGTTGTCAAAAAGTATAGGCTTTCAAAGCCAAATTTCTGAGCAATGTCTTACTACCAATGGTTTATTTTTTGTCTTAGTGCGTGCCGAAAAAGCTTCACCTGCAACAGAAACTTTTATCTCAACATTGGCATTCAACGCATTGAAAACTCAACTTTAGAGGCTTGATTTTATGAACATTCAAGGAAAGATAGCTCTGGTTACCGGAGCGAGTCGGGGAATTGGGCGTGCGATCGCTGTTGAACTAGCAAAACAAGGAGCGAAACGTCTGCTGTTAGTAGCACGCGATCGCCAACAGTTAGCTGAAGTCGCCATTGAAATTGAGGCGCTAGGTGTGGAAGCCGTTATCTTACCGTTGGATCTAACTCAGTTAATAGAGGTGAACATTGCATTAGCTCAAGCTTGGCGAGACTATGGCCCAATTCATCTACTTGTCAACTGTGCTGGAGTAGCGCACCAAGTTCCCTTTTTAAAGTCCCAACTATTACAGGTACAGGAAGAAATCAACGTTAATTTAATTGGAATGTACACTATTACTCGCCTAATTGCCCGTCGTATGGCAGTACAAAGAGAAGGCAGAATCGTTAATGTTTCCAGCTTAATGGGTAAGGTGGCAGCACCGTCAATGGCTACCTATTCAGCCACTAAGTTTGCGATTTTAGGTTTCACCCAAGCCTTACGTGGTGAATTAGCAGCACATAATATCCGAGTCATGGCTTTACTACCTTCTCTAACTGATACCGACATGGTGCGAGATTTACAGTGGTTTCGGTGGGTAGTACCGACAACTCCGGAAAAAGTAGCTCACGCACTGATTACCGGACTACGTAAAGAATCCCCGGAAATCTTAGTGGGATGGCAAAGCTATTTAGCAGTGTGGTGTAACCGTATTGCTCCCATGCTGCTGGAGATGCTTTTAATGATGGCATCTCCCATATCTAGGGATGGACAAAAGCGCTACCAAAGGTTCAAAAATGCTCACGTAACCTAATATTGCTGTAACTCAAAAAAGTACATTTCAAAGTGTGAATTTAGATTCAGATGAAAAAGCAAGGCTCCAGAAACAACAAATTCCTGAAAATTATATCTAGATAAATTTGTTGTTAGCTGAAATAGAATGCTGTGAAAATTTAGCTAATAAAATACATCCAAACAGCAGTGGGGCAGGGACTATAAAAAGTCCTTGCCCCACATATATTGTTCTCTATCTAAGCAATTGCTTATGCAGGAATCAACACGGTATCAATAATGTGGATAACACCGTTATCAGCAGCAACATCTGGTGTTGCGACAGTGGCATCATTTATCTTCACGCCATTAGAAGCGTCAATTTTCACATCAGAACCTTCAACTGTAGTAGCTGATTTCAGCTTAACTACTTCACCGGATAATACTTTACCTGCAACGACATGATAAGTCAGTATTTTCTTAAGTTTTGGGATGTCCTTAAGTAATCCGTCTACTGTACCTTTTGGTAGTTTAGCAAACGCTTCATCAGTAGGTGCAAAAACAGTAAATGGGCCTGCACCTTTGAGAGTATCTACGAGATTAGCGGCTTTGATTGCAGCAACTAGGGTGCTGAAAGATCCAGCATTAACGGCAGTGTCAATAATGTCAGCCAAGGTTTTTACCTAGTGTGGTGTAATCTATTAATCACTATAGCCTACTTTCTCAAAAATAGTATCTACCGTTACAGATTCACTTTCTTACTTTAATTGCCTTGAATATAATTACCGAATGGTTTTTATACCTAAATAAAAATAAAAATCATCATAGGTTATTAAAAAATGTCCAAAAAAATACATGATAATTTTATGTGTAGTAAGATGATAATCATAGATAAGAATTATAAAAATCACATTTGATTTTTGAACTGACTCGTAGAAGTTTTTAAGTAGGTCAACCAAAGAAAACGTAAGATGTCATTGCGAGGAGGAACGACGAAGCAATCCCAGTCCACAGCGATTGCTTTGTTCCTCTCTTCGAGACGCTGCGCGAACGCAATGACAAAAGCATATGATATTTATTTAGGTTGAGCTACTTAACAGGAAGATGGCAGTAAACATTGCAGGTAAAGAATTAGGTCTTTTTTTAAAATCAAACCGAACTCTTCTACATTTTTTTATTAAACCTCAAAAAAGTATTATTCAAATTATCGACCGTCAATCTCCACAAAATAAAAAATTAATCACTGGGCGCTACATAAATTCATTAGCAATATAAAAAAATGAAAAATCTTTATTTGGGATATTTTCAACAGGATGCTAGGATGGGAATGCATTTCTTCGCCTCATCAGAGGACATAGTTTACGCAGAGATTAAGAGGCTATATCCCTATAGTCAATCAGCGAATATTAAGATTGAAATTATTTTGTCAGGCTACAGAGGGATTTATGAAGATTATTCAAATTTCCCCAAATTAGATTGATTGGTAAGTGCGATCGGATTTCCATCTCGTGGCTCTGGGATATACAACGTTTTTTAGGTAAATGTATTACACAGGTAAGGGACATCCAATTTTTTAAATACCCAATAAATTTGTAGTGCGAGCTTCTCGCTCGCTAATGTTAAAAAGCGAGCAAGATGCTCGCACTACCGAATATGGGTAATTTATTTTTTGTAAGTCCCTAAGGGCACAATTATTTTTGTTGTCAACAAGAAATCTTGTATAAAAACGAGTTGCCCCTTTAACTAATCTCGCTCACGCTTGATATTGCTAAAGGGGCAATTGATTTTGTAGTAGCCATATTAGTCACTCAGCTTAAGAAGCCTCAAGTTTAGCGAATGCGAAACCCATGCGCAGTACTTTACACATCTTGTTACCGCACAGAAGAAAACAACGAGCTAACAATTGCGGCTGGTGTTTCCGGCAAAGACATTGCAGCCTTTGTCTGAACTTTAGTATTTGGGCTAAGTCCGGCGATTAAGTGGAGTAAGAAAGTGATAATGGCGGCTTGCACAAGTTTTTCCATCATGGCAGGTCTCCTTCTCGGTTGACAGCATTTCTACATAGATTAGTTACTCTAACTACACCCTGTACTATTGCATTACCGGAATTTGATCAATATTCCGGATAATTGCTCATAGCAATATTGAAGAATTGTTGAAAAAGTTACCAACACCTGACAAAAATCCACTAGCTAGATGGATGTGTTGATAACTTTGTTCACCACATTACAAAGGTTGTGCAGCAAACCGGGAAACTTCCGGGTTAGTGAGCGTGATTAGGGGATACCTGTTAAGACGCATACTACGGACAAAAAGTGCCCGGTCAAGTGGGGAGGGGGGACAAGGAAGACAAGGAGAGAAGTCTGAGCGCCGGCGTCCGGCGATCAGAACTTCGGGGGGACAAGGGAGTGTGGGGAGTTTTCTTCCCACACTCCTCTCTTTGCCATCTCTTCCCAATGCCCTTCGCCACAAGCCCAAAGACAAAGGATAAAATGGATTTAAATAGCTACAAGCAGGCTGCATGATTCCTATAGTCATTGAACAATCGGGTCGCGGCGAACGCGCCTTTGATATCTACTCACGGCTGTTGCGTGAGCGGATCATCTTTTTAGGACAACAGGTTGATAACTCCATAGCGAACTTGATTGTTGCCCAACTACTATTTTTAGATGCTGAAGACCCGGAGAAAGATATTTATTTATACATCAATTCTCCCGGTGGTTCGGTAACGGCTGGTATGGGTATTTTTGACACTATGAAGCATATCCGCCCGGATGTCTGTACCATTTGTACCGGATTAGCTGCTAGCATGGGCGCTTTCTTGCTCAGTGCGGGTACTAAAGGTAAGCGGATGAGTCTACCCCATTCTCGGATTATGATTCATCAACCTCTAGGCGGCGCTCAAGGACAAGCAACTGATATTGAAATTCAGGCGCGGGAAATTTTGTACCACAAAAAGCGCTTGAACGACTATTTAGCCGAACATACAGGTCAACCCCTGGAGCGCATTGCGGAAGATACTGAACGCGACTTTTTCATGTCGCCAGAAGAAGCGAAAGACTATGGCTTAATTGACCAAGTAATTGACCGTCATTCTGCTGGTAGCCGTCCGATGGCTGTTATTTAGTCATTAGTCAATGGTCAATGGTCATTGGTCATTGCTGATTTAACCCCCCTGTAACTTTCTTCGCCACCGAGGAAGGAAAGTAAAGGGGGGTTTTCCTCATGACAAATGATATCAAGTCCGGTTAATTAGTTATACTTCCCACAATCATTGCACCCCACCCCCAACCCCTCCCCGCAAGCGAGGAGGGGAGCAAAAGCGTAGCTTTGGCGGGGTGGGGTTCTTGGAGTTTTATAAGCAATAAAGCGGACATCATATGACAAATGACAAATGACTCTTGACAAACTACTCAAAATCCTGCTACTGGGTCTGGCTGAGACTGTAGGTATTGAAGAAATGAGTGTAACTCTTCTTCGCTCAGCAAAGTTCGTCCGATTTTACCATAGGTTTTTTTTAGGTACTCCCTGCCCTGTTCTGTTGTCCAGCCTAAACGCTGTAGTTCGACATCTGTTTTCGCAATCACATCAGACAAATCTACAGGTTCACTCTTCTTTTTTTTCTTACTTACCGCTGCCGGTGTGGCAACATCTTCTGATGAACTCTGGCTACGGGGTGTAAAGGGGGTGACATTACTAGGAGTAATCCCTGATAGTGATTGATTTTCCGAGCTTTTACCGAAAATTGTCCCTAAATTATCGCTCTGGGAATCAAATTGACTGTCCAGTTCACTAGTTGTAGAGAAGTTGTGATTTAATTCCTGGCTGTAAGCAGGGCTTTTACTGGTGCTAAGAGTGTCAGGAGGGAAAAATTCGCGATCGCTTTTTACAGTATCAGCAGTTATGCTTTGTCCCTGAGATGATGGGACAGATGCTTCTTGACTAATGACAAAATCCCTTTCTTTAATTGGCGAATAAGCTCTTTCATCAAACCCACCTGTGATGCTGACAGCAGGTTTAGTCTGTACCTGTGCTGTGGGTTGGGGAGAAGATTTCCCTGTTGCTTGAGGCGCGTTTGCTATTCCTAAAACCATCAGCGCCCTAACTCTGGCTTGGTCTTCTGCTGCTTCTACTGTTTCTGCTGCGGCTAAACCAGTGGCGCGGGTGACACCTTCAATTTGCACGCTAGCACGAACTATATATTTTCCTTGAAAAATTTGCACTAGCTCAGAAATAAGACTACCTTTGGGATACAAGCTCTGGAATTGAGCCAACATAATACTGCCACCAATTTTAAGTCTGTTGAATAAAGGAGGTTGATACTAACTATGTATACAAGCTAGTACCGCTGCCGAGTCAGCCAAAAGTCAAAAGAATTGTATTCTTTTGCGCTGGAGACTTTGTCAAATGATATGTTGATTTCCGGCATGACGTACTACGAAATCATATTTTCTCCAGCCTCAACTTCTCAAGCAGCTTGGCTGGAGTTGAAACTTTGGCTCATAGTCACCAACTTTGCCATACCCTGATGGATCAAAGTAATGTTCGCTCCTCACTCCTGTGTCCCGATTGTAGCAGTAGCTCTTTTGCGAGAACATTTTTGGCTACTAATGGCTAAATCTGAGTAGTATCGCCTGCAATGCTATACTAATTACCCAATTCGATATGCAGAACTATTTCTTGGAAGTGCGCTCTGAATCTACAATAATGAAGATAAGGTTCGCCCTCACTGCCCGTTAAGCTGCTTACCTAACTGTGACCGATTCTACATATGGGAAAGTTAGGTTGATCGGCAGTTTCTCCTAGTTAAAAATCAGAGTCTAATGGCGTAAAGGTACCTTGAGTCTAGACAATTAAACACCTGTTCCCCTGTATAACGTTTTTGGGTAGCATGGATATTTCTACCAACCCAGCAGCTCAAAAATCTGTCGCGTAATTACCTCGTGGGGCAAAATCTTATCAGGCGTGCTTTGTCAGTTGGACTGGATGAAGGAACTCAAACGCAAGCGAACTCTGAGATTTTCGTGCAGTGAGAAGTTTGTAGACGCTTCTGCGGATTTTCGCAGGTTGGGTCAGCAACATCCCTTGGAACTTCAGAATCCCTGCTTGAGGGTATTTAGTTTCTAGCTAGAGTCTGTAGTCCATCAGGGTATACAGGAAACAACCAGATTAAAAGAAAAATGATGTTTTGACCAAAGGTCGGTTCACTGCATGGAATTTTCAATCGCTACACTCCTTGCCAATTTCACCGATGATAAATTGGTAGCTCGTAAGGTTTTGGAAAAAAAACTTGGCTGCGAGGATGAACTTAGTTTAGAAAAACTTCACATTGCCCTGGAGATATTAGAGAAAATCGGGATTCTCGTTAAAGAACGCGGTAAGTATCGCCGGGTGGTGGAAGAAGGCTTGATCGAAGCAAAACTCCGTTGTTCTAGTAAGGGATTTTGCTTCGCCATTCAAGATGTGGAAGGTGCTGAGGATATTTACATCCGTGAAAGCCATCTCAGTAATGCGTGGAATGGCGATCGCGTTTTGGTGAGAGTCCTCAAAGAAGGTAGTCGTCGTCGTTCCCCTGAAGGCGAAGTCAAGCTGATTCTCGAACGCTCTAATCACACTTTACTCGCCCGGATTAAGCAAGTAGAAAGCGGCTTCCGTGCGGTTCCTCTCGATGATCGTCTGCTGTTTGAACTCAAACTGCAAACCAACGGGATGAAATTAGAAGAGGCGCTCGATCACCTGGCCCATGTGGAAGTGTTACGGTATCCCTTAGCACAATATCCCCCACTAGGCAGGGTGGTGCAAATCCTGGGTAGTGACGCTGAAGCCGCTGCTGATATAGATTTAGTCACCTGCAAGCACGATTTGGGTCGTAATTTCACTGATTCAGTCTTAGAAGCAGCTACCAAGTTGCCCAAAAGATTACTGAAAGCAGACCTAAAAAATCGCCTGGATTTACGAAATTTATTTACCTTCACCATTGCTGGGGTTAATGGTGACCCGAAAGTGGTAGAAAATGCCTTTAGTCTGGAAAAAACTGCTAACGGCTTTTGGCGTTTGGCGGTACATATTACCGATGTTTCTCACTTTATCCAACCAGATGAATCCTTGGATCGGGAAGCACTCAAACGCGGCAGGTCTGTGTATCTGGGAGAATTAGTACTGCCGATGTTACCAGAGACAGTCGCCGATCGCTGTTCTTTAGTAGCAGGTAGCGATCGCCTCGCTCTCTCATTTTTGATTACCATTGACCCCAAATCGGGGGAAATAGAAGAGTGGGAAATTCAACCCAGCATCATTAACGTAGACAACACCCTGACTAAACAACAAGCCCAAGCCATCCTCGCAGGTGAATCTCACAAACAACCTGAACAGGTTGTCCAAACATTACAAGACCTGGAAGGATTACGGAAAATCCTGAAACAGGTGCGTCTAGCTCGTGGTAGCTTACAGTTAAATTTGCCGCCTAGTCAAAATCCCTACTACGATGAGGGAATTCTCGGTGCTGTGGTAGTGAATGATTTACCCGTCCATTCGCTAATAACAGAGTTAGTACTGTTAGTAAATCAACTCATCGCCAGCCATTTCAGCGCTTTGGGAGTCCCCGCCATCTGGCGAGTCCAAGGTACACCCGATGCTGAAGATGTCCAGGAAATGCTAAAATTGGCAATTAACTTAGGTGTGGAACTGGCGCTAGAAGCAGAAGTAGATATCCAACCCCTAGATTATCAACACTTAACCAGGGCTTTTGTCGAATCTGCTTCCGAGCAAGTACTGACTTACTTGTTGCAAGACACACTCAAGCCATCTAGTTACAGTACCACCAAGGCTCCCCATTTTGGGCTGGCAGTACCGGAATATGTACATTTTACGGCTCCCTTGCGAAGGTATCCAGATTTACTATTACAGAGAGTGTATTATACATTGCTCGAACACGGACGCGATCGCCGCAATACCCGTGTCAAAGAACGTGTAAACCTGCGCCACTCCTCTTCCCACATCGAAATTAACTGGAACGTCCTACCCCCAGAATTGCAACAAGAACTGCAAAGCGATTTAACGCGGGTAATTATCCAAATTAATGACCGGGAAAAAGAAGTTCAAGAAGCCGAAGCCGATTTAGCCGGACTACAAAAAGCCCAACTGATGAAACAGCGCATCGGCCAAGTTTTTCAGGGCGTAATTACTGGTGTCCAATCCTACGGTTTCTTTGTGGAAATTGAAGTTCCCGCAGCGGAAGCCCAAACTAGTACTCATCTGGGTGTACCGTTGCGAGTCGAAGGACTAGTACATGTCAGTTCCCTCAAAGACGATTGGTATGAATATCGCGCCAGACAACAAGCTTTGTTTGGGCGTAAAAATCGTGCTTCTTACAGACTAGGCGATCGCGTTTCTGTCCAAGTAAAAAGTGTTGATTATTACCGTCAGCAAATCGATTTAGTTACCGTAGGTAGCGATGGCGTAGCTAAGGGTTTAGATATCAGCAGCCCCAATGACGATTTATCAGAGATTTACCTCTCATCCCATCTCGACCCAGCTGATTTAGAACCTTACGAGGAGGATGAGTAAATAGACTAATATTACAGTGTCAAATCACACATACCCTTTAATTATCGGCGTATCGGGCGCATCTGGTCTGATTTACGCCGTTCGTGCTCTGAAATTTCTGCTAGAAGCAGATTATCAGATTGAACTAGTTGCTTCCAGATCAACCCATATGGTTTGGCAATCCGAACAGAATATCCGAATGCCAGCGGAAACCGCCGCTCAAGAGCAATTTTGGCGCGATCAAGCTGGAGTCAGCAATTCTGGTCAACTACATTGCCATCCTTGGAGCGATGTTGGCGCTGGGATTGCTAGCGGCTCCTTTCGCACTTTGGGTATGATTGTCATGCCATGCAGCATGAGTACCGTTGCTAAATTAGCCGTTGGCTTGAGTTCTGACTTACTCGAACGAGCCGCAGATGTGCAGCTCAAAGAAGGTCGCAAATTGGTGATTGTTCCCCGTGAAACTCCTTTTAGCCTCATTCACCTGCGTAACTTAACCGCTTTAGCAGAGGCGGGAGTGAGAGTTGTGCCGGCAATTCCTGCTTGGTATCACCAGCCCCAAACCATCGAGGATTTAGTCGATTTTGTCGTTGCTCGTGCTTTAGACCAACTGGATATTGACTGCATTCCCATTCAGCGATGGCAAGGTCATCGTTAAAGTATGAAGTATGAAGTGTGAAGTGTGAAGTGTGAAGTATAAAATTTAAGCCTACCCTGCCTTAACGCCAAGGGCGAACATCCTTCATCCTTCATCCTTTATCCTTCATCCTTTATCCTTCATCCTTTGATAATTTCTATGACTGTAATTCGCTTAATTCTATTGGTGGTGATATTGGGGGGGCTAACGCTTTTGTTAACCCAAAATTGGTCGCCTGTCATATCGTTAGTATTTTTAGGTATGCGGACTCAACCATTACCATTAGCTATGTGGATGTTACTTGCTACTAGCGCAGGTGCTTTAACATCTTTATTGATTACGAGTTTGATGACAGTATCAACTTACTTTGTCACCGAACAGCGCCAAACTCGCTTTAAATCAGCAGCAAGACCACGTACCAAGACAACCTATCAACAACAACCAACTCCTGAGCCACCACCAGTTAATCAAACAGACAATCGTTCCAGTGATACATTTGATGATTGGAATACAAATAATGATGATGACTGGAACTTTGATGAAAAGCCACAGGAAACATCGGGGTCTAGACAGCAAACTCAAGAGTTTTCTGAGTCTAAAACCTATGAACGTCAACAAGAACCTAAAAGTTCTTCCCAGTCTGGTTCTGTTTACTCCTACAACTACCGCGATCCCAAAAATACAGCAGTTGGCAAAACTGAATCAGTTTATGATGCTGATTACCGAGTGATCATCCCCCCCTATCAACCCCCCACTACCAATCAAGCCGATGATGATGATGATGATGATTGGAGCTTTTTTGATGACGAAGACTCTGAGGATGAACGACCCCGTCGCTAGGGGCTAGGGTCTAGGGGTTAGGGATGAGGGGATAAAAAAACAAATGACAACTGACAAATGACAAATAACCAATGACAACTGACTAATACTTAATTCCACAACGTTCTCGAGACTCCTGCCTGACATTACCATTCATTGCCGCTTCCTGCAAAGTCATAAAAGCGTTGAAATCTTCTGAATCATACCTGGTGGTCAACAGCTGTCGTAATTGATTTTCTGCCTCTACAGTCAGATAGCCGCTTGCTAAAGCTTTTTTCACAACATCACGAATTCGAGTCATGGTCGGCACCTCATACATACCACATTTATTGATCTGGACTGACTCAGGTGAGATTTACAGTAGCTTTTCTAACTAAACTGTCAAATTAGCAAAATTTCTTTGTACAATATTAGTGAGAAAATAAGTAATTATTTACACCTTTATCTACCAGATTTAGGAACAAAAGCTTACGAGAACTGAATCTTAGATTGCTAGCATTGTGTTAGTTAAAACACAGTATTGTTGAAAACTAAAATCGTGCCAGCAAAGATAGTGTGAGCTATTGAGATTGACCGAATTTGTTCACTTAAAGTTTCAAACAATTTTTATTAAATTTCAATTAAGCCCAAGATAACCAAGTGGCAACCGCTTAGTCACCTAACAAAAGTTATTAAATTCGTTAGAATTTCATTGTAAGTTTACTCTTCTTTGATAAAAGAATCGTTAATATATTGCCTAAGTTAGTTTAATTACATAAATAACGCTAATGGCAGCAGATGATTCTCATCGCCTAGAAGAAGACTTTATAGAAGCTAAAAATAATTGGGAGTTAGAAAAATTATACGTGGATTTGGCATCAGCCAAAGGAAAAGCTCTCACACCAGTGGAAAAAAAATTCCTTAGAGGTTTACTTTGTGGTTGTAGTCCTGCGGAAATTGCCAAAGTGGTTTACCAAAGTGGCAGTAGCAGTACTGTGAGAGTGTATCTATCTAACGGGTTATATAAATATATAGAAGAAATGCTGAGTAATCAAGTGGGAGACTCAGTCAAAGTGAAAGGTTGGAGTCGTGTGACTCAGCTACTGGAAAAGGCTGGTTATAAAAAAGGTTGGTTTCATTTACAACCAGTAATTAGTCCCATCAAAGTCAACAATGACATGGAGTTAGATTTAACGTCTCATCAATCAACCCTGAGCCGCAAAGCAGATAAATTAATTTATACCAATTTATTCTACGGGCAAAGACTTGAACTTGCTCAAGTTCAAGAATGGATTTTGCAACAGCGTTGTCAGGTAGTGTTAATCTTGGGTATGGGTGGTATTGGGAAAACAGCTTTTTCTGTTAAGCTCTCAGAAGAAATTAAAAATCAGTTTGAACATGTTATTTGGCGATCGCTACGATTTGCACCACCTGTAGAGCTACTCTTAGATCAATTGATTCAGCAGCTATCCCCAAATTCCCAGACAAAGATTGCCGAAACACTAGAAAGTAAAATTTTCCAGCTGATTGATTGTTTGCGCTCTAGTCGGTGTCTGATTGTCTTAGATCAATTAGACTCGATTTTAGGCTATGGCGATACTGGTATAAAAGACTCACCTAAACACATGATTTCCCAAATCCGATATCTTCCAGGGTATGAGGGTTACGGTGAGTTAATGACAAGGGTAGGAGATTTACAGCATCGAAGCTGTGTTATATTTACGAGTCGGGAAAAACCTTCAGAAATTGCTGTGTTAGAAGGAGAAGAATTACCAGTTCGTTCTTTAAACTTAAGAGGTTTAAATCAAGAAGACAGCATCTTCATCCTCAAAGCTAAAGGATTGACTCATAAATCTTCAACTGAGGAATGCAACTTATTACTGACTCGCTATGCAGGTAACCCTTTATTTATTAAATTAGTTGCCACTACAATTAAGGAATTATTTGCTGGCAATATATCTGAGTTTATCACACAGGAAACTATAGTATTTGGGGATATCAAAATAATTATTGATCAGCAGTTCAATCGGTTGTCTCAATTAGAGAAATACTTATTGTCTTGGCTGTCTCTCCATCCAGATTGTACCGCTCTCAGAGAGTTGCAAAAAAATATCGTCCTGCCTGGATTATCGCCACCAATGTCGCCAAGATTAATATTGGAAGCGCTGGAATTATTACAAAGACGCTCTCTTATTGAAAGACAAGCATCAAGCTTTTTCCTAACTCCAGTTTTGAGCGAGTATATAATTGAACGATTAATAGAAGAAAATGTCCAATTAAGTGAAGTGAAAGATGGCTACTTATTCATGAGTAATACAATTTTTGCCGAACATTTTAAAAAGTATATTAGAGATAATAACCGCCAGACAGAGATATAATATTTAACCACAGTAAGTAGGTCAACCAAAAAAAACGTAAGATGTCATTGCGAGGAGGAACGACGAAGCAATCGCTGTGGACTGGGATTGCTTCGTTCCTCTCTGCGAGACGCTGCGCGCTAAGCGAAGCTATGCCGTTCGCGCAGCGTCTCGTAGAGAAGGCTTTACGCAATGACAAAAGCATATGATATTTATTTAGGTTGAGCTACTTAACAGAACAATTCGCAATTTCTGGGGACAATTCATGAACAACAAGATCCCCGACTTCTTAAAGACGTCGGGGATCTGAAGCGTACTAATTGTCACAAATCAAATGGGATGGCGATAATCCCAATTCAATCAATGATTGGGTATCACAGATTTTTCTCATAACTGAGGAACCCCAGCCCGATAAATTCATCTGTCGCATTGTTTTTTCAAATTGGTATACTGAGAACTGTTAAAGTTAGGAGAACAGTAATTAGTGAGTAGCTTGTTGCAAGGGGTTAACCTGTATTTAATTGGGATGATGGGTAGTGGTAAGACGACAGTAGGACGTTTACTAGCCAAGCATCTAGGTTATGGATTTGTCGATACTGACGATGTCATTGTCCAAGCAGCAGGAAAATCTATCAATCAGCTGTTTGCTGAGTCAGGAGAAGCGGCTTTTCGTCAATTGGAAAGTGATGTTTTAGCACAAGTTTGCGCTTTTACCAAGTTGACTATAGCCACTGGTGGGGGTATTGTCATGTGCCAAGAAAACTGGAGTTACCTACACCACGGTTTGATTGTTTGGCTAGACGCGCCATTAGAGCTACTATATAGCCGCTTGCAAGAGGATACCACAAGACCATTATTACAAGATGTCGATCCTCAAGGCAAATTGCGATCGCTCTTAGAACAACGACAATCCCTGTATTCCCAAGCAGATTTGCACATCACCATCAGCGCCGAAGAAACACCAGAAGACATTGCGACAAGAGTGATAGCAGCTATACCTAGCGTTTTGAAAAAGACTGTTTCCCATTAAAATTGAGTGTTTAGTTTTGAGAAATCAGAAAAGTATGGAATTTTTAAATAGCGATCGCACTGCTGAAAAATGCGATCGCCCTTATTTTTCGCAAATATTATAGATCCGTATACGCATCTCTTCAAGACTTAGAAATATAAGCGACTAATAAACATCATCATGTGAGTCTAGAGTGAGTAACAATATATCTTCCTCTCCTGACTCTGAGTTATTCACAAATTTAAACAAAATGCGATTATCATAATCTACTGAACAAGACCATACTCCATCTAAATCGCCCTTTAACTAATTACTAGTTATTTTAATAAGTGTAATACCTTTTCAACCTGCGATCGCATCTGTGGATTCTTCTTGATTAGACGCTTGAATTTACGTACAAATCCCGCACTTCAAACTAAATTTTTTACTCATTTAACTCCGCCATCAAATCAGCAACAGAGCCTTGTTTGATATTCCCCTGTTGGTAGTCGCGTCTAGCTTGTGCAACTTCTTTTAACAGTTCATTTCTACGTTGTTGGCTTAAAAGCTTGCTAATGATATCTACAAGTATCGCTTGTTCCTCTGGATCGAGTGCTTCTACAACATCAAGTGCTTGTTGCAGTGTTGATATTTTTTCTGTCATGATCTTTATCTACAGTTTGAATATTAAATGCCTACCAATAAGGGTACAAAATCGTATCCCGTAGAAGTTTTACTACTAGGCTGCACCTTAACTAATATAGCTGTGCCACTGCGATCGCCTGAGGGCAGAAATTCAATCTTGCCTGTAGCACCATTGGCGGTAAAATTGGAACTATGCAGCGCCTGTTGTAAGTCATCGCGGGTACTAGCTTGTTGTAAACCTTTCGCGATCGCAATAGTCGCATCATAAGCTGTTGCTGTCCGCCAATTGACATTACCACCCCAAAGTTTTACAGCATTTTCCACAAAAGGATTGCCAGGAATTGCTTGAGGATGCCAAGGTACAGGTAACACTAAGCCATTAACATCGGCTTTTCCTACCTGTAAAGTTTGGAAGGTGTAAAGTGTAGGACTAGCAAACAGTGATAATTTGCCGTTATTGGCGGCTGCTAAGTCTAAAGCTTTGTTAATTCTATCCACATTGGGAGCTAATACTAAACCATCTGCACCACTGCTGATGAATTGCGAAATCAGTGTATTCGGATCAAAATTCGCACTAGCAATATCACAAGTTGTAGAATTGACCTTACCACCCCCAGCTACTATCCCTTTGATGAACTCATCCCTAAAAGATTGAGTATCAATCGCTTTGGAATCAGTACAAATAGCAATGTTGGTTTTACGCGCCGTTTTAATAGTGTAACTAGCTAGGCGTTCAGCAAAAGAGCCATTACTAGGAACAGTACGAAATATATAACTACCAATCCCAGAAAGATTTTGCGCAGTACTGCTAGGAGAAATCATCACTAATCCTCCCTGTTGATAAATTGGCGCAGCTGCGATGGAAGTGTTACTAGAATTATGTCCGACTACAGCCAAAATACTGGTGTCTTTAACAAATTGTGTAGCTACCTGTTGGGCTTGGGTTGGATCGTTATCATCACTGGCGATCGCAATCTGCAACAGTTTACCATTGATGCCACCACCACGATTCACCTCATCTTGAGCTTGCGCTACACCCCGCAAAATTTCTTTGGCGACATCTAAATTACCGCCAATTGGTACACTAACGGCAATTTTCAGAGAATTGCTATTTTTAGCTTGGGAATTATTTAAATAAATTAATGATTCTGGATCGTTACGATTTTTCAACAAAGATGCTTTTAACTTAGCAGTAGCTGTGACAAAATCACCCTTAGCAAAAGCTTGTACTCCGGCTTGTTTATCAGGACTAGTGTCAGCAGTCACTAAAATTTTCTCACCGATACTGACCCTAGCTGATGTAGAACCTGAAGGTGACTGCGGATTATTACCTGATAGTAAAGAATTTAAATTATTACCAGAAACCTTACTCCATAACCAAAAGCCCAAACCTAGCACCGCAGTAGTAAACAGCAGAGATAAAATAAGCAGCTTGGTTTCTTTTTGAGAATTCATATATTAATCAATACATTATATTCAGAATTAATACATACTTTGCTAATGACATCAATCGCAGTAATTAAATAACAGCTTACCGCGCTCGCCTGCTTTCATTTGCAATTTGGGAGTCAAAAATATAGATTGGGAATGTGAGGAAATACCCCATGCCCCATGCCCCATGCCCATTTTCCCATTAGAGATTGTTACCAGTCACAAAGTCTTCTACACTGACTTGATAAGTGTTAAGTCTCTGAAAGCTCCTCATAATGGTCAACGATACTGAGTACATCAGGCAAACCGAAGCCACTCGTGTACAAGTGCTAAGTGAAGCGCTGCCTTACATTCAACAATTTGCCGGGCGCACTGTTGTGGTGAAATATGGTGGCGCAGCTATGAAAGATAGCACCCTCAAAGATAAAGTTATCCGCGATATTGTCTTTTTATCCTGCGTCGGCTTGCGGCCAATTCTCGTCCACGGTGGCGGGCCAGAAATTAACAGTTGGCTAGGTAAACTGGGAATTGAAGCCCAATTCAAAAATGGTCTGCGAGTTACAGATGCCCCCACAATGGATGTGGTGGAAATGGTCTTAGTTGGTCGAGTAAATAAAGAAATTGTCGAATTGATTAACCAAGCTGGCGGCTTGGCAGTTGGACTCTGTGGTAAAGATGGTAACTTACTCACAGCCCGTCCCCAAGGTCAAGAAGGTATTGGCTTTGTCGGGGAAGTTAGCAATGTGAATATCAAAATTTTGGACACTTTAGCTAGTAATGGCTATATTCCTGTTGTGTCTAGTGTCGCCGCAGACGAGACAGGACAGGCCTACAACATTAACGCCGATACTGTAGCAGGGGAAATAGCCGCAGCCCTAGGAGCAGAAAAATTAATTTTATTGACAGATACCAGAGGTATTTTAAAAGATTATAAAGATCCGTCAACCTTGATACCAAAAGTAGATATTCCCGAAGCCCGCGAGTTGATTAACTCTGGCGTAGTCAGCGGTGGGATGATTCCGAAAGTAAATTGTTGTGTGCGATCGCTTGCTCAAGGAGTTAAAGCCGCACATATTATTGATGGTCGCATTCCCCATGCTTTACTTTTAGAAATTTTTACCGACGTTGGTATTGGCACAATGATTCTCGGTTCCCAGTTTATGTCTTCTTGATAGTTGTCAGTTGTCAGTTGTCAGTTGTCAATGGGAACAGTCAACAGTCAACCGTCAACCGTCAACAGTCATTTGTCTCCCTTGTCTCCCTTGTCCTCCTTGTCCCCTCATCCCCTAGCCCCTAGCCCCTAGTCCCTAGCCCCCAAATTCCCCTGATGTTCACACTTAAAACCTTGACGCTGCCAAGCTTGCATATCCACTTCTGCAAGTCTTTTCACCTGCGAACATTGGGGTTGAATGAATTGGCTTAAACCCGCCCATAAAAAGCTACGGGTGACATCCAATCCCGTTTTTGCCCAAGACTCACGATTACCCGGAATCCCTTGTTCAAGAACAATATCTGGCTCTACCCAAATACCATTAGCTCCCAAGAGAATTTGCCCCATCCATTTAGCTCTCGGTAAGTGAGTTTGGGAAGTAATTAATTTTACCTTATGTACACCCCAGCGTCGCAGAATCGGAATACTATAGTAAAAATTCTCCCAAGTAGAATTGGCACAGTTTTCCAACCAGATTTTTTGTAACCCAGTATTGTCTCTCGAAAATATCAGCCATAAACAAGGTTCTGGAGAACCACGAGAGATTAAAATGGGCATATGAGGGTATTTTTTTGCTTCTTCGGCTACGTGTATTTCTCGGCAAATACTACCGCCAAGCACAAACAGGGCATCTACTGGTTGGGAAGATACGGAAACTAAGGTTATAGTAGTACAGATCAGCCATATCCCCAGAATGACACAGATCCCACAGACGACTTTTTGTATCAAGTGCCACAGAACTCTAAACTTTCTTCTCAGGGAATGTGTTAACTTCATGGAACTATTACATTTCATTACACAATTAAGAAAAGCTTGTTTAGTCGGTGTTTAAAATACCAACAACTTAGCAAGCGAAGTGCTATCTTATAAAAGTAATCAAGGGTGTAAAGTTGACACATATAAAAGTGTCATAATCTCCTAGATGATCGTCCCAGAGAAAGCTAGCAAACAGAGAAATGATGTTGAAAAAGTAAAGCTGTGTTTTGAGGATCATTTCTGCTGGAAATGCTCGCAAAATAAAGCTTAACTTAAGTATAAAAACTTAAAAAATTCTGGAAATCCTGATTGCTAAACTGTCAACAACACAATTATTCCAGCTGATATACATGAACCAATCTGCGAAACGTTACTCACCGCTCCAAGTAGCCTTGATTGGTGGAGCGATCGCCACGACAGCCACTATATCTGTATTTGGTCCTGCTTGGACTCGCTGCGTTCGTGCAGCCCTACAAGATAGCCCGAAAGCATTAGTAGACCAAGTATGGCAATTGGTGAATCGTGAATATGTTGATGGTAAATTTAATCAACAAGATTGGCAAGCTACAAGAGGGAGCCTTTTAAGTAAAAACTATGCTTCTCGGGAAGAAGCTTATGTAGCAATTCGCGAGGCTTTACAAACCTTGGGTGACCCATACACTCGGTTTATGGACCCCAAGCAGTATGAAGCGCTAACCAGCCAAACCTCTGGAGAAGTCTCTGGGATTGGCATTCGCATGGAATTGAACGAGAAAACCAAGCGGCTAACTGTTGTAGAAGCGATCGAAAATTCCCCAGCTCTCAAAGCGGGAATTCAAGCAGGTGATGAAATTTTAGCGATTAATGGTAAACCCACCCAGCAAATGAAAGTGGATGATGCTTCCAAGCTAATTCGCGGTAAAGCTGGGACAATCTTGACTTTGCGCTTGGGAAGGACAGGGCAGAGTGCTTTTGATTTGAAGCTAACCAGAGCTACTATTGAAGTACCAACAGTACGTTATACCCTCAAGCAAGAAGGTAACCGCCGCGTTGGCTATATCCGGTTACGAGAGTTTAGTTCCCACGCTGCAGAGCAAATGCGCCGAGCCATCCGCGATTTGAATTCTCAGCAAGTTAATGCTTATGTTTTGGATTTGCGGGGAAATCCTGGTGGTTTATTGCAAGCGAGCATTGAAATTGCTCGCATGTGGTACGATAACGGTGGAATTGTCCGTACAGTAGACCGTGTGGGAGGAACTGAGGATACCAAAGCTAATCGCACAGCTTTGACTAATCTTCCCTTAGCAGTATTGGTTGATGGTAATTCAGCTAGTGCTAGCGAAATTCTCACAGGCGCACTCAAAGATAATAAGCGGGCTGTAGTTGTTGGTAGTCAAACCTTTGGTAAAGCTTTAGTGCAGTCAGTTCATGAACTGTCTGATGGTTCCGGTTTAGCAGTCACCATCGCCCACTACTACACGCCTAAAGGAACGGATATTAACCATAAAGGAATTACCCCAGATATCAAATTAGATTTGACAGAAGCACAAGAACGTCAGCTAGCAACTAATCCAAATTTAATCGGTACTGAAAACGATCCGCAGTATGCGCGGGCAATTACAGCATTATCTAATACTAACTTCGCTCAACCCCCAGCCAGTCAACAAACTGGAGCTATGAGTGTCCGTGCTAGAGACTTGAAATTTTAGATTTTAAAATTTTTGATTGGGAATACTAGTTAGTAATCCCATATCCAAAATTTTAATTTATGAATCATTCACCAGTTGATACAACCACCGCCCAAAGCTTTTTGCCTCAGGTGTCGGTGGTTGTACCTGTTTATAATGGTGAGGCAGATTTACCAGATTTAATCTCGTGTTTGTTGTCTCAAACTTACCCTCAAGACCGGGTAGAGTATTTGCTGGTAGATAATAACAGTAGCGATCACACTCTGAGTTTCCTCAAACAATCTGCTCAACTTTGCCAAGCTATTCATCCACTAAGTGAAAATCAAATTCAAAGCTCCTATGCAGCCCGTAACACCGGCATTAGAGCCGCTAAGAGTGAAATCATCGCCTTTACTGATGCTGATTGTCGTCCCCAACCACAGTGGCTCGAATCATTAATTCAACCTTTTAATCAACTTGACGTGGTCATTACTGTAGGTGAAATTACAGGACTAGCAAGTAAAAATATTTTAGAAAAACACGCAGACCAGCAAGCAACTCTATCCCAAAAGCATACTCTTTCCCATCCCTTCTATCCCTATGGTCAAACTGCTAATTTAGCCATTCGCCGCCTAGCCTTGGAAAAAGTTGGTTTATTTCGTCCCTATCTGACTACAGGTGGGGATGCAGATATTTGTTGGCGAATTCTCATGGCTAAGATTGGGCAGTTAAAATTTGTTCCAGATGCAATAGTTCAACATCGCCACCGCAGCACACTTGATGAACTTCAAAGTCAATGGCGACGTTATGGGCGTTCCAATCGCTACCTGCACGAACTGTACGGTGTAGAGTTAATGCCAGCGCTAACATCGAAAGAGTACTGCTATCGCTTAGGACGCTGGTTAGTCAAAGAAATACCCGAAAATACTTTGAAAGCGATCGCTCTCAAGGCTTCCTTAGTAGACTTTTTAAGCACCCCTATTGGCTTATTTACAGCCAAAGCCCGGTCCTTAGGTCAAACTGAAGCCAAACTACCAGAAAAAGCCCAAATCATTGATTGGTTATAAGAGGTCATGGGGCATGGGGCATGGGGCATTGGGCACTTGTACTCTTGCAAGTCGAAGTATTGGGCATGGGGAAGAAAACTCCCCACACCCCCCACACTCGCTCATCCCCCTTGTGCGATGATTTACTCTGCTGCTATCCAATGCCTACCAAGTTTCGCTAAATTGGAAAAAAGTAGACTCAAGGAAATTTTCAATGTCAGCACAACTGTTATTGGTAGATGATGAACCAGGATTGCGGGAAGCCGTAAAAGATTATTTGCAAGAAAGCGGTTTCAGCGTTCAAGTCGCCAGTAACGCCCGTGAAGGCTGGGATTTGATGCAGCAGAATACACCTGACTTAGTGATTTCGGACATCATGATGCCTCAGGTAGATGGCTATCAGTTCCTGAAACAGCTACGAGAAGACCCCCGTTTCCAAGCACTGCCTGTAGTATTTTTAACTGCTAAGGGGATGACAGGCGATCGCATCCAAGGTTATCAAGCTGGTGTTGATGCTTACTTACCCAAACCTTTCGATCCAGATGAGTTAATTGCCATCGTCGAAAACTTACTAGCCCGACGCATGGCTAAACCTCAAGCTACAGGTGAAGAGTCGGAAACACCTGATATTGCTGAATTAGCTCATCAGATTGCCCAAATTAAGGCGTTGTTAACTCAAAGAAACGCCATCTCTCAATCACCAGCACCTTTTAAAATTGATTTAACCCCAAGAGAACAAAGTGTTTTAAATTTGGTGGCTGAAGGATTAATGAATAAAGAAATTGCCCGTCGCTTAGAGACTAGCGTCCGGAATGTCGAAAAATACGTTAGTCGTTTGTTTAGTAAAACTGGTACAAATAGCCGTACAGAGTTAGTCCGGTTTGCCTTAGAACATGGTCTTGCTAAATAGCTGCCATGAAATATGTCTAGCTAGGGGCTAGGGGAACCAGGTCTAGGGATGAAGGGGATAGGCGACATGAGGAAGACAAGGGAGACAACGGGACAAGGAGAAATAATAAATGACTATTGCCCTGTTTGCCCAATGCCCTGTTTGCCCAATGCCCACTGACAACTGATAGTAAGGGCGGAATGTAACTTCAAGCTCGCAAAATACTACATGAAATTATTGCGATCGCAAGCGATCGCTCTAGACACGAGTCATAAATTTAGCAATACGGGAAACTTTTAGAGTATAGAAGACAGATGATCGCTTGCAAGTACTTCGCAAATTTGAAGTAACACCCTGATTCAACCTAATTCCTCAGAAATAAATTTTTTGAAAAACTCTAACCCGCCCTAATGAGGAAGGCATAAATGCATTAGTAGGCACCCAAGTATTTCCGTAGTGCAAAGGGTGAGGGCTACTGTGAGGCTTTCTTCGGCTTTTTGGAGAGTAGAATCGGCTCCCAGCCTTGGATTTAGATTACAAAAGCCAACTCAATAAATTTTAGAGCCAATGACAAACTTATCAAAAATTTACCATTTAATGCTCAATTCACAACTTGCGACTACTTAAATTCATACAGATAATTATTGACTATTGTCGGCGAAATTACGTAAGCGCATTAACTGGCGACGCATTTGCGGTGAAGCCTTGAACTCAGAAATTTCCTGAGCTTTGACCGAGGCTTGCAGCGTCTCCAAAAAGTCATCAGACCCTTCTGTCAAAGCATCTAATAGCACCTGCAACAGTTGCTCGCGATCGCTCAATAGACTTTTTTCCTCAATTAACCGGAATTTGAGATGGATTTCGCACTCATAAACACCTACTTCGATATTATTTATCTGACGTGGTAAGGCTTTGGAGTTCATAGATTTGACGATTCCTTTACTTAGTGGTAATGAAGTTTAGGAGTTAATCTCCAGCAAAAATCCTTTATATTTTCTTTTGAATCCAAAATGTTTGAATTAAGAATTATTCTTCATTCATCACATTTGTATTCCATTTCACTCTCCTGTGGGTTTTTTTCAATTCAGACTTTGCACTGGCTTAAGGTGTAATCTTCCTGTACCAGAGGTGGTACAGGCAAGCCATAACTATTATTCAGTTTTTAAGATTCTATACAATAAAGTTTCTGTAAGAAGTTGTTCGAGCTTTTTAAAGGTTTTTACATCAACTTTATCTCAACGTCAACAACAGTTTGGGATTTTACTGAAAATCTAGTGTTTTTACTTACGTATTAACACGAAAATTTTTCTTTTTAATGAAAGCCAGAGGTAGTTGTACCATAGCTACGTAAATTTACTAGATGTACATTTAATTCACCCGGCAATTTAAAAGACCATTAGCAGCAAAGTCATTAAAGGTTTATTTCTGTTCTGAATCAGAATTATAAACATTGAAACATGCTGATTACGGCCTATTACAAAATAGCGAGATTGAAAGGCTCTCTTGACTGGAAGGGACTGTTGTTGAGTATGGGGAAGAAGCGGTAAGGGAGACACTCTCCGTTGCTTCTAGTCTCCATACCCCTAATCCTGTCGCGCTCATTCCTAAGAGACTTCAAAGTCAAGTAGCGCGATTCCTGGGCTTGATTTGTTGAAATTAGCAATATCCCTTCTGGCTGTTTGCATTCATACCCTAATACTGGTCTGTCATTAATTTTGATGAATGAGTAGTCAGCACAAAGCGCGCTTCACAACAAAGGACTACAGTCCTGACTACGAACTTATTCACCCATCAAAACTAATGACATGAACTAATACTGTTCTGTTTCATTAATTTTGAGGGATTTGTAGCCAGTACAAAGCGCGCTTCACAACAAAGGACTACAATCCTGACCCTAACCTAAGAAAGCGCTCACCATCTCCCTTAGGAATGGGAACGCTTGAGCGCGAACGAGTGACGCTAACGCTAACGTTAGTCTCTCATGGGACACTTGAGGTTCCTGAAGGGGATTAGCGGCATGGGGGCGAACTCCCAATACCCTTACGGGTAGTTTCCCTTGAACCCCTAACCTTCAGGTTTTGCTACCCTGTTCTCAAGGCTGCGCCCAACGCAGTCAGGGGAACGGCAGTTACTCCACTTGAGGAGCCACTCCGTTGCGGAAGTTCCAAGAGTTGTAAAAAGTGGCGTAAGACCCCTGTGTAACCGTTACCGCCTCACTGCACTAACTCACTACGAACTAATTTACCCATCATTATTCCTGTGATGGCGTACTACCCTGATGCTTGATAAATGATGACGAGTACAAACAGCTTGACAGTTTTGGTTGGATATGGTTAACTTACCGCTACAGTAAACGGGTACTTCCTCTAAAAATGAAAACAACCTACCCGATCATTGTCGTCGAAGGAAATTGCATCTGCCGTTTCTAGATAAACCTCCCTTGCTTTAGTGATGCGCAGCTTGCGATCAACCCACGCGTTTTTTGCTATCTTCCTGCTTAATATGTGTGATTCCTTTTCATTGCGGGCATTTAAGCTCAAGCATAACGTCTACAATGATTTCAGTGTAGTCAACCCAAATCTTACACCCTTTTATGGACAACCCGATGCTGCTCAAGTCTACAACCAGACATATTCGCATTTTTGCGGCGGAAATTGACCGAGATGGCGAACTGGTTCCCAGTAATCAGGTCTTAACGTTAGATGTTGACCCAGATAATGAATTCAATTGGAATGAAGATGCCCTACAAAAGGTTTATCACAGGTTTGATGAACTGGTAGAAGCATCTAGTGGCGCAGATTTAACCGACTATAACTTACGTCGCGTTGGTTCTGACTTGGAGCATTATTTGCGATCGCTCTTGCAAAAAGGCGAAATTAGCTACAATCTCCAAAGCCGGGTTAACAACTACAGTATGGGACTCCCCCAAGTTGCAGTTGATGGCAAATAGTCAAGTTAAGAGTTACCTGTAAGTTTTTATATCTCTTAGCTTCTTAGGGGCATGTTACATATTGCCCCTATTGATATCTTGTAAAATTCTCAAGCAGCTTTATTTGGTCGGCATTGCCCATAACGTAAAATCATCAAATGTTAGTATATTTCATCACCTTGTTTAATTGGCTCAGGTACAGCTGAACTGAAAAATAATTATAAGTTTTATTAATCAAAAATCGATGATAGAAAGGTAATGCCAATG
This sequence comes from Calothrix sp. NIES-2100, assembly GCF_002368195.1. Lineage (GTDB taxonomy): Bacteria > Cyanobacteriota > Cyanobacteriia > Cyanobacteriales > Nostocaceae > Aulosira. The sequence continues at coordinate 6,761,635 of NZ_AP018178.1, read as the reverse complement.
AAAAATTTTCATCTCAATGTATGAACAAGGGACAAGGGAAGGGGGATGAGGGCGCAAAGGAGGAGAGGAGACAAGGAATACCAATCACCATTTACCATTGACAACTGACAAATTTAGCTATCTTAATTCTTAATTAAAGTTAAATGCTATCTAGTAAATTATAAACTAAATAAATACCAAGATTATCGGCCTATTTTCTGATGCAATAATTCAACAAAAGTAAAAGGTAGGGTGATCCGGGTATTAGGCTTTGGTGACAAAGTTAAAGTTAGGGGTGCTGGTAAGTAAGTCGTCGTGAATATTGATCTTAAACATCAGGCAGGAGGCAGGAAGCCAATAGCAGAACAGAAGAGGGTTTTTATATAGTTCATCTTTCTTTACATAATTCGGTTTGATTGTGTCCGCTTACTTACTATGGAAAGTTAGAAAGCAATAGAAGCTATGATGAGGCTGTAGGGTTGACTGAGGAGCAAGGAATGAGGAGTGAGTTCTTTGGATAAGTAGATCGTAGATTCAATAAGTATTAGCATCTGCTACCTGCTGCTATCCACCAGCTAAAATCATTGATCCTTAGTTGGATATGTCAGGTTCAAGAAACAAGAGCGGTCTAAATGGTCACTGCCAATGCTGTTGAAGAAATTGCCAATTGCTGATCGGTGAAAAAATTATGGAAAATGATGCGGCAAAACTCTACTGCCCAAATGAACATTGTCAATCTCTTAACCCGCTGAGCCACAAGTTTTGCTTGCGCTGCTCTACACCTCTACCTAAACGCTATCTTTGGGTTGAGAGAGAGGGCTTAAGTTTTGCCGTCCCTGGAGACATATTAGCCGATCGCTATTTAGTAATTGATAAATCTGTTGTTTTCGACACCCAGCCGGGGTTAGTACCTCAAGCGCCTGAATTAGATAATTTGTCAGCAATTAGACCTTATTTGCGGTTAATACCTTATCGATTACACGTACCGCAGGTATATGGAGTCATACCGCCAATAGATGGGCGTTCCGAGCAAGAAATATTACTTTTAGAAAAACCCCCACTAATTGCCGATAGCACAGGACAAAAAGTGCAACTGTGTCCCGATTTAATCACAGCTTGGGGTGATGCCAACTCGATGCGTCAACTCCACTGGCTGTGGCAGTTAGCAAATCTCTGGCAACCTATGTTGAGTGAAGGTGTGGCTGCCAGCTTACTTGAACCAAATTTAATTAGAGTAGAAGGCCCATTAGTACGCTTGTTGGAATTGCGTTCTGATGAGTCTGCAACACCCAGTTTACCCCAATTAGGTGATTTTTGGCGGCAGTTGCACAAAGAGGCGAAACCAGCTATAGCGGAATTTATTCACAAAATTAGTAATTCTTTACTTACAGCAGAAATTAATTCAGCTGAAGTTTTAATTAAAGTCTTAGATGATCAAGGACTAGCTCAATTAGGGCGATCGCAACAGTCTACTGTCAAAATTTTTACCAAAACTGACACAGGCCCCAGCCGCCAACAAAATGAAGACGCTTGTTATCCACCCAGTGGGACTTTAGTGAGTAAACCGCCTCAAGCCAGCGCCTTAGCTATTGTCTGCGATGGTATTGGTGGACACGAAGGTGGGAAAGTAGCATCAAATTTAGCGATTGAAACAATTCAACAGCAGGTACAGCAACTCACAAAAGTTCCCGCCGAGCATATAGATCCTTCACTGCTGCTAAATGACTTAGAATCGGCTGTAGCAGTTGTGAATGACAAAATCAGCCAGCGCAACGACAGCGAAAATCGCCAAGGGCGTCAACGCATGGGTACAACTCTGGTGATGGCGTTGTCAATTGCCCAGGAAATGTACATGACTCACGTCGGTGATAGTCGTGCTTATTGGATTACACGCCAAGGTTGTTATCAAGTTACCCTAGACGATGATGTTGCATCTCGCGAAGTCAGGTTAGGCTATGCTATCTATCGCGAAGCCATACAACAAAGTGGTTCAGGTTCTCTGGTTCAGGCTTTAGGAATGAGTCCCAGTACATCACTCCATCCGACCTCTCAGAGATTTATTCTCGACGAAGATGCTGTTTTCTTACTGACATCAGATGGCTTAAGTGATTTTGACAGGATAGAAGATTATTGGGAAACAGAAATCTTGCCAATTCTCAAAGCCGAAGCAGATATAACCAGTGTTGCAGAAAGATTAGTAGAAATCGCTAATACAAAAAACGGACATGATAATGTCACCATCGCTTTAGTACATTGTCAGGTGAAATATACTGAACCGGAGTCTAGTCTGACAGCAGTCATTCCCGAAAGCTCATCAACCAAAACTAACGAGCCATCTACCAAAACAGCACAACCGATGCTCGTAAGCAACCCCAATGGCAAAACTAAAGTAATCCCCGAAGAATATAAGCAACGTAGCAGCATTGCGCAACTGCCATTCCAGTTTATTGTCCCATTAATCTTAGTTGCTGTATTTGGTGGTATTGGATACTTGTTCAAGGTAAGGCGATCGCCCGAAGCTACTACGGTTTCCAGTCCCCCCAGTCCCACTCCAAGTGTTCAACCAACTGAAAAAAAACCAAAGCGAACCATTGACAACCTCTCAAAGGGTTGGGTGATTAAAACTAACCGTAAATTAGTCACAAAACCGAGTCAAGAAACATTCCCTATCCCCACTTATTTTCAAGTAATTGACAAAAAACCAATTTCTAAATCTGCTAATCCGAACTTTTTGGTACATCTTCAGGTGTGCCCTAATAATCAAGACAAGTCTAATTCAGCCCAAGACGCTTCTACTGCTTCACAAGAAACTGGGAAAATAGTCTTTGTTGAAATCTCCGAACTCAAATCTGGTGTCAATGTCTTACAAGAAAACGACCCAAATCCATGTTTTCCGGGCTTGTCAGGGCCGATTAATCAAACACCAACACAAACTCCACAAGATGAAGGGAATCAACGTAGTACAGATCAAAATCAATAGTTATAGGGTGAAATATTCATGAAATAACGTTGATTTAGATGCCAGACTTTTTCAATAATTTGGGCATCTAAATCAATTTTCCTCTGTTACTTTCAGTCAAAATCGCAACATTACATTTTTGACAGTTTTCAACCAATTAAAATAATGTTGGTGACACATAAATTATTCGTAAGGGCACAACAATGTTTTGCTCTTACCCATCTGTCGCCTTCTTTTTTAAAATTGCTATAACTATTAATCAAACCAGGCAAAAAATGCAATATATTATATTTTTATGAACTGAAAACGGTAATAATAATTAAAAATTTAACAATTAACCTCAGAGAAATTTCGGTTACTATATCTATAAATTCCAACATAGCCATACTTGTTTAGACAATGCTCTGTTGCCTCAACCCTGATTGCCCCAGCCCTCTAAACCCTGACGGTAACTTGTTTTGTCAGAGTTGCAGCGTCCGACTTATCACCCTGCTAAGAGGTCACTATCGGATCATAAATTTGCTTTCAAACGAGGGCGGATTTGGCAGAACTTATCTAGCAGAAGATGTAGATAAGCTAAATGAGCGTTGTGTTGTCAAACAGTTAGCACCTAAAGTTCAAGGAACTTGGGCGCAAAAAAAAGCTATGGAATTGTTTCAGGAAGAGGCAAAGCGGCTACAAGAGTTGGGTGAACATCATCAAATTCCCACTCTGTTGGCTTACTTTGAGCAAGACCATAATATGTATTTGGTGCAGCAGTTTATCGATGGAGAAAATTTACTTAAGGAATTGGAGACAACGGGAATACACAAAGAAGTAGAAATTAAACAACTTCTGTTAGATTTACTCCCAGTTCTTAAGTTTATCCATGAGCGGCAAGTGATTCATCGCGATATCAAACCGCAGAATATTATTCGTCGTAAAAGCAATAGAAGTTTAGTATTGATTGATTTTGGAGCCTCTAAACAGTTAACTGCGACAGTACACGCTAAAATGGGGACGACCATTGGCTCACATGGGTATAGTCCAGTTGAACAGATAAAAAGTGGTGAGGCTTACCCTGCTAGTGATTTGTTCAGTTTAGGGGCTACCTGCTTTCATCTGCTGACAGGGATTTCCCCTTTTCAGTTGTGGGTAGATAATGGTTTTGGCTGGGTTAAAGATTGGCAACAATATTTGAGCAGTCCTGTTAGTAGCCAATTGGGTGAGGTTCTCGACAAGCTATTGAAAAAAGAAATAGGAGAACGGTATCAATCAGCAGACGAAGTTATTAGGGACTTAACTTCTCCAGTGTCACCACAACCAATACCTCCAACTCAGCCAATACAACCGCAGCCACCAGTACCCCCAACTCAACCAAGACAAACTCAGCCTCCGCCGCAGCCATCGGTAGCTGCAACAGTAACCGTAAAGGCTGCCAAAATTCTTCGACTGCCATTGCAGTTTATTGTCCCATTAATCTTAGTTGCTGTAGTTGGTGCTTTGGCATACTTGTTCAAGGAACTGCGATCGCCAGTACCTACGTTTTCAAATGCCCCCAGTCCCACTCCAACTATACAACCAACTGAAAAACCGGCAACAAAAAGAACCATTGACAACCTCTCAAAGGGTTGGGTGATTCAAAACAACAGTGAAATAGTAATTATACAGAGTCAGGTTAAATTCCCCAGTGGCACTTTTTTTCAAGTAATTGACAAAAAACCAAAAAATCCTAAATTGCCGAAAAAAGACCTTGTAGTCAATCTCCGGGTGTGCCCTAATAATCAAGATACCGCCAATCCAGCTAAAGACCCTTCTCAAACTTTACCAGAACAAGAGAAAACAGTCACGATTGAACTCTCCGAACTTAAACGCTCCGAACTCGACTCTGGTGTCACTGTCTTACAAGCAGAAAAACCAAATCCATGTGTCCCAACCACGCCAGAGCCAGTACCCCAAACGCCTGGAGCAAATCCAAAAAGTGATAATAGCTCAACTGAATCTCCGCCTCAATAAACAGTTGTACGCTGGAATGTCACTAAAATAAGCTCGATTAAGATCCCCGACAACTTCTGCGGATACTGCTGGCGAATGGTGGATTGGACTCCTCAATATTGATATGTAGTGTTCTCTCGCTTACCCGACATACCGCCCGCAGGCTGGAAGCCTGGGGCTAACCCTACAAAGCCCACGTTCCCGTTCGCGCAGCGTCTCCGTCAGGAGAAGGGTAGGTGGGCTTTGTTCAATTAGCCGCACCCGGAGGTGACGGCGGTCTGTTGGGTAAGCTAGGGGTTTTACCCTTGATTCGCCATTGTTATCCTTCAAGAAGTCGCGGAACTGGGCAGAAATTTTTGCTCTGTTACCTTCATGTCCAACTGCCTGCGCCGACTTCACAAGCTGAAGGTAATCCAACTTAGCATAAACTGGTAAAACCTGAAATAATACAGGTAGAAACCAAAATCAAAAACTAGCAAGGTAGAGACTTGACGACTTACGCAATCGGCACAATAAATAAAGTTGTCAACAGTCAATAGTCAACAGTCAACAGTCCACAGTTCACAGTCTAATGACCAATACTTCGACTTCGCTCAGTACAAGTGACAAAGCGCAAAGTCTGAGCGCCGGCGTCCGGCGATCAGAACTTTGTAAGAATGACCATTGACCATTGACATGCGTAAGTTCTCGACTTTTACCTGAAAAGTCTGTTATTGAACATAATTTGTTTTCACCTTTTAGTTTAATGACTCCATTGCCATGCCTGAACCTGGCGATCGCTCGTTTGACCAACACTGGCACTGATAACTTTGCCATTTGGGTAGTTAAAGCGCCTTATCCCAGTGGCTATGTTTTGCATGACTGTATATGGCCGGTTGAACTCTCTCAAGTTTGGCAAGAATGGCAGGAAATGTTTGGCGGTGACAGTCCTTTAGGTATTTCTTCACAGTCCACTCTGCCACAGAGAACCCCATTGCCAATTAACTTGGTTTCATCCCCTTCAGGCCAAACAGCAGGTTACAGTAGTCGCCTAATGCAATACTTAGGAATTAGTCTGTGGCGCTGGTTATTTGACGGATCAATTCTCGGTAGTTTAGAACGCAGTCGTGGTATAGCTATGGGACAGCATACACGGTTGCGCTTTCGCTTAGAAGTCCGCGATCCGGATTTAATTGCCCTACCTTGGGAGATTATGCAGCGTGAAGCTGGTCAATCGGTAATGTCGCTGTCGCAAGATTTACTGTTTAGCCGTACCACCAGTGAAGTTGAGTCATTGCCGTATCTACGAACAGAGCAGGCTCTCAACATTCTTTTGGTATTAGGGGAAAATGAAAATAAAAATCTGCAACTGGAAAAAGAAGCAGAAATTTTAAAACAAACTCTCACCAAAGCAGGGCCATTAGGTAGTAATTCTCAAGGATATGCACCATGTATGGTACATACGCTCCTGCAACCACAACCACAGGAGTTAATCCAAGAATTAGAAACTAAAGCCTACAACGTCTTTTTCTATGCTGGTCATGGTTTGCCAGACCCAGACGGCGGGTTACTATTTTTACGCCCAGGGATGACTCTCAATGGCATAGAATTAGCCCAAGTATTGACCCGGAATGCTGTCAAATTAGCAGTGTTCAACGCTTGTTGGTTAGCACAACCTGCGGCGGCCAATGGCCAAGCTATACCTTCTAGTAGTTTGGCAGAAGTGTTAATCCGTCATGGCGTACCTGGGGTTTTGGGAATGCGTGATGAGATTGCTGACGCTGAAAGCCACAGTTTTATTCAAGCTTTTACCGAAGCATTGCGATCGCGCAAACCAATTGATGAAGCTGTCGCCGAAGCCAGACAACAACTGTTAACAACATATAGGTTCAATCAACCAGCATGGACTTTACCAGTTCTCTATCTGCATCCAGATTTTGATGGCGAACTAATTAAAAGTTTTGATGAAGGAATTACCGAACTACCAGACACAACTATTCCCAGTATAATTGCCTCCGTGCCCTCAGCTTTTTTGCGATCGCTTGCACCAGGAGGTAAAACCTGGTTGTTGCGTGCTGGAGTCACCCGCATTGGTCGGACAAAAGACAATGATATCGTCATCCCGGAACCTTCAGTTTCCAAACGCCATGCCGAAATTTTATGTCGGAATACCTTCAGCGGTACTACTCCGGTAAGAACTTATTACTTAGAAGATAAATCTACCTATGGCACAACTTGGGTTTCCAGTTCTAATGGTTGGCAACAAATCCTCCGTGAGGAAGTGCCTTTAACATCGGGAATGCAGTTAAAGTTTGGTAGTTCTAGGGGTGAAACTTGGGAGTTTATTATTGAAGACTCCTAATTAGTTCATGCAACTCATGTGTTGCTATTTTTTTGTCAAGACAGTGATGATTTATGTAATTTGTGTAAACACAAATCACTAATCACTTTTAAAGGCTTATCAGGTAAGTAACAGCCAGATAGCAATATTTTCACCCTCAGCAAAATTCATTTTATTTTTGCGGAAATGAGATTCTGACAGTTGTAGCTGTCAATACCGCTAAATAATCAACTCGGAGGCGACAAATGATTAACCAAATCAACAATTCAGATAATTTCTCTTCTTTACCATCTCAAGTCGAATTAGATTTCCTCGCTGCTTTACTCGAAGTAGAAGATGCAAGTTATCCTTGGAATCCTGCTGATGAAGAATCAGAAGCTTATTTTTGCGCATTAGAACAGCAGTTCCTTAGTGATGACTTGTGGGAAGAAGAAGAACTTACAAAGCGATCGCAAAATTTTTATCGGCAATTAGATACACTTTGGCCGGAAAATCCGACTCATTCCCACCACAAGACTAATATCAGTCAGATTTTATTTGCTAACCTGCAAGCAGCTTTTGCAAATGCTGTACCCCACTCCTTTCTGGATACCATAGCCCAAAAAGCCAGCGAAATTTTTACCTCCCAACAGTCACTCAAAGAGCAATTAGTTACATGTGTGCAAGGTGTATTACCCGCTTGGGAAGCAGAAGACCTCTTCGTTTTGGCCCGTCCCTACGCCTATGCTATGCGCAGTGGCGAACCTCAATGCCCAAAATCTTTCATCAGCAAGTTTGAAAACAGGGAATGGACAACTTTATCGGATGTCGAGCAAGCAAAGATCAGTTTAGCGATTTCTTACTATGCGCTCACACAACTAAGTAGCTTTGAGTCAGAATCCTAAGTTCAGTTGTCTTATGTCCCTACACGGGAAGCTACTTCAGGTTATTTGGAAGCGCCCGCACTCGACGCTTGTATTGCGGGTCTTATATTTTTTGCTTGCTATTTTTAAGTACAGCTTACCCACATTAATTCAGACTATAGAGCGATTTACAAAGCAGCGCTATCTATCTCAAGGTAGAAAATTGTCAGTTGTCAGCGATCAGTTGTCATTTGTTATTTGTTATTTCTCGGTGTCCCCGCGTCTGTTTGTCTCCCACATTTACTTCATTTAGGGCCAAGAAAGCGGGTAGCAAAATTTTGCGATCGCGTTGGTGACAGGGCGCGTGCCTTTAAAATCGCTGCCATCAAAAACGCATAAGACAATACTCCAACAACCACCAATAGCAAGGCATTGATCGAACCAGTAGCATTCCACAAAGCATGGAGTGCCGCAGCGCTAACATACCCTATCGGGAGAATTTGCCAAATTAGACGTGGTTTGAGGACTGCTAAGCCAATAAAATATCCTAAATAGCCACTGTAAGCCATGTGCCCTGCCACCGAACCTAAAATTCGCGGAATTAGTAATTGCAAACCCACCAGTTGACCAGTTCCTACTCCCGCTTGTTGAGCAACATTTTGGGTAATAACAGGCACATATTGTCCGAGAGTTTCTAACAGGGTAAAACCTACAGCTGAAGCAGTGCCTAAGAGGATACCATCTAAAGGTTCCCAAATACCTATCCGTTCTCGCCAAGGTGAGGGCAATGTAATCCCAATCACCAACGCTGCTAATACAGGTAATGCCTTGAGTAATTCCTCCATCAAGCCAGCACCAAAAAACATCCGGATCAGCAATTCAGTGAAGGTAATAGAATCCTGGGATGAAGGTAAATTACCAGGCAAAATGCCGCGAAACACGAAAATAAACAAATCCAACAGCGGACTTTTCAAAATCAGCCCTGTACCCAATGCTACAGATACAAGCACCCACCAAGGCTTTTGTTTGCCGCAGAGTTGGTAGACAAAATAATAGGCAGCAAAAGCTATATAACTAGCAACAATCACTTGATTGGCTTGTGGTCTACCTACAGTAGCAAACATTAATACTACAAACACTACTGTCAGAATTCCCGGTACAAGGTAAGCTTTACGAGTTAAATCTTTACCAGTGGAAATAATCGGAAATAATTGAGTAAAGCTTACCGAATCAGATTTTGATGGTGCTTCGTAACTTCCAGCAGCGGGAAGCGGTGTAGCTGGTCTCGTCATGACTGTAGCTTGGGAGACATAATCATGCTCGAACACAAATTGCGGGCCATCAGAACCCAAAGAAATGCGATCGCCTGGATGTAATTCCTGACAACCTTGCAAGCGCTGTCCATTTAAATAAGTACCATTAGCGCTGTTCAAATCACAAATTAGCCAGCTGAATTCTTGACCGGGAGATGAAGAGAGAGGACGAACCACAGCATGACGACGAGATACCATTCGATACATCATGGCATCCAAGACAATTTGGCAGCTGGGGTCGCGTCCAATGATCATCTCTTGACTTGGGAGCAGCGAGTAGCGGAATTCTGACCTAAAAGGTGCTCCATTACCAGACACTAGCCGCAGAAATGCATTATGTCTTGCGTTTTTGCCTGTCATCGAGTTAGATTGCGTGTCTCAACGAATTATGAAATTACTTTAGTCTTAGAACTTAAGCTTAGCCAATTTACAGCAATCTCATATAAGTGGGGCACAAAAATTATCTGGACTACTGTAACTGCGGCATGGCTACATACACTATAGCTTCACTCACTGCTTCAGAAGCCGAAATTCCTGGCATCAAAATTAAAATTATGCGATCGCTTGCCGACACGCTGCATGTATGCTTGATTTCTAGTTGAGGCTGTTAATGGTCAATGGTCAATGGTCAGTAGTCAGTGGTCAGTGGTCAGTGGTCAATGGTCGATGGTCATTAGTATTTTTTCTCATCACCCGGTTGGTGAGATTCAACTACCGCGCAGTGATGTACTGAAAAGCTCACAGAAGTGTCTAACCACATCCCTCTTCATCCCCATGTCTATTTTTAATGACTGCGATTAGGGAAAATCTCTCTTCCTAGCCCTTCCCTAGGGCGTGTTTTCAAACTCATTTCTTGAATAAGGGGAGGAGGGGGAGAGGGGGAGACGCGGTGACGCGGAGAGCTTTTTGAACAAATTTTCACCGCGTCGCCGCGTCCCATTGTCCCGTTGTCAGCCTTATGTAGTTGCATTCGATACTTTGAAGACAAGCCCTAGCCCCTAGCTCAAATGAAATTCTGCGATCGCTTTGGGAAAGTTTTTATTTTCATGTCCTGAACGACTGAGTTTAATCAGCGCAAACCGCTGTAAAGGAGTTAAAGATTCCCACTGTTGAGTTGTGATAGTAAGAGCTAGTTCTTGAGCTTTTTCTTGAACGCTAGCTGGTAAATTAGTCGAGTCCATCCATTCAGGCTGGGGTTCAATCGGCAATTGTTTAGCTGGTATACCTGTGCGGGTTAAAATTAACTGTTCGAGATACTGCCGATAAGATTGAATTTCTGTTTCCGTAGTGCAAGGTAATTCAACTAAAGCTTCTCGTTCCGTTTGAGACATTTGATGCCAATCAGACAACTTTAGTTTGATCCCACTAGTATCTAGTTTGTAACGCACTTGCATGGGTATGCAACGCAGGGACTCAACGAAATCTGCCTCAAATTCAAAAAAAATTTTGTTATTTGTCATTTGTCATTGGGCATGAGGTATGGGGCAATCAGCAAAAGTGAAATCAATAACGGTCTTTTCTGATTATCTTCTTGGATTTGTCAAGTTCTTTGTACACCATATGAGATGAGCTTACCTTGCTCTTTCGGGTATTGCTATACCGGATTATTAAATAACTAATTGATAGTGCTAAAACGGCAATTCCTAAACCAATGATATCAATTCCTGTTACCTTTTCTAGGTCAAGTATAATAATTTTTCTAGCAACAGCGATTAAAGATGTGACGATAACTAATTCTACTTGGAGGACATGTTTTTTCAGATATCCAGTGATATTTTCTAAAATTTCTAAAGCAATTAAAACATTTAAAAATAATCCAAAAGTCTTAAATATTGTGGTGCTAAATTTGCCGTAGGGTGCGGTAAATAACTCTTTGAATAGAAAGAAAGCTAAATCACCAATAGCGGCTAAAATAACCACTACCATAAACACAGATAGTACCTTAGAAACTATCACTTCGATTTTTTCAATGAAGTGCATAAACGGCTCATCTTTGGTAGCGTTTATCATTCGATGGAGGAGTTTTTTCATCTGCTACACCCTAGTTGGCATTCCCAAGCTAAAAGTCAAAACATAAAATAAAAATCCTCTAGATTTATCTAGAGGATTAGAAAAATTAATCATAACTATTGACTATTAACTATGGGTCAAATTATCAACTTACTGATTAGTTAGTTATCTATTTAGCAGCTTACCATTGTAAGGACTGGAGTTGATAATTTTTGAGTGTCGCTTCTACAGAAATTGGTGTCAGTTGGACTGCACAAGCTTTTAATTCTGGTTGTAATGAATCGGGGCAAGATTCTGGATGGGTGAGGGCATTAGCTTCAGCCTCGTTTGCCCATAGCGCTCCCCAGTGCATGGGGACAAAAACTGTACCTGGGGCGATCGCTTTTGTGATTTTTGCCGGAAATTTTGCTTGACCTCGACGCGATCGCACTTCTAGCCACTGGTTATCTGTAATCCCTAAACTAGCAGCATCGCGGGGATGAATCTCAATAAACGGTTCGGGGTGCATTTGCCGAATTTTTTCAATTCTACCAGTACGGGTTTGGGTGTGCCAATGTCCGTATAGTCGCCCAGTAGTCAATACAAAAGGATAATTGGGGTCTGGTGGTTCTGCCAATCCCCGTGAGTGATACGCCCCAAACCGCGCCCGTCCATCAGGCGTATGAAAGCGGAGATCGGTGTAGAGGCGTTTTGCTTTGTGGGAAGACGCGGAGATAGAAGAAGACGCGGAGAGCTTGGGACGCGGTGACGCGGAGAGTGAAAATGTCCCCGTGTTCTCTTCGTTCTCCGCGTCATCATGTCTTTGCGTCCCCATGTCCAGTTCTGGGTGTGGCCATTGGGTGGGGCCTTGTGTTTGTAATTTTTCATGACTAATACCAGTCATATCACAGGGACGATCGCGAGTTAATTCCACAAATTCTGCATAAACTTCTGCGGAATTGGCAAAGCTAAATTCTTTGACAAAGCCTAATCTCCGTCCAACTTCGGCAAAAATTTCCCAATCTGGTTTGGCTTCTCTTGGTGGTTCCCGGAATGCTTGACATAGGGTGACTGTACGCTCTGAATTGGTCATCACCCCAGTTTTTTCACCCCACTGAGCAGCTGGTAAAAGGACGTGGGCGTAAGCAGCGGTTTCTGTTGGGTAGTAGGCATCTTGATATATAGTGAAGGGCGATCGCAATAATGCCTTTTTAGTCCGTTCTAAATCTGGCATACTGACGGCTGGATTGGTAGCAGCTATCCATAGCAATCCGACTGTGCCATCTTCTAACCCCGTAATCATATCCCAAGCCGTTAGACCAGGATTGGATGAAATTTGCCCTCGTTGGAGTCCCCAAAAATCCTCAACTTCAGCGCGGTGTTGGGGATTTTTTACCAAGCGATAACCAGGTAATAAGTGCGCTAAACCTCCGGCTTCTCTTCCTCCCATTGCATTTGGTTGACCAGTCAAAGAAAAAGGCCCCGCTCCTGGCTTACCAATCTGTCCCGTCATCAGGTGCAAGTTGATAATCGTTCTCACCTTAGCTGTACCTTCACTGGACTGATTCACACCCATTGACCAGAGAGACAGTACCCTCTGGGATTGACCCCAATAGCGAGCTGCTGTTTCTAAATCTGCAACGCTGATCCCACAACGATTTGCCACGATATCGGGAGCATAATGACGAATCACTTCTGCATAGGCAGGAAAGTTAGTAGTACAGTCTTCAATAAAGCTAGGCTCAATGTAGTTCCAGCGCATTAACAAATAAGCAATGCCATTCAACAAGTCAATATCTGTACCTGGACGAATAGCTAGATGTAAGTCAGCTGCTTCTGCGGTGGGTGTGCGTCGCGGATCGACGACAATCATTTTGACTTTGCGATTTTTTTTGTGATACTTCGCCAAACGATTGAAAACTATCGGGTGACATTCAGCGGTATTCGTACCAATTAAAAATGCACAGTCGGTTAACTCTAAATCGTCGTAACAACAAGGAGGGCCATCCGAGCCAAAGCTTTGAATGTAGCCAGCCACAGCGCTAGACATACATAAACGAGAATTGGCATCAAAATTATTACTACCCAGACACCCTTTCATGAGTTTTTGGGCGATGTAATAATCCTCAGTTTGAAATTGTCCAGAACCATACATACATAGAGCTTCTGTACCTTGGGTATAGCGTACTGTTTGAATGCGCTTGGTGATGATATCAAAAGCTTCATCCCAACTGGCACGCCGGAACTCTTGATCTAAAGAGTCTCGTACCATCGGGTAATGAAGCCTATTTTTATCTAAAGACTCAGCAATAGTCGCACCTTTCACACAAACCATACCCTGACTAGATGGGTGGGCTTTGTCTCCCCGTACTCGCCAAATTGGAGTTCCTTGACTATCCCGATTAGTCGCTTTTCCGTGTTGGGCTGGAGGCGAAACTTCTAGTCCACAGCCAACACCACAGTAAGGACAGAGGGTTTTGGTAAATTCACTCATGATGGCAATTATCCTGTCTGGAAATAGGGATTAGGGGCTAAAGGCTAGGGATTAGGGGCTAGGGGAGACAAGGAGGACAAGGGAGACAAATGACTATTGCCCAATGCCCCATGCCCAAATTTACTCTTCAGCTAAAATCCGTGGAGGTGGTGCTGTTGTTTCTGATGATTCGCCTTCATAAGCACCAGCGAAGGAACCTTTTGGTTCTTTGAGGAAGAAGCCACACATAAAAGCGCAAATTAACGCGGCTACGCCCATTGTGGTAAAGAGTGTGGATGCGTCAGTCAAGCTAAAAATGGTCAGGTAGACTACACCACCAAAATTGCCGTAAGCCCCGACATTACCGGCGATTTGTCCTGTGGCTTCTTTTTTAATTAGGGGTACAATGCCGTAGGTTGCACCGCAGCCAGCTTGAGCAAAGTAAGCAGCAAACATGGTGACTGCGATCGCTAAGGGAATTGGCCAGCTACTATTAATAAAATGTGCCATTAAATAGCCCACACCAATACCCGCACTGACAATTGTCATTGTCCATTTACGGGAGCCAAATTTATCAGAAATTACGCCACCACTGGGGCGAGAAATTAAGTTTAAAAAGGGATAAGTTGCGGCGATCATGCCAGCGACTACATGCTCTAAACCAAAGGTTTTTTCAAAGAATGCCGGGAGCATAGAAACTGCTGCCAGTTCGCTACCAAAGTTAGTTATATAAGTGAATTCCAGTAACGCAACTTGACTAAATTGATAACGCTGTGCAAGCGGGTAGGTTTTTTTGCCAATTAGTAGTTCTTTGTTAACTTGATAAGCTTTGTAAGTTTGGTAAGCAAACAGTCCTGCTAACAATACCCAAACCAAATACATTTGGGTTAAATTCAAAAAGTGAATATTCTTTTGTTCCAAGCGCCAAGCTAATAAACCCAAGGCAAAAATTAAGCCAAAGTTGGAGAGAATCATTGCCCAGAAGCTTTTAATACTAGTTACTTCTAAAGCACCATTTTTCTTAGGTTTTTTGTAAACTTTGCCAGTAGGCGTATCTTGAACGCTGTTGTAATAAATTACGCCGTAGATAGCAGCAATGATACCTGTAAGTGCGATCGCTAACCGCCAATTAGAAGCACCACCAGCCAAAAAGCTTGTAGCCACAGCAATCATTGGTAGGGCAAACTCTGCACCAAAAGCACCAAAATTACCCCAACCACCATAAATACCTTGGGCACTTCCCATTTCTTTGGGTGGGAACCATTCGGCTACCATGCGGATACCCACAACGAACCCAGAACCAACAATTCCCATCAGTAAGCGACTGATAACTAATTGGTTAAAATCCTGTGATAAAGCTGTTGCTAAACAAGGAACAGCGGCGAACATTAGCAATATTGAGTATGTCTTTCTAGGGCCAAAACGATCCAGCAACATCCCAATAATTAGCCGCGCTGGAATTGTCAGAGCGAGGTTACAAATGCCCAAAGTTTTAATTTGCTCAGGTGCTAAATGTAGTTGCTTACCAATAGTGGTAGCAAAGGGCGCAAAGTTAAACCAACAGACAAAGGTAAGAAAAAAGGCAAACCAAGTCTGATGCAGGATACGATAGCGATCCCTGAATGAAAATAATCCTTTAAGCATTCAAAGTTTCCTCAATTACAAAACTGCATGGAGCAACGCAGGGATAATTGTTTAATTACCCTGTTTAATTCAGATATTTCTGGTTATTTATTGCTACTGAATTGAAAGCTGAAATTTTGATTCCCTGATTAATCAACCTCCAGGGAATGTCTCAATTATTGCTAATACCCAAAGTTAGAATTACTTAGCCAATTGATTTGTATCTGCCATTACATTTTGTCAATGTAAATGTAAAAATAGCATCAGAGCTATGCGTTAAAAATCATACTTTTCAAGTTGGATGCCAAAGCATTTTTCTAATTGCTTGAAAGTAGGCATGATGAACTAGAAGGATGAAAATTTTTTCTCATTTTTCATCCCTATGGCGAGCGCAACTTCCTGGACACCAGCAAATCCAAATGGATAAAACATCCATTCGCCAATTATGATATTTGAATGCAAAAACTTGCGGATTTACATAAGAGATTCCATGTCTTAAACTTCACAACTCAAGATGACAATCTCTTTTCCTATGCCCTAATGCGTAACTAAGGCTTCTTGCTTGAGTTTTGCCCCAAAGTGCTGGATGAGTAAATCTTTTAATACTGGCGGCAAGTCTTCGCAAGGTATACCTTTAGTAACGCAAGTACCCAAATGGGCATCTTTGCCAACTTTACCGCCCATATAAATGTCAACTCCTTCCAAGGTTTTGCCATTTTTGCGGGTTTTAGTTCCCATCAAGCCGATGTCGGCTACTTGTGGCTGTCCGCAGGAGTTAGGACACCCAGTCCAATGAATGCGTACAGGGCGAGTGAGAATTAACTCTGATTCCAAGGCTTGAATCGTTGCTAAAGCCCGATTTTTGGTTTCAATCAGCGCAAAGTTGCAAAATTGTGCGCCTGTGCAAGAAACTAGCGATCGCGTCAGTAAACCTGGGTTAATGCCAAATCTTTCTAGCAATGGTTCAGCTAAAAATGTTACTAACCGTGAATCGGGAATGTTGGGAATAATCAGGTTCTGTTCAACTGTCAACCGGATTTCACCGCTACCATAAACCGATGCTAGACGGGCGATTTCAAACATATCCCCGGCATACAAGCGACCTACAGGAATATGTAACCCTACGTAATTTAATCCCGGTTGCTTTTGTTTATATACACCAACATGATCGCGTTTTTCCCAGTCGATTTCGTCTTTTGGCGCGGCGGGTATAAAGGACTTACCTAGACGATTTTCGACTTCCCAGCGGAATTTGTCTAAACCCCACTCGTCAATCAACCACATCAGGCGGGCTTTTTGGCGATTACCACGTAAACCATGATCCCGAAAAACTTCGACGATCGCTCTACATACAGCAACCACATCTGCGGGAGGAACCCAAGCATTTAAGGGAATCGCCGCTTCACAGCGTTTGGCTGAGAAAAAGCCACCCACTACGATGTTAAAGCCGAATTCGCCTTCTTTAAATGCGGGAATAAAGGCTAAATCGTTGATTTCGGCGTGAACTGAGTTGTCTCTTCCACCTGTAATGGCAATGTTAAATTTACGGGGAAGATTGGTAAACTCTGGATTGCCTTGGCCTTTGTTGGTGAGCATATCCTGAATTTGTTGCACCAATTCTCGCGTGTCAAACAATTCATTCCCATCTAAACCCGCCACCGGATCGCCTGTGATATTGCGGATGTTGTCCATCCCAGACTGAATACTGGTTAAACCAACGGCGTGCATTTTATTGAAGATATCTGGTAAGTCTTCAATTCTGATCCCCCGCAATTGGATATTCTGCCGCGTGGTAATGTCAGCACAACCATCATCACCGTAACGCTGCACTACTTCTGCTAACACCCGCATCTGATCGCTGGTGAGAATACCGTTTGGTAGCCGCATCCGCATCATAAACTTACCAGGCGTGACTGGGCGAAAAAACACACCCACCCATTTAAGCCGATGATCCCGGTCTGTTTCATCCATTGCTTCCCAACCAAGGGAAGCAAATTTCTCTATCTCAGCTTTGACGCTAAGTCCATCTTTTTCAGCCTTGAATTTCTCGAACTTATTGAGGCTGGCTGTAGTACTAGTTGCTGTGTCTGTCATGAGCTGACTCTCATTGCAAATTTTGAATCCCAGAGAACTAAAGCGAGTTTTTGCCCAACATGAATTAACCCGTAGTTTGACTTTTTTCTCAGTCTACTAGGGCAAAAGCAGTGATAATGTATATTTGGTGCTGAAATTATGGCTTCAGGAAAGATATTTCCGTGTATTCATTGGATAAATGTGTAAGGACTGTTCTGGTACTGAAAGTGTAACGATTTACATACTCTTAAGGTTAAACGCGCATTTTCGCTAAAATCGTATAAATCGCTACGAAATTTGGGGATCATTGCCAAAAATGTAACTTCCTGATGCATTTTCTGCATAAGAAGAGACTTTATGAAATGCGATCGCCTTTCATCCAAGCTTAAAAGTTCTTAAAAATAACATCAATATCAGTTATGAAACGTCGTGATTTCATTAATTGGGTAGGTTTAGGTTTGCTAGCGAGTTCTTTACCTGTAGCAATTGCCGCCTGTTCTGATAAAACAGCCACACCAGAACCAAAATCTTCACCAGTCGCTGGTTGGCAAAAGGTCGGCACTTCAGCAGAATTAGATAAAACAGGTCAGTTAGTTGCCAATAACTCACCTGTTGGGCCTGTATTGGTAGTTGGTAAATCGAAATCGGCGAATCTGATTGCTGTTAACCCTACCTGTACTCATAAAGGTTGTACGGTGACATGGAAAGAGGAAGGCAAAAAATTCACCTGTCCTTGTCATAAATCAGAATTTGCAGCCGATGGTAAAGTGCTAAAAGGTCCGGCTGATAAACCACTCAAAACTTACGCCGCTAAAATTGAGGGCGATTCGGTTGTGGTGAAGTCAAGTTAGTAGTCGAATCGCAAAGAAATTAAATCTGTTTGGAATTTTTTTCTAAAAAATCAGAAATCTTTTGATTCACAAATAATTTAGGTTTGCTAGATTAGCTAAAACTTTGCTAAATCTAGCAATTTTTTTTAGCCAGATGCAGCAGATTATCAAGGAACCTCACCCCCAACCCCCTCCCCGCAAGCCTACGGTGTATACACAAGTCCTAAAATCCTTGCTTGGCAAGACACAATCCTTATTAAGCTTCGCTTTGAGTTGAGCCAGATGATTATCAATAGTATTTGCTTATTGATATAGATATGACGGAAAACCAAGGATTTTAAAAATAATGTTCCGTTTTTTTCCGTCCATTTGATTCCCAACTCGACTTGTGTATACACGGTAGCCCCGCAAGCAGGGAGGGGGCTATCATGTAGCTTATATGATAGAAAATAGTAGAAGCATAATTTTCGATTTTATTCAACAATATAGTGGTAAAAAATAGCAAAAAAATTTAAATCATTAATTCCCGGTAACCTCTGCATTTATTAATTACGAATTACGCCTGAAAAATTAGAACTTGGTATTAATTTATTTCGATTAAAACTTGGGAATTATTAACAAGAAATTTTGCATTTATGGTTGACAAGTATAAAATTATACTTTAATATAGGGACATGATAAAGGCGATCGCCCTCCGCCCAGAGTCTGCGATCGCCCTTATCTCACCCCTATATCAGGAGACAAATACAATCATGGCACAATCAGAAAATTCCGCCCAGTCAAAATTAGAACAGTTCCTAGGCGAATATTTAGATACACCTACTGCTAAACAATCGACTGAAAAGCCATTTCCCAAGAGAAAACCGATTAAGCATATCTTGATTGGTTCCGAGAAAGCCGTTACCAGTACAATTCACTATTTGCAGGTAATTGGCTACGCCAGCGTCGGAGATTGGAGTCCACTAGTACCCACCGACAACCCAGATGAGGTCATGAGTATTTTAATCCGGCATATTCTGATGCAATAAACCTAAATTTAGATCCCCGACTTTTTTGAAAAGTCGGGGAGCTGAACAGGGCAGCAAAATCCCATTCGTGATAGTTTTAAATCGCAAAACCTGTAGGGGCGGGGTCTCCCCGACCTCTCGCCTTTTTTAAATATTAGTTTCTGTCTATTCCCTGTTCCCAGTTTCCTGTTTCGTTAGATTTTCGGGCTTCAGAAGTAATCATCCCATTGATGTAGCTAACAATTATCACTAATTCACCAATAGCTTCCATTTCAGCCGCTTCTTTTGGTGTTAGAGAATCAGATGTTTTTCTCTCTAGAAGTTCTTGCATTCTGGCTTGCAATTCGTCTGTTATTTTAAATAGATGAATATTCTTGACTTTTTCGATTTGAATACCACTCTCTAGCCAAGATGAAGGTTTAACTACTACTGGTGTCATAGGTTTATGGCGATTGAATATATAGCGGTTCTCAGTTGGATGCAATACAAAATTATATCGTCGCGTGTAGAGGCACGGCAGTGACCGAGTGTATTGGACTCAACCGATAACGGTTATATTGCTATTTTAAGCTCCATCAGCAGCAGCTTAAATCTTTCTGGACACAGGACTGAGTTTTGCGTATGTCAAAATAAAATATCAGCAAAACTACAGTCTTGACCTATGGTGTGGAATCCAGGGCAGCAGTTATTTGGTAGTCGCTACATCATCGAGAGAAAATTGGGCGAAGGTGGAGTTGGTATTACCTATCTCGCGAAAAATCGACGCGGTGAGTTGCGAGTTATCAAAACCCTCAGAGAACAAATCCTCAATCATCCCCAATGGATACCACATCAAGATAAATTACGGCATGACTTTCGTGATGAAGCTTTGCGACTAGCTTTGTGTCGCCATCCGCATATTGTGCAGGTAGAAAACGTCTTTGATGAGGATAATCTGCCGTGCATGGCGATGGAGTATATCGAAGGCGAAGATTTAGGGAAGCAAATAACCGAAAAAGGTGCTTTACCAGAAGCAGAAGCACTGCTATATATCCGGCAAATTGGTGATGCGTTGACTGTAGTTCACGATCGCGGCTTACTGCATCGGGATTTAAAGCCTAGTAATATAATGATGCGGGCGGGTAAACCAGAAGCCGTGCTAATTGACTTTGGTCTTGCGAGACAATTTATTTCCGGTGCAGTTCAACAGCATACAGAAAGTCTCACCCCTGGTTATGCGCCACCAGAACAGTATGCACCTGATGCAGAAAGGGGAGAATATATTGATGTTTACGCCTTAGCCGCCACGTTGTATTCTTTGCTGACTGGACAATTGCCGATGCCAGCACCAGCTAGACTGCAAAATTTTACCATGCGATCGCCAAAAGATTTGAATAGCAGTGTTAGCGATCGGGTGAATGAGGCGATCATGAAGGGTATGGCGTTAAATTACAAGTTCCGTCCCCAGTCTGTGCAGGAGTGGTTGGATTTGTTGGGTGCGGAGATAGTACCGCCAACAAAACCAGTAACATCTTCTCCTTATCTGCCAATTCAAAATCCAAAATTCCCAACACCCGTTGTTGCGGTTCCTGAAATCTGGGAATGTGTAAACACTTTCACAGGTCATTCCAAAGCAGTTGAGTTCATCGCATTTAGCCCAAATGGGCAAATTTTAGCTAGTGGTAGTGATGACAAAACTATCAAAATCTGGGAAGTGCAAACTGGGAGAGAAATCACTACTCTTAGAGGTCATTCAGGCTGGTGGGCTGGAGTTAGAGCTGTAGCCTTTAGTCCGGATGGACAGATTTTAGCCAGTGGTAGTGAGGACACAACAATCAAAATATGGGAAGTGCAAACTGGTAAAGAAATTCGCACCCTAACTGGTCATTCTAATTTTGTTAATTCCGTTGTCTTTAGTCCTGACGGGCGAACTCTTGCCAGTGGAGGTGGTGACAACACAATCAAAATATGGGAAGTGCAAACTGGTAAAGAAATTCGCACCTTAACTGGTCATTCTGGCTGGATGAATGGGGTTAATTCCGTTGTCTTTAGTCCCGATGGGCGAACTCTTGCCAGTGGAGGTGGTGACAAAACAATCAAAATCTGGGAAGTGCAAACTGGTAAAGAAATTCGCACCCTAACTGGTCATTCTGGTTCGGCTAATTCCGTTGTCTTTAGTCCCGATGGGCGAACTCTTGCCAGTGGAGGTGGTGACAAAACAATCAAAATCTGGGAAGTGCAAACTGGTAAAGAAATTCGTACCCTAAATGGTGATTCTTATTGGGTTGGTTCCATTGTCTTTAGTACCGACGGGCGAACTCTTGCCAGTGGAGGTGGTGACAAAACAATTAAAATCTGGGAAGTGCAAACTGGTAAGGAAATTCACACCCTAACTGGTCATTCTGATTCGGTTATTTCCGTTGTCTTTAGTCCCGATGGGCGGACTCTTGCAAGTGGTAGCCGTGACAAAACAATCAAAATTTGGCAACGCAGCTAGTTGTACAATAACAACTTCAAACTTAACATTTATCAAATAAATCATATTGAGTATAACTTGTGTATTGTTAAAATTTAGTTTTCTCTCGTCATGCAATCCAAAAGATGTTTTTCCGCCGCATTAGTCAACAAGAAGTACAACAAGTTATTAACTATGGAGAAGTAATAGAAGAAAATCCAAACGATACTCCTTTTCCTAGCTAACTAATTTTAGATTTTGTTAATAGTAAGCCAATTCATGTTGTTTTTTCCTATGATGAGATTAGTGATACTGGCTATGTAGTCACGGCTTATATTCCTGACTCAAGTTTGTAGACAGATAATTTTATAAAACGTAAATAAAGGTATTTAATTTATGCAATGCGTCCTATGTAAACACGGCGAAACTCAACCAGGAAAGGTAACAGTAACTTTAGAACGAGATGATACAATAGTCATTCTTAAAGGTGTACCAGCAGAAGTTTGTAATAATTGCGGCGAATATTATTTAAGTGCTGCTGTCACAGAACAAGTTTTACAATGCGCCGAAGAAGCAGTTAATAAAGGTGCTGAAGTAGAAATTTTGCGATATGCAGCATAATATCATCACGTTCGCCGGGTATGTTAATGATGAACACGCGATTGGTCGATTCACTTGTAAAAATAATCGAATCCCTCACCCCAGAAGAACGCATCTTATTACAAAAACGACTAAGCAGCCAGCCAATTCAAGTGACAGTTGGTGTCTGTGGTGGACAGCCACGCATTCGCAATACGCGCATCCCTGTGTGGACGCTGGTGGCTTTTCGCCAACAAGGAGCAGATGAGGAAGAGTTACTGCGAAATTACCCTACCCTAACCCTTAACGATCTAAAAGCTGCCTGGACTTATTATGAACAACACCATGAACAATTAGACCGAGCAATCATCACCTTTACTGAGGATGATGATGATTAAGCTTTACTCTAATGAGAATTTTCCAATGGATATAGTCAGAGAACTGCGCCAGTTAGGCTACGATGTTCTCACTTCCTACGAAGCAGGACAAGCAAATCAAGGTATCCCTGATGAGGAAGTTCTAAATTTTGCCACACAAAACCAGCGAGTTGTCATTACTCTTAACCGTGACGACTTTATAGCCCTACATCGTAGCAGCATTTCTCACAATGGCATCATTATCTGCAAAACTGATAGAGACTATATAGGACAAACTCAAACCCTCCACGCTTACTTGCAAGATATTAAATCACAAAGTTCTGCTGGGGCGGCGACACTGCAAAACCGCCTGATTCGTGTCAAAAAGCAGAACCAGCCTAAATCCAGCAGACAAGTTTTATCATTCAAGAATACTCAAAATAATAGTAGCAGCAGCAATCTTAAAATTTGGCGTTGGCAGAGCAGTACCTTAGCACTTTGCAGCTAGTTGTACAATAACAGCGTCAAAATAGTATTAGAACTGGCGAACAATCAAAACAATATGAAAGCATCCGAATTTCCCGCGAATATCACTGCTGAAGGCAAAATAAAATTGGTAATCAGAAGCTTAACTTATACTACGACACGCTAAATCAATGAAACCAATTAAAATTATTGTTGAAAAGCATCCTGATGGCTATATCGCCTATCCTCTCGGTATTAAAGGAGTTGTGGTAGGTGAAGGTAACACTTATGCAGAAGCTTTAGCTGATGTTAAATCAGCTATCCAATGCCATATAGAAGTATTTGGTGAGGAGGTTTTGGAAGATGAATCACCTGTTTTAGAGGCTTTTATAGCTGAAGCCGAGGTGACTATTTAATGCCAAAATTTCCTGTGGACGCACCCAAAAATAAGGTGATTAAAGCATTGGAGTTATTAGGATTTAGTATTGTCCGGGAAAGGGAACATATTGTCATGGTGCGAGAAAATGAAGATGGCACTAAAACTCCATTAACTATGCCTAACCACCCACAAGTTAAAGGTTCAACTTTGAGAAGTATATGTACTCAAGCAGGTATTTCGCGGGAAGAATTTTTGGCAGCTTATGACCAATCTTGATCCGCGTAGGTTGGGTTGAGGAACGAAACCCAACATTATCAAGACTTTGTTGGGTTTCGCTTGCGCCTCAACCCAATCTACACCTAATGCACTATTTTAGCCTTGACACCCTACTACTGTTTCTAAGATACAAGGTTGGGTCGTTTGCGTTAGCGTTGCGTAGCGAAAAATGAGACTCAACACATAGATTCTTGTTGGGTTTCGCTTGCGCCTCAACCCAAGCTACGTCTAATGCATCATTTTAGTCGTGTCAGTCTACTACGTATCTTTTCAAAAATCAAATAGTAGTCCTATATGAGAAGATGCAAATTAGCAGTGTAGGGGTTTTGAAGAGTTGTGAATAACATCAACCAGCTTTTGGTGCAGGCGCAAGAAGCACATGACGCAGCTGATTGGTCATCGCTGATTCAATATTTACAACAGTTGACTCAAAAAGCAGACTCTAACAATCCAGAAATAGTTAAAAATCGCGAGAATATTCTAGAATTAGCACTGGCGATTTTAGAAGAGGGGGATTTTCAGCAACGCTGGGATATAACCAAAGTTTTTACCCAGTTGGGAAATATGGCGATCGCTCCCTTAATCGAAATATTAGAAGATGAAGATGCCACAGAAGAAGTCCGGTGGTATGCGGCGCGGATATTGGGCGAGTTTCAGCACCCAGATACCATTGCTTGTTTGGTGCAATTGTTGAAAAACAGCGACAATCAAGAACTCAAGTTAATGGCGGCTACAGCTTTGGGTCAAATGGATACTCTGGCTATTGCGGAACTTACTGAACTATTAGCAGAGGAAAATACTCGGCTGTTAGCAGTGCGATCGCTTGCTTACATCCGGCGCAAAGAAACCATTGCACCGCTGTTAACTGTGGTAGAAGATAGGGAAATCGCAGTCAGATCAGCAGCAATTGAAGCCCTCAGCAGTTTCCATGATGAACGTGTACCACCATTACTGTTAAAGGCTTTGGACGATTTCGCTACTCCAGTGAGACTCGCCGCTGTGCAGGGTTTAGCTTCCCGCGCTGACTTATGCGAAACATTAGATTTGGTGACGCAACTGCAACCAAAACTCCATGACTTAAACGAAGATGTAGCTTGTGCAGCAGCTATAGCCTTGTCGCGGATGGGTGGTGACAAAGCTGCTGAGTACTTATTTCCAGTGCTAATATCACCCCACTCACCTGTAAAGCTGCAATTGGAAAGTATTCGCGCTTTAATTTGGTTAGAGACTGCTTCTGGTTTGAAATATCTCCAACAAGCATTGGATCAAATTACATCAGAAAGATTGTGGCAGGAAGTTGTCACCTTTTTAGGGCGGGTACAAAAACCAGAATTAACTACAATAGCCGCAGAAATTTTACTGGAAATGGTGCAATCAAAGCATCCAGCGACAAAAATTGCCTATATTAAAAGTGCGATCGCTCTTTCTTTAGGACAGTTAGGTCAAATACAGGCAATTGAACCATTGATTTTACTACTAGCAGATCCAGAAGCCCAGGTGAGACTCCATGCGATCGCCGCCCTGAAAAATCTCGCCCCAGAAATCGCCCATCAACAATTACAGCTGTTAGCGAATGATACTGCGATCGCCCCCGATTTGCAAACAGGAGTTGCGATCGCCTTGGCGGAATGGTGATGATCTCCAAGGGAACTCCAAAAAATAAATTATTCCGTTAAAGTCGTTGACTGTTGACTGTTGACTGTTAACCGTGAACCGTCAACCGTTAACTGTGAACAATAGCAATGGAATATTTTTTTACGAGTAAGTCCCCAAGTAGATCGGGCTACTGGTTCATGCTATTAATTTTGCAGCTACATTCCCTATCTGGCTAACAACCTGGAAAACCGTAGACGCAAATTTTGCTGTTGGAAGTGATAAACTTATTTCTATAAAACAACTTGCTACAAATCATATAATTTCATTAAGAATTACATAGTTTTTTGCTTTTTTTCCCAAAAATATCGAGCAAGCTGAGTTTTGATTTTGACGCTTTTCTCAATTTTATAAAAGCGTTGAAAAATATTGGTAAGAAGAATCATCGACCATTTTTAGATTTATCTCATCACGCATTTTGGCATAGTCGCGTAATCGATCAATTCGGCTTATTAATTAAAATGGCTGAAATACTTTTCATTAAAGATAATTTTTGTAAGCACACGTAATAATTAGGCAACATCAACTATAGAAACCGAATTACAAGCTAGTCGTTCAAAGCCAACACACTCCAGATGATGTCACTCACCGCCCAAAATAATGATGAATTTAGCCCTAAGTCTCTGAATTTACCAATTCCCCAGGATTGTCTAAATCGCTCGCCCTTAAAAGTTACACCAGATAGTTCTGTAATCGATGCTATTGTCCTGATGAGTCAGCAACGAACTAGTTGTGTTTTTGTGGTTGAGGAGTCGCAGTTAGTAGGAACTTTTACAGAACGGGATGTAGTTAGGATAACTGCTGGTGAAGTTAACTTATCTAGGTTGAAAATTGCGGAAGTAATGACGAGGAAAGTTATTACTCTTAAGCAGTCTGATGCTCAGGATCTGTTCAGTGTCGTGTCGCTCTTGCATCAGCATCAGATTCGCCATTTACCTATATTGGATGACAATAGTCAACTGCTAGGATACATTACACCTGATACTATCCGTCAAGTACTGCAACCTGCCAATTTTCTCAAGCTGCGATATGTTGCCGATTTGATGACAACGCAGGTAATCCATGCACAGCGAACTGCATCGGTGTTGGATATAGCTCGACTTATGGCTTTTCATAAAGTTAGTTGTGTGGCGATCGTGGAAACAGCAGGGGTACAGTTGGACTCTAATTCTCCCCTGCTACCTATAGGAATTATTACCGAGCGGGATATTGTCCAATTTCAGGCTTTCGAGCTAGATTTAGCTGACATCCCGGCGGAAAATCTGATGAGCACACCTTTATTTTGCTTGAAACCAACAGATTCTTTATGGTTTGCTCATCAAGAAATGCAGCGTCGCCATGTCCGCCGATTAGTTGTAACTGATGAGCAAGGGGAATTGCGGGGAATTCTCACTCAGACAAGCTTTTTGGAGGTTTTTGAACCGCTGGAAATGTCTGCTGTAATTACCGCACTTCAACAACGGGTAGAACAACAGACAGATGAATTAAAAAAAGCCAACGAGCAATTAAAGCAAGAGATTGTGCAACGCCAGCAGGTAGAAGCAGAGCTACGCAAAGCTACTGATGATTTAGAGATACGAGTATCAGAGCGCACAGCAGAGCTTTCCCGCGCCAACGCACTTTTGCAACAGGAAATTAGCGATCGCCAACATGCATTTCTTCAACTCCAAGAAACAGAAGAAAATCTCCAGCAGGAGCGTGACTTTATTTCTGCCATCCTGGATACAGTTGGCTGTTTTGTCGTGGTACTCGATGGACAGGGAAGAATTCTTCGCTTTAATCAAACCTGTGAAGCTGTAACCAACTATTCCTTTGCTGAAGTTAAAGGTAAGCATTTTTGGGACGTGTTTTTAGTTCCAGAAGAAATAGAAACTGTCAAAGCTGTTTTCTACCAAATCCAAGCAGGTCAATTTCCTAACCAATACCAAAACTATTGGTTAACAAAACAGGGTCATCGTCGGTTGATTGCCTGGTCTAATACTGCAATTTGCGATCAACAAGGGAAGGTAGAATATGTCATTGGCACTGGTATCGATTTAACTGAACGCCAGCAGGCAGAAGAAGAACTACGAACTAGCGAGTTGCAACTGCGAGCATTATTTCAAGGTGCGAATGACGCTATGGTAATTGCCGATGATAATGGCACTTATGTAGACGCTAACCCAGCAGCCTGTAACCTGTTTGGCTTGTCCAAGACTGATCTTTTAGGTCGCACTATTGGAGAATTTGCCGAACCTGGTTTTGATTTTATCCAAGCATGGCAAGACTTTCAAGCAAGCGGGAAAGAAACTGGGGAATTTCGCCTCCTCCGTCCCGATAGTACTATCCGCGTGGTGGAATATGGGGCATCAGCTAACTTTCTGCCTCATCGCCATCTTTCCATTTTGCGGGACATCAGCGATCGCAAATTTGCCGAGTTAGCACTGCAACAGCACACAGAACAGCAGCGACTAATGACCGCGATCGCCCAGCGTATCCGCGCTTCGCTGAACTTGGAGGAAGTTTTAAATACTACTGTGGCTGAAGTCCGCCAGTTCCTGCAAGCCGATCGAGTGTTTATTTATCGCTTTCAAGCCGATTACAGCGGGACTGTGGTAGTGGAAGCTGTTGGTGAAGGTTGGACTTCTGCACTCAATGTCCAAGTCAAAGACAGTTATTTTATGGAAACTGGTGGCGAGGAATACAGACAAGGTCGTATCCACGCTGTAGCGGATATTTACACAACCAGCCTCACCCAATGTCACTGCGATTTACTCGCTCAATTTCAAATTCAGGCAAACTTGGCAGTTCCCATCTTGCAAGGAGAAAATTTATGGGGATTGTTAGTTGTCAATCAATGTTCTGCACCCCGATTGTGGCAGCAGTGGGAAATTGATTTAATGAATCAATTGTCAACTCAGGTAGGTATTGCGATCCAGCAATCGGAACTGTATCAGCAGATACAAACTGAACTAATAGAGCGCAGACAGACAGAAGCAGCATTGCGCAACAGTGAAGTGCAACTAAAATTAGCTTTGTCAGCTGCCCAAACAGCGATTTGGGACTGGAATATTCTCGAAAACAAAATTACTGGTTCTGAGAACTTACCTGCGATGTTTGGTTTTCCCCCGGATCAATTTGATGGGACTTATGAAACCTTTATCAATCAAGTTCATCCCCAAGACCGAGAATTGGTTCGTCATGCAGTTATGCGATCAATTCAACAACGAACAAATTACAACATGGAATTCCGGATTGTCTTGCCCAATGGTGACATTCGCTGGGCAGCTACGAAAGGCCAAGTTTTTTACGACGAAACAGGCAAAGCCGTGCGGATGATTGGCATAGACATGGATATTAGCGACATCAAACAAGCGGAACAGAAAATTCTTGAACAAGCGGCTTTGCTTGATGTAGCCACAGATGCGATCGTCGTCCGCAATTTATCACAGGAAATCTTGTTTTGGAACCGAGGAGCCGAACGTTTATATGGCTGGTCGGCAGAGGAAGTAATCGGTAAAAATGCTAATAATTTATTATATAAAAAATTCTCACCAGAACTGGAAGCAGCTCTCAAAAAAATTGTTGAGCAAGGCGAATGGCATGGTGAATTGCATCAAGTCACCAAAGATGGTGTAGATATCGTTGTCGAAGGACGTTGGACACTGGTACGTGATGAAGCCGGAAATCCCAAATCCATTTTGATTGTCAACACCGACATCACCAAGAAAAAACAACTCGAAGCTCAATTTCTCCGTGCCCAGCGCCTAGAGAGCCTGGGTACTCTTGCTAGTGGCATTGCCCACGATCTCAATAATATTCTCACACCGATTCTCACTTCATCTCAATTGTTAGTACTCAAACTTCACAATTTAGATGCACGCAATCAACAATTATTAAAAATCATCGAAAATAATTCTAAACGCGGTGCTGATTTGGTAAAACAAATTCTCACCTTTGCCAGAGGATCTGAAGGCAAACGCTTTCCTTTACAAATAGAACCTCTGCTATCGGAAATTCAACATATTACCAAAAGCACATTTCCCAAATCGATTATTATCAATACCAATGTCCCACAAACCAATCTTTGGACTGTCTTAGCAGACGCTACTCAGATACATCAGGTATTAATGAATCTTTGTGTGAATGCTCGTGATGCTATGCCCAACGGTGGTACTTTGCATCTGCAAGCAGAAAATATTCTGATTGATGAGACCTATGCCAAAATGCATTTGAATGCTCAGGTGGGTCAATATGTAGTTATCACAATCACCGATACAGGATTGGGTATTCCTCCCCATCTTTTAGATCGCATTTTTGAGCCATTTTTTACAACTAAAGAACAAGGCAAAGGTACAGGGCTAGGTCTGTCCACAGTGATTGGTATTGTCAAAAATCACGGTGGTTTTGTGAACGTCTCTAGCGAACTCGGCAAAGGCACGCAATTTCAAATATACTTACCTGCTGGTTCCCAACACATCAGCCAGCCAGTAGAAAATTTGGAATTACACAATGGCAAAGGAGAAACAATTCTCGTTGTCGATGATGAAACTGCCATCTTAGAGATTATTAAAACATCTTTAGAAGACTACAACTATAAAACTCTGACTGCTAGCAATGGGATTGAGGCAATTTCATTGTACAACCAACACCAAGATAAAATTAGCTTGGTTTTGCTAGATATGATGATGCCGTCAATGGATGGGTTAACAACCATCCAGGTATTACAACAAATGAATCCGCAAGTCAAAATTATTGTGATGAGTGGTATTTCCGCCAAGAGTCAGCTGGCCGAATTTACCGACATCAATATATTTTTGCACAAGCCCTACACTATCAATGAATTATTACAGGCGATAGAGCAAGCTCAAAGAACTAGGGGCTAGGGGAACCAGGGCTAGGGGCAGAGGCGCAGGGGGGACAAGGGGAACTAATGCCCAATGCCCAATGCCCAATGCCCAATGCCCAATGCCCAAAACTTTAAGTGCTGAGTGTAGAAAAATTTCTATTAAAATATTGCAAAGCCAACCACTTGTAACAAACTGTACCAAATTGAAGCAAAAAAACCGTTAAGTTAATGAAGGCCATAAATGTAATTCAGGCTACAAAAAAATGCGACTAGAGCAGTTGCAAGCTTTTTTAGCGATCGCGGACACCGGCAGCTTTCAACAAGCAGCACGACATTGTGGGGTAACCCAATCGACCATTAGTCGCCAAATCCAGGCTTTAGAAGCAGATTTGGGGATAGAACTGTTTCATCGCACCACTCACGCCAAGTTGACACTGGGAGGTGAAAGGTTGCTTCCGCGCGTGCGGAAAATTTGTCAAGAGTGGCAAACTGCTACCGAAGAATTGACAGATTTAATCGCAGGTAAGCAGCCAGAATTGTGCATTGCAGCCATTCACTCAATGTGCGCTTCGTACCTACCACCAGTGTTGCAAAAATTTTGTCGTGATTATCCAGAAGTACAATTGCGGGTAACTTCCTTGGGTAGCGATCGCGCCCTAAAAGTCCTCAAAGATGGATTGGTAGATTTGGCAATTGTGATGAACAATCGCTTTTTAACTACTGGCCGGGAAATGGTGGTAGAAGTTCTGTATGAAGAACCGATAGAAGTTCTCACCGCAGCTAAACATCCACTAGCCCAATATGAATGTATCCCTTGGTCTGAGCTAATTCGTTATCCCCAAGTGGTATTTAAAGATGGTTATGGGATGCAACGCTTAATCCAAGATCGATTTGAGCGACTAGAAGCCAGACTCCAAGCAGCTTTAGAGGTAAATACTCTAGATGCTTTCCGGGGAGTGGTACGTCAAGGAGAACTGATAGCTTTGCTACCGCATTCGGCATTAATAGAAGCGCGACTTGACCCCAGTTTGGCAGTCCGCCCTTTAGCCAGTAATAGTAATGGTACTATACCTGACACTTCTAGTTTGACCCGTCGGGTAGTCATGGTCACAACAGGCGATCGCCTCCAGATTCCCCCAATCAACCACTTTTGGCAACTGGTGCGAGACAATATCCCCCCGCAAATTAATCAACAGCGATCGGCGTCTTAACAGTCAATTAGTCATTGGTCATTAGTCATTGGTCATTGGTCATTGGTCATGGTCCGTGATTCACAAAGTACAGCGTTGTTGAATAATGGAATGATTGAGGCTGACCTAGAGACAGGGTAATTATGATTAATGCAAATTCCAAAATCATCTGGCAATTATGCAACGCCCAAAAGACGAAGGACAAATGACAAATGACAAATGACAAAGGACAAATGACCAAAGTATTTAGGCAATTTCTGCAAAAGGTAGGGAGTGGAAATCACACAGGAGAGAATTTAACTCGTACTGAAGCGGCAACAGCTACTAAAATGATGTTGCTAGGTGAAGCAACTCCTGCCCAAATCGGGGCGTTTCTAATTGCCCATCGTATCAAACGTCCCACAGCAGATGAGTTAGCGGGAATGTTAGATGCGTACAATGAACTAGGGCCTAAACTCCAACCAATCGGGGCTGGACGAACAGTCATAGTCTTAGGTATACCCTATGATGGCAGAACACGTACCGCACCAATTAGCCCGATCGCGGCTTTACTATTAGCTGCTGTTGATCAACCAGTGGTGATGCATGGAGGCGATCGCTTTCCGACTAAGTACGGTCTACCTCTTGTAGAAATTTGGCAGGGACTAGGAGTTGATTGGACAAACTTGTCACTCGAAAAAACCCAGCAAGTATTTGAGCAAACAGGAATTGGCTTTGTTTATACACCTGTGCATTTTCCCTTAATTCAAAGTATTTGGGATTACCGCGACCAACTCGGCAAACGTCCACCATTGGCAACAATGGAGCTAATTTGGTGTCCTTACGCCGGCGATGTGCATATGATTCCAGGGTTTGTCCATCCACCTACAGAAACGCTGTTTCAAGTAACCCTAGCTTTGCAAAATATCACAAAATATACATTAGTGAAGGGATTAGAAGGGAGTTGCGATTTACCACGCGATCGCACAGCGATTATTGGTTTATCAACTCCATCAGGACAGCTAGAAAGATTGCACCTCGTACCCCGTGATTATGATTTTACGACTAAGAATGTTCCCCTGGGCACCACAGAAGAACTACTTACCCAAATGCAAGCAGTTTTAGCTGGTGAACCCACAGAATTAACGCAAACAGCCTTGTGGAATGGCGGATTTTACCTTTGGCAAAGTGGCGTTTGTCCAGATATGCGATCGGGTATAGCCACAGCCAAAGAATTATTAACAAGTGGTGCTGTAGCTGACAAACTGCGACAACTCAGTCAGATAGTAAATTCTCTAGCACAAACAGCATTTCAGACTGTTTGAAGAGTTGACTGTTGACTGTTGACTGTTGACTGTTGCCCCATGCCCAATGCCCAATGCCCCATGCCCTACAACGATAAAATCATTCCTTCAGAGGCTAACAATGCTTTGGGAAATACGGACTTAACGTCAAATTGCACGCCATCGAGAAAATCATCGTCGTCATCTGGATGATAATGAGAGATGACTAAGCTTTTCACCGCCGCATGATGAGCTAAATCCACAGCTGTTTGCCATTGCAAATCAGCTAAATCATGATTGTGCGCTGTCGGGGGATTATAAGTACCGTTAGCAATGAATAAATCTACCCCTGTAATTAGCTGTAAAATGCGTTCTTGCTCTACTTGATCAGGATTTTTGGGCAAATCTGTAATGTAAGCAACGCTAAAATTTTGCCAGGTGACTCGATAGCCAAGCGATCGCTGATGTTGATTGATCAATTCTGTGTTAATCGTCACATCCTCTAAGGTGACCTTGTTACCTGAAGTGAGATTATGGAAATGCAATTGTGATTGCATCACCTGTAAAGGATAAGGAAAGTGTGGCTGGAGCATTTGGTCATAGAGACATTGCTTAATCGAGGCGCTATTTGAGGCGGCTGTACCGTAGATGTGGAAGCTATTTTTGGCGATAAATGCGGGAGCAAAAAAAGGAAACCCTTGAATGCGATTTAATTGGGAGTTTGTAAAAAATAAATGCGCTTCAATTGGCTGTTGCAGTTGCTGCCAAGTTTTACCCAGTACTCTTAGACCAGTACCCCCATCAAAAATTAATTCTTTTCCGGCTACACGCATTTCTACACAAGCAGTATTTCCACCGTAGCGATTGGTGTTGTTTCCTGGGGTGGGAATCAAGCCTCTAACACCCCAGAATTGCACAGAAAATTCTGTGGCTGGATGACTGAGTGGGGTAGTTTCCTTCTCAGTTAAGTAGCTTTGGGAACCCGACAGCTCAAGATTTGACATTTTCCTCGCATTCTTTAGACCTTAGTGAGCAGGTCATCGTAGTGCCGTACTTCCACCAGTTGGTTTTTTTCGTCTACAATGACAACCGTAGGCGAGTAATTTTTTAACTCTTCCGGTGTGAACTGCCCGTAGGCCATTATAATCAGGCGATCGCCTATAATGCCTAGACGTGCGGCAGCCCCATTTAGTTCAATGACTCCTGAGTAAGCTGGAGCTGTTATTGCATAGGTAATAAAGCGCTCGCCATTGGCTTTATTAACTACTTGTACTTGTTCGTAGGGTAAAATGCCAGCTTTTTGCAACAGAATTTCATCTATACTAATACTACCTACATAGTTAACATTTGCCCCTGTCAGGGTACAGTTGTGAATTTTTGCCGAAAGGAGAGTTCGCAGCATTTGATTTAGGGTTTATGTATCAATTTTTGCTTTTTGTCAATAGCAAAAGTTGTTTATTTTCTGATTTATTGAGTATACTGTCTTAAAAATATTGTCGTCTATGGACTGTTGACGGTTGACTGTTGACTGTTAAGAGAGATTTTCATGCCCTCATTGTGGGAGTTTCTCGTGAGTAATGGGTAATGAATCAATCGTCAACAATGCAAAAGCCAATTTCTGAATTACTGACAACTGAAAGATTACCCACTACTTTAAGCGATTATGCTTGAGCAGCTTTGATTGACTTTTCTACTAATGCTGTTACTTGATCAACATCTTGCCAACCGAGAATTTCAGTTACCTTTTTTTCCAAATTTTTATAACTGCGGAAAAATTCAGCAATTTCATCCAAACGGTGTGATGGTAGGTCTTTTAAAGATTTTATTTGAGCGTAACGCGGGTCTTTGTCCGGGACGCAAAGAATTTTTTCATCGCGATCGCCTCCATCAATCATCTCTAAAAAGCCAATCGGTCGTGCAGCAATTACACAGCCAGGAAAAGTTGGTTCATCGATGATGACCATACCATCTAAAGGATCGCCGTCATCAGCTAAAGTATTGGGTACAAAGCCATAGTCATAAGGATATTGTACCGAAGAATACAGTACCCGGTCTAGGGCAAACGCTTGGAGATCTTTATCGTATTCGTATTTATTTTTACTCCCGCCGACAATTTCAATCAGAACGTTGATTAAACCTGGTTTTGGTTGGGCTGGGATACGGGATAAATCCACAAAAAAGCTCCTCTTTTAACAAGTAGATTTTGGGTGCAATCATTTAGGCTCCCCGTGTAGAATTTTATGGCCAAGATGGACACATCCCAAAGTATTCTTTTCTGAGGCAGCTAAATTGCTCAGATCCCCGACTTCTATCCTAGGGTAAGCCACCTGGAGGGTGTCTACAAGAAGTCGGGGATCTAAATTCCGCTTATTGATTGGTTTTTATCAGGTGGGCACTGTTTACTTTTTTTTCAAACCCTGAGTCTGAAGTTTTAGGTAGTGTCCACCCTACTATTTTTATGCTGAGTATGATTACTCAATATTTTTTGATGAGAGCGTTTAATCGTCCGTTCTGGGCATGTTATAAGTCAGCGGTGGCTGGTTATAGGGTAAGTTCTTTGAAGAATAGTGGGCAATGACAAATACGGGTGCTGTCAAAGTTAATAGAGCGATCGCAGTTCCCACAATGTCTGCCAACCTATGGGAATATGTATCGGTATTGGCAGACTGGCTATTTGAATTCATACAAAAAATTTGAAATTCACCAAATCACTTCGAGTTTTGCTCTCGTCGAGAGAGTATTGCTACTATTTTAACTATTTCTCAGTTACAAATTCTGAATTCACACAAAATCTTAACTAGTTTGATCGCTGTCATCATATCTGTTTGCTACCTGAGAAATTTAACACCTAGTTAATTACAAACATTTTGCTCATTTAGGTGCTGATTAATATTAATTATTACTGTCTCTACGGTGGAATTTGTGGGTTGTTCATAATTTTTAATCCAGCATCATAAATTACATTATTACTGCCGATTAAACAAAGCAATGTGGGATTTATTGCCACAGTATAACATCTTCAAATAGCTTGTCTAAGGTAGTTTTAAGGATAAATGCTGAATTTGTGCTACCTAACATCAATCCCGCAGAAGCACTGATTATGCGTCATGTTTATGAACAATTCAACAGTGGTTATACTGAAAGGGATTTCAGCGTTCGGACTAACTGCTAAGGTCGATTTTTTACCCATGAATTTACACCGGATAAATACAGATAGATATATATTAGCTAGAGGTATTAATTCAGTTATTGCACCCACAACAGTTGCGAATTTAGCTTACCGATAATAAATAATATTTTTTCTCTTTTGTAAATCTATAGATAGGTAGATTTCTCAAATAACAGCCTTGCATAGAGAAATTTGCGCCAAAAATCCTCTTGAGGAGATAGAACAATAATTGAGAGGATGCTCAGCATAGAAAAAACTTTATATAAATAATTCTATCGCCAACTTATCAATGAGAAAACCGCCGCTAAACAAGGGCGGTCTAGTTAAGCAATCGGAGGGTAGATATAGCTTACTCTTTACAAGGTGGAGATTTTTGTAGTCAAGATTGCAATTATTGAACTAACGTCTACCGTAAGCAGTCATCGGTTCTTTGATAAACCGAATATAAAGGTGTCTAAAAGTAGATTTAATCACACGCGGCATAGCAAAATCGATGGGGATTAACTTGTCTGGTAATCGCCAATCTTCTATTTTTAGTAAATCAGGTTCTAAGTGGGGAAAGTCTATATCAGCCAATTCTGGACATAGTCCTAATCTTTGGGAAGCTGCAACGGTGGGTACTTGAGAGGGTGGAACATTGAGAATTTCCACCATTGCCCGATCTAAGGCAAATACATCGGCTGCCGCTGCTAAAATACCCAAAGCACGAGGTTCTCCATTACTAGGGCCATTGCCATCATGACCGATGATGCCATCTAAAATAGTTAAGGTGGGGTTAATAGCCTTAGCTGTTTCTACCAACATTTCGCTAAAGCGGTTAGCATCTTTCCCTGCTTCCATGTGCCACCAAGCTTTCATTTTGCCAGGAACGCAACCAAAAAGGTTTTTTACGCCTAAAGTCAATGTTAATTGGGCGTGGGATTTGACTTTCGGTAAATTAATTACCACATCCGCCGCCATTGCTTCTTTCGATAACAACAGATGGTTGAAATTTTCGCTGACAGTTTCGTAACGCTGTCCGTGAAAATCCACAATTGGCAGCTTGAGTTCTTCTAAAATTGGTTCATAACCATTGGCTATTGCCACACCCTTGGCACTACCAAAAGCGGGACTATCGCCTAAAAATGGCTTCCCCCCAACTTCTATGACCATCTGAGCAACTGCGTAAACCAGTTCAGGGCGCGTGGTACACTCTTTACCAGGACGTGACCCAGTGAGGAGATTAGGCTTGAGTAAGACGCGATCGCCACTTTTGACAAAAGCTGCCATTCCCCCAAAAGGTTCCAGCAGCGTTGCTAAAGACTCGCGTAAAGACTCGCGTTCGTAAGAAGTAGCACGGATTAAACTGACCGATGGTTTTTGGGTCTGCATGGATAATAAATTCAGATTAGTAAAGATCACAGAAAGAAGAAATTCTTCTTTCGTGTATCTTCCTATTATCTTTCTAATCCACTTTGTCTGTTTCTGGTGTGAGGGGTAAGATACCACTCATTTGTTCAAGATTTAATACAGTGGCTAATTCCGCCTCACTCATGAGTCCTTTTTCCAAAACAATCTGTCTTAAGGATTTACCAGTTTCTAAGGATTCTTTAGCTACAGCCGCCGCATTGAGATAACCAATATGAGGATTGAGGGCAGTAACTAAAGCCAAACTACCTTCAGCATAAGCCAAACAGCGTTCTTGGTTAGCGGTAATACCTTTAATGCAACGTTCCGTCAGGGCGGCGATGGTATTACCCAAAATTTCGATACTATGAATCAAATCATAGGCAATTAGGGGCATCATCACATTTAATTCTAATTGTCCGGCTTGGGCTGCCAGTGCGATCGCATTGTCATAACCCATAACTTGAAAACACACCATTGATGTCATCTCTGCCATCACCGGATTATACTTTCCTGGCATAATCGAAGAACCCGGTTGTACTGGCGGTAGTTGAATTTCCTTGAATCCAGTTTTCGGCCCCGAATCCATCAGTCGCAAATCATGGGAAATTTTGACTAAATCTTGAGCTAAATTGCGTACAGCACCGGAAACATTCACAAATGGTGCCATACTTTGCATCGCGGCCATTAAATGAGGTGCAGGTTCCAAAGGTGTATTTAGCAGTTCCGAGAGAACTTCCACCACCCGCGCCCGATAACGGGGATGAGTATTCATACCTGTACCCGCAGCACTTCCACCCAAACCCAACACCATCAAATCCCCAGAGGCGGTGTAAATCCGGTTTTGATGTTCTGCAAGGATATACGCCCAAGCGCGGAAATTCTCACCCAACCGCACAGGTACAGCATCTTGCAAATGAGTTCTGCCAGATTTGACGATATCTTGAAATTCTGTGGCTTTGGCTTCCAGGGATGCGATCGCATTATCCAAAGCTGGGTGTAATGTATGCGTAAGAGCCAATAACCCACCGATGCGAATTGCCGTAGGAATCACATCATTGGTAGACTGCCCATAATTTACATGGTCATTCGGACTTACTCTTTTATAATTGCCCTTTTCATCCCCCAAAATTTCTAAAGCCCGATTCGCCAGCACTTCATTCACATTCATGTGGTGAGAAGTACCAGCACCAGCTTGGTAGACATCAACCACAAATTGATCGCGTAACTTTCCTGCAAGTATCTCCTCAGATGCTTGCACAATTGCCTGACTAATGTCTAGGGGAATGCAACTCAGTTCACCATTAACAATTGCTGTAGCTTTTTTAATTATTAAACAAGCATCTATGTAAGTAGATAACGGCTTAAGTCCGCTAATTGGGAAATTTTCGATAGCTCTCAGCGTTTGGATACCGTAATAAACGCTACTTGCAATTTGGCGATCGCCCATCGAATCTCGTTCGATGCGAAATTGTGAGTCTGCTTGTTGAGTCATAGTGCCGATAATTTAGACAATCTCAGAACAAAGATCATCCCACGCCTAGGCGAAGATGTGAAAACTCAATTTTCTCTCTCTGCGCCACGGACACTTTGCTCAAGTCGGCAAAGCCGCCCACGCAAGTGTCCTCCTCCGCGTACTCTGCGGTGCAAAAATAATTTATTAGCATATAAAGAAAGTATCTGATTAAATTTGTGAGCTAGCATTGATTTCTCAAGCTTTCATTCAAGAACAGGGTAATGGAAAACTGCGACACGAAGAGCAACTTGTTACTGAAGAACTGAGAAAACGTGGTATCCCCATTACTTTTTATACCCAAAAGCGTATTCAAAGGCGACAACTTGCACTCGATGATCAATCTTTAGTCGTGGGTGATATGCCGTGTATTTTAGGCGCATTAAAACAGCTTGGTATCCCAGAACCTTTACCAAACGATTATCCCCTCTCTCTGCGCAACTTCATGCACCGCCGGATATGGACATCTACGCTGTTAGAGTTGGAACAGGGACTTTGCAACGCCAAATATTCAGCAATATTTGCTAAACCTGCTGTACGCCGCAAACGCTTCACAGGTTGTGTCTTTGAATCAGAATATGATTTGTATCGAATTTACGGAGTATCGCGTCAAGAAAAATTACTGTGTTCAGAAGTAGTATCTTGGCTGAGTGAGTATCGTGTCTATGTTGTTCATTCAGAAATTAGAAGTATCGACCATTATGACGGAAACACCAATGTTCTACTAGATATTGAAAAAGTTCAGTGCGCTATCAAAACTCTGGATAATGTGGGAGAATCCTATGCAGGGTATGCAATTGATTTTGGAGTTTTAGATTCTGGAGAAACTGCTCTTGTAGAGATGAACGATGGTTTTGCTATAGGAGCATATAAGATTAATCGCGAAGATTACACAAACATGATTTTAGCAAGATGGGAGGAGCTTTTATCTCAGCTTGTGGCATAGCTTCAAATTTTGAATCACCCTGTGCTGTTGTCATCGTTTGTCGATAGAAATAAATCCAACCAAGTGGATCTAAATCTTGGTTGTTTATTGCTGCTAATAAAATATGAAGGCTAAGTTGTGAGGCGTTGTTTGTCATGTATAAGCAGTGTATTGCAGAGTACACTGCCTATGGTATTTAGAGCAAGCGATCGCTCTTCTCTGACCAGGGTTAAAATAAACCCATAAACTACCAATCCCCTAACCGAAATCATATCCCTGGCTAAAGAATTAGACACTAACCATACCAATAAAATTACAAGGGTTTCCAGTTTTAATTTACATTAAATATAATTTTGAATTTTAAATTGTTTATGACCCTACCTAACTGGATTACCTTTTCGCGCTTATTAGGGATACCATTTCTGCTTTACGGCTTATACAATCCCACAACTCAAGCTAAATGGATATGTTTGGCAATTTTTTTAGTCGCCGCATTGACTGATTGGTTAGATGGCTATTTAGCACGAAAACTCAACCAAATTAGCGATTTAGGTAAATTTCTTGACCCTTTGGTTGATAAATTATTAGTACTTGCGCCGTTGATGGTGTTGATTGAATTAGGCAAAGTCCCCGCTTGGGGAGTGTTTCTGATCTTAGCGCGAGAATTAGCGATCGCCGGTTGGCGAGTAAATCAAACTCAAATTACTGGGGCGAACATTTGGGGTAAACTCAAAACCGTCAGTCAAATTATTGCGATCGCACTTTTAA
The DNA here is from genome assembly GCF_002368195.1 of Calothrix sp. NIES-2100. Taxonomy (GTDB): domain Bacteria; phylum Cyanobacteriota; class Cyanobacteriia; order Cyanobacteriales; family Nostocaceae; genus Aulosira. Next base: position 6,721,070 of record NZ_AP018178.1, on the reverse strand, counting down.
TAGCACCCCTTCCACCAGATTGGCAAGTCCTAGCTTTGATTGCTTTTTGGGTTTCCGTGATCCTGACATTAATTTCTGGGGGAATTTATCTTTTACCTACACCTGCACCTACACCTGCATCATCAAATTAGCTGTTGATGTTCTCAATCACTCGCCAATTCCACATAACTATGTAACAAAATATTAACACCAATACCCCATGCCCACTTAGTAATTTTATCTACCTTTACCTAACAAAACAACCCGGACAGTTTTAAAAGCGATCGCTATATCTAACCATAGAGAATAATTTTTTATGTAGTAGAGGTCGTAAGCTAGCTTTTCGGAAGCATCCTCCACTGAAGCACCATAGGGATAAAGTACCTGCGCCCAACCGGTGATACCTGGTTTGACTAAATAACGTAGTTCATAATACGGAATTGATTCTTTTAGCTTGACATCAAACTCCGGTCGTTCTGGCCTCGGGCCAATCAGACTCATATCTCCCCGTAGTACATTAAAAATCTGCGGCAGTTCATCAATGCGTAAGATTCGCAGCAAGTATCCTACTCTGGTAATGCGCGGATCGCGTTGACTTGCCCATTGTGCCCCCCACTTTTCTGCATCTTTATACATGGAGCGAAATTTGTAAACCCTAAATGGCTTGCCATAAAGCCCAGTGCGTACTTGGCTGTAAAAAACTGAACCTGGACTATCCAACTTAATTGCCACCATTGCCAAGAGCATCAGTGGAAATAAAAATATTAATAACAGCCCTGCCAGTATCAGGTCTACCACGCGCTTCAACTTCAAACTAATACCACTAGAGACTAAGTTAAAACCAGCACTAAAAGCCCACCAGCTATCCTCCAGTAGGCAGGATGGAAGTTTATACCATAAGGTTTCGCAAATATCAGGTAGCCGATAAATTGGGATACCTTGCAGTCTTAGTTGCATCAACTGCTGCACCTGGATTTCGGAAAAATCCATTTGAGTGGCTACTACCACCCCTGACCAAGAATTCTGACTCCAAGCAGGTAAGTCTTTAATACTACCTCCATAACTTAAATTAGATGCTGTTTTTGCTAATTCAGTAATATCTTGACTAGTTTCTGCCAGAACTACCAAGCGTCCCAGTGGGTTCTGCTCTAACAACATTTGGGCAAATTTTATGCCACTTTCACCAGCACCCAGCATTAACCACAGACTTTGCTCAGCGTGCGATCGCAACCACCTAACCGCTAATAACCTTGATATTACCGCCCAGATTGTAAATATTCCCAAACTGACTAGCAAAATCCCTCGCCCCACAAACGGGTACTGATTCCAAGTCCCAGACAGGTAAATTAGGGCAGAGGTAATGCCAGCAATTATGGAAGTACTAATCACGATGCGAGCAGGAGCACGCAAACCTGCTATTTGCGTATCTGGATGGTAAGTATCTGCTAGATAAAGCCCTGCTAGCACTATAAGTATAAATATTGAAATTTCTGTATTAAAAAATACTGGCTTACCCAACCGTAACCAAAATGTAATTTCTAAACAGATAAATAAACCAAAAATATCTTCTACCAAAAGCAATACAGGCATGAAGCGTGGGATTTTGAGTAATTGAATGCTTCCCCTGCAACCGTGAAATGGTATATTGAACATAAGTATTTTATTTTACTCTTAAATTCTCAGATAAACGCTCTGTAGGTAGTAAAATTTTTGTGCTTTAAGATGCTTAACCCTAAAGTTCCATGACCTTAATTATCTAGTTCATATTGCCGATTTTTGGCAGTAAGTAAGGCAAATTTGCGGAAATCAGTGTTATTTTAAGAGGATTTTAAGTGTTTAGGCGATAATACTTTAATCCTTTTGAACACCAACAAGTTAACATAGTAACAGTGATTTTTGTCATAAGTACTTTACATGATTTCTTATTTACCAGTAGATGATTTTTGGAGATTTTAAGCCAGCGTAGAATCTATACCGTAGGCAGGAATACACCGAGTAACCGATACATTACCACCTCAGTGGACTGTACACAAACAAAGGAAATTAAACAAGTTATTTACTATTAGTTGCAGTCGAGCTTCAGATCAAAACTTAAAAAGTTATAATTTTTTTATAATTTATTTAATTTTAGATAAGCAGTATTTATGTACTACCAATGAATTTGTCAAAAGTAGTATTTTTGGTGAACAAAGAACAAAAATTAGTATAAAATAGTCGGGACATTTTGGGAATCAGAACATTTCCCGGGAAATATCTGATTCTGTTATATAAGAAGACTAGGCATCTTTGGTGAATGTTATTGGGGCGATAATTTTGTTTGTTGGCACTGAAGGCAGTGACAGCCCAAATTATATATGGTATTTCGGTACATTATTTATGCCTACTAAGCAAGACGACCGTGACCTTATTGATTTTCAAGAATACTGGCCGATACTGAAAAGGCGTTGGCCAGTCACAGCAGTTGTGATTGGCTCTGTGTTTGGAATGACAGCATTAGTCACCTTTCTCCAAAAACCAGTTTACGAATCACAAGCCAAGCTGTTGTTCAACAAACAGAGTGGAGCTTCATCCCTCAGTGGTCTGTCTTCACAAGTAGGAGAACTAAGCGGTTTAACCAACCTCAGCAACCCAGTTGATACAGAAGCCGAAGTCATCCGCTCAAATCCGATTATCCAAAAAACCATTACCAGCCTTAACCTGAAAGATAAATCGGGTAAACCACTGACGATCGAAAAATTTCTCAAACTACTGAAGCTCAAGACTATTCGGGGAACGGATGTGATGCAGCTCTCCTATCGCAGCACTAATGCGCAAGAAGCTGCAACGGTCATTAATTCCCTGATGAATTATTACTTAGAAAGTAATGTTCGCACCAACCGTGCTGAAGCCAGATCTGCTAGAGAGTTCTTAAATCGGCAATTACCTGAGGTAGAGAAAAGAGTTTTAAAAGCAGAAATGGCCTTGCGTCGCTTTAAAGAAAAAAACAGAGTGGTGGCTTTGGAGGTAGAAGCAAAAGTTGGGGTGGAAGGACTCAAAGATCTGGCAGAGGAAATTACTACTGCTCAAGGAGAATTGGTAGCTGCTAAAACACGCTCTGTTGCTCTGCAAAGTCAAATGGAATTGAATCCGCACCAAGCCGTGGAACTGAGCACCTTAAGCCAATCTCCGGGGATACAGCAGGTACTTAAAGAATACCAGAAAGCGGAAGATGAGGTAGCTGTAGCGCGAACTCGTTTGACAGACGATAACCCAACGCTGATTAATTTAGAGCAAAAACAAGCAGCTCTGAGAAACCAACTAGAAGGACGAGTTGCCCAAACCATTGGTAGTTCTGAGTCTGTACCAGAGCAAAACTTGCAGATAGGAGAACTCAAGCAAACCTTGAGCGAGGATTTAGTCAAGTCAGAGGTAGAAGGATTAGCATTGCAGAACCGAGTCGCAGAATTGCGCAAAGCATTCATAATTAACAAAAGCCGTTTAGATATATTACCCAGGTTGGAACAACAACAACTACAGCTACAGCGACAGTTGCAGGTAGCAAGAGTTACCTATGAACAACTGGTCAAGCAATTGCAAGAAGTTGAGATGATTGAGAACCAGAATGTTGGGAATGCAAGGGTAATTTCTGACGCTTTAGTTCCCGATAAAGCCGTTTCTCCCATCATTCCCTTGAATGTGGCGCTAGGTGGTTTTTTGGGAATTCTCCTAGGTGTGGGAGCAGCATTGATGCTAGAAGCTACGGATAATTCTCTCAAGACTATTGAAGAAGTCAAGCGGTTGTTGGGCTATCCCTTATTAGGTACAATTCCGTTAGCTGAAAAACCTAAAGGTAGTAATAGTGAAGCAGGCTCAGAATTGCCTGTACTCAATAATCCTTACTCCCCCGAATCCACAGCTTTTGAAATGCTCCAGGTTAACTTAGGTTTCAGCATTTCTGATAAAACCCTGAAGGTGATTGTGGTGAGTAGCTCAATTCCCAGTGAGGGTAAATCTTTTGTAGCAGCTAACTTAGCCGTAGCCGCAGCACAAACTGGACGCCGAGTACTGTTAGTGGATGCAGATATGCGTCGCCCTCGTCAGCACAAAATTTGGGAACAATCAAACCTGATTGGGCTGAGTAATATTTTAGTAAATCAGGCTGAGTTACCGACGACTACTAAAGAAGCACTGATGACTTTAGACTTAGTAACTGCTGGTACAATTCCACCCAATGCAGCTGCACTTCTAGAGTCAAAACGGATGGCTGCTTTGATTCAAGAGGCTACTAATGAGTATGACTTTGTGATTATTGACGCTCCACCTTTGACAGCCGTTGCCGATGCTCAAATACTGGGCAAATTAGTAGATGGAATTTTGCTAGTTGTACGCCCTGGCGTAGCTAACTCGGCAGCTGCTAATGCTACAAAAACTTTGCTAGCGCAGTCTGGTCAGCGGGTTTTGGGAATAGTTGTCAATGGTATTACTTCTAAGAGTAGCTATGGTGGCTACTATTCCAAAGGTTACTACCATCAAAATGGTCACTCCAAAAATGGTAAGGTTGATGTTCAGACACTCAAAATTCGTAATTAGTAATGCCAGGTGAACCAGGATTTATCCCATTTTTGTCGGGGTAGACTTGCAGTGGCTGAGCGCTAGTATTGAAACGTCAAGTAATGTCTAGCTTTGTCTAAGTTTTATCTCAAGTCCAACTGATTATTGATAAATCCCACATTTATGCAAAACTTCCAAAACTCTCCTCTGCTCAAGAAATACCCTGTACCTGAAGCTGGCTTAATGATAAGTCTTTAATCGGTTATTGCTCACATCATGTGACTCATATGGGAAGAGATGGTTTGACAAAAATTTTTTGGGATATTTCTCTGTTAAATGGTTATTATCTAAGTGAGTAATTCGTTATTCAGGAATGGTTTTTACAATGCTGCGGCTGGGGTAGTCAGAATTGGATTAGCTGTACTTACAATTCCTATACTCATTCGCCTGATTGGGGTTGAGGAGTATGGACTTTGGACACTAACTTCTGCGGTAGTCGCAATGGTTGCTTTAGCTGAAGCTGGTCTTTCTACAACAACAACCGTCTTTGTATCACAAGACCTAGCCCGGGAAGACAGTGTGAGTTTATCGCAGACTTTGACAGTAACTATTGGGGGAATGCTGATACTGGCTACTATAGCAGCGATCGCTCTGTGGTTCGGTGCAGAAAGCTTGGTCAATTTGTTTCCTAAGTTGGGAACAGAACAACGTTTAGCAGCCGTACAAGTCCTGCAAATTGCTGGAGTAGTAGTCTGGGCCAGACTACTTCAGCAAATAATTGTTGGCATAGAGCAAGCCTATCAACGTTATGGAGTCATGAATCTTTTAATTACACTCCAGTCAGTACTAAGTAATTTGGGTTTGTTGGTAGTTGCATGGCTGGGAGGAAAAAGTCTCGCATTAATGCAATGTCAAGCTTTTTTGAGTATAGGTGCATTGACTGCTCATATCTGGTTAGGCTGGTCATTGACTGCCAATATCAAGCCCCGGCTAATATGGAATCCTGCTAAAGGATTCAATATATTCCGTTATAGCTTAATGACTTGGCTTGCTTCCATAGGATCGGTTCTATTTAGTCAAGTTGATCGCTTGCTTGTAGGATATGTATTAGGGGCAGAAATACTTGGTGTTTATGCAGCTATCACTAATATAACAATGCAGATCAACACATTCTCTGCATTATCAATACAACCTTTAATTCCATCTGTGAGTTCTCTGTTCGCACAAGGAAGCCAAAATGCTTTAAGTCAACTTAGAAAATATATTCAGCAAGCTTTAGTCATCAATGTTGTTACTTCCTTTTCTCTTGGAGTAATTCTGATAACTATTGCTCCTTTAGTCTTAAAATTGATGCTACCGTCTAATTTAAACAACGAATATACTCTGGTATTTCAAATTTCTTCCCTTATCTACTTATTATATTCAGTTAATGCCGTTGGTTATTATGTATTGTTCGCCTTAAATTTAGTATTATTCAATATGGCTATAGTCATTACAAGTGGAATTTTTTCCTTAATCCTTGTATTTATTTTATCTATAAAATATGGGCTATTAGGCGCTATTATTGGCAATTCTGGTTATCTATTAACTATTATATTATCAATTTACACTAGCAAAAAAATGGGATTAAGTTATCGTGATTTATTAAAGTTACTACTAGTACCAATTATTTGGTTATGTATTGGTGCTTTTATCGGTTTTTTATCTCCCTCATTAATTCAATTAAGAATCATAATTGTGCTGATTGAATGTCTATTTATTATAGGCTGGTTCATGTTTTTTCAATATCCTAAACTCACGATCAATTAAAATTTAAATGCCTTGATTAAAACAAATGGAGCAAGAAAAAAATGCTAGCAAAGGAACAATGGCAAAAGGTTACGCAATGTCCTTCATGTAGTAGCTCAAGCACATTATATTCCGGTAAATTAGCAGAAAAATTATATAAATGTGGAGATGAAATAATTTCCGCTCCTCAGGAAGGAATTACTATCTTGCAGTGTAATAATTGTCGCATATACTACAAAAGCTTAATTCCTTCTGCATTATTTTTAGCAGAAGTATTTAGCAAAGAGTCAAGAAAAATATGGGCTGAACCTTACGATTTTTTTTATGAATCTCAACTACTAAAAAATCTAAATCATCATCAACCTTTTGATATTCTTGATATTGGAGCATCTCACGGACATTTACTTAAAGCTTTATCCAATACAGAGGGTAGAAGATCTGCACTTGATATAATTCAGTACCCTGGACTTCAGCCTTATCTCAAAGGAGAGTTTATTCAAAATTTCATAGATGCTCCTCAATTAGTATGGAGTGGCGAAAAATATGATGTAGTTACAATGTTCGATATTATGGAACATCTATATAGCCCTAAAAATGTCTTTAAGAATCTTGCATCACTTGTTAAAGACAATGGTTATGTCTTAATTGAAACGGGAGATGCTGATAATTATTGGCCTCAAAAATATGGTATGGAAGATTGGTGGTATGTCAAGTTTTTAGAGCATCATATATTTTGGAATTCTGAAGCCATCAAAAAAATTGCAGAAGAGCATGGTTTTACAACTTTATTTTGGGAAATAAAAAAGCATAAATCAAGGCGTGCTATCTCCGGACATTTTGAAAATCTCAATCAGATGCTCAAGATGGGATTGTATATTTTTAGCCCAAAAATTTACCTGAAAATTGCCAAATTAAATGCAAAGTCAGGAATCCAACCTTGGAGTCCATTCACCAACGATCACATATTTATAATTTTGCAGAAAAAATAGTCTAATTTCAATTAATTGCTAACATTTGATGTTTATTTAGAAAAACCCCTATTTTTTCTTTTCGCTGGCACAAAAAACTATTTACTAACAAAAATCATGCCATTTCTCAGTCAATTCACCCGCCGTCTTAATTCGCTAGCACATTATATTGAAAATCCACAACTCTTTGTGCTGCGTCAACGAGGTGGTCTTCCCAATACCTTCTTACAACTCAATCAACCCTGGTTACACTCACTTAATATAAACACAGTCATTGATATTGGCGCAAATAGTGGTCAGTTTGCTTTAACGATAAATACAATACTACCAAAAGCTAAAATTTATTCCTTTGAGCCACTACCTGAATGTTTTGAGCGGTTGCAGGCTTGTATGTCAGCTTGTAAGCATTTTACCGGATTTAATGTTGCTTTAGGAGATAAACCGGGAGCTTTGACATTTGAAAAAAATACTTTTACACCATCTTCTTCTTTCCTAAAAATGACTGATTTGCATAAGACAGTCTACCCACATACAAAGAATACTAATAACATCCAAGTAAAAGTTGATACGCTTGATAACATTATCGATAGTCTAGAGATTAACGACAATATCTTAATTAAGTTGGATGTACAAGGTTATGAAGATAGAGTAATTAGAGGCGCTGAAAATACTATCAAACGTAGCCAAATACTGATTATAGAAACATCTTTTGAAGCACTTTACGAAGAGCAGCCTTTATTTGGTAATTTATATAATGAACTGATAAAATATGGCTTTATATATGCAGGAGCAATTGAACAAAATTCCCATCCAAAAACGGGAAAAATTTTACAATCTGATAGTATTTTTGTCAGAAATCAGTGAATGATAAATTATATTAAAAATTTGAAATTTCTTGCCAATATTACAGACTGTATAAACTATTATTTGTAGGAATTTACAAAGAAAATAAGATTCAATAAGCACCAGTAGAAACTTGAAGTTACATATGCTATTAATGCTGCATCAAGTTAAAAACTTATTTAGTAACCGATATTCTGAGATACCTGAACCATTACCAGGATTCCAAACCTATTTATCATTTATGAATGGTTTATGGTCTGATAATCGTTTTTTAGCAGTAGTCAATTCAGGTTCACATGAAAGTGAAGATCTGTTAGGTTGGAAGGGTTTGGAATCATTCACCTGTTTAACCCAGAGCAATGAACTTTATGATATTGATATACGTTATGCATGGAGTCAGATAATATTCCAACAAAACCTCATAGATCATGGTTGGACAGAAACTACATTAATGAGGAATCAAACTACTGACAAAAACAGACACAAAATAATAATTTATCTCTGCGCTTCTGGTATCCAATTGTTAGAAAATAAAAAAATAGAAAAAACTCCACAACAATTTGTTTTAGGAAACTACTGGCAAACTATTTATCATCTATATCTTCTGCTACCTATCGAACACCCCTTTGTGTTACCTAAATTAAACTTAGAAATGATGGCGGATATTACTAATTTACAACCGCCAAGCTTTGAAAACAATCCAATTATTGATAAAGGTAGTTTACGTAGTGAAAGAGTTTCCCAAAAATGTTTAGAAGAAAAACCATTAGTTTCAATAATAACGGTTGTAAAAAATGGCGAAAAGTATTTGGAACAGACGATTCAGTCAGTCATTAATCAAACATATTCCAATATAGAGTATGTCATTATTGATGGATGTTCAACTGATGGCACTCTAGATATTATTAAAAAGTATGATGACAAAATTGATTATTGGGTAAGTGAACCGGATGGGGGGATAAGCGATGCCTTTAATAAAGGTGTAAATTTGTGTTCAGGTGACATCATCGGTATACTAAGTAGCGATGATCTTTATTTTCAAACCTCAACGCTCAACACAATAGTAAATGAATTTGCTAGGGATCTGCAAACTTTCTGCTTCGGAAAATGCTTTTATGTATCAAATAAAATTATCTCAAGTATTGATGCTGATATTAATTATGTTAAAAAAATTAATTTTTATATGCCACATATAAACCACCCAACTGTTTTTATGAAGAAAAAAATTCTAGATAAATTTTTATTTTCTACTCAATACAAATACTGTATGGATTATCATTTATTTATCAGGCTGACAAAAAAGAAAATTATAGGTAGACCCTTAAACCAAGCGATCGCAATTGTTAGAACAGACGGAGTCTCAAATTTTTTTTATTATCAAACCAGAAAAGAAGTTTTCAAGGCTGCTACAGAGTTGGGAACTAACAAAGTCTTAGCTTTTTTAATCTATTTCATACTAATAACAAAATATTGGATTAAGCAATGCATCAAGTTTTAGCGTTACTGTCTCTTTGGACTCTCTTTTCAATTGACATTTTAGGCGTTTCTTTTTATCCTTCATATCTTTTAATTCCTCTATATATATTTAAGCCAAATTATCCTAGATACGTAACCAGAATTATCATCATAGTTATACCTGTTTATGTATTTGCTTTGGCTAGCAAATTTTACTTAATTGCTGACGTTGTTAAGCTAGGGATTATGATCGGCTATTTTCTCTATCTTAATAGTTTTTTCGACAAAGACAAACTTCTTAAAATCATTGACATATCTGTAATTATTTTGGTTTTGTTTGGTCTTTCCCAATATTTGAGCTTTCTAGCCGGAAATCAGGCTTATGTTACTTGGTTACATGACTTCATAGGAACAGGAAAAGAAGAATTAGGTGCGGCTTTCGATTTTCGTGGTGGTATCTTGCGAGTTGCGTCTTTCACTAGAGAACCGTCATATTTTGCTTTTACCGTAGGTGTTTATTTCTTTATTACCAAAAAAATTCTTATAAAATTGGTTTGTGTTATGGGATTTATTTTAAGTTTTTCCTTAGTTTCACTTTATGCTGTAATCGGATTGATTGGATTTTATTGCTTCCGATATTTATTTAAATCTAAATATAGTCTTTTAGTTTATACAATGCTAATTGTGTTAATTCAAATATTATTTGTTAAATATTTTCTTGATGCATATGTACCTGATTATTTGTATCAAACCTTCAGCGATAGATATTCTGGTTTAAAGGAGTTCACAAATTCTAATAATTTAATTGAAATTCTCACTGGTATTTATGGAACTACTTTAAGTGACATAGACAATGTTTCAATTGTCAGGGGTTACTCTAATATTTCCTCTCTAGCTGTTAATTTTGGTTTATATGGTATAGTTGTATACATTTATTTTATTCATAAACTCGGCAAATATAATGAATTAGCGGCTTTATCATTCTTTTTATATGGATTTAATTTCTACTATCTAACAGCTTGGCCAACCTATGTGATTTTTGTCTATTTATTATATGCTCAAAGTTCCAGTTTCAGTGATTATCCCTTGCTTCAATTCAGAGAAAACTATTATCAGAACACTGAATTCAGTGAAAAATCAGATTTATCAAGTTCTTGAAGTTATTTGTATAGACGATTGTAGTACTGATAGAACTATTGAGACTATTGAAACTTATAGTTATCATCATCAAGATTTATCAATTCATGTTCTGAAAACTTCGGAAAACAGTGGACCAAGTATTGCTAGAAATTTAGGTTGGGATATAGCACAAGGAGATTATATTGCTTTTCTAGATGCTGATGATGTTTGGCATCCAGAAAAAATTTCAATTCAGTATTCCTTGATGCTTAACAATCCTGATGTGTCAATATGTGGACATAGTTATCGGATATTTAGTACAGAAGAATGCTGCTTTGATTCATTAGATAATGATGAAGTTAAATTGCGTATAATAAAAAAAAATAAAGTTTTATTTAGTAATCCATTTGTAACTCCATCTGTACTTCTAAAAAAGAATCTTACTTATAGATTTCACCCTAGAAAATATTACTGTGAAGATTATCTTTTGTGGGCACAAATTTGTTTAGACAATCATTTTATTTATACAATAAAATTACCTTTAGTTTATGTATTTAAAGCCAGGGATTGCAAAAGCCTCAGTAGTAATAAAATAAAAATGAGAATGGGCGACATGAGTAATTATTACGAATTATGGAAAGACAAAAAAATAAGTTTTATGGCAATGGGCTTTTTTATTGCTTACTCAGCATGTAAACTTATATTACTGATATTTTTGCCAAAAATTCATTATTTATTTAGGCAAAAAGTTGATAGTTAAAGGCTCAAAAATCATGAAAGACCAAATAACTTTAACTGCATCCCTAGTTTTGTACAACAATAATTCTGACATGATTGAAGATGCAGTAAAATCTCTTTTAAATACAAATATTAAATTTAAATTATGTGTAATTGATAATTCACCATCACCCGTATTAAAAAATCTTTTTCACAACCTTAATCATGTTGATTATCATTATAATGATGGTAATAATTTAGGATTTGGCAAAGCTCATAATTTAGCATTAAAATTGCTGCCATCTGCTGACTATCATTTAGTATTAAACCCAGATGTTTTCTTTGAAATAAATGTCATACCAGAGTTAATTAAACACCTTGATTATAACCAAGATATTGGTTTAATATCTCCAAAAATTTATTATCCTTCAGGTGAAATACAATATCTTTGTAAAAATTATCCTAGTTTCTTCTTACTTTTTGTCAGGCGATTTATTCCGCAGACATTTCAGTTTTTCATAAAGAATTATTTAGAGCGTTATGAAATGCGAGAAACTGGATATGAGAAAGTGATGGATGTTACATATCTTTCTGGATGTTTTATGCTCTTTCGGAGAAAGTATTTAGATGAAATTGGGTACTTTGACGAAAATATATTTATGTATCTGGAAGATGCTGATATAACTTTGAGGATGGCTAAAAAATATCGGACTGTATTTTATCCCAATGTTCATATTTTTCACCATTGGGCTAAAGGCTCATATAAATCACTTAAACTGACACTGATTAATATTCAGTCAGCTTTTTATTTTTTCAATAAACATGGATGGAAATTGTTCTGAACCAAACTTTTAAATCCAATGAGGTAAAGCAAATGATTCAAAAGGTTATTGTTGTTGAAGCTAACGAAATCCCTCTGAGAATATTCAAATATTATCAATCACGAAAATCTAATTCATCTATATCATATTTACTAGACCATTCTCTGGTTTTAGAAACTTTAGTTAAGGATGTTGATGAGTCTTTTCTATATCCATCTCAGACCTGGGCTTCATGCAATACTGGATTGCCTTATGAGTTACATCAAATTCATTGGTATAACGACCCAAAACCCCCAAAATTTCCATTGTATTGGAAAGTGCTGGCACAAAATGGATTTAAAGTTGGATTAGTAAATACACTACATTCTTCACCAGCATCATCATACGCAGAGAGTGATAACTATCAATTTGTGATTCCTGATTGTTTTGCGGTAGATGTATTTACTAAACCTAGTTATTATCAAGCATTTCAAAAGTTAAATCTCAAAGCAACATCTTTGAATTCCCGGATCTCGACTCTACAGACTCCACTCCAGGAAACATTAGCTACAATATGGAATTCACCAAGATATGGAATACGTTTAAAAACAATGTTTGATGCTGTTAAATTGGTATCAAAAATATTATTTAAGAAGATTAATAAAGAAAGATTAAGAAACTTACAGTTTCCTCTGATGGCTGATATGTTTATTCATCAGCTACAGAAACATGAGCCTGAGTTAGCAATATTGTTCACTAATCACGTTGCAGCCAATATGCATCGCTATTGGTATGCACTTTTTCCTAATGATTATCATTCAAAAGCGTATGACCAAGATTGGGTAGATAAATACTCGAATGAAATCATCGAGTCGCTTGATTTATTGGACTACTACTTACATGAGCTAATTGAATTTTCCAAAAGCACAGATAGGATCTTAGTTATTGTTAGTAGTATGGGACAAAATGCAAATATCAAATTGCCAGAGGGAGTACAGCAGCTGATCAATCATGATTTCAGGTTAGATGATGCAAGAAAACTCATAGATAAAGTTACAAGCAGCAATTTTCAATATAGAGTAGAAGCTGGCATGGTCCCTCAGTATTCTCTAGAATTTTCAAGTTTTCCAGATGCTGAGAAGTGTTTTTATGAAATTAAGGATTCTGTAAAAACTTTAGAGAATATAAACATGAAAATAGATTTAAATAGAAATGTTATTACTTTAACAACTTATTTAGAACCTAATGCTACTTTTTATGCTATACAAGGACAGTATTTTACCTATTCGCAACTAGGTTTTGTTAAGTTTAATGTTGAAGATCATCACTCTGGATGTCACTGTCCTGAAGGTAGTTTGATAATTTTTAATAGTAAAACTAGCTCAGCTAGTAGTACAACTGTTGATTATCTTGAATACGCTCCTGCTATGTTGAATTATTTTGGTGTTCAAAAGTCAGAGTATATGCGAGAACCTGGTTTCAGTTTATAACAACACTAACAATTTCAGGTAAGGATAGATAATGTACTGCTTTATTTAGAGAATGCGATCATTTTGTGGGTGGCGATTAGCTTTGCTACTCTCCCTGAGGCGATGCCTGCGGCAAGCCCTGCGGTCTACGCACTTCATCCAGTAGTTGTATAAACTCTTCTACAGAAGCAATGGTAATTGACTGTTTGAGTAGCCGCTTTAGCACAGCAAGGTCTTCTATTTGTTGAATACGAATGCTTAATTCTCCTGGGATGGCTTCAAAGCGCGTTTCTAAAACCTCAATTACCGACTCACAAGTCGCCTTTACCATTCCATCTCGCTCAAAACCTGTAATATACGGCATTCTATTCTCCTCCTGAACACGCCTGAGTTCCTCACGAAAGCTACGATCTAAAGTTGTTAGTAACACCATTTAACCTTTTTATTGCTAATTATTAAGATTTAGTAGCAAATCTAAACACCTTTCCCAAGGTGGTAAAACTAACCCAAAATTATTAGATAATTTCTGAGTATTTAATAAAGAATAAGCTGGCCTGCTGGCTGGTGTGGGATATTCTTTAGAGGGAATCGCAATCAACCTTTGCAACTTGCGATCGCTCTTTCTATCCTCAAGTTCAAAAATTGCTTTGGCAAATCCATACCAGCTAGTCTGTCCAGTTGCTGTTAAGTTATATAATCCACCTTTATTGGCTAAAAAATCAGAGATATTCTCTGGAGCTTGAGATAAAATTTGGGCTGTAGCTTCAGCAATCATGCGACTCCAAGTAGGCGCGCCGATTTGGTCGTCAACTACTCTGATTTCTTCACGTTCCTGAGCTAATCTTAACATAGTGAGTAAAAAATTCTTACCCCGCAGGCTGTAAACCCAACTGGTACGGAAAATTAAATGGGGTACACCAACTTCGGCGATCGCTTGTTCACCTGCGAGTTTTGTTTTACCGTAAATATTTTGCGGGTTGGTTTCGTCTTGCTCGGTATATGCAGTATTTTTATTGCCATCAAATACATAATCTGTAGAGTAATGTATTAGTGCTGCACCTATTCGCTTGGCTTCTTCAGCGATCGCACCGGGCGCAATCCCATTAATCGCCATTGCTAATTCTGGTTCTGTTTCGGCTTTATCTACTGCTGTGTAAGCCGCCGGATTGATAATTAAATCTGGTTTTATTTCCCTAATAATACGGCGAATAGTATCTACTTGAGTTAGATCCATTTGTAAACTTGGGTTACTCACACTACGCCCTACAGGTATCACTTCACCTATAGTCATGAGGGTACGTTGCAATTCCCAACCTAGTTGTCCAGTTACACCTGTCAAGAGAATTCTCATGGATATACCTCTGCGTCTCGCAGTAGTTTTCCCGCGTTATCTTTAGCTGATAAAATTGGTTCTGTTTGTATTGGCCAGGCGATCGCTAAATCCGGATCATTCCACAGAAGAGTGCGTTCATACTGAGGTGCATAGTAGTTTGTAGTTTTATACAAAAATTCCGCATATTCCGAAAGCACCAGAAAACCGTGAGCAAATCCTACTGGTATCCAAAGCTGCCGTTTATTCTCCGCTGTCAAATGTATACCAACCCATTGACCAAAAGTTGTGGAGCTTTTGCGTAAATCTACAACTACATCAAATACTTCCCCTACTACTACCCTGACAAGTTTTCCTTGAGGCTGCTTGATTTGATAGTGCAAACCACGCAAGATATTTTTGGCAGAACGGGAATGATTATCTTGGACAAAATGCTCAGCAATACCTGTCTTTTCCAGCCATGCTTTTTCGTTATAACTTTCATAAAAGTAACCGCGTTCATCTCCAAATACTTGCGGTTCAATCACTAGTAAATCAGGAATTTCTGTCTGTTTAACTTGCATTGTATACCTTGATTATTTACACTTCATAGTTTTTGGTTAATAAATTCTCATCTAAACATGATTTTTACCATCGAGTTTTTTGTTCTATGGTTGCATAACTCTGCTCATTTTCCAAAATTGACATGAGGTAACGACCATAACTACTCTTAGCCATAGATTCAGCTAATTGACGAAGTTGAGATGAGTTAATATATCCTTGGGTATAGGCAATTTCTTCAATACAAGCTATTTTTAAACCTTGGCGTTCTTCAAGTGTTTGAATAAAGTTTCCCGCCTGATGTAAAGATTCATGAGTACCAGTATCTAACCAGGCATATCCTCGACCTAAAATTTCTACTCGTAGTAGCCCTTGCTGCAAATAAACTGTATTCAAATCAGTAATTTCTAGTTCATTACGAGCAGAAGGCTGAAGGCTAGCAGCGATTTCCACTACTTGAGAATCATAAAAATATATACCGGGAACTGCATATTTAGACTTAGGATATAAGGGCTTTTCTTCTATACTAATTGCCCTTGCCTCGCTATCAAATTCAATGACTCCATATTGACTTGGATCTTTGACTTGATAGCCAAAAACTAATCCTCCTTTTTTCAGACTTGCAGCCCTAGATAACACTTCTGTTAAACCATGTCCATAAAAAATGTTATCACCTAAAATTAAGCATACTGACTCGTTAGCAATAAAATCTTTGCCCAGAATAAAAGCTTGTGCTAATCCTTCGGGTCGAGGCTGCTCAACATAACTAAACTGCAAACCCCACTGACTTCCGTCTTTCAATATTTTCTCAAATAAAGGTAAGTCATTAGGAGTAGAAATAATTAAAATTTCCCGAATTCCTGTCAGCATCAATACAGATAAGGGATAGTAAATCATCGGCTTATCGTACACAGGCATCAGCTGTTTACTAACAGCGTAGGTGAGAGGATAAAGACGTGTACCAGAGCCACCTGCTAAAATAATTCCTTTCATAATATTTGTCATTGGTCATTTGTCATTTGTCATTTGTAATGTTTGAAAAATTACAAATAATTGAAGTTAATTTAGCCGAAATTATTAAGCTTTTCTATTTTCATAATTTTGTTTCAGCCAACTTTTATATGCACCTGAGCGCACCTGATCAACCCAGACAGAATTATTTAAATACCATTGAACTGTTTTTAATAATCCGCTGTCAAAATTTTCTTGAGGTCGCCAGCCTAAATCACGGGTGATTTTACTACAATCAATTGCATATCTTCGGTCGTGTCCCGGACGGTCTTTAACAAAAGTAATCAAAGAAGAGTAATGGAAATTAGATTGGGGAGCTAAGTCATCTAAAATAGCACAAATTTTCTCGACAACTGTTAAATTAGCTTGTTCATTAAGACCACCGATATTATAAGTTTCACCAACTTTACCTTGTTGGAGAACAAGATAGATAGCCTCACAGTGGTCGATAACATAAAGCCAATCGCGAATATTTTGACCGTCCCCATATATAGGTAGTGGTTGATGATCTAAAGCGTTGAGAATAGTTAAAGGAATTAGTTTTTCCGGAAACTGTCGAGGCCCATAGTTGTTTGAGCAATTTGTTGTTAAAGTCGGCAACCCATAGGTGTGATAGTATGCTCGGACAAAATGGTCAGATGCGGCTTTAGATGCTGCGTAGGGACTATTAGGTGCATAGGGAGTATCTTCTCGGAAGGCTGGGTCTTGTGGTTGGAGTGAGCCGTATACTTCATCTGTAGATACATGCAAAAAGCGAAATTGCTGTTGTTTTAGCGATGATAGTTTTTGCCAGTAAATTCTACTTGCTTCTAGTAGTTGAAACGTTGCGACTACATTAGTTTGGATAAAGTCATGGGGACTGAGGATTGACCGATCTACATGACTTTCTGCCGCAAAATTAAGAATTGCATCCGGCTGATATTTTTCCAGGAGATAATTGACCAACTCGAAGTTGCCAATATCGCCTTGAATAAAATGGTAGTTTGGGTCAGTTTCTAGTTCTGCTAGAGTTTGTAGGTTACTAGCGTAAGTCAACTTATCTAAATTAATTACATTAGCCCATTGCGCTTTTCTCGCTTGGAGAATAAAGTTCGCGCCAATAAATCCGGCTCCTCCGGTAACCAATATTGTCTGCATATTTCCTGCAATAATTCTTGTATAGATTTTATGGCAATGGTTAATAGTTATTGGTCATTGGTCATTGGTCATTGGTCATTGGTCATTGGTCAATAGTCATTGGTCAACTGACAACTGACTATTGACTATTAACTATTGACTCTGGGCTTGTAAAATTTCTTCATCCACAGAAAAATCAATTTCAGCTTTGTCTCGCCCAGATGCTAAATAATCATTTTCAAAGGCATCAGTTAGCCCGGATATCAAATCATACTCAGCCTTCCAGCCCAATTCGGTCTGAGCTTTATTCACTGATGCAAAGAAATGTTGCGCCCGCAGAGGAAAAGCTTTACGCTTACCGAAATCAAATTTTTTCGGATCGTAATGGACAATTTTGACAGCATCGGGGGATTTACCTGCGGCTTGGGCACAAGCACGGGCTAAACCATCAAAAGTAACAAAGCGATCGCCTGATATATTGTAAATCTGGCCTACTGCCTGCTGATTACCGATAACTTGAGTCATTGCCTTTGCCAAGTCTTTAACATGACCGAGTTGGGTGATATGCAAACCGTTACCAGGGATGGTGATGGGGCGATCGCGGACAATTCTATCAAAAAACCAGCTTTCCAAATCGTTATAGTTATGTGGCCCATAAATATAAGTTGGACGAATTGAGGTAAAGGGGATGCCAATTTCAGCTAGGTAAGCTTCTGTTTCATGCTTACCCCGATGGCGACTTTTAGGATCTACAGGATCGCCTTCTACATGAGGCATTTGGTCAGATTTCAGATATACTCCAGCAGAACTCATGTAGACAAAATGCTGTACACGATGGAGAAAAATTTCTGCTAGTGGTTGCGTATCAGCCAGTTCCCGCCCATTATTGTCAAAAATGACATCAAACTTTTCCTGTGATAATTTTGCTTTTAACTGGGTAGCGTCAGTGCGATCGCCTATAATTTGTCCTACTCCCTCTAACGAAGGTGCAGGACGATTACCGCGATTAAACAGCACTACCTCATGTCCCTGTTCTACTAGCAGTTGAGTTAGGTAAACACCAATGAACCGAGTCCCGCCCATGATCAAAATTCGCATAAATTCCCCTGTGATATCCGTTATGAATTTAGGAGCTAGGGGCTAGGGGTGCTTAGGCTAGAGGTTAGTGTAAAACAAATTTGTAATGCTTTATCATTCCTAATCCCTAGTTCCTAGTCCCTAGCCCCTAGTCCCTAGCCCCTAGTCCCTAATCCCTAATCCCTAGTCTTTATTTGAGGTTATCAGGTTGCGGCCTTCCTCTGGAACCTGTTTTTTCAGAATTACGTCTTCAGTAAAATCTGGGTTGCTTTCCATTGCGTAATTACAAAGGAAAACTTTTCAGTTAACCTCACCATTTGCTTGCTGTATTTTCCATCTATTTACGTTAGCTGTGCCCTTAAAATATGCTCTGATTCATGAATGGCTGACACCTAAAGCCACTGGAGGTTCAGAACTAGTTGTACGAGAAATTCTGAATCATATAAACGCCGACTTATTTGCATTAATTGATTTTGAATCCTGCAATCAAGAAAGCTATTTATATCAGCGTCAGATTGGCACGACTTTTCTGCAAAACTTTCCCTACGCGCGCAATGGTGTACAAAAATATTTACCTTTGTTGCCATTGGCCATTGAACAATTGGATTTACGGCAGTATGAGGTTATTTTATCTTCATCTCACGCTGTAGCCAAAGGAGTAATTACCACTCCTGAACAATTACATATTTGTTATTGTCATAGCCCCATGCGTTATGCTTGGGACTTAACTTTTGATTATTTGCAACAAAGCCGGGTGGGAAGTGGTTTAGCTGGATGGGTGACGCGATATTTATTACATCGGTTGCGCCAGTGGGATGTATTATCAGCAAATCGTGTTGATTATTTTATTGCTAACTCAAAGCATACAGCTCGTCGAATTTGGCGCTGCTATCGGCGAAGGGCAAAAGTAATTTATCCCCCAGTTAATGTGGAAGCAATGCCTTTTTTGGCAGAGAAAGAAGATTTTTATCTGATAGTTTCCCGGTTAGTCAGTTACAAGCAAGTATCCCTAATTATCAAAGCTTTTAATCAACTACAAAAACCTTTGGTAGTAATTGGTACAGGTTCACAGATGAAATATCTTCGGAAAATAGCAAGTTCTCATATAGAAATACTGGGATGGCAGCCTGATGATGTAGTAAAAAAATACATGGCTAGAGCTAAGGCATTTGTGTACGCAGCTTGTGAAGATTTTGGGATTGCTTTAGTTGAGGCACAAGCTTGTGGTACTCCGGTAATTGCCTTTGGTGCAGGGGGAGCATTAGAAACTGTACGAGATATTCGCGCCTGTGGCGATACAGGAACAGGTATCTTCTTTAAAGCACAAACTGAGGCGGCTTTAGTAGAGACAGTAGAAAAGTTTGAAATGTATCAAAGTTCGTTTAATCCGGAGTATTTGCGATCGCACGCTAGCCAGTTTTCCCGACAGGTTTTTGGCGATCGCTATCTAAATTTTATAGAGCAGTGCAGCCAGAAAAAACCAGGATTTTTGTAATTCTTTTGTAGGCTTTTGGAAAATTAAACCCAGAAGCACCTCCTTTTAGCTTTAAGATTGGGACTATGTGTGGTGTGGATTGTTAAGGAGTATGATGACTGCCCAGAGCTCACTCCTCTCCGGCAAGCGAGGACTACGGCAAGATGCTAATGCGTCTGCGCGTACTTTTTTAAAACGCGGTCAACACAAAAAGACTCCTAGGGTAAAACCCAAAGGTTTGTCTTTTCAAGCTTTAAACGGAGAGTTTGCCAAGCGACTGTTTGATATTGTGTTTTCGCTGTTTGTTTTGATCGTATTTTTCCCTGTTTACTTAATCTTGGCCTTATTGATTGCTTTTAGCTCAGAAGGCCCGATTTTTTATGTTCAAGAAAGGGTAGGTAAAAACTACAAGCCCTTTAATTGTATTAAATTTCGCACAATGGTAAGCAATGCCGATGAAATTCTTGTGCAAATGATGGAAACATCCCCCGATATGCGGCAAGAATTTGAGAGCAGTTTTAAGCTGAAACAAGACCCGCGAATTACCAAAATTGGGCGGTTTTTGCGCATTACGAGCTTGGACGAATTTCCCCAATTCTGGAATGTCTTAAAAGGGGACATGAGTGTTGTCGGCCCGCGACCCTTAGTAGCGGAAGAACTGCCAAAATACGGTTGTCACATCGAGCGGATTTTAACTATCCGACCAGGAATCACTGGATTGTGGCAAGTTTCGGGACGTAATGACATCCCCTATCCTCGAAGAGTCCAAATAGATTTGCATTATGTCAAATTTAGGACTTTTTGGCTGGATTTGTGGATCATCTTGAAAACAATTGATGTCGTCATTGTTCCCAAAAATAACGGAGCGTACTGAACAATACTTAAGAGTTGCAGCAGTGCGATCGCTTATGGGTAATTGATTTTCAGAAAGTCTCTGTGTTTCATGAGCAGAAAATAACAAGTAGTAGGGATAAAGCATTGCGCTTTATCTCTACTTATACTTATGTCCTTAACCACGGATCGAGGTTTTACGCTCGCTCAATAAATTTTATGCAAGCTTCATACAATTCCGTGCTATATGAACTTTTGCTAAAGATTTCCCAATTTATACCTCCTAAAAAACCACAATTTTGAATTTACCTACATCAAAAGGCTGATAAATTTAGAACTTAAGTATATTTAGTAACTATTTATTCTCAGTATTAGTTAAGATTAGTAGGTTCCCCATTAGGCAATTGAGTAATTAATTGCTAGCTTGTATCAGTTGAACTGTAACTCTTTTACCGAAGATAACAAAGGAATCACCAAGCATGACGCAGCAGAAACGAGCATTGATTACCGGGATTACTGGTCAAGATGGTTCATATCTGAGTGAGTTTTTGCTAGAGCAAGGCTACGAGGTTCATGGTATTATCCGCAGGACTTCCACCTTTAATACAGACCGTATCGATCACATTTATGAAGATCCTCACAAAGAGGGCGTGCGGTTGTTTCTTCACTACGGAGATTTGACCGATGGTACAACTTTACGCCGGATTTTAGAAGAAGTACAACCACAAGAAATCTATAATCTAGGTGCGCAATCCCATGTCAGAGTCAGCTTTGACTCACCAGAATACACTGTAGATGCGGTAGGGATGGGAACACTACGTTTACTGGAAGCAATCCGCGATTACCAGCGACGCACAGGAATTCAGGTGCGGTTTTACCAAGCTGGTTCTTCAGAGATGTACGGTTTAGTCCAAGCAGTACCTCAAAGTGAGACAACGCCCTTTTATCCTCGTAGTCCCTATGCTTGTGCAAAAGTTTATGCCCATTGGCAGACGGTAAATTATCGGGAATCTTACTCGTTATTTGCTTGCAATGGTATACTATTTAACCATGAATCGCCTCGAAGAGGTGAAACTTTTGTCACCCGCAAAATTACGAGAGCCGTTGCGCAAATTGTTGCTGGTAAACAGAAAAAACTTTACATGGGCAATCTGGATGCGAAACGAGATTGGGGTTATGCGAAGGATTATGTAAGAGCAATGTGGCTAATGTTGCAGCAAGAGCAACCAGATGATTACGTGATTGCGACTGGTGAAACCCATTCAGTACGGGAATTTTTGGATTTAGCATTTGGCTATGTGAATCTCAACTGGCAAGATTATGTAGAGTTCGATGAGCGCTATCTTCGTCCGGCTGAAGTAGAGTTATTAATTGGTGATTCTACTAAGGCACGCCAAAAGTTAGGTTGGACACCATCGGTTACCTTTAAGGAATTGGTAGGGCTGATGGTGGAAGCAGACTTACAAGCACTTGGTGTAACCGCAACTAATGGAAACGGTTCATCAGTGCTGAGTGATATTGCGACGGTTCGGCAACAACTGGGCGCTCTCCACTTTTGATTCACACTGCCGAGGATAAAAATATGGCTGCCTTAGAATTAAAAAATAAACGGATTCTGGTTACTGGTGGAGCGGGTTTCCTAGGTCGTCAGGTAATAGATCAGCTGTGTCAAGCAGGCGCCGAGCGCGAAAAAATTACAATCACGCGATCGCGTGATTGCGATCTGCGCATTTGGGAAAATAGCCAACGTGCAGTTGACCAACAAGATATAGTCATCCACTTAGCGGCTCACGTCGGTGGTATCGGCCTTAACCGCGAAAAACCCGCAGAGTTGTTCTACGACAACTTGATCATGGGAACCCAACTCATCCATGCTGCTTATCAAGCTGGAGTAGAAAAATTCGTCTGTGTCGGGACTATTTGCGCTTATCCCAAATTTACCCCTGTGCCTTTTAAAGAAGATGACCTGTGGAATGGTTATCCTGAAGAAACTAATGCGCCCTATGGTATTGCTAAAAAAGCGCTGTTAGTGCAGTTACAAGCTTATCGCCAACAGTACAACTTTAACGGTATTTACCTTTTACCTGTAAATTTATACGGGCCTGAAGATAACTTTGACCCTAAAAGCTCCCATGTGATTCCGGCGTTAATTCGCAAAGTTCACGAAGCCCAAATTAAAGGAGAAAAGAAACTTCCGGTTTGGGGTGATGGTAGTCCTACCCGTGAGTTTCTCTATTCTCAAGATGCGGCCAGGGGAATTGTTATGGGTGTTCAATACTACAATGATTCTGAGCCTGTGAACCTGGGAACCGGCTCGGAAATCTCGATTCGAGATTTAATCACTTTGATTTGTGAACTCATGGAGTTTGATGGTGAAATTGTTTGGGAAACAGACAAGCCTAACGGTCAACCTCGCCGTTGTTTGGATACTGAACGAGCAAAGCTTGCTTTTAATTTCACTGCTCAGGTAAGCTTTCAGCAAGGACTCAAGAATACTATTGAGTGGTATCGCCAGCACGCCGCCTAAATTTAAAAAAGTGGGGCATATGCCCTACTTATTTTGGCGATCGCTAACTAGACGTGATTTATCCTCAAATGTCCTCGCGCAAAATAGAGGTAAAATATAGCTTGAGAGTGATTATTAAGTAACAGAACTTATGACCGCAGCAGTCAGGAAACTCACTCTGGATGAGTACCTTGCCTATTGCCAAAATTCCCCTACTTAGCAGAATTTAATGGGCAGCAGCAGCACCACCTGTAGCCTTAACTTTTTTAATAAAAATAATCGCCAACCCGCTTAATAATAAAGCAATGCCAATAAAGTAAAAACAATCATTAAAAGCCATGACAAAGGCTTCTCTACGTACAATATTAGATATAGATGCGATCGCCTGATTTTGCGCTGTACTCAAATCTGCTCCTCGACTGATAAAATATTGGGTCATTTGGTCGATTCGCTGTTGCGTTTCAGGATTATATAAAGATACGCTATCACCTAATCTATTGGAGTGAAATTGTTCTCTGTTAGTTAATAAAGTTGCTAAGGCAGCAATACCTAGAGAACCGCCCAGATTACGCATCATATTAAATAAACCACTTGCTGAACCCGCTTCTTTAGGATTCAATCCAGCTGTGGCAATACTACTTAGTGGAACCATAATTAATGGTTGTCCCATTGCGCGTACTAATTGCGACCATCTTAATTGATCTAACCCTGTTTGATAAGTCATCCCTGCGTTCATAAATGCACTGATAGCAAACAGAGAAACCCCCACACCCACCATTAACCGCACATCAATGCGTTGCATTAATTTGGGGATAAAGGGAATAATAAATAATTGGGGAATACCTGCCCAAATTAATACTTCACCTATTTGTAGCGCGTTATATTTTTGAATTTGGGCAAGATATAAAGGCAAAACATAAATTGAACCATATAATCCTACCCCTAGGGAAACATTAACAATACTGGCTAACCCAAAATTCCGCCGCAACACCAATCTTAAATTAATAAATGGTTGCTTCCGGGTTAATTCTATGATTAAAAATAATCCGATAAAAATTACCGCTATCACAGTTAAGCGGACAATTAAAGGCGAACCAAACCAATCTTTGCGGCTTCCTTCTTCTAATACAACTTGTAGGGAACCTAAC
Organism: Calothrix sp. NIES-2100; assembly: GCF_002368195.1. GTDB lineage: Bacteria > Cyanobacteriota > Cyanobacteriia > Cyanobacteriales > Nostocaceae > Aulosira. The sequence goes on along the minus strand of NZ_AP018178.1, from coordinate 6,696,369 downwards.
CCAATAGCCATTGAGATAATTCCCCACCAGTCGCCTTGCTTCAGCAATTGTAATTGCAGTTGGTCTTGTTTAATGCCATACCATACTCCGGTAAGCATCAACACACCTGGAAATACATTTATATAAAAGTTATATTGCCAACTAAAATTTTCTGTTAACCAACCTCCCAATGTCGGGCCAATTGATGGTGCAAAAACTGCGGTAATTGCAAATGCTGCTAGTCCTACTGATTGCTTAGATGGGGGTAAAGTCGTCAGTACAACAGTCATCGCTGAAGGAATCAAAATCCCTCCCGAAAAGCCTTGTAAAGCGCGGAAGACAATCATGGAATTGAGATTCCACGACCAAGCACAGCATATAGAAAAAAAGATAAATAGTACAGTATTTACTAATAGATAGCGTCGCAGTGAAAAGACCCGCGATAACCATCCTGTCAGCGGGATGACTACAATTTCTGCTACTAGATAAGCAGTAGAAATCCAAGAACCCTCTTCTAAAGTTGCGCCTAAACTTGCTTGAATTTCTTGTAATGAAGCGTTAGTAATTTGAATATCTAAAACTGCCATGAATGCCCCTAGCATACTGGCTAATACACCAATCCAAGTTCTTAGAGGGATATTTTCTGGTGGTCGGGCAGTATTCTGCTGGATGGTACCCGTATTAGCCATAAAATTGCTCCATTTTTAGGTTAGGGACGCGGAAAGGGGATGAGGCGGAAACGACAAATGACAAATGACTAATGACAAATGACTAATGACAAATAACTATCTCTTATCCAGAAGATTCTACACCTTTTAAAATGCCTTTCTGCTCGTAGACTGGTATAACTAATTTCCTCAATGCAGGCAGTTGTCTACCAAAAATGATAGAGCCAATAATACAAGCTATTCCATCAATAATTAATGTGTTAGGAGCGCCAATGTTACTGGCTAAAAAACCTCCTAATAAATTACCTACAGGAATCATACCTAAAAATGACATTGTATACAAGCTCATTAATCTACCGCGTTTGTCTTCTTCAACAATCGTTTGTAAAAATGTGTTGCTAGCAGCAATTTGGAGAATGGTTCCTAAGCCGACAAATAACATTGTGAATAAAGAAAGCGGTAAAAATCGGGAGAAAGAAAAAGCTATTAAACCAACTCCTAAAATTGCTGGAGCTATGGCAATTAATTTGCCAATGCCTAATATTGTTTGCCTTGTAGCTAGATAAATCCCACCTGATAAAGCTCCTACTCCAGAAGCTGCCATCAAAAAGCCTAATGTTTCTGCACCACCTTTGAGGATTTCTTCAGCAAAAATCGGGACAAGAATCGTATTTTGTAACCCCATTAAGCTGACTAAAGTTGATAGTAATAAAATCGCGCGGATTGGCGGAAAGCTAAAAGCATAGACAAATCCCTCTTTAACTTTTTGTAGGGGATTGCCACTATTTACTGGTATTTGCCAAGGTTTAATGGTCATTGCTAATAAGGCAGCAATCACAGCAATATAGCTTAAACCATCGATAAGAAAACAGTAAGCAGCGCCAATTCTCGCAATGATTAAACCCCCGATCGCGGGGCCAATTAATCGCGCCCCATTAATCATGGTTGAGTTAATGGCGATCGCATTAGCTAAATCTTCTCGCCGTTCCACTAGTTCTGGCACAAATGCTTGTCTGGCTGGTGCATCCAAGGCGTTAATAAATCCCTGGAATAAGCTTAAAGCAATGATGTGCCACACCTGAATTACTCCCGTTAACGCCAGCACCGCCAATGCTAACGACTGAATCATCGCCATAATTTGCGTAGCAATTAAGGTACGATAGCGCGAAAAACGGTCTACAAAAACACCCCCAAAGGGAGCAAGAAAGAAGCTGGGTATTTGACTGGTAAATCCCACAACTCCTAAGAGTAATGGGGAGTTGGTTAAACTATAAACTAGCCAAATCGTCGCTAGTTGTGTCATCCAAGTCCCAATTAGGGAAATACCTTGTCCGGCAAAAAATAGGCGATAGTTTTTTGATTTTAATGCAGGTAGAAGCAGCTTTGTTTTCGTCATTTGTGATAGCTAAATAGCACCAGGAAATTTACCATGATAAAAGTTCCCCACCTTTTAGCCATCCTTGCTTTTGCAAATGGCATACAAAGCATAGCTTTGGCGGGGTGGGGTTCAAAGTAAATTAAGGGACTTACTCGTAAAAAAATATTCGATTGTTATTGTTCACAGTTAACGGTTGACGGTTCACGGTTAATAGTCAACAGTCAACGACTTTAACGGAATAATTTATTTTTTGGAGTTCCCTAAGAGTAAGTAATTTACCGCATATAGTATGATTTTCTGCTGTCAAGAGTCACCGGTCATTGGTTATAACTAATTAGCAAATGACAAAGCGCAAAGTCGAGCCACTGCGTTCCTGTCGCCTTGCGTCGGAAAGCAAGTGGCGTTGAGCGCCGGTGTCCGGCGAACAGAACTTTGTAAGAATGACAAATGACAAAAGAATTATTTCACCTCTACGCTAACTTCCGCAGACATCCCAGGTGTAATCCGTGACTCATATCCTTGGATACTCTTTTGCTCAAAAATTACTTTGACTGGGATGCGTTGGACGATTTTGGTAAAGTTACCAGTGGCGTTATCTGGTGGTAATAAAGCAAACTGCGCACCGGAAGCAGGCGAAAGACTGTCAACCCGACCTATAAATGGGTGATTGGGAAAAGCATCCAGCTTGATTTCTACTGGTTCCCCTGGTTGCATCCGATTCAATTGGGTTTCTTTGAAGTTCGCTACTACCCAATAGCTGTTATCGACGATCGCCATTAATGGTGTTCCGACTTGCACCCGGTTACCAACTTCTACATTTTTTCTACCTACTCGTCCAGCACTGGGAGCAGCAATATTGGTGTAAGAAAGCTGCAACTGTGCGTCTTTTAATGATGCTTCGGCTTGAGCGATCGCGGCTTTTGCTGCTTCGTACTGACTACGTTTAACAGCAGTATCTTGTCCAGTGGCGGTGGCTTGTTGCAATCCGCCTTTAGATGCAGCCAGTTTCGCTTGGGCGCTGGTGACACCTTCTTGTGCTTGTGCAAGTTGCGACTGGGCTTGTGCTACACCAACTCTTGCAGAAGCTAACTTGGCTTGTGCTTGTTCTACTCCTTGAACCGCAGCATTCTTCTGTGCTACAGCCACATCATAAGCGGCTCTGGCTGTATCTAGCTGCTGACGAGGAATTGCGCCTTCTTTAAACAAGCTGTTGTAACGGTTGTAATCTGCTTGGGCTTTTGCCAAATTTGCATTAGCCTGTGCTACCTGGGCTTGGGCAGCGGGTATCCCGGCTTGTGCTAGTTGCACTTCAGCTTGGGCGGCGGGTATCCCGGCTTGTGCTTCTTTAACTGCGGCTTGCGCTGTGGAAATTGCGGCTACAGCACTGCTGACATCTCCTTGCGCCTGAGTGGTTTTACCACTGGAGGTTTGTGAAGCTAAAGCAATATTCGCTTGTGCAGCTTGCGCCTGACCTTTAGCAGTTTCTAGGGCGGCTTGCGCTTGCTGTACTTTACTTTGATAGTCTTGTGGATCGAGTTTTACTAGTAACTGTCCTGGTTGCACGAGTTGGTTATCATTCACTAGTACCTGGCTGACAGTTCCAGGAATGCGACTAGCAACTTGGTGAATATTTCCTACCACAGTTGCGTTATCTGTTGATTCGTGGCTAGAAGCATATTGCCAATAGTTATAACCAAAACCACCAGCGGCGATCGCACCTAAACCCACGCCAGCTAAAATCAAACCCATCGGTTTTTTCCGTTTTTTCTGGTCTTTTTTCTCTATATCTGTCTTTGGCTGTTCCGCTTCTGTTGGAGCTTCGGGAGTTACAACGGTTGCTTCTGGAGGAGCGGAAGTGTTGGCACTAACAGCCTCTAAACTCTCTACATCAGTAATTAGTTCTTGCTCTATCACAGAGGTATTGCCTTTTTTGTGCCCGTTGCCAGTATTTGCGCCCATGATTGTTGACTCCCCTAACTCAATGATTGTTACGATAGTTTTTATTTAGAGTACGTAATATTTGATTACTAGCTTTTATATATCGTTCCCTTCGTATGCGTAGTATTATTATCGCCAAACAAAACTTTACAGTACTTCACCCAACTGGGTGATTGTAGCTAATTCTACAGATAGACTTCCTAGCCCTGTAAAGGCGGATAAAAACTTTCTTGCTCGGTCGTGCCTCACGGGCGATCACAAGAAAGGTGCAGATAGAAACAATACAAAAGTAAGAAAATCCAGCTCCCAATTTCTTACTTTTATTTCCATAGCCGAGACTTATCAATGGTTTTGAAAGGCAATGTCTCGCATCTTTATTATGCAGCATTGGCGGCTGAAAACTTTACCAGCAAAGGATTTTACTTAGTACATTTCTATACTTCTTAAATTTGACTTACCTGAGCAAAACATGATTACGAGAGGGCATAATCTAATCGAAGAAACGAGGGTAAATCAAAGGTTAATTTATGAGATGGAAGATGACGGCGGTTGAGTTGTTGGAGCGTTACGCTGCTGGAGAGCGTGATTTTGCTGGAGTTGACTTGAACGGAGCCGATTTGAGTGGTGCTGTGTTAAGAGAAATTAACTTGGAACGAGCTGACCTGAGCGGAGTTAACTTCACTGCTGCCGATCTCAGTGGGGGTTATGGTAGAGAATGTTCTCCACGTTATAGCCTTCTAAGATATGCCGTTCTCAGAAATGCAAACTTTCAGGATGCCGATGTGACTTACATCAATTTCGAGTATTGCGATTTGAGTTTTGCTAATTTTAGTGGGGCTAAATGTAGAGGAAGTGTCTTCGATAACGCTTGTTTGCTCGATGTTAATTTTACTGATACTGACCTCCTTTGGATTAGCTTTGAAGGGGCAAGAGTTGAAGGAACTATCCTTGATGATGCTCAATAGGTGTAGCGAACTGCAAACATAAACGCTTCAAACCGCAAACAAGGCGATTTTGAAACCACATTAACTGCAAATAGCCTGTAATCATTAGCCAGTAAGAGTTTTAGCTTTATATGTACCTTTGGGATGAAACTGTCCAAATTAAAGAATATTACTTTCGCTCTAGTCTTAAACTCAGAGTCTTTACCAAGTCAATAAATGAGTTAGTGGTACTTGCTCCCAAAAACCTAATTCATAATTAAATTGGACGGATATCGTTCAGATTAAACCACAATATTCGGGCATAAGTGTTCGGCTTAAAAGTTCGTAAAAGATGGACACAATTGAGGCAATAAATCCCCTAAGCCAGTTACAGTAAGGGTTACGGCTTATTTGCAGTTAATGTGGTTTGAAAACCCTTGTTTGCAGTTTGAAAATTATGTTTGCAGTTTCATTTGCATTTATTGTGGTTTTGAGACCCCCTTTATTTGCAGAGAATGTGGTTTCAAAATCGCCTTATTTGCAGTTTTATCGCTCTCTGTTTGCAGTTCGCTACACCTAGATACCTAAGCAAGGTACATACAGAACTACACTGCTAGTTACTTTTACTTGTTAACAGGATTATTAGTCAAGTAGTAATACTTAAATTTACTAAACCTTTTTAGCAACATATTTTTTAAGTAAACTTCTTTAGAGGCTATAAATACACTGTTATAAAAGTAGTTAATTGCAAATCAATACGTAAATTTAAATACTTAAAAAATGAAAAAATATCAAAAAGTAGCATTGGTATTGACTAGTGCAATCTTAGGCTTGTCTACATTGAGCTTATTAACTTCAAGAGTGAGCGTTGCCCAGAGTACACAATCGAATTTTTATTTGCCCTACCCTATTGGATTAAAGTATCAAGTTACTCAGACATATTTTCAAGGATCTCATTCAGACTATTACAATAAGTACGCTGTAGATTTTGGAATGAGTGTTGGACAAGCTGTAGCAGCAGTTGCACCAGGGAAAGTCATCAGGTCTTCCAAAGGCAAAACAGATATAGCTAGTGGCTGCGATTATAGATATGCTAACAACGCTCACTATATCGTTATCGATCATGGAGATAATATCTCATCTCTTTATCTCCACCTAAGTGAAGTAAATGTGTCTGTGGGTGAAACAATTAGTCAAGGACAAATTATTGGTAAATCAGGTAATACAGGTTGGGTTTGCGGGAATCCTCCGGATCATTTACACTTCTCATTCCAAAAGACAAACACTGTTGGTACTTACGCTGGTGAATCAATTCCAATTGGATTCATTGAAACGCAAAAAGGTACTCCTCAATCTGGAGTAACTTATACCTCTCAAAATTCTGGTCAGGTATCAAACAAGTTTGACTTCAATGGTGATGGTCGGGATGATTTATTATGGCAGAGTACAACAGGTCAAGTTCATACATGGCTTTCCGCAGTTAATGGTTCAACAGAATCAGGGGTTAATGTTGATACCCCCGTCTCTGCTGATTGGAGTCTGGCAGGAGTAGGAGATTTTAATGGTGATGGTGTCACTGATATCATGTGGCGTAACAGTTCTGGACAATTTCACGCTTGGTTGTTGAATCGGTCATCAAGTGTTCAATCACGTGTAAATGCGAGAGCTATCGTTCCCGGTTGGACACTAAAGGGTTTTGGTGACTTCAATGGTGATGGTCGGGATGATTTATTATGGCAGAGTACAACAGGTCAAGTTCATACATGGCTTTCCGCAGTTAATGGTTCAACAGAATCAGGGGTTAATGTTGATACCCCCGTCTCTGCTGATTGGAGTCTGGCAAGAGTAGGAGATTTTAATGGTGATGGTGTCACTGATATCATGTGGCGTAATAGTTCTGGACAATTTCACGCTTGGTTGTTGAATCGGTCATCAAGTGTTCAATCACGTGTAAATGCGAGAGCTATCGTCCCCGGTTGGACACTAAAACCTTAAACTATCGCATCGGGATAATCGTTTGCAGTCTCCACAAAGATAAACTCACTTTGTAAAAGTATTACACCTATTTAGGATGAAGTGTAATTAGAGCCTCAAACTCTTCTCACTTCATTCATGTCCCTTACGTGATCGCCGTCCCCCAGGAGAAAAAGCCGCGACTGAGCAAGGAAGTTGTGCGGTAATGGCTAGTGAAAGCTTTACCACAAGCGATGAAGAGCCTTTACTTTGTCGCCATTTCTTAAGAAATTTTCTTACCCAAGGCTGGATCGGTACTCTGCTTTCTCACAATCAGGATAGTATTGGCTTTGAGAGATGAAGTTCTTTTAGGAGCGATGTCTGACGACAAGCCGCTTCTCTTCTCCCAAGGGGAGACGCTGCGCGAACGATACGCTCCGCGAACGCGTCTACGCCTGACACGGCAAACTCAAGCCAAGACAAATCCAAACATCACCCAATCGCCCCTCACCTGCCTGAAAATTTTTCGCTCTCCTACTGGCATTACTTCCTGCTGTTTTTTATTTATTAAAATTGAGTAATATTACTGTGAAAATTTAGTTAAGCTCGTTTACCAATAGAAAATGCCGGACGTTCACAGATGCGTTTGATATAATCCGATACGGCTGGATAAGAACTAAGATCTAGCTTCAGCAGGAGCGAAATGTAACTTAGAACAGATCCCACGGCTACATCAGCAACACTAAATTCATTACCCAGTAAAAAAGGTTGCTGCTCGAAAATGTTATTCAAGGGAGTTAACAAACGAGGCATTTCCCGTTCTCGATTCTCTTCGCCAAAAATTCCAGGGCCTAGAGTAGCATTGGCAAACAATACCCACTGCGACAAAACACCACGCTCTTCCAGTGAAAGTGGTGTTTTGCTATATTTATCGGCAAGATACAACAAAATTGCTCCTGATTCCCAAATCTGGAAGTCCCCATCTACTATTGCTGGAACTTTGCCCATTGGGTTAATTTTCAAATACTCAGGCTGAAGATGTTCACCTGATTGCATATCCAGAAGCACAAATTCGTAGGGAATTCCCAATTCTTCTAGATACCACTCGATGATTGACGCACGACTACGAATACCACCGTAAAGTTTCAGCATAATTAGTTTAGATTCAATAACTTTGTTTTAGCCCCTAGCCGCTAATCCCTAGCCCCTCAACTCAAATTCGCGATCGCCCGATTTAATAACTGGGAAAATAATTCTTTCTCAGAGGCGGAAATACCAGACATGGCTTCATCACGCAACTCTGCGGCTAGGGGCGGTAAAACTGTCTCTAATTCCTTCCCAGCATCCGTTAGCCAAATTCGCCAGATGCGGCGATCGTGAGCATCCCGTTCGCGACGGACTAAACCGCGTTCTTCCATCCGATCTAATACGCCAGTTAAAGTCCCTCCCACCTGTTTGAGTTTGTCGCCAATACTGGAAGTCGGTAAACCGTCTTCTTGCCACAAACAGCACAATACTAACCAGTGAAACGGTGTCAATCCGAAAGGTTCTAGCTTTTCCGTAAACTTGCGAGTCAGCAGTTGTGAGAGCAACTTAATTCTGTAACCAATGTTATATGGTGCCAGAACTTGCTGCCACGACTGTAAAACTTCAGAATCCTTAGATATAGACACCATATCAACCAATTATTTAGTGTGCGTAATATTATTTTAACTAGATGAGTCCAGGTTTGCAACAGCTGAGTGCCATCTGTCTTAGGGCAGGACTTGAATCAGCTGGTACTCTTGTAGTGTAGCAATAACGCGGTAAGGCGTGGATAATTGCTGGTTGTTTGGTGCAGATATCCAAGCATAGCTCAAAGGTGATAATTGAGAAATAGCAGCTACTCTGGAGCCGGGAATGGGGGTGTAGAAATTCAGCAGTGTAGAGTTTTTATCTTCTATTTGGGCAAAAGAGACAGGATGAGTTTGTAAAATAGAGGCGATCGCGGGCTGTTGGAAAAATGCCTTAAAAGCTGGGTTATAGTCACTTAACAAGCCTAAGTTACCAGCCATAGCTAAAGTTAGCCAACAGGGAATTAACCAACTCGCTATCCAATAACTATCACTCAAGAACTTTTGCCCAAAGTGGTTACGAGCAATCCACATCAAAGGTACAATTAACCAACCTAATCCCAAAATCAAACATAAGTTTGCACGTTGTTCGAGATAAACATCACCGTAAATCAGAGCTAATATCCCTGTTAGCAACAATAAAATACTCAGGACTCCCAAGGCGTAACTCAGGTTACGGGGAAGATAATTCCTCGCCTGGCTTACAAATGAGAGTAATATATTTTTCTGGGGCAAAGACTTAGTTTGGTGTGTATATCCTGTTTGATAAATGTTACCCAGCCAATTTAAACCCACAGCAGCCAGCATTGCGACAAAGGGATAAAGACAAAGAGCATAGTGAGAAAGACGAGTGGAGAAAATGCTCAGTTCAGTTAATAAAACCAAGGGAAAACCGACTAAAATTAACTGGTAGCGCGGAATCGGACGGCGGAGAACCACAGCCAATCCTAAAATACTGAAAAAAAACCAAGGGAAAGATTTTAAAGGAATATTCCAGAGATAGAATACGAATCCATTATGGTTGCGGTCTTCCGAACCTAGCTCCACCACAAACCCTAATAATTGCCCAAAACTCTGATCACCGTAGCGCAACCAGCTCAACCACAACCAAGCTAATGTCGGAATTAAACCCACCGCCCAACCTAAATACAACATTGGGTTAGCCAGATGATGATGACGGCGATGCTCCCCAATTAAATAAGGTAATAAAGCCACCATTGGCAAAAAAATCACAAAGCTTCTTAATAAGAAACCCAAACCAAAACTTAACCCAGCAATAAAAAGCCAAAAATAGCTTTGTTGAGGAGATAGTTCGGCTTTGAGCAAAGACAAAATAGCTAAAAGCACCAAAAAAATCATGGGAATATCAGGAGCGGCTAAGCGACATGATTGTAGCCACAGAAATTCCACACTTAAAATAGTAGCTGTCAGCCATGCTACCTTGCTGCTTAATAATATTTTGCCGATTTCATAGATAGTGAATAAACAGAGAATTCCCGCGATCGCACTCGGAAGTCTGGCAGTAAATTCACTAACTCCCAACAACTTATAAGAACTAGCAATTAACCAATATGACCCTGGAGTTTTATGATGGGCACTACCCCAAGGCGCTATCCAGTCACCAGATTCAAACATCTGGCGGGCGCGCCCTGCATAAAAACCTTCATCATGTGCCATCAGGCTATTTTGCCCAGAATTGCACAGCAGTAAAGGCAGGAGCCAAATTAGCAAACTGACATAGGGCAATCTAACCACTAGATAGATTGACCGCAATATACTCGGAAATACTCGGGTTCTGTACAACATTAATTAGTACGAATTGAATGTTGTGATCTAAATTTCATTTAATTGTTAATCTGCCTTTAAAATATGTAAAGCAGCATACCAATTACTCGATTAAAATCCTAACTGAAATTAATTCAGTTGGGGAAAAAATCCACCAAAATAAAGATTTAAGTTATGATTTTGCGACCAAATCAACGCCTGAAGCTAGATGACACAAATGACAATCTGTTTTATGCTGATCCTCGTTTTGTTACTCATGTCGATGAAGCGTTTATTAAACAGCTAACAGATGTATATCGTGACAAACTCAAACCGAACACACGCATCTTCGATATGATGAGTAGTTGGGTATCTCATCTGCCCCAAATGCAGTTTGCCCACGTTGAGGGACATGGACTTAATGCTGAAGAATTAGCACGTAATCCCCGACTAAATCATTATTTTGTGCAAAATCTCAATGATCATCCCCAGCTACCCTTACCAGATCAAGATTTTGACGCGGTGATCAATTGCGTTTCCGTACAATACATACAGTATCCAGAGGCAGTTTTTTCCGAAATCCACCGCATCCTCAAACCTGGTGGTGTAGCGATTATCAGCTTTTCTAACCGGATGTTTTTTCAAAAAGCGATTCAAGCTTGGCGGGATGGTTCGGAAGAAAGCAGAGTGGAACTAGTGAAAAGCTACTTTGCCTCAGTACCGGGATTTTCAACCCCAGAAGTCATTGTGCATAAATCAACCATGCCAAATTTTCTGCAATGGTTAGGTGCACCAGGGGGAGATCCATTTTATGCTGTCGTAGCTTATCGAAGTTCATAGTTAGTTGTCAGTTGTCACAGTCAACAGTCTGTAGGGGCGGGTTTATTTAGATCATTGTTGATCCACGAGGATATCTGTGAACCCGCCCGTACAACAGTCAACAGTCAACAGTCATCTGTAATTCTAAATACTCACCAATAGTTATCAAAAAGTAAATTTTCTGGCTAAATACCAGACAAGCGCTGATAATTGCCTCAAAGCTCAAGCATAAGGAGAAGCTAAACATGACTTTCCTCCGTGGACGGAGAATTTTAGCTGCTGTATTAATCTCAGTATTACTACTGACTACAGCATGTACGCCAAAAACACCCAATCGTTTTGACCAGGCACAGCAAGAAAGCAGTCGCCAAAAAAGTGGTCAAGCTGTGGCTAAAGATGCGACTCAAGGTAGCAAATTAAACAAATTCTTCCCATCTGGGGGAGATGGCTACCAGCGTGTCTATACTCAAGAGAAAAAAGGCTTTTCAGAAGCGAATTTGAAACAAGGTGGCAAAGTTTTAGCACAACTAGCTATTTCCGACACCACTAGTATTCCTGGTGCGGCGGCTAAATTCTCTAACAGCACCAAAAAAGTAGGCGGCTATCCCGCAGTCACCCTTGGTAACACTCAAACTTCGATTTTGGTGGGTAAGTACCAAGTGAAGGTGATTTCTAAAACCCCAGCATTTACAGCCGCAGACAGGGAAGCTTGGCTACAGAAATTCAATCTTGATGGTCTGGCGAAACTGAAATAAGCTGCAATACAGAAATCAAAATTACAACAGCTAAATTAGGAGATTGTTTTGAGTAAATCGATTTTTGAGTTGGTGGATCAACTACCAACCAGTGGGTTAACCGTTTCTATGTTGAATGCCCTCGATTTTGTGGCTCCAGGTGAGTGGCAAAATACTGTAGGCTTTGTCAACACGATTAAGACTGTAACGGGCGAAACTGACGAAGCCCTGATTCAGCAAATTGGCGAACGGGCAATTTATCTTTTTAATGATAAATCTCAAGGCTACCAAACGGCTTTGTGGCTCTATCAAACTGTTGATGGTACAGATAAAGCCCTTGGTGCAGCAGCTTTAGCAAATAAGGTGGGCGAGAAGATTCCTTTGTTAGGTTTTTTAAATAGTGTTACTCCCAAACCAGACAAAGCCCAAACCATTGACTTGACCTTAAAATTAGTGGCTGAGGTTGTAGCTTTCTGCCAAATTAACGGTATTCCTGGAGATAGCATTGGCGATTTTGTCGCTTCTTTGGGTGAGTATAGTGGTGAGTCTTTGATCCGTTTGGTGGCTTTAGTCTGCGTTGATGGTTTAATCCCCTTGGGGCCTGACTTTATCGGCAAAGCCTTATCTGGGATAAGTCAAACAAGTCCCCAGGAGTTAGAACAGAACTCGACTTTTCAAAGCATTAAAGATGTGATTCCCGGCAACAATGCTGGTAGTAAACTGAACTTTATCGGTGAAAGTTTTGATTCTGTGAAAGGTTGGATGGGTGGTCTTGTAGCATCCCATAATTTGACCCCACAGAAAGTTGTCAGTCATTTGCAAAATTTTGTCGAATTTTCTGATGACAAACTTGATTACCTGGGGGCGTTTTTGGATGTGGCAACCAATTACTATGAACACACTGGGACGCAAACTCTAGCGCGTCGCTTGATTGAACGAGCTATAGCTGAGATTTAAGTTTGCCGATAATTGGTGATGAGTAATGGGTAATGTTTGTAGTTATTTATTACTCATACCAATTATCAAAAAGATAGCAGTTATAAATCATTCGTAAAAAATTAGATCCCCGACTTCTCAAAGAAGTCGAGGATCTGGAAGCAGCGACTTTTCACAAATCATATAGCGGTTCTTTTTTAGATGCACTACACTATAGGGCAAAGCATTGCTGTAACCCTACGAATGATCTGTATATAAGCAAATAAATTAAATGAATAATAGGCTTTTGATGTCTTGGTTTAAAACAGTATGGCCTGCCTTTATTGGCTTATACTGCATAATGTTTACTCCCAAGGCGATCGCTGATTCTTTTGATAAAGATGTATCGGAGTTTATCTCTGGAGGGGGTACTGCACTCTATTTAGGTGCTGGTGTAGCCCTACCGCTGTTGCTAGATGGGAAACAAGGGGGACAACATTCTCTACGGGCGCTAGATTCTCTCGGTACCAGCACTCTACTTTGTATTGCTATCAAAGAAGTAACCGATGTGAAACGCCCCGATTCTGACGAACACGATAGTTTCCCCAGTTGTCATGCTACAGCAGCATTTGCGATCGCGACTGTACAAAGTCACTATCATCCTGGTTCTGCTATTCTCTGGTACTCTGGCGCGTCTGTTATCGCCTATTCACGGGTAAACCTCAATCGTCATCGGGTGACGGAAGTCTTAGCTGGGGCGGTACTGGGATATCTGACAGCGCAATTGGAGTTAAGCCAAAAGCATGGGCTGATATTATTTCCCATCATTAGCAGTGATGATGCTGGCGGATCGTTGCTAGGACTACAAGTTGTCGGCTCTTTTTGAGATAATACCAACAACCAGTTTACTGGGGCAAACGTAGATCGGCGGCGATCGCATAAAGGTAAGGTTGAAAAATCGCTAAATCTTCTAACTTATCAAATTTACCTGTGACTGAGCCTGGGTCAAAGGCACTGCTAATTACATAAAGTGCAGTACCATCAAAGGTAACATGACCGATGTGTTGCTCTTGTACTCCACCCTGGCTTTTGATTCCTACAAATCCATAGCGGATTCCCGGAAGTTTACCAATTGTTACTGGTTGCGGGGGGTAGGTGGAAAAAATAATCTCCTTACCATAGCTTAAGACACGGTCTTTGGCGATCGTAGTATAGTTGTCTGTTACCCAAGCTTTCAGTGCTGTCAATAGCTGGGTTTGATGCTGAGGACTTTGGTAATCCACTTTGGTATTTACTAGAATACCTGCTGCTTCTAGCTGCTTTTGGAAAGCGGGATTTTTTTCTAACGGGTAAACCCCAATTTCAACTGTACCTAAAACTTTTCCTTTGGTTGAGATACATAAAAGCGGCGCATTTCCTTGACAAGGCGCAACTTCCCAATCACTTGGTGCTGAGGTGTTACCCAAAAGATTCTGCCAAAGATTCCCCTCTGTAGGAGTAGGATTAGGCTTTGTTGATGTCTGTACTACTGGGGGTTTCTGTGCGGTATCTTTCCCAGACATCTGCTGAGAACGATATTGTATCCCCACTGGGATTAATGCTACTAAGGCAGCACCAATTAATAGATGATAAAGACGCAACATTTTTTCGGAAAATCCAGAGTCATGATTAATGGTCAATGGTCAATGGTCAATAGTCAAGGGTCAAGAAATGCAAGACTGTGGACTGTTAACTATGGACTTTTGACAACCCTAACCAGTTGCGTTGCTCCCATAAGTTTGTAGTAGCACTGAAAGCAAAGACAGTGCTACTACTATAATTGTTATTTATTGATGCCTGCCTACTTATTTGCGCTTTTTGAGGCTAACGCCACTAAGCATAGTAGTCCAAAAAGGCGATCGCGCGCCTTGTTTATCTGTAGCCAGAACGTTGTCTACGATTTTGCTTGTGTCTAGCAACTGCTTTCCGCTTTTCTTTCTCTAAAGGCGTCTCAAAATGGCGTTTTTTGCGCATATCTTGGAAAATTCCGGCTTTAGAAACCTCCCGCTTAAATCTTCGTAAAGCTGATTCAATTCCTTCATTCTCTCCCAACACTACTTGCGTCATTCTCATTCCTCCTCTATATGGATGAATAGACAAAACAAAATTTTCCAGCAGAATAGAGCCTTTGGCTTTATCTGCTGGAGACTCTAGATTTTTAAGTTTTCCGCACCGGACTTAGTAGCGGCGATTACTACGGTTGTTGTTACCCCAGCTACCACCACGGGAAGGACTTCTTTCTTCACGAGGCTTAGCTTTGTTAACTTTTAAATCACGTCCCATCCATTCAGCACCATCAAGCGCTTCAATGGCTGCTGCTTCTTGAGCATCCGATTCCATCTCTACAAATGCGAATCCGCGAGGCCGACCTGTTTCCCGATCGGTTGGTAGTTGAACACGATTAACTGTGCCATATTCTGCAAATGCCAGCTTCAGGTCATCCTCGGTAACCTGATAGGACAAATTCCCAATATAAATCGACATGTTTTGTCTCCGAATTCAGAAAGTGTAGAGAGTTAGATTCGGAGAGACGCTTTAGAGAAATCAAAACGAATAACTCAACCGAAAATAATCTTTATATCCCCCAGTATAGCACAGCATTTGAAAATAAGCTCCTACGGAGTCTGATTTCCAACCTCATAAATCTGAAGTTCAGCCACAAAAGCTGCTCTTAATACTTATATTTTTTCTAATTTCTATTATTGCACAATTGCTGGATTTTTTTAACGCTGTCTTATTTTTTCGCAAAAAAGGCAATCCACATTTTAGGTAAGACCAAATTCTAGCGGTTTTCGGATCGGTGAGGTACAGTTTTAAATCGTCAAGCCTGTAGGGGCGGGGTTTCCCCGCCTTCAGTTGTATTGCATCCAAGTGAGAACCGCTATATGCGTGAAAAACGGCGCTTAGGTTAGCGGTGAGGGATTAGGGGCGGTAAAGATTTTCATCGTGTGGTAACCACAGCGTACTTGTTGGTAAACCACAGCCCTTTAAGGGTGGGGAGTATGTCAAACAGAATTGGGATGAGGAAATTTGGCTAAAATAGTCTCTGCTTCTCTACAGAGTAGCTGATGATATTGACCATGACTAGCGAGTAAACCACCCCATTGATTGATATCATCGGTGTTGTATTGCAATGGTGAGCCATCAAAGTGAGTGAACTGACCACCAGCTTCTGCTAATATTAATTCTGGTGCTGCTATATCCCAATCTTTAGGAGCAGATTTACCAGAAAGGGAAATATAAATTTCTGCTTGTTGCTCAACTATAGCTGCAATTTTGCAACCGACGCTGCCAATAGATTTTTGATTTTTACAAGGGAGATTTTCTATGAGGTAATTTAATCTTTGGTTGCGGTGAGAACGACTCACAACTAAAGTTAAATCTTCCAGGGCTTTTTTGTTTGAGTCTAAGGATATTTGTAAGGGAACCGAATTATTACGGGTTTCGGAAAATGTACCCCCACCTTTAGTAGCATAATATAACTTTTGTGCTTCTGGGATGACGACAACTGAGAGTACAGGGCGTGTTTCTTTAACTAATGCGATGTGAATTGCATACTCGCCTGTTTTCTGAATAAAATCTCGCGTCCCATCCAAAGGATCAATGATCCATACCCATGTAGAATTATTTTTAGTTTGTTGTGCTTTATAGGTTTCTTCGCTGATATAGCCGAAATCTTCATTACCTAAAGCTGCTTGTAGCTGTTCTAAAATATATTGACTGGTAGCTATATCTGCAACTGTGACAGGCTCATTTTGTTTATATTGGACTTGGAGATTAGAGTCTTTAACTGTGCCGTGATAATAAGACTGGAGTATATCTGCTGCACCCCATCCTACCTGACGTGCGATCGCTAATATTTCTGATAAATCTTTCATGATGAAATCTCTAGTCCTTCCCTACTACTCTACTTCCATCCAACGGCGAGTACCGAAAAATTGGCAAGCCTTGGCGGCAACTTTTGCAGCTTGAGCCAGTGCATCCGTGAAAGTTTCTTGTAAAATATAATGGCAGAAGGCTCCGTGAAAAATATCTCCAGCCCCCAGTGTATCAACTACTGAAATCTGCGGCACATCGACAACGCCCCAATTACCACAACTTAAGTACTCAATTGGCTGTTCTCCGTGGGTGATGGCGATGTGGGGAATGTGAAAAGCACTGAGATAAGCAAAAACTTCTGCTGCGGTGTCACATCCCGGCGGATAAAAATTATTAGAACAAATAGCGTAATCGACAAAAGGTAAGATTTCCTCAAACCCAGCTTTCCAACTACCACCATCGATCGCAATGGGGATATTCTTAGCTTTAGCCATTTGGGCGATTTTACTACCAACTGCCATTTGATGTCCATCAATCAGCACTATATCAATATTTTGTAAAATATCCGGCGGTAAAGATGAACTACTAGCTTGGGTTTTCACCGCATTAATGGAAACTACAGCCCGTTCACCTGTAGATTCGCTGACAATGATCGAAGAAACTGGTACAGCTGTTGTCGTGCTAGGGTGAAGATCTGCGATCGCTACTTGATAAGTGGCTAAATCTGTCCTGATTAGCTGTGTCATTGGGTGAGAACCAACTACACCCAACAATGTAGCCCGGTTTCCTAAATAGCTAAAAGTTACAGCCGCATTCGTTGCCGGGCCTCCTGCTGCTACAGTATAGTCAGTAGCGACAATCTTTTGATTATTCTGGGGAGCAGATTCAGCCAGGTAAATCAAATCTAAGGTGACTAAACCTACAAATAAACCATAATTTGTCATTTGTCATTTGTCATTTGTCAGTTGTCAGTTGTTATAGGGAACAGTCAACAGTCAACAGTCAACACTCCCCTCATCCCCCTCATCCCCTAGCCCCTCATGCAAACCGATCCCAAACCAGGAACACTTTACGTTGTCGGTACACCAATTGGCAATCTCGAAGATATCACTTTTCGGGCGGTGCGCATTTTGCAAAATGTGGATCTGATTGCGGCGGAAGATACGCGCCATACGGGGAAATTACTACAACATTTTCAAATTCAGACTGGGCAAATCAGTTATCACGAACATAATCGTAGTAGCCGGATTCCTGAATTGATAGAGCATTTAACTAATGGTAAAGCCATTGCCTTGGTGAGTGATGCGGGTATGCCAGGAATTTCCGATCCAGGTTATGAACTGGTGAGTGCATGTGTGGAAGCGGGGATAACAGTTGTACCGATTCCGGGTGCGAGTGCGGCAATTACAGCTTTAAGTGCTTCTGGTTTACCAACGGATCGATTTGTGTTTGAAGGCTTTCTTTGTGCCAAAACTCAACAACGGCGAGAATATTTAGAATCTCTACAGACAGAATCCCGCACTCTCATTTTCTATGAATCGCCCCATCGGTTGCGTGATACTTTACAAGACTTAGGAGAAGCTTTAGGAAGCGATCGCCAAATTGTCCTGGCTAGGGAACTAACAAAATTTTACGAGGAATTTTGGCGGGGGACAATTGCCGAAGCGATCGCCGATTACAATCAGCGTGAACCCCAAGGTGAATATACTCTAGTGGTAGCGGGAACCCCACCAAGTAAACCCCAACTCACAGAAGCCGAACTCAAAGCTGAACTCGAACAAATTATGCGTCAGGGAATATCGCGATCGCAAGCTAGTCGTCAATTAGCAAAATTAACTTCCCTATCCCGTCGTCATCTTTATCAATTAGCGCTTTCTATCGTCCTCAATCCTGAGTAGGTTCCCGTTGCTAGTTATCTAGACAAGGGGACAAGGGAGACAAATAACTGTTGATTGTTGACTGTTGACTGTTGACTGTTTCCTCTGACAACTGACAAATCACAGATCTCACCAGCTATCTTTAATTGCGCCGCTCTACTTATCTTTTAAGTTCAACTTGGTTCAATTTTTATTGAAACCCCGGAGATAAAGTCAGAAAATTTTGACTTGATTAAGTGTATTTACATACTTTTAATATACATATTTATTTAAAAAAATTAGTTAATGTTTTCTTAATAAATCAAAAGATAACTTATAATCAGATTAAAATTAAAATCAAAAAGATGCGCAGACTGTTAATCAAACTCATGGGGTTAATTTTACTGTTTGTAGGCTTATACTTTTTTGGGCAAGATATTATATTTGTTAGTGGATATTATCCTTACTTTTACAGCAAGATACCTGCTACTGGCTCAGTTTTAGCAATCATAGCAGGCGTGTTATCATTAGTCTTTTTTCGCAGAGAAACTGGTAGCTTAGGATGGATTTTTTTAGGGGTAGGAATAGTTCTAGTTTTTTTAAGCGGTGGAGTCATTTTAAAACCAACTAGTTTGTGGAATTTTTTAGTAGCGTTTACCACCTTAACCGTTGGATATAAACTACTAACCGAGGGCAGAATCAATTTTTAAACTTACTTTAGGACTAAAGCTGCGTGTCATATTTTTTCAGCCAAAACCGTCCAGATTCAAGAGTCAAATGTCCAAAAAATCTTGAAAATTGACTCTTCACCAGAATATAAGTAGCCGTCATGAATTGCATACACCAGGACACATGAAAAAATTTTAATTCCCCTCCTCGCTTGCGGGGAGGGGTTAGGGGTGGGGTCTTATTTTCAAGTCAGCCATTCATGAGAAAATCTCACAACCAAACATGAAAATCTGGCTTTCCCATACCCAATGCCCAATGCCCAATGCCCTTTTTCAAGTCAAGGAAATGTGACAGTTGATAGGTGCAGCCCATCGTAGACATCGCCTAATCTTGCCAACTCTGACAAAAAGTGTGCTAGACTTCTAGAATTTTGCACGCTCAAACAGTCGCCCTAGTCCAAAAACAGCCTTTTTCATAGTTATTAGGTAGGGGAGTTTTGCTAAGTTAGGGGGTGCTATTACAATGGAAACTGATCGATCATGAGGATACAGCAAGAATGACCCAAGTGGTTTTAGGAGAGAACGAAGGAATAGATTCAGCATTGCGTCGGTTTAAACGCCAAGTGTCTAAAGCTGGTATATTAGCTGACGTAAAGTATCATCGGCATTTTGAAACACCGTTAGAAAAGCGTAAACGTAAGGCAGTGGCAGCTAGACGCAAGAGACGTTTTAAATAAACCTATTTTGGTGGTGGCGCTGTTTGAAGACAAGTTCTTAAACAAGCAACAAGACGTTGCCATGATTCTTACAAAAATTAACAAAGATTTATCGCACCCCGATTCGGGGTGTGACTTAATTTCCTTACCCATGTCTGGGTTGCTGTAAATGTGGTTGGATGGAGTCAGCGATCGCCGCTGTCCATCAACCAAAATCAATGATAAATTAACCGTTGAGCAGCCTTTGTTCAAGCTGACTCAGATTCAGTTGGTTCAATGATGCGGCTGTTACAACGGTTCATCGCCTTTTCCACTCCTTGTTTGAGGCTGAGTTCTATGCACTCAACCACGAACTGAAGTACTAAAGACATCATTTGAGTTTCGCCAGCAGAAAAACGTCCCAAAACATGGGAGACAGCCCCAGAATCATCGCTACTAGCTGTATTTTTTGGTTTACCAATACCAATGCGCAACCTGGGGAAATTTTGTGAACTCAAATGTGCGATCGCACTTTTCATTCCATTATGCCCGCCAGCGGAACCAGACAAGCGCAGGCGAGTCTTTCCTAGCGGTAAATCCATCTCATCATAAATCACTAATACTGACTCTGGCGGCAATTTATACCAACTAGTAACTGCTTGGATAGCTTGTCCGGAGCGATTCATGTAAGTCAACGGCTTAAGCAAGCGTATTTTACCACCAACTGGCGCAACACCTTCACCATACTCTCCTTGGAACTTGCGATTTTCAGCCAAGGGAATTTTCCACGCCCTTGCTATTGCATCAACAGCCGCAAAGCCAATATTATGGCGTGTTTGGTCATATTTAGGCTCTGGATTCCCCAACCCGACAATTAGCTGGGGAATCACCAAAGCTGGTTTTGTAACAGTCTCTGTCATGTTGACTTTTGTCAATTGATATGAATCACCACTTTAGCTCTTTGGCTGTTCCGATTGGACGGCTTCAATTTGCTTGGGTTCTAGTTCAGCAGTAGTTTTGACAGCTTGTTCTAGTTGTTCAGCTTCCCGCTTAAACTCAGTTTGGAATTCATTAGAAGCTTCTTGAAAGCCGCGAATCGCTTTACCCAAACTACGTCCAATTTCTGGTAGCTTTTTCGGCCCAAAAACTAAGAGTGCTACTACAAAAATTACAGCCATTTCCGGTAAGCCAATACCAAATATATTCATGGGGTTTTGCCGATAGATTTACAGTTGAAGCAGGAAAGGAGAAGCTGTCACCCATCTAATTTTGCACATTTTTTTATTTTGACTGTTGACTGTTGACTGTTGACTATTAACCGTCAGCAATCAACTAACCTCATGAGTGTGCAATCTTCCTATTTATCTATGTTGACTTGTTTTTGATGAATTATTTCTCTTTCAAATCTACAAAAAAAACCCGGATGAGCCGGGTGTCGCTAAGCTGATTCTAGAAGCTAAAGAGCTTTGTTAAGATTAACGGCCTAGAGTGCGCCAATCAACCAATACATCCTGGATGAGGATGGTCTTGTTATAGACTTGTAGAATAATCAGCAGAAAAACGAAGAATAATAGCATAAAACCAGCCATTACAGGTGTAGTTCCCCAACCAGGAGCAACTTTACCATACTCAGCGTTTAGGGGTCTCAGTATATCTCCCAACCTTGTCCTTTGTGCCATAGTTCACCTAAGATTACTTGCCAAAGCTTTTTTTTAATCATCTGTAATATTCTATAAGAATAGCACTCATAATAAATCTTTCAATTATGGAACCCGCAACAGTTCTTATCATTTCTGTCGCCGTAGCTGTTATAGGCATTACTGGCTGGGGAATCTATATCTCTTTTGGGCCTCCTAGCAAAGAATTAGGAGATCCATATGAAGATCATGAAGACTAAACGTACATAAGGCAGAGGGCAGAAGGTAAGCAACTCTATTATTCTGGTATAATATCCAAGCAGTAATAAAAAATCCTTCTTCCCTAGCCCTTAATCCCTAGCCCCTATTTTCCAGCTACTAATTTTCCAAGGGCTAATCGTGAAGATTTGTTGCCCAGATGAGAATTTAGTAGGGTTAGGACGCTCCAATAAATCTACGACATCTCCTAAAGATAACCCGATATCACTTTGCAAAGATAACTCGGCTGTTTCGCCGTGACATTCATAACAACGCAGAATCAATTGCTGCCCATCATCTTCAGATTGTTTAAGTGCCATTAAGATTAAGTTATCAGCCGATAAATTGAGGAAACTTCTGGTTTGTGGAATATTGGCTCCTGAATTCTGATTATTTGGCGGATTCACAATTACTTGCAGCGGGATATTCAACTCATAACCACGTTTAACTGTCTGGGCTGACTCCCAACTACCAGCGTGGGGATATAAAGCATAGGTAAATTCGTGAAAACCTCGGTCAGCTTCGGGATTCGGCCAGTGAGGACTGCGGAGGAGAGTGAGGCGTAATTGGTTTGGTTGACTGTCATAACCATATTTACAATCATTCAGCAAACTGATACCATATAAAAATCCAGGGGTTTCTCCTGTCAAATCAGCCCAACGTAAGGCGGGAACTTCCCACTTAGCTTTGTCTGCGGGGGTTTGCGATTGAGTTGAACGGCGAATTGCACCACAAGGAATTTCATAGGTAGCAAAGTCTGCGGCAACGTTGAGAGGAAAAGCAGCTTTCACCAACACATGACTTTCTTGCCAATCAACAGTAGTGGCGATTTTGAGTAGGCGTACACCGACAGATAATATATAATCTTGGCAAAATTCCGATTTACCTAACTGACGTACCACTCGCAAACGACTTTGCACCGCACCTTGTTCTAGCCACTGAATCGATTTGAGGGTAGTTGGCGGTAAAGGATGTTGAGCATAATTGGGGTCAATATTCCAAGCATCCCAATATTGACCGCTATCTTGAAAAGCTTGTAGTTGATTACCCGCACCGCTTAATACTTCCCGTTGATGGGTTTTGTCAAAGACACTAGATAAATCTCCGGTGTCAGGATTAACCTCAACCCGCAGATATTCATTTTCTAAAACCCAGTCCGAGGGAAGTGGGGGAGAAGAAGAAAGGGGAGAAGTGGGAACAAGCCAAAATAGACGATAGCCGACAGATGGAATGTCAGAAGCGAGAAACAGCAAAGTTGAAGATTCAGTTAGCTGAGATATTACCTGCTTTCCCGAAACATCGTAAACTTGCCATTGTTGGTTAGGGGTTACTGGTGTAGGTAAATTGACAGCAACTACCTCAGAACGTTGCCAATTCAGGGAATTGAACACAACAACAGGTAAACTATTTGGTTGTGGTGGTTGTGGTAGGGTGATGTGAGATGCGATCGCTAACAGTGATTCATTTAATATCTTCGTTCCTACTTCCTCAATTTGCTGCCATTCCGGTAAAGCATCCACATACACTTGAGTAATGGCAGAACCGGGCAAAATATCGTGAAACTGCTCAAATAGTAGTTGTTTCCAAGCCGTTTCGATATCTGCTTTTGGGTATTCCATCCCGAAACTGACGCTAGCTAAAGTCGCAAATAATTCAGCTTGGTACAATAAATTTTCACACCGACGATTCCAACGTTTTTGATCCCCGTGGGTAGTATAACAACCGCGATGGAATTCTAGATAAAGTTCATCTTCCCAGACTGGGTGAGGGGATGAGGGGGAATTGAGGATCTGTTGGAGATATTTTTCGGCAGTGGTAAATTCTAAATTGGGGAAGAATGGGGAATTTTGCCAACGTTGGGCAATTTCTAACATATCATGGGTAGGGCCGCCACCATGATCGCCAATTCCCGGAAGCCAAAGCGCATCTGGAATACCTGTTTTAGTTTGCCATTCATAGGCGTAAGTTGCCATCTCCAGCGGATCGATACCTTTACCTATGAGTGCAGACATATAACTAAATACTTGACTACCGTCAGGCGATCGCCACCAAAAAGTCTGATAATCAAATTTATTAGTATCATTCCACAGTAACTTTTGGGTGACAAAATATTCAATGCCCCCATTCACCAAAAACTGCGGTAAAGTTGCACAGAAACCAAAGCTATCTGGTAACCATGCAATTGGTGAAATCTTACCAAATTTTTCCTGAGTATATCTTTGACCATATAATAGCTGACGAGCGATCGCTTCCCCAGAAATCAAATTTAAATCCGGTTCCACCCACAAACCACCGATAACTTCCCATTTTCCAGCAGCTACCGCCTCTTGAATTGCCGCAAATAAATCTGGGCGATGTTTTTCAATCCAAGCATACAACGCGGGTGTGGAATGACAATAAATTAAATCGGGAAAATCTTGTTGCAACTTCAACACCGACTCAAAAGTCCGTTGTGCTGCATTCCAGGTTTCACTCACAGGCCATAGCCATGCTAAATCTAAATGAGCATGACCCAACAAATAAATTTTAGATTCCGGCTGGGGGATTTTTGAATCAATTAACTGATTGCGGACAGACAACAACCACTCTTCCCTCTCTTCCTCTGCGTCCTTTGCGCCTGGGCGGTTCATTATCTTTCCTACCACCTTTGCTAACACAGCCAACTTTTCCGGCGCAAACTTTTCCAAATAAAGCTGCACCAGAGCCAACTCATCAGCCACAAAACCCGCATCTAGACGATTATAATCAGGAGATTCGTAAACAAGGAGCGATCGCACCAAAGCACCATGATCATGTCCCGGACTCACCAGCCGTAAAGCCACAAAAAATTCATCACCGGGCTTTACCTCCTGACTCAAAAGTACTCTAGGGGAACAATCAAATAAATCTCCCTCCAGCACTAACTCCCCATTGACATAAACCTCAGCCCCATCAGCCCACCAAAGCAACGCCAGTCGCAAAGATAACCCAGCCAAGGGATAACCCTGTAAATCTGGGGGAACCACCAACTTTTGCGCCAGCCATAAAACTTTTTTTCCCGCTATCCAAGCAATATTGCCTTTCTCATTTAGCTCCACAGGTGTCCATTGAGACATATTTAACGTTGTCACATCAGCAATATTGCCGTCATGTTCTCGGTATAACCAGTGAGACTGAACATTTACGTGACAACAAGCGCGCAATTGCTCAATTGCCTCAGAGATTAATTTAGTATGAGATTGGTTTACAGGAGGGGTCATATTTTGGCTAAGATTAGGGCACTCAGAATAATTAACAGTTTTTGGTTTTGACTGTGCAGTGGGAGTTTCGCAGATCAATCAAGTTCTAACTAACAAATCACTACCATGCCTTCTGGTTCCTCTGGTCGTTATCAAAGCAGAATCTTTAACTTCGTCCACCAGCAATCTCGGCGGTTGACAGAACAAGTAGAACACACCATTCGCTATGTGCAAGTAGCTACTAAATGGGGTGTTGAAGTACTACTTTATCCTGTATATCTGTGGTTGCATTCTAGCCAATCATCAGAGAGAACCCTGGATGGTCAACCAAATCAACCTAAACTACAGTTAGAACCACAAACTCCGCCAGATGCTGACACGCCCATAGTCAATGTACTAGAGACTGTCAAAAATTTACCATTTGCGGATGCGACTACCACCCCCTCAAACGACAGATTATCATCGGTAAATCCCTTAGGGTTCCGAGAATTGTTCCGGGAGAAAATTTTTAAGAGTAAATCAACTGCTAACTCTAGTCTTGTCAAGTCCATAACTACTCCAGAGAATTCAGTCAGGAGTCTCAATCCTGTGCCAATGTATCCAATAGTACGAGGAATTGCCACAAATTTAGCAAAGCGCAATTTATTACTCGTTACTGCGGATAATGAAACTCTCGACATTTTGACACCTCAACAGCAAGCAAAATTAGAAGACAAAATTATTAGTGAAGTCGCTGACTACTGGCGTGCTTGGCGCTTATTGAAAGTCAAAAAACAAACCTCACCTTTACCAGAAATTGAGCGTTTATTAGCAAAACTCACTGTTAGCAACTCAGAACAGACACCCGCTCTCACTCCCGGTAAAGTAAACGAGGAAGTAAATAAGTCTCAAGATTTACTCAATTACCAAAAAACCTTAACATTCCTCGATGCAGCTTTAGCAAATTTAGAATCAAAGGCTATTGTGCCGATACAACAACGTAGCCAAGAAATTATCCAAATCGCCCAAACTCAATTTAATATTTTTCTTTATGGCAAAGAGGAGTTAGCAGCTAGAGGAAAAATTACAGCCACTAGTGATGAATTAGAAAATCAAGGGTTCAATCTTGAGGCTGTGATTGCAGCTGCTCTCAATTACTTTCTTGGTGTTGATAGTTCCAAAAAACTTGAGACAAGTAATACAGAAATCAAATCCCCAGGTAAAAGATTAGCTCATAGACCTGCCCCAAAGTCAATAATTAGCCAGAGTGAAAATCAAGATGTAAACGCAGATACTTGGTTATCATGGAATGATTTGTATGGCGAGTCTGAGACTACTGTGAAAACTCCACAGCAGGCTTTATCCTCAACTTCATCAGCGAGAACTTCAGTACCTAAAAATTCAGTTAAGAATTATCAAAATTCTTTACCAAAAACTCAACTTGATGCTGATTTAACACAAAAGAAAAAATCGTCCCCCAATCTCTCCCGGACGCAGAAAAAATCTGGTAAAGTTACCTCTAATAAACAAACCAATTCCTCTATTAACCAACCTAGCAGTAATAGTAAAGCAAACACTCAAATAGAAGCAAAGCCAGATTGGATCGAAACAAAAGCGACATTCATGGGGTATGAAAAACACTTCTTAGAAAAAGTCTTTGAATTGCTTGATAGTATTATGGTTTGGTTAGAAACAATATTTGTAAATATGATGATGTTTTTACGAGGTTTGTTGCGAGTTAAGTAAGCAACAGTCAATAGTCAACAGTCAACAGTCAACAGTCAACAGTCAACAGTCAACAGTCAACAGTCAACAGTCAACAGCGCCGCACTGAGCTTGTCGAAGTGTCAACAGTCATTTGTGAGAAAGATCAGAATTTTGAATTTTGAATTGTTTAATGGTGGGTTGGGTAGTGAAAGTTCTTGTTTACTGTAAGTACTTCAATTTTAAAAATCCACTGGAAAAACCAAAGATGGAAACGTTTGTTGTGGATTTACCGCAAATCCCCAAGATTGGAGAAACAATTGTGGTTGAGAAAATGTCGCCCATGAAACAGTGTGTCATTATTTTTGAGTACATTGTGACGGCGGTACAGTTTAATGCAGTTAGCGAAGCAGCTGATGCACCCAATGCTAGAGTCAATGTCTGTTTAAATCACTGTTGGGAAGGTACATCTAATTTCAAGCTGACAAACTTTTTGGAAAAATAAAATATTCCACTATGGCGATCGCTGGTCTAACATAAAGATATGTTAATTAAGCGATCGCCTATCGGCATGGAATGGCAAGAACTTCGAGGTAACTGGGTGCTGATTCCCCGAAATCCCATCGGGATCATTCATTTCTTAGGAGGTGCTTTCGTAGCTACTGCACCCCACCTAACTTATCGTTGGCTACTAGAACAGCTAGCAAGTAAAGGATATGTTATAATAGCAACCCCTTTTGTCAATACGCTAGATCATATTGCGATCGCTAAATCTGTACTGCTAAACTTTGAGCGCACTCTCGAACGACTCCGGGAATCTTCAGCATTACGCAAGCTTTACCTTCCCATCTACGGTATCGGACACAGCATGGGTTGCAAACTCCATTTATTAATTGGTAGCGTGTTTGACGTAGAACGTGCAGGTAACATTCTCATCTCTTTCAACAATTACGCTGCGAAAGATGCTATCCCCCTAGTGGAACAGTTCAATTCTGCTTTAACAATTGAGTTTACTCCCAGCCCACTGGAAACTAACAAGCTGGTGCAAACACGTTACAATGTCCGGCGCAACTTATTGATAAAATTTCGTAATGATAACCTCGATCAATCAAAAGCTCTAAGCCAAATTTTACAAGAACGCTTTCCAGAGTTGGTGACGGTACAAATTTTGCCTGGAAGTCATACCACGCCTTTAGGCCAAGATATGAAATGGCAAACAGGAGCATCTTTTACACCTTTTGATGCTTTAGGGCAATGGTTTAAACAAGAAGCATACCGTGACTTGAACCAATTAAAAACTGCTATGCTCTTTTGGCTGAATCCTCTTTCCCCGCCATCATAATTTAAAATATCAAAATTTACGCAAGTGTCATATATTGCTAGTTAAGCCTGTCAATTGTGATTTGTCATTTGTTAATGGTCAATTCTCCAGAAATTCTCAACTAGAGTCTTTTGACTATTGACTCTGAACTTTTGACTATTGACTCTGGACTCTGGACTATTGACTCTGAACTATTGACTTCCTCGCCTTTGTCTATGTTTAAAATACTAGTAATTGATGATGATAATTCTATCGTCATACTCCTAAAAAGGATATTAGAAAAACAGGGTTACGAAGTAGTTACTGCTTGTAACGGAGAGGAAGGACTTAATCAAGTACTTGCTTGTCATCCAGCACTAATTATATGTGATTGGATTATGCCTGGTTTGAATGGTTTAGAGGTTTGCGATCGCATCAAGACAGATCCCAAGTTGTCTACTATATTCTTTATTTTATTAACTTCTTTGGATTCAGTTGCCGATCGCGTCAAGGGTTTAGATGCTGGTGCTGATGATTTTATCTCTAAACCTATCGAACAGCACGAATTGCAAGCCAGGGTAAGAGCAGGATTGCGTCTACATATTTTAAGTCGGGATTTGCAAACCCAAAAGCTGCTTCTAGAAGCAGAGTTAGCAGAAGCCGCAGACTATGTGCGATCGCTTTTACCTCTTCCTATTACCGAACCCTTGAGCATCAATTACCGATTTATTCCCTCGCGACAACTCGGTGGTGATTGTTTTGATTACTACTGGCTGGATGCTGATTGTTTGGCTATCTACCTCCTAGATACCGCCGGACATGGACTTAAAGCCACTCTTCCCTCGATTTCTGTGTTAAACTTGCTGCGATCGCGCGCTCTTGGTAACCTCAATTACTATCAACCAAGTCATGTTCTCAAAGCATTAAATGACACTTTTCAGATTAGTTATCAAAATGATAAATACTTTACTATCTGGTATGGAGTCTATAACACAGTTAAGCGCCAGCTAATTTATGCTAGCGCCGGACATCCACCCGCAATATTATTATCTTGTGAGCATCTCAAGAACGTTGAAGTTAAACTTTTGAGAACTCCCGGTATGCCGGTTGGGATGTTTCCCGAGGCAAAATATAAAGATGATGTTTGCGAAATTCAAACACCCAGTACTCTTTATATTTTTAGTGACGGCGCTTACGAAATTACTAAATCAGACGGCACAATTTGGAGTTTGGATGCATTTATTCAGCTACTCATCAGTTTGCGGCATAACATTGAACCTCATCTAGATCAAGTCTTGAATTATTTAATGGCTTTGCATTCTCAAGAAACTTTTAATGATGACTTATCTATTATGGAAATTAAATTTGATTAATTAAGTTTTAGAAAGTATAGCTTCGTGAAATTCATCTTGATTAGCAAATATTTCAAACACCTTATCCATACTAGTTAATTCAAATAATATCCTTACTTGTTCATTAATTGAACAAAGTGCCATCTGGCTATTTGCCGCTCTTAAGCTTTTGAAAGCTAACACCAAAGCTCCCAACCCAGAACTATCCATAAACGTCACATCCTGAAAATCGACTAACACAATTTTTGCACCTTCTTCTATTAATTCATTGAGTCTTTGACGCAATTCTTGCGATGTGGCTGAATTGATAATTCCGCTGAGCTTAATAACTTGCACTTCTGATTGTTTCATGATATTTTATCCTGATTTTCTAAATAAAACTGATGTTGTGATGATTTTAAGTATTATATAGCACACATATTTTATTTGATAAACCCTCAATGTAGATAAGTTCATGTACTACTAATACTGAATGCTGTATCATAGGTTATCAACATCAACCAAATCTGAATCCAGAACTACCAATTATTAACTAATAACTAACTAATAACTAACTAGATACCTGAATTTTGAGATTGCTAATCTACCCTCAAAAAGCGCTCACCCTCTCCCACGGGAGAGGGTTGTGCTAGCCTGCGGTAACGACTTCGTCGAAAGCATTACGCATCTTGGCTGCGCTCGCAATGCTTCGCATCTCCCCTTGGGGAGATGCGAACGAGAAGCGTTTGCGATGAGCGAATTCACGACGTACTAGTGGTTCATAACATTAGTTCTCTTCAGAGAATAAGTTCGTTGTCAGGACTTTAATCGGTGGATATTGAAGCAGCCTTGACGCTGACGACAAAATCATCAACTATGCCTTTAGCACCAGCCAATTTCTCCGATAGCAGGAGTTAGGATAGTCGTCTGGTAACAATGATGAATAATTTACTGGACATAATCTCAGCCGCCGATTGAGAGCGACTACAATAGAAAACACTATTGGAATAGTTCGCCTCTTATTTTATATAATTCCCAAATCTTAGGGATGTCTTAACACTTTTCCTGGAAATTGCTCAAACGGGACTGACTTTAGCTCGATAAAGTAGCTTTTCTCCTTGACGATAGCCAATGTAACGCACCTTGACTATTTCACCTGGTTGTAGATTTCCGTCCATCAACTGGTGCCATTGGGGATCGTAAGGTAATTCTGCGCCCACCGATGCGATCGCTTCTATTCCCCATGCAAGTAATAGTTTTTCTAGGGGCTTTTGCACCAACGGTACTATTTTAATCGCTGCTAGCTGCGGATTTTCTTCAGCTTTTTGTGCGGCTGTCGGCCATTGCAATAACAATGATTCTAAATGTTGCAAACTCTGCTGCTGAAACTCTTGAAGCAATATCTCTCGCTGCTGTTTTAGCGCCAGATGCGATCGCTCATACTCGCTTTCTAATTCCGAAATTTTTTGTAATAATTTTTGCTCAGTATTTATCGGTGTTGAATGCTGATTTTTTTTCTCTTTGTCCTTATTGAAGCTGCTATCCGGACTCAATTCTGAAAAATTTAATACTAATTCATCCAATTTTATTTGCAATACTTGAGACAGTTTTAATAGTATATCTACTCGCATCTGTGCCAGCTTTCCCTGGCGCAGACGCAAAATTTGACGTTCGGAAACACCAGCAGCACGACTTAGCGCTTTAAAACTCGAAATACCCACCTGCTGCATTAATTTTTGTAACAAGTGGGTGAAATTAGAATTGGGCATGGGGCATGGGGCATTGGGCATTTGTCTTCCTTGTCTTCCTTGTCTTCCTTGTCCCCCTTGTCCCTAGTCCCTTATTCTTCCAACAAACTTCTCAGCATCCAAGCTGTCTTTTCATGTACTTGCATACGTTGAGTCAATAAGTCGGCAGTGGGTTCGTCGTTAACTTCGTCTACTACAGGAAAAACAGACCGCGCAGTTCTCACCACAGCCTCTTGTCCTTCGACTAGTAGGCGGATCATTTCCTTAGCTTTCGGAACTCCTGGAGTTTCGGGAATTGAACTTAGTTTAGCGTATTCGCTGTAGGTTCCCGGTGCTGGATAACCAAGCGCTCTAATCCGTTCGGCGATTAAATCAACCGCTAAGGCTAGTTCTGTATACTGGGTCTCGAACATTAAGTGCAAGGTTTGGAACATTGGCCCAGTCACATTCCAATGGAAATTATGTGTTTTAAGATACAGTGTATAAGTATCAGCCAAAAGCCGAGACAAACCCTCAGCAATTTTAGCTCTACTAGCATCATCAATACCGATATTCAAAGGTAGACTTTCTGATTTAGATGGCATAATTTTCTCCTAATCGGTTATTTAATTAGTTGTCAGTTGTCCATTGTTGCTTTTTTTTCTTGACCATTGACAATGGCTCATGCTAGATGCATCTTGAGAACGCTGCTCGGCGCTTTGCGGACTCTAGCTAAGATTGTCTCTTTGCCTAGACGTTGGCAAGCTTCATAGCGATGGCAACCAGAAAAGCCATAATACAGTCCATCTACTTCTAGGACATCTATGGGTTCTTGCTGTCCGATCGCCGCAATCGATTCCATCAAGGCTTGTACTTTATTGGGATCGTTTGTCCGGGGTAAGGGACGCTTAATTTGATTTATGGGAATTTCTTGGATTCTAACCATCAGGTGTTTTCTAACTAAATTCCTTTTTTGACCATAAATAAATCATACTCGTTATGACTTTGTTTTGCAACTATTGGGGCAAAACTGGTAATGGTATCATTGGAGCAATCATGGGACAAAACCACTACGTTACAAAGCAACTGGCAAATCCGCTCCAACGCCGCGTCAAGGGGCAGAATCAAGTTCAACAGAAAAAGTCGTACTGGAATTTTTCCCGTACTCTACTGATAGCATTTTGTTTATTAGGGCTAACTGCTGCCTCAAGCACTGGGAGCAAAACTAAGGATGTGGTTTTGAAAATTGGGATTGTCCAAAGATTTGGGGAAAAACCCACAGCCAAGCTGCAATTGGAACCAAGTAAAGGCGATCGCATAAAGCTGAAATTTATCACCGGGAATCGGGAGGAAACCCTAGTCACCAACAATCCAGTCAAGTTAGAAACGGTAATGGAAACGTTACCTCAAGCAAAAGTTGATGAGGTGGTGGTTTTAGGTACGTACCGCACCTTTGAAACTGCTGAAGACAGTGCCCAAAGTTGGCGTTCTCAGGGAATAGAGGTAGAAATAGCTCAGCCCGAACGCTGGCAAGTTTGGGCTAAACGAGATGTGTACAACACTCCTTTATTGCGAAGACTACTATTGCAGAGTTTGCCAGCTTCTAGTCAGAATATCGCATACCTGGATACAAAAGTTTTGCCAAAATTGCCTCGGGTGAGTTGGGTAATAAATGGTAAACGTTACAGCCGGAGCAATGTAACAATTAGTACAGATAAAAGCTTGATTCGCGTAAATTCAACTGCCAACCCAGAGAAGGCTCGTCTTTACGCTGGGCAAATGATTTTACAGCCCAATGCTTATGGTACGTATACTCTGGTTAACGAAGTGCCATTAGAAACTTATTTACGGGGGGTTGTACCTTATGAAATTGGGACTAATGCACCAGCGTCTTCTGTAGAAGCTCAGGCAATTCTTGCCCGCACTTACGTTTTACGTAATTTGCGTAGATTCGCGGTAGATAACTACCAGCTATGTGCTGATACGCACTGCCAAGTTTATTATGGGCTAAATGGAGTTGCTCCCAATACAGACCGAGCGATCGCGGCAACTAAAGGCATGGTATTAACTTATCAAAACCAGCTAGTAGATGCTCTTTATTCCTCAACTACTGGCGGTGTTACTGCTTCCTTCAGTGATATCTGGAATGGAGAGGATCGTCCCTATCTTAAACCAATACTGGATGCGCCTATTAATATTTGGGACTTGTCTCGACAGAATTTAGCGGATGAAAAGAATTTTCAGCAGTTTATTAATCTGCGACAAGGATTTAATGAAAGCGACGGGGATCTATTCCGCTGGCGTAAAGAAACCAGCCTAGAAGATATTACTAAGGGCTTGCAGAAATTTTTGCAAGTTAAAAAAAGTCCCTATAGTAAATTTAAAAAAATTGAAGCCATGGCCGTAGTCAAGCGGTCTGCTAGCGGACGCATTCTCGAACTAGCTGTGAAAACTGATATTGGAGTTTTTAATTTACACAAAGACGAAGTTCGTAGTGCCTTTGCTGCTCCCATCAGCACACTATTTTACATTCAACCCCTCAACAAAGGACAATCAAGTGTGTGGGGATACGCCTTTATTGGTGGAGGATTCGGACATG
Organism: Calothrix sp. NIES-2100; assembly: GCF_002368195.1. Taxonomy (GTDB): domain Bacteria; phylum Cyanobacteriota; class Cyanobacteriia; order Cyanobacteriales; family Nostocaceae; genus Aulosira. The sequence continues at coordinate 6,662,855 of NZ_AP018178.1, read as the reverse complement.
GAGTTGGTTTGAGTCAAATTGGTGCACAAAATTTAGCCAAGCTAGGTTGGTCTAGTCCCAAAATTCTCCAATTTTACTATCCTGGTACTCAAATTAAAATTCTCAGTAACGAGATTCAGCCCTAGCAAAAAACCATCTTTCATCATTAGACATCTCCAGAAACTAGGTTTTCACCTAGACAGGGGAAGGGTTTGAGATTCTTTCTCGGAGATGTCTATTATCCAGTGAACTACTCCTAGTTGCCTACGGCTGAACTAGGAGCTTCTGTAATCACGGGGGAGTGCCTAAACTTAGACTTTCGCCCAAGAGTAGGACTTACCTCCCCTCCTACAGCAGAGACGGCTGAACCTTCCGCCTTTAGCATTCTGATACCCTCTGCTCTAATGTTTATAGCTGCATTTCCATCACGGTCATGGTGAGTGCCGCAGTGTGGACAAGTCCATTCACGGTCATCAAGTGGCATCTTACCCATCTGATAGAAACAATTAGAGCAGAGCTGAGAACTGGGAAACCATCTGTCAATCTCAACCAACCTTGCGCCTTTGCGTTCTAGCTTGTAGGACAAGAAGTTGGTAAATGTTCCCCACCCAGCATCAGATATTGCTTTCGCCAATTTGTGATTACGAACCATGCCCAAGACATGAAGATTTTCTACTATGACAGCTTGGCTATCGCTGACCAACTTGTAGCTAAGTTTATGTAGGAAATCTTGCCGCGAATTGCTTACTCGCTCGTACACTTTAGCGACAACTTTACGATATTTATTTCTTGAATTACTTCCTTTATGTTTACGTGCTAATTTTTTCTGCTTCCGTTTAAGGTTTTGCTCGTGTTTGGCAATATGTCTGGGATTGTCATATTTAGAAACCTTTTCGCCGTCAGTCACGACAGCAAAATGCTTTAATCCCAAATCAACGCCATAAATCTTGCCCTCTGTAATCTTTGTGGCATCTCCTTCCATTTCAGTCAGGATAGATGCAAAGTATTTACCTGAAGGAGTTTTACTTACGGTGACAGTCTTAATTTTCCCCTGAATTACTCTGTGGATTTTGGCTTTAACTATCCCAATGTTGCCAGGAAGTTTGACGCTACCATCCACAATTTTGACGTTTTGAGGATATTGAATAGACTGTTTCCCGTGCTTAGATTTGAATTTAGGAAACCCGGCACGTTTATCAAAAAAGTTCTTGTACGCTGTGGTTAGATTCAGTGTTGTAGCCTGTAAAACTTGGCTATAACAATCACCTAACCAAATAGTATCTTCTGCGTTTTTGAGTACAGGAAGAAATGCGTTGAGTGCAGCACGGCTAAGTCCTTTACCCGTCTCCTTGTAAGTCTCAATCGACTTATTCAGAGCATAATTCCACCACCATCTCGCACAACCAAACGCTAATCGCAGTTGTGTTTCCTGCTCTTTTGATGGATATAAACGAACTTGTACAGCCTTGTGCAGCACTCAAATCACCTCCTGGATCTATCCATATAAGCACGATATACCATTTTTGATAAAGCACTAAAATAAAATAATTGGGGATTCGTCATACATCTGGAAGAGAGTTTTTGCTTGGCAAAAAATCAATTCCAGATGCAATCCTTATCCCCCGCTCCCTATCTCCACCCTATGAGTACATTGAGGGTGGGGACTTCCGCGACACGTTAAAAATGAGGGGGAGAGGGGCAGAGGGATGAGGGAGTGTGGGGAGTTTTCTTCCCAATACCCAATGCCCATTGACCATTGACAAAATCTCCATCCCCTTGTGGGTGGAGATTTTCAAACCATCAGAAATTCTGGCTAAAGATTTGATGATGGAGGTGTCTAATTCTTAGTAGAGTTCTTCTTCTTTGTGGGTTTCGATGACTACGTCAGAGGCAGGATAAGCGACGCAGGTCAGTACATATCCAGCTTCGATTTGATCGTCGTCTAAGAAAGACTGGTCAGATTGGTCAACTGTACCTGATACGAGTTTACCTGCACAGGTAGAACAAGCACCAGCGCGGCAAGAGTAAGGCAAGTCAAGACCTTGATCTTCGGCAATGTCTAAAATATATTCATCGTCGGGAACATTAATTTCTGTTTTATTTCCTTCTTGATCTACTAGTGTTACTTTGTAAGTTGCCATTTCTGAAATCCTCTCTTTTTGCGAACGGCGGTATAAGTTATCCTAAAGCAAAGCTATGCAAAGCACACGGCTGCTCTTATGGGATTGGCCGCTTGTTTAAATTTGCTTCACTTCTGATACTACGAGAAAATCTAAAAGATGTAACTGGAAATTGGCCGCGATTAGTAATGAAATTTAGTTATTTAATACTAATAAGATAAACTTATGTATTGCCTGGCTTATTTAGTCTCATATTGGCAAAAGTTATAGATACGTTCAAAAAAGATGAATGAAAGTCCAGAGTCAAAAGTCCAATGGGGAAGCGGGTATACGGAGACAAGGACAGAGGACAAATGACAAAGCGCAAAGTCGAGCCACTGCGTTCCTGTCGCCTTGCGTCGGAAAGCAAGTGGCGTTGAGCGCCGGCGTCCGGCGAACAGAACTTTGTCAGAATGACTATTGACTGTTGACCCTAGACCATTGACTATTGACTTGATCGCGATGAATCAACAATCTCTGCACCTGGTGACGTTCTAGGCGCAATAATTCCATACCCGACACTTCGGGTATTACAAGCAATTAGCTTTGCCCAGAAAGAAAACCTACAAACAGAACTAGTAACTGTCATGTATAATTACGAGGCCTATTTAACAACAGCAAAAGTGCGGGTGGGGGTGGTTGGGACTGGATATGCGGCCAAGTTGCGGACTCAAGCATTGCTGCAAGATGAACGATCGCATGTAGTAGCGATCGCAGGACATACATTAGAAAATACCCAAGCTTTCGCGCAAGAGTACCAAGCACAGGCCATGAGTTCTTGGCAACAGCTCCTAGAGCGAGAAGATATAGATCTAGTCATCATATCTACTATTAATCGCGATCATGGGGCGATCGCTCGTGCTGCACTCACACATAATAAACACGTCATTGTCGAATATCCCCTAGCTTTGGATGTAGTAGAAGCAGAAGAAATCATTGCTTTAGCGAAAGCACAAAATAAGCTGCTACATGTCGAACATATTGAACTCTTGGGCGGATTGCATCAAGCCTTAAAGCAAAATATCGAAAAAGTCGGTGATATTTTCTATGTTCGCTATAGCACAATTTCGCCGCTGCATCCTGCACCGCGCAAATGGACGTATAATCATGAATTATTTGGGTTCCCTTTGATTGGTGCGCTTTCTCGATTACATCGTCTGACTGATTTGTTTGGTGAAGTCTTCACTGTTAACTGTCATCAGCGATTTTGGCAAATCGAACCAGACTACTATCAAACCTGCTTCTGCATTACTCAACTGTGCTTTGCTAGCGGACTGTTAGCACAGGTAGTATATGGTAAAGGCGAAACCCTATGGCAGCAAGAACGGAAGTTTGAAATTCATGGTGAGAAAGGCGGGTTGATTTTTGATGGTGACCAAGGAATTTTCATCGCAGTCGGGGAAGAAATACCAATAGAAGTTGGTACTCGCAAAGGTTTATTTGCTAAAGACACTACTATGGTGTTAGATCGTATTTTTGATGGCACTCCTCTATATGTCACCCCAGAAGCAAGCTTATACACCTTGAAAGTTGCTGAAGCGGCTAGAAGAGCAGCACAAACAGGGCTGACTATATTTATGAAAGATATTTAACAGAGAAATCAAAGTTGATGAGAACCGAAACAATCGTTATTTTATCCCAACGAGAACTAGACAAGATGCGTAAGGCAGGACATTTAGCAGCCAAACTCCTACAGCATCTAGAACCATTGGTCAAGCCTGGTGTGTCTACTCTGGAACTCAATGATGAAGCTGAACGTTGGACGCTGGCGCATGGAGCAAAAAGCGCGCCTCTAGGTTACAAAGGCTTTCCCAAATCGATTTGCACGAGTGTGAATGAAGTCATTTGTCACGGGATTCCTAATGCTAAACAAATTCTCAAGGATGGAGACATTATTAATATTGATGTAACGCCGATTGTGGATGGCTACCACGGTGATACATCCAAAACCTTTTTAGTGGGTAACCCTTCCCCGAAGGTGAAAAAATTGGTAGAGGTGACCGAGGAGTGTTTGCGGCGAGGGATTGCTGAGGTTAAACCAGGAGCAAAGATTGGCGATATTGGTGCAGCCATTCAAGAGTATGCTGAAGCAGAGGGCTTTTCTGTAGTCCGAGACTTTGTTGGACATGGGATCAGCAACATTTTCCATACTGCACCGGATATTCCTCACTACGGTACACGCGGTAAAGGTAAGCGTCTGCGACCGGGGATGGTATTTACAATTGAGCCAATGATTAATGAAGGGACTTGGGAAGTAGAAGTTCTCAGTGATAAGTGGACTGCTGTTACGCGCGATCGCAAACTCTCAGCTCAATTTGAGCATACGATAGCTGTGACTGAAGATGGGGTAGAAATCCTCACCCAAGCTGAAGGCGATTAAAAAATTCGTAATGACGCTCGTTCCTCGCTACCGCAACGCTTACGTAATTCGTAATTAAAAGTAGCCAATGCCCACCAAAACTTTGATATGGTGGGTATTATTTATCTACCTAATTTATTGGGAATACCTTCACAACCACCAGGAATTGTACCTCTAGTTTTTTCGCCACCCCAAGCGCAGCAGTAATAACGCGCTGAATCAGATAAACGTTGGACATCGCTAAAATCAGCATTTTCGACGACAGCACCAGTATGTTCTCCAGTTTGATAGTTTGGGGGTGCGGTGCGGCTGCGAGGTGATGCGTTTTCTATGGAACCATAAAATAGACGAACTCCGTTGAAATCGGCGTTGCGGAGTTTGGCATCATAGAGGATGGCGCGGGAAAGGTTGGTTTTTACCAAGTCACAACCACTAAGATCGGCGCGGACAAGATTAGCTTCGCTCAGATCAGTCCAACGCAAATCTGTACCAGCTAGATCTGCGCCAGCTAGCATCACGCCCAAATCGATGACACGTACACCTTCAATTCTGTCTTCTGCATAACCGCCGACACCATTCAGAATAGCTCTTCCCAAACGGCGATCGCGTTTTAGGGGTGTGAGTAATTTAGAACGGGAAAGAAAGCGGAGAATCTTGGCTTTCCCGCTACCATCCACACTACTTAAAATTGCTGCTGTGCGACCTTCTGCAATCGACCTTTCTTGAGGCCAATCTTCTAATAATCCTTCTTCATCTAATACTAAGTCGGAGATGCCTTGGAAATAGGAATCTATTGTTTGCTGCTGGGTAATAATATTTTGTTGGACTGTCAGCAGGTTTTGCTGAATTGTCAAGTCTTTAGAAATTACGTATTGTCGCCAAGCCACATAAACAGCGATGATGGCGATGAGAATTTGTCCCAAAGCGCCGAACCACTCCGCCAAAGTACCAGAAGCTTCCCAATTAATCTTACGTCCCCAAGCTAACAAGCGATCGCCCAACCCGGAAAATTTCACTAAGCCGATGATCGCTACTACTAGACCAAGAAAGGCAATGAAGATTGTTCTATCTTGGGGTGAAAACCATTCTCTGATCGCAGTTTGCAACCAAGGTAATAGCATCGCCAAAGATAACATTAAAGTCACTAACGTGCCAAAAATACCAATTAGCCAGTTATTCAGGGCTAGTCCGATGATGGTGATGGCGATCGCTAGTAAAGTAATTAGCAATGCCCTAGGCTTAACTGTAAATAGATTGCTTGTCGGTGACTTGAACCAAGAACGGGCTTGTTTCAGGGCTACTGTATTTTGTGGAGATTGCAAAGACGCGATCGCCGCTAAAGCCTGTTGCGTAGCCAGCCCGTCTGGTGTTAGGTTATGCTCACCTGTCCCACCATCAAAATCATCTGGTTGCGTGTCATTTTCGGAAATGGGATCTGGGGTGGATGAATTGGAGGAGTTGGATTCAATCGTCATTCTTTCTATTGTGCCCCAGCATACTCAGTTCATCAGCTGTTTTATATTAACTGGTGGAGGGTAGGGTAGGGCAACCTAATTACTAATTCGTAATTCGTAATTCGTAATTTCAGATAAAGTTGCAGCACTAGTCACTTTTTCAATTCACGTCGGAAATTTGATTAAGAGTTTTTACTTATTTCTATCCCTAGAGGGTTGTTTGATTGGAGAAGAATATAAATCGAGTGGTCTTAATGGGCAATTTTTATCTGCAAATCAGTGAAATCTCCGATTTATCTTGATGAACTAGAATGATGATTTAGATGAAATTTGCGATTTTTAGCCGGGGATTTGGTATTTATTCTTAATTTATTTTTTTTAGCTATTTTGCCGATGTGTGAAAACCAGTGTAATTCCGATCCCCGAATTATCTAACAATTCGGGGATTTTGTTGTTTAGCAATGATTTAAGATAGCTATATCATGAACAATTTTCTCTAATAATTGCTATTTTGATCACGAATTTTCTTGCCTGTGAACAAAGTATTATGATATGATTTTATTATCTTTATGTAAAAAACAAAAGGGAGAAAAAAGCAGCAAAAATTGCTAAAAATCGTGTAGTTTGATACTATTTTTTCAGAGAAACAAGTTTTAGCATCATATTATGAGTTCTGTAGGTACAGCATGGTCTTACGGCGCTGCTTGATTGCCTCTAGCTTTATCACTTTTTCAACAATTGGCTGTAGTGATTGGGCAAATTCAACGGCAAAAAACACCAAGCAAGTTGTACAGGAAAGCAATGTTTCCCAGCTGCTAATTAAAGCAAAATCGGCACCAAAGGCAGAGGATTTTGTAAATCAAGGTAATAACCTGCTAGATGCCAGTCGCTACCCAGAAGCGATCGCCGCATACGATCAAGCGATCGCTCTAAAACCGAAAACTACCGAAGCATGGATTAACAAAGGTAATGCTTTAACGTCTTTAAAACGCTACAAAGAGGCGATCGCATCCTACGATCAAGCAATTACCATCAAGCCTGACAAAGATATAACTTGGTATAATCGCGGTAATGCCTTAACATCTTTGCAACGCTACCCGGAAGCGATCGCCGCATATGATCAAGCGATCGCCCTCAAGCCTAACAAATCTGAAGCATGGATTAACCGAGGAATTGCGTTGGCAAAACTGCAAAGATACCCCCAAGCACTACAATCCTACGATAAAGCGATCGCAATTAAGCCAGATAAGCATGAAGCATATTACAATAAAGCTTGCTCTTATGCTTTACAAGGAAATGTAGAATTAGCAATTAAAAACCTAGATAAAGCCATGAAACTATCTCCTGCTAAATACCATAAATTAGCGAAAACCGATCCGGATTTCAATAAAATACGTAGCGATAAACGATTTAAAAAATTGATTCAATAATATATAGAATTCCTCTTTTAAGGAAATACAAAAAACCTAGATAAATGAATTACTCAGATAGGGGCACAACTGCTGTTGTGCCCTTATAATTATATGTAGCGCAGGCAGATGTATCTGCTGTAAAGTGTGGTGCGGCGATTAGCGACAACACACCCTACTGATATTTTTTCAAAAATTAAATCGGATGCATATAAAATAGGATATTGTTCCAACTAAGTAAGAAAGTAGGAATAAACCGAACTATATTAAGCAATTTCAAAAGATTGGCATTAATTCTGTAGTAAGGACTTCAGTCCTTATTTGCGAACTAAAGTCCTCACTACAAACCTTTAATTATTTACTCTGTTCGACTTATCTATAGTTAGATTATTTCCAAAAAATATGAAAAAATTATTGATTACTGGAGCTAGTGGCTTTTTAGGTTGGCATATTTGCCAGTTAGCAAAAACAGAATGGGAAGTTTACAGTACTTATTTTTCCCATTCTCTAGAAATACCTGGTGTCAAGACAGTGAAAGTCAATTTGACAGATTTTCAGGAATTAAAAGATATATTTAATGATATTAATCCCACAGCAGTTATTCATACTGCGGCGAATTCTCAACCTAACTTTTGCCAAAATCATCCTGAAGAATCATATACAATTAATGTCACAGCATCCTGCAATCTAGCAGGACTTTGTGCTGATTATGCAATTCCTTGTGCGTTTACATCAACAGACTTAGTTTTTAATGGTTTAAATGCTCCCTATAAAGAAACAGATTCAGTGTCTCCTGTGAGTCTTTATGGTGAGCAAAAAGTCAAAGCTGAATTAGGTATGTTAGAACGATATCCTCATACAGCAGTCTGTAGGATGCCATTAATGTTTGGCATAGGTACACCCACTGCTAAAAGCTTTATTCAACCATTTATAGAAACCTTAAAAGCAGGTAAAGAACTAAATTTATTTATAGATGAATTCCGCACGCCAGCAAGTGGTACAACTGCCGCAAAAGGACTTTTATTAGCCTTAGAAAAAGTCCAAGGGGTGATTCACCTAGGTGGGAAAGAAAGAATTTCGCGCTACGATTTTGGTAAGTTATTAGTAGAGGTCTTTCAAATTACCGATGGAAAAATTAAAGGCTGTTATCAACAAGATGTAAAAATGGCAGCACCTAGACCGGCAGATGTTTCTTTAGATAGTTCTAAAGCATTTGCATTAGGATATCAACCTTTATCTTTAAAAGAAGAATTAGCAGCATTAGTTAATAGACCTCTTGTCTAATGGGTCTGATATCTACTATGTTGTAGCCGAGCTAATTTGTGCTATTGAACTACTGAATTATATTTATATGCTCTAGCCCATAAAAGCTATATTGGTTAGCATTTCATCACTCTGGAAAAAAATCAAAATTGACGGCAAAATTTCAACCTAATACAGCAATTGGCTTTAAAGCTTGACTTTGTAAGATTATGCTGAAAATTACATTTTTTGCCGCCAAGCCTTGTGTAGGAACGATTTTATTTTTTACTCTGGAGAGAATGATTAAAACAATTCGTAATTACGTTTTGTAACAGGGATTTTACCCCGACATAAAACGCGCTGCTTGATAGTTGCAGGGGACTTAAACCCCCAAATTTAGTCAAAAAAGGTTCTACTTATTGAGCCAATAAGTTTTGTCTTGGTTAATAATAAGACAAAAGTAAGCCACTGTATTCAGCCAAGTCCTTTATGAATTTTTCTAGCAGTCATTCGCAAAGTATCTTATTTCTCGCTGCCAATCCCAAAAACACAACTCGTTTACGGCTTGATCAAGAGCTACGGGACATTGGAGAAGGACTGCAACGCGCTCAAAAGCGTGACCAATTTAAGCTGGAACAACGTTTAGCGGTTCGTCCTCGTGATATTCAAAGAGCTATGCTCGATTTGAATCCGCAGATTATCCATTTTTCAGGACATGGAACGGGGGATAAAGGGCTGGTTTTTGAAGATGAAATTGGCAACGCAAAGCTTGTGGATGGGGACGCATTAGCAGGGCTATTTAAACTGTTTGCTGACCAAATTCGCTGTGTTGTGCTTAACGGTTGTTATTCCGAAGTACAAGCCCATGCGATCGCCCAACACATAGACTACGTGATTGGCATGAACCAGGCAATTGGCGATCGCGCGGCGATCGAGTTCGCAGTGGGATTCTACGATGCGTTGGGGGCAGGTCGTCCGATCGAGTTTGCCTATAAACTGGGGTGTGCAGCAATTCAGATGGCAGGTATTGCAGAACACTTAACCCCGGTGCTGCTCAAGAAATCTACGTCTGGGGATGCCACAATTCAACCAACTCCAGATATTTCTGTGCCATCAGCCCCCCAAGCTTCAGTTGAGCAACCGCACAATAGCCCTATAGATGTTTTTATCTCCTATTCTCATAAAGATGACGAGCTACGGGAAGAATTAGTCACCCAGCTAGCTAACCTCAGACGACAGGGTAAAATTACTGCCTGGCATGATCGGGCGATCGAAGCAGGGGAAGAATGGGAAGCTCAAATAAAACAGCGGCTGCAATCTGCTCGCATTATTCTACTGCTGATCAGTCCCCCCTTCATGGCATCAGACTACTGCTATGACGTTGAGATGCAGCAGGCGATCGCGCGACATAATGCAGGCACCGCAAGGGTGATTCCGATTATTTTGCGACCCTGCGATTGGCAAGATTCTCCATTTAGTAAGCTCCAGGTTCTGCCGCAAGATGCCAAGCCTGTGACACAGTGGAGCGATCGCGATGCCGCGTTTCTGAATGTGGTCGAAGGGATTCGCAAGGCAGTTAACTCCCTCAGGAATGGGTCAAAATAGTAGAGAATATCCAAAGTAGTTGAGTAGTCTGTAAACGCAGAGCCAGAAAAGTTTAGGGGCAGAATTTAAAATATTTCTCCCCAGTTTTTTCGTCATTGCCAAATGATGATATTAATCTCGATTTAAAAATACTGGAATAACTTTTTTAATATGTTCTTCAACACGACGCAATTTTCCCTGGCTGCAAGTTATTCTTGAGATAAATATTGATGTTACAATCCAAGCTAGATTAATTATTTTAAATATTTAGGAGAAGATATGTCTTCGCTGAAACGTTTGGAGGCAAAACGTGAAGACTTGGAAGATGAATATGAGGAAATTCGGAAAAAGTTGAAATGGTTTAAGAAAGAACGAATAGTCAAAACCGATTCAGAAGCGAAATATGAACTGGATCAAAAAATAGAAGAATATGAAGAAGAATTGCTAAATTTAGAGCAAGAACTTGACGAGTTAGAAGAGCAAATTAATCAATCTAAACAAGCGGGAAACTCTAACTTAGAAAAATACTCAAACTTGGATGTTTTATATAAATCACTATTGAAGTTAGGATACTGGGAACAGCACAACCTCTTTGAAGAGATTGCTGGTAAATATTCTTATGGTGTATTTTTGATTCAAGGAGCTACCAAGGAATATGGTCAAAGATGGTTACTCAATCGCTTAGCTGCGATTATCCCCAGTAGTTTAGAGGGAAGAAATATTATTATTGATTTAAATCGAACTTCATCAAGAACAGACATCTCAGCAATTTGGGCAGAATTTGCAGATCGAGTTGGTTTATTGGAAAATAGCTCACCTGCTCAAATTGCTAGCAAAATTTGTGATTTATGGCAATCACAAAATGTTATAATTGTGTTTAATAACGTTGATGAAACTATTAAAGAAAACCTGTCTGACTTATTAACCGATTTTTGGAAATTACTCACTCAAAAATTCCTAGAATCCCAGAATCAACAAAATACATTTAAACTATTTATTTTCCTTCTAGACTATCAAGGTGTAGTAGCTCGGTGGAATGTTGGTTTTGTCGAGAATTATCATTCAGATTGGCAACCGATTTACCCTCTGGAATTACCTTTGATCGATCCATTTTCAGAGGAAGAGTTGCGGGATTGGTTAAATTATCAGAGCGATTTCTTACCTCCAGCTATGTCTGCTAATAAGGCAGAAACCGTTAAAGTGCTTTTAGAGAAGCAAGGGATTCCAATCCCAACCCTACGAAAAGTTTGCAATCTTTGTGGTTGTAGTTTGTCTGAACAGGAGGGTAAGTGGTTACGCCTTTAAATTCCGATCGCCTGGAGTATACAGGTAGAAAACAACCGAAACAAGGAGAAAGCTACAAAGGTAAGCTCATCTACCCTTACTTGCCTAGTCAAGAATTAGTGGATGTTGTGAATCTAGCAATTTACTTAGGTCGTCCATTATTACTCAAAGGAGAACCTGGATGTGGGAAAACCCAATTAGCTCTTGCAGTCGCTTATGAATTAGGGCTAGATTTTGAGGCTTGGTATGTAAAATCCACAAGTCGAGCTAAAGATGGATTATATGTTTATGATACCATTGGGCGACTGCGAGATGCTCAATTAGCCGCATCCGGTTCTTTAACTATTGAAGATAAGCAACGCTTTAACGATGCAAATTCTTATATCCGTCTTGGTCCATTAGGGCGAGCTTTTATTAATCCAAAGCGCACAGTAGTTTTAATCGATGAGATTGACAAAGCTGACATCGATTTTCCCAATGATTTATTGCTGGAACTTGATGAGCAACTGATTAAGATTGAAGAAGTACGAGAAAACGGGAAAGAAAAGGAAATTCAGGCGATCAATCCACCAATTGTCTTCATCACTAGTAATGATGAGAAAGATCTACCTGATGCTTTTTTGCGTCGGTGTTTATTTTACCGCATCAATTTTCCCAGCGATCGGCAAATAGTGCAAATTGTCAAAAATCGCTTCCCTGATATTGCAGAGGAATTGGTAGACAAAGCCGTTTCTCGGTTTATGGAATTACGTGAAACTCTCTATGGCGAAACAGGCAAATTCAGTAAGAATGTAAGTACCAGTGAATTGCTCGATTGGATTAAGGCACTGAAGCGAGATTCGTTGCCAGAAGCCTTAAAAAAGTTATCGGGAGATAATCGCCTGCCTTACTTAGAAGTATTACTCAAAAGTTGGGATGCCCATGTGAATTACTTGAGGCTCAGTAGCGATCGTGAATGATCCGGCACTGCTAGAACTATTCACCTGTTTAAGGGAAGCAGGTTTGCCGTTAGGGTTGGCAGAATATCACCTGCTGCTTCAGGCTGTTCATGGAGGGTTTGGGATACGCGATCGCACTGCACTGGCTCAACTATGCTGCGCTCTTTGGGTCAAATCTGAGCGAGAAAAGCAAATTTTTCAGGATTATTTCGACCAGCTGATTCCAGAACAAATTTTTGTTAAACCTGAACTTGACAACACTGACTCAACAACGAATCAACAGGAACAGCCGATTTCTAGGAAACGTGAAACAGTCAAAATCCGACGTTTTGTGTTGATAGGACTGACTACCTGTGTTGTTGCGATCGGTAGCGCATTCTTCCTAACACAGCTTAATTCTAGAAAATCAATTGGGGCTGGTAGTTTAGCCTTTGATGGCATTCCTTTGATTACTCCTCACTACATTGCTAAAGAAACTGACAAGACAGCTAAAATCAAAATTATTCGTACTGGCGGTAGTCAGGGAGCGGTCAGCGGCACATTGACTTTATCAGAATCAAACCGTCTCAATACTACTCCTCAAAAGTTTTTATTTCCTAACGGTAAAACCGAAAAAATAATCGAAATTCCTATTGTTAACAACAATAAGGCTGAAATTGACCGGCCGATTACTTTATCTTTAACTAACATTCAAGGTGGAGCCAAACTTGGCGCTCATAAGGTAGCAGTCTTAACTATCCAAGATGATGATGGGGGTATATGGGCATTTTTTGCGAATATTTTTCCTAATTTAGCAACTATTATCAATAATATTGCTAAATATTCGGAAGAACTATGGATTATAGCTGTTTGCATAATTTTGCTTGTTATTGTCTGGAATATGTGGAAAATTCGACAGACAACTTCTTCCAGGGATGAGGCGATCGTTCCCCAAACTTATACCAACTTACCCAGAACAATGCTTTCGCCTGAAGTCATTCGGACAATGGCTGACGAGATTCAAGTGGCTAAAACAATCAGGCGATCTGACGACCAACTTAGCGAATTTCCCCTCATCGTTAACGATTTGCTTGTCACCCATCGACAAATGAAGCAAGGGTGGCGTTATCTGCGTCAGTTTAGTCGGGAGGGGCCACCCATTGAGTTAGATATGGAAGCCACTATTCAACAGGTTGCTCAGCACGGAGTTTTATTAAATCCTGTGTTGGTTCCACGACGTACTAACCGCATAGAACTTCTGCTATTAATCGATCGGGATGGTTCAATGGTTCCGTTTCACCACCTTTCTCAAGAATTGGCAGATACAGCATTGCGTGGAGGGCGCTTCAGCCAGGTTAGGGTTTACTACTTTCACAACTGTCCGGATGAATATCTGTACCGCGATCGCTATCATTTAGAAGCAGAATCAATAGATGATTGTTTATCAAACTTGCCTAAAACTAGAACAGTTTGCTTGATTTTTAGTGATGCTGGTGCAGCGCGTGGTGGATTTAGTTCTAGGCGACGGCGGTTAACAAAATTCTTTTTAAAAGAGCTAGGGCAGTATGTACGCTATATTACATGGCTTAATCCGGTTCCTCGCGATCGCTGGGAAACCACAACCGCCCATGAAATTGCGGCTTTAGTTCCCATGTTTGAGGTAAATCGTCAGGAATTTTACAGAGCGGTCGATGTCCTGCGTGGACGGCATCAACCATCAAAGGACGGAGAGTAATATGACGAATGCTAGTAATTTGCTGCCAACAACACGTTCTCTTGAAATCGAGCAGGCGATCGCATCATTCCAAAAACGATTTACCGAAGCCCATTTATACCTAGCCTATCATGCTGCCTTGCCCATTGCTCTCACGCCCCATTTAACCTACTGTCTCTGGGCGAATTTTCAAAAAGATTTAAAAAACCAGGATTTAAAAGTGCCGTGGATTGCAGTAGCCGACTTGCTACTCTCTCCGCTTTGTCGCGAGGTAGGACATGAGCTATATGAAATAGATGTAGATATACGCAATTATCTATTAGAGCAAATGATTCATCATCCTCGCTTCGGTCACAAGCGTGTTGAGGAATTAGCCCATTTTTTACTGTCCTACGTGCAGCGAGAATTGAATGATTCTAAATCATCAGTACAAACTCTGGCTCAGGCTCAACGTTGGACGGCACTTGCGTATGTTTATCCGGAGGCTGTCGCCCATGATTTGGCTGGGACACTTGCGGAATTAAGCCTTAGCGAAAAAACAGAATGGCTGCGGATGACATCGTTAGCAGAAGCGATCGCCACTCCTCTGCGTCAGGCTCATTTTGAACCCCTGCTAGTGTATCTTCAAGGGATGCGCGAACTGGCTCGTGGCAATCATATCCAAGCCGAATCAACCTTCAAATCTTTGCCAGCGCACAATCATCGAATTGTCGTAGCTGGAGTCACTTTACCCATTCCTGAATTCCAGGACTCTAATTGGCATATCAACCCGATTGCATTCAGGGCACCTTCTCTAAAGTCATTTAAATTTGAGATAGCTAAATTAATTCGTCAACCCCAGTTTATGGGGTTGGGTTCACGCTGGCTAATTGAGCGACATGAACAACAAGCAACCCTGTTTTATGAGCGATTAGAAGGGAAGATTTCCTTAGAAATGGTGCGTATACCAGAAGGCAAATACTTAATGGGAACTGCACAAAAAGAAGGAGACTATCGGGAACGCCCTCAACATCCAGTCAACATTGGGTCTTTCTTTTTAAGTCGTTTTCCTGTGACACAAGCCCAGTGGCGGGCAATTACCAAGATTACCAAAGTCCGGATTGAACTGAATCCTGACCCTTCCTCCTTTCAAGGTGATAATTTACCTGTAGAACACATTACTTGGTTTGAGGCGATCGAGTTTTGCGAGCGTTTGCAATTACAAACTGGGAAGCCTTATCGTTTACCCAGCGAAGCCGAATGGGAATATGCTTGTCGTGCAGGCACAGAAACACCATTCTACTTTGGCGAAACGATTTCTCCTCAACTTGCCAGTTATGACGCAAGCAAACGATATCGTTCTGGCCCTGAAGGACTAGCTAGTCAACAAACTAGTGAAGTAGGTTCTCATAATGCAGCGAATGCTTTCGGACTAGATGAAATGCATGGTAACGTCTGGGAATGGTGCGCCGATCACTGGTATGACGACTATAAGAATGCACCAGCCGACGGAAGTGTCCGAATTAGCGATCGCCGAACTTTCCCCAGAGTTATTCGGGGTGGTTCCTGGATGGATGAACCGGCTATCTGTCGTTCTGCCTATCGAAACGGCATTCCGCCTACAAACAAAGTGCTTACCATTGGCTTTCGAGTAGCCGTGTCATTGCACGAGGCAAATCTCAGATAATCTTGTTAGCAATTAATAAATATTTATTTATTATTCATCCAATAATTTTACAAAAATTTATTTAAGAGTACCTCAGTGGGTACTATCAACGTTAAGCAAAAGTCTTATAGTTAAGCAAGGCTATAGCAGCAGTGAGAGATTATCCTGTATGAGTATCCTTTCCGATCTTCAGACAAAAAAGCTTGGATTGTTTGAACTTATAGCAATGGGCTTCGATTTATATTTAAAGTATTTCCGAAGTTTTTTTATTCTTTTATGTATGATGCTGCCCTTCTCAATCATATATCTTATTTTAACCTTAAATCTTGCTTCAAATCCCATATTATTGATTCCCTACTATCTATTTCTTATATTTTATTTTTTCGTTGTAATTCCAGTTTATACTATTGCATTAGCTATTCTTACAGAAGGCTATGTTTTAGGAGAAAATCCTCAGCTTAATCTGGCAATTCAACGAATTTTGTCTCGATTCATACCACTCACTGGCTTAAATATAAGATTTAATATTATCTTCCTATCGGGGCTTCTATTACTAATTGTTCCAGGTGTTATTTATGCAATAAATAACGGTTATTTTGCCCTGGCTTTTATACTTCGAGACCAAAGAGGTAAAGCAGCATTTCAATACAGTCGATCTTTAGTCAAAGGGAATTGGTTGAAGGTATTTTTATTCAACGTGCTACTTTATATAATAATTTTCGGCTTACAGGCATTGATGAACAAAATTTTAAGTAGCGTTATTGTAAACTATCCAGTATTAATTACTATTCTTTCCAGCACATTAGCAAGCTTAGTTACACTTGGAGTTACAATTAGTGGGATTTTGCTCTTTCTCAACTTAGAATTTCAAAAACAATAACATAAGAAACAAATCGTTTGAATATGCACGTATCATTTAAATATGGCCGACCCATCTGTTCTAACTATTTTATTCCTAGCAGCAAATCCAGCAGAAAGCTCGCAGTCACATTTTGAGCAGGAAGCACGAGATATTAGTGATGGGTTACAAAGAGCAAAACATCGCGACAGCTTCAGATTTGAACAACGATGGGCGGTACGTCCGCGTGATATTCAACGGGCTATGCTCGATTTGAATCCGCAGATTATCCATTTTTCAGGACATGGAACGGGGGATAAAGGGCTGGTTTTTGAAGATGAAATTGGCAATGCAAAGCTTGTGGATGGGGACGCATTAGCAGGGCTATTTGAACTGTTTGCTGACCAAATTCGCTGTGTTGTCCTCAACGGCTGTTATTCACAAGTACAAGCCCATGCGATCGCCCAACACATAGACTATGCGATCGGCATGAACCAGGAAATTAGCGATCGCGCGGCGATCGAGTTTGCAGTGGGGTTCTACGATGGGCTAGGGGCAGGTCGTCCGATCGAGTTTGCCTATAAACTGGGGTGTGCAGCAATTCGGATGGCGGGACTACCTGATAATTTAACTCCCATTCTCTACGAAAAGCCAGAATTAGATGCTATTTCTCAGCCAAATGATTCTGCAATTTTAGAAACTAACCCTCTCAATAGCACAACTCAAAAAACGTCTTCAAAGCGGCATACTCAAGAGAAGCTTGAAGACTTAGAAGAAGAGTATGAAGGAATTCGGAAAAAGTTGAAATGCTTGAAGAAAGAACGGACTATTAAAACTGATTCTGAAGCTAAATATGAACTGGATCAACGAATAGAAGAATATGAAGAAAAATTGCAAAATATTGAAGTTTTGCTTGAGCAATTAGAGAAAAAATCAGGACAAAATTAACTGTAACAGGACTTACGCAAAGACTACGATTTTACTTCATTACGAGCGAAGCGAAGTAATCGCAGAGGCTTGGTTTTTCCTCAGGTGTCCGTAAGTCCTATGTAATTAAAATCACGCAAGGACTTTGTGTCTTTGCGTGAGATTTAATAGTTATGTTTTAGCAGTACCTACTGCTGTGAATAAGCCTCCATTGGTAGACAAGAACAAACAAAATTCCTGTCGCCAAAAGCTGCATCAATTCTACCTACACTCGGCCAGAATTTATGTTGGCGAGTCCAAGGTGCAGGGTAGGCTGCTTGTTCGCGAGAATAGGGATGATTCCATTCACCAGTAATTAAGCTTTCAGCAGTGTGGGGCGCATTTTTCAAAACATTATCGTGAGCATCCACCTTACCTGATTCAATTTCGGCGATTTCTTGGCGAATGGCAATCAAAGTATCACAGAAACGATCCAATTCTTCTAGAGATTCGCTTTCTGTAGGTTCTACCATGATTGTACCTGCCACAGGCCAGGAGACAGTCGGCGCGTGAAAGCCGTAATCCATTAGCCGTTTGGCAACATCATCAATTTCGATGCTCGCAGATTTTTTGAGCGATCGCAAATCTAAAATACATTCATGGGCAACTAGACCATTTTTCCCTTGATACAACACGGGATAATACTGTTCAAGTCGCTTGGCTATATAGTTAGCATTCAGGATGGCGATTTTAGTTGCTTGTGTCAAACCAGTCGCACCCATCATGACAATATACATCCAAGAAATTACCAGGATGCTAGCACTACCCCAAGGTGCAGCCGCTACCGCACCCAGTGTACCACCCATCTTGACTACAGGGTGTCCTGGGAGAAATGGTACTAAATGGGAAGCTACGCCAATCGGCCCCATACCAGGGCCACCGCCGCCATGAGGGATACAGAAGGTTTTATGTAGGTTCAGGTGACAGACATCTGCGCCAATATCGCCGGGACGACAAATTCCCACTTGGGCGTTCATATTCGCCCCATCCATGTAAACCTGTCCACCGTGTTCGTGAACCACAGCACAGATTTCTTGAATGGCTTCCTCGAACACACCATGAGTTGAGGGATATGTCACCATCAACGCCGCCAGTTCATGACTGTGTTTTTCTGCTTTAGCTTTGAGGTCATCCAAGTCAATATTACCTTGTAAGTCACAGGCAACGGCGACAACCTTCATGCCACACATCACCGCACTAGCGGGGTTAGTTCCATGTGCTGAGGTAGGAATCAAGCAGACGTTGCGGTGTGCTTCTCCCCGGCTTTCGTGATACTGATGAATCACTAACAGTCCGGCGTATTCACCTTGAGAACCAGCATTTGGTTGGAGAGAAATTCCTGCAAATCCAGTAATTTCTGCTAACCATGCTTCTAGCTGCTGGAAGAGGATTTGATAACCCAAGGTTTGAGATGGAGGTGCAAAGGGATGAATCTTGCCAAATTCCGCCCAGGTGACTGGTATCATCTCCGCTGTAGCGTTTAACTTCATCGTGCAAGAACCTAAAGGAATCATCGATGTAGTTAAAGATAAGTCCTTAGTTTCTAGCTGGTGCAGATAACGCAACAACTGGGTTTCTGAGTGATAGCGGTTAAAGACAGGATGAGTCAGGTAACTGCTGCTACGGGCAAAGGTTGAGTTTTGTAAAGGTGATGGACGCTGTGTGGCGATCGCATCGGCAATTTCGGGAAAATCAAAATCTAGGCGATCGCTATCTGCAAAAATCTGCCAAAGTTCTAGTACATCATCAACTGTGGTTGTCTCATCTAAGGAGATTCCCACCGCCGTGTCATCAAAAATTCGTAAATTAATATTACGTGCTTGGCAACCGTCAAGAATTGTGTCTAAGTTGCGTCTTCCCAAATCCACCCGCAACGTATCAAAGAAAAATTCAGAACTGATGCTGTAACCCAAACGCTTGAATCCGGCTGCCAAAATTAAAGTTAGCTGATGGATATTCTCAGCAATATTCTTCAGTCCATCGGGGCCATGATAAACAGCGTACATACTCGCCATCACAGCCAACAGCACTTGGGCTGTGCAAATATTACTTGTAGCTTTTTCCCGCCGAATATGTTGTTCGCGGGTTTGTAAAGCTAGGCGTAATGCAGGCTTATCTTGAGCATCTTTTGATACACCAACAATTCGCCCTGGAACTTGCCGCTTATACTCTTCCTTGGTAGCAAAGTATGCTGCATGAGGCCCGCCAAAGCCCAAAGGTATACCAAAGCGCTGAGTACTACCAATGGCAATATCAGCACCAAATTCACCAGGAGGGGTGAGTAAAGTTAAGCTTAAAGGGTCTGCTGCTACCGTCACCAATGCACCCTTAGCATGGGCTTTTTCGATAAAAGCGCGGTAGTCGTAAATAGTGCCGTCACTAGCAGGGTATTGCAGAATTGCCCCAAAAATTGGTTGATCAAAATCAAAGTTTTGATGGTCACCAATAATAATATCTATCCCCAGCGGTTTCGCCCGTGTTTGCAGCACATCAATCGTTTGGGGATGACACTCACGGGAAACAAAATAGGCATTTGCTTTATTTTTACAAACACCGTAGCTCAAACTCATGGCTTCGGCTGCTGCTGTCCCTTCATCCAGTAATGAAGCATTAGCAATTTCCAAACCCGTTAAATCGATAATTAACGTCTGGAAATTTAGCAGCGCTTCCAACCGTCCTTGGGCAATTTCTGGCTGATAGGGAGTGTAAGCAGTATACCAACCAGGATTTTCCAGAATATTTCGCTGAATCACCGGGGGGGTGATGCAGTCGTAATAACCCATCCCAATAAATGAACGGAAAACTTGATTTTTCTCAGCAATTTTTTTCAACTGACCCAGCGCTGCGTACTCAGTTTGTGCCTCTGGTAATTTTAATGCTCCCTTGAGCCGAATTAAGAGAGGTACTGTTTTGTCGATCAACGCATCAAGGCTAGAAAAACCTAACACACCAAGCATTTGCTGGATGTCATCAGAGTTAGGGCCAATATGCCTGTGTATAAAATTATTTAAATTTTGTTTCCTTTCGTCTAACATTTGGCGATCACTAGACTGGGAAATAGGGGCTTTTACCACAAATTGCTCTCCCGATGGAACTATTTAATATTTTGCAATAAATATGAGGGAATTGGGAATTGGGCATGGGGCATTGGGCATGGGGCATGGGGCATTGGGCATTGGGCATTGGGCATGGGGCATTGGGTAATATTGAAGAAGACACGGGGACACGGGGACACCCAGACGCTCTTACACCCCATGTCTAAAGCCAGGGGATTCCAGCAAGGAATGTCTTTTTTCTTCTCCACTACTAAAGTCTCTTTCTTGAAACCATTCGCGTTGAACCCAAAACACAGGCGACTCTCCGCGTCACCGTGTCTCCCACTCTCCGCGTCCTATAAAGGTCATCAATTATTTCTCCCCTGCCCCCTGCCCCCCTACTCCCCTTCCACCAAGGCGCGATACTCATCTGCACTCATGGCATCATTGACTTCATCTGAGTCATTGACGCGAACTTTGAGGAACCAAGCCTCACCGTAGGGATCGTCTGCGAGTAATTCTGGATTCTCTATCAATTCTTCATTACGTTCGATAACTGTACCAGTAACCGGCGCATTTAGACTTTCAACGGCTTTTACTGATTCAATCGTGCCAATACTGTCTCCCTTAGCGATCGCATCGCTAATTTCCGGCAATTCTAAAAACACGATATCACCTAATTGATTTACGGCAAATTCGGTAATGCCAATGGTAGCAATTTCACCTTCTAACCGCACGTATTCATGAGTATCCAGGTATTTCAAATCCTGAGGATATTCCAAAGACATACATTTCCCTCGTCACATCAAAAAATTATCTGCCTCAAGATTAATCCAAGGCATATCTGGTAATTAACCATACTGTAGATTAATTAACTGGCACAATAAATCAAGGATCTGTCCAGAGTCAAAAGTCCAAAGTCCAAAGTCCAGAGTCCAAAGTCCAAAGTCAATAGTCCACTGCTGAGAATTTCTTGACCATTGACCATTGACCATTGACCATTGACCATTGAGCTTAGTTAATCACGCGATTTTTTGAACGATAAAAGGGTCGTTTCACAACAGATGTTGGGTAAGCTTTACCGCGAATTTCCACTTCTAGTTGCTGACCAACAGTGGCTAGCTCAGAAGGGACATAAGCTAAGGCAATGGGATAACCGAGTGTCAGTGAGAGTGTACCACTGGTAACTTCCCCTACTACTTTACCTGAAGATAATACTTGGTAACCATGACGGGCAATATTCCTTCCAGGCATTCGCAAACCCACCAACCGCCGCTGCAAACCTGCGGCTTTTTGCTGTTCTAAAACCGCACGGCCGATAAAATCACCTTTGGTATCTAAGTGAACTAGCCAACCTAAACCTGCTTCTAGGGGGGTGGTGCTGTCATCGATATCTTGTCCATAAAGTGCCATTGCGGCTTCTAGTCTGAGGGTATCTCTAGCACCCAAACCGCAGGGAATTACACCAGCATCATAAAGACTTTGCCACAATGCTATCCCCACTTCTGGATCGACCATCACCTCAAATCCATCTTCGCCAGTGTAGCCTGTGCGGGCGAGGAAGCCTGTTTTTCCTAATATTGGTGCTTGCAGGTGTCCAAAGGCTTTAATGGGGTGTAAATCTGATTCTACAAGGGGCTGGAGATAATCAATGGCTTTTGGCCCTTGTACAGCTAGTAAAACTTTGTCTTTTGACAGGTCTTGAAATTCCACTGTCTTCAGGTCAAGGTGTTGCAATAGCCATGCTTTATCTTTACCGGTGGTTGCCGCATTAACAATAATTGCTACTTGTTGATTACCACTGCTGTCTTCACCTTGGTAATAAACGATAATGTCGTCAATAATTCCACCTTGAGGATTTAACAATACGGTGTATTGCGCTTGACCTAGTTTTAGGCGGCTTAAGTCTGATGGCACTAAAGCCTGGAGTTGAGAAATCGGGTTTTCACCTACGAGAGTAAATTTACCCATGTGGGAAATATCGAACATGCCTGCTGCATTTCTTACAGCTTCATGTTCGTGGCTAATGCCAGCAAACTGCACCGGCATTTCCCAACCACCAAAGCTGGTGAGGCGTGCTCTAAGTTCTACACCCAGTTGATATAAAGGAGTTCGCGCCAAAGATAAGGCGATTTCTGGTTCTTGATTAGCCACAGATATTTTCGTGTTTGCGATCGCACTTCAACATCTATCCTACGAGATGGTTACAAAAGCAGGAAAATTTCATACTTCAGTCCAGTAGGGTTTAATAGTGAATGGCAGAAGTGTTGAGATTTATTAAGCAAAAATTATGAAGTATCGGCAACTACTAGCTAGCTTGGTCTTAGCTATGGTTCTTTTTTTATTTCCCTTATCAGCGCAAGCTGCAAGTTCTTCCAGTATTACCCGTTCTGCTGGCGACGAACTCACAGGTAAGGATTACTCAGGGCAAAGTCTCATTGGCACAGAGTTTACCAACCTCAATTTAGAAAATGCCAATTTTAGCAATGCTGACCTCCGGGGTGTCGTATTTAACGGTACGGTTTTGCAGGGAGTCAGTCTGCATGGTGTCGATTTTAGTAATGGCATCGCCTACTTAGCAAGGTTTAAGGGTGCGGACTTAAGCGATGGGATTTTCACAGATGCCATGATGCTGCGTTCTACCTTTGAAGAAGTTAATATCACAGGCGCAGACTTTACCAACGCCGTCTTAGACGGAATACAAGTTAAGAAACTTTGCGCTAAAGCTAGCGGCGTTAATCCTAAAACTGGCGTAGATACTCGTGAGTCGTTAGGCTGTAGGTAAATGGGCTGGTGGCGGGACAGGGGAATGGGGCATTGGGCATTGGGCATTGGGCATTTCTTATTTATCTTCCTTGTCTCCCTTGTCCCCCTTGTCCCCCTTGTCCCCCTTGTCCCCCTCATCCCCCTCATCCCCCCTGCCCCCCTGCCCCCGACACAGGTGTTTTCACTAAGTATTTATCCCTACCAAAGGGGTGGTTTCGAGGGAAACAATCACCCTCAAAACACAAAAAATCCTGAAATCTATATAAATTAATGGTTTCATATATCCACATCAGGCTACTACACCTTAGAATGATTCATTGAAAAGTCGAGCCGATGGGATTTGCAGCCATTTTGAGTAAAAATGCTCCCAAAGGATGACTTTTGTATTCCTACAAACAGAGATTTCCGTAAGGATGCTTCAAGGTGCATCTGTAGCGTGTCTCAAGTAAACCTCAAGGAGTTTGATTTTATGAACAAAGGTGAATTAGTTGATGCGGTAGCTGAAAAGGCTAGTGTGACCAAGAAGCAAGCCGATGCAGTTCTGACTGCGGCTTTGGAAACCATCATTGAAGCTGTTTCCTCTGGCGATAAAGTAACGCTGGTTGGATTCGGTTCCTTTGAATCACGGGAACGTAAAGCCCGTGAAGGTCGTAACCCTAAAACCAATGAAAAGATGGAAATTCCTGCTACCAAGGTTCCTGCCTTCTCTGCTGGGAAGTTGTTTAGGGAAAAGGTTGCACCCCCAAAATCATAGGTTCTTGTTCTAGGAACCTTAATTTGATGCGGCAACCTGCACACGGGGGCAATTTAGCTTGGGCAGCAGCACTGGCTGGCTGTCCCCCTGCTGCTATTCTGGATTTTTCTGCCAGTATTAGCCCGTTGGGGCCACCGAATAGCGCGATCGCCGCTATTCAATCCCAAATAGGTAATCTTAGGCACTATCCAGATCCTAATTACAGTGAACTGAGGCTCGCTCTCAGTCACTTCCATCAACTACCATTCGAGTGGATTCTGCCGGGTAATGGCTCAGCAGAATTACTGACATTAGTTGGTCGAGAATTAGCCGAATTAGCCGCAACAGTTTTAATAACTCCAGCCTTTGGCGACTACTACCGGACTCTGTCGGCATATAACGCTCAAGTACTGGAGTTTCCCGTTGATTGGGAATCGGCAGCTAATTTGTCATCTTTTCTTGACAAAGGCAGCAAAGATTTTCAGGACATGGGACTACTTCTTAACAATCCCCAGAATCCTACGGGAAAGCTTTTTTTACGGGAATCAATTCTCCCCTACCTGGATCAATTTGCCTTGGTAGTGGTGGATGAGGCGTTTATGGACTTTTTGTCTCCCGATGAGGAACAAAGTCTGATAGCGCTAGTACAGGAATACGACAATTTAGTAGTGTTGCGATCGCTCACAAAATTTTACAGTCTACCTGGGCTGAGGCTGGGATATGCGATCGCTCATCCTGACCGCCTATCTAAATGGCAGTTGTGGCGTGACCCCTGGCCTGTCAATACATTGGCAGCAGCAGCGGCGATTGCTGCACTCCAAGATAGGGAATTTCAACAGCAAACCTGGTTATGGCTACCACCTGCAAGAACTCAACTCCTTGGAGGTTTAGCAGCAATTCCAGGACTACACCCAAAAAACAGCGCTGCCAACTTTTTACTGGTAGAGTCAAATCAGTCAATTTCCCAGTTGCAGCAACAATTACTGACGTATCACCAAATTTTAATTCGCGATTGTTTGAGTTTTAAAGAACTAGGCGATCGCTTTTTCCGCGTTGCTGTACGTACTCAAGCCGACAACCAACGCTTACTCACAGCGTTAAACTCAGTAATAACTGCTGAGTGTTGATTTTTGTGTCAGTTATCAATTGTTAGTGGCCAGTTATGTTTGATTTTCAACTGGCCACTAACTAAATAACGCAAGTGAAGATCAGGGGGATGAAAGAGCAGAGGAGCAGAGGGGCAGAGGGGCAGAGGGGCAGAGGGGACAACACAGACAAATAACTATTGCCCAATGCCCAATTACCAATGACAAATGACAAATGACAAATGACAAATGACAAATGACCATTGACTACGATGTTGTGATTATTGGTGGCAGTCTTACTGCACGCTACGCAGCCCTAGTGGCTAACCAACTACAAGCTAAAGTTGCCTTAGTGGAACCCAAACTTAACTATGGGTTTTACTATCACCAAGCGATTAGCGAAATTGGCAACCTAGCGCAGCATCTACGTGAAGCAGTTGGTCTGAGTATTCCTACCTCACCCGTGGAAACTCCAGAAAAATCTCCAATATCGGTAGTATTACCAGAGGCGATGTTATATGCGCAAGGCGTTGTCTCGAATATAGAAGCACAGCATTCTGCCGCTAACCTAGCCGCCCTAGGAGTGGATGTTATTTTTGACAATGGTCAATTTCAATCTTCGCCCCATTTAGCATTTGCTATTAGCGATACCAAAAGCGGGCTAAACCAACGGCTTTTGAGATCCCGTACCTATTTGCTAGCTAGTGGTTCCCGTCCAGCCATTCCAGAGATTGACGGATTATCAGCCACCGGCTACCTTACCTTATCCAACATTTGGCAATTTCTCCTGTATGGGCGGGGAAAATACACCCCAAATTCTCCCACGCCAACACCACCGAAAAATTGGGTGATTCTTGGTGGTGTACCCCAAAGCATAGAAATAGCTCAAACCTTAGCGCGGTTAGGTTGTCATGTCACACTCGTTGTTCAGCGTTCCCAAATTTTGCCGAATATTGACCCAGAGATAGCCCAGTTACTTCAGGCACAATTAGAAGTTGAAGGTGTGCGTGTTATCACTCAAACAAAAGTAACTCAGGTGCGGCGAATTGAAGATAAAAAATGGATTCAAGCTGGAGATCAAGCAATTGAAACAGATGAAATTTTAGTAGCAACTGGACAACAACCAAATGTTGAATCTCTCAATTTAGCAGCAGTAGACGTGAAATGGTATCAGCGTCATTTAGTAGTTAATAATAAACTGCAAACTACCAATTCTCGGATTTATGCTTGTGGTGATGTCATTGGTGGCTATGATTTTATCAATGTTGCTCAATATGAAGCGAGAATAGCGTTAAATAATGCTTTATTTCTTTCTAAGTCAAGAGTTAATTATGAGTGCATACCTTTAGCGATATTTTCGCAGCCGATGTTAGCGCAAGTCGGTATGACAGAGAAAAAAGCAAAACAGCAATATCATCACCAAGAAGTTTTAGTATTGCAACAGTATTTTAAAACAGTAGCAGCAGCCCAAATTCGCAACGAAACTACAGGTATTTGTAAATTAATTTTATTACGCAATGGCGAAATTTTAGGAGCCGAAATATTTGGTGCAGCCGCAGGAGAATTAATTAATATAATTGCCTTGGCAATATCCCAAAATATTAAAATTCAGCAGTTAGAAAATTTATCGCCTATCTATCCTAGTTTTGCAGAAATTATCGAAAAATCTGTACAAGAGTGGCACAAACAAAAGTTAAATAGTAACCTGGCTTGGCAAGAATTTATAGAAAGTTTCTTACACTTCCGCCGCGATTGGAACCTATAAACAGAAGAATATCAGATAAAATTTATGAATCAACAACAGGAAAATAATAATTCTGAGGTAAGCGAGTCAATCACAAATCAAGAAGCTGTAGATTTACTTTTTGGTGAAGGATGGCTCAATGAAGTTGTTTTTAATGAATATGAAAAAAAGTACACAATTAACGCTGCTTTGGATTGGGTTAATGCATTATCACCTTTAATCCTCAACCTATCTTTATTTGATCGCTTATCAACGCTGCGTGTATTACTTAACCGTGAAATCAAACTCATAATTGAAACATGGGATTTAGGTATAGGTACAAAAGCCGCAACAGAAGCTGCAAAGACATGCATTAAACAGCGGTTGCTATCTCCTTCACCTGAACTAATACCTTACTTAGAAGCCACCCTACTGCAAGATGATTTATACGGTGAAGAGTTTATATCTAACCGTGAAGTTCTCAAATATTTACTTGCAATGCTGCTTACTGATTCTGATAGAGAAGAAATTGCAGAGAAGGCTGCTAATTCAATCCGCACACAAGTTATGTCGCAAGTCAATTTTTCCGAAAAACTTTCTGATAAATAGTAAATACAATAGCCAAAATCATCACATCTTAAGTAGGTCAGCGTTAAAAAACATAACTATACTTTTGTCATTGCGTTCGCGTAGCGTCTCGAAGAGAGGAGGTACGAAGAAGCAATCGCAAGGGTTTTCAGCTTTTTACATTTTGTTACATAGTTAGGTTTATTTGTGCCTACCTACTTATCAGCAAGCAAGCTATAGCGTTTCCTAATCACATGAGGTATATCATAGCCCCCTCCTCGCTTGCGGGGAGGGGGTTGGGGGTGGGGTTCTTATACCTGACAAATTACAAATTATTAATTACAATCCATACTACGCCTGCTGTCACTAACGGCACACTGAGGTTATCTGTACCATGAGGTGACACACCCTCAGCTAATGTAGCCAAAGCCCCGCTAACCACCGCCGCCAATGCTGCTTGATTCACCTCATAAGCTACTGCTAGGGGACTCAGTGATGAACCAGGTAGTAAGATTAATACCAAAAAAATCGACGTGGTACTGGCAAGAAACATTGCCAATGAACCCTCCCAAGAACGGATAGAACTTCCTACTTGGTATTTATGTTGACCAAAACGCCTCCCAATTAATGCGGCTAGTGCATCTCCCCAAGTCATCGCCATCACTCCAGCCACAGCGATCGCAACATCATCTCTAGGGCCAGAAGGTCGCCACAGCAGTGCAAACAGCAATGTTACAGAAATAGCAAAATATACCGTACCTGGTGAACTATCATCAGTATCCATTGCCCGGATCACCCGGTAACGATACAGCAAATAATTTACACCAATAAAGCTAGCAAAAGGTACAATCCCCATTTCCCAGCGGTTAAACAGCAAAAGTACACCAAATACCCACATTCCTGCACCCACATGGATAATCTTACGAGTCAGATTTGGCGGGACATGAAACAGCCTACCCAGTCCTTCACCAAATAACAGTAAACCAATGGCATAACTATAAGATGCTGCTAATCCCATAAAATCGCTATAGCCGATCAAATCATTAATCATAATTACTCGCGGGATGTGTGGAATTATGTTTTGTTCATTTGTAGCTTTTTATAAACATTACATCTAAAACTATAAAAATCCGATTTGATTCGTGAAAAAAAATTACGTATATGTAGCCCACCAAGAGAAAATCAAAGCCGTTGCTTGTGCAATTATCTCTAAATTACGCGACTTCAGATTGTCCATTTGCAGCCCATTTACCCTGTCGATCCTCATGGGTTAACTCAGGCGATCGCTCCTATTAAGGGAGCATCCCAAATGTGTAAAAACATATTTTGTCATTGCGAGCGTAATGAAATGAAGCGAAGCAATCGCAGCAGCTAGACTTTGCGATTGCTTCATTCCGCTTCGCTCCATTCGCAATGACTAGTTTTGATTTGATAAATTTGCACGCATTGGGATGCTCCCCCTATTAAACTGTAAAATCGGATCTAACAGTTTTGCTGGGTAGAAAGTAGCTAAATCGCGCCTACCTTGAAAACCGTAGTTTTTTTGTCATCAGGGTCAACCTCAAAACTCAAGCCACGACTGAATAATATAGCGTTTCCTAATTACATGAGAACGTTTCCTAATCACATAAGCTTGATGTGCAGCTAAATTTTCAGGACTTACGCAAGCAAAATTTGTCATTGCGACCGGAACGTAGTGTAGGGAAGCAATCCCAGAATTTTAGGCGATTACGTCGCTTTGCTCGTAATGACGTAATTCCGTGACTTTTGCGTAAGTCATAATTTTATAAAACGAAAACGCAAAATTATTGTAGTGCGGGCATCTTGCCCGCGTCCAATATACAAATTAAATACGCAACAGCTTAGGATAAGGCTTGACACTCGCAATCACAAATATTTATCAGAACTTGATATTACTTACTCATTTTGCTTGATTACTTACTCAAAATGCCTTATCGCTTACTCATTAAGGCTTATCGCCTACTAATTTTGGTGTTTTCCGCAAGTAAAATGCCTTATCACTTACTCATTAAGGCTTATCGCCTACTAATTTTGGTGTTTTCCGCAAGTAAAATGCCTTATCACTTACTCATTAAGGCTTATCGCTTACTAATTTTGGTGTTTTCCGCAAGTAAAATGCCTTATCGCTTACTCATTTCGGTAAATCGCGCACTCATTTTAGTGTTTTCCGCAAGTAAAAAGGTAGATTACCCTATCAATATTATTGAATGCTTTCTCATTCTAGGAATTTACGCATTCATAATCGAATAATGGTTTCAGGGTATGGGAGCATCCCAAATGTGTAACAACATATTTTGTCATTGCGTTGGCGGAACGCCTGACCGCAGGGTACGTAATAAAATGGAGCGTAGCAATTGTAACGTTTATACTTTGCCGCAGGGTATGGAGTATAAGACTAAGGTATAAAATTTATGGCTTTTGACAATGTTTGTAAAATATTAGCAGAAAAATATCCAACAGATTTTGTGCGTTGGTTACTACCTAATGAACCACAAAAAATTAAAGTCTTAAAAACCGAATTAAGCATCGAACCAATTCGCGCTGACTCTGTGACATTTCTGCAAACAGAGAATCGGATTTTACATCTCGAATTTCAAACAACAGATAAATCCGAAACTCCGATTCCCTTGCGAATGTTGGATTATTTTGTCAGGTTAGTGCGAAAATATGATGTGCCAATAACGCAAGTAGTAATTTTCTTGCAAGAGACAAGTAACGAAATAGCTTTTACTGAAGCATACGTCAATGAGATGACAACTCACCGCTATCGAGTTATACGGATGTGGGAGCAAGATTCAGCCTTATTTCTGGATAATCTTGCATTATTACCCTTAGCACCATTAACACAAACAGATTCCCCGCAAACGTTATTATCCCAGGTTGCCCAGAGTGTTGCTAAAATTTCAGATAGAGAAACGAGGCAGAATACTGCTGCCTATACAGAAATTTTAGCAGGTTTGCGATTTAATAAAGATTTTATTCATCAGTTATTGAGCGAGGATATTATGCAGGAATCAGTGATTTATCAGGATATTTTGCAGAAGGGAGAACAACAGGGAGAACAAAAAGAAGCGTTAAGATTTTGTATGTCTTTACTTAATGAACGCTTTGGTGAAATTGATTCGTCAATTATTGAGAAAGTTCAAGTGTTAAATAAAGAACAGCTAGAAGCTTTAGGAAGGGCGCTTTTTAAAATTTCATCAATCGCAGATTTATCTACTTGGTTAGAGCAGCAACAAAGTCAGTAAAAATCATGAATATTCAACTGACAAAAGAAAAGGAGATTTCCAGATGTAGACAATGAGTAAATTTCGGAGTTTTTACTCATCCTCTACTCCCTGTCCCCTTATCGCTTTTGCGCTTGAAGCTTTTTTCTGTTAACGAAACACTCCCAATACCTTGGAGAATTCCGCGACCAATTAAGCCTAAACCCCGACCGATAATTTGGGTGAGAACGAAGACAATACCACTACCAAAAATACCTAAAAGTAATTGGATTTGAGGTGCGATCGCATCCCGAAATTCTAAGACCAAAGTCACTACCAGAGGTATGTTTGATAATTGTGCTAATTCTTGAGAGCGAGGCGCATACATTGAAGTTTTAGCAATCCCTCGTGGTGCAAAGACAAATATTTCATAATGGCTTTCAAAAATTGCCTTTGGCTCATTTACATAATTATTTAACCTGTATTTCCAAGATAAATTGTTTCTAAATCTTTCAATTTCCCTAGTGGAAATCAATCGCCGATCGTAATAACCTTGTTTAATTACTTCTAAATCTGCTAAAGAATTAAGTAGCGGCTGTACTACCCCATTAGCTACCTGAATTAACAAGTTCTCTAAAATCATTAATGCTTGTGACTCTGCTTCTGGGCTACCTGCTGGGTAAGAAGTATTATCAACTTGCAAATCAGTTTGAAATAGTAGATGAGTAAATAGCTCGATGATTAAAGGAATTTTATTCAGGATTTCTTTCTGGACAATTTGAATATTTTGTAGTAATAAATTGACAATTTCGAGAGAGCGATCGCCAACTTGCACCCGCGTAAATTTGCCAAAAAAATCTGTGACTGTCACCTGCCATAAATCATGTAATATCGTTTCTTTTAAATCATTCAATTTATTTATAGAAATTTGCGCTACTCGGATATCATCTAACTGTTGAGCCAGCTTTTGCAGAATTAAATAAAGCAATTCTCGCTTTTTATCTTCGCGTAAGATGTCTATTTCTAAAGGCACATCTGTGATATTTACTAAAGGCAATTGCAATTTACTAATACAAGCTGCAAATAAATTAGATTGCAATGCCCTTGGGCTAAGTAAAGGTGGTGAATTTTGTAATTGTTGTGAATCTGATGTGGTAATTGCGCTAATTGAAGAATTAATAGGCGGTGGTAATTGCACAGAAGCTGGCATGAATTGCTGTTGTTCCGGTTGCCTTTCTGGTATGTTGGGCAACATCCGATTCATCAGCCAACGTGCTGCTAATAGTTCTCTTCGCCGTCCAGCGAGAATTGCTTGCTCCATCAGTGTTAGTCCAGGGACTTGCAATTGTGCTGTCACTGAGTTGAGGGTAGCTTCAATGTAAGCAATTCCTGACAAACGCAAATTATTTCGCAGCCTAGCAAAAGGGAGTCCTAAATCATGAGTATTGAGTTTCCTCTGCTCCTCTGCTCCCCGCTCACTGAGCGTAGTCGAAGTGAGCGTAGTCGAAGTGCGGTTCCCCTGCTCCCTTTCCTCACCAAACCAAGCAGAACCACCTTGACTGACTGCTTGCATAGCTGCAACCAATTCAGCAACAGCAGTACCTTTAGGACAGTAACCATCTACACCAATAGCCTTTGCTGCTAATAGTAAACCTGGTTCTGTAACAGAACTTAAAAGTAATATAGGCAGATGAGGGTATAAAGCTTTTAGTTGTCCACAAAGTTGTAATCCTTGCTGTTGCAGCTTGGAGGAACGATGATTTCCTAATTCCAAAACCACTAAATTTACTTGGTTAGGGTCTTGTTTAGCTAGTTCTGCTAGAACCTGTAAAGCAGCGGTATCCGTTTCAACCTCCGCGACTATGAGCAAATTAGGAATTTCCACCAATGCTACCCGCAACCCTAACCTAAAGATGGGGTCTTGGTCAACTAATAATAACCTGAGAAGGCGATCGCTCATAGTTTGCTTAAAAACAGAAACCCTGTTCTTCCCCTGCTAGACAACAACCTTGATACTCCTCATTGTCACCGAATTTTAAATTATAAAGTTTGTATTTTCAATTGGAAATCTCAAACATAGAATTTAAAATTCTGGATTAAGTCCGATACTTTCAGGTATGGGTTCCATCTAAAATCTCAAAACCAAAATTGAGCGCCCAAAAATAAATGACGCTCAAACCCCTAAATTCTCTTTGTAGGTATCAGCGTCTAGATGATTTTAATCAAAGTTCAAAAAAGTAAAAAAAATAGTCAGATAATGCCAAAAATTACAGCAAATATCAAATTGCTGAGGTGGAGATTATTGTCAAGCCACAAAAATGTTGTGCCCCTACCCGCTACCTGTATACAGATGTAGCCAGATAGATTAGGACATCAAGCTAAAATAAAACCCTGACAATAAAAGGCTTTCAAGTCAGTCAACAGTCAACAGTCAACAGTCAACAGTCAACAGCTATACTTCATTTACTTGAAAAAGGCTGTAAATTATCCAATTTTGAGAGTTAAGACCTCTACTGGGGTTATCAATTTACCTTGATTCTTTTTCCTCATCAGCTTGCTTGGGCGTTACGGTAACCATAAAAATTAATGCTGTAATCACTAATCTTTACTCCCGTTTGCTCTTCAACTTGGCGAATGAATTCTTCTGGTAGTTCTATATGAACGTCGAGAATTTGATTGGTATCAAGGCAGTTGACATGACTATGGGAATCACTGATATTACCGTATAAACGCCCGTCACAACGTTCAATACACTCAATGATACCCTGACTGGATAAGGCTTCTAAATTTTGATAAACAGAAGTATGACCGATATCTTTACCTTGCTGATTCAAGCGATCGTAAATCTCTCTGGCAGAAAGATGTTCATTAGCTTGCCAAAGTAATTCTAGAATAAAGCGCCGCTGACGGCTAACGCGCATTCCTAGCAACTGACACTGAGAGAGCGCATCTTCTAACGAACGAATTGGTTTTGTAGTGATTGCTTGTTTTGGCATATTTTTAAATTTGTTAATTGTTGGGGCAATTTTCCCCATTTAAGGTAAGTTGATTATTCTTACTTATATGTGAGGATGTTACTACTTTTTCCCATTAAGTCTGTTGTTGCTTTTAATGGCTGGGGAAATTACAGGTTAAAGATTTTTGTTTGTTGAAGTCGTTTTGTCACTTCCTAATCTAAAACAAACTCATTACAACTTTAGCTTAAACTCGTTGGTAATGTCCACTAAAGGCAGGTGTTCCTTGCCCGGATGAACCCGCTAATATCCAGTTGCCTCCCTTGGTAAAATTTTCAAAAACAAGCCACAAAGCGCTTCTATGCATGGAAAACAAGAGAGATGAGGGGAAAAGGGGGACAAGGCAAGGGGGACTAATGACCAATGACCAATGACCAATGACCAATGACCAATGACCAATGACCAATGACCAATGACCAATGACCAATGACCAATGACAATAACTTAAACTTTTTTTAAGCTTCAGGCAGATATGAATTCCGACTTATAAGGTAGCGCTACTAGATATTTGTAGTCACCTAAAACTCAAATTGGATGATATAGTCTTCGAGATAAACTAATTACTCTGGACAAATAAAATAATATTTTGTCCATAGCATCACCAAGCAAAAATTGTAATGTAACTTCCACGGAAACCATTGAGTAAATCAGCGAAAGTTCAGCATATTCACGTATTAACATAACCTCCGCAGATTTACATAATGTCTATCAGGTAAATACAGAAAGCTGAAAATTAAATTCATATTTATCACATTCAAATGAGATTTAATTTACTTTCAGTATTTACTGTGTAATTTTTATGGAGTAAGTAACTAGAGCAAAAAAAATTACAACGTATAACTATATGCAAAGCACAGAGTTTATGCATTTAGGCTTTCGGCTTTAGGTATGAACAATGAATGTGCGACTGTTAATGGCATACCCTATGGGGAAACACAAAGTGAAGGTGGCAAGATTTCATTCTTAGCCATAGACTACCTATCTTTCCAACAGGAAGCCTAGAGGTGAAATGAATGCCAGTAACTCTTAAGTAAATGATTTTCTTTTAAATTTCGGCAAATAGACAAAGACGTTATAGGACGCGATTTTTATCGCGTCTTTAATTTTAGGACTGACGCAACTGGCACAATTGGTGTCGGTGCATCCGGCAGATCTTCAAATAAAACACCTTTTGTCAATCAGTTAAAATACTCAACATTCCTTTGGTAAAATGATAATCGCATCAAGTTTTACCTTGCTATTTGATGATCATTATTGACAGATATTTAGAAATATTAAATAATCAAATATTATTCTCCTGCGTTGAGTAGGAAAATGAAAAACTCCATCCACAACGGGATAGAGTTTTTGGGCATGGGGAAGAATTTTCCAATGCCCAATGCCCAATGCGGCAAGGCGGCTGTCCCTCTCCACCCACAAGGGGATGGAGTTTCCCGCCGCTTTCAATAAACATCTTTTAAGTCAAGACTTACCTTTTTAGCTATTTTATTAGTTTTACTTACATTGAAGTTATCAATGAGTTCTCTCAAAAATGTCTCGAAAAATATAGTTTTTTAGACAAAAATCAGGTTTACAAATATCCATAACAGAGCGATACCTTCTGGTGCGTCCGCTACGCGGTAAGCGTAAAGCCTACGGCATAGCTTCTCCTGTCGGAGAGGCTGCGCCCTAAGCGTTGGCGCAGCCTCTCGTAGAGAACCTATGCCAGAAGGGCTTGACGTTAACGCAGAACTTTTCGGTCTAAGGAAATTTTCTGCCATTTTTTTGCTGTTGTTAAGGGTTTATTTGAATTCAGGCTTCATTGTCAAATTTTTGACTTTTCTAATCTGTATAAATATGGGGTGTTCTCAATTGCCTAAGCAACCTGTTATTATCACCTGTGCAATCACTGGACACCGTACTAACAGAGCAATAGCTCCTGTGCCGTTAACGCCAGAAGAGCAAGCGAAATCTGCTCAAGAAGCAGTTAGAAATGGCGCTTCTATTATACACCTGCATGTTCGTGGCGATAATGGGGAAGAATCTCTGGCTCCAGAGCGATATTATGAAGCTATTTCCCAGCTTAAACAAATTGTTCCTACTCCGATAATCGAAATCACCCCCCGTGGAACAGACAAGTTAGCACCAGGACAAGTAAAAGTTGAACGCGGTAATCTGGTGAAAATATCTTCAGCCATGTGGGGTAATCAGCCCGAACTCAAGCCAGAGATGTGTGCGCTTAACCTGTCAACTAGGAATATTGATGAAAACACAGTTATTCTCAACCCGCCAAACGATATAAGAGATCAGATTGAGCGTATTTACAGTTTAGGTCTTATCCCTAGATGCGATGTTTACGATCTGGGAGATATCCGAGTTGCCTTAGGATTATTGGAAAAAGGCATCTTAAAAGAGCCGCTGCATTTCCTGCTCATCCTAGGAAGTTATTCTGGGATTGGCGCAACCGCTCAAGATCTGGAGTATATGGTTAAATACTTGCCAGAACAATCTCACTGGACAGCATTGGGTACAGGGAGTAGGTATAACCGTTTGATTGCAGAACAAGCCATTTTACTGGGGGGTCATATTCGTACAGGATTTGAGGACGAAACCTATGTCAGTAAGGGACAGAAAGCAAAATCAAATGCAGAATTAGTAGCTAACTTAAGAGGTCTTTGTGAGAAAATAGATCGTCCGATCGCCACCCCCGATCAAGCTCGCCAAATCCTAGGAGTGCAACAGCAGCCACAACCTAATTTTGCTTCTCTTATTTAGTTACTCTATTTGCTCAATGGTCAGTTCCCAATTACCAATAGGTAAATGATGGAAAAGTGCGAATTGCCCATTACAGATGACGATGCCCCCTACTCCTGTTTTTCTAATAGTTTTTAACATGACACAACTCAGTGCTAGCAGTATTTTAAGTGTGTTACATTTGTTTCCGATTGGCATAGTTGTGGGAATTATTTCTGCTCTCCTTGGTATTGGAGGCGGTTTACTTTATGTGCCAGCACTGGCAGCAGTGGGAGCGTCACCAATTCAGTCTGTTGCAACTAGCTTAGTTGCTATTACCCTTGGCGCAATTTCTGGGACAATCCAGAATTTGCAAATGAAGTCACTTAAACTGGAAACGGTTTCCTTGTTAACATTTCCGGCAATGCTAACAACCGAAATAGGAGTCAGCATTGCCAGGGCTTTACCGAGTAAATGGCTATTATTAAGTTTTGCCGCTCTCCAGATTACTGCAATCTGGCTAATAAATTTCAAAAATAAACTACAAAAAGATGAGAAAAAAGCTGCAAAAATTGAGTCTTATCAAAGCCCAGGAGATTCAACACCAATTTTAATAACTCAAGGAATTGGACTAATTGCTGGAATTTTATCGGGTTTGTTTGGAGTAGGTGGGGGTATTGTCATGGTTCCCCTGCAAGTTCTGCTTCTGAAGATGCCAATTAAACAATCTGTACAAACCAGCTATGGTGCTATTGTATTAATTTCTTTATGGGCAGTTAGTCGTTATGTAATCGCAGATTCTACTAATGTATTGATATTGCCAGGATTGATGTTGGGAGTTGGATCGCTATTGGGAGCAACTTATGGCGCTAGGCTTTTGCCAAAACTGTCAGATAATTTAGTCAGATTTTTGTTTACATGTCTGCTGATTATTTTAGCGGTTTATATGTCGTTTAAAGCTTTGGCACTTTGACACTCCTCACCTCTAAAGGCGTGAGGATTCTTGCTACGCCCCCTATTTTCCAGACAGCATAGGCGCAAATGTAGCATCGCTCCCTAAAAGCTGCTACTGTGGATGATCGAGCTTAAAGTTGAGTATAAATAAAGTGGCTGGTGAGTCAATGACAATCACGATCGCAATCAATACTGACTCCATTAACCATCTGGATCTGTCGCCCGCCTCAACAGTAATTGAAAAATTATTGCAAGAGGAAGCGATCGCATCCCACGAACAGCAACTGCACTTTGATATTAAATATGATCTAGAACCAGGAGACCCACGGGAAATTTCCGAGGTTCCAGAAGTGCGGTTATGGTTTGTCCGTCTAGATGCCAAATATCCCTGGTTGCCATTTTTATTAGATTGGAAAGCAGGTGAGTTTGCCCGTTATACTGCTATGCTTGTACCGCACCAATTTAGTCCGAAAGAAGGGATTCAGTATAACCCTGAAGCCTTAGAAATATTTTTAATGCACAAAATTTTTATTTTAAGTGATTGGCTAAAACAGCAAGGTTTACCTACTCAATCACGACTGAAATCTCTAGCGCAAATGCTAGGTTATGAATTAGATGACGCTTTTTTTGCAACTTTTTAACCATTTTAACTCAAGTCTGAAGTATGAAGTATGAAATTCAGTGATCGTACTGCTGAAGCCGTACTGCAAAGCATAGCAGAGTAGCACTTAAAGCAGGGTATTGCCTCGAAATTTAGTACTTGATTCGTCAGTCGTAGTTTAAAAACACACCCTAATCTTCGCCCAAACCCTGATGATATCGTTGTAGAAAATGCCCACCCTCTGCTAATTGAGCGATTTTTATAGGGTGGGCACTAATGACAACTGACAACTGACAACTCAAATAGAATTGCTCAATTAATCCGACATATCATATTTAATGCAGTATTAAAAGCAAATTCCACTGCTTTCGATTTACTGGGTAAGGCAGCCTGCCATATCCGATAATCGTTATATGCAATAATTAAATTTGCAATATCATTAATCTGAATTTTATTCAGCACATCATATTGGGCAGATTCAAAATCTTTAGTTGTACCATTTTTGGCTAAAATTTCTTGTGCTGCTTGCAGAAATCCATCTAAAGTTGCTCGTATATATTCTTTACCCACATCTTCTGTAAACACAGATGAGGATTTGAAAGCTTTAATTTCCTCTAGCAGCAGATAGGCGATTTCGTTGCCTAGTTGATTGTTCCAATTACAGGGTAATTGAATATCCATATATTCAGATTCATTATCTTTATATTTGAGATATTCATGAATATCTACAGCCACTTGAGTAAGTTTTTGACCAGCTAATAGTTGCTGTAAAGGACTTGTGTTTGTATCAATCAACAAATCGGAGAAGATTTTTTCTTCGCCTGCTTGGCATTCAAATACCAGATATGTCCAAATACCCGATTCACCAGTTTCGTCTTTTTTACCTTGGTAAAAAGTTATAGTTCCATCGGCTTCCATCTCGTAATAAGCATGATGAACATCCGCAAATTTGCAGCCATGTAAGCTCTGGAAGTTGAGAATTATTTGAAAAATTCCAGTTATATGATGTGGCTGACTTTCAATCTGAATGTAACGCTTGGGACTGCTAAGAAAGCCATGCAATCGAATCGCCATTTATTTTTCCTTTTGATAGATCAACATCAGTCACGATAAATGCATCTGCCTAAAGACAAGAAAGTAACTAATGAATACTAATTTGGGGCGTTAGATTCACTTCTAGGCTGAACAAATTTGGTGATTTAAATAACATGTGATCGCCCAAAAGCCAAGTATCCTCAGTTATGAATGCTGGGTGCGCTAGTCTTTAGTTTTAACGTAAATTTTTGACTGTGGTTTATTCATTTTGTAACAAAACACCAAGTTCCTGATTGATTTTTTAGATATTGGGCATTGAGGGAAACAGGATGAGGAATGGCTACTGGGTAAGAATTCCAACCATCAAAATTAATTGCCTGCAATTTCCTCAATTTCCCGGTGCAAAAGTTTGCGGGAAATAAAGAGGATTGGAGTAATCCAAGTTGTATTCTTCCCAAAAATTTGGTGAAACTAACGATTTGGGAGCAAAATAAATTTACTGTTTCTCAAAAGCTTGTCTGGTAAAGGGTAATTCTGCCAAGGGTCAACGAAGAGGCAGAGGGGGACAGGGGATGGGGGCAGGGGAGAAACCCCATACATAAATGTAGTTGCTCTGAACAAGGACGTATTATTCCTCGTGCGTTGCATCTCAAAATAAATGTTTTTCTTTTGAGCATAAATAAATTTAGTTGCTCTGAACTCTTAAAGCCAGAGAAATCCAAAATCTTTCTCCAGTCCTCTGCTCACACGCTTCCCTGCTTCTTCGGTGAGATACTTACCTTCTTGAAGAATGAAGGCAGGTATCTTGCAGCCCATGAAAATTAATGTGGTGGAGTACTAGCAGCAAAGAAGAAGGGGTTTAGCAATGCTAAACCCCTAAGTACGCTGATATGCCAAACCAATCTTGGGTTGGGGTTTGATGCTGGCTCAATCAATGTCCTTTGTTTGTTGTTTTTCGGGTAACTCCTGGGTTAGCCACCCCAGAGTTTTTCTAAAACTACTTGGGGTGAAATATCTGCCAATGCACCTGTAGAGGATTTGATAGCCAAGAATTTCTCACTCTGAGGCAATAACGGCGCTGGATCTGTGGCTCCAAATAAGGCGATGGTATAAGTTTGAACTGCAACACTAAGTTGCAGGGTGACGCTATCAGTAGTCAGCAACAAACTTGCTCCGCCAATCATCGCCGCCAGCTTGCCGATATTATCTGGGGAAGTCACCTTCAGATGATGACAAGATTCCAAAAGCGATCGCACAATCTGTTCATCCTCAGGTTTTTGGACGATGACAACGGGCAAATCTGGCTGCTTTTGTTGAAATTCTTGGATAATTTTCTGCCAGTTTTTCGCCGGATAGATTTGGGATGACTGGGTAGAAGCAGGATCAATCAAGACATAACCTGTTTCATTAACTCCTAGGCGCTTTTGTTCCTTTTGTGCCCACTCAATATCTGGTTTTGGCAGATTAACTGCTAATTCTGGACAAGGGGACTCAATGCCGAACGGTTGCAGCAAGTCGTGGTACACTTTTGGCAAATATTGGGAAGGTTGGAAAGCTAGAGTTTTGGTGAGAAAAACTGCTCCTTTACCTTGGTAGCCAATACGTGTGGGAATTCCCGTTAACCAAAGTAAAAGACCCACCAGCCAGCTTCTCCCTACAGTAATGGCGACATCGTACTCGCGATCGCGAATTATGCCCACCAGGTTACTCCAATCTGCCAAACTGTTACGATCTCTGTAATCAAAGGCCACTACCTCGTTAATGGACTTGCTCACCCGGTAGGCAGCCTTTGACCGGGGTTCCACTACGACATCGATCTGCGCGTTGGGATAATAACGCTTCAGATCGTCTAAAGTCGGAAACAAAAGAATTTGCTCAGCCTCTCCGCCAGGTACAAGGGCTACTACTCGCATAATATTTATTGACGCTTACTCGCTCCCTATTTTAGGGGAAAATATATAGCCAAAAGATTGAAGAATTCTGTGTATTTACTAATTCCAGCTGCGGGTATAGGACGAAGAATGGGCAGCGATCGCAATAAACTCCTACTCAAAGTGCGATCGCAACCGATTATTAGTTGGACTCTCAAAGCCGCCGAAGCGGCAACTAGCATCACTTGGATTGGGATCATTTCCCAACCCACTGATTGGGATGATTTCCGGGAAATTATCGCTGGTTTAAAGCTGACTAAGCCAGTGGAATTCATTCGGGGCGGTTCCACCAGGCAAGAATCTGTTTACAATGGCTTGCAGGCGCTACCAGCTGCCGCAGAGCAAGTTTTAATTCACGATGGCGCTAGATGTCTAGCCACACCAGATTTACTCAATTCCTGTGCCCAAGCTATTCGCCACTGTCCGGGTTTAATTGCCGCGATCCCCGTCAAAGACACTATCAAAGTTGTTGATGAACATGGCATAATCCGAAGTACCCCCGACCGACGACAATTATGGGCGGCACAAACTCCTCAAGGATTTGATGTCAAGTTATTGAAACAATGTCACGCCGAAGGTGTGCGTCAAGCTTGGGAAGTAACTGACGATGCGGCTTTGTTTGAAAAGTGTGGTATCGAAGTCCGAATAGTCCCAGGTGAGGAAACTAATCTCAAAGTGACCACTCCCCAAGATTTAGCGATCGCAGAATTTATCCTCAAAAGTCGGGAATAGGGGCATGGGGCATAGGGAGATGAGGGAGTGTGGGAAGTGTGGGAAGTGTGGGGAGTTTTCTTCCCCATCTCTTCCACTGTCCCGCCACAAGCCCAATGCCCAATGCTCCATACCCATTGACAAATCATAGTGATTATGATATTATCCCACACACTTGGAACTCGTCTTTTGTCAGGTGTCAGTTGTCAAATACAGATGACAAATGACCAATGACTAATGACTAATGACTAACGACTCATGAATACAGCCAC
Organism: Calothrix sp. NIES-2100; assembly: GCF_002368195.1. Lineage (GTDB taxonomy): Bacteria > Cyanobacteriota > Cyanobacteriia > Cyanobacteriales > Nostocaceae > Aulosira. The sequence goes on along the minus strand of NZ_AP018178.1, from coordinate 6,620,939 downwards.
AGCGACTAAGATAGAAGCAATTCTCTATTTAAAGGGTAAGCCCTTGTCGCTCGGTGAAATCGCCGAGTATGCCGCGTGCGATCGCGCTACAATCGAGGAAGGCATAATTGAACTCATGGACGAATATGCCCGCCGAGAGAGCGCCCTAGAAGTCGTAGAGACAGCAAATGGTTATAGTTTGCAATTGCGGTCTGATTTTCACGATTTAGTGCAAACACTCATCCCTGTAGAATTAGGTTTAGGTGCATTGCGGACTTTAGCCGCGATCGCCCTCAATAGCCCCATACTCCAAAGTGACTTAATTAACCTGCGAGGTTCTGGAGTGTATCAACACGTTCCCGAACTTGTGGAACTCGGTTTTGTCAAAAAACGCCGAGACAGCGACTCTCGCTCTTACTCGCTACAAGTAACACCAAAATTTCATCAGTATTTTCAAATTGAACAACTGCCTCAGATACTAGCCACAAATCAAAAAGAACAACAACTAGAACTAGATTTAGAACTTGAAGCAGAAGCAATAGCCGAATAATTTGTAGGCATTGGGCATTGGGCATTGGGCATTGGATCATTGGTCAATAGTCAATGGTCATTTGTCCCCCTTCCCTAGCCCCTAGCCCCTTCCCGCAGATAGAGCCTACAGGTTATACCACTGGGGAATGCACTACCCTTGTACTATGGTTTAGAGTAGAATCAGCAACTAAGCTACAAAAAACTGCCAATGGAGTTTAATCCTGACTTTCTCAATGACAACTCTGAGGAACAAGCCAACCAACTTCTAAACGACTACTTTGAGGAAAATCCCAATCAGTTGCTCAAATATCTACAGCACCAGTCGCCTGAAGTTTTAGCCCGTGTTGCCCAGTCCGTAAGCCCCGAAATTAAGCAAATTATTTCGCAAAACGTCCAAGGACTCGTGGGAATGCTACCCCCAGAAAATTTCAACGTGCAAATCACAACTGATAGAGAAAATCTAGCGGGTCTTTTGGCATCAGCGATGATGACGGGCTATTTCCTGCGCCAGATGGAACAGAGGATGCAGTTGGATCATTTGTCTAGTCAATAGTCAATGGTCAACAGTCAACAGTCAGTTGTCTCCCTTGTCCCCTCATATCCCCCTGGCTACTTCTTCTGAGGATAAGCCCCTGATTGCACTTTGAAAATTTGGGTTTTGCCATTACGGTTGACTTCAATTTCGAGTACGTCGCCCACTGAACTTGATTCGACTAGCCTCTGCACTTGAGCCGAGGTTTTAACTGGCTTGCGGTTAACTTTTTGAATTACGTCGCCAGGAAGTAGTCCTGCCTGTTTGGCTGGCGAATTGTCTAGGGTGCCCTTAATGACAACACCGGCATCCTGCTGGATATTAAGTTGATTTTCTTGATTAATCTGCTGCTTTTTTGCCGGAGTCAGGTCTGTCATTTCCACTCCCAGAAAAGGATGTTCTACACGCCCTTTGGTAACTAGTTCATTCGCAATCCTGGCAGCGGTTTCAATCGGGATTGCAAAACCAAGACCTTGAGCATCAGCACGGATGGCAGTATTGACACCAATCACCTCGCCTTGGGCGTTTAACAATGGCCCGCCAGAGTTACCAGGGTTAATTGCTGCGTCGGTTTGGATAAAGCTAACTCGCTTTTCGGGAACACCAACTTGAGCGCTAGTGCGATCGGTAGCGCTGATAATACCAATTGTCACAGTATTATCTAAACCCAAGGGATTGCCAATTGCGATCGCCCACTGACCGGGGATCAAGTTTTGTGAATTGCCCAGCTTGACCGTAGGTAATTTATTCGCCGGAATTTTCACTACTGCTACATCTGTAACCGCATCAACTCCCAAAACCTTACCCTCAAATGTCCGACCATCCTTGAGGGTAACTTGTACTGTGTCCGTATCAGAAACTACATGAGCATTAGTCAGTAATTCTCCGTTGGTGCTTAAAATAAATCCTGACCCTGTACCGCGTTCAATTCGTTCTTCTGGGATTGGTTGCTCATCCTCACCAAAAAATCGCCGCAATAGAGGATTTTTTAAAGCATCAGAAATCGGATTCGGGACTTTGCGGGTGGCATTAATTCGCACTACAGCAGGGCCAACTTGTTGCACAGCAGTGGCAATAAAATTTACATTATCGCCCCCAGTTGCCCCAATCGGACTACTTACAGGATTAGGAGCTACGGATTCAGGCGGCAAAGCCACTGTAACATTTTTTAATTCCTGAAAAGAGTAACGTTTTGGCAGGAAATAGCGACTGCCTAACAAACCTGCACCACCACCAATTAACAGTAAAGATATGTAGACGGCCAGTTGCTTTAAAGATAACTTCATAATAATTTCGCTCACAGGACAGCAATGCAGTTGCTAATTTCTAAGTTTAGTCAAGCAAACAGCAAGTGGACAGATCAATTTGACAGAAGAGTCAAGAAACAGTAGAGAGATATTAAGTAATTCTAATTTCTCCTGATAGCCTTTCATCAAGCTTACGGGGAACTACTAGCCTCCCATCAACTTCTACTCTCCAGTACCTAATTTAAAATCTAAAATTGACGCTCTCTTTACTGGTAGACATGACTCGTCCCTACCGTCTATTGTTTATCTGTGCTTTTGTCAGCACTTTGGGGCTAGGATTTATACTCCCTGGCTGGCAAAGTGCTAAAGCTGGTGTAGAGAGTTGCCCGACTCCTGCCCTATCTCGTTTCCAGCGCCATATAGTTGCTCGTGGCGAAACGCTAGAGAGTATAGCGCAGCGCTATAATCTCAATCCGGCAACTATTATCAGTATGAATCCTAATGTGAAAAATGGCACTGTGACTGTTGGCAGCGAACTTCAGATTGCTCCCTACAATGGAATTGTCGTAGAAGTGCCTCAGGGGCAAACTTGGCGACAAGTAGCAGCCAAGTATAAAGTTCGTCCTGATGCCATGTTTGAAATCAATGGCTGTCAACAAAACCCTAGAATTGTGTTTGTTCCTGGGGTGAATGGATCGTCAAATCGTGTTGTAACTGCCCCGCCTACGCCGAATCAGCCGCCTAGCCAAATCAGTGGCTATCCTTTGCCAGCAGTGACAACTGTCGCCTTACCTTATGGCTGGCAAATTAATCCTAATTCCGGTGAAGTCTTTTTTCACAGTGGGGTAGACTTATTCGCAGCTTTAGGTACACCTGTAGAAGCGATCGCACCTGGAACCGTAGCCTTTGCCCGCGAACAGGGCAGTTATGGCAAGTTGGTCATCATCAATCACAGTGGCGGACTTCAAAGTCGCTACGCCCATCTCGACACTATCAAGGTAAGTGCTGGTCAGCAAGTGAATAAAGGAGACTTGTTGGGAACCGTTGGTACTACTGGACAACCTGCGGCAAAACAACCTCACCTACATTTTGAAATGCGTTCTAGTTCATCTGTTGGTTGGGTAGCTCAAGATCCAAAAGCTTATTTAAAAAAATAAAATTGATCCCAATTTGAAAAAATATTGCGACAGATGCATTTGTAGGGGTGGGGAGACACCCACCCGTGTCAACTTAACGTGAAACCCTTGCCAGGATGTGATTTGATACAAAATCACGTACCATCAAGATCCGCGCTACCCCACCCCAGTTTTGCTGACGCAAAACGTCCCCTCCCCGTTTACGGGGAGGGGATTGAGGGGTGGGGTAAAATGCCTGTGGAATAAGCGTTTTGACTTAAGTTGACACCAATGGGAGACACCGCCCTTTACAACCATCCATGACATGCAATAATTGATTGAATACGTATTATTTTAATACGCAGAGCAAAGCAAAATTTCGCCGAGGTAATTTCTGTATTACTCTGCGATAAAAAAAGAATTAATAATTAATTACTAATTCTCAAATAAGAAATATCCAAATAATTCAATTACCAATTAACTGAATCACTTCGGTAGATTTGACAATATGCATTCCTGCTGCTGCAAACCTCGTAAAGGCTGCATCAGCTTGTTCTGTGTAGTCAACAATTCCCGGAACAACAACAGGAGAAGTACAATCTTCTAGCAGATAAAGTTTTTTAGTTAATTTGGCATCTACTTGTTTTATTTCTGTTAATAAATCGTCAATTGTCCAAGCTACACAATGACTTTTAGCTTGTCCACCGATAATCACAGCATCAAAGTCTAAAAGTTGCTGAATCAAGCGGGTATTTTTTTGAGCAAGGGGATTTTGCGCAAAATCTATTAAAACTTCTGGACGTAAAACTGAATAATTTTCTGTTAAGGGATTATCACCTTTAATTTCAAATTGGGTTTGACTTTGACGCGCAATGCAATGGAAAAAAATTGCTGCTTCTACTGAAGATACTAAAGCATGACCAATACCGCCTAACATCGAATGATAAGGCCAAATAGTCAGGGGATATTTACCATCTTGACTTAGCTGTTTAACGTAGTGGTAAGCGTGTTTTTCTAATAATTCGTAATCCCCTTGAGTAATACTGTTAGCAACTGCGGGGTTAACTTTCCAAATACCTTGTTCTATATCTGTTGGGGTAATGTTTGTGGCTGCTGGTATTGGGTGTTCACCAGTTGCATTTATCCAGAAAATCGGATGGAAAATTTGCATTGCTGTGTGCGTATCCATCGTTGGCGTAATGGTTGTAATTACCCCTAAGTTGCGATAAATAAATTCACACAAGCGCTGATTATCTTCTACTGCACCTTTACCAGATTTTCCGCCTACAAATAATTCAAATCCAGGAATACAAAAGGTATTTTGAACATCAATTAAAAGTAAACAAATCCGGTGATTATCAACAGATGCTGGTTGGATGTTATGTTGTTTTCCCCATACTTGGGCTTGTGTTGCAAGTTCTTGGTAAGGTACGCGCCAGACTTCGCCTACTTTATCAGGGTAAAAGTGTGGCGGAATCGGGAGTTGGCTTGTGGCTTGGGTGTTCATATTTAGATTGTGATTCAGTTTGCTGTTCACGTAGCGGATGCATCAGAAGGCGTTACCGAACTCATCGCCTCTTTCGCTTACTTAGGTATATCAATCTCGCTGAGTTTAATTAACTAACTTTGATTGTATAGAAATTTTAACTCAGTATAAATACATTGATTATGTAGTATAATTACGCTCTCTTCATTGTAGCTGGGAAATTCGACTAGACAATCTGAAAACCTTACTAATTAACTATTTAGTCTGAAATTAAATTTTCCTAAAAATTCAAATTCTCAGTAATTTTACTCAAACAGAATCATTGATAAGCGCATAAACTCGTGAAAGTGGAAAGCAAAATCTATGAGTTTTCACTAATATTTTGAGGGTCGGACTGTCAAAAATAACGCAACAATCACTGATCCTCAATAGGTTATTCAACTCAAAAAATTAGAAAAATCATATGCAAGCAGCTGAAAACCAGAGCAAGATACTAGGCAAATCTGATGAATGGGTTTTGAGTAATGCAGAGTTTCAACAACTTGCGGGAGAACTACTCAAACAAGGATTAATCGCTCATTATCCATTTAACGGTAATGCACAGGATGCCAGTGGTCATAGTTTACATGGAACCGTTTACGGCGCTACACTGACCACCGATAGATTTGGTAATTCCAACAGTGCTTATCAATTTGATGGGATTGATGACTATATTGAAATTGCTCACAATGAGCTGCTGAATTTAACTGAAAATTTCACCATTTCTCTGTGGATTAAACAACCGGAAGCCAACACATCAAGAGGATATAGACTTGTTGATAAAACAACGGCTGGTGTGAACGATGGCTATAATTTTGACACCTACGATGGCAGCACTGGCAGAAAATTGCGTCTCACCGGAGGACAACAAAACGTTTCTGCTAACACTGTTTTCTCTTTAAATGAATGGCATCATGTAGTCGTAGTTTTCTCCAAAGGCGTATCAACATTTTATTTAGATGGTCGTCTTGATGGCTCAGGAAAAAATAATAGTGAAGCCATCAAAACTAATTCTTTAACGATTATTCTCAGGGATTTAGTGTAGAAGCATGGGTACGATACAACAGCTTTAAACATTGGTCGAGAATCATTGATTTTGGCAATGGAGCCGGGAAAAATAACATTGTTTTTGCTAATCCAGGCACAACCAAACAACTAGCAATTGATGTGAAAACTAGTGCTGGAGAAAAACGAGTTACCAGCGCTGATGTGCTAGAAACTGGAAAATGGATGCACTTAGCTGCAACTATTGATAAGTCTGGGATAGGCAAACTTTACAAAAATGGTCAATTAATCCAAAGTGGACAGCTACAACTTCCAGAGACAATTAACCGGACACAGAACTACATCGGTAAAAGTAACTGGTCAAATGATGGTTACTTTGATGGTCAAATGTCGGAAATTCGCGTTTGGAATGTTGCGCGCAGTCAAGAACAAATTCAACAGCAAATGCATAGCCGACTCATAGGAAATGAGGTGAGTCTAGTAGGCTATTGGCCTTTAAACGAAGGCGCTGGTACTACGGTTGCTGATAATACTGGAAATGGTCAAAATGGCACAATTAACGGTGCTACTTGGCAGCAACAGCTAATCCCTATCAAACCCATCCAGCCAATCAAGAAGCAGGGGAAAATAGTTGTTGATGCTGACGAATGGACTCTCAGTAATCAAGGATTTCAACAAGCACCTGACGCGGCGATTTTTGCTACCAATGTTGCAAAATGGTTTACTGGTGGTCGTGGAAATGGTAAGTTCCATGCCTACTCTACTAACTTTGGTTTGACAGAATCGGCTTTGGCACAAACACTGATTAAAGCAGGTTACACCTGGACTACAGGAACCAGCATCCAATTCGATCTGCCGACTTTATTAAATTACGACGGCATATTTGTAGCTGGAAATGCCGTTGATAACAAAGTACTCATTGAGTATGTCAACGCTGGCGGTAATGTTTATTTGATGGCTGGTACTGGTGTTGGCGGTTCTCAACAAGAAGCAGAACGTTGGAATACTTTTCTCAATGCCTTTGGCTTGAAACTATTAGGACAATACAACGGTATTAGTGGCAAGCAAGCTGTTAATAGTTCTCATCCAATTTTTGCTGGAGTCAAATCTCTATATCACAATAACGGTAATTCAATTGTGGATTTGGCTCCTGAATCGCCAGAAAATCAGCTTGTCCTCACTCATGCGAACGGACAAGGGTTGATAGCAGTATTTGAAGGTAAGCAAGTAAAACCTGCACAAATAAATCTGCCAACGAATAGCAGAATCAAACTCAAGTCCTGGAAAGGAGATTATTTACATCGTCCTGACTCACCACAAGATGTCACAAGCTGGAATACAGGTATTGGCAATGAGTGGATTGTAGAAGTCATCGACGACAACAAAATTAAACTCAAGTCTTGGAAAGGGGATTATTTACATCGTCCTGACTCACCACAAGGTGTCACCACCTGGAATACAGGTATTGGCAATGAGTGGATTGTAGAATTCATCGGCGACAACAAAATCAAACTCAAGTCCTGGAAAGGAGATTATTTACATCGTCCTGACTCACCACAAGGTGTCACCAGCTGGCATACAGGTATCGGTAACGAGTGGTTCCTGGAAGTCATATCTAGTGGAAACGCAGAAGGGGTACTGGTCAAACAAGGGCCAAAAGGCGGCTCAATTGCAGCCAAAGATTTTGAATTCCTGCCCAAAAATAGCGCTCCAAAATCGCGAATCAAAACTGTATCCATGATGGTAGCTTGGGCTATTGGTACACTTCAGGTTGAATATGAAGATGTCGGTTCTAGTCCAGCGGAAATCTATAGTACAACTTCTGTTGGCAGCGGCGGAGGTAACAAAGTGCAAGTATCCTTAGCGCCCGGAGATTACATTACTAAGATTACCGGTAGCTGGGGTAGACAAGCACCAGGTTATCCCAAAGAAGAAATTATCACTCTCCAGTTTGAAACCCAAAAAGGAGTGAAGTCTCAAGTATTTGGTGGCGGAAGTGGCAAACAAGAAGTCGAACCCTTTGTTTTTGAAGCGCCTGCTGGTCATGAAATTATCGGCTTCTTCGGTGCGCATGGCGGCCCACAGGATTTATTAATCCGCCTAGGAGTTTATAGCCGACCTGTTGAGGTAATCTCTACTCCGTCTCAACCACAACCAGAAACACCAACTGCGATCGCACCACAACCACAACCACAACCACAACCAAAACCACAACCAGAAACACCAACTGCGATCGCACCACAACCACAACCAGAAACACCAACTACTGAAGCAGAACCAGAACCAACCGCTGTGGCTACAGGTGATGTATTCATTTCCCAGATTTTCTACAAAGGCAAGATTAAGCGAACTCAAGACGACGAATATATCGAGATTAGCAACAAGGGAACTACACCAGCAGATTTGTCAGGTTGGCGAGTTACTTCTGCTGGTAGCAATAAGCAAATATTCACTTTTGCCAAAGGGACTTTGTTACAGCCTGGTAAGAGTTTCCGTGTCTATAGCAATCAGGTTCACCCAGAATCAGGTGGTTTCAGTTTTGGTAGTTCAACAGCTCTTTGGAAAGATTCAGGGGATGAAGGCAAACTTTTTGATGCTCAGGGTAATAATGTTTCTACTTGGGCTTATGGCACTAACAGTATCGCCGGCATTAAAGCTGAATTAGGCGTACCCCAATTAGTCGTTGAAGCTAGCCCCAGTGCCATTATTAGACAAACAGCTTTGGGTGGTAAGGTAACATTTACAGAAGCCTTAAAACTAGCACTCCGCAGCTTTCTTGAAGATGTAAATGATATCGGGAGTCCTTTAAGTTTAATGCTAGACAATCCAGGTGGTTATGATGGTTTACCGCCGAATGCAGATAAAGCTACAACGATGAAAGTTTTGCGTTCTTATGTAAATCAACCCAATGCCAAAATTATTTTGTATTCAGCAAAGAGGGGACATGAGCTAGAAGGAGGGGAAACTACCGAAACTAGCTGGATTTTTGAGCTGATTGCCGATCAAATAAATAGTGAGCAACATTGGGCAATTGTTGATCGAGCAGGTGAAAAAGCTCCTTACAACTACTGTGTCGGTTAGATACTGCAAATAAGTCAGAAATTCCCAGGCGATCGCACTCACTTATGATGCGATCGCTTTTCTGTCTTCAGAGTATATTTGTATTAATCAAATCCCGATTGTGCGATCGCCCTGATGAACCGAGATGAAATACTCAGACTTTACACAGCAGGTGAAAGAGATTTTTCTAGTGTTGACCTCAGCGGTGTTAATCTCAAGGATGTTGAGTTAATTGCTGTCAATTTCCGCAATGCGAATTTGAGTAATGCTACGTCATTGGTCATTAGTCATTGGTAAAGGTTTCAAGCATGTTTACATAAAGTACATAGTTGTGTTTATTTCCGCCTACTTACTTAGATGTTGATATTTTAACTATTGATGATAAATAATAATTTATTCATTTCTTTCACCCTCAGTTATGGATTGTTTATTATATACTCCTGAAATACCGTGGTAATTAAAGCTGCGCCTTGATGCATCTCATAGATAAAGCTTATGAAAGCTGATTTGATAAAATAATTGGCGTTAGTGATAGCATTGAACACTCAGTAACAGAGCGATCGCCAGCCAGTAAAAAAGCTTGGTAAATCCTCTATTTTCCGTTGAGATAAAAATCGATAAATCTTCTTTATTTCTGCTGCTGTCTCTCTTTCTTTTTTTTTTACTCCCGCATTGACTAAAATCACCCCAACTGTGGCAATCTGAAAAACAGAGAAATTGAAATTTGATATTTTCGCTACAGCAAATTTACCTAATGAGGTTATGCAAACTCTGCCCACAGTTACAACTGTAAACACCACATCTAGTGAACTCACCTTTGATACAACAATCAAGCGCCGTAAAACCCGTCCGGTAAAGGTGGGAAGCGTCACCATTGGCGGTGGCTACCCTGTAGTAGTGCAGTCAATGATTAATGAAGACACACTAGATATCGATGAATCTGTGGCAGCTATTCGTCGTCTGCACGAGATTGGCTGCGAAATTGTCCGCGTCACTGTGCCCAGTATGGCTCATGCCAAAGCTTTAGCGGAAATTAAGCAAAAACTCCTTAAAACCTACCAAGACGTGCCCATTGTTGCTGATGTGCATCACAATGGCATGAAAATTGCTTTGGAAGTTGCCAAGCACATCGAGAAAGTACGTATTAATCCGGGTTTGTATGTGTTTGAAAAGCCCAATGCGAGTAGGATTGAATACAACAAAGCCGAATTTGATGAAATTGGCGAAAAAATCCGCGAAACCCTAGAACCTTTGGTGGTTTCTTTAAGGGATCAAGGTAAAGCCATGCGCATCGGGGTCAATCATGGTTCTCTAGCTGAGAGAATGCTATTTACCTATGGCGATACCCCAGAGGGGATGGTGGAATCAGCTTTAGAATTCATTCGCATTTGTGAATCGCTCAACTTCCACAATTTGGTAATTTCCATGAAGGCCTCCCGCGTCCCTGTCATGGTAGCAGCCTATCGTCTCATGGCTAAGCGCATGGATGAGTTGGGTATGGAATATCCCCTACATTTGGGTGTCACAGAAGCCGGAGATGGGGAATATGGGCGGATTAAATCTACAGCTGGTATTGCCACATTACTCGCTGATGGCATTGGCGATACAATTCGCGTCTCACTAACAGAAGCACCAGAAAAAGAAATTCCTGTCTGCTACAGCATTCTGCAAGCCTTGGGATTGCGGAAAACAATGGTAGAGTACGTCGCCTGTCCTTCCTGTGGACGCACTTTGTTTAACCTGGAAGAAGTACTGCATAAAGTCAGGGAAGCCACCAAACACTTAACAGGGCTAGACATAGCAGTTATGGGTTGTATTGTCAATGGACCTGGGGAAATGGCAGATGCGGACTATGGCTATGTTGGCAAAACTCCTGGTTATATTTCTTTATATCGTGGCAGAGAAGAAATTAAAAAAGTCCCAGAAGACAAAGGCGTAGAGGAATTGATTAACCTCATTAAGTCCGATGAACGCTGGGTTGAACCTTAAAATTTGAGTAACGGCGACCACAGGGGTCGCCGGATTGCCAAGTATTTTGCTTTGACGTTCTCACCACACTTTTAGGGCGGTGATTCCCAGAAATCATTTTTTAGCTTTTCTCTTTCACAGACCAACCTGACAATCAACTATCCATTGCTGGTAATGCTTAAACCAATTAACCGTTCAACAGAACCAATCCACAAGCGTAACTGAGTTGACCCCAGATGGCTAAAATCCTGGCTAGAGAAATTCTGCTCCCGACCAATATCAATCCTCAGGTTGATTAGGAAGTGGGGCAGATGAGGAATCGTCAACTTGGGGTACTTCACAGAGATTCCTTGTGTTACATTGAGCATACTGACTATACAAAATTTTTCCTCTGGCGCAGCTGTCATTATGGTGATTACAAAAAGTAGGCTGGTTTTGGGTGCTACGGTAGTAACGCTCTCAACTATTGCTATTACAAGCCTTGGCATTCACTCACGAGGTCAGGCTTTAAATAACAGTCCCAAGGAATTGATAGATGAGGTTTGGCAAGTAGTTCAGCGCCAATACGTAGACGCTACTTTTAATCAGGTAGATTGGCAGGCTGTACGCAAGGAATATTTAAATAAAAATTACAGTAGTAAAAAGGAAGCATATAAGTCCATCCGGGAAATGCTCAAGAAGCTAGATGATCCCTACACCCGGTTTATGGACCCTGACGAATTCAAAAATATGCAAGTTGATACCTCTGGAGAACTAACAGGTATTGGGATCACAATTAGTCAGGATGAAAAAACGAAACAGCTCGTTGTGATTGCCCCGATTGAAGATACTCCAGCATTTAAAGCGGGGATTCTGTCTAAGGATGAAATTCTCAAAATCGACGGCAAAAGTACTCAGGGAATGGATACTAACCAAGCTGTATCCCTAATTCGCGGTGAAGCAGGAACCAAGGTAAAACTGACTATTCGGCGTAGCGGTCAAACCAAAGATTTTGAAATCCAACGAGCAAGAATCGAAATTCATCCGGTTAAGTTCTCGCAAAAACAAACCCCAGCCGGCAATGTTGGCTACATTCGTCTGAACCAGTTCAGTGCTAATGCTGGAAAGGAAATGCAAAACGCCATCAAAAATTTAGAAACTAAACAAGTTGTTGGTTATGTTTTAGATTTGCGTGGCAATCCTGGTGGTTTACTATTCTCCAGCGTGGAAATTGCTCGGATGTGGCTGGATAAAGGGATAATTGTCTCTACTATTGACCGCCAAGGTGAACAAGAGCGAGAAGTGGCAAATGGACGTGCTTTAACAAATAAACCGTTGGTAGTCTTAGTCGATAAAGGTTCAGCCAGTGCCAGCGAAATCCTCTCTGGGGCTTTGCAGGACAACAAACGCGCTACTTTGGTGGGAACTCAAACATTTGGTAAGGGCTTGGTACAATCAGTACGTCCACTCGAAGATGGCTCAGGATTAGCAGTGACAATTGCTAAATACCATACTCCCAGTGGTAGAGATATTAACAAGCATGGAATTGATCCCGATGTCAAGATAGACTTGACCGATGCTCAAAAACAAGATTTATGGCTACGGGAGCGTGATAAACTTGCCACGGCAGAAGACCCCCAATTCGCTAAAGCAGTTGAAGTCCTAGGTAAGCAAATTACCGCTCAGAGTCCTACTACAACCGGGAAAAATTAAAAATTGTAAATTTTGTGATTTATTGGGGTTGGCATTTGCCAGCCCTAATTAATCCTACACGACGGGCGATCGCTTCTCCTTGAGAAGGAAACGGACCCCACTGTTCGATGATCTCTGGTTTATCTTCCCCACCATCTAAGTTGGACACTATCTCGCAATTACCAGCAGGACGCTTGACAATATACCAATTTTCTGTAGAGTCAGTCATAGAAATAATTACTAATTCATCATGGTCAATGGGGCTTGTGGCGGGACAAGGGCATTCGGCATTTGTCTGCCTTGTGTGGCTCATGCTCCGGTTGGTGAATCTCGACTCCGCTAGATTACCGCGAAGTCGTTCCCGCCAGGTACCACATGCCACTCATCCCCAAACTCTAGTCCCTAGCCCCCATCCCCAAACTAGATATTATTACAGCACAGTGCAACCGCTAGAAGATAGAGTTTGGTGTTTTGGGGATGTTGTAAAATAAACCTAGAAGGATTCGGGGGACCATTTAACTGGTCAGAAACGCCTATAGAGACTATCTACGGAAATCTCCAAGGATTAAAGTCCAGCCAGCTGAAGCAACTACAGCGGCTGTATCACCAGCGCATACCAGGTGATCGCATCAGTACGTCTGAGTTTTCCCAGCGTCTGGCAGCAATTAGTACGGAAATTAATCAGCCTGTGTGTACCTACCTCAACCGTCGCGGACAAGTGATTCGCGTAGGGGTAGGGACACCGCGTCAAACGCAAATCCCACCGTTAGAATTGCCCCGTTATGGTGCAGAACGACTTAGCGGTATTCGTTGCATAGCTACTCATCTGAAGCCAGAACCGCCCAATGAAGCGGCGCTGACCGCTATGGCTATGCAAAGGTTAGATGCCCTAGTAGTACTAAATATTACAGGAACGGGATTTACCCGCCGAGGCGGAGGCGCGGCTGGATACGTCAAAGAAGCTTATTTAGCTCACCTGACACCCCAAGAATCTCAGGCTTTGCTTGCAGTCGGCTCGAGTGGTGTCCCATCTCCCAGCTGGAGTGTATCGTCACCTCTGAGTTTGGATGAACTGACACAGCAAGATTTTCTCGATTTAGTAGAAAATCTGGAAGCAGAATTTCAGCGAGAATTTCTGGGACAGCAAGTAGATACTGACCACGATCGCGTGCTAATTGTGGGAGTGATGACAGACGATCAGACTCCTTTAGAATTCCAGGATACTTTGGCGGAACTGGCACGCTTAGTAGATACCGCTGGCGGCGATGTATTACAGACAGTACAACAAAAGCGATCGCGGATTCATCCCCAAACCGTAGTCGGTGAGGGAAAAGTCCAAGAAGTCGCCCTAACAGCCCAAACCTTAGGGGCAAATCTCGTTGTATTTGACCGCGACCTCTCACCCGCCCAAGTCCGCAACCTAGAAGCGCAAATTGGTCTGAGGGTAGTTGACCGTACCGAAGTAATTTTGGATATATTCGCCCAACGAGCTCAGTCCCGTGCTGGTAAATTACAAGTAGAACTGGCACAGCTAGAGTATATGCTGCCACGACTAACTGGTAGAGGACAAGCCATGTCCCGCTTGGGTGGTGGTATCGGTACTCGTGGTCCTGGTGAAACCAAACTGGAAACTGAACGCCGTGCTATCGGGCGGCGCATTTCTCGATTGCAACAAGAAGTCAACCAGTTGCAAGCACACCGTTCCCGCTTACGCCAGCGCCGACAGCACCGAGAAGTTCCCTCAGTAGCTTTGGTTGGTTATACAAACGCTGGCAAATCCACCTTGCTAAATGCCCTCACCAATGCAGAAGTTTACACCGCCGACCAGCTATTTGCTACTCTTGACCCCACCACGCGCCGCCTAGTAATTCCCCATGCTGAGACAGGTGAAACCCAAGAAATTCTACTGACAGATACAGTAGGATTTATACACGAATTGCCAGCCTCATTAATGGATGCTTTCCGCGCTACCTTAGAAGAAGTCACAGAAGCAGATGGTTTACTACATTTGGTCGATTTGTCTCATCCTGCTTGGTTGAGTCATATTCGCTCAGTTAGAGAAATCCTCGCTCAAATGCCGGTGACTCCAGGCCCAGCATTGGTGGCTTTTAACAAAATCGACCAAGTCAATAGCGAAACCCTGGCTTTAGCGCGAGAAGAGTTTCCTCTAGCAATATTTATTTCTGCTAGCCAGCGCTTAGGATTGGAAACCCTACGCCATCGCTTAACCCAGCTGATTCAATACGCCGTTGACTCTCGGTAAATACTAAAAAATCAGTAAATTTTGTGTTTTACTTAAAATGCCGTAGTTATATTTAACTACGGCATTTGCTATTAAATATAAAGAGCATTTCTCATGAATTACTAATTATGACTACAGAATCCCAAATCTCCCTACCAACAGTAGAGGGAGTACAAGATGCAAATATCGATATTTTACCTTCTAACTATCTACAGATAGATAACTTTTTCACACCAGAAGAACATCAACAGCTACTCCAGTATGTTCTGGAACAAGAAGCATACTTTGTACCTACCAGTACTTCAACTAACGAAATGAATTATCGCCGCTCAATGGTGCTTTATTCGTTTCCTGATTTCTCGCAACTAATTTTACAGCGAATAGAAACGATTCTACCTGAAGTAATCGTTAGCTTAGGAATACCAGCATTTTCGACAAATTATATTGAAAGCCAACTCACTGCACATAATGATGGCAATTATTATAAAATTCATAATGATAACGGTAGCCCTGAAACTAGTCTTAGAGAAATTACTTACGTTTATTATTTTTATCAAGAACCTAAGTATTTTTCTGGTGGCAAATTGCTGATTTACAATAGCAAAATTTCCAATAGCTTTTATGTAAATTCCGAATCCTTCAAAACAGTTGAACCTCGGAATAATAGCATAGTATTCTTCCTCAGCCGCTATATGCACGAAGTACTTCCTGTGAGTTGTCCTTCCAAAAATTTTGCAGATAGCCGCTTTACTATTAACGGCTGGATTAATCGATTAGCTGATTAAGTGTAAATACTATATATTTCCTGAATATCATTTATTTTTTAATAAAAATAAATGATATTACTATATTATTCTGAATAATTACTTAATACCATGTTGATATAAAAATGCATATTATTAGCCAGAGTTAGCAGGCTTTGTTAGTTTAGAGCCAAGCTCCCAGACTGAAGGTGGTGCAACCTCACATATAATGGGTATTATGGTAAATTCATCCCCTCCTCTTTATTTATTTTCCTAGTATAGAAAGTTCGATTTTATCAGTGTTATTTCTTTGTCAAATATTGTATCTAGATAAATTTAACGATTTATGCATCAAGATATTTATAAGACAGCACTAATTTAGAAAATATGTCAGTTATTTTACTGAATTTATCCCAATAAAATTACTCAGTATCAACACTGAAATTGAAAATAATACCTAAAACACTATGGTTTTAATTGCTAAATTAAAATTCTAATAAATATGTAGATAAACTATAGACTATTGAGCATTAAATATGGCAATTTATATTTAGCACTAGCTGAGTAGTAATTCTAAGTACTCATTGACTGAATCCATCCTGTTTTGCACTACCAATCAACTAACACACTCCCCGCATTTCTAACAAGCAGTAGGAGCGGCTTCACAGATATGATCTAATCATTTATGAGCATCTGTCTTAACCCGCTCCTACGACCTCTTCTCAAAGCGAAAGCTAAAGACTGAAAAATTTTGTGAGAAATCCGGGAATCTGCTACACCAGTTTGCTAGATCCTTGCTGGATCTAGTTTATAAAAACATATCGCTTGACCCTGAAGATAAAATCTAAAACTTTGACGGCTTACAATCACCACAAATAGTATGAGTCTTAAACGCATATCCGCTTTAATTGCTATATCCTTTGGTGCAGGTTTAGTGCTTGCCCCATCCGCTCAGGCAGCTACTTTTAGCACTAATGTTACTTACGCTTTGCAAGGTGCCGATGCTGCTAAAGGAGATATTTGGCTAAATTATATTGAGCAGAATGGGAAGAAATTTAATAATTTTTCCTTTGTCAATAGCGCTAGTGTCATAGAGAATACACCAATCACCGCTAACCTCAATACACAAACTAGCAATCCAGACGTAACAAATAAAAGCATCAACAACACTGGTGCAGCTAGTACAGATAGAGGCGATAAAGCCTCTAAACCTAAGGATGCCAACGGAAATCCATTAGAAGTCTCTGGGCTGAAAGACCCAACTGGTGCTGAAATTGCTGCCTACTTGGGTAACAAAAACTTAAATAACATGATTGATACAGAAGACAATGGTGCTTTTAAAATCAACCTCTTTTTTGACACTCTTATTAAGCAAGATAATTCTGGATTAGACAACCTGTTCTTTTGGGAACGGGGTATGAACAGTGACTTGCGTATTCGAGCGATTGATGGAAATGGCAATTTAGTGGGTACTGCCCTAAAACTGGAGAGGGGAAAACAACAGTCCGCAGGTTACAGCATTAACACTACAGAAATCAGTGACACTCAACAAGTTGGTTCCTGGGGAGTAAGTCTTAAAGACCTGGGATTAAGCAATACAAGCGCTACTAATGGCATTAAAGGCATTCAAATAGTGGCGAAGAGTACAGATAATAACGATAGCGAAGATTACAACGGTCCTGATTTCAAAGTAATCGCCAGAAAGGGTTCGCCCTACTATGAAGCCCCACCACCACCACCTCAAAGAGTACCTGAACCTAGTACAACTGCTGCCCTTGGGTTATTGGCAGTCATTACAGTGAAAGTACTGAAAAAAAAGCATCTAGTAGGAGTTTAAATTTTACTCTCTTAGAGACAAGAGACACTTTCAAGAAACATGGGGAAAGGGAAAGGGAAAAAAGGGGAAAGGGATTGAATTATCGATGTTTGTTTCATTCGTAGCGGGTGGCGCGCCGCCAGTGGGGCTGCTTCTAAAATACAACGGTGGGTCATGCCCAGCAAAACCCAGATATGCTGGGCATTGCTCAGCCGACGTATATTGCCAAAATCAGATGGGAATCCTAAAGTCTAAATTCTACCAGTAACCTATCAGTCGAAAATCTTCCCAGCCTTAACTTTTACAGTTAGCAAACTATATCCTTGGTAGCGGTTAATACTGAAACAAAATTGAAGTAACCAAGTAATCACCGTATAGTTGCTGAGGCTACAACTATTTAAACTGGAATAATATCAATTTATTAAGAAACCTGGTGCAAACAGTAAATTAGTCAACAGTCTATAGCTAACAACCTATCGACTATTGACTAACCTTTATTTGTGCAGGAATAAAATTATTGTGACTTTTAACTTACTCAAGGGCAGTAATAGTGCCAACGTTCTAAAATTAAGAATATTCAAACAAATTGAGGAAGTTATGTCCGCAAAAGTAGAAATTTATACCTGGAGGACTTGCCCATTTTGCATCCGTGCCAAAAGTTTGCTGAATAAAAAGGGCGTTGAATTTACCGAATACAGCATCGATGGCGATGAGGCAGCACGGGATAAAATGGCTCAACGAGCAAATGGAAGACGCTCTTTGCCACAAATTTTCATCAACGACAATCATATTGGTGGTTGTGATGATATCCATGCTTTAGACAGTCAAGGCAAGCTAGATGAGTTACTCAACTCTGCCAAGAGCTTATAGTTGGATGATTGATGAAAATTACGCTTTATTTACTCAACAAGGGAGTGTAAATCAGCCTAAACATCAAGGGATAATGTAAATTGAATAACTTTAAATTTCCTGGTGCTTGAGGCAAAAAGCGTGAAACTAGCTTTTATCATTGATCCCATCCATCAGCTTGATCCATGCCATGATACTAGTGTTGCCCTCATGGAAGCAGCGCAAATTCTTGGACATGAAGTTTGGATAACGCAGGCAAATCTTTTGAGTGTAGTAGAAGGAAAAGCCTGGGCTATTTTACAGCGTGTAGAACTGATCCCAGTGCAACTGGTGGAGGGACGCTATTTTGCAGTCAATCCTTGGTATAAGTTGAGCAATGCCCAAAGCTCCTTCAGTTGCTTAGAAACAATGGATGCTGTTTTTATGCGGACAGATCCACCAGTTAACGATTCCTACCTCTATGCAACCTACATTCTCGATTACATCGACCAAAATAAAACCTTAGTAATTAACAGTCCAAAAGGTATTCGGGGCGCAAACGAAAAAATGTATGCCCTCCAGTTTACCAATGTAATTCCAGAGACCATAGTGAGTGCTGATAAGCAGGTTATCCGTAACTTCGTAGAAGCAAAAGGCGCAGCTGTCCTTAAACCACTAGGTAACAAAGCTGGGGAAGGGATTTTATTTTTACAACCAAGCGATCGCAATTTCAACTCAATTGTTGAACTGAGTACTTTTCAAGGTCGAGTACCAGTTATGGTACAAACTTACTTACCTCAGGCAAAAGAGGGAGATAAGAGAATTATTCTCCTGAATGGCGAACCGATTGGTGCCCTCAATCGCCTTTCTAGTGGTAGTGACTTTCGCAATAACATGGCAACTGGTGGTACAGTCGCTCAAACTGAAATTACCGCAAGAGAGCATGAAATTTGTGCCCAAGTAGCAGAAAATCTCCGCCAAGACGGCTTAATTTTTGTAGGTATTGACGTTATTGGCGGTTACCTTACTGAAGTTAACGTTACCAGTCCAACTGGAGTTCGCGAAATCGACAGACTAGATGGTACTAACCTTGGTCGTCAAGTTATTGAATGGGTTGAGCAAACTCTACGAAGTAAAAAATAAAAATAATTTACTTTTTTTAGTTTATTTGAACTCTACTCTACGGGAAGCCTATACCTATGTAATTTCCTTCGCACTTTCACAAACTATATAAGTAAGTGCAGTTTTATTGGGGCTAGTCTTCCCGAATTTCATACAAATGCTTAGGGGATCAAAGCAAGCAGAGACCTTAGCCTTTTCTCCCAAAGACAATTTAGGACACTAGAGCCAGCGGACTCCTGCCCAAGTTAATGAGGTTTTTGGGTAGGGTTGAGGCGTTTCGTCACTAATAGGCGATATTAGTGATGGAAACCAAGTTTCTTAACACCTAACACTTTGTATATAGCATTTAGTTTCGACCTGAGAATTCCCATTTCCAAAACGAATCCATAATCTGGCGATCGCTTAATTCTTAGGTGGACGCCGCCGTTGGAGAAAATCAGGAATATCTAATACAGGTTTTTCTTTGGGTTCGACAATTGGCGTAGGCGGTGGACTAGCAGCCGGTGGCTGTGACATAGGTTTTCTGGGTGGCGGTGTTGTCACCCTGGCGTTGGCTACAGTTTGCTGTGGAGCTGCTTGTTGCTCACCTGTAAACCCAGTTGCAATTACAGTAATTCGGACTTCACCTTGGAGTCTGTCATCAATCACGGCACCAAAAATAATATTGGCGTTGGGATCAACTACTTCATAGATTGTTTCCGCAGCAGCGTTCACCTCATGCAATGTGAGGTCACTACCACCAGTAATGTTAAATACAACTCCTCTAGCTCCTTCAATAGAACATTCTAGTAATGGCGAGGAAATAGCTGCGATCGCGGCTTCTCTAGCTCGTGATTTCCCAGAACTAACTCCTATTCCCATCAACGCCGATCCCGCATCTGCCATCACAGCTCGAACATCAGCAAAGTCAACGTTTACTAAGCCAGGGATCGTGATGATATCGGAAATTCCTTGTACCCCTTGACGCAACACATCATCGGCATAGCGAAAAGCTTCTTGTACAGGCGTTTGTTCGGGGATTACTTCCAATAGCTTATTGTTCGGGATGATGATCAGTGTATCCACCCTACTTTTTAGCCCTTCAATTCCTTGCTCTGCTTGACTGGTACGGCGTCGCCCCTCAAAGACAAATGGCCGTGTCACCACACCGACAGTCAAAGCGCCCATTTCTTTTGCTACTTCTGCCACAATTGGTGCTGCACCTGTTCCCGTACCACCACCCATACCAGCAGTGATAAATACTAAATCAGCTCCTTCCAAAGCCGTGGCAATTTCGTCCCTGGACTCCTCTGCTGCTTTTTGACCAATAGCAGGATTACCACCTGCACCTAAACCCCGAGTCAGTTTCTGCCCTATTTGCAACCGACTAGGAGCACCAGCTAAGGTAAGAGCTTGGGCATCTGTGTTAATTGACCAAAACTCCACGCCACTGACATCAGACTCAATCATGCGGTTAACAGCATTACCACCACCGCCACCTACACCAATCACTTTGATGTTGGCAACTCTACCAGGAACAATCTCACCAATGCGGTTACTTTCTGAGGTCATTTTTTTACCGTCGTGATTCTGTCCGAAGTTCAGCCCAGAGTGATTAAACGGATTGGTCGAGTTCACAGCCAGTGAGAACCCTGACTGTCCCACTGATTGGGAATTTTTATAGGTAAGCCCTTGGTTATTATCAAGTGTCATTGGATTTGTGAAAGGTAGATAAACGACTTTTTCAGGTGTTACTCACCTAAGAGTCAACTATAGTTTGGCACTGCCATAAATCATGACAGTGTTCTTTATTGTTCTCACTACTTCCAACCCTAACAGGATGAAGAGTGCGAAATTTCGCTACGGCATCAGCCAAGAACGCAGCCGATCGCACAACTATTTCTAGAGAAGTATACCTATATTTACTTAAAAATGATCTGTATAACTTCAGCCTATGATTTATATCTTCACTGCTAGGTTGGCAATTTGGCTTGTTTTTTCTTTGGCATTTCCAATGTTCTTCCCCCGTGTTTACTAATGATTTAGATTGGTCACTAATTTTACAACTAACAGTATTGATTTTTTTTTCTGCGATCGCCACTCTAAAAATGTTAATTTTGTATATTTTATAATCTCCTCCCAAAGAAAAATAATGGTGAGAAAAATTATTGCCAATGTTAAATTTGACTAAATCACTAAGATATAAGTGATTAAATATACATTTATCTACAGTACAAGTGACTCTACACCCAAAATTACACTTAGATAGGACTACTTGTAAAGACACATTCTGGGGCTGATTGTCTGTTTTCAGAATATTTTTAATAGGTTTCACCATTGGAGATGATTGCACCTGATTACACAAAATTTGCCCTCTACTTACCTCTGTTTAGGTTTGGGTTAGGAAAAATTTTTTTGTCAATTAATAGTAGACCCTGATTGATTAGCTGTTTGGTGTCCGGGAACGGACATTGGTGAGAAAAAAATTCTCCCTTATAGAAATTGTTACTGGTGTCGCTGGCAAAGATATCGCAAAATATCTTTCAAACTCCACAGGAGTGGGGGTGAGGAGAAGTCAGTACCGAATTTTCATCAGCTTTGCTGAGGTTTCCTCAGGCAAAGTTTCTCTTTGCGCCAAGATATTTTGAAAACCCTTCTCTGGAATTCTTCGACCGATGATGTATGACATTACTAAGGGTTTATCCTCCAGTAAGCCAAAATTTGAGTATCTACACCAGTATCTTTTTTTATAAGTTAGATATTAATGAGAAACTCACGAGTTGTTCTATTTTACAATCTGGATTTTCACAGAAAAATGCTGAAGTAAAAACTATTTTCATCCCAGACGCTACCATCAGTCTTGCGAAAATTTCCACCCTATCACTCAATGTTAGGGTAAAAACTGAGCTTCTTTTTCTGACTTAAGCAGGTTTTGTGAATTACCCTGCCATGTTATTGAGAAGTTCAGGTAGATTACAGTGTACGAGACGGAAAATCTAAAAAAATAATAAATATATTGCTGACCATCAAATTAATTGTTCATTTATTCAGAGCCTTGTATAAATTTAAGTGTAGTAGATATTGTTAGGGAGTTCGGAAATTAACTTTTAATTTTTTTTGGTTCAACTGTACTAATGGATTTTCGGGGTTTTGGATATCAATGTATTCTATTTGACTAGAATTCACTTGACTTGGTAAATGTCGCATTTGCGCTAGTAACTTAATTTGTTCAGGTATATGGCTACTGGGTGGGCCTAGATGTACATTACCTAGTTCGGTTTTCAAAATTAAATTTGTGGGATCTTGGCAATCAATTTCCATCACTTTCACAGAACTTTGACTTACGGACAGATACAGTTGAGTCCAATAAGGGAGGTATTGTTCTGGGCTGCCCACCACTTTCAGACTAGGTAATTTCTGAGTAGAATTAACAGATGTATATTTGTCTAAAGGTATCCAAACTCCACTGGCATCGATTAAACCCACAGATCCTTGTTTAGTTGTGCTGTCAGTTTTTGGACTGGTAGGAGTTTGAACCATCGCTACAGGTTCTCGTTCCTGGATCTCAATAATTAATCCAGGAGGAATAAGACGACGAGTCACAATCGCTTGTGCAATAGTGGGTTGTTGCTTCAAAGAGTCAGCGATCGCCGCAGGTTGAATCCGCCATAAAGATTGAGGATAGGAAAGCTTTAACAGTGACTGCATCGTCTCCTCTGAAATTAGTTGATTACCTGATGTCATGGCAATTTGATTGGGAGACTTTAGCACCCACATTGGTTGGATTGCTATCCACAGCAAACATCCAGCTAGACCGCTAATGGCAAAGGTTCGCCAAATCGCCTGAATAATTTTTATCTGCTGCTGTCGTCGTAATTTTTGACGACGTTGGGCTAAATCCATACGGGAAATTGATACTAGTCCAGCCATTAAAACCTCATTCTGGGTTCAGTCCAATGTTGTTGATACCCTAGGGAGCGTCAATTAATTTTAGTAAACTCTGTCGGCATCTTGTAGCCTTTATTCTCAAGACTTTTTTCACTTTTGAGTAACACTTTACAGCAACCACACTAGGATTGTGGCACGAGAAACTTTTAATCGAAAAGTTAGCGCTGCTAATTTTAAACCCTATATAACGTTTTGACTGTAGGGTGAGAGCCATTATCTGCCAAAAAAGCTACAGCAGAGGACTGAAAATATTTAAGTTATATGTATATTGTTGCTCATTTTTGTAAATACTTATACTTATAAGAAGTTAGCACACTCATTGCTCTTTTTAAGCTCCCAAATCATAGCAAAATCGGGTTTTGCGCCAATAATTAAACGTAAATGGCACAAATTAAGCCGACATAGTCATCAATGCCGGGAAGAAAAATAGATTTGCAAAACGTCCTAATGCTGCTTTTGTTGTTCTGTATGTTTGCCTCAATCGTTAACTTAATGTCATTTCCGTCAGATGAATACGATTAAGTGTCGTTGAGAACATATAGACATCTGAGTTTTTTTTGCAGATAATTACAAAATATTAATTTAAATATAAATATTTTGCTATTAATCCTTGACAAAGATTACACTAAGTGGTATTTTACCGATCTGTAGCTAAATGTAACTTTTTTTACATATAATATAAACTCAGCTAAAAAGTTTTTTGCTTGTCAACTAAAGGTTAAAGATTGTCAAAAGCTTAACAGCAGCTGTAAAAAGGACAGATACACTCAACGTATAAGGAAGAACTGGCTTTCTCAGATACTACTGACCGTTACTAGGAGCGATGTCTTAGACAACTCCTTCGGGGAACGCGCTGCTTTGTCTGTCTTGTGCAAGATACAAATTGTCAATGAGTCAATTCCGTACCTCTATTTTAGATAGAGATTTTTCCATAGCAAAAGATACAAATAAAACCGCATCTAAATCTACATCTGCATCTACATGAAAACGACACTAAATTTGTCACGTTTTTATAAAGCATGTAACCCTAGCTACACACTGAATATGAGTGAAGTACTGGATAAACAGTACTATATAGATTTCTCTGATGTACGTGGTTGCAAGATTGTTGAAGAATTACAACGTACGATCAGCCGGATTTCACCTGATGAGCCGACCTGTCAGTTATTTACGGGTCATATAGGTTGTGGTAAGTCCACAGAATTGCAGCGTCTCAAAGCCGAACTGGAACTAGCAGGATTCCATGTAGTTTATTTTGAATCCAGCCAAGACCTGGATATGGCTGACATCGATGTCAGTGATATATTGCTGAGCGTAGCCCGTCAAGTTAGCGTCAGTTTGGAAAAAATCGGGATCAAACTCAAACCAGGTTATTTTAACAACCTGTTCAAAGAAATCGGGGATTTTTTACAGACCCCCATAGATTTATCAGCACAAGCGGAATTATCCTTGGGTATTGCCAAAATTACCGCCAAAACCAAAGATAGTGCCCAGATGCGCAATCAATTGAGACAATATCTGGAGCCACGTACTAACAGCATTTTGCAAGCAATTAATGAGGAGATATTAGAAAAAGCTGTTGAACAACTCAAGCAACGTGGTCAAAAAGGATTAGTAGTCATCGTCGATAACTTAGATCGGGTTGATATGCGACCCGTAGCATCTGGGCGCACGCAACCAGAGTATCTTTTTATCGACCGAGGTGAGCAGTTACGCCGACTCAAATGCCACTTAGTGTATACCATTCCCTTAGCTTTAATTTTTTCCAATGAGTACGAAACTTTAAAAAATCGTTTGGGAGGAGGAATTGCGCCCAAAGTCTTACCGATGGTATTGGTACGACAAAGAAATGGTGAAGACTATCAACCAGGAATGTCGCTTTTGCGCCAGCTAGTCTTAGCTAGAGCTTTTCCAGAACTTCCTGCAAATGAGAGACCTTTATTAATTACAGATTTATTCGATCGCCCAGACACCCTAGATCGTATATGTCGTGTTAGTGGTGGTCATATTCGTAATTTATTAGGCTTGCTTTATAGTTGCTTACAACGGCAAGATCCACCTTTCTCTAGAGAATGCTTAGAAGCCGTAATCAAAGATTACCGGGATGACCTGCTATTAGCTATTGATGAAGGCCAGTGGAAATTACTATTTGAAGTAGTGCAGCAGCAAAGTGTAAAAGGCGAGTCTGACTACCAAAGCTTACTTAGAAGTATGTATCTGTTTGAATACCGAGATCCTCAAGGGCGCTGGTTTGGTATTAGTCCAGCATTAGCAGAAACAGAAAAAGTTCTGACTTGGCAGGAAAACAAGTAAGCGATTCAAAATTAGTTAGGACTTACGTAACAGGGACAGAGAGTAGGGTGCATTAGCGACTGTTCCCAAAATGTAAAACCTAGTGGTCTATCTGATTAATTTTGAGGGTTTCGTAGTTAGCATTTCAGTGCTTGCTGAAGAACGGACTGAAGTCCTGACTACAAACTTTTTAAGTCCAGAGAACTAATAACATAAACCACTAGCATCGGCAAGTATTTAGGCTGCTTAACGTGTAATCTATTATTCTTTTATAGCCCTGTTTTTACTTATGACAAAGTGGCAATTCACAGCAGCTATCGTCAATGACAATCAACATGCCCTGCAAAGGATGATTCGCTCAATCAACCTTTCCAAAGGTCAATTTGCTTTGATTTTAGTCCGATGTAACTATGGGCAATTACGCGAGCAAATGTTGACTAATCTCCATTTGCTAACTAAAGAAATAAATATCAGAGAAATATTTCTTCAGCCATCAACCAATGCTTTACATAGTCAAATAATCACAGAACTATTTTTAGATCATCCTGTGGTTGTTAAAGACACTTTGCCATCAGCGGTGATGGTTTTTGGACTAGAGTCAATTATCGCTCTCGATAATTTCCTCGCTGGAGTGAATCAAGCCAGAGATATTTACGCTGCTACTTTTCGTTTTCCATTGATATTTTGGTTGCAAGATGAAGTCGCTTCAATGCTATCAAGATTAGCGCCCGATTTTAAAAGTTGGGCGGCAACTACAATTAAATTTGAACTGGCTCAAGAATATTTAATTGCTTTGATCCGGCAAGAAACCGAATCGTTATTTGCTAAAGTTTTAGAGGCTGGTGCTGACAGATTTTTATCTAATGATGCTCTTGATTTAGCTCCCAAATCGCAAAATCGCCGGGAAATTGAGTCAGCTAGAAATGATTTGCTACGTCTATATGGTGTCAAATTAGAACCAGAATTAGAAGCTAGTTTAGAATTTGTATTGGGGCGTGATGACTATGCCAATGATCAAATTAATGATGCTGTAGCTCATTATCAAAAAAGCTTAGAACTTTGGCAGCAAGTGGGTTCAGGAGAAAGCGGATTTAGGGGTTTAAAGGAGAATTTGGAAGTATATTCTCCCCATCCGCCGATGTTGGCATCGCCACCGCTGCTGCGACAAGCAGTAGTCATGTTCCATCTAGGGCTGTGTTATCGCCGGATGGCAGACTTATACCAAGGTGCTGATAGTAAGTACTGGGAAGATGCGCTTTTGTGGTTTAGAAAATGCCTAGAAATATTGGAGGAAGCACAAAGACAAGATTTGGTTTCTAAATTTATCTTACCTGCTTGCGAAATGCTGCAACGCTTACAAGATTGGGAACAATTAGAAGAATTAGCCCAAAAGTCGTTGAAATTGCATGAAAATTATGGCAAGCCAGCGCAAGTCGCGCAAGATTATGGTTTTTTAGCAGATGTAGCGGCTTCTGAATCTAATTGGGTACTAGCCCATGAATTAGCAAATACAGCACTTTCGATCGCCGAACAAGCGACAGACGTTACCCGTCGCCAAGAAAGTTGGTATCTGTTATTGCTAGCACGGACACAACGGCATCTCGGTGAGTGGGAAGAAGCGATCAATAATCTAGAATGGGCCAAGATAGTTTGTGAGCTACAGTATGAGCCATCGCTTTATTTGGAAATTTTAGAAGAGTTGCGATCGCTCTACTTTGTTGAACGTCACGACTATACAGAAGCCTTCAGCCTTAAACAAGAAAAAATTCAAATAGAACATCAGTACGGCTTTCGCGCCTTCATTGGGGCTAGTCAATTGCAGCCACAACGCTACAGAATTAACCCAGTACTCGAAGCGCAAAAAATCCCCTTCATTCCAGAAGAAGTAGCCCAAGAAATCGCTGCTTCCGGTCGCCAACAAGATGTTAACCGATTGATTGAACGCATTACTCGTGCTGACTACAAACTCACAGTAATTCATGGGCCATCAGGTGTCGGTAAAAGTTCAATTCTCAAAGCAGGTTTAGTCCCAGCTTTAAAAGGAAAAGTAATTGGTGAACGGATTCCGCTACCGATTGTTTTATCTGTGTATACAGATTGGGTGACAGCACTGGGACGCAATGTCAATCAAGTACTGGCGGAGACAGAAACATCCGCTGCACAAGAAATTACCCCGACTATACTAATTGAAAAACTCCGCCTAGCATCGGAACGCAATTACACAATCATCATTATTTTTGACCAATTTGAAGAATTTTTCTTTATCAGCACCTCTCCCGAAAAGAAAATTCAATTTTATAAATTTTTTAGCGAATGTTTAAATATTGCCTTTGTCAAAATAATTTTAGCTATTCGCGAAGACTATTTACATTATTTATTGGAATTTGAGCGGTTAAGCAAAGAGAATAGTGATGGTTTATATGATTTAGGTGTAATCAATAAGAATATTTTAGATAAGGATATTCGCTATTATTTAGGAAAATTCAACCGGAATGATGCTATCAATATCATCAAAAGTCTGACCCAACGTTCACATTATGAAATAACTGATGATTTGACTAACCAATTAGTCAATGATTTAGCAGAAGAAATAGATGAAGTACATCCGATTGAGCTACAAATAGTTGGTGCGCAACTGCAAACAGAAAATATTACTACCCTCGCACAATATAGGCTGTGCGGTGGCTCTAGCAAACTAGTAGAACGTTGGCTTGAGGAAGTGATCAAAGATTGTGGGCAGGAAAACGAAGAGCGTAGTTGGAAATTATTGTTTGAATTAACCGATGAAAAAGGCACAAGACCACTCAAAACAAAAGCTGATTTGGCAGATGCTATAGGCAATAATTCGGCGGCAATATCTGATTTAGACTCATCTTGGGAATTTATTTTAGAAATTTTGGTGGGTTCGGGGTTGGTGTTGCGAGAGCCAGAAGAATTAGGCGATCGCTATCAGCTGGTTCACGATTACTTAGTTGAACCGATTCGCCAAAAAAACAACTATGGCATGGTCGCTGAATTAGAAAAAGTCAGATTTGAAAAAAATCGGGCTGAAGTTGCCCAAAAAGTCTCTCAAGAACAGCTGAATTTGGTTTTGCAACGCCGACTGCTAGAAGCGCGCATCACAGGTGGAGTGCTGGCAATCATGGCGGGATCAATAGCCGTATTATGGTGGCAAGCTGACTTACAGAGAAGAGCCGCAATTCTCCAAACTCGGAGGGCAGAACGTAGTGAAACTAACTTTAAAATCAGTGCTATTACTGCTGCAAGCGAAGCTCTATTTGCCTCTAATAAAGAGTTTGATGCCCTATTAGAAAGTTTACGGGCTTGGAAAAAACTCAAACTTGCTCCTGGAGTGCAAGCAGACACCAAAATGCGAGTGGTGACAGCCCTGCAACAAGCTGTTTATGGTGTTAAAGAGCAAAATCGCTTGGAAGGTCATGGTGATATTGTCTGGAGTGTAGCTTTTAGCCCAGATGGTCAGTTCTTAGCTTCAGGTAGTACAGATAGAACAATAAAAATTTGGCATCCTGACGGAACGTTACTGCAAACTCTCAAAGGTCATAACGATGCGGTGACCAGCGTCAGTTTTAGCCCAGATGGTCAGACCTTAGCTTCAGCCAGCTTAGATAAAACCGTGCAAATCTGGCACAGAAATGCGATTACAGGTGAATTTGACTCACAACCATACAAAACCTTAGAAGGGCACGGAGATTGGATTTATAGCGTCAGTTTCAGCCCAGATGGTGAGTTGTTAGCTACTGGTAGTAAGGACACAACCATTAAACTCTGGCGTAAGGATGGTAGTTTAGTCAAAGTTCTCAGGGGACATCAAGGATGGGTTAACTGGGTAACCTTCAGCCCTGATGGACAATTCATTGCCTCAGCTAGTGAAGACAAAACAGTCAAAATCTGGCGAAGAGATGGCAGTTTAGTCACCACCTTGCAGGGTCATCGACATGGTGTGACCGCTGTAGCTTTCAGTCCTAATGGTCAACTCTTAGCATCTGGCGGTAGAGATAAAATCATTCAACTTTGGCGCAGAAAACGCAATAGCAGTCAAGACGGCTTAGATTTTCGTCCCAGCAAAACCTTACAGCAGCATAGCAATACAATTTGGAGCTTGAATTTTAGTTCTGATAGTCAAAAGTTAGCATCCGGCAGTGATGATAACACCATTGATCTGTGGAGTATCACAGGTACTTTACTGAAAACTTTTAAAGGCCATAGTGATGCTGTAGCCAGCGTGGCCTTCAGCCCAGATAACAAACTGCTAGCATCAGCAAGTTATGACAAAAGCGTGAAATTATGGCGTTTAGATGCGCCAATACTACCAATCCTCAAAGGACATAAGGGTAGAGTTTTAAGTGTGGCTTGGAGTGCCGATGGTCAGATGTTAGCTTCTGGTAGTCGCGATCGCACGGTCAAACTCTGGCAGCGAGATCCCAAAAGTAATGAGCTAGAAACCAAGCTTTACAAAACTTTGCAGGGACATCTAGATAAAGTCCCTAGTGTCAGTTTTGATCCCAAAGGTGAGATGCTGGCATCAGGGAGTTATGACAAAACTGTCAAATTGTGGCGGCGCGATGGTACTTTGCTGAAAACACTCCAAGGGCATAGCGATAGTGTTTTGGGCGTGAGTTTCAGTCCTGATGGCGAGTTATTAGCCTCAGCCAGTAAAGATAAAACAGTGAAACTTTGGAACCGTGATGGTCGCTTGCTGACAACTTTGGTCGGGCATAATGGATGGGTAAATAGTGTTAATTTCAGCCCCGATGGTCAGCTTTTAGCTTCTGCTAGTGACGATCAAACGATAAAACTGTGGCGGCGCGATGGTACTTTGCTGAAAAGTTTCTTGCCTCAAGACGGTTGGGTGTTAGGTGTCAGCTTTAGTCCTACTGACCAGTTATTGGCTTCTGCTAGTTGGGATAACACAGTGAAGTTATGGCGGCGGGACGGGACGTTGTTAAAAACCTTGTTAAAAGGCTATAGCGATAGCGTTAATGCGGTTGCCTTTAGTCCGAATGGTGAATTGCTCGCTGCTGCTAGTTGGGACCGTACAGTCAAACTCTGGAGCCGTGAGGGTAAACTGATTAAAACTCTGACTGGACACCAAGGGGCAGTATTAAGTGTCAGTTTTAGTCCTGATGGTCAAACATTGGCTTCGGCTGGTGATGACAACACAATCATTCTCTGGAATTTGAATATTGATGATTTACTGCTGCGTGGTTGTAACTGGGTGGATGATTACCTCCAGCACAACCGCAATGTTGATCAGCGCGATCGCTTTCTTTGCGAGAATATCAACCACAAACCCTAACAATTTGCTTCCTCCCTGGTTAAGGCTGTCATTTGTCATTTGTCCTTTGTCAATACAAATGACCAATGACCAATGACCAATGACTAATGATTAAGTTTTGCTCACCAGCTACAAGAGCGATCGCTGTTCACTACACCATCACTTTTTTCTTCTGCGGTGGTATCTTCTAGCAATCTGACTAAAAAGGCTTGTAACCTCATGCGCTCAATATAAGGCCAGCCACCCTCAGACTCAATATCTTTCAGTAATGAGTAAAGTTGCTGACGGTTATCCGGTAAACTTTCTTGAAAAGCACCGTCGCGGATTTCTCGGTGTAACTGCTCTAACTGCCTCAGAAGAGCCAAAAGAGCTACGGAATCTCCTTGGTAACTTTCTACTACAGAATACACCGTAGTTGCGATCGTTTCTAATTTAGAAGCCAATTCCTCTGTTTCCAAGCTTCTGTCGTTGTTCATGCCAGCTTTTCCCTATAAATTCAGGTCTACTCAAATTTACCTTTATATTTTTGGCTTTCATTGGCTTGACTCTGCTTTTGGTTGTTTAGCCATGACTACCAAAAGGCAATGCAAAGTATAGCCCAAGTCATCTGCCGATCAAAAAGAATTGCGATCGCTTCTCAAACAAAGCCATGACGCTGATTACAGCCTTAACACAAGCTACATCGGAACACGGTATTCTTGGTTAAGACAAGAGTGCTTTGATTTTGAGTTTCAAAAAATCGTATGATCTGGCTGATTTCCCTATTACAACAAAGGGCTGTATGTAGTGGCGACACATACATAATACACAATGTCTGAGGCGATGCCACTTTTGCCATACGCTAGAGGAAAGTATCAAGGGTATTCCCCTGTTGTTTTCCTTCAGCACCCCCTTTGGGAACACTTAAAGGCGAAGTGCCTTAAACGCCTTAGGGCTGCTTCTCATCAGAGATCAAAACTTTGGTGTAGTTTTACAACGTTAGATATTAATTTTTGAAATTTGAGGTTGACCATGCGGTATCGCGCTTTAATTGTTGCATTTTTGGCTTTGTGCCTGGGGCTAATAACTGCTTGCAGTGATGGAGGTTCATCTTCTGGCAGTAGTAGAGATGTACTCACATATGAACAAATTCGCGGCACTGGCTTGGCTAACAAATGCCCCCAACTGGCAGAAACAAGCCGTGGTTCGATTCCCCTAAATTCTAGCCAGTCCTACACCATCAAAGAACTTTGCTTGGAACCAACTAATTTCTTCGTCAAAGAAGAACCCGCTAATAAACGGCAAGAAGCAGAATTTGTTGCTGGCAAGTTGTTAACCAGATATACCTCCACTATTGATCAGGTACAAGGCGATCTGAAATTTAATTCAGATAACAGCTTGACATTCGTGGAAAAAGATGGTCTTGATTTCCAAGCCATCACTGTGCAACTCCCTGGCGGTGAGCGAGTACCTTTCCTGTTTACCATCAAAAACTTAGTTGCTCAAACACAACCTGGTTTGAACAGTCTTAATACCTCCACAGATTTTGAAGGCACATTCAAAGTACCTTCATATCGTGGTGCTGCCTTCTTAGATCCTAAAGGTCGCGGTGTTGTTACTGGCTATGATAATGCCGTAGCTCTGCCTGCCCAAGCGGATGATGAAGAACTTACCCGCACTAACGTTAAGCGTGCTGAAATTCTTAGTGGTAAAATTTCCCTCCAAGTAGCAAAAGTAGACAATTCTAGTGGTGAAATTGCAGGTACTTTCGAGAGCGAACAGCCCTCTGATACAGATTTAGGCGCTGGTGAACCTAAAGAAGTCAAGATTCGTGGTCTGTTTTACGCTCGGGTTGAACCCAATCGAGGCTAATTTCTCTTGAGTACCAAAACTTACGGGCACTCAGTTCAGCATAACAATTCGTATGCATTAGGCTTGAATGCAAAAGTTAACTCACATACATCTTTGTACTGAAGGATGTATGTGTTTTTTTTGCAGGTAGAACAAGAACAAGGACTTACCCAAGTGACTCAATTATCGCAAAGGCTTAATTTTTCCTTATGAGTGCGTAAGTCCTAAGTAGAACAAGGACTTACCTAAGTGACTCAATAAATCAAGGTTAGGTTTTAGGACTACCCCTTTCAAGGTGACTCGTAAAATCCGTTTTTTCTCTGCGCTCTCTGCGGACTCTGCGGTTAAAATAGTAATTTATTTAACCACTCCAGACACAGAGGACACAGAGATAAGAGATTAAAAAGAGATTTTTTGAGCAAAATTTTTACCCACCTTGAAAGGGCTAGGTTTTAGGACTTACGCAAGTGTCATATTTTTTTCGTAGAGGCTGTCCAGAGTCAACCCTTCTGGTGCGTCAGCTACGCGAACGGCTACGCTCAGGGTAAGAAGTCATGCATTCCAAAAAACCTTGATTTTTGACCCTTGATCCTTGTCTATTGACTCCCCTCCTAAACAAGAGCCACCAAATTTTCAATTTGGTGGGGGTCTTAAACCCTTACTCCCTTCTCTTCTCTACGAGAGGCTAAGCCAACGAGACGCTGCGCGAATGGTCGTGGCAGAGGGCAGGAATCAGAATTCCATAAAAGCCTTCTGCCTCCTGCCCTCTGCCTTTCTTGATAAACGATGAGTAATTAATTGGTAACCACCCGTTGCATAGAAAAGATATTTCATATATGAATGAATAGCAAAGATTCAGTGGTGTAGGTGAAAATAATTTATAGCTGTGATGTAGACCATAGCTCTGATTTATTTAATTTATATAAACTTAGTGAATATATTCATCACAAATAAGTCGTAAACAAATTTATTTCTTATTTTCTTTACCTGGGTTAATGTTAATAATTTATAAAGTTAAGATGATTGCTATTCTCTAAATGCTAAAAATTTATGATGTTTATGTTTTCTGTTTATATTTACTGTTAATAATTCATGAGATTAAGACAATTGCTGTTTTCTACATACTAAAAATTTATGATATTTAAATTGCAGTTTAAAATTGCTGATTATAATTTATAAATCAGTAAAATAATCGTCCTTGAGCCTTGTTGCTGGGGAGTTGTACTTACTTGCTATAAATTACTGATTAATGATGAATATCTAAGTATATTTAAGGCGATATATTGAGTTTTTTGCAATTTATTCTAAAATTTTGGTAATGACTTCCGTATTTTTACGGGTAAAACAAACTTTTCCCATCTTAACTGAATTTTTAAAGGTTTAAATTTTTGATTTAGAAGTTTACTGGCTAATTAATAAGTCAAATTAGGTACAATCTCGGTTTCAAATTTACTAATAAATTTTATATTTTGGCTGTATGCAGTTATTTCGCTCCAGGTAATACCAAAGCTAAATAACAAAACACTACCTTCGTCTGTTTAGACTGGGTGCGATTGCCAAACAAACTATGGTTTTTTTCAGCAAAAAGTTGTTATATCCCATAAGTTTATTTGGCTAATGTAAGTTGATATTTACTTTGATATCATCCCATCGCACCTGAGTTTGCCAACGAATACTAAACGCTTTCTTTGCTCTGCTTAATCAACGCGGTGCTATGCCTACCACAGTCACCAACGAACTGAAACATGAAACTTGGCAGTTATTGCGAGAATATCAGCAATCCCGCTCAGAAACCGTTCGCAATCAACTGGTTAAACTCAATTTTGGGTTAGTGAGACGAGAAGCTCACTACTGGATGAATCAATGCCATGAAAATTACGAAGATTTGCTGCAAGTCGGCTGTTTGGGTCTGATTAGGGCGATCGAAAAATTTGAAATTTCTAAAGGATATGCCTTTAGTTCTTTTACTATTCCCTATATTCGCGGTGAAATTCAACACTACTTGCGAGATAAAGGTGTCACCGTGCGTATTCCCCGACGCTACTTAGCACTGCAACAGCAAGCAATAGGTGTTTCGCGTTCTTTGCGTGCTAAATATAACCGTCAGCCTACGGACTCTGAAGTAGCAGCCGCACTGGAAATTTCCCCTGATGAATGGCAGGAAATTAAATTAGCATGGATCAATCGTGCACCTTTAAGTCTGGATGTGCCAATCCAAGATGGCGAAGAAGGTGCGACAAGCTTAGGGGAATTAGTTCCCGATCACCGCTACCGCAGTTTTCAACTAGCACAAGAAGACCAACTACGCCTACAACAAGCCTTGGTTCAACTAGAACAGCGCACTCGTGAAGTCTTGGAATGTGTATTTTTACAAGATTTGACACAAAAACAAGTAGCAGAACACTTAGGAATTAGTGTAGTCACGGTTTCCCGGAGGGTGAAAAAAGGGTTGGACTTGTTGAAAAATCTCATGGCTGTGGCTGAAGATTAACTGTCCAGGAACATACTCCGCAGTTATGCTGGACTAACAGTACTAAAAATAACCATTGAAATAAAAAAAATTAGGTTATAAAAGGAACAGACTTAGCCTGGAATATAAATTTTAGGCATGTCTATTTTCCAAACAAATTTTCCTATGCCTTTTGAGAACGGCTAATGGTCAGAAGAAATTCGACAATTGCAGGTGTAGCCATTTTAATGTTGGCGATCGCTGGATGTAGTTCAGAAGAAACACCGCAGGCTAGTAATCCTAGTCCGGCGGCTAATATTCCCCCGACTGCAAAACCAGCAGTTAAATCGCCGTCAGCTACTCAATCTTTTAATAATCCAGTAGTTCCTGGTAAACAGGTATCAAAAGTTGCGTCTGTAACTTATAGTCCATCGTCTACTTTGATTCAACCAACTAATGCTACAGAGCGGTTAGTGATGGTAGCAAAAGGTCGAAATGACCCCTTTGCAGAAATTGTCGTCTTACCGAAGGTTAGCCCAATTTCCAGCACTAATGCAAAACCTGTTCCTAAGTTACCTCCCCTGCCAATTCCTAAACCACCAGTAGTAAAAGTACCAGTACGCAGTGCAGTAAAATCAGTTAGTTTAAACCCACCTAGCAACAAAAAGCCAAATCCTGCTCCTAAGTTGGCTCAAGTCTTGCCCAAATCGCCGAAAGTTGTGCCTAGATTTTTGCCTAGATTGACTCCAGTATTACCGCCAGTTGTTCCTAGTCCAAATCTAGTATCTGTATTACCAGAACGACCACAACCAGACTTAGCAAGGGCTGTGCTTGTGAGTGGAGTAGTTTTAATCGGTAAACAACTCCAGGCGATTATCAAAGTACCAAATGAGCAGACTAGTCGCTATGTACAAGCCGGACAGCGATTGGCAAACGGTCTTTTGATTAAACGTATTGAAATGAATGAAGGCTCCAATCCTATTGTTATTGTGGAACAATATGGTATTGAAGTTGCCAGAATGGTAGGAGAGAATCCTGCTGAGTCAGCAACACCAAATAAAAACCCTGGCGGTAATCCTGTTTCTTGGACAACGCCATCTCAAAATATTGTTGCTGTCGGAGCTTCATAAGGATGGAGACTAAGGAAAAAATTGAATTTGTTGGTTTACCTTTAGCAGTCTATCGAGAAATAGCGGCTCATTTGCGTCAAGTTGAAGGCTTAGAAGTGGGTTTGATTCCGCAATCATCCCAACAGTTTGATTATTATCAAAGTCAAATCGAGGGATTGTGGATTAGCTGGGTATCAAAACCTACATTTGAAAGTCGGCAACTTGTTCAGCAAATTTTAGCTTACTATCAAAATCGCTATAGTACCTGAGGATTCAATCTTATAAGTAGTCGTCATGAACTGCGTACACCAGGACGGATGAAAAAGCGGCTAGGGGCTAGTATTTTTTACTTAGTACATAGCACTTTTTCCAGCTAGTAGTCATGGAACGTGTACACTACGACACATGAAAAAGCAACTAGGGGCTAGGGGCTAGTATTTTTTACTGAGTGTTTAGCACGGACGCAATTTTTAAAGCTAGCTCCTGCTTAAGGAGCCTGGCTCCGGTAGGGCGTGAAAATCAATACCCTATGCCCCATTTTCAACTTAATCTAACAACTTAATCTAAAGTGTTATTTTAGTCTTGGGTCTTGCCAAGCTACTGCAATTTAAACTTGATTTTATAATTAATCTCTAAAGAATTACAAATTCAAACACTACACCAAACCAGCTTGAAAAATTTGGGTTGGGGTGAGATTCAATTCGGGGAAAGTGGGGGAAATCAGGCGATCGCTATCTCGAAACTTGCTTATTTGATATTCCCCATCAACTAAGTTACAGACAGAGATTGTCGGTTGTTTGGGATTACCGATAAAATTACGTCCACCTAAGGCTGCATAATCGATAATCCAGTATTCGGGGATACCCATCTCTTCATAATCAGCATATTTTAAGTAGTAATCGTCCCGCCAGTTGGTTGATACAACCTCAATTACCAAAGGTATTGATGCACCATTACTGACGGTAGATTCTTTTTTCCACAAAGATTCATTTGCCAGATTTGCACGGTTTAGCACCAAGACATCGGGAAAATAACCAGAATCTTTTTCGGGAGGTCTAACTATAGCTTGGTTGGGGATAAAGTAAGGCAATCCTAGCCGTTTGATTTCAAAAGAAATTTCAATACCTAGAAAGCCTTTAACTTCTTCGTGTTCCCCTACTGGTTGTGCCATTTCAACGATTTCTCCCTTATGTAGTTCATAGCATACTCGTCGATTTTCGGGTAACCAATCGACGAATTCTTCAAAGGTTACTAGCTTGGGTATGGCTTGAGTCATAGATAATAGATAATTACGCCTCTGGAAATATTATCTCTAATATCAGAGGCTACTGACAGGTTTACTACCACGGTTAAGAACATGGCTATAAATGCATTCATTGGAGGCGATGCCTTTGGCAACGTCTTCTGGTGCGTCTGCTGCGCGATCGCCGATCGCACTCACAACCAGGGGATGAAATACCCTAACCCCTAACCCCTAGCCCCTAGACCCTATTCCTGTTTAACTTGGTCTAAAATTATGCAATTGTAAATTGCTGAGGTAAACTTGCTTTCAAGTAATGCAAAATATTACTTAGCTGGTCTTCGGTCTTGGCATCACTCACAATGGACAACTGGCAATTTCTGATACAGAGACAGGGCGATCGCGCTTGGCATACCCTGGAATCGCCAAAAGGAGAAATTTTGGAGGGACGGTATAGAGTTTTGGCTCGTTCTAACCGCCCTAATATAGATGTGGAAGTCAGGGTAATTCACTCCTCTACTCAAGAAGTACCACCTAAGCGGCGAATTCAGAAGCGATCGCGTCGCACTAATTCCGAAGGCTTAATGGCGGTAATTCCTTATA
Source organism: Calothrix sp. NIES-2100 (assembly GCF_002368195.1). GTDB lineage: Bacteria > Cyanobacteriota > Cyanobacteriia > Cyanobacteriales > Nostocaceae > Aulosira. The sequence goes on along the minus strand of NZ_AP018178.1, from coordinate 6,582,809 downwards.
CTTATTTCAAACCGGGAATTTGGGAGCTGCAATGCTCTGGTGACTTGATGTCCGATATTCTCGGTAAATCTTGGCAATACAATGTCTATTTGCGAGTTTTGCCGTTTGAGGTAGATGAGCAGGTAATCATATCGGGTAATGGCAATAGTGAAGCATCGGATTCAGCAGCTGATATAAGTACTATTTCTGATAATGATTTATTATTTAAACACTCAGTAAAAACCATACCTACACAACAAACATCTGTTACTGATGCAACAGCAACAATTGCCGCTCAAACTAGCTCTACTACCAAAGCGGCAGTGGATGTTTTGGAAGAAGATGTGATGAGCGATCAACCTGTCAGCCCAGTATGGGTTAAAGGTGAGACGGCTGAACAAATTTTACAAAATTTAATAGATTTAGCTTTACCTAGCGCTGAACCGCTGCTTGATGAAGAACTGCTGGCTGATCCGCCAATACAACCAGCATTACCACCGCTGTTGCTGAACTTAGATCAAGAAACTTATGTTGCTCACTGGGGTGGAACTCTGACTATTAATGGGCGGGTAGAACTACAAGAAAAAGCTTCTTTGGAAGAAGAGATACCTTACCTGGAAAGTCTTTATGCTCTAGAACTAAAAATTTCTCTGCGCTCACCTCTAAAATTAGAAATCTTGAAGGAAGTAAAGCAACCCTTGCCTAATGAAGTGCTGCCTTTTACTATTGAATCCTCAATTGATATTCCCGCTGATTGCGAATCTAAGTTAATTTTGGCAGAGGTGAGTTTGTCTGGCGCACTCACTGCAATTGATGAAGTAAAACTCTTAGCTAGCCAGTCTTTCACAATTACAGCAGATGTCAGCGAATTACTGGCGATCGCCACCGCAGTCACAACCACTACACCTGACTTTGTGGAGTCAGTGGAGGTTGAAGCACCTGAACGAGCTGTTGGTATAGATTTGTCACTTTTGAAATTAGTCAAAGCTGTGCCATCAGATCAGTCTCTGACTTTAGAAAATAAATTTTTACCACCAGAAATTAAACCGCGATCGCCTAAAAAATCATTAGATAGCCATCGGGCGCTAGATTTGCCAAATATGCCGCCTCTCCCACCAATCAAGCCGGTGGAGACGGCGATTTTAACAGAATCTTTGACAGCAGAGCCAAAGACAGGAGAACTGGCTACACAGGAACAGAGTTTGGAAAAGGTGGAAACTTTAGCCGCCATCAACATGGATCAACTGGTGATTAAAAATCGACGGGCATCGATAATTAGTAGCACATTTCGATATTTAAAGCCGTTAACGGTTACGAATAGCGATGGTGAAGCAGTATCCGATTTTCATTCTCCAGAAAACTCACAGGCGCTGCATAAAACTTTAGCAGGTGACAAGACAAATGAATTATTGATCGGTAATCAAGAATATGGGGATGAGTCTGTTGTGGAGGTGGCTCTCTCCCGGCGTTCAAAATTAATTGATGCTTATATTGCAGAAGTTACTAGCCCATCGCGCCCGGAATTAATTGATGAGTCTGTGACACCAAAAACTACGTCACCAAGTCCAGAATTCATTGATCAGCCTGTTGCACCCACAACTGCTCCACCTAGTCAAAAATTAATCATAGAAGGTAACCCCTATTCATCGCCGCTGATTACAAAATGGTTGGAGAATCAAGGATTTTCTTTACCTGAACCGATGGAGGTGTCACAACCAGATGACAATACCGATGTTGTAGAACCAGAGACTGTGGACAATCAGCAGGCTGGTGTGTCTTTAAATGCTGAAACTACTCCTGTTGAACTAAACTTGCCATTAAATCTTGACGCTGACATCGAGATCCCAGAAGATTGGTTGGCGATCGCTCACCAGGAGGAAGAAGATTCCACTCCATCACTTCCAGAAGCGCCACCGCCACCGCTACCTCCTCATTATCCGAAGATACCGCTACCCAATTTAACTCAAGAAATTGTTGTAGAAGATACATATATTGAACCTGAGGTAGATGTAGCACAAACCATTCCTGAGGAAGAACCAGAGCCTGATGTGCCAATGGTGCTGGAACCATCGCCTTTACTGCGGATGAGCGCGCCAATTGTCGAACCATTACCCACACCAAAATTGTATGTACCAGAGGGCGAACTAATTGCAGGTACAACTGTGAGGGTGCGTGTGGAACTACCTCGGCTATCCTCGGAAGTTGTTGTCAAGCTATGGATTGAGGATTGCCAAAGCCGCAGCTTGATGGATGGTCCCCATTTGTTGAAAAATTTGCAGCTTAATTCTTTGGGAAGGTTGGAGCTGACAACGCAATTACATGTTCCTTTTGGCTGCTTAGAAATGCGCGTTGAGGCGATCGCGCTTAACCCCGAAACCCAACAGGAAAGTCACAAAGTTACCGTCATGCGAACTGTGATTCCTCCAGATTTACCAACTTTGCAGCTAGAAGAACTGTTAGGTATTTAAACATCCCTAGCAACTGCGGCTGTGTTAAAAATCTTTAGAATTTAAAAAATGAGGCAGAATTTGCAGTAAGCTCATTTTGAATTGTAGTGTAATTTAACAGGAATCATTGACTATGGCAACTCAACTTTTGCCTTCTATCTTGGCTAGTACTTCCTACTTACCTGCTCTTTTCGTTCCCATCATCGGTTGGGGTGTGCCCATCGCAGTATTTGCGTTTTTGTTTCTATACATTGAACGCGAAGATATTGCCTAATTTGGTAATTAGTCATTTAACTAATAACTAATGACTAATGAATAGTTAATACCGCCTATCTCAGTGAGACAGGCGGTTTTTTAATAATGTCGATTTCTAAACAACTGCTAGATAATCTACACTAATTATGCTATTCGGCTCCAGCTACTATTAAATTGAAGAACCGATTCCGGCATAGGCTCCGTAAAAGAAAATGCCGACAACAGTAATTACACCTAATCCTGCGATCGTAGCGACGACCCACAGGGGAATTCTCCCACTTCCAGACACAGTTTTCTCCTCCCTTAACAACAAATCAACACAAGTTGAATAAACAGATAATTAACCAAAGTGCTTCCAGTTAGTTAAAGAAGTAACTGGAAAACAGGATACCCAGAACAAAAATCAGTAGTAGTCCCAGGTACAGTGAAGTCCGGTTTAGTTCAACCGGCTGATTATTGGTATTGGGCGTTCTTTCCATGAGTTCCTCCTAGCGTTGAATAAACTGCATTGCGGCGATCGCGCCCAAAAAGAAAACGGTTGGCACACCTAAGGTGTGAACTGCCAGCCATCTAACTGTAAAAATTGGATAGGTAACTGGTTGATTGATGTTATTGCCGCTAGTCATGATTTCAAACTACTTTCCGATATAATTTTCAACTTGCTTTTTAGCATCAAAACGGTTATTCACAATGGGCACTTCCTGGCGTGCTTGTGTGAAATACTCATTAGGACGGGGTGTGCCAAAAACATCATAAGCCAGTCCGGTGCTGACGAATAACCAGCCAGCAATAAATAATGCTGGGATGGTGATGCTGTGAATTACCCAGTAACGTATGCTGGTAATAATGTCCGAAAACGGACGTTCTCCAGTGGTACCTGACATTTAACTTCCTACCTTCACAAAGACTGTTATTGAGTTTATTATCCTACAAAGTTTAGAAAGAGTTACAACTTGCAACGTTCTTCTCATAAATCTGGATAATTACATACACCAGTGTTGCTCTAAGCTGGCTCTGACGGGGAAGTTGTGGCTACGTTGGGGTTATATTTGAGCAAAACGCCGCGATCGCCAATAATAAATCCTTGGTCGGGCTGGAAAAACACAATTTTGTAAAAGTTAGCGGCGACTGTTTCCACATCCCGGTCTTTTTCCCAAGTTTTGCCACCATCAGCACTGTGCAGCAAATTTCCACTGCCACCGCCTACCCAAATGTCATCGGGTGTACGATAAGCTAAATCCAGTAAACCCCAACTAGTAGATAATTCGGGATTTTGTGCTTCTTGCCACTCTTCTGGTTTCGTGGGGTCACTAAATTGTACCTGACCTCCCCGTGCGAGCATCCACATTTGCCCATTATCCGAGAAGCCCATGTTTTCTACGCGACGAGAACTATTGCGGTTATGGGGAACCCAAGCATTTTGTCCTGGTTCCCAAGTGGAGTAGAAGCTACCTTTAGCGGAAACAGCAACATATTTACCATCAGCAGAACGTTCTAAGTTACGTACCACACCAACTGCTGCTTCGACTTGGGCTTTCCAATTTTTACCGCCGTCTTTGGTTTGATAGATTGCGCCTACATCAGTAGCCATCTCAGCTGCATCTTTTCCCAGCGCACTGATACTAATGGGATTTCCTGGCAGTTTTTCACTGAGGGGAATGCGCGACCAAGAACGACCTTCATCAGTAGTATGCAATAACAAACCAGGCTCTCCGGCAATCCACCCTTCTTTCCCAGCAAAACTCACAGAATCAAAGCGATACCTGGTGTCATCCAGTGCTAGATTTAAGGGTTGCCAAGTATTACCACCATCATTGGTTTCCAAAATGGTGGCGTTGCTACCTACTAAGTAGCCATGCTGAGGATTTTCTGTAAAAGCAATATCGAACAGCTTGGCTTCTGTAGGCACAGAAATGATTGCCCAGGGGTTATAGCTGGTAGAAGGGACTTTGCTACAACCTATACACATCAGGACAACTATCAACAGGGCAAATATTCGTTGCCAACTTTTCAAAATTGCGTGCATCAGTATTTCTTAATTTCTTAGTTGTTTCTAAATTTGTCATTGGGCATGGGGGAGGCAGTGCGTTGCGGAGCCAGTAGCGTGGGCGGGTTTCCCGACTTGAGCTAACTGGCGTGGAGGTCTCCTCCGTTGTAGCAACTGCCGTCATGGGGCATTGGGCATGGGGCATTGGGCATTTACAATTTGTTATTAGTTATTTCTCCCTTGTCCCCCGGTCACTGAGCGCAGCCGAAGTGTGTCCTCCTTGTCTCCCTCATCCCCCTTGTCCCTGTGGGTGGTGATTCTTAACTAAGTATCTATTGTAACCCGTAGAGACTGAGAAAAAATAAGAAACCAAGTGCCAAAGCGCCGAAAATCAGGAGGTTTTTTTGGGTTGGGGTCAAAGTGTTGACACCTAAGCCGTAACCAAGATTTTCTCGAAAGCCCGATGCTTGACCTGCTGGGCCGATGTTAGCGAAAGCTTGTTTCTTTGCACTACATACAGGACAGCGCCAATTTAAGGGTAGTTCTGCGAAGGGTCTTCCAGGGGGAATATCATATTTGTCATCTCCCTTCTCAGGTTCATAAACGTAACCGCAGGAGCGACACTCGTAGCGGTCTAACACTTGAGTCTCAACAGCTGGTTCGCTTTGTTCGCTCATGGCTTAGGCCTCGCAGAGGGGCAAATATTAAATATACGTTACAAATTATGACATAACTGTTAGACTTTTCTATCACAACTAAAAACGAATCAAATACCTTCAGCGCGTCTGTTTCCCAGATTTCAGAAAAGCCTAGAAGATATAATGTAAAAGAAAGTTACGGCGTTATTTACACCATAAACGGTAGATATCCATTGTGTTTGTTCTCAGCGGTTACGAGTACCTTCTAGGCTTTCTAATTATCTGTAGCCTAGTGCCTGCCCTGGCGCTCTCAGCGTCCAAGCTCCTACGACCCAGCGGCAAAAGTGCGGAACGGCGCACAACATACGAATCTGGCATGGAACCCATCGGGGGAGCCTGGATTCAGTTCAACATTCGCTACTATATGTTTGCGCTGGTCTTTGTCGTCTTTGATGTGGAGACTGTGTTTTTGTATCCTTGGGCGGTAGCTTTCCACCGTCTAGGGCTATTGGCATTCATTGAAGCGCTAATTTTTATTGCAATTCTTGTAATCGCCTTAGTTTACGCATGGCGTAAAGGAGCTTTGGAATGGTCTTGAATTCTAACTTAACAACCCCGGACAAAGAGCGCATCATCAACCCGATTGATCGTCCCTCAATCACTCAAGACCTTTCAGAAAACGTGATTCTGACTACGGTTGATGACCTTTACAACTGGGCGCGGCTTTCTAGTTTGTGGCCGTTGCTATTTGGTACGGCTTGCTGCTTTATTGAGTTTGCCGCTTTAATTGGCTCTCGGTTTGACTTTGACCGTTTTGGTCTAATTCCCCGTTCCAGCCCCCGCCAAGCTGATTTAATTATTACGGCGGGGACAATCACCATGAAGATGGCACCTCAACTCGTGCGTCTTTATGAACAAATGCCTGAGCCGAAGTATGTGATTGCGATGGGAGCTTGTACAATTACAGGCGGGATGTTTAGCGTTGATTCTCCCACCGCTGTGCGTGGAGTTGATAAACTAATTCCTGTGGATGTGTACTTGCCTGGTTGTCCGCCACGTCCAGAAGCGATTATTGACGCAATTATCAAGTTGCGGAAGAAGATAGCTAACGATTCTATCCAAGAACGGGATCAAATCAAGCAAATCCACCGCTACTACAGCACGACTCATAACCTCAAGCCAGTAGAGCAAATTTTAACTGGTAAGTATATGCAGTCAGATACTCGCTTTACACCACCTAAGGAATTGGCCCAAGCGATTGGTTTACCAGTTCCACCTGCTTTACTGACATCCCAGAAACAAAAGGAGGAAACAAACCGTGGCTGATGAAGAATCTAAGCCAGTACCAGCAGCCGAAGAGTCTCTGGTAAAAGCCGGAAAAGTTTCCCAGTGGTTGACAGAAAATGGCTTTGACCATGAGGTTTTACCAGCTGATGCCAATGGGGTAGAGATAATTAAGGTAGAGCCAGATTTTTTGCTCCCCATCTCTACAGCTTTGTATGCTTACGGGTTTAATTATCTCCAGTTTCAAGGTGGGATTGACCTGGGCCCTGGACAAGAGTTAGTGAGTGTATATCACTTAATTAAAGTAGGTGATAATAGCGATCGCCCCGAAGAAATCCGATTGAAGGTGTTCTTACCACGGGAAAACCCTACAGTTCCTTCAGTCTACTGGATTTGGAAAACCGCAGACTGGCAAGAGCGCGAGTCTTATGATATGTTCGGCATTATCTATGAAGGACACCCCAACCTGAAGCGGATTTTAATGCCAGAAGATTGGGTAGGCTGGCCTTTGCGGAAAGATTACATCTCGCCTGATTTCTACGAGTTGCAAGACGCTTATTAGTTAGACAGTGCTAATTGCTGAGTGTCAGCAGTGAGAATTGTGATATCTCATCCCTAACCCCTCTCCGGCGGCGGAGGGGGGTATTGTTTTGGCAGTTTCGCGCAAAGCAGGAAGGAGGAGAGGCGATCGCAATTTTTTTTACGTATAGAAGTCTTATTTGATTTGTGAAAATTCACGTTGTTCAGATCCCCGACTTCTCAAAGGATGTTGCTGGCAAATGGTTGGTTTGACCTCTCAATTCACATCAAACAAGTTCTCTCGCATATCTGAAAAAACGCCCGCAGGCTGGAAGCCTGGGGCTAACGCTACGAAGCCCACCTTCGTGGGCTAAAAAAATTTAGCCCACGAAGGTGGGCTTTGTACGATTAGCCGCACCCTTCTAGGGTGAAGGCGGTCTGTTGGGTAAGCGCGGGGTCCATTGGTGTCAACTTAAGTTAAAAGGCTTATCCCACAGGCATTTTACCCCACCCCTCAATCCCCTCCCCGTAAACGGGGAGGGGAGGTTTTGCGTCAGCAAAGCCGGGGTGGGGTGACGCGGATCATGATGTTAAGTGAGAGAATTCGCTCATCACGTCTTGGTAAGGGTTTCACGTTAAGTTGACACGTATGCGCGGGGTCTTACCCCTAAATCGCCAGCAGTATTCTCAAAGAAGTCGGGGATCTAATTTTTCGCGAATGATTTAGGACAGCTATATTGCTATTTATCTTTGAAAATTAATTTGAAAATGTTACTTTCAGAAGCTTTGTGGGAAATCTATAAATATAGCTTCTATCAAAAGGAGTTTATCTCACTATTTTATATTAGCAAATACAGAGTGGTTATATCTAGAGTTTAAAGTGCTAACTGACCAAAGTTTCAATTTTATATAATTTTGTTAAATTGCTGCAATGTTATTAGAAAACATAAAATTTTCAGAACTACCATCGGTTTATTTGTTAGACAAAGACAAACTGCCGAATTGTGCAGCTATCTACTTTGTATCTGATAGTAAAAGTCAGATTCTTTATATTGGCAGAACAATCAACTTAGTTGGGCGCTGGCGAGAGCATCATAGATTTAAACAGCTAAAAAGATTTAATCGAAAAGACCGTATTACTATTAGTTGGATAAATTGCAGTAATCAGATAAATTCTCTTCCAACTATCGAAAATGAGTTAATAAATTTATATAAACCGCCGCTGAATTGGTCGAAAGTTTTCGCACCAATTAGAAGAATAACTCCAGCCGAGACAGCATTACAGCAGAGCCTTCAGCAGTTGGCTAACTGTAATACTATGATATTTGGGTTCGATCCAATTGCTGATGAAGAACCACCCACAATATATTTGGTTTATCCTGTTTACGATAGGCGTGGTGTATCAGGCACTATACGATCTGCATTAAAAAATATCAATAAAAAAGCTAGCACACTAAAGTGGAAAGAGTACCACATAGAGCCTAAGTATTCTGGAAAGTTTGGCTATTGGCAGACTGATTACAACGGTATACGAATAGATTTAGCTCCGTTTCAAGATTTAGTTCACTTTATGGATAGTTCAACTCGCCGCACTATCGCTGGGGTTGAGCTTATGGCTTTTAGTAGTGAGCAACTAGAACTAATTCTAGAAAATACACCAGAGTTTAAGGAAGAAGCTTCAGGTTTAGAGGCTTTAGAAGATGACCCTATCCCAATAAAAATAGTTGATAAAAAATATCAGAGCAATAGTAATAATGAAAGTGTAGTTAATGTTGAAACTTGGGAGGAATTAGAACCAATGGCTGAAGGTGAATCTAGAGTAATGAATCGTCAATTTTTGTATGTGGATGATATGGAAATAGAGGTTTGTTCTAACGAAAATGGGAAGCATTTTGTTAGGCATAATGTTTATTGGTGGATAGAACATAAACATAAAAATCCTGACCCAAAGTATGATTGCATTCTGCAAAACTTAAAAAATACAGTAGATAGACTACCAACTATCAGATGGTCTGGCTATAGGTTTAGATTGGAAACTATTGTCTTCAGCGAAGATGATGTAGAAGTGGAAAGTGTACTGCTACCACTAGCTATGTTTGAAGACCTGATGAGAGGTAACCTCAATTCAAGGTTTAATGCCAAACTTATAGAAGAAATTAAAAGCGGTGAATATACATCAAAGCCAGAGGATTCAAAAAATATAAAACTATGTGTATGGCTGCACAGTAATTCATTATCTTCGCTAATCTCAAGCAATAACAGCTAAATAAAGTGGAATGATGGGGTTGTGAAGGCGATCGCTGTACTTCAAAACCTCAAAGCTGCGATTTGGAAGGCGAAGTTTTGTGTTTTGAGGTGGAATGATGGGGTGCTGAAGGCGATCGCTTGACTTCACAACCTCAAAGCTGGGCTTTTGAAGACGAAGTTTTGTGTTATGAAGTGAAATGATCGGGTTGTGGAGGCGATCGCTTGACTTCAAAACCTCAAAACTGGGGTTTAGAACGCGAAGCTTCGCTTTTTAAGGTGAAATCATGGGGTGATGAAGGCGATCGCTTGACTTCAAATCCTCAAAGTTGGGGTTTGGAATGCGAAGTTTCGTGTTTTGAGGCGAAATGATGGGGTTGTGAAGGCGATCGCTTGACTTCAAATCCTCAAAGTTGGGGTTTGGAAGGCGAAGTTTCGTGTTTTGAGGTGGAATGATGGGGTTTGCAAAGGCGATCGCTAATGATGCTACTAACGAAGTCTTCCACTGAATCCCGTAGATGCTGAGAAAAATCTACCCTTGAGAAGCTAGGAAAGCTGTGCAACGGTAAAGTATGTTGAAAATTAAATTTTCTAACTAAAAAATTTATTTTATTTATTTGTTAAGTAACTTTTACTATTGTAAATGTATAAACTAACATTTATTCCTATTTGCTATGTGTATAATTAATCATTGACTATTATTCACTTTTCTTCTCTATTCCTAATCTATCTGTTGTCATACTGCAAGCCAGAGTTTTATTTTTATAACCTAATATATTTGTCACTTAGTAATCATTAATTGGTGTGAATTGCGAAGTGCGTTGGCGCAGCCCGCCGCAGGTATAATCTGAAGTTTTACCGTAAAAAAAATAAGCCATTATATGAATAGTTGGCACGTTTACGGGACTAGCGAATGTCTAAAGAATTATTAAATTTGTTTCAGGAAGCATACAGCAATCTCGAACTATTTCCGTTGATGGAACAAAATGAAATGGAAAAGTTTAGAGTTGAATATGGTGATGATTTGATTGCAGATCTTAACCAATTGGTTGAAGATAGCCCCAATGGGGATAGTAAGATTATCTTTACCGGACATCGCGGATGTGGTAAGTCAACTTTGTTAGCTGAGTTTAGCAGACAAATTCAAAATAAGTATTTTGTAGTTTTATTCTCTATTGCTGACAAAATTGAAATGTCAGCCGTTAATCATATTAATATCCTGTTTGCTATTGCAGTTAATTTAATGTCTGAGGCGGAAGCGCGTCAGGTTGAAATTCCTAAATCGACAAAAGAAGCTCTTTATAAATGGTTTGCTACCCGCACTCGCACTGAAGAATTAAATTTACAAGCTGAAGCCGAAATAGGTTTTGATTTGCTCAAGCTGATTAGCTCGAAATTAAAAGCTGATGCGACTGTAAGGGATGAAATTAAACAAGAATTTGAACGCAAAATTTCAGATTTGGTAGCGAGAATTAACGAAATTGCTGCTTTAATTCAAACTGCTACTAAACAAGATGTTTTAGTGATTATTGATGATTTAGATAAACTCGATTTAGGTAGAGTTAACGAAATTTATAAGGATAATATTAAAGCACTTTGTCAACCTAATTTTCGGATAATCTACACTATCCCAATTGCTGTGCTACGCGAAACATTTATCAGCACGATAATTACCACAGAAACTAACGACCAAATTGTGGTAATGCCTGTGTTAAAAATTTTCGAGAAGGGTAAAAATCGGCTGCCTAATACCCAGCCTCGTCCTGAGACAATCAAGATTCTTGGTGAGGTTTTACAAAAGCGAATTTCTAGTGAGTTAATAGCGGATAAAACTGCTGAAAAAATTGTTATTTACAGTGGCGGAGTCTTACGAGAGTTAATCAGAATTGCTAAAGAATGCTGTCGCATTTGTTTGCGTCTTATCCGCAGAAATCCAGCAGAAGAAATTCTCATTGATGAGAAAATTTTAGTCCAAGCTATTAATAAAATTCGTAATGATTTTTCCATACGCTTAGGAAAAGTTGATATAGATATTTTACAAAGTGTCTACGCTCAATTTATGCCCAACGATCCTAAACAGCCTGAATTTTTAGATTTGCTACATGGGCTATATGTTTTAGAATATCGCACTGATGAAACTTGGTATGATGTTCATCCAATCCTGATAGAAAGCTTGAAAAGGAAAGGAGTTATCCGTGTTGAATGAAGAATTTTCAGATGATGGAGATTTGTTAGAGCATGAGCGAGAGAATCAAGATGCTTATGATGATTTAATTGTTTCTATTGAATCACAAAAACGGGGATTAAATTTACTAATTGCTGTCTGCGATGATGGTAATTTTCGTGATGAGATTATTTCTAAGTACGAAGCCGAACTCCAACCGAATTTTCGTCCATATCGGGTGATTTTAGCACGACAGGAACCGAGCCTGAAAGCTGCTCTAAACCAATTAGTGCAACAAGAAGAATATCTCCGTCAACGTAATCTAGCAATCATCACTATTACGGGTGCTGAACAACTTTATTTTCTCAAATTAGGGGAAGAACAATCAGAACAGGAAAAATTTTTTGGTTATTTACAGTGGACAAGGGAAGGATTGCGAGAATTTCCGTTTGCGATTGTACTTTGGGTAACTAATCAAATTTTAGTCAACTTGATTAAAAAAGCTCCTGATTTTTGGAGTTGGCGCAATGGAGTTTTCCGATTTGTCTCAAAAAAAACGAATGCGATCGCAGGTAAAGAACTAGAACCGATACGCTTTGTTTTTAGAGACACGGAATTAGCCAGCACTGATACTAATGAAAATCACTCGTTTTTTTTGCCTATCCAAGATTTACAAAGGTTAATCGAGAAAGTTGAACAGGAAAAAGGAACCAAAGATCCCAGCTTGGCTACTTTATATTCCAGGTTGGGTGATATTTATCGTAGTAGGTTAGATCGGGGTGAGTCTCAAAATTATCAAAAAGAACAGGAACTAGCAATTAAGTATTGGCGTAAGGCGATAGATTTGTACAGTGAATTAGGTTTGCAGATAGATTTAGCTGCTAATCTGAATAATCTAGCAGGACTTTACCGCGCAACAGGACGCTACAAGGAGGCGGAACCTTTATATAAACAAGCTTTAGAACTGACTAAAAGTCTTTTAGGAGATAATCATCCTTCTTTTGCTACTAGCTTGAATAATCTTGCCAATCTTTATAAATCTACTGGACACTACAGCAAAGCAGAACTTTTATATCAACAAGCTTTGGAATTGAGGAAACGCTTGTTGGGAGAAAATCATCCTGATGTTGCCGCTATTCTCAATAATCTGGCATTACTATACGATCAACAAGAACGTTACAACGAAGCTGAACCTCTTTATCTACAGTCATTAGAAATGAGAAAACATCTGCTTGGGGAAAATCATCCTTCTCTAGCGATAATTCTCAATAATTTAGCACTACTTTATTATCATCAAGAACGCTACGGAGAAGCTGAACGATTATCGCTCCAAGCAATAGAATTAGATAAGCGATTTTTAGGAGAAGAGAATCCAGAGGTAGCGACAGATCTTCACAATTTAGCATTAATATACCGCGCTCAAGGGCGTTATCAAGAAGCCGAGACTTTGTTTTTACAATCTTTGGAAATCAAGCAGCGTTTACTGCAAAAAGCCCATCCCCTTTTGGCAGATACCATTTACGCTTTGGGCTATATGTACCGAGAACAAGGACGCTTTAATGAGGCAGAAACTTTGTGTATAAAAGCGTTAGAACTTGATAAACAACTGTTAGGAGATAATCATCCTAATGTCGCCGAAAGTCTCAATAATTTAGCAGAAATTTATCGATTAACAGGGCGTTACAGTGAAGCAAAACCCCTGTATCAGCAAGCTTTAGATATTTGTCAGCAAATTTGGGGTGTAAATCATCCCCGTACTGTTACCGCTCGTGAAAATTTAGCATATATTAGCGATCGCCTCGCCTCAGAGAAGTAACATTGATGAGGAAATTCTCAGGCGCGATCGCCTAAACTCGACGTTTCCGGTTTCAAACGAGAATGTTCCTGTTTTAAGTGAGAACATTCCTGTTCCAAACGAGAACATTCCTGTTTCAAACGAGAACGTTTTAGTTTCAAGTGAGAATGTTTCTGTTTCAAGCGCGAAGTTTTGTGTTTTGAGGTGAAATGATGGGGTTGTGGAGGCGATCGCTTGACTTCAAATCCTCAAAGTTGGGGTTTGGGACGAGAAGTTTCGTGTTTTGAGGTGGAGTGATGGGGTGATGAAGGCGATCGCTTGACTTCAAATCCTCAAAGTTGGGGTTTGGAAGGCGAAGTTTCGTGTTTTGAGGTGAAATGATGGGGTTGTAAAGGCGATCGCTTAAGCTTTGAACTGCAAATTACTGCTTTAGCAAACAAATTATTCCTCATCAGGCTCATCTATTATCGGTTTTTGAGCAGCGTGTCTCACAAAGAGAATCTCAACACTATCATCAACAATGGTAAAAAGAATCCGATAGGCATTTCGTCCTTTTCCATAAATTAATTGTCTGATTTCTTGCTCAAAAAAATTATTTTCAAATGCTAGAGAACAACGATTAGGCATTGTTTCTAGTGATAAGACAGCTTGATATAATCCTTCTAACCATTGTCGAGCTTTGCTAGCAGAAACATTACTAAACCAAAAATAGGCTTCTTCTATAGCCTTTTGCGCTGCGGGTTGTATAATGACCTGATATTTCTGATTCATTGGGAACTGTCTAATTTATCAAACAGTTCATGGAAAAAATCTTCAGCTTTTTTTCCTTTTCCTTCTTGCATCTGTTCCAAACCAATTTTAATACCCTTTAAGGTTTCTACTAACTCAGCAGCATCTAAAAGTTCCTGATAAGATTCTGCATCTTGAACAACTAACTCTGCTTTTCCGTTGACAGTTAGAACTAAGGGGTGTTTTGTTTGCTTCAGACGCTGCAAAAACTCATTCGTATTACGTTTAAACTCGGTGAGGGAATGAATATCTCTGGAAAGGTTTATCATAGCCTTAGCATTTTATTAGCATTTAATTAAATGCTAATAATAATTTGCTGAGTTTGTCAATAAAATTGTGAAAAGAACGTTAGCAAAGCTAACCGCAGGTATCGCCTAAACTCAATATTTCAAGTTCCAAGCTCAAAGTTTCCTGTTTCAAACTCGAAGTTTTGTGTTCCGAACTCGACATTCCATGTTCTAAGCTCGATATTTGATGTTTCAAGCTCAAAGTTTCGTGTTCTAAGCTCGATATTTGATGTTTCAAGCTCAAAGTTTCGTGTTATGAAGTGAAATGATGGGGTTGTGGAGGCGATCGCAGTACTTCAAAACCTCAAAGCTGGGGTTTGGAACGCGAAGTTTCGTGTTTTGAGGCGGAATGATGGGGTTGTGGAGGCGATCGCAGTACTTCAAAACCTCAAAGCTGGGGTTTGGAACGCGAAGTTTCGTGTTTTGAGGCGGAATGATGGGGTTGTGAAGGCGATCGCTTGACTTCACAACCTCAAAGCTGGGGTTTGGAAGGCGAAGTTTTGTGTTTTGAGGTGAAATGATGGGGTTGTGAAGGCGATCGCTTGACTTCAAATCCTCAAAGCTGGGGTTTGGAAGGCGAAGTTTTGTGTTTTGAGGTGAAATGATGGGGTTGTAGAGGCGATCGCTGTGCTTCAAATCCTCAAAGTTGAGATTGGGAACTGGAAGTTTCGTGTTTTGAGGCAAAATGATGGGGTTGTGAAGGCGATCGCTGTACTTCAAAACCTCAAAGCTGCGATTTGGGACGAGAAGTTTCGTGTTTTGAGGCGAAATGATGGGGTTGTGAAGGCGATCGCTTAACTTTTGAACTAAAAATTTCACCCAACAGAACTAGTTACTTCCCGGCTATCGTCTAAAATTGGAACATCGTGCTGCTGTCCATCTATTGCAGCTTTTGTAGATCCATTAACTAGTGGTTCTTCGCGAAGGTTAGCGTAGCCATTAATTCCTCTTTTTACTTCATCTGTGGCGGAGACTTCAATATCGCTTAACTTTCCTTCCGCTTCTGGAGGAAATAACAGCGCAATATCTATTAAAGGCAAGGCTATAGTTACTGTTGTACCTTGATAAAGTCCTGCACTCTTGAGGGTAATGCTACCTTTCATGAGTTCGATTAAGTTGCGTGAAATCGCCAATCCTAATCCTGTACCCTCTATTTTGCCTCTACTCGCACCATCTACCATCATAAAGGGGCGAAATAGTTTATGCTGTTGGGCAGGATCGATGCCCATGCCTGTATCTGTAACATGAATGAGTACCTGAGGTTGATCGTCGCTGTGTTGAATTTCACAGGCGATCGTAATGCTTCCTTTTTCAGTAAATTTAGTAGCATTACCAATCACATTAATTAGTACTTGCTTGAGTTTTGCTGCATCGGCTTTAACTGGAATTACTTCACTACCCAGATCGGTTTTCAATTGTAAGCCTCTTTGTTGCACATTCACTGATTGTAAATTAATTACTTCTAGCAGCAATTTGTGCAGGTCAATGGGTTCTGTCACAACTGAAAGTTTGCCAGCTTCAATTTTAGAAATATCAAGTAAATCATTAATAATTCCTAATAGATGAATCGCTGTTTCATCGGCACGTTTTAGGAATTCTATTTCTTCTTCTCGGTTATCGCACAAGCCATCGTGAACCAAGCGAACACAATTAATAATAATATTTAGTGGGTTGCGCAATTCATGGGAAGTTGTAGCTAAAAACTGACTTTTAATTTGATTAGCAGTTTTTGCTTCTTTCCAAGCTATTTCTAGTTCTTCAGCCCAAGCTTTGAGCCTTTCCACCATTTGGTCTAGAGCTTGTGCTAGTTGATTAAACTCGCGAATTTTAAAATTGTGGGGAACTGGTTGATCTTTGTTGTTGCTGTCTATATTGAGAGCATAATCTCGCAATTCTTCTACAGGCCCTGCTAGGTAAGGAGCTAAATATAAAGAAGCCAACAAGCTTGCACCTATTAAGCCAACTGTTAAAACTATGAGAATAAGTTTTATTTCTTCCAAACCAAAAATAGCATTATTGACACTGGTAACAGCTAAAACGACCCATTTTTGTGGCGATTGTTGTTTGACGGGATCGGTAATAACAGTATATCCAGCTAATAGTTCTTGCCCTTGTTGAAAGGACAAATTTATCGAACCTTTTTGCCCAATAGTTGCATTTTTAATAAGTTTTTGCAGTTGAGAAGCATCTAAGTACTCTTGAATATTACTTCCCACTCTTTCTGGTAATGGATGGGCTAAAATTGTGCCATCTTCATCGAAAACTACCAAAGAACCTGTGAGCGATCCCGGTTGCTTCTGAGTTTGTTGATATAATCTTGACTTAATACTTAAGCTATAAAGCAATTTACCTGCATCATCGTAGACTGGGGCAGATAATAATAATTGCAGTTGGTTTTGCGAATCTCTGGAACCAGTGGTTCCCGCCTTTGGAGGTAATATTGTTGTAATATCAATTCCTTGACTGGGTAAAAATGAACTTGGTTCTTCAATTGTTTTGTCACCACAACTACTGGCAACAATATCGTCCTTTTGTAAGTCCTTTAATTGAATACAGTCAATTTGGGTTGGTAGTTGTTGTGCTACCTGAGTGAGAAATTCTTGCGTCTCGCTTGGTGACGGCGACTCGATAAGTTTTGTTTTACTCATAATGAGTAAACTAGTTTTGAGGGTAGCGATCGCGTCTCCAATCTTCTCACCTTTGATGACAGCACTTTCCGTTAAGTTCTGTCGAGAAGTTTCCAACAGGCTAGTCCGTGCCTTATTTAAGGCTACTATCTCTCCTATGAATAATACTGGCACAAACACCAGCAATATTCTCGTTAATAATATCCGCCGAAAGGATGATTGACGAGGCTTTGCCATCGAATGTCTCACTTCGCATCTGCAAACCACAACAGCCAAAGATATGCAATTAAACCAGCTAAATGAGACATTTTATGAAGTTATGACTACTTTATTGCCAAATTTTAAAGATATCAAAGCTTCGTTCGACAAAATGAAACATAGTATACCAAAACCCCTAAAGGTTAGATGTAAAACAGACTGGTGTTGCATATGTATACAGTTGGGAAATTAGTAGGCAGTTACTTGCAGGTATGGATTTTTGTTAATTCCACGCACTAGCAAGGAATATATTAAAACTATCAAAGCAATTCAATGGTGCAACATCGTCCTCATACCACAGTAGTTTTGGCAATGAGTGCAGATGGCAAAATAGCAGATTTCAGGCGAGAACCCGCTCGGTTTGGCTCAAAGGCTGATAAAGCACACCTGGAAGAACAAATTGCTGCCTCTGATGCCGTTTTATTTGGTGCTGGTACTCTCCGTGCCTACGGCACTACACTAACCGTATCACACCCAACACTGCTGCAACATCGAATACAGGGGGGCAAATCTGCCCAGCCACTTCATATAGTCATTACACACGCTGCTAACCTCAATCCGGAACTTCACTTTTTTCAACAACCAATTAGACGCTGGTTGCTCACGACTACAGCCGGGGCACTTTCCTGGCAAAGACGCGAAGGGAAACTTCCTACAAAGGCGGGAACTCCCCCACAGGAATTGGCTCCGAAATTCGAGCAAATTTTGGTTTTTGAAACACCAACAGGCAAGATTGACATTCTTGCCGCGCTGCAACACCTGGCATATCTACATATAACACGGTTAGCAATATTAGGGGGTGGGGAGTTAGTAGCTTCTATGCTGGAATTAGATTTAATAGATGAATTATGGCTGACTGTATGTCCTTTGATTTTGGGCGGTGCTAGCGCACCCACACCTGTGCAAGGTGAAGGATTTGCAGCAAATTTAGCTCCCCGCCTCCAACTTCTGGAAGTTCGCCAAGTTGATCAGGAAGTGTTTTTACACTATAAACTGCAACAAATAGTAGATTAGATTACTCTATTAGGGGTTGGGCATTGGGCTTGTGGCGGGACAGGGTCATGGGGCATTGGGCATTTGTCTCCCTCGTCCTACCTTGTCCCCCTGATCCCCCTAGCCCCTAGTCCTAGTCCCTCATTTCCCTAAAAACCACACGATGATAGAAAAACTCAAACCTCGCTATTCTATCGTTTGGAGCGAGAAAATTGCCGAAATCCCCCAACAGGCTTGGGATGCTTTGGCTTTACCGCTGAAAACTCCTTTTTTAGAGTGGGAGTGGCTGAACAATCTGGAAATATCCCACAGCGCTACAAGGAGAACTGGTTGGTTACCAAATCACTTGACTTTGTGGCGTGACAGAACGCTGATTGCTGCGGCTCCACTCTATCTCAAAGGACATAGTGCTGGCGAATTTGTCTTCGATCACCAGTGGGCAAGTTTAGCTGAACGTATTGGGGTGGATTATTACCCGAAATTGTTGGGAATGACACCCTTTACTCCGGCTGAAGGCTATCGCTTTTTAATTGCTGCGGGAGAAGATGAGGATGAAATTACAGGTTTGATGTTGCATGAGATTGACTCTTTCTGCAATCAGCATCGCATTTCTGGCTGTCATTTTCTTTATGTCGATCCCCAATGGCGGCCTGTGCTGGAACGACAAGGCTTGACAACTTGGTTGCATCACAGTTACATCTGGGAAAATGTTGGATTTAATAATTTTGATGATTACTTAGCTGTGTTCAACGCCAATCAGCGTCGCAATATTAAGCGGGAACGCAAAGCGGTGGAAAAAGCGGGTTTAAAACTGCAACCGCTGACTGGGGATGAAATTCCTCATTCTCTATTTCCTTTGATGTATCAGTTCTATGCTGATACTTGTGACAAGTTTGGCTGGTGGGGTAGTAAATACCTGACAAAGCGGTTTTTTGAACAGTTACACAGCAATTACCGCCATCGGGTGTTATTTTTTCCTGCTTACAGTGAGCAAGATAGCCGTCACCCGATAGGAATGTCTTTTTGTCTATTTAAGGGCGATAGACTGTATGGGCGCTATTGGGGAAGTTTTCAAGAAATCGATTGCTTGCATTTTGATGCTTGCTATTATGCGCCAATTGAATGGGCGATCGCTAACAATATTCAAATTTTTGACCCTGGTGCTGGTGGACGGCACAAAAAACGGCGCGGTTTTCCTGCTAAACCCAATCACAGTTTGCACCGCTTTTACAACAGCCGTTTATCACAAATTTTGTTGCCCTACATTAAAGAAGTGAATCAACTCGAACAGCAGGAAATTGACGCGATTAATGCGGAGTTACCTTTTAGTAACCGAGATATTGAAAGACAATAAATTACACTGGAAATGGAGCGGATAAACTTTGCAAAAATTTGCTTTGAAACATGACTATGGATTTGATGGTAGAAGATTTGGCAGCGATTGACGATCAGCTTTCTGGGCGACATATTGATCTTGACCCTAGCGGATATTTCATTATCTACTTGGATCGTCCGGCAAAATTAATTTATGCCAAGCATTTTACAAATGTAATTGATGAGCGTGGTTTAGCTGTAGATCCAGAAACGGGGAAGGTGATTCCTGCTAAAGGAAAAGTAGAACGAACTAACACCACTGTATTTAGTGCTAGAACCGCTAAGGAACTTTGCGTCAAAATATTTGAAGAAACTCAGCCCTGTCCAGTTAGTCTTTTAGACCATGCAGCTTATTTGGGTAGAGAATTTGTCCGGGCTGAGGTGGCTTTAGTAACAGGGCTTGAGTACGTTCAAGATTGAACTTAACTGCTAATTGTTGACCGTTAACAGTTGACGGTTAACAGTCAACTATCAGCTATTAACCATTAACCATTGTTAGATGGTTGATTAACTTGGTAGAGGTAATAAGTTGCCATTGGGATAATAGTGGCGGCAATTAACAGCCCTACTACCCAAGCCGTTGCATTACCTTGGTCGGTTTCGGAGGCTTTCTTGAATGTCCCTTCTACCTGTACCTTGTCCACAACTTTGGGTGGGCCGGGATCGGTTTCACCAGAGAGGACGGCGACTAGGCGATCGCTGGCATCTAAGAAGGCTTGGTTATATTTGTTACCATCTCTTAGTGGTGCCATTACTGTTTCCGACGCTACGCTCTGAGCGATATCGTCTGTCAGCAAAGTCTTGACTTTATCTCCAGTGATAATTGCAGTACCATTTGTTACAGTGTCAATTACCAATAGAGTTTGATTAGCTTGTGCAACTTTTGTGGGAAACCATTTTTCAAACAGCGCTTTGGCGAAACTTTCTGGTGTTTCCCCATAGTCAAGTCGGCGAATGGTGACAATTCTGGTTTCGTAACCAGTTTGCTTTGCCAAATCTGACAAGGTGCTGCTAATCTTACCTTCGTTGATCCGACTGATAGTGTCGGCTTGATCGACAACCCAGGTGCTGTTATCTGCTGCCAGATTGGGTATTTGATATGCGCCAGTGGCTAACGCACAAGGCACAACTAGCAAGGAAACTAGAGCGATCGCTACTAATGGCAGAATTAGCTTAGTCAGGTATTTTTGGATGATAATTGCTTGGTTGAGGAGCTGTTCCATTGGATAAACTCGAGAGACAGACTTGCACCAAAAATACTACACAACCACTGTCAAAATCACCTGGTTGATGTCTTTTTCCACCTGAAAGTTTTCGCCATACCCCAAAGATAGATTTTATTGCGCGAAGCTGGGTCAGTTGTCAGAACCCAGATTTGAGTTTTTTTTAGCTATTTTCAAGGAAATCCGCCCAATTAGAGATAAATTCTCAAATTAGGCGGATTTTGCAAACCATTGGGGGATATTACCATATAATTTCAGATTTTTAGGGTTGTTGTTTTAAAATATTAATCTTTCGTACTTTAGGCAGTGGCGAAAAGTTTGATTAATTGCCATCGCCCTTTTATTTCTTTTCACTCAACTGCTGTACAAATTGGCATTATGAGTTGGGAAACCAGGATAATTTTGCTACGAGCTTCTCAAGTAATGCAGAGTTGTTTTGGGTTGCAGTTGCTCATCGCTCAACTGTGGTAGCGGTTGCAGAATATTGGTAGACTCTAGCGGCGGTTGACGATAGAATTCCACTGGCTTTCCTCAAATATATGACTATCATCCTCACTAACGACGACGGTATCGACGCGCCTGGAATTAAAGCGCTGTTCAAGGCTGTCAAAGAAGAAAATGTAATTATCGCTGCGCCGAGAGATCATCAATCTGGCTGTGGACATCAAGTTACTACAACTCGCCCCATCAACCTCCAGCGGCGATCGCCCACTGAATATGCGATCGCCGGGACTCCCGCTGATTGTGTAAGAATTGCAATATCACAAATTAGTGAAGATGTCAAATTTGTGTTATCGGGGATCAATGCCGGGGGTAACTTAGGTGTCGATGCTTACATTTCCGGTACAGTAGCGGCGGTGCGAGAAGCTGCAATGAATGGGATACCGGGAATTGCCATTTCTCACTATCGCAAAGCCAAGCAAAATTTTGACTGGGAACTCGCTGCTAAGTTCACAGCTGAAGTTTTGGCTGACTTACTTCAGCGTCCCCTAGAACCAGGACACTTCTGGAACGTAAATCTGCCACATCTGCAACCAGGAGAACCAGATCCGGAAGTGGTGTTTTGCCAACCCTGTACCAAAGCCTTGCCAATTAACTATCGGATTGAAGGCGATGATTTTTATTATGTCGGGGAATATGGCAAACGCGATCGCACTCCTGGTAGCGATGTGGATGTCTGTTTTTCCGGTAACATTTCTGTTACCAAATTAAGGGTGTGAATTGTCAAGAGTCAAGAGTCAATAGTCAATAGTTAGTTGTCCCCCTTGTCCCCCGGTTGGTGAATCTCGACTCCGCTCGATTACCGCGTTCGCGTAGCGTCTCGCAGAGAAGTCGAACCACATCCCCCTCATTCTTCTTCATCTGACCCTTGTAGCAGTATCATCAGCTTATCTAGCGTTTGTGTCAGTTGGCTGAGTTTTTGTAATGAATCATCTTGAGATTCCGCAAGAGTCTGTACAGCGTCACACAATGCAAAAATTTGATAACCCTGTTGCTGTAACTGCTTGCCTTGCGCTTCAACTTGCACGCTAAGAGTCTCAAGTCTTTGCGCTAGACTCTCAATTGTCTCCGTAGTAGAAAGTACTGCTTCGCCGATTTGCTCAACAATCGATTCCAATCGGCCTATCTTAACTTCGACTCCTGTTGAAATCATTTCTCCACCACCCTAATGTTCCGAGATCAACATACAAATACCGCCACGGTTATTGAATAATTTAATATACGCATTAATACTGGAAAACCGCCACTATTTAAATGTAATTACCCATTAATACGTATTTATTCGTAGCAAATTATAGCGATAATCAACTTGATTACAAATTTTTCTCATGATTATTTACCTTTTCCTACAGTTGTTTAATTAACTTTATCCTAAAAATTCAAAAAGTCAGTATGCTGAAACACATCTGGTTCGCATATTTACTAAGCTTTGCAGATCATTTGTCAGTTATTTTTAGATCTGGTTTCATCTCCTGTTCTGTTGTCGGCTGTATCAATATATCTTTGCCACTGATATCACGTCTGTTTAAAAAATTTTCATTGCCAGCGGAGAGAGTAGCAATCACAAAACTCCTGCAATTGCGTTGTTTCACTCCGTTACACTCGCTGCGGATATATCATAAGTAATTTGTCTGACATGAAATGACTAGTGACTACTGACTAAATCCGCAATTTGTGGGTGAGTCTTTTTAATATTGATTGCCTTAAGGAAAGAATGTTTAATTTAAATTGGTCACACCTTATAGCAGATATTTGGCGATGAATACAGTAATTTTACGGTAAAATAAATTATTTTTAATACGATTAATTAGGCGCAGGAATTCTTCTAAGTGTCTTTGTGCCTTTGTAGTGAAAAAAGGATTTGTCAAATATTTGACAATCTCCCAGCACAGCATAGCTTGGTGGGAGATTCTGGCTTCACAGAAACCCGCTTTTTGGGACAACACCAGTTTCAAAATTGTGTTTTCTACCCTGAGGCACTATAAGTTAATTGCATTGCCCAAAAAGACAATGCCGATCGCACAAAAAGCTAAACCACCAAGGGAAATCTTATTTGGCAAAATAGAGTAAATTTCTCTAGCACTCATCACCACAGCACATTGAGTTAAGGTAACGCCCAGTACATAGATGACTAAGGGCATAATTCCTGTATCCATTACGGATTCAGCCCCAGCATAACCGTGTAACAAACCAGCGATCGCTCCTATAACTGAGAGCACAACAGAGTTCGGTTTGTTTAACATCATCAGCATAGCGCCAAAGGCAATTGTGGACGTGGCGATCCCGATTTGGACACCTGGTATATTTACATGGAATAGATGAATCACCATCCCAAAGGCTGCGGCTGAGCCGAAAGATGCAGCAATCAAAGCGCCACGAATTATTCCCGCAGAGAGTAAACCAATGGCTACAAGACTAGCCAGACGATTTAAGCTAATTACTGGATCTGCTATTCCCCAAAGCAAGCCTTCCCAGGAATTAGAAATAGCCGGATGTCCGTGAAATCCACTCAAGGAAATCAATAAGCTAATTAAAGCAAGAGCCGCGATCGCTCCAGCATAACTACGCTTTACATCTTTGGCAGATGTTGATAATTCAACTGTTAACATCCATTTATACCAAATAAGTTTTTTGATAATTTATGCTACCCAATTTTCTCAAAAAACTAACACAATCTTCACTATCGACCTCGGGAAATACGTAAAAATGCTGTGATGTTAAAAGTTTTAATTGATGGTTTAGCTAGAAGGAACTATTTTATCTTCTGATCTAATTCTTAATGATGCAGCAGATTTCATCCGGATAGGAATTTGAATCAGAATTTCCGTCCCTTGCGGCGATACTGCAATACTGTTTAACTGACCTCCATGTTGAGCTATAATCTGGTGGCTAATAGATATACCTACATTTGTATCGATAGATTTATTAGTAAAAGAGGAGTCAGATATTTTTTCTTGTACTTCTTCTGTCACCCCACGTCCATTATCTGTAATCTTAATTATTACTTGATTACTGCCTTCTAAAACCTCAGTATGAATGCGAATCTGAGGCTGATTAGATGAGCTTTTGACACAAGCGATAGCATTATTGAGAATATTCAGAAATACTTGATTGAGTTGTCCTGGATAACACTCAACTTTAGGTAATTTTCCATATTCTTTAATCACCTCAATATCCCCATGATCTGCTTTGCCTTTTAAGCGGTTTTGTAAAATGAGGAGAGTGCTATCAATACCTTCGTGAATATCAACTTCTTTGACATTGGCTTCATCTAATCGAGAGAAATTTCGCAAACCTAAGATTAGCTTACGGATGCGATCGGCTCCCATTTGGATAGAGGATAATATTTTCGGTAAGTCTTCGTTAATAAAATCGAGATCAATTTTTTCAGTAATAACTTGAATTTCCTCTGGGGGATTTGGATAATTTTCTTGATAAAGTGATACTAAATCGAGCAAGTTTTCGGTATATTCTTGAGCTACTGTAGTGTTACCATAAATAAAATTAATTGGGTTGTTAATTTCATGAACAATACCCCCAACTAATTGCCCTAGAGAAGACATTTTTTCTGTATGAATTAGTTGAGCTTGGGTATTTGCTAGTTCTTGCAATGTAAGTTTCAGTTGACTGTTAGCTTTTTCCAGTTGTGTTGGACTTGGTAAAGCCAGTGCTTGAGGAATTATCGGCAGTAATACAACAGCTGTATAAATGGAAATAAAAGCCGTAATCGCTTTAATTAAACCAGACAGCCAGTAAGTTGGATGCCAAAGCGTCCATATTTCCATTAAGTGTGTTGTACCACAGGAGATGATAAAACCTCCAAATAATAACAGTATTGATTTAAAGGGCAAATCCTCTCGCTTACGAACAAAATAAACAAGTGCAACAGGAATCGAAAAATAAGCTAAAGCAATCAAAGAATCTGAGAGGATATGTAGCAAGACTAACTCCGGTTTCCAGAGATAGCAGTGTCCATGCGGAATAAATGCGCCATCTACAAAGAAACTTTGTAAAAATTCCCACATAAAGTATTTACTGTGTATAATTTGTCAGTTTATTTGCTTGACAAATTATATGCGTAGTACAGAGAATTGTCTCTAGTACTCAAACCCTAATGCAATAATTCCTCTATCTGATGCTGGCTCCACAAATTTCTGTAAAGACCTTGTTGTTGCACAAGTTCTAAATGAGTACCCATCTGGACAATTTTTCCTTTGTCCATAACAAAAATCCGGTCAGCCGCCGCCGCCGCAGATAATTGATGTGTGATAAAAAGCACTGTTTTTTTGACAGTACCACTAGATAAATTTTTCAGGATTTGTGTAGCTGTTTGATTATCTACACTGGAGAGAGCATCATCCAATATTAACACTGGAGCATCAACCAGCATTGCCCTAGCCAAAGCAGTACGTTGTCGTTGTCCACCAGAAAGAGTAATTCCGCGCTCACCAACTATAGTCTCGTACTGTTGCGGAAAATTGCTAATTTCTGAGTTAATTTGAGCTTGTTGAGCGGCTACTTCTACATCCTGCTGTTCTCTAATTGGATCGCCGTAGCGGATATTATTTTTGATTGTAGTGCTGAACAGAAAGCTATCTTGGGGAACATAGGCGATCGCACCTCGTAAAGAAGCTAATGCAATCTTTGTAATGTCCAACTCATCTAAAAATAGCTGTCCTGATTCAATTTCTAACAGGCGTGGTAAAGCATTAGCTAAAGTAGATTTTCCTGAACCGATGGCCCCAACAATTGCCACAGTTTCCCCAGGATTAATCGTAAAGTTCACATGATCTAAAGCTTTTGTAGTAGCACCTGGGTAAGTATAACTGAAATTTTTCGCCCTCAGCTTGCCTTGAACTTCATGCTTGGGTAGATGGATGACATCGCTGGTGTCTTGAATTTTCGGTGTCACCGAGAGAATAGACTCTAGGCGATCGATACTCACCTCACCCCGTTGGTAAGCGGTAATAGTAAAGCCTAACAACGCTGTCGGAAAAACTAGACGTTCTACATAAATTAGTAGTGCCAAAAAATCTCCAACAGGAAGAGTTCCCGCAGAAATCCTTGTTGCTCCTAGCCAAATAATTATTAGCGAGCTGATATTGGCTAAACCTGCAATCAAAGGAAACAGTGTATTTCGGCTTTTTGCCAGTTCCAAATTAGCAGTTAATAGCTGCTGATTCTTCTTGGCAAAAGCTCGACGTTCGTTTTCTTCTTGGGCGTAAATTTTAATTAAAGCAATACCGCTAATATCTTCTTGGATGAGTTCGCTAATATCAGAAAGTTGCTCTTGTACTACCGTTTGTTGTTTACGCAGGCGATCGCTAAATAGATGCACTAACAAAAACATCAAAGGATAGACTGCCAGAGAAGCTAAAGTCAAATCTACACTAATTGCCAACATCACTGGCAGTGTCAACGCATAGGCAAACAATGTATTGGCTAAACTCAGAACTGCAAAACCCAACAACCGCTTGATATTTTCGACATCACTAGTAGCCCTACTAATTAAATCACCAATGGTGTTAGTGGCAAAGTAAGCAGGCTCTAGCTTGAGTAGATGTGCAAAAATCCGCTGTTTTAAGTCAAATTCCACCTCGCGCCCCACCCCAAATAGCCAGATACGTGAGGCCATGCGGATTAACCACATTGCGGAACTGAGCAAGATGATAATGACTACGTAATTTAAAATTTCGTACCAGCTAAAGGTTGTTGATAGTTTGTCAACACAAGTGCGTATCAACCAAGGAATATAAACGCCTAATCCATTTACGGTTAATAAAGCCAGAATGCCCAATATAGCTTCCCGCCAATGGGGACGCAAGTAAGCACCGAGTTTAGCCAGCCGTCGAGATTGTACCATGCGAGCAATTTCAACAATTTATCATTCTAGACCAACTGTCTATCAGTCCAGACTTACCGAAATGCCAGCAGCCTGACTTACTTTACAGCAAATCTACTGAACCTCCTTTTATTCTGGCAGAAATCATAGTGGAAAAAGGCCAGCCACCAAGACATAGTGCTTGGCCTTGTAATTGTTAAATATTTAGCTTTAGGATTGGCGACCACGCAAGAAAAAGTAAATTTGATTGAGATAACTTTCCCAAGCTTGCGTTGTTAATTGCAGGGTTTCTGCACTTGGTACAAAGTCTTCGAGTCGTAACCCTCGTGTTCTAATTTCCTGTGGATTCTGCAATAAGTAAGGCGGAACTTTCAGATCCAATGGATTTAAAGCGATGGTTGAGCGAACCAGATCGCTAGAAGGTAGAATGCCATTCCCCATGACATCGGAGATATTAGCGTTCGGTTCTGGAACTGACGCTACTAAAATCTCCGATGCAGGATTAAGTTCGTAACCAGAAGCCAATCGGACATTCTGGACTCTTTCTAAAGTTGGTAACGAAGGATTAAGCGTTGTTGTTGCTATTGGTGATCTGACCAGGAAGTAAGCAATTGCTGGTGTACTTGCTAACAATAAAATTGTCAGTGCCCAACCTAGTAAGTATCCTCCTGGCTTATCTATTCCACCCCCCTTGATTCTTTGGGCGGCAAAAATTAACATCAAAACCGATGCTCCCAAAGGTTTGAGCGGAAATGATATCAACCTCCACAAAGAAGCCACCGCTGGTTCATTGGGGTTAATGAACGCCAGCGCTAGGACGATCAGCATAATCACTATGACTAATCGCCCAACGAAATTGCCTGATGGATAGAATCTTTGGAAGAACGAGTAGACAATAGTGCCAATTAATAGCCACAGTAGTACCCGGCTTAGCAGTAGAAACATAGTAGATTAACTCTCAAATTTTCCGATGCGGTGAACTATTGCCTTAAACAGGTATCCCGGTATAAGGCAAATGGCGAATCCTGAAGGGTCAGCCTAGAGGTTTCGGGCAGCGGATTTATTTTCTCGTCAAATTGTAATCGTACTGTTACCTGACTTAAAATACCTCATACCTCACAACCAAAGACTACCGTCGTAGTGATTTTAGTGCAATTTTCTGACACTGCGACTATTATTTAAAATTTTACAGATGAGTAATGTGGCACCAGTAATTTAAATTAATTGAGTAGTTATAACTCAAAAGGAAAAATTATGTCTTCTACAAAACCTAAAATTTTGGTAACCGGAGGAGCCGGATATATTGGTTCTCATACAGTTCTGGCTTTGAAGCGAGCAGGTTACGAGGTCGTCATACTGGATAACCTGGTGTATGGACATCGTGACTTAGTTGAGAAGGTACTGCAAGTAGAGCTGGTAGTAGGTGACACGAGCGATCGCCCTCTGCTTGATCAACTCTTCCAAACTCACAAGTTTGATGCTGTCATGCATTTTTCTGCCTACGCCTACGTAGGCGAATCAGTGACAGATCCTGCCAAATACTACCGCAACAATGTTGTGGGTACTCTGGTGCTGTTAGAGGCAATGCTGGCAGCATCTATTAAGAAATTTGTATTTTCGTCAACTTGTGCAACTTACGGCGTACCAGATGTTGTCCCGATTCCCGAAGATCATCCCCAAACACCGATTAATCCCTACGGCGCTACTAAGTTAATGGTAGAGCGGATTCTCTCTGACTTTGATGTTGCCTATGGTTTAAAATCAGTGCGTTTCCGCTACTTCAATGCGGCGGGAGCCGATAAGAGTGGCTTATTGGGTGAAGATCACAACCCTGAAACCCATTTAATCCCCTTAATACTGCTGACAGCTTTAGGTAAACGCGAATCTATTTCTATTTTCGGTACAGATTATCCTACGCCCGATGGTACTTGTATTAGAGATTATATTCATGTCAGCGACTTAGCAGATGCTCATATTTCGGGACTGGAATATTTATTGCAAGGCGGCGATAGTGAAGTTTTCAATCTCGGCAATGCTTTAGGTTTCTCCGTCAGAGAAGTAATTGCTGCTGCCCAAGCGGTAACAGGATTGAATATTCCCGTCCAAGAATGCGATCGCCGTCCCGGAGATCCACCTTCTTTGATTGGTAGTGCCGAGAAAGCCAGAAAAATCTTAGGTTGGCAACCCCAATACCCAGGTATCAAAGAGATTGTCCAGCACGCATGGGACTGGCATCAACAGCGCCATAAATAAAGGCATTGGGCATTGGGCATTGGGCATTTGTCATTGATTATTTCCCCGCGTCCCCGCGTCTCCCCCATCTCCCTTGTCCCCCCTGCTCCCCTGCCCCGGTCGCCGAGCGGAGCCGTTCGCGGAGCGTCTCGTTCGCGCAGCGTCTCCCCTTGGGAGAAGAGAGGCGCTGCCCTACCCCTTCCGCTTCTGCCGCACAGCTAACACAACCCCTATGCTGGCAAAGATGGCGGCGGCGATCGCCCACAATGGAAATGATTGAGATTGAGACTGTACTACATCATTGTTGACATCCTGAGAATTCTGTGATAGATTAACCGCACTTGCAGCCACAGTAACTTCAAACTTTAACTCAAAAGGTTTGAAATTCTCCCCAGCTATGGGTTTACCTCTTAGTGCCAGCTGATAAGCCCCAGGTTTGGGAAAGATGATGTCTGCGCCTGGTGTCCCTTGATACCTTTCGGCGGTTATTGGTTTCAAAGGAGGTTCTAATAGTGGTGGCTCTTTGGCTGTATGTGGTTGGGCATAAACAACCAACTGACAATTGCAATCTTTGAGAGCGATCGCCTTGCCACCTTTACGAGTCAGAGCAAACCAAGCTTGTGAGGGTTGACCAGCTTGGGGATTATCATTCGGTTCAATATGGAGGGTAGCACCAACATCTGCGGCGATTTTTACTGTATGAGCAGAGACAACACTAGGGTAACTTCCCGTTAGCACCAATAAAAAAACTACAGGTAGACAAAGTTTAGCGCGACTTACTTGGGGGAACATAAAATTTTGCTATGGACAACCTTGACCAAAAATAGCGCGAGCGCACTAGCAACACACAGAGGGTGAAAAAACCCAATAGCGCTGCTGCTAATATATTCCCCTCATTTGATTGCGAAGAACCCAGGTAATGGGAACCAATCAAAATCGCATGAATCACAACGCAGAGCAAAGCAGGTACGCTCAATAGATGAATCTGTCGCCAACGCTTACCTAAATATTTTTGCCAGAAATCAAAACTTGTCAAAGCAGCGGGAGTCATCAATACTAATGCTACTACACCTGCTGCCATGCTCCACTGGAACTCTGGCCGCAAATACCAAAAGGCAGCAAAATTCCATTTGAGTGAATGCTCTATCATATGGAGAGTGTGCGCTACAGACAACACAAAAGCACCCACTCCCAAAGCACGGCGATAACGCAAAGGTGATGCCCAAATCCGACTAATGGGACGAGCTATCAGCGCTAAAATCAAGCAAATTAAGGACGCGTGTCCGGTGTAATCTACCATTGTATCGCCAGTTCGCAGCAAAGTAATAGCGCCAATGGTGAGACTCACCCAACCGCCTAAGCGAAATAACTGACTACGCTTGTCTTGACTGACTAACGAAGCAGAAACCCCTACACCTAACATCGTTGGTAGAGTTCCTAGTCCAAAAGCTAGCATAGTTGCCCCACCCATCCATAAATTACCAGTTTGGGCGGCTTTAATCTGGGCAGCATACAAGAAACCACAAGGCATAAAACCCCAAGTCATCCCTAACATTGCTGGTGTCCACCATCTAGTTTGCAAAGAAAGGTTGACCATTTCTTTACTCAGACGATTGTGTAATTTTCCTTGTAATAAAGGATGTAAAACGGGAATTCGTGGTAGAAGATGAGGTTTTAGTTGTCCTAAACCAAACCAAATCAACATCAAACCAGTAACGATCGCTATCCAACGACGTAATTCGCTGCCAATACCTGCTAGCTGTCCACCTTCGATCAATACTGAACCCAAGGCGCCAATCCCAGCACCGACTAGGGTATAGCTCAACATTCGTCCTAAGTTCAGTAATATGTGAAATTTTAATTGCTGTCGCCAATCACGAGTTTCTTCCTGATGGGATAAGGAGAAGGCCATAGTTAAAGGGCCGCACATCCCAAAACAATGCCCAAAACTACCCAAAAACCCCAGGATTGTGATGAGTAAGAAATCTAGCATAAATAAATTCCTGAGTCCTTGGTTCTGAGTTTTGGGTAAAAAAAGGCAGAAATAGTTTTCTGTTATAGTGCGGAACTTTAAGTGAAATTAGTGACTCTGTCAAAAGACTGGCTGTCAAACTTGGTGTTTGCGCTATTTTAAGTCTGATAGGCACAAGAGCGATCGCATGAAAAAATGGATTTGGCTAGCGCTGTTACTCCTAGTGGTAGTTGTCGTTTTGGGTACGAGAGGTACTGCCAACAATCGGTTATTTGAAGAGCCTCCCGTACCGACAATTGTACAGAGCATTCCAAATCAAAATACCCCATCACAGTCATCTGCACCAGTAGCTAGGGATTTGCAGGTGTCGGCGGACAAGCTATTTACCCATATTCAAAAGTTAAATTTTCAGCGTTATACGAGTACTGAGCGATCGCGTACTCGCACTTATATTACAACTGAATTGAAAAAATTCGGCTGGACACCACAGTTAGAAAATTTCTCTGAGGGTGTGAACATCTTTGCCGAACGCCAAGGAACTAACAAACAAGCTGGCGCAATTTTGGTTGCTGCACATTATGATACTGTTGCCTCGTCTCCTGGGGCTGATGATAACGCCAGTGGAGTAGCTGTACTGCTAGAACTTGCCAGAGTTCTCGGTTCCCGTCCCACACCACGCACATTGCAGCTAGCTTTTTTTGATCGAGAAGAAGCCGGTCTTTTAGGGAGTACAGCTTTTGTCCGGAAAACAGCAAGATTAAAAAACCTGGGCGGTGCGATCGTTATGGACATGGTAGGTTATGCTTGCTACAAAGTAGGTTGTCAGCAGTACCCTGCGGGATTACCAGTTACCCCACCCAGCGATAAAGGCGACTTTTTAGTAGTAGTTGGCGATACAGAACACTTACCTTTGCTGAATGCTTTTCAAAACTCCCAGCCAATCCCACCGACAGCCTTAAATAAAGGTGATGCAAATTTACCATCAGTTCTGACACTACCTATTCCTTTCAAAGGATTACTGACACCAGACACCCTACGCAGCGATCATGCACCGTTTTGGTATCAAGGAATTGGTGCTGTGCTAGTGACAGATACTGCTAATCTTCGTACTCCTCATTACCATCAACCTAGTGATTTACCAGCGACAATTGACCGTGATTTCTTTAGAGGTTCAGCGCAAATTGTGCTGAATACTACTAATACATTGTTAGAAAATGAGCGGGATTTGGCGACTCAACAAGGGGGTTAATCTTCTAAGGAAGTTGACTGTTGACTGTTGACTGTTGACAACTTTAAGCTGTTGTTTATTTTTTGGAGTTCCCTAACCTCTAGGTGATAACTGTTTCTGTCAACCCTGAAGCAACTTCCGTCAACCCTGAAGCAACTTCTGGGTTCACGTTTCCGTGTTTCGCGTACCCTGTAGGAACTTCCGTCAACCCTGAAGCAACTTCCGGGTTCACGTTTCCGTGTTTCGCGTACCCTGTAGGAACTTCCGTCAACCCTGAAGCAACTTCTGGGTTCACGTTTCCGTGTTTCGCGTACCCTGTAGCAACTTCCGGGTTCACGTTTTCGGATTTTACTTAGACTGTCACAGCTTCCGCCTTGACAAAAAACGAAAAGGATACAAGCCTCAAACTTCATGATTAATTTTGAATTTTGAAGCAGGGAGATAGAAGCGACAGTGGGATAACATTGATTTATTGAGAAGTTGGATCAGAAGCGATCGTGGCTACACCAGTTAACATAAATGAAGCCTTGCTGCAAGAGGCGCTACAACTTGATGACCACACAACTATTGATGCACTAGTGGAAACAGCACTTCTTGAATATATTCAACGTCGCAAGCGGCTCAAAGTGTTAAACCTCTTTGGCACCATTGATTATGACGAAGACTACAACTACAAGCAGCAACGTCAGCAGACATGAGCGTTATTGTTGATACCTCGGTTTGGTCGCTGGCTCTCCGTCGAAAAACGCCACCCCATTCTTTCCCTGTCGTCGCACTATTGCGGGATTTAATCACTGATGACCAAGTTGTTTTATTAGGCGCAATTCGCCAAGAAATCCTTTCTGGAGTTCGCAGTTCGGAACAGTTTACTCGCCTGCGGGATTACCTTCGAGCCATTGGTGTCAACTTAAGTTAAAACGCTTATCCCACAAGTCTTTCACCCCACCCCTTAATCCCCTCCCCGTAAACTCTGAGGGGACGTTTTGGCTTTAGACAAAACTGGGGTGGGGTAACGCGGATCTTGATGTTAAGCGATTTAATTCAAAATCAAGCTTTGGCAAGGGTTTCATGTTAAGTTGACACGTATGCCTTCGAGCTTTCCCAGACATAGAACTTATAGCTGAAGACTACGAACTCGCCGCCGAATTTTTCAATACCTGCAGCAGTAATGGCATTCAAGGCTCAAATACTGATTTTCTGATTTGTGCGGTTGCCCATCGTCGAAGCTACAGCATCCTCACCACCGATCAAGATTTTCAGAGTTTCCAAACACACATTCCTGTTCTTCTCTTGCTCGTTGAAGGTTAGACAACATCCAAGGTAAGGGAACCATTTCCTTGGCGATCAATTTATATTTCGGACAAGTCTAATCGCAGTGATCAGTTTTAGCAGAGTGCCGACATAGATTATGATGCTGTTGATTAATTTGATATAAAAAGTATTTATAACTACTCAACGACAAGCTAGCAACTATGGATAATAGATTTTTTGATAGGTTGTACAAAGGATATGCAGCAGAAAACTTTATAACTGGGCAGCTTTTTGAGAATGGCTTTGAAGCTTTTCGTTTGCCTGCTGATTTTGGAATTGATCTCGTCGTTACTAATCAATTTAAAAAATTATATAGCCAAGAGATATATGACGATTCGTTTCCCTTTGGATTTCAAGTTAAGTCTAAGCGTTTAGGAAAGTCTGACTTCATAAGAGAAGTAAACGGAAGAAATGAGTATCGATTCTATTATTCACTAAAAAATAGTGAAATTCAAACTCTTAAGGACTTTTCCAATTCTGCATATGTTTTTGTATTTATCAACCCCCCAGGTTTTTCAATAAAAAATATCTACGCATTCTGTATTCATTCAAATGAAATTGATAATATGATTAAAAATGAATTTTTCATTAAGAATAGTGAGGGTTATAGATTAAATGTTTGTTTCCGGACATTTCCTCAGCAGAGTCGTAAGAGTTTTATAGACGAAATGTCAGCAAAAAAATTGATTGACGTAAATGGTATTAAGTTTTTAGAGAAAAATTTACCAGAAACTTTTCCGAGAAAATGGAATGCCTCAGAAGGCTTATATCTATCTAGAAAAGATTACTCGAAAAATCCTAAAGATGATCCTGTAGATAGAGAAATTGTCAGAAGTTACGACTTTTCACAATTTCCATATTTTCCTAAAATTATTTACTCATAATTTCTAGCATGATTGCTGATTTTGTAGTAGCGCGCCAGCCTTAAAATGTTGGGTTAAAAAAATCTAGAAAATCAACAATTAAGTAGGCGGGCATAATTAAACGTAAGATGTCCGCAGCGTCCCTTGCGCGTCTCGTAGAGAGGAGGAACGACGTAGGCGAAGCCTTCCCGAAGGGTAGCAATCGCAAAGGCTGGGATTGCTTCGTTCCTCGCAATGACAGAACATATTATATTTATTTAGGCCGCTCTACTTAAACTATTCTACGATTACTCAACCCAGCCAATTAAGCTTGCTGCGCTAGTAGGTTGGGTTGACGCAAGGAAACCCAACAATTACATACCCGCTCACTTCCTACTTCAACGATCGCCAGCTAACTCTTGTGTGCAATGGACGGACAAACAATCTCTGGCTTCGTTCTCAGGCTATCTGCTGCCGCTGACTTTTGCCGTTAGCCTGCTTCGTTTTCGACTTGGAATGTCTACAGGGGCTAACTGTTGGTAGCCAGTATGAGTACTCTTGCAACTCTGGTATAACTAGGGTATAACTTAAGTATTATATTTCTACTAATCTCCACTATGAAAACTGCAATTTCGCTTCCAGATTCAGTTTTTGAAGAGGCAGAAGCACTAGCCCAACAGTTAGGATTATCACGCAGTGAACTTTACACAAAAGCATTACAAGCATATTTGAAAAAGTACCACCGTAATCAAATCCTGCACAAGCTGAACCAAGTTTACTCAAAAGAGTCTTCTCAATTAGATCCTGTAATGGCAAAAATGCAATTTATGTCTTTGCCCCATGAGGATTGGTAATGTATCGGGGAGAAATTTGGTGGGCGAACTTACCTGATCCAGCAGGTTCAGAGCCTGGATACCGTCGTCCTGTTTTGGTGATTCAAGATGATATTTTTACTCAAAGCCGTATCAATACAGTCATTGTCGTAATTATCACTTCAAATATTCAGTTAGCAGAAGCACCAGGTAATGTATTATTACCGCAAGGATCATCAGGGTTGCCCAGGGATTCAGTTGTTAACATATCTCAAATTTTTACAGTCGATAAAACGTTTCTGGTTGAACGTATTGGTTCACTACCAGACTATTTACAAGAGGAGGTAGATGAGGGGTTAAGAACAATCTTGTACCTCTAGCAGATCAAGCAAACAAGTCGCTGCACCGGAACACCGTAGTATGGTCGGTTAAGTTGCAAAGGTTAACTGCTTCCGGTGAGCTTGAACGATAATTATTTACGCCGATCTACTTATCTTGAGGTTGAGGATAGGTTAGAGTCCAGTTCTGTTTATCATTAATTTGCCCGTATAAACCTTGAAGAATTAGCCGCAATGCAGTCCGAGTTCTCATGTAGTCTCTCACCAAATATGTTCCTGGCTCGGCAGAGAGATCATTATATTTTTGACTGTAGCCATAAGGTTTAGAACATTCATGACCAAAACCTTTAACAGTTAATACAAAAAAAGGGGCTTTTTTGTATTTATCGGGAACCATAAAGATAGCATATACATTATGTTCGCCACGCCAAGGTTGAAAAACAACTTTAGTAGCCTGTACTTGAAATTTCTGAGTATTTGATGCGAGGAAAGCCTCTGAATCGCACTGAGAATCATTTACAGGCCAAAACAAAGTTACAGTACTTAGTGAAAAAATAAAAACTAAGACATAGATGAGTTGACGGTGCATAAAGTCAACAGTAAATATTTATTAATTGTGTTAGTAAGCTATTCTGCTTTTAAGTTGCACAATCCATCGTGAGGGCTGTTAACTGTTGACTGTTGATTGTTAACAGCCTTTATTGGTAGTTATGCAATTTAGAGGCGCATTAGCTTAGATGAAACTGGTAGTGCAGCGATCGCAGTGATTTAAGCCACAATTTCCCAATGTAAGGCTCTCACCACAATAATTTTTTGAGCAGATTTACATGATTACAATAAATGATAATCAACTAAACGTTTGTGGCATTCAACACGGATTAGTCATTTGTCAATAGTCATTTGTCATTTGTCTCCCCTGTCCTCCTTGTCTCCCCTGTCCTCCTTGTCTCCCCTGTCTCCCTTGTCCTCCTTGTCCTCCTTGTCTCCCTTGTCTCCAATTCCCTGCTAAGATTCTTTACAATATGGGTAGCAAAATACACGAATATCAGTTATATTCCCCTAAGCGTGGAAAAAAAAGATGTTCATGGGAAGTACCAGGGGAAGTCTACAAAATATTACAGATTGGTTTTGCATGTTGGGCAAAGCCCTGGCTGGAGGGATCGCGATCGCACAAATTTTGGGGACAAATACCTCTGCAACAGCTGCTGATACAGTTGTGGTGCGATTCGGTCTGTTTGCAGAATCTATCTCGGTTGCAGATCTGCAAACGGCTGCTGATACTGGCAAATTTCCCAGAGACTTGCAATCTTTTACCAATAGTTTATCTGAACAAGATCGTCGGTTAATCTTAGGAGCGCTCAGAACTAAGCTACCGCTAAATGTGGTTACTATTAGTCGATTGCTGAATACGCAGATTGGGACAACGATTCTCCAAGACCTTGCAACTGCTTTAGTCAGAAAAGATCAGGCTGGCGCACAAGCACTCAGAGCAGGATTTGTTTTAGGCTCTACTGCACCACAAGGTCTTTCCATACTGTCTTTTCTGAAAGCTTATCCTAGTAACCGCCTAGAAATTAATTTGCGGCAAGCATTTACAGTTGCGAGTAATTTGAACTCTGGTTTTTGGCTGACGCAACAGTTTATGCTGGCGATCGCTCCCCAATTCAACGCCACCACATCCCAATTATCTTTTCCCTTTGATCCCAGCTTATCCGGAGATGCGCAATTCCAGGTTCTTGGCTTGCAGTTAAATGACCAAAAACGCAAACGCAAAATACCAGTTGATGTTTATTGGTCAAATGCTGCAACTGCGGAAAAACCTGTGATTGTCTTTAGCCACGGCTTTGCATCGACGCGTACAGATATGCGCTACCTAGCAGAACATTTAGCATCCCACGGCTATATAGTAGTGGCATTAGAACATCCGGGGAGTAATGCCACACATACGGATTTAGCAATCAAAAATAATACTAGACTTGTAGAACCTCAAGAGTTTTTAGATCGTCCTAAAGATATTAGTTTTGTCCTCGATGAACTGGAAAAACTCAACCAAAAAGCCAATCACCCATTGCAAGGAAAGGTTGCAACTAATAACGCGATGGTAATTGGTTATTCTTTTGGTGGAGGTACAGCCTTAGCAATTGCTGGGGCTGAGTTACAACTAGAAAACCTCAAACAACGTTGTAAAAAGAATGTAACTGGGTTTAGTTTTGGTGAAACACTGCAATGTGTGGCGCAAGAGTTACCAGCCAATAGATATCAACTAGGGGATAAGAGGATCAAAAGAGCGATCGCACTCAGTCCTACCACATCTTTGATGTTTGGTAAAAATGGTCTGAGTAAACTGCAAGTACCCACTTTAATATGGGCTGCTTCCGCAGATAAAACTGTTCCCGCTTTACCAGAACAGATTGTTGGCTTTACCCAAATCCCATCCCCTAAATGGCTGGTTGGTATACTTGGGGCTACTCATCTAAGTGTCAAAGACCCCAGTACCACAATGGATCAGCAGGGAAAACCAAATACAGTATTGTTTGGTGGTGAAGTAGTAGGTGAGCAAGCTGTTGACATTCGTAAATACCTGAAAGCGATCGCTTTATCTCATGCAGCACAGCTAACTCTTGATGCTGATAAATATGCGGATTTTCTCACACCAGATTATGCGCAGTTTGCTTCTACTCAAGCATTTCCGATTCGCCTAGTTACTAAAATTCCACCGCAAGCAATGTTCGTAGTCAAAGAATTTATGCGTCAATAATTTCTGCTAAATATCGTCACAGAAATTTTGTAAAGCAGTCACTGATTTTGGTAAACCTTGTCTTTGAAGCGATTCTAAATACTCTTCAGGTGTTTTAGGGGGATTCTTAAGACTACTTCTATGCCTTTTTGCGACTAGGCAAATTTCAGATGGGTTAAGGTCAATCAAATGCACAATGAAGTTATCTGGATGCTGGGACTCAATACCATATGGAGCAAGTACTTGATCGGGAAAATCCTTAAGATTAAAAGTGACTATAATACTTGCATGACAACGAATTGCTGCTGCAAGAACATGTCGATCTTTACTATCTGGAAGTTGCAAAGGAGCAATCAGTTCTTCATAACCTGTCACCAGACAATCTCTAACATTGCTATTCATCAAATTTTTCGTTCTAGTAAGTTGTTCAATGGTCAGATCTGGACGCTCCTTTAAAACATTTCTGATCCATTCTGAGTGAATTTCATCTGTCCATCGTGCCTTAAATAGGTTGGTGACTGCAAGCCGCATCAAAAA
Organism: Calothrix sp. NIES-2100; assembly: GCF_002368195.1. GTDB lineage: Bacteria > Cyanobacteriota > Cyanobacteriia > Cyanobacteriales > Nostocaceae > Aulosira. The sequence goes on along the minus strand of NZ_AP018178.1, from coordinate 6,543,594 downwards.
ATCTCTCAACGGTGCTGGATATAAGACACAAGCATCATAAATAACTGTAAAATTCGACACGATAACTGCTTTATTCTTTCTCTCCGATCATGCCAATTTGCCATGAATCAAAATTCTTATTCATAACCCATGTTAAGTTCTTGAGCTTGAGCAGTCAGTTCATCAAGAGCTTGCATTCGTAGAGTGTCAATGTGATTTTTGTAGTTAAATATATCCTGATAACGTACCCTGCGTCTTGTTCCCACTTTACGGTATGGTATCTCTCCAGATTCCAATAAACCTACTAAATAAGGACGAGAAACATTTAAAATATCAGCTGCTTCTTGTGTCGTCAGTTCTGCGTGTACGGGTATTAGTGTCACAGCATTTCCTTGAGCCATTTGTGCCAAAATATCTACAAGCAGACGAAAAGCCTTGGCTGGTATGGTAATCGGTTCAGTTGTAGCGTTATCTTGTATAAGCTTAATAGCAAGGTAAGTATTATTATCCCCTGTATAGGATGCTAAAGTTTGACTGCTGGTTTTCGCCAGTATAGTATCCTCTGCCGTAGGTACAGCAGTTTTACTGGCTGCTGATGTACTGAGTGTCATATATATCAGTTTTTCTGCAACTATCATTTATCTGATCGTAGCGTTTATTCAAAATGAGCGCAATGAACGAAATAAACGAAATGAACGAAATAACCTTGGACTAAGATTGCATAGTCTTACTTCGTCCTGGCGATCGCATTTAATTGTCGTTTTCTGCTTACAGATCGCAATAAATCTCTGAATTTTAGCAAATAAGTTAAATTTCTTTCTTTAAAAAATACCTTTGATGTCCTGGTGGGAAGTTTTCCAAAACGCCAAATATTTGGTAACCAAGGCGTTGGTAAAAACCCAAGGATTGAAAGCTAAATGTATCCAGGTAGGCGTAACTACAACCGCGCTGTTTAGCTGCTACTTCCGCTTTAGCCATGAGTTGCTTTCCATAACCTTGACCTCGCAACGCTTCACTTACCCACAGGTGAGAAATAAATAACCATCCCCATTGCGTTTCACCAACTAAACCACCGACAATTTCATGGCGATCATCTCGAATCAAGACAGCTAGGGGTTGGTATTCGTCTTTTTCTGTTTGTTGATGATTGTTGTATTCAACAAGCTGGTTAATAACAGTACGAATATCCTCTGGCGTTGGATCATCCTCTACCGTAAATTTTAGGTCTGCCATTTGTCATTTGTCATTGGTCATTTGTCATTTGTCATTTCTCCCCAAACTCTCCCACACTTCCTACACTCCCTCATCCCCCTTTCTTTGATGCATGGTGATGCAAATTTCTTCATCGGGACTGCTTTGTGGCAGAATTAAGCGCGAAATGCAGAAACAGCTTGTGTTGTATCTGTAAATTCACGAAATTGCTTAATTTTGCCATGCTCAACCGTCCAAATAACTACAGTATCAGGCTCGTAGTATCGGCCAGTTGCTTTGACTAAGACTTTAAAATGACCGACTACAGCAACCTGATTATCCTGAGCAATAAAGTTTTTTAGCTCAAACTGTTGGAATTCTACATTTTGATTTAAAAGCGAGAAAAATTCAGTTACTCCCTCTTTGCCATGCCACTTTCCGCCATGTGGCACAATCTCTCGTGGAAATGGTGTTTCCCATTCCACATCATTTGCTAAAAGATTTAATGTAGCTTCGATATCTCCGCTACCGATAGTTGCGTAAAACTGCTGTACGAGTTCCAAGCTTTCTTGAGTAGTCATTGATGCTGCACTGAATTCTGGTAACTCAACTTTATAATTCTCCCTGAAGTGAGTAATCCTGGCAATGCTTGTAGTTTGATCAGATTTTTGCCAAATTTATCTGGATGAGAATGCTGATGTGTGAGAACCAAATAGCGCTACAATTACACAACATTGAACTTTCGGTTTTGTTCGATTAGTCCCTTGGTAATTTGACACCTTAACTTTTATGTGCTTTTTCTGCACTGTACCGCTTTGGCTGATAGATAAAATAAAAGCAAACTTTTGTGCCGGCTTTAACTAGCAGAATACAGACATTTTGTAGCAAAGTTGACAAAATAGTACAGCAAGAGTCTGTATTTAAAAGAACTTGTAGCATCTCACCGCTTGTAAGATTTTTATGACTTCCCCGATTCGCTTTTTGATGTGTGCCCCTGACCACTACGATGTAGACTATGTGATTAATCCCTGGATGGAAGGGAACATTCACAAATCATCGCGCGATCGCGCTGTTGAACAGTGGCAAAAACTCCACCACGTTATCAAAGAACACGCCATTGTAGACTTAGTACCACCCCAAAAAGGTTGGCCGGATATGGTATTCACCGCCAACGCTGGCTTAGTGTTGGGGGATAATGTTGTTCTTAGTCGTTTTTTACACAAGGAACGTCAGGGAGAAGAGCCTTACTTCCAAAAATGGTTTGAAGCCAATGGTTACACAGTCCATGTACTTCCAAAAGACTTACCTTTTGAAGGCGCAGGCGACGCACTCCTAGACAGAGAAGGACGCTGGTTATGGGCGGGTTACGGTTTCCGTTCGGAATTGGATTCTCATCCCTACTTAGCTAAGTGGCTGGATATTGATGTATTATCCCTGCGACTAATTGATGAGCGTTTTTATCATTTAGATACCTGCTTCTGTCCCTTAGCCAACGGTTATTTACTTTACTATCCAGGTGCGTTTGATTCCTACTCCAACCGCTTAATTGAAATGCGGGTAGCAGCAGAAAAGCGCATCGCTATCGAAGAAGCTGACGCGGTAAATTTCGCCTGTAATGCGGTGAATGTGGAAAGCATCGTCATCATGAACAAGGCGAGTGATAGTTTGAAAACACGCCTTGCAGATGTAGGTTTCCAAATTATCGAAACACCGCTGACAGAATTCTTGAAAGCTGGTGGTGCAGCCAAATGTCTGACTTTACGGGTAACAGAACCAGTCAGAGACGAAGTTCATGCGAATGTTTCTGTAGAAAGTCGCATCATTCGCTTAGAAGGGCATTTGCTTGATTCTGGCTTGATTAACCGCGCTTTAGACTTGATTGTCGATACAGGTGGTAGCTTCCAAGTTCTGAATTTCAACTTGGGAGAACAGCGCCAAAGTACCTCAGCGGCTGAAGTGAAGGTATCAGCACCATCTCACGAGGTGATGGAAGAAATTATCTCGCTGTTGATTGATTTGGGTGCTGTAGACTTGCCCCAAGATGAGCGAGATGCCAGACTAGAGCCTGTAATCCAAGATGGTGTAGCACCGGATGATTTTTATGTGAGTACAATTTATCCTACTGAAGTGCGAATTCATGGTCAGTGGGTGAAGGTGCAAAATCAGCGCATGGATGGCGCGATCGCCATTACTCAATCTGCTGATGGTTATGTTGCCAAGTGTAAAATATTACGCGACTTAAAAGTAGGGGAACAGGTAATTGTCGATGTTTTAGGTATCCGCACCATCCGCAAAACAGAATCGCGGGAACAGCGGAACGCCCAAGAATTCAGCTTTATGTCCGCCGGAGTTTCCAGCGAACGCCGTGTGGAATTAGTTGTAGAACAGGTGGCTTGGGAATTACGTAAAATTCGGGATGCTGGCGGTAAAGTAGTTGTCACAGCGGGGCCTGTGGTGATTCACACTGGCGGCGGTGAACATCTATCGCGGCTGATTCGCGAAGGATATGTTCAAGCGCTGTTGGGTGGAAATGCGATCGCAGTTCATGACATCGAGCAAAATTTGATGGGAACATCTCTCGGTGTCGATATGAAGCGGGGTGTCGCCGTGCGTGGTGGACATCGCCATCACCTAAAGGTAATTAATAGCATTCGCCGTCATGGCAGTATTGCCAAAGCTGTGGAAGCGGGGGTAATTAAAAGTGGGGTAATGTATGAGTGTGTGCAGAATAATGTACCATTTGTCCTCGCTGGGTCAATTCGGGATGATGGGCCTTTACCCGATACCCAAATGGATTTGATTAAAGCACAGCAGGAATATTCCCAAAACCTCGAAGGTGCGGAGATGATTTTGATGTTATCTAGTATGCTGCACTCGATTGGCGTGGGGAATATGACACCCGCTGGGGTGAAAATGGTCTGTGTGGATATTAATCCAGCGGTGGTGACCAAGTTAAGCGATCGCGGTTCGATAGAATCGGTAGGTGTGGTGACAGATGTGGGATTATTCCTCAGCCTGTTAACACAGCAGCTCGATAAGTTGACAAGTCCTTATCGAGCAGTGGTAGGTTAAGAAAAACCTCACGCAAAGGTAAGAAAGGGATGATGAGAGTAGCTTTCAAAAGAGAGTTGCAAATTAATTGGGTCAGTGCGATCGCTGATTTTATGCTAGCGGGTATGGTGATAGGCCCGCTAGCAGCTCCCTTTCTTGCTGCATCTGGAGTCTGGTTGCTGGGGGGAATTGCCAATATAATTTATTTCATGGGTGTTCATGTTTGCCCCCAACCAGACATGGGGTTAGATTTAGCACCACCGCATATCATGGCTGTATGTATGCGTTGTTACGGCACAGTCACGGGTTTGCTGATTACGCGACTGTTGTATGGTGCGACTGGTGGTAAAGGTTTTTACTGGTTAAGTCAGTATGGCTGGAGTGGTGTCGCCCTAGCCAGTGTGTTGATGATGGCTTATCCCTTGGAATTAGCCGCGCAGGTTTTTGGTTGGTGGAGTTTTAATAATTATCTTGTCACGCCTTTTGGGTTAATTACAGGTTTGGCGTGGGGGTTATTTACCATGCCAATTTTACATGGGCGCAAAATAATTCGTAATTCGTAATTCGTAATTCGTAATTAAGAATTTAGTAATAATCAAGTAGACTTTTTCCATTATTTGAATTCCGTAGTGATTCCAAAAAATCACATTCTAGATATTCAATACTTTTTAATAGTTGTAAATCCTCATTTTCTTTTGCCATTTCTCGAACTGCTAGGGGATGAGTGACAATTTCTTCTAATTCATTTTCATGCACAGTTTCTCTAAAATTTTCGTCTCTTTCTTCAATAAATTTTTGTATAGTTTCAAATCTAGCGCTCATAACTACTCGAATAATATATTCTAAACTTTTATTTAGGTAAGCGATCAATATATATTCTATAGAAAAAAGAGCTTCTTGGGCTTCAAAAAGATAGTAAGCATTACAAAAATCATTTGAATCAGAGTCTGGACAAACACCTTCTAAATCTTTTTGCAATTGTCTGATTCTTGTCTCATCAATTTGTCTTCCTTGTAAGACTTGCCAAATTTCATCTAATACTTTCCTCGGCACAGAAGGATCGCCCCAATTTTCCATTCGAGAAAAGGCGTTGTAGTTTGGCAGCATTCTCTCACAAATGGACGCAGCAAATGCCATTCTATGAAGTTGTGGAAGCTTTTCTAACTTTTGTTTTAAAGATTCTAAATCAAAAAAGTTTAAGTGCATGTTTTAACTCTAATTAAATGGCTACACAACACGATTGTTAATTACAGCCTCAATACCTTTTTCATGACTAAGTACATGAATTAAAACTCTGAATGCATAAGTCTTTAAGGCTTAGGTATTATGCTAGATCTTTCTGTTTAATACTTATCAAAGGTGAGTGCTTTGGATATTCAACATTAAAAAATCGATATCAAAAAGCCAATTTTCATTAATAAATTCTAAATTTTCATTGTAAATTAGAACCAATTTACCAATTTTTTCAGGTTGATTACTTCCAGGTTGTGTACTATCAATAACATCAGCTATAAGGTCAAACTTGAGTTCTATAAAGCGTTCTTTTTGGGTAATACCAATAGAACTGCTAACTAATTCGGTTTTTAAGGTACGAGGCAAAGTAATTTTTTCATAATATTTATCCTGTTCGTCCCAGTAACCGCATACTTGATAATCACATAGTTCTAAATGTTCTTTAATCAGAGCATCGGTATCTAAAGTTTCTAAAATTTCAGTTAAATCTTGCCAAACTTGATGATTTTTTAATTCTAAATTTGTCATAGTTATGCACCTTTAATGTTCTGTTACCAAACCGGGGAAGTGTAATATACCATCAATAAATTTTGCGTGAAATCGGCGATCGCCACCTTTACCTAAAACTTTAGATTTCAAATCGTAGCCTGATTCTTGGGAAGTTACCAGCCCTACATTACCGCGAGGAGGTACTTGTCCTTTCTCAATAGCTTTTAAATGTTTGCCGTTTTGATCGTATTTTAATCCCAATTTTATTTGTTCATCAGCAAATGAAACTAAAAGACCATTGCTTGAAAGATATACGTTATCAGGTTGAATATCAACCCAATTATCTGGTAAAGCTTCCATTTAATTAATTTATAGGAAGGAACAAAGTACACAAAAAATTAGCCCAGCAATTGTAGGACTTACGCAAGATGTCACTGGAAACCTGATTCTTGCATAGCGGTAATTCATGAATTACCGCTACTTCCGTTGTGTTGTGCGTAAGTCCTAAATTAATTAAAGCTGAGTGCAACAAATATATAGCAGACTTTGAAGTGCGATCGCATCTTCCCCTAATTCCCCAATCCTACTCCGCTTCCTTAAACCACTCAGTAATCCCATCCGCTAGGACTTTTGCCATCTTCTTCTGTTCCTTGGGATTCACGACTTGCTCAAATTCATCGGGATTACTCATAAAACCTAACTCCAGCAACACCGCTGGCGCAGCAGTAGGACGTGTCAGCGCGAGGTTATCCCAAAACACACCATAGGAAGGTCTGCCCAGATTTTTTACTACATACTTTTGCAAAAATAATGCTAGACTGTGTGATTGGGTGTTATACCAAAAAGCTGCAAATCCCTTGGTTTTTTCTGCATCACCATCATCGGGTAGGGAATTGTGATGAATAGAAAGAGCGATCGCAGGTTCTTCTTTACTGATAATTGCCTGCCTTTCTACTAAAGATACGTCTTTATCATCTTCCCGCGTTAGCACCACCGTTGCCCCACGCTTCACCAACTCATCGCGCAGCAATTTGGAGACTACCAAGTTGACATCTTTTTCTAAATAGCCAGTTGGGCCACTGGCACCTGTTTCTTTGCCCCCATGACCGGGATCGAGTAAAATCTTGATACCGGATAAAGGTTTGCGTGTTTTGTCTCTAATCGTAGGCGGATGACGCAAAGTTAAAATTAGGCTGGTACCTTCGTATCTCAACTTATATCCCCACTGTTGAGATTCTTTGAGATTAAAGGTGTATTGTACCTGTCCGGGAGCTACCTGTTGCCAGTCGAGGCGAGAAATTAGGGGACTATCATCCGTGCGAACAATATCTGTTTGGGCGGTGGTGTTGTAAAGAGTGAGCGTAAAAGAGCGATCGCTTTGTATTACACTCACAGGAACGGGAACTTCTAGCGGAAACACAATCTCTGTAGCATGAGGGAGTTTTCGATAACCGACGCTGCGAATGATTGTGCGTGGTGAAATAGCACCTGGTAAAACTTGGGTTTCTTTACTATTAATCCAAGCACCATAATCTAGGCGTAACCATTCACCTTCTTTCCCCGTAACTGTGGTTCTTGTTCCTTTAGGTAGTGGTGTGAGTCGGGAATGGTCGGTACTCGGGCCAGTACGCGCAACGCCTGAGTCCGCTGTAATCTCAACAACAGGTAATTGTGAGGGTGAGAGAATTTGAATTTTGCCAGTACCAGACTGAGTTACACTCTGACCATTCATTGTCAGTCTAAATTCTGGTGTACCCAAATCGATATTTTTACCGGAATCTGTAATTACAGCACCGGAAATAATATTGTTACCGTCAATTGTGGAGTGACTTTTGATTTGGGAATCAGGCTGTTGAACTACGGTGCAACCCTCATACCTTCCTGCGATAGACTGGTTAGCAGGTTGATTTTTCCCCGTTAAGGCTGCCAAATTGCTTGGTAGTTGTGCCTTAATGGGTTGGGGTGCAAGGTCAATAGTTTGATTAGCAAGGGTTACAGAAACACTGGCGTTAGCGGGTGCAATCGCGCTAAAACAAATCAGTTCCCCCGGTAGTCTGGCGATGTCAGCTGCTGGCGTTAGAGAATCTTTGGCAAAGGCTAAACCTTGTGGTAGCTGAGGCACAGTGGTAAGTCTGGTCACCTTAATCTGAAGTTCTTGATTGTGGTGACGCACAGTAAACAAATTATCTCCCAATTGCAAGGGAAAACTTGGGGCAAAATGACCAGCCTTGCTGCGGGTAACCGGCTTACCATTAACCAACACCTGACCATCTAATGGTGCAGTACCAAGAAAAAAGATTTTTTGTGCACTTGTTTGGTAGTTTGTCTGGGGAAACACAACTACAAGAGATGTATCTGCCAATGCTACTGAGGAGGTGACAACAAAGCTTAATAATACTAGTCCTAGGAGTTTTTTCACAGCGAGATCACAGAAGATTTCACAAGAGTTACTGTGGCACAATGACCAAGAAAGGATGAAAGTTAAAGGATAAAGGTTGAAGTTTCAGACTTCATACTTCATACTTCATACTTCAGCGAATGTATTTTTAGAAGTGGCCGGAAATTCAAATTAGTATGACTAAGTTTATTTTTGTAACTGGGGGCGTAGTTTCCAGTATCGGCAAAGGCATTGTAGCAGCAAGTCTGGGGCGGTTGCTCAAGTCGCGCAATTATTCTGTGTCGATTCTTAAACTCGACCCTTATCTGAATGTCGATCCTGGTACAATGAGTCCCTTTCAACATGGGGAAGTTTTTGTCACCCAAGATGGCGCAGAAACAGATTTGGATTTGGGTCATTATGAACGCTTCACCGATACTTCAATGTCACGTCTCAATAGCGTTACCACTGGCTCAATTTACCAAGCGGTGATCAACAGAGAACGACGCGGTGATTATAATGGCGGTACTGTGCAGGTCATACCCCACATTACTAATGAAATTAAAGACCGCATTTTAAAAGTTGCCAAAAATACAAATCCAGATGTGGTCATTACAGAGATTGGTGGTACGGTAGGAGATATTGAATCCCTGCCGTTTTTAGAAGCAATTCGCCAGTTTCGCAAGGAAGTAGGACGACAGAACGTGCTGTACATGCACGTTACTTTGTTACCTTGGATTGCTTCCGCTGGGGAAATGAAAACTAAGCCGACACAGCATTCGGTGAAGGAATTAAGATCCATTGGCATTCAACCAGATATTTTAGTTTGCCGCTGCGATCGCCCGCTACCTGTAGGATTAAAACGCAAATTATCGGAATTTTGTGATGTCGCCGAAGAATGCGTCATCACTTCCCAAGATGCTAAGAGTATCTATGAAGTACCGTTGATGCTGGAACGGGAAGGTATGGCAGGGCAAGTCTTAGATTTGCTACAAATGGAACAACGCAAACCAGACCTCGTACAGTGGCAAAATCTGGTACAACATTTACACACTCCCAAATATGAGATAGAAATTGCCATTGTTGGTAAATACGTGCGCTTGGGCGATGCTTATATCTCAGTAGTTGAAGCCTTGCAACACGCTGCTATCTCCACCTATGGGCGATTGCGCCTGCGGTGGATAAACTCAGAAGACCTAGAAAACGAACCAGCAGACAACCAGCTAGAAGGCGTTGATGGTGTACTTGTACCAGGCGGTTTCGGCGTTCGAGGTGTTGATGGTAAGATTGCCGCAATTAAATATGCCCGCGATCGCCAAATTCCCTTCTTAGGTTTATGCTTGGGAATGCAATGTGCCGTCATTGAATGGGCGAGGAACGTTGAAGGCATAAAAGATGCCAATAGTGCCGAATTTAACCCTTATACTAGCGCCCCAGTCATTAACCTCCTGCCAGATCAGCAGCATGTCGTTGATTTAGGCGGAACAATGCGCTTGGGAGTTTATCCTTGTCATGTTATCCCCAATACATTGGCATTTAAACTCTATCAAGAAGATGTGATTTATGAAAGACATCGCCATCGTTACGAGTTTAACAATAATTACCGCAGCCTGTTATTAGAGTCAGGTTATGTAATTAGCGGTACCTCACCTGATGGGCGCTTAGTGGAAATTGTCGAATTACCAAAGCACCCATTCTTTTTAGCTTGCCAATTTCACCCAGAGTTTCAATCGCGTCCTAGCAATCCCCACCCATTATTTCACGGATTCGTGCAAGCGGCGATCGCTCATTCCCTTCCGCCTCTGGTACAACAGCACTAGTGTGCGGTCGCTTGTAAATAAATTCGTAGTCAGGACTAAAGTCGGTGAATTCTGTAGCACTAAAGTGCTTACTACGAACTCATATTTGGCGATGAACTACTAGCACTGCTTGAGGGAATTGAAAATTGCCAAGACTGATGATATTGGCTTTTTCTCCATCCTATAGACCCATGAGTGTGACTCTAATTTCTAGAATTGGCTGAAACTGAACCCATAAGGTATGGCATCTTTATTCCCATCGTGCTGTACTAGTGTAAGCTGACTAGAGTAATCTAAAATTCACAATTAACAGTAGCTGTTTGCGATTTGAATTGTGAATTTTTCTAAAGAGTTACAACACGGGTACTTGAGGAGATTTTGTGGCGTACTGGGTGAAAATCCTTTACGAGAGGAAAAAATACGTAGTCAATTTTGATCGTATTAACGCCTTTTGTTATGAACAAAACGGTAGGGTTACCTTTTGGCTACCCGATTCTGCTATTCCAATTGTGATTAACCCACAAAGTAATCCACAAGACCATCAAAAAATTTTGAAATACATAGAACGTGTGACAGGTTTGGAACTAGAAGATGGCTATTGGGTGAAAATCATATATGAAAACAACGAATACGTAATTAACCTCAATTGCATTAGTTCCTTTTGCCAAGAATCTAACGGCAGGATAACTTTTTGGTTGCCTGATGGTACTATTCCCATCATCATCAATCCTGTGAGTAATCCAGAGTCTTATCAAAAAGTTTTGCAATATGTCCAGAAAGCGACAGGGTATTCTTTGTCTTAAATGGTGAGGCAGGAGGCAGGGGGACAGGGGGGAGTGTGGGGAGTTTTCTTTCCAATGCCCAATGCCCCATGCCCAATGCCCTATACTACACGCTTTGCAGATTTTCGTTGGTTGGTTCCTCTGCGTCAGGCTTTACGCGGTTAGCAGTGCTTTTACGGATGCGATCGCTTTTACGTACACCACCAGCCATTTCATATTCTGCACTGTCTTTTCCGTATTTTACCGCAACTCCTAGCAGCATCCTTTCACACAGCTCGCTCAAGTTTTTTTCTATTCGTTCAATCTCCCTTTTAGAAGCATCAATCTTAGATAGAGTCATGTTATAACTCATCAGCTTAGCCCGTAACTGCTCAATTTGTTGTGTTATATTTTGCAAGCTGTTAGCATTGCCAAAATCTAAATTTGGATCGATAGCTTTGAGTCCATAGGCTCTTAGTTGAGCTTTTTGGAGAATGCGAGATGAACGTTTGCGGCGAGCCATAGATGTACTCCTAATAAGATGTTCTTGTGTTAGCTTGTCTTAAAGAAGCTTAATTATGGTTCAGGGTAAATCACCAATATTCGTATTTTTTTACAAAAATATCTTTGTCTAAAATTATGTAATTATGCGTAAGCAATGATACCCGGCTCGTTTAATAAGTCGGGGATATTGTTGTTCACAAATGATTTATGATTTTATATGAGTAAGTAAACTGTAATCAAAAACGTCACGGCTTTTGTCAAAAATCTTTTGATATTCTCTATGAATTGGCGATCATTAGTAAGAAACATCAAGACTTTGGCTCAAAATCCCTTGATGTTTTCTATGAATAGGAAAACCTTTGTTAGGAAAGCTGATTTTGCGATCGCATATTCTGCAATATTCAAAAGCGATCGCAGTTTGGAAAAGCATATACAAAGTTGAAAATTCACATCTCTGACAACGAACCTAAGTCTCGTTTAATTGCCGAAGAACTGAACTTCGATAAACCGGGCATTTTCATCTTGCAGCTTGCAATTGACTATTGACTATTGACAAACCCTAATATATGTAAGGCAAGTCCGATCGCTCCTCCGGCTAAAACTAACCAAGCAGAATTGATTTTAAAGCGGAAAACTGCGATCGCACTCAAAATTGCCACAATGATTGTTAACCAATCTACCAGTGCAGCGCGTCCCAAGGTATAGGTAACTCCTGCCATTAATCCCATAGAAGCTGCATTTACACCATCAAGAAAGCCGCTAGCCCAAGGAGATTGACGCAATTTACTAACCCAAGGATTAACTACCCACACTAATACAAATGCTGGTAAGAAGATCCCGATTGTACCCGCGATCGCCCCAGCATTGCCTGCTAACAAATACCCGATAAATGTGGCGGTAGTGAACACAGGCCCCGGTGTAAATTGTCCAATGGCTACCGCATCTAATAACTGTTGTGAGGTTAGCCAATGGTTGCGTTCAACTAAATCTCGTTGCAGAAATGCCAGCAATACATAACCACTACCATAAAGCACACAGCCAATTTTCAGAAAGAAGACAAAGACACTCACCCAACTAATTGAAGTGACTGTGGCGGCTGTAGTACCAACTTGTGCCAAAATACTGGAAACAGGTAACAGCAATGCACCAGTTGTGTTTCCTCTAGTTTGCCAATTCTTCACTACCATCACGGCAATACCTAGAAGAATCAGTAGCAAAATTTCATTCAATCCCGCAAAGTAGGAGGCGATCGCCATTACTGCTGCAATCCTCGTTGGCACATCTTTGGCTGCTTTCTTACCTAGATTCCACAATGCTTGCAGCACGATGGCAATAATCACAGGCTTGATACCATAAAGCAGCCATTCCACCTGGGGAACCGCCTGATAACGGGTATAAATTGCTGCTAATGTCCAAACTATGAGCATAGCAGGCATAATAAAGCAGCTACCCGCAATTAGTAAGCCACGCCATCCACCTCGCTCATAACCAATGTGAATCGCTAATTCCGTTGAGTTCGGCCCAGGAATCAAATTTGTCATCCCCAGCAAATCTAACAGTTTCTCCCGACTCATCCATTGACGGCGATTCACCACCTCATTATCCATCATGGCGATGTGGGCAGCAGGGCCACCAAAAGCGATCGCCCCCAGTCGCAAAAACACGATTGCTAATTCCGTTAATCGCTGCTTTTTTTCTCTGGGAGTCAGCGCGTTATAGGAAACTGCTTCCGGCTCTTTTTGGATACCCTCAGCTTCCGGTGTCACTATACTTTTCCTGATGATTTGATCGACAAAATTAATATATCGGTTTTCGATAACGAAAATCTATATATTGAGAAGCTAGTCTATGTTACCATGTCAGAGCTAATAATACGGTAATTCAATCGAGTTTATGGAGTATGCATGAGTGAGATCAAGAAAGTGAGCGATGAGTTTTCCGCCCAGACACTAAAACAGCTTGTCGAACAAGGGTACAAGTCTGTGGTGAATCTGCACGCACATGATGTGTGCTTCCCTTCGAGGCTCACGTTAAACGTTAAATATTTTTTTGATCTACATATCAGGTAGACTTAAACTTAATTTGATTTGCTTCTAGGTAAATTACTTGGTTGCTTAGCCCTTGAGCTTCAGTAGCAGTTAAACCCTTCCACTGCTGCTGTGCTTGTTTGACACTGGGTACTGCTTTGAGTACACCTGCTAAATCTAGGGTTTGTCCTTGTTTGACAACAACCTTATTTTCAGCAGTTCCCGCATCTAGTTTGGGAGCCAAAACTACAAATACTCGTTGAGTATTACTTGAACCAATCCAAAAAGCGCGATCGCCTACTACACTTTGAACATTCACATTTGTAAACTGTACTGGTCTATTTACAAGTGTCTGTTTATTAGCGTTGGTAATTACTAATACATCCGTGATTGGTTCAGTCTGAACAATAGTTGTTACTTGTGGTGTAGGAGTAACAACAACGGTAGCTGTTACCTGTGGTGTAGCGGTGACGGTTACCGTTGCTTGTGGCGTAGGAACAACAACAACATCAGGTTGCTTTGGATCGGGAACACAAGCAGTAATCCCGGTGACAAAGAGTGTTAAAAGCGTTGCTTTACTCAGCCATTTGCTTGGTATGGTGCTTAAACTGTATTTGTGACTATACATTTGACTACGAATATGCTTAATAATGAGTTTATTTAGGACTTAAAGTTTCTACTATTTGAGATTTATGAAAATCTAACGCCGAGACATTCCCGGCGCAGAAAAAAATTAGCTTTACCTTAATAGGTTTACTTTAAATAATTAGAAGAGGATTCCGCTTCTATCTAATGGAAGAGTATAAGGCAGAGGTGTTACGGGAATTTTTGGGCAGTGCGATCGCGCTGATTAGCTCCTATAAAAAGGCTTTTTTAAGAAGGCAGAAGTATTGATACATGCAGCAGGAGGAAATCCTCATGAATAAATTCAGGATATTTAATAAAGTTGCTATGGACTTGCTTTTTGATAAATTAAAAGGCTTTAACTCTTATGCAAAAGTACAAAAGACTTAATTTTATTTAATACTTAAATCTTCCCTCTTGCCCTGTAGCCTTTCTTCGCTAACATAGCCAGCAATGCTGGAAAAGCAGATTTTAATCTTCACTGTTTCGGTGAGGAGATAATTTTACGACTCCTCGAACAATTCCCCAAATAATTCTCGTACCTTTTCTTTGGCATTCTCTAGAGTAATTTTTCCTAAATCAGTAGCTCGGTAAATTCTTCGGCTTTGTCGTCCCACGCGCTCTTCAACAGAGTACAGGTATCCCTTGCGCTCCATATCGTGTAGCATCGGGTAGAGTGTTCCAGCACTGAGTTTGTAGCCGTGACGTGCCAATTCTTCAATAATACCTAGACCAAAAATTGGCTCCTCAACTGCATGATGCAGAATATGCAGCCGAATCAAACTGGAATAGAACTCTCGACCATCCATCAGGCAAGGCTTTTGCAACAATAAGTCAAGATTTCATTTTCGCCTATATTGAGCCGGGGATGAGGGAGATGAGGGGGATGAGGGGGATGAGGAGGATGAGGGAGTGTGGGGAGTTTTCTTCCCAATGCCCAATGCCCAATGCCCAATGCCCAATGCCCAAAACTTGTACAATTGAGTATGGAACATCAAAGCTTTTGGGCGTAAAGCTTGTGAACTTTTTTATTGGGTGTGCAGTTTGGGCGTATAAAGGATGGGTGGGCGAACTTTACCCCCAAGGTACTCGTACAGCTGAGTTTCTTTCCCTTTACAGTCGGCGGTTTACAACTGTTGAGGGTAATACCACTTTCTACGCTATCCCAAATCAGGAAACTGTCACTCGTTGGAGAACAGAAACACCCCCAGGTTTTGAATTTTGTTTGAAATTACCGCGAAGTATTACCCATGAGGGTTTGTTGCAACCCCAGATTCCGGCGGCTTTAAAATTTTTGGAGGGAATGCAAGCTTTAGGTGAGCGTCTTGGGCCGATATTTGCCCAATTACCACCAAGTTACGCACCTACATTAATGGCAGATTTGGCTAGTTTTCTAGAAGCTTGGCCGCACAAGGTAGCACCCCTAGCCTTAGAAGTTCGCCATCAAGATTGGTTTATAGAACCCCATGCGAGTAATTTGACAACGCTGTTAGAAAAGTTAAATGTGGGCAGAGTTTTGTTAGATTCACGCCCTATCTATACGGGAGATGATGACCCGCAGCTACAATCAGAAAGACGCAAACCCAAATTACCAGTACAATTTAGCGTCACAGCGCCTTTTAGCCTAATTCGGTTTATTTCTCATCCGAATTTATCTGTGAATCAACCTTTTATGGAAGAGTGGGTGACGCAGATTCAGCAATGGTTACAGGCGGGAGTGCGGATTTATTTCTTTGTTCATTGTCCTATGGAAGAGCGATCGCCCAATACGGCGCGTCACTTTCAAAATTTGCTAGAACAGAATGGTGTCGCAGTTCCACCTCTACCTTGGAATCACCTCTCTCTTCCACCCAACCAGCTGAGTTTATGGTGAGCGTCCAGATTTTTGATGTTTTGTTCAAAACTAAAAATCTTTCAGCTTCAAGTATGAAATATATCAAGATTAGCAGCATAAATTAGTAATTACTCTTGCTAATCGAGAAATTGTGATGAGATTTTATACCAATGCTCTACAATTCGGCAACAGATTCAAATCTAGAAATCTAGTATTATGTGCGAATTTCGCAATTAAGAATTAATCTTAACCAAGAAAATCAAGATTTTTTGACTTTTGCAATATATCTAATACTTACTAATTTCCTCAAGAGCGATAATGATAATTGCACAGGTTGCTGTTAGTCCTCTTTTCTTTCTATTATCTTCAAAATAAGGGGGGATAACCCTCTTGTCCAAAAGACAATCTAAATATATATAATTAAATAATAACTAACAGAAATAGATAATCTGTTAGCATAGAAAGAATTGGGGCTAAAACTCAGGGAGCATTACACCAAAGGAGGTTGAGATGAGTCGTCTTCTTTATGAAAACTCAGTGTCATATAAAGGATATCTCATCATTCCATTTGTTTTTGGTAAAGCCGATAATTACGAAATTTATTCATATAAATTATTGGCAGAAATTGGAAGTAAAAGCCAATTTCACAAAGCAGAAAATCCAGCGAAAATCTATGGCAGTAGTATCGGTAATATCATTGATATTGCCAAAGAGCATATTGACCAAAAGTCCGATTTTATCAACAGTGGAGATAGTTTTAAATCACGCTATATTTACCGCAACAATTTAGTAATCGTCTGTCAACAGGAGGGTAAATATTTTTATGACCACTACCCACCGGAGTTATTGAATAATATTGCCGCACCAAAATTATTCAAATCAGAATTTGAATGTTTGAATTGGATAAAACAAGGTCTGGATGGGCAATATAAAGGACTCGATCGGCAATATATCAAACCACGAGTAACTTAAATCTAGTGTTTTTAGCAGTTATACCAATTCTTTATGAAGCTGCATAGAATTCGATCCCCCCTAGCCCCCCTTAAAAAGGGGGGAACTGGAAAACATCTATCAAAGTCCCCCTTAAAAAGGGGGATTTAGGGGGATCGGGATATGCGCAACTTCACATTAAATTGGTATTACTTGACTCAGATACCCGACTTCTCCAAGAAGTCGGGTATTTAATTATCTATACAGAGATAAAGCATTTTTGCGTAAAATTGCAGTAGCGATCGCCAAAGCTTCATCCCCAGTTAAATCAGAATCTTGAATTGCTTGGTCTAGCACTTCTCCCAATAACTGACGCCCCCATTTAGCGGCTAAATAATACAACTCAGGAATTGTATGAGCATCAGAAGAATACATGAGTTTACTAGTAGGAGTTAACTCCAGCAATTGCCTGATTGCCTCTCGCATCCCTGATACACTTAAAGATGGTACTGCCAAACCAAAATCTAAATAGACTTGGGGATAGACAGAAGCTAAATATCCCGCTTCTCGCATATAAGGATAGGCAGCATGTAGTAATACCAAGGGTGCTTGACGGTACTGGGGTAATTCTAAAAGCGATCGCAAATTGAGAGGATTGGCTAATCGTAAATCTAAATCCCGATCGCCAAAGCCAGTATGTAATTGCACTGGTAGCCGATATTTAGCCGCAATTAATAAAGCTTGTTGTAGTAAAAAATCAATCAGAGGTTTATCAACTAGACGTAGTGGTTGATTAGTAAGCTGTCGTTTAATTTCGTAAAAGCGAGATGCTGCTACTTCAAAAGTTACAGGTTGCACATCCAACCCAGTACGGTAACAAACAATACTCTTGAAGCCAACAACTCTTGGTGGTGGTGGATCAATTTCGCTTTGAAATCTAGTGAGGAAAGATGCAAAATCTTCTGTTTGGGGAATTAGTTGTTCTGCTACCACCTCCAAGCGGAGAATTCTGCGGACAGGAATCAATTTTTCATGCCATGAGAGCGGTAAGATACTCTCAGGCTCTAATCCGTCATCTAGATAAATTGCTTCTAGATTTGCCGCCCGAAAATAAAGCTGTGTGAGATTTTCTAATCCTAAACTTTCTCGCCGCGCCGCGATCGCACTTTCCTGCGCTTCACATTCCAATAAAGCCGCGATTTCCCGGAGACTACGCCGATAAAAGAAGGTATTACGTGCATGATTGTTAACTATCTCCTCGTCATATCCTTCTGTAAAAGCCCCAGCAAAAGGATAACGCGCCGCTACTTCCGGTCGTAGTATATTGTGGGCGTGTTGGTCAATTAAGGGAATGTCAGCCAGATTCATATTAATTCGACGGTTGACGGTTGACGGTTGACGGTTGACGGTTGACTGTTGACTGTTGACTGTTGTACGGGCGGGTTCACAGATATCCTCACCGAGCAACAATGATCTAAATAAACCCGCCCCTACAGACTGTTGACTGTTGACTGTTGACTATTGACTATTGACTGTTGACTGTTGACTATTGACTGTTGACTGTTGACTATTGACTATTGACTGTTAACTATTGACTGTTGACTGTTGACTGTTGACTGTTGACTATTGACTGTTGACTATTGACTCTAGCCCATTACTTATGAATAAATACTGCTGTTCCTACTGATGCCCAATTAAATAACCACTTAGCATGATTTGGGGCAACATTCACACAACCGTGACTGACGGGAGTACCAAACCTGCGATGCCAATAAGCTCCGTGAATTCCGTAGCTACCTTGGTAAAACATCGCATAGGGGACATCTGGAACATCGTAGTCTCTACCACGCATTCTGGTAGATTTAAATTTGGTTTGAATTTTAAAAGTACCAATGCGCGTGGGGGTAGATTTTTTACCTGTGGAAATAGTAATCGCATAAACAGGTGTTTTACCTTCCCAAGCAATTAGCCGTTGTTTAGCAAGATTTATTTGAATCCAACGTTTCTGAGATTGTTTTAGTGTCTCGATGCTTTTGACAGTTGTATCATCTTTTGCTTTTGCTGAAACTTCAGACACTCCCGAATTTACTACACTCACCGAGAGTGTTACACCCGCAAGCAGTATAGCTAGGCGGCGCATCCAGTGATGATTAATCAAGCTTTTCATCGTAAATACACTTAATAGGAAGTTTAGGGAAAATTTTCTGTTTTTACCCTAAAGTATCCTATCTGTTGTATCAATTTTTGCACCTGTTCGGCAATCGCCAGCCAATTTCCCTCGGTGACTAAATGCTTGGGGAATAATTGACTACTTAAACCGACAGCGATCGCACCTGCTTGTAAAAATTCTTTGGCATTTTCTAAATTTACCCCCCCTGTGGGTATTAAAGGAATTTTGCCCAATGGCCCTTGGAGGCTTTTAATATAATTAGCTCCTCCCATTGCTTCTACAGGAAATACTTTGACACAGCTAGCGCCATAATTCCAAGCGGTAACAATTTCTGTAGGTGACAGCGCGCCGGGAATAATCGGTACATCTTGGGCTACTGCGGCTTTGATCATGGCTAAATCAACATGGGGTGTAAAGAGAAATTGCGCCCCAGAGGCGATCGCATCTTCTAATTGTGAGACGTTAAATAGCGTCCCAGTCCCAATTGTACAATGGGGTAATTCCTGGCGGAGTTGGCTAATTAATTCCCCAGCGCGATCGCTATTCCAAGTAATCTCAATTAACTGCATTCCCGCTGCTGCGACAGTCAAAGCCATTTGCTTTGCCAATTCTAACTTTGACGCCCGGATAACTGCGATCGCCCGGTGTTGTTGCAATTGTGATAACCAAACTAGATTAGACATTCTGAGATCATAGGGCATTGGGGATTGGGCATAGGGCATTGGGGATTGGGCATTGGCGTGTTTTCAATGACTGCGATTACACAGGAAAATTCTTATTCTCTGTTCCCTATTCCCTGTTCCCTTTTGGACAATTCCAGTTCTCAACTTAGATTAGGTTTATATATCTTACATTCAACCTAAATTACAATGGCAGCAGAAATAGAGCGGAAATTTTTAGTCAACGGCGATAGCTGGAGAAAGCTAGCCCAAGGTAGCCGATATGTTCAGGGATATATTTCTACTGCAAAACAAGCTACAGTACGTGTGCGGATCGTCAAAGACCAAGGTTACTTAACCATTAAGGGGGGGACTGTCCAATATACCAGATCAGAGTTTGAGTACCCTATCCCTGTGGAAGATGCTCAAGAAATGCTCGATACTTTATGCGATCGCCCTTTAATCGAAAAAATGCGCTACAGAATAGAATACGGTAATTTGATTTGGGAAATCGATGAGTTTGATGGTGTCAATAAAGGACTGATAATCGCAGAAGTTGAATTGAGTGATGAAAAGCAACTGATTGAACTACCAATCTGGATTGGTGCGGAAGTTTCAGATAACCCCAAGTATTTCAACAGCAATTTAGTCAAACATCCTTTTACACAATGGTAATAGCGATTCCATCAATGATTGTGTTTCATTGATGGTTGCAAAGGGCGGGGAGAGACCCATACGTGTCAACTTAACGTGAAACTCTTGCCAAGACGTGATTTTGAACTCACTCGCTTACCATCACTCAACGCGTCACCCCACCCCGGCTTTGCTGACGCAAAACCTCCCTGCCCCTAATCCCCAGAGGGGGCCCCGAGTTCCCCTTGGCAAGGGGAGGGGATTGAGGGGTGGGGTAAAATGCCCGTGGAATAAGCGTTTTGACTTAAGTTGACACCAATGGGAGAGACCCCGCCCTACGGACACAATGGATTACTAGGACTGAATCCCAAATGTGCATTAGGCGGCGCAATTGCAAGAATCGATATGTTTTCACAGAAATTTGGGATTGTCAGCCGGGAATTGTCGTCAGAGATGGTGTATTAACAGATCAGGACTCGATTCGGCGCAGCAACTAGTTGAATTTTTGATTGAGAAATCAATTCTCAAAAGTCTTCGTAGATTCTTTCACAGCAGCAAGTAGGGATGGCGCGAATAAAACATCAGCCATGAATGTCTTGATTGTGTTTACTGATTACAAGAGGTTTGCATCATGTTACCGACTCAATTAGAAATTCCCTTAACAGAACAAATTAAGGCTCTCAATAGCTTTTGCTCACTCACACAAGGTTCAGCAATCTTTGAAGCAATTTACGATTTAGACGCAATTCTGGCTAAAACAGAACTCAGCCAAGTTTCTGTGGAGTTTCTCAAATCACAACCAGAAGTTGCAGAAATTATTCAAGAACGTTATTTAGCACCTCTACCAGACCTAGAAAAACTTCTCACTTACCCCACAGATTCTCTGGGTTATATCTTTGCAGCTCATCTCAAAGCTAATCATCTTGATCCAGTATTTTATCGCCAACGACAAATCCAAGATGATATTAGCTATGTAAGTTTACGCCGTAGCCAGACCCATGACATTCATCATATAGTCACTGGGTTTGGCACTCATCCAGCCGGCGAACTCGGTTTACAAGCCTTTCAGCTAGCACAGATGCGATCGCCAATTGCGATCGCCATTATGACCGCAGGTATAATTAGTAGCTTAAGTCAAGCAAATGAACTCACAACCGCAATGCAGCACATTTTTCTGGGTTGGGAGATGGGACTTGTAGCCAAACCTTTCATGGCGCAAAAGTGGGAAGAACATTGGGAAAAACCCCTAGATCAATGGCGTAGTGAGTTGGGAATTGTGTCAGTTAATCAACATTCCAGCGCAGTTTGACATCCAAATAACCTAGTACGCGCTGCACGGGTGTTAATTTAAGTTCAAAAGCTTAACCCACAGCCATTTTACCCCACCCCCAGCCCCTCCCCGCAAGCGAGGAGGGGAGAAAAAGCACAGCTTTGGCGGGGTGGGGTAACGCGGATCTTCAACAATGGCATATTTTGTACTTGGAATTCCCGAGAAGGCGCTGCATAGGTGTTAATTTAAGTTCAAATGCTTCCCCCACAGTCATTTCACCCCACCTCCCAACCCCTCCTCGCTTGCGGGGAACTCGGGGCCCCCTTTGGGGATTAGGGGCAGGGAGACAAAGCGCAGCTTTGGCGGGGTGGGGTGACGCGGAGCTTCATCGTCAGTGAGTGAATCCAAAATCACGTTTTTATAAGAGTTTCACCTTAAATTGACACACCTGAACGCGGTAATCCGGTGATGATTTTTGATGCAAATTTCCAAATCATCCCGCAATTATGCACCGCCAACGAATATCACAAAATCACGAATGAGGTTATTATCTCCGTTAATGAAGCTTTGAGCCTCATTAATGAGGTTATTATCTCCGTTAATGAAGCTTTGAGCCTCTTTAACGAGGCTATTATCTCCGTTAATGAAGCTTTGAGCCTCATTAATGAGGTTATTATCTCCGTTAATGAAGCTTTGAGCCTCTTTAACGAGGCTATTATCTCCGTTAATGAAGCTTTGAGTCTCTTTAATGAGGTTATTTTCTCCATTAATGAACCTTTGAGCTTCATTCTTGAAGTAGGGTCTGTTACTACTGAGGGTACGACACCGTAAAATCTCAAAAATACCCTACTTTCAGCAATAACACACCCGACAATTTAATTTTCTACCTATCGCCGTGAGTTTGCGATAATATGGCGCTAAAATCAGAAACTCAGATTTATGGTTGCGGATTTTGCCCTTTTAAAGCGGATATACAATGCTTTTGACCCATTTCGCCCCTTACCCGCCGGAGATCCCGCTTATGTTGATTGTACAGAAGTGCGGGGAGATGGGGACATATTAGTAGAAGTAGGTAGAGAGATTTTATATTCAAACCGAATGACCTCTCAATTATATGCAGGTCATCGCGGTGCTGGAAAGTCAACTGAATTACTGCGGTTACAGCAACATTTAGATGAGCAAGGTTGCTTTGTAGTTTATTTTCCCGCCGATGAACAAGATATCGATCCAGAAGATGCCCAATATACTGATATTCTGTTAGCTTGTACTCGCCACTTACTAGAATCATTAAAAGATACCACTTCCCCAGCTAGTTTATTAAACTGGTTAAGCGAACGTTGGCAAGATTTAAAAGATTTAGCATTAACAGAAGTCTCCTTACAAAGCTTAAGTATAGAAGGTCAAATTGCCCAATTCGCCAAATTAACAGCAAACTTACGCACAGAACCCACTCAACGTCAAAAAATCCGCGAGCGAGTTAATCCCCATACAATTACTTTGATTGCAGCATTAAATGAGTTTATTCAAGATGCTAAAAAGAATTTACCTTCAGGATATTCTCAACTTGTATTAATTGCTGATAACCTAGACCGGATTGTACCGATACCTCAAGAAGATGGACGCAGTAATCACGACCAAATTTTTCTTGATCGTAGCGAACAACTTCAAGCTTTAGATTGTCATTTGCTGTACACAATACCCATTTCTTTGCTGTATTCTAATCGCGCCGCCGACCTAGCCAATATTTATGGTAATACTCAGGTTTTGCCAATGATTATGGTACAAACACCGGAAAATCAACCATACCAAAGGGGAATTAATAAAGTTACAGAAATCCTGCAAAAGCGTCTGAGTTTAATCGACTCAAGTTTATCTATTGTCGATATGTTTGAGCAGCGAGAAGCTTTAGAAAGATTATGCCTCATGAGTGGAGGTCATGTGAGAAATTTATTATTATTAATGAAGGAGGCGATTAAATACACTAATAGCTTACCAATTCCTACCAGAGCTTTACAGCGCTCATTTAGCGAGTTACGAAATACTTATCGAAATACAGTTTTTGCGAATGAATGGGAAGCACTGGCAACTGTGTATCATTCTAAGGAAATAGAAAATGATGCATTGTATCGAGGTTTATTATTTAATCGCTGTATTTTAGAATATCGTTATTTAAATGGAGAAGGAGAAAGTCAAGTTTGGTATGATATTCATCCTCTCATCAAAGGAATTAAAGAATTTCAAGATACCTTTAATCGATTGTATCCGGCGTAGATAAAACGCAACACCCTAGAAGGGTGTCGCTATACAAACAAAGCCCACCTCCGTGGGCTGTAATTTCAATTCAATATTAAAGATGCATAATACAGTTTATGGATGAAGATGCGCTTAATTAGCCCACAAAGGTGGGCTTTGTTGATTTAGCCCCACCCTTATAGGGTGAGGGCGATATAACGCAACTTCACATAGAATTGGAATAAGGTATTGATTAACGGTTAATATCAGGCATGACAAAGTTAAGATTATGGCGCTAGAACTGACGGATTGGGATCAGGATTTACCATCACAAGGAGATGAAGAATATCAAGCCTTAGTCCGCACGCTGAATTTTACAGAAGGCTTTGGCTTATTATTTGTCCGTTGCTCTCCGGCTGAGGGTGAGCAGTTAATTACCAAAGTTAAAGAAGATATTCCCAATAAAAATATTGCAGTTCTACGGCTTGAGCAAGCTGTGAATAATTTATATGAAATAATTGATAATTTAGATAATAAAAAAGAGATAAAAATTTTATTTATTACAGGATTAGAGCATTCATTTTATGAATATGAAGAATGCAAAAGCCTTGCAGGTTGGAATAGCCGAGATATTTATTCATACAGTTGGAAGGGTGTACCGCCTGTTTTAATTAACCTTAACCAACAGCGAGAACGGTTTAGAGATAACTTTAATATCTGTTTTGTATTCTTGCTACCGATATTTGCAATTAAATATTTTATTCAACGTGCGCCTGATTTTTTTGATTGGCGTTCAGGTTTGTTTGAATTTCCTATAGATTCAGAAACTTTAGAACAAGAGTCATCACGCATTATTCAGGATGGTGATTATGAAAAATATCTCAACCTCACCCCAGAAGAAAGAACTCAAGCAATATTAGCAATTCAAGAATTAATAGCAGCAGATCATCAATCACCCGATCGTCAATGTGATTTACTGATTAACTTGGGAAAATTGCAATCTGCTGAACAGAATTATAAAGAAGCGATCGCATCATTGGACAAAGCTTTAGAGATTAAACCTGATGACCACCTAGCTTGGAACCTCCGGGGGATTGCGTTAGGGAATTTAGGACGCAATGAAGAAGCGATCGCTTCCTTTGACAAAGGACTGAAAATTAATCCTAATAAATACTACGCTTGGTACTTACGGGGCAGTGCGCTACATAAATTAGAACGCAATGAAGAAGCGATTGCTTCCTTTGACAAAGCTTTGGAATTTAAGCCTGATGACTATGAAACTTGGAACAGTCGGGGGAATACATTGGATGAATTAAGACGCTATGAAGAAGCGATCGCATCTTTTGACAAAGCATTGCAAATTAAACCTGATTACCACCGAGCTTGGTACTTACGGGGGAGTGCGTTAGGGAATTTAGGACGCTATGAAGAAGCAATCGCATCCTACGATAAAGCACTGGAATTGAAACCAGATTTCTACCCTGTTTGGAGCTTACGGGGCTATACGTTAAATGAATTAGGACGCGATGAGGAAGCGCTTGCATCCTACGATAAAGCACTAGAATTGCAACCAGATTTCCACCTAGCTTGGAGCTTACGAGGGTATGCGCTAAATAAATTAGGGCGTGATGAGGAAGCACTCGCATCGTATCGCAAATCGCTGGCATTGAAACCAGATAACCACGGAACTTGGAGCTTGCAGGGGGATGCGTTCCTGTATTTAGGACGTGATGAAGAAGCAATTAAATCCTACGACAACGTACTGGAATTGAAACCTGATGACCACGAAACTTGGCACAACCGAGGAAATGCGCTGGGGAATTTAGGACGTGATGAAGAAGCAATTAAATCCTATGACAAAGCATTAGAATTGAAACCTGATTACTATGAAGCTTGGGGAAACCGAGGAAATGCGCTGGGGAATTTAGGACATGATGAAGAAGCAATTAAATCCTATGACAAAGCACTAGCATTGAAGCCTGATTACTACGAAGCTTGGGGAAACCGGGGGATTGCGCTAGAGAATTTAGGACACAATGAACAAGCAATTGCATCCTACGACAAAGTACTCGAAATTCAACCTGATGACCACCTAGCTTTGTACAATAAAGCCCGCTATTATGCTGTCAAAGGTGACATTGAGCAAGCAGTTGAAAACCTGAAAAAAGCAATTAAGTTTAATCCAGAAGAATGTCGTGAATGGGCAAAAACTAACTCTGATTTTGATAGTATTCGAGATGATGAGCGCTTTCAAGCATTGATTCAAGGATAGCTAATGAGCAATATTAGAGCAAAAGGTATCACTAAAACGCCAAATGTTTGTGGTGGAGAAGCTTGTATTGCAGGAACTCGGATTGCGGTTTGGCTATTAGTTGAAGCACGCCGTCTGGGAATTACTGAAGTTCAACTTTTGCAAGATTATCCCCATCTCAGCGCAGCAGATTTAGTTAATGCTTGGATATATGCAGATGCTTATCCTGAAGAAATTGAAGCAGCTATCATTGCTAATACAAAATACACCCGTACCCATGATGCTTTTCTGAACGGCTATGCACTAGAAGATGACGGGCTGTATGATGATTATCCAATGTCAAAATAATAAAAATTATAGAAGTGAAGTACATATAATTGTAAGGGCACGGCACTGCCGTGCCCCTACCCCTGTACCTTATTTACCAGAAATAGACTGTATTTTTTCTGCTGGAAATATAGCGCATCTTCAATTAAAAGCAATATTATATTTGCTCTCTCACCCATTTTCTAAATGCTCTCAATGCTGAACTTCTCCCTACAGTTCTACTTTGTTCAACAAAATGCAGAATTGTTTCCACAATAGGCAAGTTGGGAAAAGTAGGACTAATTTCAGACCGAATATATTTACCATCCTGAAGAAGATTAATTTGTAACTTGCCATCTTCATATAACCAAAGTTCAGGGACTCTTAACGCTTCGTAAGCCTCCAGTTGAGTTTTAGAAGTAACATCAACTTCAATTACTAAATCGGGTGGTGGATCAACTGTTAGGTCAATGCGCTCTTTACCAATCATCTGAGCATGATTTTGAATGTAAAAAGAATCATCTGGCTCTACGCCAGAAGCCATGTCTTCACGTTTAAATGTAGTTGAGCCAAAGGATTCACAGTCAATCTCTAATTCTTCCAGCAAAATTTTGACTAAATCCCCAATAATAACTTTAGCTACCTCATGCTTTGGTAATGGCATTCTCATCTCCAAAGTTCCCTGGCTGTAAGCTAATCGTGCTGCTCGATGGTCGCCAAGTTCTTCTAAAATTGCTTCAAATTCTTGCCAACTAATATTGTGAAGCATTACTCTGTGTCCCGGCGGAACACTTAATTGTCGTAATTGAAGTGTTACCATCTCTAATCACTAAATTTAAGGTTGAAGTTCGTTCGGAACCCCACCCCGCATTTGCTGACGCAAACGCTCCCCTCCCCGCAAGCAGGGAGGGGTTAGGGGAAGGGTAAAAGCGTACTGCATCCAATTGAGAAAGACTATAGCGTTTCCTAATCACATGACGTATATCATAGCCCCCTCCTCGCTTGCGGGGAGGGGTTGGGGGTGGGGTAAAAGCGTACTGCATCCAAACGAAAAGCGCCATATTGTAAACAAATTGCCCTGCACAATGAAGCGCAGGGCGTTAATTTTAGATTAATTCAAAAACCCAACAAGATTATTTGCCGTTACCGTTACCGTTACTATGGCCATTGCCATTACCAGCAATTACACGTTCAGCAAGTTTTTCTGGTACTTCTTGCAGATGATCGTATTCCCAGTGGAAAGAACCAACACCAAGAGTGAGCGATCGCAGCTCGACAATAAAGTCTTGCATCTCGGCTTGGGGTAGGTAAGCTGAAATATTATCCCAACCTTGCCAATCATTTCTACCTTCATAGCCCAAAATTTGCCCCCGTCTACCACTGAGAAGTTGCAGGGCTTTGGAGGTAAATTCGCTGGGTGTGGTTACTTGTACTTTCAGTATCGGTTCGAGGAGGGTGGGTTGGGCTTGGGGCATACCCGTTTGCATCGCCAACCTAGCAGCTTGTTTAAAGGCTTGTTCGGAACTATCAACGTTGTGGTAGGAACCATTGGTTAAAGTTACCGCCACATCGACAATTGGGAAGCCTAAAGGCCCATGTGCCAAAAATTCCCGTACGCCCATTTCTACGCCAGGAATATACTGTTTAGGAACTACACCGCCAACAATGGTTTCCCGGAAGTTAAAGCCTTCACCACGGGGTAGGGGCTGGATATCGAGGAAAACATCACCAAATTGCCCATGTCCACCGCTTTGGTGTTTGTAGCGTCCATGAACTGAGGCTACAGGTTTACGGATGGTTTCTTTGTAAGGAACCTGCGGGAGATGGGTTGTCATGGGGAGGTTATATTTCCGCCGCAGCCTATCTAAAGCGACTTGCAGATGAATTTCACCTTGTCCCCAAAGAATAACTTCGTGGGTGTCGCCGTGTTGTTCCCAAGCTAAAGAAGGATCTTCTTCCAACAGTTTAGCGATCGCACTGCTAAGTTTTACTTCATCGTTGCGCTTTTCGGGAGTAATCGCCAGGGCATACACTGGTTCCAACTGTTCGGCTTGAGGTAATTCTACTTTCGGCTGGGGTTCTGTGGAAAGGATATCGCCGGTTTTGATGCCTTCTAAACGGCTGATAGCGACTATTTCCCCCGCCAATACTTCATTCACTGATTGCTGTTGCTGTCCCATCAACCGATAAATACCACCAGCACGCACACCGTTGAGAACTATGCCATCTGTTAATTTACCTTGCCAAACACGGACTAGGGAGAGTTTGCCACCTTGGGGAGTGTAGTAAGTTTTTAATACTTGGGCAATGGGGGTATTGCCTGCTTTGCTTAAACGACGTTCTGCTGTAGTTTCCGGTTCAGGTGCTTCCCGTACCAAAGCTTCTAATAAAGGTCTCACACCATAATCTTGTTCCGCCACACCAAAGAATACGGGGACTACTAAATCTGCCCCTAATTCCATTTTTAAATCTTTGAGTATTTCTTCTTGGGGTGGTTCAATATCTTCTAAAAGTTCTTCCAATAAGTGGTCATCAAAATTTGCTAAAGCTTCGAGCATTTCTGCTCGTGCTGTATGTTCTTCTTCTTTTAAATTTTCGGGGAAGGGAATCAGGTCAGCTGGTGCGCCTGCATGATATTGATATGCTTGTTCACTCACCATATCAATAAAGCCTGTGAGCTGTTCCCCTTGCATGATGGGATATTGATGGGCGACTAGGGGACGGCTGGAAACGGCTTTGAGGGCGTGTAATGTTTCCAGAACATGAATATTTGCCCTGTCCATTTTATTCACAAAGACGATGTGGGGAATTTGCCAATCGTCGAGGAATTTAAACAGAGGAGCAAGGGTGAGGACGCGATCGCGGATGGGTTCGCAAACTACAATTGCCGCATCGACTCCCATTAAGGCACTATACGTTTCTTGGGCAAATTCTACACTGCCGGGACAGTCAATAAAATTAAAGCGCAAGTCGTTATACTCGGTGCTAGCAGCGCTTACCTCCACACTCATATGGCGATCGCGCGCTTCATTCGCACTATCTCCTACGGTGTTACCATCCTTTACACTGCCTTTCCGGGAAATCGCCCCTGTGACAAACAACAGACTTTCTAGTAAAGTTGTTTTCCCACTTAAATAAGGGCCGACAATTGCAACGTTCCGCGAACCCGATTTTACTTTTTCGTTCATAAAACCTCCCTTGCGGTAAGTCACCACTAACCGCATTATCCTGTGTATTCAAGGATAGAAAATGGTTCTCTATAAAGGAGAATCATCTCCTCTTTAACCAGTTATTATCCTCCCTTTAATGACTGCAACGAAAAATTGTAGCCTGTTGTAAGATTTAGCTAAAGAAAAGTTAATTAACTCAAACTTTAATGCCATTTTTTTAAGTTTTGTAAAATCTCTAGATTTTCACACAAAAATTTGTGAAGAAAAATTAACTGAAGGCGGAAAGATAAAATGAACTCACGCAGAAGTTCTAGTCAGTAGTTTCGGGAAAAGAAAGAAAAGTTAATATATAAAATGTTTTGCTATTTTAAATGGTTACATAATTTGCGCCAAGCTGTACTTTTAAGTTTGATTTTGCTGTGTGGAAGCATTTTCTGTGCCGCTCCCAGTTTCTCACTCTCAAGAGGCGATTTACTAGCACAATCTAGTAACCAGCCAGCCTTAGACGCATTAAATCAAGGCTTACAAGCAATTCAAGCCGGCAGAGTGCAAGATGCGATCGCTTTATTTAGAAAAGCCACCCAGCTAGATCCAAAATTAGCCCCTGCCCACTATAATTTAGGGCTAGCATTGCGCCAAGCCGGAGAATTACAACCTGCGGCAGATGCATTTTATCAAGCAACCCAGGCCGATCCCAACTTTGCGCCGGCTTTTGCTAATTTAGGCGGCTCATTATTAGAAGGTAATAATTTACAGTTAGCGAATGATTACTTGCAACGGGCAATAGAACTCGATGGTAAACTCGGATTTGCTCACTATAACTTAGGATTGCTCAGAGAACAGCAACGAGATTGGGAAAGAGCGATCGCATCTTTTAAAAAAGCAATGCAATATAGCCAGCACGCACCAGAACCAGCTTACCATTTAGGATTAGTTTATCTGCAACAAGGCAAAATCGAGCCAGCAAAAGAAGCTTTTCGCAAAGCGCTACAAATTAACCCCAAATATCCAGAAGTTCACTATAATCTTGGTTCAATTTGGTTTCAACAAGGTAAATTACCAGAAGCCTTAGAAGCCTTTAGAAAATCAGCCGCATCTAACTCCAATTATGCCAACGCTTATTATGGTGCTGGGTTAGTTTTTATGCAATTAAAAAAGTATCCAGAAGCGGCGCAAGTATTTCAATATGCGAGAGATTTATACAATCAACAAAATAATCCCCAATGGGCGAGAAATGCCCAGCAATTGTTACAACAAGCACAGAATTTAAATTATCAACCTCGCTGAGGCGCGAATCCTGAATATTGCGCAAGAATAGGGTTATTGGGTGGACTAGCTGGTGTGGTCTAAACCTATCCCAATTGCAACG
Source organism: Calothrix sp. NIES-2100 (assembly GCF_002368195.1). Classification (GTDB taxonomy): domain Bacteria; phylum Cyanobacteriota; class Cyanobacteriia; order Cyanobacteriales; family Nostocaceae; genus Aulosira. The sequence goes on along the minus strand of NZ_AP018178.1, from coordinate 6,512,735 downwards.
GTATTGTACAATGCAAAAGCGCGTCAAAAGTCGGTTTTTATTTTGCGATCGCTGGTTTGATCGTCAGGCGATCGTTCGTAACATGGAGGCTTTTCAAGACTTAATTGTTATAGTCTTGTGTTTAGGTTTATTTGCAGTCATGTTGCTCCAATTGTGGGGCATATTTATTGCCGTTACAAAAGCATCAGATTACAAAGTAGTCACAGCAAAAATACTCTTTGTATTGATTTTGGTAGAATTATTTCGGCTGCTGATGATTTACTTACAAGAGCATAGTATTGCTGTTGGCGTAGCAGTCGAAGTCACGATTGTATCGGTCTTGAGAGAAGTAGTTGTTCATGGTGCGTTAGAAATTTCTTCAATGCAGACAGCAGCAATGTGTGGCTTATTATTCATCTTGGGCGGGTTATTAATAGTGTGTGCAAAAACACCACACATGGATTGCATCAGTGCTAATACTAAATTTTGCCCAATTGCTTATTCAGGAACTAGGGAAAAGCAAAACCTAGAATTTCAATACTCGCGCCGCTGTGATGAAAATCCACCTTTGTCATAAATAGTCATTTGTCATTTGTCATTTGTCATTTGTCATTTGTCATTTGTCAAGAAGACACTCTTACAACAGTCAACACTCAACCGTCAACCGTCAACCGTCAACACTTCGAGTGAGCTTCAGTGACCGCAGTCAACAGTCAACAGTCAACAGTCCCCTCTTTCCCCCTTAATCTCACCTGAGTAATTTTTTCTACCCTTTTGGGAAGATGAAGCCCTCTTTTACGGTGAGTAGAAATTAATTAGGAACCTAAAAGAGGGAAAATTTATGGTTACTACAGGTAACGGACAGTCTCAACAACCCATTAGCAACCTAGAGTACGATTTTGTCACCGTGCTGCACAATAAAGCAGAAGCAGTTAAAGCCTACGATGCTTACATCAAAGATGCACAGGAAGCTAATTCCCAGCCCTGTGTAGAATTATTCCAAAAATTGCGGCAGGCTGATATTGAGCAAGCACAAGAAATCCGCCACCATCTTCAACAAGTATTGCAGCACGGTAAAATGTAAGGCTAGCGATTAAGATATAGCAAGCAGCGGGTACTATTAGCTAGACTGATTGCCTGCTGCTTGCTGTACTTGCTCCACAGTTAAATCCAAAGCTTGCGCTATTGTTTACCAATAAACAAGATCCCCTTTTTCTTTAAGAAGTCGGGGATCTTAACAATAGTGATTGTCGCAAATCAAATACGATTGCTATATTCCCGATTGCCTGTTAAATAAATAGCCTCCCCACCATTTTTGAGAGATACTGTAAGGGCAGTGAGAATTTGCACTAACTCCATACCAACCCAACCAGATGACACAATTGGGGGAGTATTTTTGAGAATACAAGAAATAAAGCGATCGCACACTCGCGCTAAAGGTTCGCCTGTTTCTAGTTCCAATACCTTTTGGCTTTGATTCATCGGCAGAAATTGTTTATCCTGATATTCAATCTCACCACTTAGTAAAGTTAAAGGCGATGGGTGCAACATTTCATCAAAAATCAAGCTACCACGCTCACCTACAACCACCAATCGCCTTTGTTTATCGGTATTCAGCCAACATAGATGAATATATGCTTGAAAGCCATCTGCATATGTAAGCGTCACCCAAACTAAGTCAGCTAGTCCGGAGTTGAGGGGTGAGGGAGATGAAGAACAATAGTAATTACGCCCCTTGTCCCCCTTGTCCCCTGTTTGTAGCCACACAGTACCCGTTGCTTGCACTTTCACTGGTAGCTGACCTAGCCAAGTGTTAAAAATAGCGATATCGTGAATTGCTAAGTCCCACAATGCATCAACATCTTGTCGGATAGGCCCTAAATGGGTGCGGGTAGCATAACCGTAGCGTAAATTACCTAACTTACCCGCCTGAATCACAGCTTGTCCTTGCTCAACGGCTGGGTGAAATAAATAGGTATGATCCACCATGAGTATTAAATGTTTTTGCTCTGCTAACTCGCAAAGTTCACGACATTCTACTGAGTCTAGAGTTAAAGGCTTTTCTGCCAAAACATGGTATCCCTGGTTAAGAGCATCCTTAATCAGGTGATAATGAGTGGTAGCTGGAGTTGCGATCGCCACTGCCATTAAATCTGGTACTTGCTTTACAGCCTGCCACTCTGTTGTTAATAATACATTATCATTTAAATTAAATTGCCGTTTTACCGCTGCCAAACGTTCTGGATTGGGGTCTACAACCGCAGAAATACGTACATGTGGATGTTCTAAAAAATTCCGTAGCAAATGTACGCCCCAACGCCCAACGCCGAGGACAGCAATTGTAATTTGGTTATTCATTAGTTATTAGTCATTGGTCATTGGTCATTGGTCATTTGTCATTTGTCCGCCTTCTGCGTCCCTGGTCAATGGTCAAGAAATTCTGGACTATGGACTATGGACTATGGACTTTTGACTTTTGACTAATAACTGAATTATCTGCGCATTAAGAGTCTATTGAGTTCAGGGTTGTTCCTGATTACTGATAGATAAAAAAGCTACTTTGGCAGCCGCTTGTTCAGCAGCTTTAATAGAGCGTCCCTTACCTTGACCTAACTGTTTACCGTGTAACCAAACTTCAGCAACAAAACGCTCTTGATTGCGGTGGGGTTGAGTAACTTCGACAACGCGATACTCTGGTAAAACTTTAAATTGTGCCTGAGTCCATTCTTGCAGGGCGGCTTTGTAGTTGAGTCTAGCTGGATCGAGACGAATTTCTGCTGCTAGTTGTTTGAAGTGAGGATCTAGCCAAGGACGGATCAGCTCGAGGTTGTGAGTGCTAAGATACAACGCACCCAGAACCGCTTCAAAAGCGTCTGCTAGCCGAGATTCTTGACCAACTTTATCAGCAGTAGCACTGCCAGCGACTAATAAATACAGTTCTAAACCATATTCTCTGGCTAATTGAGCGAGAATGCGATCGCTCACCAATACCGAACGAATTGCGGCAAAATCCCCCACTGGACAATCTGGATAATGTTCCCACAACACTACAGCCGCTACTAGCCGCACCACAGCATCGCCCACAAACTCCAGTTGCTCATAATTTGCTGACTCAGAGACAGTAGGATGAGTCAGCGCTAAGTCAAGCAGTTGCCATTGTATGGGTGCTTCCTTGGGTAGACCTAATTTTTTAACTAAATTTTCCAGCTGGCGCTGACGGCGTGGATAAGCAAGAGACATTCAATCACAAGGGGGGCAGGGGGGCAAGGGGGCAGGGGGGACAAGGAAGATGAGGGAGATGAGGGAGATGAGGGAGATCAATGCCCCATGCCCAATGCCCAATGCCCAATGCCCCATGCCCATTAACAAAAAAGGAAGAGAGCAGATCATAAGCCGGGTTCTGTTCCCTAATGTAGAGATGTTATTTTAACTTCCCTACAATGAGGGCGGTTATCTATCTGGGACGTTTGTTACCAAACGCCTCTAGCGGCTCTGTTTTTGCGGAACTGGTAAAAGACCAACCATAGTTCCTTTCGCCTTGCTCCCAACCGGGGTTTACCGAGCCAACGCCTCTCGACGTTGCTGGTGCGCTCTTACCGCACCTTTGCACCCTTACCAATTTGGTCATTTGTCCTTTGTCCTTTGTCCTTTGTGTTTTTACAAATGACATAATGACTATTGACTAATGACTAATTGGCGGTATCTTTCTGTGGCACTATCCTCACGATCGCTCGCACTGGACGTTATCCAGCAAGTTTGGTCTTTGGGGAGCCCGGACTTTCCTCAAACCGATGTTTGTGACCGATCTGCAACCGCCTGCCTCTACTCTCTCCCTAGATCCAGTGTAATCTTGGATGGCGTTGTGTGTCTGATTTGAATTACTTCTTTTTGTTCCAAGGTAGGGCGTATGTCCAAGGCAATTTCCTGATGGTGAAAGGACAATTGACTATACACATTGGTGGGACATTCACACCTGGGGCTAAACCGACACGTACTTCAGATAAGCGCAGCACTAACTGTAGCGAAAATTCTAACTGCTTTGTTCTATTAACAAAGTCGTTGTACAATTTTCTTTGCGCTTTGACAGGACTTTTTTGCAAAGCAGTGATATTGACTAGGGGTTGTTTTGCTGAGTAAGTGCCTGTGGCTGCATCACGCGCGAAAACATCTTCTGCTGTGACTACTGCTGAAAGGGTTTTCTTGGGAGCGATCAGACTAGGACTTTGCGGTACAGCCAAGTCACGGGTTAAGTCTGGTGATTTCCGGATGACTCGGCGTGATTGCTTGCTATGTTCGACGACTATCGAGCTATTATCCCAATCAACGTAGATGGCGAGATTGTCAGATTTATTTTCAATGCTAACTGACAATTCTTTCAATTCGTCAAATGAGTAAGAAGCGCTGAGTTTAAAAGAAATCCCTACTTGGTCTTGAAGATTTTGCTCTTTGAGTTGATCGTCAACTACGTTTTTTTGATGTTCAAATTTAATTTTGTCGTCAATCGATTCAATCATCAGATTAAAGATGTAAGTGACGCCGATGATATAAAGCGTCAAAACAATGAGATTTTGGTCGCCGTTCCCTCTCATAATTTAAAATATAGACTCCCTGGACTAAGTTTGTATATTTGCTCCATATTCATACCCTATATTTAATCTTGCTTGATCGTTACAGACTTTTCTAGCCAGCCCCGCCGCCAGAAAAAGAATAATAATCCACCTGCGATCGCCAGCATTATTGCCCAGCACATTGGGTATCCCCAGTACCAATTGAGTTCAGGCATATTATATGGTGATTTTTCAGTATTGAAGTTCATTCCGTAAATTCCCGCTACAAAAGTTAAGGGAATAAAAATTGACGAAACCACCGTTAGCAACTTCATAATTTCATTCATTTTGTTACTCACTGCTGACAGATAAACATCCATCAATCCTGATGTCAGTTCGCGATAAGTTTCTACCATATCAATTACTTGCACCGCATGGTCATAACAATCTCTAAGATATATTCGTACTTCGTCACTTATCATTTCACCGCTATCTCGCATTAAAGAACTCATCACATCCCGCTGCGGCCAGATGGCGCGACGCAGTTGTAGTAATTCTCGCTTAATTTTATAAATTTTTTGTAGTGTTTTCTGAGTCGGCTTAATTATGACTTCTTCTTCTAAATCTTCAATTTGCTCCCCGTAACGTTCTAACACAGGAAAAAAGCCATCAATAATTGCATCTAAGAGGGCATAAGTTAAATAATCTGCTTTTGATTTCCGAATAATTCCCTTAGATTTTTCAATTCGCGATCGCACTGCTTCAAAGCAATCATGCTCTGGTTCTTCCTGGACAGTGAGCAAATAATTTTTACCCAATATAAAGCTCACTTGTTCGCTATGAAAACCAAATGCATTCTCCTTCGGCACTACCATCCGAGCAATTATTAATAATTGGTCTTCATAGTCTTCTGTTTTCGGACGTTCTGGCACATTGACTATATCTTCTAAAACTAGAGGATGTAAATCAAAAATTTTACCGACTCTTTGCAATATGTCTTGATTTCCTAAACCCTGCACATCTACCCAAGTTACAGATGTTGTATCTAGATAAGGAACGCATTCTTCTGGAACTTCTATTTTTCGACGATTGTAGTCTTGTTGGTTGTAATCAATCAAAATTATTTCCGGATATTCCGCATTTTCATCAATAATTAAAGTTCCAGGTATATTTCCTGGTTGTTGATAAAATTCTTTGATCAATGAAGGCTTGATAACTTTACGATGACGGGGTATTTTGATGCCCATGTGGTTTTACCTTGAATAATTAGTCATTAGTCATTAGTCATTTGTTCATATCCAATAAGTCTCAACACCAGATTTTTGCGGATTGGCGATCGCCAAATACTCACCATTATCAATCATTGCTCACCACAACCAAATATTTAGGCATTGCCCACTTTACAAAATTAATCTAACATCCAACATTGGTTACCTATTCAAGCCGATATGATATCATTTCCTCACCTCTCGGTCAGAAGTGATATAAAAAACAGTTTGTCTTGGTTTAGACAAACTGCTTAATAAATCTTTATATGGGGAAAATATGGGTCAGCAGATATTAGAACATACCCATACCGCCCATACCGCCCATACCGCCCATACCACCCATACCGCCCATACCGCCATCAGCTGGAGCAGCGGGGGCTTTCTTCTCAGGCTTTTCGACAACCAGGGCTTCAGTGGTTAAGACTAAACCAGCGATAGAAGCAGCATTTTGCAAAGCAGAACGCACAACTTTGGCAGGGTCGATAATACCAGCAGCAATTAAGTCTTCAAATGCTCCAGTAGCGGCATTGTAGCCGACATTGAAGTCACTTTCCCGGACTCTGGAGACAATCACAGAACCTTCAGCACCAGCGTTGTCTGCTATTTGACGCAGGGGAGCTTCTAAAGCACGGCCGATGATATCAGCTCCTAGTTTTTCTTCTTCATCTTTTAGGCTATTTTTAATTGATTCTACCTTGGTGGACAGGTGAATCAAGGTTGTACCACCACCAGCAACAATACCTTCTTCTACGGCTGCTTTGGTAGCGTTCAAAGCATCTTCAATGCGTAGTTTGCGGTCTTTGAGTTCGGTTTCTGTGGCTGCACCCACTTTAATCACTGCGACACCACCAGCTAACTTGGCGATGCGTTCTTGCAGTTTTTCTTGATCGTAATCGGAATCTGTTTCTTCCAACTGCTTGCGAATTTGTGCAATTCGCTTTTGCACTTCTGGCTTGGTAGTACTGCCAGCTACAATTGTGGTGTTTTCTTTGTCGATAGTAATTTTGCGGGCGGTTCCTAAAGCTTCCAGAGAAGCAGTATCCAAGCTTAAGCCGATTTCTTCGGAAATCATCTGTCCATCGGTGAGAATGGCAATATCTTGCAGTAAAGCTTTACGGCGATCGCCAAATCCGGGTGCTTTGATTGCTGCTACGGAAAGGACACCCCGTGCTTTATTCACGACCAAAGTCGCCAAAGCATCTCCTTCTACGTCTTCTGCAATTACTAGCAAAGATTGACCTAAACGGGCAACCTTTTCCAGTACAGGAACTAAATCCTGGATGCTGCTGATTTTCTTATCGGTAATCAGGATGCGGGCATTTTCAAATTCTACCGTCTGCCGCTCGTTGTTAGTGATAAAGTAGGGGGAAATATAACCCCGGTCAATCTGCATCCCTTCTACCACTTCTAGTTCAGTTGTCAGGGACTTAGATTCTTCAACGGTAATTACGCCGTCTTTAGTGACTTTATCCATTGCTTCGGCAATCATACTGCCAACTTCTTCATCATTGCCGGCTGAAACCGTAGCAACTTGAGCGATCGCACTTCCTTCTACTGGCTTGGCTATCTTGGCAATTTCTTCTACCAGCGCCTCAACAGTCTTGTCAATTCCCCGTTTTAAGCTTATTGGATTGCTACCCGCTGCAACGTTCTTTAAACCTTCCCGGATTAAAGCCTGTGCTAAAACCGTGGCTGTGGTAGTACCATCACCCGCAACATCTTTTGTTTTAGATGCAACTTCTTGGATCAGCCTCGCACCTGTATTTTCCAAAGGATCTTCTAATTCAATTTCTTTAGCAACAGTGATACCATCGTTGACAATTTGAGGTGCACCATATTTTTTTTCTAAAAGAACATTACGGCCTTTTGGCCCTAGGGTGATTTTTACAGCATCAGCAAGAGCATTAACACCCCGTTCTAGGGCCCGCCGTGATTCTTCATCAAATGCAATAATCTTCGCCATGTTTCATTTCTCCAGCGCTTCCATTAGACAATTTAGCACTCACAGCGCCAGAGTGCTAACACCTTAAACTACTCAAATGATAAATACAGATAAAAAAATGAAACCAAATAGTCCAGAATCCAATGACCCTTGACCAATGACCCTTGACCAATGACCCTTGACCAATGACCCTTGACCATTAAGATGAATTTAGAAAACTCCCTTAAATCTTTAGGTATTGCTGACCCTAGCGGCACCGGCTGGTTGGCTGTAGTATTTACGTTTCTCTTGGCTTGGCTAGTAACATGGCGGTTAATGCCCACAGTACGCAAATTTGCCTTGCGGGTAGGTTGGGCTGACCAACCAAACGCCAGACGACTCAACCGAGAACCTTTGCCGAATGCAGGGGGGCTGGCTATTTATACAGGCGTGATTGCTGCACTGGTATTAGCTACTCTCTTACGACCAATCGAACTGCAAGGTGTATTAGCTCAAGTACTGACTATTCTCTTGGGAGGAACGATATTAGTTCTGGTTGGCTTTATTGATGACCAATTTGGCTTACCTCCTTCCGTGCGCATGTTTACTCAGATTCTCACAGCACTGTTGCTGTATGCGAATGGTATTAAAATTGAAATCGCTTTTGGCACACCAATAGACTCGTTTCTTTCCATCTCACTCACAGTATTTTGGGTAGTAGGAATTACCAATGCCATTAACTTAATGGACGGTATGGACGGTTTGGCCGGAGGGGTAAGTTTTATTACTGCCATGAGTTTGTTGGCGGTTTCTGCCCAAATTTCATATCGCGCCGCAGCCACCCTAGTACTGGCTGCACTGGGAGGTGCGGCCCTAGGCTTCTTGCGCCATAACTTCCACCCCTCACGCATCATTATGGGTGATTCCGGGGCCTACTTTTTTGGCTATGTGCTAGCGGCAACTAGTATTTTAGGTAAGCTCCAAGTAAATACAGTATTTTCCCTGATACCTACGGTTTTATTTTTGCTTTTACCAGTGTTGGATACTACGCAAGTAATTGTGCGCCGACTGATGGCGGGAAAAAACCCCATGAGTACTCCTGGTAAAGACCACCTGCACCATCGCCTGCTAGCTTGGGGATTCTCCCAACGTCGTGCTGCATATACTCTTTGGTCAATTACTTTGGTTTGTAATTTGTTGGCGATGAGAATGCAACATTTGACTTTGTTACAGATGGTAGCTACCACCATGAGCGTCATCTTGCTGATCGGCTTTACCATTTTGGGGAGACTACGAAAGGTAGAATGTATTTCCTGAGGAGGCAGGTGGGACTGTTAACTGTTGTACGGGCGGGTTCACAGATATCCTCACCGAGCAACAATGATCTAAATAAACCCGCCCCTACAGACTGTTGACAAATGACCAATGACACGCGCAGCGAGTAACTTTTTATGACGAAATTTGTAAATTTTGGCTAATGTGCTTGGAGCAATTAAAGTGGCGATCGCTTTTCACAATTTTCATCAGGCGATCGCCACTTAGATAATTTAAGGATAGAAGCTATGTATCGTCAGAATCGCAGAACGGCAAAGTCAAAAGGTTGTCATCCAGTTAATCAGATTTGTCCTATCTGTTGTCTTGTCCCGCCGCACATGCTCAAAGAAATCGCCAAACGTGGAAATACCCAACAGAGTGAATGGGCTTTTCAGAGTTTAACCCGTTCCGCAAGGATTCGCGGACAGCGTGATGTTTTGAGCCTGATACCAACAATGAAATCAACTGGAGAAAAGCGCCGGACGATTTATGATGCTAGTCAAGGTACAGAGCTTCCAGGTAAATTAGTACGTGGTGAAGGCGATCCTCCCAGCAAAGACCCAGCAGTCAATGAAGCCTACGATGCGGCTGGTGCTACTTTTGATTTTTACAAGGAAGTATATCAGCGAAATTCTGTTGATGATCGCGGTTTACGTTTAGACTCTACCGTTCACTACAGTCAGAATTATGACAACGCCTTTTGGGACGGTAATCAAATGGTTTACGGTGATGGTGATGGACAAATTTTTACTCGCTTCACCAAGTCAATTGATGTAATTGGACATGAATTAACCCACGGTGTTACTCAGTACGAAGCTGGTTTGGTCTATCAGAATGAACCAGGGGCGCTGAATGAGTCTATGTCTGATGTCTTCGGTTCCTTAGTCAAACAACGCGTCCTCAATCACACAGCAGACCAAGCCGACTGGATCATTGGTTCAGGTTTATTTGCACCTGGGGTCAAAGGTGTGGGGATTCGCTCCATGAAAGCACCAGGAACTGCATACGATGATTCTGTGTTGGGTAAAGACCCCCAACCAGCCCATGTAAAGAATTTATTCAGAGGAATTGAAGATAACGGTGGTGTGCATATCAATTCAGGTATTCCCAACCATGCTTTTTACCTAGCAGCAATAGAAATCGGCGGTTACGCTTGGGAAAAAGCCGGCAAAATCTGGTATGTCACCTTAAGAGATCGACTGCGTTCTCGGTCAAATTTTGCTAAGGCAGCACACCATACCATCTCCGTTGCAGGAGAATTATATGGTCAAGGAAGTAAAGAACAAAACGCCGTTCGTCATGCTTGGAAACAAGTGGGCGTAGAACCAGCACTGTTTGGATTCTAAGTTGGGCATTGGGCATTGGGCATTGGGCATTGGGCATTTATTATTTCCCCGCGTCTCTTTGTCTCTCCTATCTTCCTTGTCTCCCTTGTCACGCCACTTGCTACCCTGCGGGAAGCCGCTTTGCGTCTACAAGCCGGGAAACCCGTCCAACGCAGTGGCTCCTCCTTGTCCCATCAACTCCCCTGCCCCTTCTGCCCCCTGCCTTTCTTTGTACTAAGCCATTACCATACCGCCATCGACGTTAAACACTTGTCCTGTGATATAAGCGGCAGCAGGATCGGCGGCGAGGAAGCGCACCATACCAGCAATTTCTTCTGGTTGACCGTAGCGACCGAGGGGGATGTATTTGAGAATTTCTTCGGTGTTGCTGAGATTACTTGTCATGTCGGTGCTGATGAAACCAGGGGCGACAGCGTTAACAGTGATCCCGCGAGAAGCCAGTTCCTTGGCTACAGTTTTGGTAAAGCCGATAACACCTGCTTTAGCGGCGCTGTAGTTAGCCTGACCTGGGTTACCCATTTGTCCAGCAACCGAGGCAATATTGATAATCCGCCCAGAACGTTGCTTGAGCATGACTTTACTAGCAGAGCGCGTGCATAGAAAAACACCAGTAAGATTTAGGTCAATGACTGCTTGCCAATCTTCTGGCTTCATCCGCAAAAGTAATGTGTCGCGAGTAATACCTGCATTATTCACGAGAATATCGATGCGCTTAAACTTGTCAATGACGGTGTTGAATAGTAAATCAACTTGATCGCTTTTAGAAACATCAGATTGTAGTGCCAACGCCTGACCACCTGCGGCTGTAATTTCCGCCACTAAGCTATCAGCCGCAGCACTAGAACTAGCATAATTGATCACTACATTAGCTCCATAGCTAGCTAATTCCAGTGCGATCGCTCTGCCAATTCCTCGTGAAGCGCCTGTAATAATTGCAACTTGTCCCCGCAATTTTTGTAAATTCTCACTCAAAAGTTCCATGAAATATTTTTTGAATCACCGCGCTAATAATCTTAGGGCGATTTGTACCTTCAAAACTAAAGCTGCGTGTTAGGGATTTTTAGTTGAGGTTGTCAATGGTCATTGGTCATTGGTCAATAGTCAATGGTCATTGGTCATTGGTCATTGGTCATTGATCAAGAAATTCTAGACTCTAGACTCTTGACTCTTGACTATGGACTCTTGACTATGGACTCTTGACTATGGACTCTTGACTATGGACTTTTAAATTATTGTGCCATCAGGAATGACAGCATTTTTTAACACAACCACAATTCCACTACGGATATAAAAGCCCTGACTTTCGCGATCGGCTTCTTGTACATTGTCTTTATTGATAATTTTGACATTTCTACCGATGCGGGCGTTTTTATCAACAATGGCACGGCGAATTATTGTATCTGCACAAATGCCTACAGAAACCTCATCGCTGAACAAGTCACATTGGCGTTCGACAGATGGCTGGTAAAAATCAGCACCCATAATTAGGCTATCTTCGATGATGCTACCAGATTCAACTCGCGATCGCACGCCCAATACTGAGTGAGCGATGCGGCAATTTTTGAGCATACAACCTTCACCAATCAGTGATTGGGTGATTTGACAGTCTAACATCTTCGTGGGAGGCAAGTAACGAGCGCGGGTGTAAATTGGCGCTTCTTCATCATAGAAGCTAAAAGGCGGTTGGGGTTGCTCAGTCAAGGCTAAGTTGGCATTATAAAATGCCTCTATGGTTCCGATATCTTCCCAGTAACCATCAAACAAGTAGGCTTGAACGTTGTAATCTTTAGCAGCATCAGGAATGATCTCTTTACCAAAATCTGTACTTTCTACAGATTCTCGCAATAACTTGACCAAAACATCTTTTTTAAAGACATAAATCCCCATCGAAGCGATGTAGGGTTGGAATTGGGCTTGTTCTTTGCTCAATCCCAGAATGGTGGTATCGACGCGCATTTTTGCTAAAGCTTCGCCTTTGGGTTTTTCACTAAAGTCTATTACCCTACCGGATTGATCGATTTTCATCAAACCAAAATCGGAGGCGCGGCGGTCGTCGATGGGGATCACAGACAGAGTAATATCCGCGCCTGTTTCTCTATGGCGTTGGACAAATTCGCGGTAATCCATCCGATAGAGATGATCGCCTGAGAGAATCAAGTATTCTTCTGCATCCCATTCCTCTAACAGCCAGATATACTGACGCACGGCATCGGCTGTGCCTTGGAACCAGTTGGGGTTTTCCGGGGTTTGCTGTGCTGCCAATACTTCGACAAAGCCTTCGCTGAAGCCACTAAAATTGTAGGCACGAGCAATGTGACGATTCAGGGACGCTGAGTTGAATTGTGTCAGGACGTAGATTTTAAATATTTCGGAATTTATGCAGTTGCTGACAGGGATATCGATTAAGCGGTACTTCCCTGCAACTGGTACGGCTGGTTTTGCACGTAGTTTAGTTAACGGGTAAAGGCGAGTACCTGCACCACCACCGAGTATGATTGCTAAAACTTTTTTCACAAATTGTCTCCCGACTGCCTTTCAACTCTCACCTTCAGTTTATGACTGTATGTGGCAGCTGATAAGGGGGGATCGCAGATTCTGAAGCGTGAATTTTACAGAATGCTGTCGGTAATCAATGTCGCTGCCAATAAATACAGCATTAAGATTTGTGTATGATTCAGCACGTAACTAATTTAAGCGATCACTCCAGAAATTTCACTTATAAGTAAGCAGCTAAATCTAAAAACTCAGTTTATTTTCAGAAAATCGAACTTCGCACTTAGGACAAAATGCTGTTTTTATAGCTATAAAGAATACATAACCTTTACTGAGATTATTAAGAATAATTCTCAAATTCTCTGCACAAGTTTTAGGCTAAAAATTTAAAATTTAGGTGAGTGAACAAGTGCGATCGCCAAAAACATTAAACACTCAATTTCCGAAAATTTAACCGGGAATTAACTAAATGCAATTTTTGTGATAACTTCAGATGTTGCACCCAAGGTTGCTCAGATAGCTGGACAATAGCATTTGCAGAAAGAGTTGCTGTAAAAATATCTTTTCCCGGAGTCACACCACTGACACCTAAATTTTCCAGCACAGCAATAGCAGTTGAGTCTAAAACAGGTTCAGTATGGATAAACACTGTCAAACTTGGTGTTTCTGGGTTTTGGACTTCATTGAGTGCTGTTGCCAGGGCTGCGTCTAGTTTCTGATAATTCATAAGCAAATCCTTGGAAAGTGTGGCGGGTGATTCTTAACCACCCTATCACCAGGCTATCAAATTTATCGGTTTTCCTTAACTATCTTCGTACAGACGTAATCTACAGGTTACTACGTCTAATTACATATTTGCTGCGCTTAATGCATTTAAGTGGATTCATTTTTTCAGAGCGATCGCCTGCTGGAAAAATGTTTCTAAATGTTGTGTAGCAGTAGGATTGTCAAACAGAACGTTGCTGGAAAGTTTGAGCGCTTGACGAACTGAGTATCGCCAATCAATATCTAGCCCTAATCGCACAGCAATCTGAATATATTGCAAAGCATCATCGGCAATTGTCTGTGTGACACCGATGGCTTGCAAGAAACCATAGGAGTGACGCCCGCGCATAAACTCACCCGGACAAGTGACAATTGGTAAGTTACAGGCGATCGCATCCAGGGTTGTGTTCCCACCTGCCCAATCTAATGTATCTAAATATATGTCTGCTAAAGAAAGTAAGTCAAAGTAATCTTCACGGGGTAAAACCGGAGAAAATACACAATATTTTTGACTGTCTAATCCTACAGTTGCGAATGCGTGTTTAAGACGTTCTTGCGGAATCCCAGAACGGAGAAACATAAACTGAGCATTGGGAACTTGACGGGCAATTTCTGCATAAATGTAATCGTGTTGCGGTAGATATTTATAAGCAGCTTGACTAGAGATATAGACAATAGCATCTTCTCGTAATCCAAAAAATAATCGGTGGCGGCGAACTGGGTTGACTTTAATAGGAGGATAGGAAATTCCCACACCAGGCAAACGCACAAGCTTTTCGGTGTAGTGATCTTGTCCATTCACCGGTTCCATCAATTCGCTGGATAAAAAATAGTCAATGGTGGGTAATCCAGAAGTCACCGGTTGTCCCCAAGCCATACATTGAATCGGTGCTAAACGGAGTCCAGCAATACAAAGTGTTGTGGCATCCATTCCGATTTCGGGAAAAATTAACACATCAATTTGGTCATCAATAACTTGTTGACAAACTTGTTCTAAATTATTCGGCAAATGATAGAAATTTTGACTATATGACTGAAATAATTCAGTAGCAGCATCAATTTCATTTCCTATGTGGTATGAATAAATTGAAAATTTTTCCTGGTCTGCATATTTCAGCCAGTTTAAAAATAAAATTGTTCCGCTCCAACTACATAAAAAATAGGAAAGATAGCCAATTTTAATTCGCTGATTATTGCTACTAGCAGAAATCGGACGCGCCTGAATCCACTGTGGATAATTTGCCGCCATAATTTTGTGGACAAGCTGTCCATATTGCTGCTGTAGTAATACATCATTCTTTCCCTGATAAGCTAGAAAAAAGTTTGTATGATGGCTGATGCCGATGAAGGCTTTTTTATGGTCATCGGGGCTATTGAGAGTAATGTCTTGAATGAGTTTTTCTAGCCCATCCTCAAACCATCCTCGGTAAGTATCAATCTCCTCAGGAGTATGATAAATTCGTGGTAGCATCAGATGGCTTAACATCTTAAATATGTAATTATCAGGAAACTTCTCCGTAACCTGTTGAGCGAATTTCCGAGCTTCCAGATAATTTTGGCTGTGCTTGAGGTGAAGAATTAACCAAAAATAAAGCTCTTCTGCTTGCGGACAATTGTTAATACCGTTTTGTAATGTTTGAGTAGCTGATTGTATCTGACCAGTTTTAGAAAAAACCTCACTAAGTTTTAGATAATAGTCAATCTGGTGCGGACAACTAGATAAATACTTGCTGTAATATGGAATAGCGTTTTCGGGGAATTCACTAGCTGCGAAATAGTCACCCCATCTCTGCCAAGATTCTATCCGCGCAGCTTCATAAACATTTGGCTGAAAAATTTCTGACAAATTACATGTAGGGATGTGTGCAATTTCTAGCTGCTGGATGAGGTAGCTATTTTCGTTGTTAATGGGGATGCGAAAGTTAATTAATGATTTAATAATAGACCATTCATTTGTGGTTAACTGACCCGTAAGCCCGACATTTAGGTCTTCAGAGACAGTTTCCTCTAAGCTAAGTTGCAGAACTGTCTCAAACAGCAATGAGTTAGCATTATCTTGGAGTTCATCCCCTAAACTTTGGCTGTCGATTAGCAGTGTGATATCTTGTCTAGCTGGATGTGTGAACAGAGTTCTTAGAACATTTATCAAGTCTTCTGCGATCGCTGTTTCCAGATGAGACCAGTCAGGAAAAATAATAAAATTAATATCTCTTAATTCATTAATTAACATAGGGTTGCCATGACTAATAGCCAGTTGTCTTGCAGACAGCCACTACTATAGCAACCCGATATGATTTGTGAAAATTCGCGTTGTTGAAGAAGCCGACATCTCGCAGGCGGTTGCCTTTTTTGAAAAGCGATCGCCAGAACACCAAAAAATTGAAAACCCCCGGTTTTGATTTTGGGCAATTGTTTAATCTTGTTGACGTAACTGCCAAGCTACACCGCAAGCTGCTCCTGCGCCGGCTACCAAGCCAGTACTCATTCCTTGTATAGTTTTTTGTATGGGGTCTTGGGTCAAGCAATCACTGGTGACTGTTTTGGCTTCTAAGCACATATTGCTTTCTGCCCAGCTAGTAGTTCCTCCTAAGATTACACCTGCCAGACTACAGAAAACAACGAGTAGCAACAGGCGTTTAGTTTTTCTCTCCATATCAGGATGTGTTGAATAATTGCAGTTAGTAAATAATCCTCAACTACTTTACACATCTTCCGAGAGATTGTCAGCTGTCTCAACTTGTGTATTTAGAAGTATTAGTGACTGAAGACTGGGATAAATAAATACCTATGGGTCATTTTATGTTCATATAGAGGCGGCGATCGCTCTGATAAACGGTGGTTGGTAATTAGGGCAGGGAAACCCCTACAGGATCTTATTTTTAGGATGAGAGGAATTGGGCGATCGCATGAGTAGTCATTAACTATCTCATCAGCAACAAAAATCCCCAGCGATTTGAGCTGAGGCGAGAAGGAGAAGTCCAAATAATATGATGGGAGTTCGATACCGATGATAAAAATCTATATATCTCCTATGCAGAACGTGCAAAAGCTAAATCGCGTATTAGCTGTGTTCTGGAGAATAAGTAACTGTTTACAGAATTCATTTCTTCACTGCTAAGTGCTTGTTTGCTATCAAGCTGTCTCAGCAACTGGTTGACTAAATCTGAATCGCTGAGTCCAACAAGAGCACTTGTCTGAGTTTGCTCAACCACAGACCAAAGTTGACGCAATATTTTTGAGTTTACCAGGCATACGTTCATGACCACCACTCCAACTCTTGTGAATCCAACACAGTGTTGTGAAGAATCTAAAGAAAATATTAAATTAAAAATCTAAAGAAAATCTTAAATCTTACAAAACTTTACTATTTAGATGCAGATCTAAATTTATTGCCAATGGGGCATGGGGCATGGGGCATGGGGCATTGGGCATTAGGCAATAGTTATTTCTCCCCTGCCCCCTCATCCCCCGGTTGGTGAATCTCGACTCCGCTCGATTACCGCGAAGTCGTACTGCGTTCGCGCAGCGTCTCGTAGAGAAGCAGAACCCGCAGGGTACCACATCCCCCTCATCCCTAGCCCCTAGCCCCGCTAGTCAAACGTTGCTGGCTGTGAAACAATCGGTTCTGTGGCTACATCAGGCAAACCGATGCTGGTAATTAAATTACGCCATTCTCCCTGAAGCTTGCTATCTTCAGGATTTTTTAGACGCAGTTTTGCTAATGTTGTGAGTGTCTCGTACCAAATGCCATTTTGGGCATAAATGGCAGACTGTTGTTGAGGTTTAGCAGTTTCTAGCTGCTGGGCGATCGCATCTGTTAAATTAACTCGCTGGATCACTCCTTCCACATAAATTGGGGGCGATTGTTTTTCGCGATCGCACCAGATGTTGAAAAACCAGCGGTAGCGTTTACCCTGCGCTAATGGGGCAACGGTTTTAGGTAAAGCAACGCCGATGACTCCTGGTTGATCTGCCAGAGCGATCGCCGTTTCGTAAATATGGTTTTCGGCTTCATCTTGCAGGACAAACTCAGCAGGGAATGCCGAATTTTTTGCTAATGGTACATAAAACCAGAAAGTGGGGTGAGCCGCTGTCGTCAATCCCCAAACATCCATTTCTGTGGGAGTTTTCTGAGTAAAGGGTGCTAGGGCTGTGAGTTCAGGTTTAACTGCTGGACAAGTACCCCGCTTGGCTCCTCCTAAAACCCGTCCTCCAGGAGGCGGGTCTGGTGGCGGTGGCGGTGGAATGTATTGTATGGTTGTGTTGGAAGTCGCTATACTGCTAGGCTGTGCATTTACTGAATCTTTCCAGCTCGATATTTGACTAGCCAGCACAGTTGTGCATCCCACAGCTAGTACTATAGATAGCTTTACCGATTTTGAAATTGATTTCATAAAATTTACCGGGAATAAGCAGATGAAATCTCGGCACAATTTTGGTAATGCCTTAAATATTTTCCCGGATTAATCTGGAATTTGGAATTTTAAATTTAGAATTTGGTATTGAGATAGCACCAACTGTGCCGATCAATGATAAAGCTGAGGGTACAAAAGGCACCCAAACGCCCCAAATTAACAAACCAAAGCAGAATAAATATAAAACGCCGCCGCTGACGCTAACTGCTATGATTAACCCGGAAAGGGAAGGTAAGCGCCAAGCTAGCAATCCTCCAATTAAAGCCCAACTCCAAATCCAAATCAATTCCAGCCATAGTGACCAAACCCTTAACAACGGACGCCCATCTAGGACAGCACTGAGGATTTGGCTGATCATATGGGCTTGTACTATTACCCCTGACATTTGGTCATCTAAGTTATTTCCGTAGGGTGTAGCCCAGTAGTCTGGGAAATCGCCTTTGGCTGAGACACCAATTAAGACAATTTTGTCTTTGACGGCGCTGGGGTTTACCTGTCCGGATAACAATTGTGTGAGCGTCACCTGTTCGGCAATCTTTTTAGTGGAGCGATAGTTGAGTAAAAGTTGACCGCCATTGGCATCGATGCTTTGATAGCCACTAGCACGAGATGACAAGCGTGGCACAATAGTATTGCCCAGTTGCAACTGATTTTGGGCTGTGTATTTGGGCTGAAATCCTAATGGTACGAGGTAGCGAAATGCTAGTTGAGTACTTAGGGCATAAGACGCAGGACATAATGATGCGGCTTCTTGATTCATGAACAATAGATGGCGACGCACTACCCCATCGCGATCGTGAATGAAGTCGCTGAATCCTAAGCGATGTTGGGGAATTTCCTTTGGTGGGGCAATACCTTTTGTCTTTTCTGTGGTATCACTTCCCTTACAAACTCCAATCAAGTTTTCGGTCTGCTGTAGCAAGGGAATTAAATCTGGCTGTTCGGCGGGAAAATCGCGGTAGATATCTAAACCAATGACACGGGGTTGATACTCTTGCAGTTTGAGCAGTAGTTGCTTGAGAGATTGATCGGACAGAGAGGTTCCTTTTAATTCTTCGCGGTTGTGGCGTTGAATTGCCAGATCGCCATCGTCTATGGTTACCAATAGTAATCGGGAATCTGGGCCTTCATCAGGACGCGATCGCATCATCTGGTCATAGGCGATCAATTCTACATTTTGCAACATTCCCACAAATCTGACACCCCAAACTAAGGCACTCATCATCAGACTGGTAAATAGAACTCCCCGAAATCCGCGTTTGCTAAACAGAGGGGAAATTGTACTGAATTGTTTTTTGACACTTGTTATCCCCTGCCACGTTGATGGTGGTTGTCCTGGATTTTGGCAAATCACTGGTAACCAAGTCGCACAGGGAAATCGATCCTCCAACCCTTGCAGACGTTCCCGCGCTTGTCGCACTGATCGGTATAAAGATTCACCGCCAGCAAAACTACCGAGAAAATACTTTAAAAACTCCTGAGCTACCTGATCGGGTACAGGTTCTCGCATGATGATCATTTGGGGTATTTGCAAATCAGCGAGTTCTTGCGCCAGTCCCAATCCATCACAAGAGTTAAAAATTGCTAATTGTAAGCCGCCCTCAATCGCTTTTTTTAGGGCATATTTTAATTCGCTAATCGTCAGGCTATCGGTTTTATTTAAATAAATCCGCCCACTTGCATCTCTTCCCTGACTGGAACTGTGTCCGGCGAAGAAGAGAATATCCCAGTTTTTCTCCCACAGATGGTCAGTTAATTCTTTGCGTTCTGGTTCTACCAAGAAACAGACATTAGCATTTCGACAACGTTGCAATAGATCTTGGTCAGCCTTGGTGTCAATTCCCTGGCTATTACCGACAATTGCCAAAATATTCACCAATTTATTGGGGGTGCGTGGCTTTTGAACGCGCTCATAGCTTGGTGATGATAAGGCAATTTCTGCCTTTGGGTAGCGTTCTAACAAGTCCCAAAGATGCCAAGGTAATCGCTGCAATTGACTGTTTTCTGCTTGCAATATTACCCGCACCTCATCTGAGGGCATTAATTTTTCCAGCCATTTCTCCCTGAGGAGACGAAATTCCTCTGCTCGCAACCAGGTATTAAAACGTGCTCGTAAAATATGGGATGTGTTAAGACAGTCTTGTGTCATGGACACATTCGTTATCTGGACTTTATCTGCATCTAGACGATAACCGTTACCTAAACGCCGATAACTAGATTGCCAGTGGCTGTAGTATAAGGGTATTTCCGGACATGGAGGTAGTTTTCCCGTGATTTCTGTGGCGGGGCGATCGCATTCATCACCAATTTGCAGGGACACACCAAACCCTTGCTCAAAACTACCGTCTGCAAATTTCAGAATCACTAACTTACTCATGACAGTGGCTACCCTTTTACTGAAAATTCAAAGTCAAAATTCACAATAGTCAGCCTTGAATTTTGCTTTTTGAATTTTTAAACTCCCTTCTAGTATTCTGCCAGACAAATTTTGCGTAGTATGTAAGTACGTGCTTTAGCTTTATACTGACTACCTACTAGACAAAGTTCTTTTGGCTAAATAAAAGTATAGAATGTTACACTTGTACTGACAAGTGAGGAAGTAGCTGCACCTTTAGATCACAAACTGTTCTGTAATACTGATATCATTAAATGCGACCCTAACGCTAAATATTTCTCCAGCGTCACCTCGCAATTGCAACTGAATATAGTTATCGGCACTGCGAGCTTGAGCTTCTAGAAATACAGATCCGGAATCATCTAAAACTGTGAGTTGCACTCCTTGCGGTAGATAAATTTGATTACCTGTGGGGTGCAACTGGAGACGAATGCTAGTTTTTTCGTCAGTTTGGGGGCTAATATCCACAATCAACATTAAGGGTTTGTCAGCAATTTGGATTCCCAAATCGAGCAGCTTTGCCCTTCTTGTACCGGAATGAGGCTTGTTAGGCGCTTGTTGTTCAAAAAGTTCTGCACTCCGAAACGCGTAAGCTAGCCCTGCTTCTTGGGAATTTTGCAAAGCTTCAATACTTTGCCAACCTGATTCAAATATACCAGTCAACCACTGACGTAAATTTACACTTGTGCTGGTTGGAGATTGCCTAAGTTTACCTAGATGATCGATGAAAGCTTCTGGGGATTGCAGTTGACTCAAAGGCAGTTCTTCTGTAGTAACACTAGGAACAAAACCCAGTAACTTTGCTTCTTGTAAAGATTCGTCAATTTGTACAACTACATAACCTATCCGTTCTTCCCAAGTTTCTGGGGGAACGAAGCAGGTGTGTGCATAATTATCTACAGGGCGACATTCCAAACGACCAAGAGAAGGTATTGCTAAATCTGCGACATCTGCACATAGGCGGATCACAGGGTTCCAACTATCACTAGCTGTGAGTTCGGTAGCAATTTCCATCATTTGCAAGTATTCATTGACCACCCACACGGCTAGGGTGTTCAGTATAACTTGCTTTGCTTTTTCCGGAGTAGGCTGCTGATTGGCAAACATGAAAGCAGTTTTGCGTGCTAGTTGCGCGATTGGCAAAGGTACAGCGAAATTTTCTGGCTGATAGATAGCGTGAGTCATAAGTTTAGTTCCCAGTGATCGATGCTGCCATACACATATCGGCCGCATTCTCGTAATTTATGCCAAAAATCTAGAATTCTTAAGTTTTTGTGATCAAATATAAATTTTCATAATTTATCCTTGATAATACCCAGTTTTTTCGGTTGGGGATGAGGGGCTAGGGGCTAGGGCGTGTTTTCAAACCCCAAACGCCTTCAGGCTAAAGCCTGAGGCTACACGAACAAAGCCCACCTGCGTGGGCTAAAAAGCCTTATTTTTCGTAGTCCGCGCAGGCGGACTTTGTTGATATAGCCGCACCCTTTAGGGTGACGGCGACTTTGAAAACACGCCCTAGGGATGAGGGGAGTGTGGGGAACAGGAGAATGACAAATGACCAATGACAAATGACAAATGACAAATGACAAATGACAAATGACAAATGACAAATGACTAAAGCCAATTGCCAATTAAAACATAGGCAGACCAAAAACTGGGGGCGTTGTAGTTGGGATGTTGCAGCAATTGTAGCTGGGCGTAGCGCAGAGCTTGGGCTTTGGTAACTTTACCGCTTTTGAGCTGTTTATAGAAAGCACCGACAAATAAAGCTGTTGATTGATCGTCAATTTGCCACAGAGATGCTAAGGTACTGCGTGCGCCGGCTCTGACTGCGGCTCCGGCTAAACCTAGGGCGGCTCGGTTGTCTCCGGCTGCGGTTTGACAAGCACTTAACACTAATAATTCTACGGCTTGGGGTTTGCTTTCATCGCGACTGCGGAGCAGACTATCAAATTGGGTGACGTTAATCGGGCCATCAGCCGCTAAGATAAATGTATCTTCGGCGCGGGAACTAAACTGACCGTGGGTTGCCAGATGCACTATGTTGAAGGGAACGGTATTAACTTCTTTTTCTAGTGCTTTGCTGGTGAATTGCTCATCTAAAATACTGGTGGTGGAGACTCCAGATTTGGCAATTAAATCGACTTCAGATTTGATTGCTCTGAGGGCTGAAAAATTAGAGTACCCTGGTGGAGGTTCAGTGAGTCCGGCGGTGAGCGCTCGGATTTGCTGTTGGACTAGTGGTTTGGGATCGAGTAGTTGTAGTCCCACACTGAGAGCGATCGCATATTTCTCGATTAAATATTGCTTACCATCATAAAGAGATGCCATTGGTAAATTGCGTAAAGCTCCATCCAGTACAAACACCAGCGTATCTACCTGTTTGGAAAGTAATTCAGATTCAATCGGTTTGATCAACCAGTTATAAACTTGTTGCGATCGCTTTTTGATGGTGCTTTTTGCCGCAGGATTAACAATATTTCTCCGTAGTTCTAGCAGGGTGTTGTTGACTTCTGTTTCGGAAATTGTTGTGCTGTAATGCTGTAGAGGTTTTTTGGGAATTTTGACAATTACTTGTATCTCATTTTTTAGTATAATAGGATATATTACTGCCGCAGTAGCATTATCCTGGTCTACTATTTTATCTAAAGGCACACTATGACCAGAAAGACAAGCTTCGCGAAAGAAGTTATCTAATTCTGCTAACTGTAAAGCCTCAATGCGCTGGCGTGCTTTATCTAATGTTTGTTCATCTGGTTTTCCGCCTTGGGATTGCAGCAATAATTCTACTGACTGTCGATAGACTGGTTCTACACTGTCGCGGAAACTGAATTGCACATCTTGATTGATTGCAACTAAGTCAAGGCGCAGAAGTTGGAGAGTATCTACTGCTGCATCATAAGCGGCAATGGCTCCTTTGATATCTTTTTGCGCCCAGAGTAATCTTCCTAGTTGCCAATCTACCCGATAGACAATTTCCGGTGCATTACTTGTCTGAGCTAATACTAAAGCTTGCTGAGTCAGCTTTTGCGCCTCTGACCACTGTTTTGTCTGCTCATATAAATTCCCTAAACTCAAGAGTGCATAAGCCTCTGTTTGTTGATCCCCCAAACTGCGAGATTGTGCAATGGCTTGAGCAAGTATTTTGGCGACATCTTGAGAATTAATTTCTAAGTAATGAATACTCAGGATTGAGCCTTGAGAACTCGTTGATGAGGATTGAATTGTTGATTGAGAATAGTTACTCAGTAATTTGTTGAGGCTTTGAGCAAAGTTAATTTCGGCGTAGATAGTAGCGCGGCTGGTGGGGAGTTGTGCCAATTGTGATTGAATTGATGGTATGAGGGTGAGAGCTGCTGTTAATTCGCCATCTTCGATCAGTAAACTGAGGTGATTGAGCTGTGCTTGGACTTTTGTTAGGGGTGAGGGCGATAATTCAACAGCTTTTTGATAAAAGGCGATCGCATCTGATTTTTGCTTCTGTGTTTTGGCATTGTTCCCCAAGCTAAAATAAGTTGCGCCGATATCTGCATTTGCTGGCATACTTTCCGCAATCTTCAGGCTTTGCTGTAAGATAGTCCGAGACTTTTCCCCATAGCCCATTGCTAACAGCGTATCTCCCAGCGATCGCAATCCCACCGCCTTAGCGATTGAGCCTGGATCTAATTGTAGCTTTTTTTCTAGATATGTCAGTATTTCTACAGAACGACGATAAGACCCTTTACTCCGCCACGCCTGTGCTTGGTTAATCAGCGATTTCACCACGCCATCTTGATTTTTTAATTGAGTATAAAATTTTTCTGCTTGCTGCCAAGTTACTAAAGCCGCCTCCGCTTGTCCTGTAGATATTTGCCAGCGTCCTTGAATCTCTAGCAATTGGGCAAATAATAACAAATTTTGGTTTTTTGGGGATTTTTGCAGCAAATTCAAGCTATCTGTAATTGCTTGCTGAGCTTGGTTCCATTTACCGAGTTGCTGGTAAGCGAGGGAAAGATTACCCAAAGTTGCAGCTAAGCCCAGAGTATCGCCTTGATTTTGGTAAACTTTCACTGCTTGCTGTAAAATCTGCACCGCCTCAGCAAACCTTCCTGCATTGTAAAGCAATTTACCCTGCTGAAATAAAGAATCAGGGGTAGCAATTTGGTTAAGTATGGTTTGAGGGGAAGCATTGAATCCGGGAACCGCCGCTATAATTGGAGTATTGAGGCTACACAGCAAAGCCATGAGAAAGTAAAACAGCAGCCGGAAAAATTTGCAATTGTGCCTGTGAATTTTGATCAAATTTGGCAACGACAATTGAGATACTTTCACCATAGGATCAATGTCAGCCTATTCAAGGGGAGTCTGCATTCAAATCCTACCGGAGCCGATGCGATCGCACAATCTTGAGAAATTAGATCCCCACAAGCAAACGCACCCACAATTAAGAGATAAAAATCCCTAGTTCCCCTAACCCCTAGTCCCTAGCCCTGGTTCCCCTCATGTTCCCTAATGACGAATTAGCAAGACTCCAAGCCCTCCGCGAGTACCAAATTCTCGATACAGAACCAGAAAAAGCCTACGACGATATTGCCCAGTTAGCTGCATTTATTTGTGGTACTCCCATCGCTTTAGTAAATTTCATTGCGGAAAACCGTCAGTGGTTTAAAGCGAAATTAGGTCTGGATGTACGGGAAATGCCGCGAAATGTGGGTTTATCTTACCTTTGCTTCCAGAAACAGGACATGGTGGTGGTAGCGGATACATTAGCTGATGCAGAGTTAGCAAAAAATCCAATAGTAGCCGCCTATCCATTTGTGCGATTTTATGCAGGAGTACCGCTGGTCACTCCCAAAGGTGATATGCTAGGCACACTCTGCGTCATTGATCATGTGCCACGAGAACTAAACAACACACAAGTAGAAGCACTTCAGGCTCTCGGTCGTCAGGTAATCGACCAATTAGAGCTAAGACGTAACTTAGCTGAGTTATCCCGTGTTTCCGAGGAACAAAAACAAGTAGAAGCCGCACTGCGGCGCAGTCAGCAAGAACTTACAGATTTTGTCGAAAATGCTACTGTCGGGATGCACTGGGTAGAGGCAGATGGCACAATTGCTTGGGCAAATCAGGCAGAACTTGAGCTTTTAGGCTACACCCGTTCTGAGTATATCGGACACTCTATTACTGAGTTTCATGTTGATCAAGATGTGATCGACGACATTCTGCAAAGGTTGAGGAGAAATGAAACTTTACATAATTATGAAGCCAGATTACGTTGCAAGGATGGATCGATTCGTTATGTTCTGATTCACTCAAATGTGTATTGGGAAGAGGGAAAGTTTATCCATACGCGGTGTTTTACGCGAGATATTACCGAACGCAAACAAGTAGAAGCCGCTTTGAAAGAAAGCGATCGCCGACTAAAATTAGCATTGCAAGCCGCTAAATTTGGCTCTTGGGAGTTGAATTTAGCTACAGGAGAGTTAACTTCATCTCAGCAATGTAAAGCTAACTTTGGTCTGCCGGAGTCAGTTGAGTTGACCTTTGATAAATTAATACAATGCATCCATCCTGATGATCGCACCTACATGCAAGATTGTGTACAACAAGCTCTCGCAACCGATAGCGATTATGAGGCAGAGTACCGCAATATTTGGCCTGATGGTAGCATTCATTGGGTATTAGCCAGAGGTGTAGGAATATACGATGATGATGGTAATCCCACGCGGATGATTGGTGTGACACTCGATATCACCGCCCGCAAGCAAGCAGAACAAGCATTACAGGAGAGCGAACAACGTTGGCAATTAGCCTTACAAGGTAATAATGATGGTATTTGGGATTGGAACCTGCAAACTAATGAAGTATTCTTTTCTACTCGCTGGAAAGAAATGCTCGGTTATGAAGATCATGAAATTGCCAATCATATCGATGAATGGTCTAAACGAGTCCATCCGGAAGATTTAGACTGGGTCTTAGCAGAAATTCGGGATCACTTTGACAAGAAAACGCCTTATTACGTCACTGAGCATCGAGTTCAATGCAAAGATGGCAGCTATAAATGGATTTTAGATCGGGGACAGGCGCTGTGGGATAGTACAGGTAATGTCGTGCGCATGGTAGGTTCTCATACCGATATTAACGATCGCAAGCGAGTAGAAGAAGAAATCAAACGGCAAAATCTGCGATCGCAATTGTTTTCAGAAATTACCTTGAAAATCCGTGAATCTTTACAAATAGATGATATTCTTCAAACTACGGTAAATGAAATTCAAAAATTACTCCATGCTGACCGAGTTTTGATTTTTCGCCTTTGGCTAGATGGTTCGGGAACAGTGGTACAAGAAGCTGTGTTACCAGGTTGTTCTGTAATGCTAGCACAGAATATTCTTGAACCCTGCTTTGGACAAGATTACTTAGAAAAATATCGTCAAGGCAGAGTCAGTGCAATTACAGATGTTGCCAAAGCTGATATTGGAGAATGCCACCGTGAATTCCTACAACAGCATGGTGTCCAAGCTAACCTGGTAGTGCCAATTTTAATTAGGGATGGAATTTGGGGCTTATTGATTGCCCATCAATGTCATCATCCCCGTGAGTGGAACAGTTTTGAACTAGATTTGTTGCAACAACTAGCCAATCAAATTGGTATAGCCCTATCCCAAGCACAACTCTTAGAGCAAGAAACCCGCCACTCTCAAGAACTAGCTCGTTCCAATGGCGAATTAGAACAGTTTGCTTATATTGCTTCCCATGACTTGCAAGAGCCATTGCGGATGGTGATTAGTTATTTACAACTATTAGAGCAAAGATACAAAAATCAATTAGATGCTCGTGCAGATGAGTTCATTAGCTACGCTGTCGATGGGGCACAGCGGATGCAAACCTTAATCAACGATTTGTTGAATTATTCCCGCGTCAGTACCAGGGCACAACCTTTTAAATTAGTAGATTGTAATACAGTTTTAGCCAGAGCGATCGCCAATTTGCAAATAGCCATCCAAGAAAGTCATGCAGTTATTACCAGCGATGCTCTCCCCGAAGTTAGAGCCGATACTACTCAATTAGTACAAGTATTGCAAAACTTGATTGGCAACGCCATTAAATTTCGTCGGCAAGAACCACCTCAAATTCACATTACAGCCATTAGGAATACTTTAGAATCAAATCAAGAAAATTCCCATCTCACCCCAGTAGAAAACGAATGGTTGTTCTCAGTCCGCGATAATGGAATTGGTTTAGAATCTCAGTATGCTGAAAGAATTTTTGTCATCTTTCAGCGGTTACATAGTCGAAGTAAGTATCCGGGTACTGGAATTGGTCTGGCAATTTGTAAGAAAATTATAGAACGCCACGGCGGTCGCATCTGGATGGAGTCGAAACCGGGTGAAGGCTCGATTTTCTACTTTACCATTCCAGATCACACAGGAAAGCAATGGTGAACAATCGATCAGCGTTTATGCCTATCGAGGTGTTGTTAGTAGAAGACAATCCCGGCGATGCGCAACTGACGCGCATCGCCTTGGAAGATAGCAAAATCTCGGTGAATTTGAATGTCGTTGAAGATGGGGTAGAAGCTATGGCTTTCTTGCGGAAACAAGATAAATATGCTAAAGTACCACATCCCGATATTGTGCTACTTGATTTAAACCTACCAAAAAAAGATGGTCGGGAAGTCCT
This sequence comes from Calothrix sp. NIES-2100, assembly GCF_002368195.1. Classification (GTDB taxonomy): domain Bacteria; phylum Cyanobacteriota; class Cyanobacteriia; order Cyanobacteriales; family Nostocaceae; genus Aulosira. The sequence continues at coordinate 6,484,633 of NZ_AP018178.1, read as the reverse complement.
AGCAGAAATCAAAGGTGACGCAAATCTCAAAAGAATTCCTGTAGTTGTGCTGACAACTTCCCAAGCCGAAGAAGATATTCTCAAAGCCTATAATTTAGCTGCCAACTGTTATATAACTAAACCAGTTGACTTCGATCAGTTCGTTAAAATTATCCGCTCTATAGAAAACTTTTGGTTTGCGATCGTCAAACTGCCACCGGAGTAATTAACATGACAGGTGAAATTATCAAAGTCCTGTTAGTTGAAGATAACCCCGGTGATGTCCTCTTGTTACAGGAATTTTTACAGGATGTCACTCCATCTGTGATTGAGTTAAAACCTGTTGAACAGCTTGACGAAGCACTCAGCTATCTGGCGCAAGAAAACTTTGATGTCATGCTTTTGGATTTGTCTCTCCCAGATAGTCAAGGATTAGAAACCTTTATTAGAGCGCACAATCAGGTAAAATCAACTCCGATTATTGTCCTCACGGGGATTGCTGATGAAAATTTAGCCCTCAGGGCGATGCAGGAAGGCGCGCAAGATTATTTAGTCAAGGGACAAGTAACAGGCGACTTGCTAGTACGCTCTATGCGTTATGCTATTGAGCGTCAGCGCATAGAAGACGCACTCAGGCAAAGTGAAGAACGGTTTCGCGTAGCCTTAAAAAATTCCCCGATTTTTGTCTTCAACCAAGACCAAGAATTACGCTACACCTGGGTTTATAATCCCGCTTTTGGTTTAACAGTCGAAGAAATGTTGGGTAAACGTGACTCTGAATTAATTTCCTTAGAAAGTGCCCAATATTTGACTGCGCTGAAACTGGGCGTACTAGTTACTGGTGTGGGTACGAGAAAGGAAGTATCTATTACTACCGCTAAAGGAACTCAATATTACGACTTGACTATAGAACCATTGCGCAATGAGTCACAACAAATTATTGGCATCACTTGTGCTTGCATTGACATTAGCGAACAGCAAGCCGCCTTACAACAGCGCAAGTTAGCTGATGAGACAATTCGCGAACAAGCCGCATTACTAGACATTGCTACTGATGCGATTCTCGTCCGAGATTTACAAAACAAAATTCTCTTTTGGAATCAAGGTGCAGAAAAACTTTATGGCTGGTCAGCAGCAGAGGCGAAAGGCAAAAACGCCAGCGAAATATTATATGATGATGACCAACCATTAGAAATTAAAGCCGCACTTTTAACCGTCATCAGCACAGGTAAGTGGGAGGGTGAGCTAACTAAAATTACTAAAGCTGGTAAAGACATTTTAGTTGCTAGCCGTTGGAGTTTGGTTTGTGATGAAAAAGGTAGACCCAAATCAATACTTACTGTTGACACAGATATTACCGAGAAAAAACGCCTAGAAGCACAATTATTTCGTGCCCAAAGATTGGAAAGTATTGGCACTTTAGCTAGCGGAATTGCCCATGACCTGAACAATATCCTGACACCGATTTTAGCAGGAGCGCAACTACTACCGCTAAAATTTCCCGATGCAGATCAGCGGACTAAGCATTTGTTAGAAATTCTGGAAATCAACGCTAAACGTGGTGCTGATTTAGTCAAGCAGGTACTGTCATTTGCTAGGGGTGTAGAAGGTAAACGAATTAATCTGCAAATTAGACATCTAATTATAGAAGTGTCCAAGGTCTTAAAAGAGACATTGTCTAAATCTATTCAAGTTTCTGTCGATGTCCCACAAAACTTGTGGATAGTTTTGGGAGATGGGACGCAAATTCATCAGGTGTTAATGAACCTCTGCGTGAATGCTCGTGATGCTATGCCCAATGGTGGTAGTTTATCAATCTCTGCAAAAAATCTGTTTATTGATGAGAACTATGCCCGGATGAACTTAGAAGCTAAAGTTGGGCCATATATAGTTATTACTGTCAGCGATACTGGTGTGGGAATTCCTGAAGAAAATTTAGATAGAATTTTCGAGCCATTCTTCACTACCAAAGAGGTGGGACAAGGTACAGGATTAGGACTGTCTACCGTCCTGGGGATTGTCAAAAGCCACGGTGGTTTTGTAAACGTGTATAGCGAGAGAAATTCTGGTACGCGGTTTCAAGTATATTTACCAGCAACAGAAGGTATAGAAACACATAGCGTAGATGAATTAAAAGTGCTAACTGCACAAGGAGAAATGATCTTGATTGTAGACGATGAACCTGCGATTCAGGAGATTACGCAAACATCCCTAGAAACACATAACTACAAAACCATTATCGCTAGTGATGGCATTGAGGCGATCGCAGTTTATGCTAAACACATGGATCAAGTCAGCGTTGTCCTGATGGATTTGATGCTTCCTTCTCTCGATGGTGTAACTGCCATCCGCACATTAAAGAAAATCAACCCGAATGTGAAAATTATTGCCACTAGTGGCTTGATTTCTAGCCAGAAGATGGAAGCTTTAGCTAGCACTGGTGTCACCACATTTTTGCCCAAACCCTATACTATCAACGAATTATTGCTGACTTTACAACAAGTAATGTCTTGATTTCCCATCTGCTTGAATCTTATCTTAGTGCCATTCGGATATGGGCCTTATGTGTTGAAAAAAAGCGTACTCTCTGCCTTTGCTTGTGATACTTGCGTAAGATTATTCAGCTATAATCTGAGTAAGCACTTATGGGTAAAAGCACAAATATAAGTGCCTGCTAGACTCTAACCCATTTCAAGACTTTTGGATCTTTATCATAACGGTAGGTAAAGCCATCCCTGGCCGGGATCGATTCTCCTTTGCTTGCCTTACTTCTAATAGTATTAATGGAATATAAAGTTAATTCGCTCATTTCCTTATGAGAAAAACCTTCAGTTGTAGTTTTCTGAGCTAATATTGTTGATTGACTTTGTGTTTCACTCTTAGGAGAATCATCTATAGTAATGTCAGTAGTTTCAGGAGAGTTAGAGGTAATTGTTTTTTGATTTCGATATTCCTGCACAGTCACAAGTTGCCAACTGGAATCTTGTGAAAGTTCCAAAACCCATTGATGATAATCAAATAGACTTTCTCTATGCCCTACACTAATAAATGTTGTTTTCGTTGCTTGTAACCGTTGATATAAACTTGCTTCATTTTTCAAATCTAAGGCACTAGTTGCTTCATCTAATATTGTGAACCTGGGATGAGTAACTAATAGGCGTGCGAAAGCAAGGCGTTGTTGTTCTCCTAATGACAATATATTCTCCCAAGGAACTTCAGTATCAAAGCCTTCAACTCGACTTAGTAAATTTTGTAGATTAACTTGTCGCAAAACTTCTTTAAGTTCTGCGTCGGTCATTTGACGATTAGTTTTAGGATAGAGTAACTGTTCGCGCAAAGTACCCAAAATGATATAAGGACGCTGGGGTAAAAATAGGACTTCTTTTAGGAGAGGACGCACTAGACGACCAGTTCCCGCGTTCCACAAACCAGCGATCGCTCTTAATAAAGAACTTTTACCTCGACCACTAGGCCCTACAATTAATAAACCTTCTCCAGGCTGAACGTTCAATGACAAGTTTTCAACAATTACCTGCTCATAGTTTGGCGTTTGTAAGGTAACATGCTCAAAAGCGAAATGATTCTCTTCTATTGTTTTAATAGTACTAACATCTTCGGGTTCTTTTGCCACTGCTTCTAAAGCATCTGAGAACTCAGATAAACGTTCAACATAACTGGAAAATCTGCCGGAAATGCCAAATTCAGCTATTAATTCTTCTACAGCACCAGCAAAAAAATAGCAAGCTGTAGTAGCTTGTCCAATTTCTCCAAAATCAATATCACCTCTAATAAATAAAGGTGCGAGTACTAAAAGCGTGAAAAATTCGATAGCAGCACGATATCCTCTATTAAAGATTGCTTGAGTTCTCTCCCAATTAACCTTGTCTTTAATATTTTTGATAAGATTACTAAATCGCTTGCCAACTATTTTTAATTCCTGTTCTTCCCCTTGAAAAAAGGCTATAGACTCAGCGTGATTGCGGACATGAGTTAGAGAATAACTATAATCGGCTTTAGATTCTAGTTCTGCCTGATTAATTTTAATAAACTCTTGATTTAAATAAACAGCAATCAAGTTACCTACAATTGTATAGGCAAGCAGAGCAATAGCTACTTGTTGGGAAATTGACCAGACAATTATTAGAAAAATCGACATTTCCAGTAGTTTTTCTAAGAAAGTAGCTGAAAAGTTGAGAGCGCTACTGGTAATAGGTTCAATTTCTTGAGATAAACGTTGATCTGGATTATCAATATCTGCTTGAAAATTAATTTTATAATAAGCACGTTTATGTAAATATTTATTTAAAATGTGATTGTTGAGCCATTGATACCAATCAAGAGCAATTTGTTTTCTAATAAATCTAGTAAATCCTACTAAAAGCGTTATAAATACAAGTCCAACAGCGTAAATTGATATAGTATAAGTGAATTTAGAATAATCTTTCTCTTGAATAATGACATCAATTAAATAGCGGTGGATAAAAGTATTAAAAGTATTTGCTCCTACAAGGGCAAGGATTAATATTATTAGGAAAATAAGCATTACCCAGGCGCGAATAACGTCTGAAAATGCTCTGTCTCCTGGCTTGGTCGGATACCAATAAGGTCCGGCGATCGCTGCTACATCTTTCCAAAATCGGAAAAAGTCTGTAAATGCATTTGTTGAGGGTTTAGCTTGAACAACTTGGGTTGTCATATTTGAGAAATAAACTGATATTTTTGAGAGTTCAATTTAAAAGTTATTAGTGCTGAAAATCAGTAATAATTATCGATATAAATTCTTACTAGTCACTCATGTTCCAACTGATATTACCTAATTGTTGAGTGCGACTCAAAGCAGTAAGCACTGCATTAGAAATGATAGTTCGCATACCACCTTTTTCTAACTCGTAAAGACCAGCAGCAGTCACGCCTCCAGGACTTGTGACTTTGTTGCGTAAGACGGCTGGATGTTCGTGAGTTTGAAACATCAGTTCTACACTACCAGCGATGGTATGCAATGTTAATTCTTGAGCTTGTGCGCGAGTTAAACCCATTTGAACGCCAGCATCAATCATCGCTTCAATATACAGAAATATAAATCCAGTTCCGGCGCTACTCAAAGCTGTGGCCATATCAAGGTAGTGTTCATTTTGGGTAGCAAATTCCTTACCCAATGCTTGTAAAATGATTTGGGTATGCGATCGCTGTATTTCGGTCACGCTTTGTGATGCACTCCACACCGTAGTTCCATGACCAACTTGTACGGCAATATTCGGCATTGTCCGAACAACAGCAGTATGATTCAACCCTTGGCACAGAGATGAAATACTTGCTCCACTTACAATACTAATTACTAAAGCATCAGGTAAAATTTTGTCCTTTAGCATAGCCATAACCTCTGCCAAAACCTGCGGCTTTACCGCCAAGATTACAATCGATGCACCTTGCACTGCTTCTATGTTGCTCTTTGTAGTACTTACTCCATATTCTTTTTCTAAATAAAGGCATCGCGCAGATAGAGGATCGCTGACAATAATTAACTCAGATTTTTCAACAGTTTTTGTTGATAACAATCTACTAATTATCATTTCGCCCATCGTACCACCGCCGATAAAAGCAATTTTTAAATTTTTTAGCATATCTTCATCTCTATTTATAAAAATTAATCTTTTGGCTTTATTTGTTTTCCTGGAAAATCTTGCGTCTAAAAAACTTTTTAAATTTTGTATTCCAAACGAAACTAACAGAAATATTTAGCTCATCAAGAGAGTAAACTTGATGCCACCAAAAAGAGGGAAAAAATAGTATTTCACCTGCTTCTAGGATACACTCTATATATTTTGCATTTCTAAATTGAGGAAATTTATCAATGTCAGGTTTATCAATATTTAATTGACTCATGAATGGTACTTTTGAATTTTTAGGGAAAGGATATAGAAACGAACTTTGTTTTGGTTCAAAAAGTAAAATTCGCTTTCGTCCGCGTACTTGACATAAAACACTTTCTACTGGATCGTGATGTAATTGTGTAATATTGCCATTGTTACTCATCCAGAAAATAGTAATCAAAGATAAGTATTTATCAATAAAGTCTGGAATTTCTATCTCTGGAATACCCATCCATCGAGCGGTATTGATGGATAAGTTTTTGTCAATAATATCTGGAATTGTAATATCTGGAAGTAGTTCAGGGAATGTAGTATCAATTGGATATTGCTGAATGTAATAGTATTGATTATCTTTTTTCTTATTTACAATCAAATCTGTGAAGTCAGTAAACTTCATTTTTTTGGTAGGGTAGACTCCAACTTCTGCATCGTAGGTAAATATTTGATTGTCAGAAACGCGAACAGTAATTTCTTTATTACCTAAAACAGTATTTAAGTAATCCAATGACCATAAAGTAAACGCTTTCCATTCAGGTACTATCCCAGTAAAAATTACAGGATGTTTATAAGAGAGGACTGTGCTTTTAAAGTCTTCTGGCGTAGGTTTATGAATACGTTCAATTTGACTTACTGTAGTTTGATTAAATTTATTGTCTACAGTCATATTCATACCCCTCATGTTTGTTGGTGATGAAATCATTTACAAATTAGGCTGAATCGCTGCTTTCAATACAGACCCATGCTCTACATCTGCCAGTGCTTGATTAATTTCTTCTAATGTGTATGAACGACTAATTAGATTTTCCCAAGGAATATTTTTGCTAGCATCGCTGTGGCGTTTTAGTAATTCAATCATTCTATAAAAATGGCTGAAATCAATTCCCCAAGTTCCACGAATATCAATATGTTTGAGATTAATTTCTAAGTGGGGATTGATGAGAATTTCACCCGTATTTGTGTAATGTCCGACAATCACATAACGACCTCCACTTCTGGTCATATTCAAGCCTTCTTTAACAGCAATAGGAACACCTGTGGCTTCAATAGTGACATCAGCACCATGTCCGTTTGTTAATTGCAAAACTCGCTCAATATGCTGTCGTGGATCATCAGCTTTAATTGCAAGGGTTTCATCTACACCGAAGGATTGAGCAACTTTTAATCGACTCTCAAATTTATCAATGACAATTACTTTACCTGCACCTGAAAGCAAAGCGAGAATCGCCGCACTTAAACCCACAGGCCCACAACCCTGGACTACAACAACATCACCAATTTGAATCTGCGCTCGGTCGATAGCGTGTAGTGCAGTTGGTAAAGCACATCCCCCCGCAATAAATTGCTTTGGTGAGACTTCTTCGGGTAAAGCGAGAACTTTCACCCCTGGTTTGAGGTAAATCAGTTGAGACCAACCACCCAACAATCCTTCTTTCGCTGAGTAGGTGACACCATAAACCTTACGTTGGGGACAGCGAGTAGATGCTTTGGCTACTAGACAATACCAGCAGTTGTAACAAGTTTCGTGGACATCCAAAAAAGTAGCGATCGCTCCTGCCTGAAGCAATTTACCATTGATATCAGTAACCCGTCCACCTGTTTCTACTACACGACCAACCGAGAAGTGTCCGGGGATGATGGGATAGGGTACTCCTTCTAAACGCCCATGTAGTAAATGTACATCAGTTCCACAAACCTCACTATATAAGGTTTCAATAATGATTCCACCGTTTTCTAGAATTGGGTCTGGTAATTGTTGCACTTCAACTGGTTGGTTAGGTGCAGTCATTACAGCTGCTAAGGGCATAGATTATTCCTCAATGTATTTTTCCAATTACCTATTAATTATCAGGCTCAAGACCACAAAATAATTTCACCATTAGGAAGTAAACCGATCGCTGACGTAAAAGTTACACGTTGTCCATCCATCGGCTCAACAATGTGAAAATTGCGTGTATTGAAAATGAATACATCTCCCACATAAGGTTGAAAGGTAATCATGTCTGCATCTGCAATTACTGTATCACTATATCCGTAGGAATCGAGCTTATATTGATTGTCTCCTGGTTGCCACTGGCGATCGTAGATACGTGTTTTGCCATGACTATTAGGAGAAAATTTCAAGTACAAATTCCAAGAAAGTTGAGCAGTAATTGTACAAACTTCCCATCCCAATTGCTCAAATGGAGCATAATCAACATGAAGTTGAGTACCTTGCTCTATTTTTCTGATCAGTCCTGCATAATAACTTCCATAATGAGGTTCCGACGCAATTCTTACAGTCGCGCCTGTACACTCTCGAATTTTCATCATTAAGCGTTCTAATGGATTAAAAGAGGCTGCCAGAATTGAGTCTCTTAATTGAGTGGCGCGTTCTACTGCTTGGAAATAAGCTGCTTTACTAATTTGATTATATTCAAACACTGTGATGCCAATTCGCTCAATTTTAGGATACACATTTTGATAACTGTTAAAGTTGAACGATTGAGCTTGAGCAACTAAGCTTTCACACTCTTGGGGTGTGGCAAATTCTTTTAACCGAATTAAAGGAATTTGATTTTCCAAAAGCATTCTTAAAGACTCTGTAGTTAAGGAATACTCTTGCTTGTTTTCCCAAACCTTGGATTTGATTTTGTTAGAAATGGCAGTCATAATGAAGTTCCTTTTTTGCAGGTGTTTACTGACAGTTTAGAGACGCTAATTAGCATCTCTAAAGACTTATTAAATGAATGTTTATTGATGAGCCTGAGCTTGTTCAATAAATTCTTGAAGTTTTTGACCTAGTGCCTGGACATGAGGTGGTAACACCATACTTTCATGATTGCCAGGAACTACAACAGTTTCTATATTTGCCACTAGTTCATGCCAGTAATATTCAAGTTTATCCCAGTGATATTCAAGGCGATCATCATTAAATTCACTGGCTTTCAATAGAACAATTGAACCTGAATAATATTGAGGTTTGTAATTTTGTAAAGCTTGAGTGTTGAGTTGGAAAAGTTCCAGAAGATGGGGAGCTTGATCAAAGTCAAAACCATTTATAACTATATTTTTCTGTTTGGCTTGTTCTCTGACATATACTATCTGTTCCTCTATTTCTAATTGCCGCAGTTCCTCTAAACAAAGGTCTAAACCTTCTTTGAATAACTCTACCAATAGATAAGCATAATCTATTGTTTCTGTAGGAGTTAAAGAAGGAAGAGGAGCATCTAGTATAGCCAACAGAGCTATCTGTTCGCCTTGATGAGAAAGTTGTTGAGCCATCTCAAAAGCTACTAAGCCGCCAAAAGACCAACCAGAGAGAAAATAAGGGCCATGAGGTTGAACAGTTTGTAACTCTTGGATGTAATGAGTTGCCATTTGTTCAATACTAGTATGAGGCTGATTTTCAGGATTTAAACCAACAGATTGTAGTCCATAAAATGGTCTGTCTGAACTCAAATAAGAGGCAAGATGATGATAACAAAGAACATTTCCTCCACCAGGATGAACACAGAAAAGCGGTGCTTTATTGCCATTAGTTTTGATAGGAACTAGGGCAGACCAAGGTAAAGAGTCTCTTGAAGAATCCAGAAAATGAGCTAGTTGTTTGATGGTGGGATATTGAAACAAAATAGCTAAAGGTAAATTTACCTGGAAACGTTTTTGAATCTGGGTCATCAAACGCAGAGCAAGAAGAGAATGCCCCCCAAGTTCAAAGAAATTATCTCCTATACTAATAGGATGAATTTCCAGAATTTCTTCCCAAGTTTGTAACAGTTGAAACTCAGATACATTTCGTGGAGCCTCAAAGTCATTACGTAATTTCTTTTGAACAACTTTCTGAGGCGGTCTAACTTGGGGAATTTTATCTGCTGAAATTGTTTCAATTAAGATTTTCAAGTCCTGTTCTGGAAGCTCAACAATGCTGTTTAATAAAACCTGAAAGTGATCCAAAATTAGAGTGATAGCCTGATTGTCATAACGCGATCGCTGATAAATGATCCGAAAGTCTAGCTCTGAACTTGGGCTAACTAGAATTGTCAAAGCATATTTTGTTTGCGCGCCTATAGCACGGTCTTGAGATTGATTTTGGTCATGGTTTGCAGATTGTTTTGCTGATGAATCGACTGGATAGTTTTGAAAAACTAAAAGACTTTCGTAAAGGGGTAACGATTTAGGTACTTCACTCCATTCGTGAATTTGTCCTTGAGAGCAGTATTCGTAATCGCGTTGGGTGAAATTTTGCTCCTGAATATCTTTTAGCCAAGACCAAAGTGATGCTTGAGGAGACACCAAAAGCCGCATTGGTAGGGTATTAATGAATAAACCTAACATCGATTCAGACCCTACCAACTCTGGAGGACGACCAGAGAAAGTCGCGCCGAATACCACATCTTCCAGACCGCTATAACGACTTAACAGCAAACCCCAAATGCCTTGAACTAAAATACCTAGGCTCAGGTGATGTTGGCGCACCAAAGTCTGTAAAGCAGCTGTCGCTGAAGCTGTCAAACTAGCTCTTTGTTCGCCATAACCCTCTTCCAGGTCGGAAACATCCACAGGATCAGTTTCTATTCCCACTAGGGTTGGGCTTTGGAAACCTTGAAGTTTATTCCGCCAGAATGCCTCTGCTTGGTACAAATCCTGCTGTTTTAACCAGGTAATATAATTTCTGTAGGGATAGCTGGGTTCGAGTAATAAATCTTGACCTTGACTAAACGCTTCGTAGAATGCAAAAACCTCTTTGAAGATGAGAGGCGTAGACCAACCATCTATCAGAATGTGATGAGAAGTCCAGACGAATTGATAAGCATTCGCGTCTACTTGGAAAAGTGCTAAACGTATTAGCGGTGCTTCCGTCATATTGAAACCAAGCAGTCGGTCTGCACTCAGATAAGTTTCTAATTTTTCTTGCTGTTGGAATAGAGAAAGTCCGCGCCAATCTTGCTGTTCCAATGAGATTTCTGCTTCCTTCAGCACAACTTGCAATGGCTCATTTTGATTTTCCCAAACAAAGGCCGTTCTGAGAATTGAGTGGCGATTAACAACACTTTGCCAAGCTCTTGCAAAGGCTAATGAGTCAAATTCTGCAATTTGCAAGTTTAAAATGCACTGTTCGAGATGTATCCCAGACTCAGAAGCAGCTAGAGTCTCAAACAGCATTCCTTGTTGCGAAGGAGAAAGCGGATAAATTGATTCAATGTTTTTATTTGGGAACCGAGTCAATAATTCATCTAGCTGTAATTGATTCAACTGTACATCTGGAAAATCGCTCGGCGTATATCCTCTATTTTCTACTAACTGACAATGCTCTATGATTGAGGCGATCGCCTGAATAAAGTTCTGTGCTAATTTCTCTACTGTGGCACGAGTATGCACATGACTATTGTAAGTCCAATCAATTTTTAATTCGCCTCCTACTACCAGAGCATTAATATCTAATAGATGGTTACGAGTTTGCTTTAAGCTGTGAAGATCTCCAGCAGATTCAGGCGCAAATCTCCAACCAGTTTCTGATTGTACTTGGTCAAACTGCCCCAGGTAATTAAAACTAATTTCGGCAGCAGGAATAGTCTGTATTTGTTCCTTAACAGTCTTATCTTGGCACAAATAACGCAGTATCCCGTAGCCAATGCCACGATTAGGAATTGCGCGTAATTGCTCTTTGATTGCTTTGATAATTTCTCCGGTTTTGTTGATTGCAGGCAGTTGCAATAATACCGGAAATAAACTGGTAAACCAACCTACCGTCCGAGATAAGTCTACATCTGAAAATAGTTCTTCTCTACCATGTCCTTCTAAGTCAATTAGTACCGTTGAATTTTTCGTCCAATCTGCTATTGCAACAACTAATGCACTTAGTAAAATATCGTTGATTTGTGTATTGTAAGCTTCGTTGACTGATAGCAGGAGAGTTTGAGTTTTTTCTTGACTTAATTTTACTGACACAGAAGCAGTATTACTAACTGCATTCTCTTGTTGAATGTCAGCATAATTTGATGGTAATGGAGTTATTTTAGCCCAAGGTTGGTTTAGCCAATAATCTAACTCCAGTTTGATGGTTTCCGATTGAGCATAATTATTTAACTTTTCTGCCCAGTCAATAAATGCTGTTGTTTTTGCATTTAGCTCAATCGGTTTTTGGGCAATTAATTGTTGATAAATGCTTTCTAAGTCTGGTAATAAAATCCGCCAACTTACACCATCTACTGCTAAGTGATGAACAATAATTAGTAACCTAGCATCACTATCATCACCCAAGTTGAACAGGACTACTCGCATTATTGGCCCTGTTGACAAGTTTAAACTTGCTTGATATTCGGTAGCGATTTTTTCTAGGGCTTGTAGTTGTTCGTGTTTGGGCGTTGATGATAAGTCAACTACAGCAAATGGTACGCTATCATCTAACCCTTGATTGATTTGTTTGTATTCATCTGCAACTGATGTGAATCTTAAACGCAAAGCATCGTGATGTTCTAGTAATTTTTTCACGGCTATTGCAATTAATTCACTTTGTACATCATGGGTAACTTGCAATAAAACTGATTGGTTATAGTGATGTGGTTCTGGCTTATTTTGCTCAAAAAACCAGTGTTGAATCGGTGTTAGCGGTGCAAATCCTGTCACTAAACCTTGTTTAGACTCAACACTTACTGTTGTATTAGCAACCTGAGCAAGTTCCGCGATGGTTTGGTTTTGGAATATTTGTTTGGGAGTAATTTGTATTCCTGAGTTTTTAGCACGAGAAACTACTTGAATACTCAAGATAGAGTCGCCACCAATTTCAAAGAAGTTGTCGTGGATGCTAATTTTTTCTTTTAGTAAAAGTTGTTGCCAAATATTAGTTAAAGTTTGTTCTATGGCTGTACGTGGTGCTACGTATTCATTTTCTCGGATAATTTCTGCATCAGGTGTTGGTAGTGCTTTGCGGTCTATTTTACCGTTGGGTGTTAATGGTAGGGTGTCTAAAGTGACAAAGTCACTTGGTATCATATATTCCGGTAGCTGTTGCTTGAGGAATTGACGCAGTTGGTTCGTTGTGAGGGATTCATCACTCTTGACTACATAAGCAACTAAGCGTTTACTTCGGCTTTGCTCAGTACAAGTGTCACCGGGAATATCTTCTCTGACAATGACTACAGCTTGTTGAATTTGGGGGTGGGTGTTGAGGACTGCTTCGAGTTCTCCCAGTTCGATGCGGAAACCGCGAATCTTCACTTGGTTATCGATACGTCCCAGGTATTCAATGTTGCCATCTGCTAAATAACGTACTAAATCACCAGTTTTATAGAGGCGAGAATGTGGTTCATCGCTAAAAGGGTTAGAGATAAATTTTTTGTTTGTCAACTCAGGACGGTTGAGGTATCCTCTTGCTAATCCCGCACCGCCAATGTGCAGTTCTCCTGGTACACCAATCGGAACTGGTTGCAGATATTCATCTAAAATATAAACCTGCGTGTTAGCGATCGCACGACCGATGGGAACAATTTGCCGTTTAATTTCTTGTTGGCAAGTCCAGAAGGTTGCATCAATACAAGCTTCCGTAGGCCCATAGAGATTGTGCAAGTTGACGTTGAGATTATTTAACACTTTCTCTTGCAAAGCAATAGGTAAAGCTTCACCGCCGCAGAAGATATTTTTGAGAGAATGACAATTTTCGAGACCTCCTTGTTCTGCGAGTATTTGTAACAAAGAAGGTACAAATTGAACGGTAGTGATCTGCTGTTGAGAAATTAACTCTAACAGGTAAGCAGGGTCAGCATGACCTCCTGGTTGAGCTAAAACTAACTGTCCGCCTACTAACAAAGGCGCGTAGAATTCCCAAACTGAAGCATCAAAGCTAAAAGGTGTTTTTTGCAGAACTTTGTCTGTTTCAGTCAAGGGGAACTCTATTTGCATCCACATCATGTGGTTGTAAATAGCACTGTGAGGAATTGCTACTCCTTTGGGTTGACCTGTAGAGCCTGAAGTATAAATGACATATGCTAAGTTCTCAGGCTTAACGCTGTAAGCGGGATTTTCATCACTTTGTTGACGAATGATTTCCCAGTCTGTATCCAAAGCAACTACATCTGCTTTAGTAGAAGGCAATTCTAGGATAATTTGTTTTTGGGTTAATAACACTTTCACCTGAGAATCACCCAACATATAACTCAGGCGTTCAACTGGATAATTAGGGTCAAGAGGTACATAAGCACCACCAGCCTTAAGTATCCCCAACAGTCCCACTACCATATCTAAAGAACGTTCCACGCAAATACCTACCAGCACCTCTGGTTTTACACCCAAAGACTGCAAGTAATGTGCTAACTGGTTAGCGCGAGTATTCAATTGCTGGTAAGTCAGTTGCTGATCCTCAAATACAACTGCTACAGCATCCGGGGTGCGCTGAACTTGCTCCTCAAACAACTGATGGATGCACTTATCAGCAGGATAATCTGCTTGAGTGTTGTTCCACTCAAAAAGTAACTGTTTTTGCTCAACTTCTGTCAGCAGGGGCAAGTGTGAGATTTGCTGTTGCGGGTTAGCCACAATACCTTCTAGTAAGGTGACAAAATGCCTTGCCATCCGCTCGATAGTCCGCTCATCAAACAAGTCAGTGTTATACTCCCACGCACCCACTAGTCCAGTGTCAGTGTTCTGCATAACTAAGGAAAGGTCAAACTTTGCCGTTGCACTTTCTGTTGTCAATGGGCTAATAGTTAGCCCATTCAGTTCTATTGCAGACATAGGTGCATTTTGCAGAACAAACATTACCTGGAACAGTGGTGTATGGCTCAGATCCCGTTCTGGCTGCAATACTTCTACGAGCATTTCAAATGGCAAGTTCTGATGCGCGTAGGCATCCATCGCCATGAACCGCACCCGACCGAGTAATTCACTAAAACTGGGGTTGCCTGCTAAGTTAGAACGCATGACTAAGGTATTGACAAAAAAGCCAATTAACCCTTCTATCTCAGAGCGATCGCGGTTAGCAATTGGCGAACCCACCAAAATATCTTCCTGCCCTGTGTAGCGATAAAGCACGGTATCATAAGCGGCTAACAGCGTCATAAATAGAGTACAACCTTGCTGTTGGCTGAGTTTTACCAATCTATCAGTTAACTCGGCTGACAGTGAAAACTCGTGATATGCGCCAGAGAAAGTTTGCACAGCAGGTCTTGGTCTGTCTGTGGGGAGCAACAATAAAGCTGGTGCATCTTTTAGTTGTTGTTGCCAGTAATTTAATTGGCTTTGCAGTACATCGCCTTGCAACCAGTCTCTTTGCCAAATTGCAAAATCTGCGTACTGAATTGGCAGTGGTGCTAAAGGTGACGGCTGACCTTGAGAATAAGCATTGTATAGCGCTGTTAGTTCTTGGATAAATACATTTATTGACCAGGCATCAGAGACAACATGGTGCATACACACTAATAAAGCGTTTTCTGTCTGTGACAGCACTACTAATGTCGCTTTGACTAATGATTCACTGGCCAAGTCAAACGATTGAATCGCTTGTTGTTGCGCTAATTGCTGTAAAGCACTCTCTTGTTCGATTGTAGATAAATGCGTTAAATCAACAACCGATACTATTCCCTGTTCCCTGTCCCCTGTTAAGAATTCCCTAATAATTTGTGTTGGTTGCCCATTAACAGTAACGAAATTAGTACGTAAGGCTTCGTGGCGATGAATAATTTCTTGTAAGCTTTGCTCTAAGGCTGCTTGATTGAGATTTCCTACCAGACGCAAAGCCACAGGAATGTTGTAAGAGGGGCTGTTCGGCTCAAACTGGTCTAAAAACCACAAACGTTGTTGAGCATAAGACAGTGGTAAGTCTGTATTCTTGGCTCTTGGTAGAATTGGTGGTGCAGATAGTTCTAAGTCCTGTTGCTGTAACTGCTCTATCAAATGTGCTAATTCTGCTAGTGTGGCTGTAGCAAACAAATCACGCAATGGTAATTCTACTTTGAAAACGTTGCGGATGCGTGAAACTAGTTGCGTTGCTAGTAGGGAGTGTCCCCCTAAATCAAAGAAGTTATCATGAATGCCGACTGGTTTTACTTTCAGCACTTGCGCCCAAATTTGTGCTAAAAGTTCTTCAATCGGAGTACGAGGGGCGACATATTTATCTGTGATTTCGCTATATAAATCTGGTGCGGGTAAAGCGCGGCGGTCTACTTTACCGCTAGGAGTTAGTGGCAAAGACTCCAATAGCACAAAAGCATTGGGAACCATGTACTCTGGCAGCTTTGCTTTGAGGAATTGACGCAGTTCGCCGATTGAAGGTGTAAAATCCCGATGTCCTACTACGTAAGCGACTAGGCGTTTACTTCGACTTACTTCAGTACAAGTATCACCCGGAGTGTCTTCGCGAGCAATAATACAACATCCTTCCACATCTTCATGCTGGCTTAGTACTGCTTCAACTTCTCCCAATTCAATACGGAAGCCTCGCACCTTAACCTGATTGTCAATGCGTCCCAAAAATTCAATATTTCCATCCGGCAAATAGCGTGCTAAATCCCCAGTTTTATATAATTTTAGATTTTGGATTTTGGATTTTGGATTATTGAAGGGATTGGGGATAAATTTCTCTTGTGTTAACTCTGGTCGGTTGAGGTAGCCCCGCGCCAAAGCAACACCACCAATATACAATTCTCCTGGTATACCGACGGGTACAGGCTGTAGGAACTTGTCTAGGATGTAAATTTGCGTGTTCGCAATGGGTCGTCCAATCGGAGGAAGTAGCGGCCAAGTCTCTACGGGATTAGTCAAAGTAAAAGTGCTGATTGCATGAGTCTCCGACGGCCCATAATGATTGTGTAAAGTGCGATCGCTTAGTTTGCTAAACCACTTAGAAATAGCAGGAGTAATCTGCAACTGTTCCCCAGCTGTAATGATTTCTCGGAGATGACTATTAACTAATTCACTATCAACAGCGACTTCGGCTAATTGCTGTAAAGCAACAAAGGGAACAAACAGTCTCTCCACAGCTTTTTGTTGGAGAAAACCTAACAAAGCTACTGGATCTCGGCGCAATTCCTCTGTAATTAAGAATAATGTGCCTCCTGAACACCAGGTAGTGAAGATTTCTTGGAAGGAGACATCAAAGCTGATAGGAGCAAATTGCAGCGTTCTTGCTCCATTAGAAATTGTAGTATTTTGCAGTTGCCACAAGATCAGATTGCTAAGAGCAAGCTGATTCATGGCTACACCTTTAGGTTGACCTGTAGAACCAGAGGTATAAATTACATAAGCTAAATTAGTTGTTTGTACGCCGGAGATTAAATTGTCTTGACTGGACTGGGAAATTACTTGCCAATCAGTATCTAAAAAGACTTGGTTTGCTTGATTTGGGGGCAATCTGTCAAGAAGGGATTGTTGGGTCAACAACACTGAAACTTGAGCATCTTCTAACATGAAACTCAGGCGCTCAGTTGGATACTCTGGATCAAGCGGTAGGTATGCCCCACCTGCTTTGAGAATCCCTAATAGCCCCACAACCATTTCTAAGGAACGTTCGATACACAACCCCACCAATACATCGGGTTTCACTCCTAAAGACCGCAAATAGTGCGCCAAAGAGTTAGCGCGGCAATTTAATTGGGAGTAAGTCAGTTGTTGATTGCCAAACTCCACAGCTACAGCATCGGGTGTACGCTCTACCTGCTCTTCAAATAACTGATGGATAGATTTATCGCGGGGATAATCTACCTGAGTATTGTTCCATACTAATAACTGTTGTTGCTCAACTTGTGTCAGTAGAGGCAATTGGGAAATTTGCTGCTGCGGGTTGGCAACAACACCTTCGAGTAGAGTAACAAAATGACCCGCCATCCGCTCTATGGTGCTGGAATCAAACAAGTCTGTGTTGTATTGCCATATAGCTACCAGCCCTGAGGGAGTGTTTTTAATGAATAAAGTCAAATCAAACTTGGCTGTTGTTCTTTCTGTCGCTAATGGACTGACAGTAAGCTTAGTCAGTTCTAATTGTGATGTTGGCGCATTTTCCAAGACAAACATCACTTGAAACAACGGTGTATGGCTGAGGTCGCGTTGTGGCTGCAATGCTTTTACCAACTCCTCAAAGGGCAAATCTGGGTGGGTATAAGCTTGCAAAGTCACCTGCCGCACTCGACTGAGCAACTGCTTAAAAGAGGGGTTGTCAGACAAATCGGTACGTAGCACTAAAGTGTTGACAAAAAAGCCAATTAACCCTTCAAGTTCCACGCGATCGCGGTTAGCAAGAGGTGTACCCACTAAAATGTCATCTTGTCCTGTATAGCGATAAAGCAAGGTGACATAAGCTGTAAACAGCGTCATGAATAGAGTAGCTCCCTCTTGCCTACTAAATTGGGCAAGTGCTTGACTCAGTTGGTTTGATAATTCGACATAGTGAATTGCGCCCCGATATGTTTGAATAGCTGGTCTTGGTCTGTCTGTGGGTAATTCTATTAATGTAGGAGCGTTTTTGAGTTGTTGCTTCCAGTAATCAAGCTGCGTTTGCAGTACTTCCTTTTGCAACCATTCCCGTTGCCAAATAGCAAAGTCTGGATACTGAATTGGTAACTCAGGCAGATTTGGGGACGAATGATTACAGATTGCTGAGTAAATCGTTGCTAACTCGCCCATCAATACGCCCATCGACCAAGCATCAAAGACGATATGGTGTATTGTTAGTACCAAAGCGTGTTCTACCTCTGTGAGTTTAACCACACAAGCCCTGATTAAAGGAGAACTAGCAAGGTCGAACGGTCGAGTAGCTTCAGTTAGGGCTAATTTTTGGCAAGCGATTTCTTTTTCACTTTCAGGTAAATGAGTTAAATCTACTACTGGCACACTTAAGGTTAAGCTGTCAGCAATTACTTGAACTGGCTGCTCATTGATAGTGCGGAAATTAGTACGTAAAGTTTCGTGGCGAGAGATAATTTTGTTGAGACTTTGCTCTAGTGCCACGATGTTTAGTTGACCGTGAAGTTTTAGAGCTACGTGTTCGTTATAAAAGGGGTTATCTGGTTCTAACTGGTTTAATAACCAGAGTCGTTCTTGGGCAAAAGATAGAGGTATGTTCTGAGTGCGATCGCCCTTTTTCAGTAATAAATCTGTAGTGGTGTTTCTGTTTTTATCCTGTAGCAAAGAAATAACTTTTGCTTTATTTTTAGCTAATAAATCACGAGTTTCTAGGGTCAATACACCCTTGGGAGCATTAGCACGTAACTGCTCACCTTCAACCCACAACTTTACACCCTGTTGAGTAAGATTAGCTACTAATTGCTCGATGTTCACAGAAATATTACCTCCACTCGGATAATTCGTAATTCGTAATTCGTAATTTATTAATTAAAATGCTATTTCTTCTCTTTCATCTTCACCTAAATTGGTGTTTGATTCTGATTTATTTTCTAGCTTTGGTGCGATTTCAGCTATTGTTGGCAACTCAAACAAACTGGCTACATTTAATCGGTTAGGAAAACTATTTTTGAGCCTAGATATAACTTGAACAGCTATTAAAGAATCTCCACCTAATTCAAAAAAATTATCATGAATTCCTACTTGTTTAATTCCTAATAAATCTTGCCAGACATCAGCAACTTTTTGCTCAATTGCATTACGAGGAGCTATATAAGAGTTGGGCAAGTTAGGTCTTGAATGGAGTGCAGATAATTTTTCTGTCTGAGAAATATCTTGCTTAATTGGCAAGGAAATTTCTGATTGCCGTTCGGTTTCTTTTTGCCCAGATTTTGTACTAAATGCAGCTGATGCAGAAGCAACAGCCATAATAATTTGATGCTCAATTGCTTCAGTTTCAGGAAAAGCAGCAAATTGTACAAAATCTTGAGTGCGTAGTGCTTCAAACCACTGGTTTTTGAGGATAAAAGGCTGACCTGGGTTACGTCTTTTATCATCTAAAGGTTTTAAAAGCAGACCCCAACTAATATCAAAATCTATTTTCGGCTGAGTGATTTCCCACAGTAATAAAAAGCCACCAGGAGCTAATAAAGAGCGTACATGCTGGAGTGTTTGAGCTATGTTGCGAGTTGCGTGCAACACATTAGAAGCTAATACTACATCAAAGCTATACTTTTCAAATCCTTGCTGAGTTGGTGAGTTGTCTATATCTAGTAATCGATATTCAACAAATGGATAGTCCTTAAATTTCTCTTGGGCTTGAGTTAGGAAACCGCTACCAATATCAGTAAAAGTATAGTTGGTTTGTTGGGGCGGTAACACAGGTAATAATGCTTGGGTAGATACACCAGTACCTGCACCGATTTCTAGAACTCTTAGCTGAACAGATGATGGCAATGATTTAACTACCTGTTCTAAGCTTGAGCGCAAGATAGAGTTGTAGTAACTAATTAAGGGAGATTCTGAATATGAACCTGTATTTTCTTTTTTGTAAACCAGTTCATTGAAAATTTCCAATGGTTCTTGTTCACCAACAACAATAGCAGCTAAATTTTCCCCACAGCGTTGTACTAAATCTAAATCTACTAAAGATGAAGCAGCAAACCTCGCTCTAACTTCTGCTAAATGTTCATTAATATAATCTTGTGAACATGGTACAAACCCAGTAAATAATTCCTCATGTAGCTGTAGTTGTCCTTGCTCAACTAATATTTGCAACCACCTAGAAATCAATTGTTGATAGCGCGGAGAAATATGGCATTGTGCCACTAAATTTTCTAAAGAATCCTTTTGTTTAGGATTGCTAAAAACTCCTAATTGTTGAAATGCAGAGTTTATGTAGGCTGTACATAAACGATCCAACCACTGTCTATTCTCGTGATATGTTAACTCGTCAAGTTCTGCATTTCTCAAACTTGCTTGCTTTTGACCTGCTTGTGTAAGCAGTGTCCACAATTGTGATGTTGGGGGTATGTTTTGCAACTGTCCAGCAGCCGCTTTTTGTGGGGGGTCAATCCAATAGCGATCGCGCTCAAAGGGATAAGTTGGTAAGGGAAGACGATAATACTCATCCTGGCTATAGAATCCGAACCAATCTACCTTGACCCCAGCCAGCCATAGTTGACCTAATGTATTGATTAAAACACGACTATCAGATTGCTTTTCTTTAGGATGGCGTACCGAACTCAAGACTGTTTGTGTGGCGGCTTTGTCTGGATGTCTCTTAGCTAATGTAGCTAGTGTGTGTCCTGGCCCTACTTCTAGTAAGACTTGTTCAGGTGTTGCCAATAATTTCTCTACACCAGAGGCAAACAGCACTGTAGAACGTAGATGTTGAGCATAATATTCAGGATTTATGGCTTGGCTGACTGTAATCCAAGTACCAGTCAGGTTGGAGATATAAGGAAGTTGTGGAGGATTTAAATTAACTTCTTTAACTCGCTCTGTAAATGCCTCTAAAATTGGCTCCATCATCTGCGAATGGAAAGCGTGGGAAGTATGCAGACGACGGCATTCAATACCTTGAGCAGCCAGCTGATTTTGTAGTGCGTCTACTGCGGCTGTGGAACCGGAAACTACACATTGCGATCGCTGATTAATCGCAGCTACAGAAAGTTCTGTACCTAATAGGGATTGTACCTTGTCTGCGGGTAAGGGAACAGAAAGCATTGCTCCAGTGGGAAGCTGCTGCATCAACTGTCCGCGTGCTGCTACCAAAGTTAAGGCATCTTCTAAAGAGAAAACTTCTGCGAGAGTTGCTGCTACATACTCGCCAATACTGTGACCGATCGCAGCTTGTGGCTGCACTCCCCATGACTGCCATAATTGAGCTAAGGCGTATTCAATTACAAAAATAGCAGGTTGAGCAATTCCCGTTTGTTGGAGTTGTTTTGCGGCTTCATCAATATTTTCTTCATTAGGATACAGAATATGGCGTAAATCTAGCTCTAGTAAGGGTTTAAGAAAATCTGAGCAATAATCAACTTGTTCTTTAAATACTGCCTCGGTTTCATAAATTTCCCGCGCCATATTGATATACTGAGAACCTTGACCAGGAAACATAAAGACCACAGGGCGTTCTGTAATCTCTGTATAGTTAGTAAATACTTGTTTTGACTCTAGACTTTGAACAGCATCTTCTAAGTCTTGACAAACTAACATCCGTCGGTGATTAAAACCCCGGCGACCACTATTAAGGGTATAAGCAACATTCCCCAAGTCAAGCTCAGGATGCTCTTGTAAATGCTTATTTAAATTAGCTGTCGCCTTCTCAAGCGCACTCGCAGTCTTAGCCGACAAACACAACAGAACATCTTTACTGTTAACTGTTGACTGCGCTGCACTGAGCTTGTCGAAGTGTTGACTGTTAACTGATATTGCTTCTTCTAAAATCACATGAGCATTAGTACCACCCATACCAAAGGAACTAACACCAGCACGGCGAGGAATATTGTTATTTGTTTTCCATTCCTTTAGTGTTGTATTGACATAAAAAGGACTGTTAGCAAAATCGATTTTGGAGTTAGGTGTCTCGAAGTGCAAGCTCGGAGGCAGCATTTTATTTTGCAGTGCTAATACAGTTTTAATTAAACCTGCGACACCTGCGGCTGTATCCAAATGTCCTAAGTTACTTTTGAGCGAACCAACAGCACAGAAACCTTTTTTATCTGTAGTTTGCCTAAAAGCTTGAGTTAAAGCTGCAATTTCAATCGGATCTCCTAAAGGTGTAGCTGTACCATGAGCTTCGATGTAAGAAATTGTTTCGGCATCGACACCAGCTATAGCTTGAGCTTCACCAATTACGGCGGCTTGACCGCTTACACTAGGTGCAGTGTAGCCGACTTTCATTGCACCATCGTTATTAATAGCCGAGCCTTTAATGATGGCATGAATGTAGTCGTGATCGCTTATCGCATCCTTCAATCTTTTCAATACCACAATCCCAGCACCGCTACCAGCAATTGTGCCTTGTGCTTTGGCATCAAAAGCGCGGCAGTGTCCATCAGGAGAAAGAATCATTCCTTCTTGATACAAATAGCCTACTTTTTGGGGAATGCTAAGACTAACTCCACCAGCTAAAGCTATGTCACATTCACCATTTAAAAGACTTTGACAAGCTAAATGAACAGCAACCAAAGAAGTAGAACAGGCTGTTTGTACATTTACTGCGGGGCCAGTCAAGTCGAGTTTATATGCAACTCGTGTAGGTAAAAAATCTTTATCGTTGGAGAATCCTAACTGGAGAGGGTCAACTGTTTCTAATAATTGATGATTAGGGTAGAGGTTGTTGAGTAAATACCTACTCATCCCAACGCCACCATAAACCCCGATTAAACCATTGTAAGTTTGCGGGTCATAACCAGCTTTTTCTATCGCTTCCCAAGCCAATTCTAAAAATAGGCGTTGTTGAGGATCTATTAACTCAGCTTCTTTGGCACTATAAGCAAAGAAATTTGCATCAAACAATTCAATGTTTGATAGAACAGCACTAGCTTTTACATAATTAGGATTATTCAGTAAATCAGCAGAAACGCCAGAATTTATCAATTCTGCATCTGTTAGCCAGGAAATAGATTCTACACCATCTCTTAAATTCTGCCAAAATGATTCAATATCTTTTGCGCCTGGAAATCTACCAGCAACAGCAATAATTGCTAGTTCAGAACCGTTAAAATCATTATTGTTATGTTCTAAATCTACTGTCATTTTCCACCTTTTTGCTGAGAACGGTATTGCTGTCTGGATTGTAATTGCTTGCTCTTTAATGTTTTAATTTCGCTATGAGCTTGAGAACGATAAGTATTTTGTTTTATTGTATTTTCTTTAGACAATTTGGTATTTAAATATTGGCTCAAACTATGTACTGTTGGGTAATTAAACATATCAACTATTGACAGTTCTGCCCCAAATTCTTCTTGTAATTGCTGATTGATTTTTACTAGTAATAACGAATGCCCTCCTAGCTCGAAGAAGTTATTGTAAATTCCTACTTTTTCTACTGCTAATGCTTTTTGCCAAATGCCAGCAATAATTCTTTCTACTTCTGTATTTGGCATTACATAATCTGATGGTTGATGTAAATCTGGGTCAGGCAAAGCGCGACGGTCTACTTTACCGTTGGGTGTCAGGGGTAAGGATTCCAATATCACAAAAGCAGCTGGAACCATGTACAGTGGCAGCTTATCTGTAAGGAACTGCCGCAATTCATCTGTTGTGAGTTTTACATCTTTTTGTAGCACTACATAAGCAACTAAACGCTTGTTATCACCAGTTCCCTTGTGAGCAATAACACAACAGTTCTGCACATCACTATGCTGTGCCAAGAGACTTTCTATTTCTGCCAACTCGATGCGGAAGCCCCGAATTTTTACTTGATGATCGATGCGCTCTAAGTATTCGATATTGCCATTAGGTAAGTAACGGGCTAAATCTCCAGTTTTATAGAGGCGACCAGAACCAAACGGGTTGTTGATAAATTTTTCTTGAGTCAGTTCTGGACGGTTGAGGTAGCCTCTGGCTAACCCTACACCACCAATATGTAGTTCTCCTGGGACACCCACAGGTACAGGCTGTAAATTTTCATCTAAGATGTAGACCTGTGTATTGGCGATCGCTTTACCAATATTTATTTTCTCATCATCAGTGCATTTGGCGATCGTCGCACAGACAGTAGCTTCGGTTGGCCCGTAAGCGTTGAAGAAGTTTCTGCCAACAGACCATTGCTTAATTAATTCCGCAGCACAAGCTTCTCCAGCGACAATAATTGTTTGCAGTGTCGGCAGTTCTTCTTGTGGCATAACTGCTAACGCCGATGGTGGTAGAGTGATATGGGTAATGCCATAATTTCTTAGTAGCTCAATTAACGGCTTCCCTGGTAATAAAGAGTCTTTTGTTCCCAAATAAAGCGTTCCCCCTGAGCCAAAAGCCATAACAATTTCCCAAATAGAAGCATCAAAACTGAAGGAAGCAAACTGGAGAACGCGACTATTTGAAGTTAAGCCAAACGTTTGAATTTGAGCTTGAGCTAAGTTACATAGTCCTTTATGCTCAACCATGACACCTTTAGGTCTACCTGTTGAGCCAGAGGTGTATATCAAGTTAGCTAAATGAAAGGCTTTTACTCCACTGCTGGGGTTATCTTGATGATTTTGGGCAATTTGTTCCCAAGTTTCATCTAAACAGACAAGTTTTGCTTGATGTTTAGGCAACCTCTCAATTAGATGCTGTTGAGTTAGCAGCACTGAAACTTGAGCATCTTCTAGCATGAAACTCAAGCGTTCAATTGGATACTCTGGGTCAAGTGGTAAATACGCACCACCTGCTTTGAGAATCCCCAACAGCCCAACCACCATATCTAAAGAACGCTCTACACAAAGACCCACCAGCACATCTGGTTTTACACCTAATGAACGCAAGTAATAAGCTAATTGGTTAGCACGACAATTTAATTGGTGGTAAGTCAGTTGTTGATTGCCAAAAACTACAGCTACAGCATCCGGTGTTTTTTCAACCTGCTCCTCAAACAACTGATGGATACATTTATCCTGGGGATAGTCTGCTTGAGTATTGTTCCATTCAACGAGTAACTGCTGTTGCTCAACTGCTGTCAATAGAGGCAATTGAGAAATCTTCTCCTCTGGGTTAGCAATAATACCTTCAAGCAAGGTGACAAAATGACCAGTCATGCGCTCAATGGTACTAGCATCAAACAAGTCAGTGTTGTAATCCCACACTCCTACTAGTCCATTTTCAGTGTTCTGCACAATCAACGTTAAATCAAACTTCGTGCTTGTACTTTTTACCTTGAGTGGACTGACAGTTATCCCAGTTAACTCTACTTGAGAATTGGGAGCATTCTGGAGGACAAACATTACCTGAAAAAGTGGTGTATGGCTGAGATTTCGTTCTGGCTGCAATGCTTCCACCAGCATTTCAAAAGGTAAGTTCTGATGAGAGTATGCTGCCAAAGCGATTTCTCGAACACGACTTAATAGTTCACTAAAACTGGGGTTGCCTGACAAATCGCTACGC
This sequence comes from Calothrix sp. NIES-2100, assembly GCF_002368195.1. Taxonomy (GTDB): domain Bacteria; phylum Cyanobacteriota; class Cyanobacteriia; order Cyanobacteriales; family Nostocaceae; genus Aulosira. Next base: position 6,458,885 of record NZ_AP018178.1, on the reverse strand, counting down.
ATAACTAAGGTATTGACAAAAAAGCCAATTAACCCTTCTATCTCAGAGCGATCGCGGTTAGCAACAGGAGACCCTACCAAAATATCTGATTGCCCTGTGTAGCGGTAAAGTAAGGTATCAAACACTGCTAGCAGCGTCATAAACAGAGTACAACCTTGCTCCTGGCTGAGTTGTACCAACCTATCAGTTAACTGGGCTGACAGTGAAAACTCGTGATATGCCCCAGAGAAAGTTTGCACAGCAGGTCTAGGTCTGTCTGTAGGCAGGGGCAATAAAGCTGGTGCATCTTTTAGTTGTTGTTGCCAATAATTCAGTTGGCTTTGTAATACATCGCCTTGCAACCACTGTCTTTGCCAAATGGCGAAATCTGCATATTGAATGGGTAATGGTGCTAACGATGGAGATTGACCTTGAGAATAACCGTTGTACAGTGCCGCTAGTTCTTGCACAAACACATCCATTGACCAGCCATCAAAGACAATGTGATGTATACAAACTAATAAGGCGTGTTCTATCTCGGACAAAATTACCAACGTTACCCTGACTAATGCTTCAGTTGCCAGGTTAAAGGGTTGTTGCGCTTGTTGTTGCGCTAATTGATGCAAAGCAGTTTCTTGTTCGGTTGTGGGTAAATGCTTTAAATCAACAACAGATACTAATCCCTGTTTCCTGTCCCCTATAACCTGAGTTGCTTGTCCATCAACTGTGACGAAGTTTGTACGTAAAGCTTCGTGGCGGTAAATAATTTCTTCTAAGCTTTGTTCTAAAGCTGCAACTTGTAGAGTTCCAACTAGACGTAAAGCTAAGGGTATGTTGTAGAAGGAACTATTGGGGTTGAGTTTGTCTAAAAACCATAGCCGTGTTTGGGCATAAGACAGCGGTAATTCTGCATCTTTTGCCCGCCTTAAAATAGCTGATGCTTTCAGTTGTGAGCTTTGTTGCTGCAACTGTTGAATTTTTTGAGACAATTGGGCAACTGTGGGTGCAGCGAACAAGCTACGCAATGGTAGTTCTACTTTCAAGCTGGTACGCACGCGGGAGATGAGTTGCGTTGCTAGTAACGAGTGTCCTCCCAATTCAAAAAAGTTATCATCTATGCCAACTTGCTCTACTTTCAGAACTTGCGCCCAAATTAGCGAGAGGATTTCTTCGATTGGGTTACGAGGGGCAACATATTTGTCTGATAATTGACTGTGTAAATCAGGTGCAGGTAAAGCGCGACGGTCTAGCTTACCGCTGGGCGTAAGTGGTAAAGCTTCTAAAATGACTATTGCACTTGGCACCATATACTCTGGTAACTTTTCCCTGAGGAAGCTACGCAGTTCGCTAACTGTGATTATCTGCTGTTTTTGCGGAACAACATAAGCGACTAAGCGTTTGCTTCCAGGAATCTCTTCGCGGGCAATGACACAAGCTACCTGCACATGAGGATATTGACTCAGGACTGTTTCGATTTCGCCCAATTCAATCCGAAAACCACGTATTTTTACTTGATTATCAATACGTTCTATGTATTCTATATTGCCATTGGGTAAATAGCGCGCCTTATCCCCAGTTTTATATAATCTACTACCTCCAACCTTGTCAAACGGATTAGGGATGAATCTCTCTTTTGTTAACTCTGGACGGTTGAAGTAGCCAGGGGCTAAAAGCACACCACCAATATGCAATTCTCCTGGTACACCAACGGGTACAGGTTGCAAAAACTTGTCTAGGATGTAAATTTGCGCGTTGGCAATGGGACGACCAATGGGAGGAATTAACGGCCAAGTTTCTACTGAATTATTTAGAGTAAAACAAGTGGCTAAATGGCTCTCTGATGGGCCGTAATGATTGTGCAAAGTACAATCAGTTAGTTTGTTTAACCACCGAGAAATAGCCGGAGTAATTTGCAACTTTTCCCCAGCCGTAATAATTTCTCTCAAATGACTATTAACTAATTCACTACTAACAGCAACTTCTGCTAATTGCTGTAAGGCAACAAAGGGAACAAAGAGTCTCTCAACAGCTTTTTGTTGGAGAAAACCTAACAAAGCTAAGGCATCGCGGCGTAATTCTTCGCTGATTAAGAATAATGTGCCTCCAGAACACCAAGTAGTAAATATTTCTTGAAAGGAAACATCAAAGTTAATTGAAGCAAATTGCAGGGTTTTTGCTGCACGAGCTATTTTCAGATTTTCCCCATGCCATAAGATCAGATTGCACAAGGCAAGCTGATTCATCGCTATACCCTTGGGTTGGCCTGTAGAACCAGAAGTATAAATTATATAAACTAAGTTATTAGGTTGTACGCCGGAGATGAGATTGTCCTGGCTGAACTGGGAAATTACTCCAGCGTCAGTATCTAAGCAGACAAGTTTTGCTTGATGCTGGGGCAGTCTATCAAGGATTGACTGTTGGGTAAGTAATACTGAAATTTGAGCATCTTCTAAAATCAAGCTCAAACGTTCAGTCGGATACTCAGGGTCAAGTGGCGCATAAGCCCCACCAGCTTTGAGAATCCCTAGTAGTCCGATGACCATCTCTAAAGAACGCTCGACACAAAGACCCACCAGCACATCTGGTTTTACACCCAAAGACCGCAAGTAATGCGCCAAAGAGTTAGCACGGCAGTTTAATTCATAGTATGTTAATTTTTTATCTTCAAACTCCACTGCCACAGCATTGGGTGTAAGTTCCACCTGATCTTCAAACAACTGATGGATGGACTTATGAAGCGGATAATCTACGTCTGTATCATTCCACTCGACAAGTAATTTTTGTTGTTCTGGTTGTGTCAGTAGTGGCAATTGTGAAATTTGCTGTTGCGGGTTAGCAATAATACCTTCAAGCAAGGTGACAAAATGACCAGTCATTCGCTCAATGGTACTAGCATCAAACAAGTCAGTATTATATTCCCAAATTCCTACCAGCCCAGTGGCAGTGTTGTACATGATTAAAGTTAAATCAAACCTGGCGTTTGTGCCTTTCATGGGGAATGAACTGACAGTTAGCCCACTCAGTTCTACTCCAGATATGGGCGCATTCTGGAGAGCAAACATTACCTGAAATAGTGGTGTGTGGCTCAGATCCCGTTCTGGCTGCAATGCTTCTACCAGCATTTCAAATGGCAAGTTCTGGTGGGCGTAGGCATCCATCGCCATGAACCGCACCCGACCGAGTAATTCACTAAAACTAGGATTGCCTGCTAAGTTAGAACGCATAACTAAGGTATTGACAAAAAAGCCAATTAACCCTTCTATCTCAGAGCGATCGCGGTTAGCAATTGGCGAACCTACCAAAATATCTTCCTGCCCTGTGTAGCGATAAAGCAGGGTATCATAAGCAGCTAACAGCGTCATAAACAAAGTACAACCTTGTTCTTGGCTGAGTTTTACCAATCTATCAGTTAACTCGGCTGAGAGTGCAAACTCGTGATATGCGCCGTTGTCGGTCTGTACAGCAGGTCTGGGTCGGTCTGTGGGTAGCGACAATAAAGCTGGTGCATCTTTTAGTTGTTGTTGCCAGTACGAGAGTTGATTTTGCAGTACATCACCTTGCAACCACTGTCTTTGCCAAATGGCGAAATCTGCATACTGAATTGGCAGTGGTGTTAAAGGTGACGGTTGACCTTGAGAATAAGCATTGTACAGTGCCGCTAACTCTTGAACAAACACACCTATTGACCAACCATCAGACACGATGTGGTGCATACACAGTAACAAAACCTGTTCTGTTGGTGACAGAATCAATAATGTTGCCCTAACTAATGCTTCATCTGCCAGATCAAACGGTTGAATAGCTAGCTGTTTCGCTAATTGCTGTGTGGCGATTTCTTGTTCGCTACTTGGCAGATGTTGCAACTCAACAATTGATACTGTCCAATTCGTCTGTTTGTGAATGATTTGAGTTGGTTTTCCATCAACTGCGATGAAGTTGGTGCGTAAAGCTTCGTGACGAGCAATTATTTCTTGTAAGCTTTGTTCTAAGACAGGTATATTTAACGTTCCTACAAGACGCAACGCTGTAGGGATATTGTAGAAGGCGCTGTTTGGGTTTAACTGGTCTAAAAACCATAAACGCTGTTGAGCAAAGGACAGTAATAAATCTGCGTTCTCTGCCCGCCTGAAGATAGGTGCTGTAGAAAATTCTGAGTCTTGTTGCTGCAATTGCCCAATCAGATGTGCTAATTCGGCTACTGTAGCTGCGGCAAACAACTCACGCAATGGCAATTCTACTTTGAAAACATTGCGGATGCGTGAAAGCAATTGCGTTGCTAATAGGGAATGTCCACCAAGTTCAAAGAAGTTATCATGAATCCCCACTTGCTCTACTTTGAGGACTTGCGACCAAATTTGTGTCAGCATCTCCTCGATGGGAGTGCGTGGTGCGACATACTTTTCTAGCCGTGTGTCGTCTAACTCTGGTTTGGGCAGGGCGCGGCGGTCTACTTTGCCGTTGGGAGTCAAGGGTAGGGATTCCAGAAGTACTAGAGCACTTGGAATCATATACTCTGGAAGTTTTTCCTTGAGATACTGCCGCAGTTGGTTGATAGTAAGTGATTCAGCACTCTTGACTACATAAGCAACTAAACGTTTGTCCCCTGGTTCATCTTCTCGAACTACTACTACGCTTTCCCACACATCTGGGTGAGAAGTGAGTAATGCCTCAATTTCTCCCAATTCAATGCGAAAACCGCGAATTTTTACTTGGTTATCTATGCGTCCCAAATACTCTAACTCGCCGTTGGGCAAATAACGTGCCTTATCTCCTGTTTTGTATAAGTGCTGAGGAGCCACTGCGTTGCGGGGGCTCCCCCCGTTGTAGCAAGTGGCGTTGCTGAGGAGCCACTGCGTTGCGGGGGTTCCCCCCGTTGTAGCAAGTGGCGTTGCTGAGGAGCCACTGCGTTGCGGGGGTTCCCCCAGCAAGTGGCGTTGCTGAGTATACTTTTCTCTTTTGCCTTCTGCCTCCTCAAAAGGATGAGGGATAAACCGTTGTTGGGTCAGTTCCAGACGGTTGAGATAACCACGTGCTACTCCAGCACCACCAACATACATTTCACCCGGAACACCAATCGGTACTGGCTGAAGATGTTCATCTAGCACATATACTTGTAAATCGGGTATCGGGCGACCGATGACACTGGCTGTGCTTTGCAAATCTGCTTTGCTCAATGGGCGATAGGTGACGTGTACGGTGGTTTCGGTAATCCCGTACATATTCACCAGTTGGGGCTGCTGGTCGCCATGTCGCTCAAACCAAGGCTGTAAACTCGAAAGTTCTAAGGCTTCCCCACCGAAAATTACTAGGCGTAAGTTTAACTCGCCAGTAGTTGTCATTGACTGTTCGGCTTGAATTAATTGGCGGAAGGCTGAAGGAGTTTGATTGAGAACTGTAACTTTCTCTTGTACTAATAGCTGGTAGAAAGATTCAGGCGATCGCGTCACTAAATACGGTACTACTACCAGTCGCCCACCATACAGCAATGCACCCCAAATTTCCCATACGGAGAAGTCAAAGGCGTAAGAGTGGAACATTGTCCACACATCATCTTGATTTAATTTATACCAAGCTTCCGTGGCTGCAAATAGACGAGTTACATTACTGTGATTAACTAAAACGCCTTTAGGCTTACCTGTGGAACCTGAAGTGTAAATAACATAAGCCAGATTATCGGGTGTAGCGGTGTTTTCTGGGTTTGATTCGCTGTTTTGAGCTATTTTTTCCCAATCGGTATCTAAGCAAACAACACGCACTTGATGTTTAGGTAGAGATTCTATTAATCGCTGTTGGGTTAATAGCACCGAAAGTTGAGCATCTTCTAGCATAAAGCTCAACCGCTCTTGGGGGTAGTCTGGATCGAGTGGTACATAAGCTCCACCTGCCTTGAGAATCCCCAAAAATCCTACAATCATTTCTAGCGATCGCTCTACACACAAACCGACCAGCACATCGGCTTTTACGCCTAAAGACTTGAGGTATTGTGCCAAAGAGTTAGCGCGAGTATTTAACTGCTGATAAGTCAGTTGTTGATTACCAAATACTACAGCTACAGCATCAGGTGTGCGCCGAACCTGTTCTTCAAACAATTGATGAATACATTTATCAGAAGAATAGTCTATTTGAGTGTTGTTCCATTCCACCAACAGTTGATGACGTTCTGCTGTGGTTAAAAGTGGTAATTGAGCAACTCGCGAGTTGGGGTTGGTAACAATGGCTTGGAGTAAAGTTTGAAAATTTTGCGCTATGCGGGTAATTGTAGTCGCATCAAATAAATCAGCACTGTAATACCAAACCCCCTCCAAACCTTCGGAAGTTTCGCAGTAGTTCACTTCCAGGTCAAATTTGACCATTTCATCAATTGGCAAAGAGATGTTCTCGATAGTTAAACCAGGCAAATCACCAAAAGACAGTGAAGCATCTTGGAGGGCAAACATCACCTGTACTAAAGGATTACGGCTCAAATCTCGCTCTGGCTGTAACCTTTCTACCAACATCTCAAAAGGTAAATCCTGGTGGGCGTATGCTGACAAAGTTGTCTGCCGCACTTGTGCTAGGAAGTCGGCAAAGCTGGGGTTGCCAGAGATATCGCCCCTTAATGCTAAGGTATTGGCAAAAAACCCCATAATCTGCTCGACTTGGGAGTTATTGCGGTTAGCGATGGGGGAGCCGACAATAATATCTGACTGACCGCTATAACGAGAAATTAACACCAAAAATGCAGCCAGTAGAGTCATATATAACGTTGCGTCTGACTCTTGGCTCAACTGTTTGAGGCGTTGCGTCAGGTCACGGTCTAGTTGAAAACGCCCAATTCCACCCCGGAAGGACTGAACTGGAGGCCGTGGTTTATCAGTAGGCAATTCTAGTACACCAGATACACCAGCTAACTGCTTTTGCCAGTAAGCTAGTTGGCGTTCTAAAACTTCACCTGTCAGCCATTGGCGTTGCCAAACTGCAAAGTCTGCGTACTGTATGGGTAATTCTGGTAGTGGGTTAGGTAATCCTTGAATGAAAGCTGTATATAGCCCAGATAACTCACTGAAGAAGATGTTCAAAGACCAGCCATCATAGATAATGTGGTGCATCTTCAACAGCAGTATATGCTCCTGTTCACTCAGTTGGAGTAAGGTGAATTGTACTAACGGCCCAACAGCCAAATCGAAAGCCTGGGATGCCACAGATTTCGCTATTTGTTGAATCTGGTCAGTTTGCTGGGGCGCTGACAACCCCTGCAAATTATGAATGGGCAAAGTTAAGGCAGAAGGGGGAGCAATAACTTGGACGGGTTTTCCATCAACTGCGGGAAAAGTAGTTCTTAATACCTCGTGGCGACGAATAATTTCACTTAAGCTCTGCTCTAGTGCAACTATATTCAATGACCCATTCAGTCGCAGAATGAGCAGCACATTGTAAGAACGGCTGTCTGGTGAAAACTGGTGCAAAAACCAGAGTCGTTGCTGGGCAAAAGATAGAGGTAGTTCGCCGTCTCGTGGTACTGCTTTAATCGGCAACTGATGAGCAGCTTTAACTTGCTTTGCTTGTTGTAAAAATAGCAGAATTTCTGTTTTGCGATCGCCTATTTGCTGACGTAGTGTTGAAGTTAAAGCCTCTTCCGGCGCATAACAATTCAAATCATCACCATCAGCCTCTAGGTAAATACTCAAGCTTGCTAGATGACGAAGAAATTCAACAGTGCTGTTAGCCTTGATCATAACTTCACCACCTTGCTACTCACTTTTTTAATTGATAAATCTTGTGTGACTAAATTAAATACTTCTATATAGTTTGCTATCCCAGCTACGGTAGGAGACTCAAACATCATCTGTACAGATAAATTAAGCCCAAAAGCTGAGTTAATCCGTGAGATTGCTTGAGTAGCTAGTAGAGAATGTCCACCCAAGCTAAAGAAATTATCATGAATGCCTACTTGCTCTAACTTCAGCACTTGAGACCAAATCAGTGCTATTTTTTCCTCAATGGGTGTACGCGCAGCGACATATTTTTCTAGAATTATGCTGTCTAAATCTGGTTTTGGTAAAGCACGGCGGTCTATTTTCCCATTAGGATTTAGTGGCAAAGACTCCAAGCTCACAAAAGCATTAGGAACCATGTAATCTGGTAGCTTTGCCTTGAGGAATTGCCGTAGTTCGTCCATTGTAGGTGTACATTCTTGGTGTGCTACCACGTAGGCGACTAAACGTTTATCTCCAGGGATATCTTCACGCATAATCACACAACATACCTGCACATCACTATATTGGCTGAGAACTGTTTCTATTTCGCTCAACTCAATCCGAAAACCACGTATTTTTACTTGATTGTCGATGCGTCCAATATATTCAATATTGCCATCCGGTAAATAGCGTACTAAATCCCCAGTTTTGTAAAGGCGTTCAATTTGATTAAATAATTCAATTTCAATAAATTTTTCGGCAGTAATTTCAGGTCGATGAAAATAACCTTTTGCTAGCCCAGCACCACCAATATGTAGTTCTCCGGGTACACCTACAGGTACGGGCTGTAGTTGGGAATCTAGCACATAAATTTGAGTATTAGAAATTGGTCGTCCGATGGGAATAGTTGTTGCGCTTTGTGGAACATCCTCAACCAAGTAGTAAGAACTAAATGTGGTGTTCTCTGTCGGTCCATAAACATGAAGTAGTCTCTGCGGCGCACCATTTTTGATGACTTGTTTCACCCATTTAGGATCTACAGCCTCGCCACCAAATAGCAGATACCGTAGTGAATTGAAAGCCGAAGGGACTTCTTGGGCAATTTGATTGAATAAAGCAGTTGTTAAGAATAAGACACTGATATTTTGGGCTTGGAGAAATGCTGCAAAATTCTGGGGTGAAAGTGCTAAATCTTTGCTCACCCCAACTAACCGCGCTCCATTTAGTAAGGCTCCCCAAATTTCAAAAGTTGCCGCATCGAAGGCACAATTGGAAGCTTGAGCAATAATATCTTTTGGTTCTATGTTGATGTAATTTGTGTTCTTCACCAAGCGGTTCACGGCTCGATGATTCACGGCTACGCCTTTGGGTTTCCCGGTTGAACCTGAAGTGTAGATGACATAAGCGAGGTTATCAGGTTTTACTTGGGCTGTGGGGTTTTGTTTGCTGAAAAGAGCGATCGCCTCTGCATCGGTATCAAAACAAACAACACTCGCTTGGTGTATGGGGGTAGCATTAGCTAATTTCTGGGTTGTCAAAAGCACCGATAGCCCAGTGTCTTCAAGCATAAAGCGCAAACGTTCTTGGGGATACTCTGGGTCTAGTGGCACGTAAGCCCCACCCGCCTTGAGAATACCCAGTACGCCCACAATCATTTCTAAGGAACGCTCTACACAAATCCCCACCAGTACATCGGCTTTCACACCCAATGAGCGTAAGTAATGCGCTAATTGATTAGCTTGGTCATTCAATTGTTTATAAGTCAGTTGTTGATTACCAAACACCACAGCTACAGCATCGGGGTTGCGCTGCACCTGCTCTTCAAACAACTGATGGATAGATTTATCTTGGGGATAGTCTGTTTGGGTGTTGTTCCATTCCACCAACAATTGATGATGTTCTGACTGGGTTAGCAGAGATAATTCGCTAACTCTCTGATTGGGATTGCTAACTATTGCTTCTAACAAAGTCTGGAAATGACCAGTCATCCTCGCAATTGTATCTGCCTCAAACAGATCGCTGTTATATTCCCACGACCCAATTAATCCCGTTTGTGTCTGCCACATCGAGAGGCTCAAATCAAATTGAGATGTACCTCGTTCTACCATCTCTGGAGTCAGACTAATATCAGGTAACTCTAAAGTATCGAGGGAAAAGTTCTCTAAAACAAACACCACTTGAAACAAAGGGTTGTAGCCTAGAGAACGTTCTGGCTGTAGTGCTTCTACCACTTGCTCAAATGGTACGTCTTGGTGTGCGTGAGCATCCCAAACAACAGAACGGACTTGTTGCAGAAATTGAGAGAAACTCGGATTATCTTCGATTTGAGTACGCAACACCAAAGTATTGACAAAACAGCCAATTAACCCTTCAATTTCTTGACGATTGCGGTTAGCAAAAGGCGAACCAATACAAATATCATCTACACCGCTATAGCGATTGAGTAACACTGCATAAGCAGCCAGCAGGGTCATAAATAAAGTGACACCTGACTGTTGACTAAGCCTTAATAATTGAGAGGTTAAATGCTCTGTTAGTTGAAATCGAATGGTGCTACCAGAGAAAGTTTGCACTGGTGGACGCGGATAATCAGTTGGCAACTCTAATAAAGGTGGCGCATCGGCTAACTGTTGTTTCCAGTAATTAAGTTGTTTTTGTTGAACTTCTTGCGTTAACCACTGGCGTTGCCAAAGGGCAAAATCAGCGTATTGTATCGTTAATTCTGATAAGGGATTTGGTTCACCTTGAGTATAAGCATGATAAAGAGCTTCTAACTCTTTGAAGAATATCCCCATTGACCAACCATCAGTAATGATGTGGTGTATGGTCAAAATCAACAAGTGAGATTCTGCATCCTGTCGTAGTAGAGTGGCTCGTAATAAAGGAGCAATACCCAAGTCGAAGGGTTTGCGAACCTCTTGAGTCACTATTTGTTGCACTGAGTCTGGTGATAAACCTTGCAACTCTACTACGGGTATGGCGATGGCGCAGAGCGCCCGCTTCTCTTCGAGACGCTTCGCGAACGCTAACGCAACAGTGGGTGATATCGTCTGAAAAGGGATGCCCTCTCTCACCGTAAAGGTAGTTCGTAAAGCTTCATGACGGCGGATAATTTCGTTGATACTTTGTTCTAAGGCTGTCAGTGAGAGCTTGCCAACAATCCGCACTTGTAGACTTTCATTATAAAATGGGCTTTCCTTATCTAGTTGATAAAGAAACCACATCCTTTGTTGAGCAAAAGATAGAGGCAACTCCCCACCCCTGGCAACTGGCACTAGAGGCAAAGAGGTAGATTGTGTAGCTATTTGAGCTTCTTTGAGGAAAGCAAGAATTTCTGTTTTTCGCTCTTTGAGTTCCTGCTGGATGGCTGCTGTCATCACTCCTTTGGGAGCGCGACAGCCAAGTTGATCTCCGTCAATCCAGATTTTGACACCCTTAGTTTGCAAATTAGCTAAAAACTTTTCTATACTCATATCCTTACTTCCTCATATTCTTCTGCGATCGCCTCAATAGATGGACTTGTATCCTGAGTTACTCCTAAAATCGCCTCAATACTCTGGGCTAAAAGGGCGATCGTGGGTGCTTTAAATAATCGTTGTAGAGACAACTCAACAGAGAAATCTTGGTGTAACCGAGAAATCACTTGGCCAGCCAGCAAGGAATTTCCTCCTAACTCAAAAAAGTTGTCGTGAATGCTTAAAAGTGGTACTTTCAGAACTTCTTGCCAACATTGAGCAACTTTGAACTCTATCTCGTTGCGTGGTTCTATTCGCTCTCTATTTTCCTGAGTGCTAATTCTCTTAATTAGGCTGGCGCGATCTATTTCACCATTTTCTAGACAAGGCATTTCGGGTAGTTGTACTAATTTGCAGGTGCAAGAAGTTCCAAAGCGATCTTGCACTTGCAAGTTTGGTAATTGCACAACCTCATTACTAGCAGTAGTGAAATATGCAGTTAACTTCTGTAAATTAAAGGCTTGAGATTGCCAACGTTGAATGTTTTGGTTGCGACCATCCAAACCTATCAATAGATGCGTTTGCTGATGTTGTAAGCTGGCAAGCATCGAAGATATTGCCTGGGAAACAGACATCACATAAAAACCTTTGGCGCGAATCAGATTCTTCATCTGATATCCTTGGCTCATTCCTGTCTCATCCCACATACTCCAACTGAAACAATAGCTTGTTAATTCACTGTAGGAATTTTGGTAATGAGAAAAGCAGTCTAGAAAACTATTAGCAGCCGCATAAGCTCCAACAGCAGTGCTACCAAAAAAACCATGTGCCGAAGAAAAGTTGATAAAAATACTGCCCTTGATATCTTTTACCAGTTGATGTAATGCCCAAGTCCCTAACACCTTGGGATGCAGTATTTCTGTTAATTTTTCCTGAGTTTCTTCCAGTACAAGTTGTTCGTGAAAATTTCCAGCTAAATGAAGTATTCCATCTAGATTTTTACCCCATTTGGATTGGGCTTTTTTAACTATTGTTCGTAACTGTTTCAAATCACAAATATCCACAGCTTCGTAAAATATCTCTCCTCCAAGCTGTTTTAATTCTTGATAAGCTTTTAGACGTTGTGCAACAATATCACTTTTATCTGGTAAAGGAGTTCTGCCAATCAACAGTAATTTAGCTTGGTAATGTTTTAACAAATACCGCGCAATTTCAATACCTATACCACCAAGTCCCCCGGTAATTAAATAAGTTCCTCCTTGCTTGAAGGTGATTGAAGATTTAGGTGCGTTGCTCCAATCAACTTTTTCCAAACGAGGGACGAAACGCTGTCCATTTCTGTAGGCTACTTCTCGTTCTTTTGAGGAAACCTGCATCTCTTGGAAGATATAATCTCCATTTATTACAACTTCAGCGAAAGGCAAATCAATGTGGCGACAGTTCAACCAAGGTAATTCTTGAGGAATGGTTTTCAGTAGACCTAATACTGCTGATTTCTCGTAAGCTATAGGGTCATCTGCAACAATAGATTGGATATGAGAAGAAATAAATAGTAATTGAACCGAATTATCAGCACCCTGAACTTTGGCTAAAGCTTGAGTCAAGAACAATAAACTATAGATGCTATGTTCTTGTGCTTGTTCGAGAGTATCAATGCTTTTTATTTCGCCAATATATTTTTCATAAGTCCATAAATGGAGAATCTGCCCAATCATAATATTATCTGCTGCTAAGGATTCCATTAAAAGTTGGTAATCCTTAGCTGCTCCTGGAGCAATTGTGTAGTGTGAGCGATTGATTTTTTGGAAATCTTCTCCAGGTGCAACAGTTATATATGGCAGGTTCTGTTCTGACAAGATTTGACATAAATAAGACCCTAACCCACAAGAATCTAGAAATATTAGAGTGAAATTAGTAATAGTAAAATTACAAATAATAGGTTTTTTGGGCTGCCATACTTGACAGTAGAACCAGTTGGGAATGGTATTGGCATTACCCAGTAATATATCAATTCGTCTAATAATTGATTTAAACTCACCTGCATTGAAGCGCTGGCTAAGTTGCGATCGCTGAATTTTACCAATAGCAGTTTTCGGAATAATTTCTTGCTCTACTGGAATTAAATAATCTGGATTTATCCCCACTTTCTTGACAACAGCAGTGCGAATTTCTTTAAGCAGATTAACTAAACTGCCATCATCAGAAAGAGGAGTCTTGAAAAAGATAGCTAATTTATCAGTATTAATTCCTGGTTGTCTGACTGCACAGGCGGCTGTATATGAAACTTCTACATCTTTAAGTTCCTCAACCGCACCTTCAATTTCATGGCAGTAGTAGTTGAGTCCATTGATGATAATGATGTCTTTGAGTCTTCCAGTAATAGTCAAACATCCTTGATGCAGAAATCCTAAATCTCCGGTATTAAACCAGCCATCGGTGGTAAAAACTTCTTGGTTTGCCTGTGGATTCTGATAGTAACCACTAGTAACAGATGCACCTTTTACTTGCAGTCGTCCAATTGTACCTTCTAGGACTATTTGTTCATTTTCATCAACAATTCGCAATGAAGCACCAGCAATAGGAGACCCCAACTCTACAAATGAAGCATCATCAGATGATGATTCTAGGGAAAAACTATTAGAGTAAGTAATACCTGAAGCGGTTTCGCACATTCCAAAGGCTGGGTGAATCGAGTTGGTTGGTAAACCATAAGGGCGAAGCAGCTTTAAAAAATTCCTAGCTGTTTTAGTGACAATCGGCTCTCCAGCGTTGATTATAAACTTCATTGAGGATAAATTCCATTTCTGGCGATCGATATCAAAAGCCCGATATTGTTCGCGCAGCGTTCCGTAGGAAAGGTTGCCAAGGGCATCGCATATCAGGGAAAAAGCAAAGTTAGGAGCCCAACTAATAGTAGCTTGATGTTTATCAATCAAATCTAGCCACTTGAGCGGATTTTGCACAATTAAGTCAGTGGGTACATGGATTTGTTGGCAACCTATACTAACAGCCATGATGCTTAGAGATACCAATGCACCGACATGATCCAGAGGCATCCAGTTTAAAACGCTTTCCTGGCTGGAGAAATGACCCATTGCAACTAAGCCAGCTGTCATACTCAATATATTGTGATGATTTAACGTCACACACTTGGGTATGCCAGTACTTCCAGAAGTTAACAACAAAATCGCTAAATTCTCTGGCTGACTTTGATGCAATTTGAAATCCGGTTCGCACTCACGCAAATTTTCAATAGTGGCAATTTGAAAGTTTTCTAAATTTAAAAGCCGAAAAAAACCATCAATGCTGGGAGCTAAAGAAGCACTCGTCAGTACAATCGGTTTTCCTAGCATTTGCCAAGCATTGTGGAGTTTGCTTGCGGTAGTGTTGACTGGTTCGTAGGTAGGGGCGATAGATACTGGCACAGGCACAAAGCCCCCTAACACACAACCCCAAAAAGCACAGATGAAATTTTGATTATCTTCTAGTTGAAAAATTACTTTATCTTGGGGCTTGAGTCCCTGCTTTCTCAATCCCGCTAAAATTCTTTGAGCATCTTGCAATAATTCCCTATAAGACTGAACTTCCTCACTACCATCAGACTGAATGTAGATGATACCTGTAGTTGAATTTTCAGCAGTTTGTTGCAGTACTTCTTGTAAAGTTTTAGAAGTGTTTTCGGAATATTTTAGAGGTTCCCCGTGACTAATGGCTAACCTTTTCGACAAGGATGGGTTCTTATTTTCTATCTTTTGGCTAAATGTGTTCGCTTGTATATTTTGCTGACTATGTTCGGGAGTGATCTGAATATCACCTAGCAAATCCTCCAAATGCACAGGTGGAATATTTTTAACAAACGGTTCAACAACCACTGCAACACGTTCAATTTCTGAGCATGACTCTAATTGCTCCTCTGTGCGATGCATTAAGTTAGACTCAATAACTTCTAAATTAGCTAGAGCAGCTTTGTCTAACTGTCCTGTAACTGTTAGAGGTATGGTGGAAACTGGTACAAGTGCTGTGGGTATAAATTCGCTAGGCAGAATTTTTTGCAGGTGAAACAACAATTGTTCTGGTGCAAATAAACCGGATGGAACTACATAGGCAACTAGCTCCTGTGTTAGCTTTTGGGTTTGTCTCTCTATGACTGCACAATCATCTACAGTTAAGCTTGACCGGATAGCAACTTCTATTTCCCTATATATAAAATTTTTATTACTTGAATTTGATAAAAATTGGCTATTGCTATTACCTAACCGCATTAGTTTCTATATCCTTCTTAGGTTATGCTTTTTAGAAATATACTCTATATTAGTGTTAATTAAAACTAAAATTTATATCTGTACTTAATTTACTATGTTTCTGCAATTGCTCAAATATAACATAGATAATCTCAGCTTTATATAGAAAATGTAGTAGCATTAAAAACATTTTCATTGGACAGTTAAGAACGTTAAGAAGACAGTTAAGACAGTTAAGAACGTTAAGAGGACAGTTAAGACAGTTAAGAACGTTAAGAGGACAGTTAAGACAGTTAAGAACGTTAAGAAGACAGTTAAGACAGTTAAAACGCTGAAATTTTAATGAAAAATAATTACTGGCTGGTGTCGCCTAATATAGGTTCAATGCCTGAAAATCTTGCTACATGGGCTTTACATTAAATATTAAGGTTTTCAAAACTTGCATGATGTGGGTTTTAACTATCTTCTTATTAATTTTTTAAGTGTTTTAACTTTCCTTGCATACACACTTAATTAATGTTATATGTTTAATGGCTAAAACAATAGGACTTGCAAAACTAGTAAGTTAACTCAAGTAAAAGTTGTCAATAGTCCATAAGATAGAGTTTTTGACTATTAAGAATTGACTATTGGCAATCTAAACTCAACTATAAATTTACTAAACATAGCTTGAGTCCTGACAAATTTTACCAAAGGAAAAATAACAATGTATACAAATACAGTCGAAGTATTAGATATCCAAGTATTGCCATTCTTCGCACGCTTCTTGCAAGAACAATCTGCATCTGAAAATCCAGATACTACCCCTCCTCCTCCTTTCACTTTCAAGTATCCTTCTGATTTGGAAGACCGTTAAGGGGTTGACAACTAAAAAATATCATACAGATGTGTAAGCAGAGGAGACAGTGCAGTTGCCACTCCTGTGCTAGTGATGCTCCTGCGTAGCTAACGCTCACTAGAAAGCCATCCGCGCGGCTGGCTTGGCTTGAGTAACCAGCCGCTTTCAGAACGTGTAGCTTGCTTCCCGGTGGGGCTAAGCTTAGAGCGACTATTGCAGTATTGATAATATACAGGCGATCGCTTTTATTTTTTAGATTACCTACTTTTTTAAAAACTTAAGTATCCAAACAAAAACTTCTTTAGGTAGCCACAAAATTTTTTATGCACCTGTCACGTGACGTTGTTTTATTAATCACCCACAGTGGTGATTTTTTCACAATAGATAGAGTGGCACAAGCCTTGTCAAAAAAAGGGGTAAAACCGATTCGCCTTGACACCGATAAATTTCCCCAACAAGTGCAATTAGTAGCACACTTTGACGAATCCAGAAGCTATCACACTATAGAATATGGCAATTACTCTATTAGCACAGAGCAGGTGCAAGCTGTATGGATGCGGCGCATTTGGGAACCAGAACTAAGTTCACAATTAGCTTCACAGTTCCGAGAAGCCTGCATCAGAGAATCAAAAGCAACCTTAAATGGTTTTTGGGATAGTCTTAAAGAGGCTCGTTGGATAGACGATCTAGCGCGGATAAATTATGCAAATAATAAGTTGCGGCAACTACGGATTGCGTCTGAGGTAGGTTTTATGATTCCCCGGACTCTTGTCACCAATAAAGCTGAGTCAGCACGAGAGTTTTTCCATCAAGTCAACGGCAAAATGGTGAGCAAGCTATTAACTACTCTTTCTCACAGTATGGAAGCTAACTCCTCTTTTTTTCTTTACACCAGTATTGTCAAAGAGGAGGACTTACAAGATGCCGAGTCACTGCGCTACTGTCCAATGGTTTTTCAAGAGCAAATTCTTAAGCAGCGAGAATTGCGAGTCGTGTATGTGAATGGCAATGTCTTTGTGGGGGCTTTAAATGCGGATGTATATACAGCAGCCAAAGTTGATTGGCGTAAACCTGGGGTTGAGGTTGGTGGATGGCAACACCACCAGCTTCCTGATGAAATAGTGCGTCGTCTCAAAGCCTTTATGGGCAGATTTGGGCTGTTATTTGGAGCTTTAGATTTTATCCTGACACCATCGGGCGAATACGTGTTTTTGGAAATCAACCCTGTGGGAGAATGGGGAATGCTAGAGAAAGATTTAGACTTACCTATTGCAAGTGCGATCGCACTTGCTCTGATTTCTGAGAAAGCCGGATAAGACTTTTAGTTAGGACTTTAGCTCCAGTCTTAAGCACTAAAATCCTGATTGCGAAATATAAAAATAAGCACTTTAGTTAAAATTTTTACATGACCGTATTAATAGTTACGTTTAGCCAAGACAACGAAAGCATTCCGCTAGTAATTAAAGAAATTGAAGCTAGAGGAGAAAAAGCCTTTCGGTTTGATACAGATAAATATCCCACCGAAGTCAAGCTAGATATTTATTGCGGCGATACAGAACGGGTAATTATTACTGATGGTGAACAGAAGCTTGATTTGAGTGAGGTGTCCTCAGTTTGGTATCGGCGGATGCGCTACGGGCAGAAAATTCCCGACTCAATGGACAAGCAATATAGAGATGCGTCAATTAATGAATGTCGCGCTACTGTTAGAGGTATGATTGTTAGCCTTCAAGGATTCCACTTGGATAAAATGTCAAATGTGGATCGGGCTAATAATAAGCAACTACAGTTGCAAGTCGCACGAAAACTCGGACTTTTAACTCCACGTACTCTGACTTCAAACAATCCCGAAGCAGTTAAAGAATTTGCTCAAAAGTGTCAACAAGGTATAGTCACAAAAATGCTTTCTTCCTTTGCCATATATGATGAGCAGGGGCGAGAAAACGTTGTATTTACTACTCCAGTGACAGATGACGATTTGGAGAATATGGCAGGACTGCGTTTTTGTCCGATGACATTTCAAGAAAACGTACCGAAGGCGCTGGAGTTGCGGACAACTATTGTTGGACACCGCGTATTTACTGCGGCAGTAAACTCTCAAAGCTTGTCAGGATCTAATTATGACTGGCGCAAAGAAGGAAGAGCTTTGGTTGAGAATTGGCAACCATACGACTTGCCAGAAGATATTGAGAAAAAACTGCTCAAATTGATGGCTTATTTTGGCTTAAACTATGGAGCAATTGATATTATTCTCACTCCCGATGGTCGGCACGTATTCCTCGAAGTTAATCCAGTGGGGGAATTTTTTTGGATGGAAATATATTCGCCACATTATACTATTTCGCAGGCGATCGCAGAAGTATTACTAACTAATAAAAGTTAAAACATTGAGTATTATTTATTTTTCTTGCCCTCTATCTTATAGCTATCCATTTAAAAGCCATTTTCGCCATAACTTTCTAGAATTAAGTAGCAACCACGTTTATGATAGACAAAGTTTAAAAGTTAATAGTGAATTATCTGATTAAATTTATTAGATATTTAATACCTTATTTTGAAATTACTAATTATTTATATTTGGAGATAAAATTCTTGTGACAAACTTAGCAGAGACACAAATAGTTTTAACATTTGATGGAGTAGATGATTATATAGATTTTGGTAGAAACGATATTGGCGGCGTTTTCGCTCAAGGAAGTTCAGCGTTTACTATTTCTGGATGGATAAATCCATACGAACTAACAAATAAAGCCACTAGTTACGGAACACGTAATGTATTTTTTGCCCGTTCTTCAGAGCGATACAGTGATAATTTTGAATTCGGTATCAGTGAAACTGGAAGCCTAGATGTTTTTATTGATGAAACTGTTAGTAAAGGTATCAAAACCTTTGGTCAAGGAGAATTAAGTATAGAACAATGGCACTTTTTTGCCATTGTTTTTAATAGCGGTCAAATCACAGTATATCTTGATGAAAATGAATATCACGATTCTCTTAGAGGTTCATCTTTAAACAAAGCAACAAGTTCTGTAACTCTGGGTGCAACTTTACACAAACAAGTTTATTTTAAAGGGCAATTAGCAAATATTAGTGTTTGGAATTATCCATGTACTCAGGCACAAATCCAAACCCATCGTTGTGGGCTAATAGCTGGGGATGAAGAAGGATTAATCGCTTACTGGAAATTAGATGACGGCGAAGGAACAACAGTTAAAAACAAAACTGGCAAGTCCTATCAAGGCAATTTTCGTGGTAATCCTAGTTGGGAGTTAGCACAAATTCCATTTGCAACCCAATCATTCAATCCGGTGCCATTTGTAGAGGAATTATCCAATCAAGAGGATATCCAACAAGAGATCCAAATTGAGAGACCAGTTATTCCCGAAGAAAATATATCAACAATAACCACAAATTTATTAGCAGCAACAATACCCTTAATAAGCAAGGACGAAGACGCACCAAAGGAAATTCAACAGCTACAAATAAACAGCGAAGAATCCGAAATTGTCCCAACCTTGGTAACTCTCCAGTCAGAGGAGGAAACTAAAAAAGACCAAACCGAAGAACCCGCCAATATCCAACAAGCACAAACATTAACTCAGGGGGAACCGCCAGAAACTATGAATACACAAGCCCAGCCCAAATATAAAATACTTTCCATTGATGGAGGCGGTATTCGGGGTATTATTCCTGCACTTATCCTAGCAGAAATTGAAAGGCGGACACAAAAGCCTATATTTAGTTTGTTTGATTTAATTACTGGCACTTCCAGCGGTGGAATTTTGGCACTGGGACTAACTAAACCCCGATTAAGTTCTGATGTATCTGATTTGCCACTAGCCCAATACACTGCTGAGGATATGGTACAACTATTTCTTGAGTATGGGGTAGAAATATTTTATGAGCCATTATTTGAAAGACTAATTGGCCCAATAGAGGATATATTTCTCCAACCAAAATATTCTTCCAAAAACAGAGAAGAAATTCTCAGCCAGTATTTTGGCAATGCCAATTTAGAAAATAATCTTAAAGAAGTTTTTGTAACTAGTTACGATATAGAACAACGAATTCCGGTATTTTTTACAAACAAACTAGAAAAACAAGAGCTAGAATCTAAAAATTTTCACAAGTTATGTAGTGGTTTTACGCTTTTAGATGCAGCATTAGGCACTACTGCAACTCCGACTTATTTTGCTCCCCATCGGCTTGTAAATCCTTACAATAGTGGCAGCGTCTATACTTTAATTGATGGAGGGGTATTCGCCAATAATCCAGCCCATTTAGCTATTTTAGAAGCACAAATTACTAGTAAACGAAAAGCAAAAAAAGTTCTTAATATAGAAGATATTTTAGTAGTTTCTTTAGGTACTGGTTCGCTGACAAGTACGTACCCTTATAAAGAAGTCAAAAACTGGGGGCTATTGCAATGGGGAAGACCACTTTTAAATATTGTGTTTGACAGTGGTAGTGAAGTTGTCTCTGGAAAATTAGAACAGTTGTTTGAACCTAGCGATGAAAAAGCTAAAAGTTTTTATTATCGCTTTCAAACATTTTTAGATGCGGAACTAGAAGAAATAGACAATACCAAACTACAAAATACTCGTCAGCTGCAAGCTGTAGCCCATAAACTCATTTCTGAAAAAAGTCAACAAATCGATGAACTTTGTAGTCTTTTATTGAGCTAAATTAGGTTTATTGTATCTTGCACTCTTTTTCTGGTGCGATATATAAGATTCTAATTTCTTCAAAAAAGAAATTAGTAATCATTCTATTATTCATGTTTTCATCTTATAAGGATTGTAGGTAAATACAATGGATGAACTAGTCAAAAAAATTGCTGGTTTGGGGCTTCCTGGCATACTTTTCGTGATTGCAACGTCTACATCAGGGGGTAGTGTCGCCGCCGTTGTCGCTATGCTTTCATCACTGGGCGGGCCTTTAGGCTTGTTAGGAGGTTTAGGACTACTTGGTCTGGTAGGCATTCTAGGGGAATATATAGGAGCATTTGGGATTGAAACCATTCTCAAGTTCATTTATACAGAGCGTAGCAAAACTGAATCTGTGAGATTTCTCCTTAAAGAAATTCAAGAATTACCGATTACAGATGACCTCAAGCTCAAACTGAAACATCATATTAGCCCAGTAGTTATTACTGAGCCTGAACAAGGGCCTACTCCCAGAACGGTCGAAATTGTAGATGATGAACCAGTAATCTAGTGCATTTGATTTTCTGCCCCCTAAACCTTTTTTTAGGATTTAGGGGGATATAAAAATCTTCAATTTCTAAAACTAAAAATGGCCTCTGAGTTTAACTTAATTCTCAAAGGCCATTTCAAAATTAATAGTCTAATTAATAACGGCTCATCTTTAAAATATGCAAACTCCATCTGCACGTGAGCAAAACACAACAAATCCTTTTTCAGCGTTAACTCAATTTTGGCAGGATGTGAAAATAGTTGCCGGGCCTTATTGGTATCCAACAAAAGCAGAAGGAAGAGCATTCGCAGATGTGATTCGTTCGTGGGGAATGCTGATTATTCTAGTATTATTAATAATCTCAGTGATAGGTGTAAGTGCTGCAAATAGTTACTGGAATCGCTATGTAATTGATATTGTTATTGAAGAGAGAGACCTTGATAAATATAATAGTACTTTATGGCTGTCCTCTCTCATTATTCTATTGACAGTCATCTTAATAACTTTTTTGAGATATTTCCGCAAAAAAATCACTTTAGATTGGTATAAATGGCTAAATAATTATATTTTAGAAAAATATTTGAGCAAGCAAGCTTATTATAAAATCAATTTTAAATCTGATATAGATAATCCAGATCAACGTCTATCTCAAGAAATAGAACCTATTACTAGTAGTGCCTTGAGATTTTCAACTGTTTTACTAGAAAAAGTTTTAGAAATGGGGAGTGCTTTAATAATTCTTTGGACAGTTTCTCCACCGATCGCACTCTATTTAGTTATTTATACAGTTATTGGTAATTTAATAGTTGTTTACTTGAACCAAGCAATAAGTATAGTTAATCAGCAAGAACTTGCATTTAAGGCAGACTTTGCTTATTGCCTAACTCATGTTCGTAACCATGCTGAATCGATTGCTTTTTTTCAGGGAGAAGAGGAAGAATTCAATATAATTCAGCGTCGATTTAATAATGTTCTAGAAACTGCTGAACGAAGGCTGAATTTGGAGAAAGGTCAAGACGCTTTTGGCAGAGCATATCAGTCTGCTATTAGTGTATTTTCGATGTTTATTCTCACGCCTTTATTTATTCAAAATCAAATTGATTATGGAGAAATTAACCAAGTTAGTTTTGCTTGCTTTATGTTTTCCAATGCCCTGGGAGAGTTAATAGGTGAATTTAATATTTCCGGGCGATTTTCTAGTTATGTAAAGCGTTTTGCTGAGTTTTCAGATGCACTACAAGCTGTTAGTAAACAACCGGAGAATATCAATACCATTCAAATCATAGAAGAAGAACGTTTGGCTTTTGAACGTGTCACTTTACAAACACCAAATTATGAGCAGGTGATTGTTGAAGATTTATCACTTTCTGTTCAACCAGGCGAAGGGTTATTGATTGTTGGCCCTAGCGGTAGAGGTAAAAGTTCTTTGTTGAGAGCGATCGCAGGTTTATGGAACGCAGGAACTGGTCGTTTAGTACGTCCTCCCCTAAAAGAAGTCTTATTTTTACCCCAAAGACCTTATATCATTTTAGGTACTTTGCGCGAACAATTACTTTATCCGCATACAGACCGAAAAATGAACGACAAAGAACTCGAACAAATTTTACAACAAGTTAATCTGCAACACTTGCTTACTCGTGTAAATGGCTTTGATACAGAAGTTGCTTGGGAAAACATATTGTCGTTAGGAGAACAACAACGCCTCGCTTTTGCAAGGCTATTAATTACGCATCCAAGTTTCACTATTGTAGATGAAGCAACTAGTGCTTTAGATTTGAATAACGAAGGTAATTTATATAAACAGTTACAAGAAACGAAAACAACTTTTATCAGTGTTGGTCACAGAGAAAGCTTATTTAATTATCATCAATGGGTATTAGAACTTTCACAAGAAACTAGTTGGCAGCTTGTTTCTATAGAAGATTATAGGCAGCAAAAAGGAATTGCTGTTAAACCAGTTGAAAAAGAGCAAATTACAATAGATGCTTTATCTCATAATGAACTTCAATTAGAACCAGAAAACTCAACAGCACCAACTACAATTGTAGGACTTTCTCATAAAGAGATTCAAGCATTAACAGACTATTCTCTTACCACTATTAGAAGCAAGGCAAGTCAAGGGAAGACTATTATTACAAATGATAAAGTTACGTACCGTTATAACAAAGACCCGAAGGTATTGAAATGGATACGGAATTAAGACTACTCATATTGTGAAGTAAAATTGTCTACTTCAAAAAGAGTAGTTTGACTTTAGACCATGACAAACATCTTCAGGTATTGAAATGAATCATAATTTAGCAGCTACTTATATATCTTAGAATCACTAATGTTAGCTAGAAAGCAGCAACTAATTACTTGTACCTCGATTACAATTTATGAAAAAAAATATAAATTTCCTATTTTAAAGAATCCAAAAATAAAAAAAATCCAAAAAAAAATTCAAAAATGTCAAACTTTGATTAAAAGTGGAACTAAAACGCATTCTTATATTTGGGGGATAATTAAACAAAAACAAAAAATTAGCCAAAGAGAGATTTTTGTAGAAGTTAAATTACTAATCAAAGATTATACTCAACTTCTTGATTTTATAGAAAACTATAAAGATAGTTATCAAGATTTTTTATTAAAATTTATAGATGATTGGATAAATCTGTTTAATCAAAAATATATTGAAATCAAAAAAATTAATGAAGAAAGAAACAACCTAGAATTAAAAAATGCTTCTAATTTTCAAGTCATTGAAAGGCTAAAGTGGGAAAAAAAAGAAAATTTAAAATCAATTTTACTGTTAAGCAAGACGAATATTTTAATATTAGAAAAGGTTAAATTGCTCAGTGAAGGAATTAAAAACTTATCAGAAGATACCAAAAATCAAAAGCGAGCTATTCAGCAAATAGTCAAAGATATAGAGGTATATCAAGAAATTTATGAATATCAAATCCGAGCTACAAAAGTTCGTCAAGAAATAGCAAAAATAGCTGAAACCGCAATCAATTTGGAAAATTATCTACAAGAATACTTTAGTCCGTTTCAATCTTTGATAGATGAGGTAGTCAAAGTAGATGCAAGTTTTTACGCAACTGTAGAAGAAATCCAAAATTTAGCCAATAGTAATTCAAATCCTCAATCAAATTTATTAACCATACAAGAGACTAATACAATTTCTCATAACATACTCGATTTATTAGTAGCTAGCTATGAGAAAAAAGATAGATTGCAAGATGCTTTTTTTCAGCCACACTTATTAGATGGACAGGTTTATGATTTTGATTTGCTTAAGAATGAAATCAATGTAAATCAAACGATTAGCTTGATATCTAGCTATATGTCTACTCAACTAGCTGCTCAAAAAAAAGTGCTAGGGATAGTGGAAGCAGATTTTGTGTCTTCTCATTCTCAACCTGATATTGAAAAAACGGAATTAGCAGAACTATCTAATAATTATACCGAGTTTACTCAAAAAGCGGAAAGTAACTGGAACATTGATTACAGCAAATTGCAAAATTTACTTGCTCAGTACAAATGGCAAGAAGCTGATATTGAAACTGCTAAATTAATGTTACAACTCATGGGGAAGAATTATTGGAATGAAGTTTATAAAGAAGACATTCTTAACTTTTCTTGTCAAGCTTTTCGTAAAATCGATCAACTTTGGCAACATTACAGTTATGGTTATTTTGGCTTTAGCGTGCAGCAAAGCATTTGGGATGCAATAGGTGGTCAAATAGATTATGAAACCCAAAAGAGACTAGGCGATCGCCTTGGTTGGCGAAAAGAGGGAAACTGGTTAAACTACAACCAACTAACTTTTAAATTATCTCCGATGACACCGATGGGGCATCTGCCAGTTAAATGGTTACACTATGACCAAGATATTGTTGACATATCTCCAAATTCATGTGCGGAACCCCTTTCAATGGCAGCATGGCGAGTAGGGACTTGGCTAGTATGGCAGATGCACTTATTCTTTTCTCGCGTCCAAATTTGTAACGAAATGTTAGAAGTTAATAGTATAAAGTAGAGCTAATAAATAATATGAAGCATTCTGATATAGAAATAGAAGTTTTGCTTACTATGGATTAGAGTCTTTGAGTGATGGGATTAGTTTTAAATGTGGTTTATGGGAACTAGATTTTAATTCAACTAATCCTCAAGAAGCACCACTGATTTTCAACACTTACGATTACCGCATCTTCCGTCCACTAGTGGCATACTTTAAACTCGGGCCAGGAGATCATCGTTTCAATGTCTTTTATACAATTACGCCAGTTAATGAAGATGAGTGCTCAGCACAATATTGGTTAAAACTAAATAATCCTCAATTTTGCTTCTTTACCTCCATACTTTACAAAAATTGCATACTACAGATCCATAACTATGTTTTGGTGGGCGCGTTACCCTTAACTTTTTAGGTGATTAATTAGTTTTGTTTATTGATGGCTGCTCAAGGAGTTTTCTAAAAAATGTATTTAATAATACGGTTTTTTTGACAACAGTCAGTTTTACAGGTATCGCTCTGTTCGCGATCGCAGAACTTTTAGGTCTACTGACAATACTTCCAATTTCTCCATTCCCTGCTGAATTTCTACCTCCAATTTCGCTAATCAATTCCGTGCATTCACTTAGCAAGTTTGTTCAAGTCATTTTCTCTGAAAATCCCTCCACTGAGGTCAAATCCTTGAAGATACTTCAAGAGTTATTACTATTTTTCACCTCTTGCAAGCGTCCTGATTACGAACTGCTAATACTTTGTCTAAACTAGAACTTAACTAAAGTCCTGAAAAATTATTACAGCCTTAATGTCTAAAAATCCTTCCCAAACGCCTTACAACATCCCTAGCCATAACTCAGAAAAATGGCAAGAAAGAATAGCCCAAGTTGCATTTAGGTTTAACAAGCAATATCAAAATCAACCCTTCGACTTACCGACAGAAGTACAGGAAATGCCAATCTATCGAGATTGGATTACCGGTACCTTACCAGGTAGAATTGCTTCTTGCTTCTGGGAAATTGGCAAACCGCAAAAGAATCAACACTGTTTAGATATTGGCTGTGGTGTCAGCTTCTTAATTTATCCTTGGCGTGATTGGCAAGCATACTTTTACGGTCAAGAAATCAGCATCATAGCTAAGGATACCCTCAATTCTCGTGGTTCCCAGTTGAACTCCAAGCTATTCAAAGGAGTGGAGTTAGGCGCAGCCCATCAGTTAAAGTATGCCGCAGATCAGTTTGATTTGGCGATCGCCACAGGATTTAGTTGCTATTTTTCTCTGGAATATTGGAATGCTGTATTGCTGGAAGTCAAACGAGTCCTCAAACCCGGTGGACAGTTTGTGTTTGATATCCTCAACCCCGAACAACCCTTAGCAGAAGATTGGGCTGTTCTGGAAACTTATTTGGGTGCGGAAGTATTTCTCGAATCTCTAGCTGAGTGGGAAAAAACAATTAAAGCCACTGGCGCTAAGATTCTGGCGCGACAATCTGGAGAATTATTTAACTTATATAAGGTGCAGTTTTGAAATAGCGTTTCCCCATTGAAGGGGGATGAGGGGCAGAGGGGGATGAGGGAAGTGTGGGGAGTTTTCTTACCCATGCCCAATGCCCAATGCCCAATGCCCAATGACAATTCCCCTTTAGGTAGGTAGCAATGTGCGTAGGTAGTTCACTATAATGCTTGTACTATGAGCAGCTACCCATCCCTGAAAAAATCTTACACACAATACCGTCGGCGTGAAAATGACTGGCGGTTATTTTTGCGCTTAGTACCTTATGCCCGTCGTAGTGGAAAATTGCTAGCGCTGTCAATGTTATTACTTGTACCCATTGCCATAGCTAATGCGGTACAACCACTATTAATTGGACAGGCAATCTCTCTAATTCGTAAGGAACCCAGCGTTTATGAGTTTCTGAGAAATCGTCCTTTGTTGCAAGGGCTAAATATTCTAGAAGGTTTATTACTGATATCTATTACGATCAGACTGCTATTTACAGGTTTTCAAGGTTATCTCGTACAAAAGCTAGGACAACAAATCACAGCGGAGATTCGTGAAGACTTATTTCATCATGTAACATCTTTATCTGTGCGTTTTTTTGACCGGACACCTGTTGGTAAATTAATTACCAGACTCACCAGCGACGTGGAAGCCTTGGGAGATGTTTTTTCTACTGGGGCAGTAGGCATTGTCTCAGATTTATTTTCCATGCTGGTGATTATTGGTTTGATGTTTTCTCTGCAATGGGAACTTGCATCTTTGTTGTTGGTGATACTTTTGCCAATTAGCTTGATAATTGTTTACTTGCAAAAACAGTATCGCCAAGCAAATTACAAAGCACGAGAAGAACTTTCGGTGCTAAATTCTCAGCTACAGGAAAATATTGTTGGTATTAATGTCGTACAGTTATTCCGGCGAGAAAAATTCAATTCTGAACTGTTTCGCACTACCAACGAACGTTACAAGCAGCAAATAGATAAAACTATCTTTTATGATTCAGCAGTTTCAGCTATTTTAGAGTGGATTAGCTTAGTAGCGATCGCGGGAGTTCTGGTAGTAGGTGGTTGGTTGTTACTGGGCAAAAGTATTACTTTTGGGATTTTAGCATCATTTGTTTTATATGCTCAACAATTATTCGACCCTTTGCGGAATTTTGCGGAAAAATTCACTGTAATTCAAGCGGGTTTTACCGCTATTGAACGAGTAACCAACATTTTAGATGAACCAATAGAAATTCGCGATCGCTATAATTCTCGCATCTCCATTTATGATGCAAAATTTGGCTACATAGACGAGGTAGTTGCTAATCTCGAATCTCCCGATGCTAACCCCTCACCTGAATTAGGCGAAATCCGGTTTGAACATGTCTGGTTTGCCTACAAGGACGATGATTATGTGATTAAAGACTTAAATTTCACTATTCATCCAGGGGAAAAAATCGCATTAGTGGGCCCTACAGGTGCAGGTAAAAGTTCAATTATTCGTCTTTTGTGCCGTCTTTATGAACCCACCCAAGGACGCATTCTTGTTGATGGTATAGATATTCGCGACTTACCTCAAGCAGAATTACGACGTTATTTAGCAGTAATTTTACAAGAGGGATTTTTATTTGCTGGTGATGTTAAAAGCAACATCACCCTAGGCGATAACTACAGCTTTGAAGAAATCCAACAAGCAGCACAACAAACTAATATCGATCAGTTTATTGAACTATTACCCCAAGGATATGATACTCAACTAAGAGAAAGAGGTACAAATATTTCTAGCGGACAAAAGCAACTTTTAGCCTTTGCTCGCGCTGCTATTCGCAATCCGCAAATTTTAGTATTAGATGAAGCAACAGCTAGCTTAGATGTAGGCACAGAAGCTTTAATTCAGGAAGCCTTAAACCAGCTTTTGGTAGGACGCACCGCGATTATTATCGCTCACCGATTATCCACAATTCGCAACGTCAATCGAATTTTTGTTTTAAAACGAGGCGAACTCATTGAACAAGGAAGCCATGAGGATTTATTGCAACAAGGGGGAATGTATGCTACATTACATCAATTACAAATGTTAGGAACTTAAGTTGTGTATAGGGGCTAGCCCCTAGCCCCTAGCATGATTATCTAGCTAAATCTCGAGGATAAAAGATGTTTTCATAGAAACTACTGTCATCTATTTTTAGCATTTTCACAAAGGCAGCTAATTCAAAACACCAATAACCAAAAAAGCCAGCATCTTCTCCCAAATGAGAATCATACCAATAGGCTTTTTTCATACCTTTATAGTATTGTGTTAAAAACTTCTTGATTAGGTTTATTTGCTCTGTTCCTGTAGAATTTAAAGCATCAAAAAGTAAATTATAAGGTTTAGGGTAAAGAATTTCGGAATTTTCTGAACGGCCTGATACACGTAAAGCTACAAGACTTTCATACATCGCATCTCGTCGATTATTATTCAGTTCTCTAATTAGTTTATTAAAATAGTCATCGTCTATATCCAATAGGATAGCCAAAGAAACTAACCACAAAGCGTATATATATGCATCAAAATATTTAAAATTATAAACTGCGTGACCGGGTTCTTCATGATAGGCAATTAAGGCATCAACAATCTGTGGAAATGACTCTTTTAAAGACTCAATTTTTTCACCACGAGAATAGCGAGTAATCAGCTGTTCAAGCTGTCGTCGGAAGACGGTATGACGCAGATTTGTCCGATGTTCTAATCCTGTATCGGGGTTCTCAATTACGTCATTAAATTTTTTCAGCATCTCCGTATTGTAACGAACCTGCTCGTCAAAATAAGCTTGCTCTTTAAAGGTTTCCCGCTTTGTTAATTTTTGCTCTTGCATGTTACCCAATCCTCAGAGAAAAGTGAATTATAATTATTTTCCACGGGATAAATTTAACCAAATTTACCATTATTGTTACCAATTAATTTTAGTTTTTGTCACTTTACCACCGGGATCAACGCGCAATTCCCAACATTGATTGAGTGCAAATTGACGAGTGCTGGCATCAAAAAGGACACCTGCGAGTGCGCCTGCACCAATCAACACAGTAGTACTAAGCTATTCTGCTTTTAAGTTGCACAATCAATCGTCAGGGCTGTTGGGAGTTGACCGCGCCGCACTGAGAAACTCAAGAAGTGTTATTTAGATCATTGTCGATCAATGAGGATATCTGTGAACCCGCTCGTACAACAGTTAACAGCCCTTATTTTGATAGAAGAAAGGCAGAGACTCTGCCTTTTCATTACCTTGTGTGCCTAAATAAACCCAATCCGGTTAAGAGGCCAAAAGCGGAATGTTGCTCGACCAATAACATATTTTTGCGGCAAAAAACCCCAGTAGCGAGAGTCGTTACTATCGTTACGATTATCGCCCATAACAAAAAACTCGCCTTCTGGAACTGTGTGTGCTGGGTAAGGACTATTCGGTGGTTCCGCAATATAGTCTTCTTCTAAAGCTTTACCGTTGAGGTAAACTTTACCACGGGCAACGCTCACTATCTCTCCCGGCTCACCAATGACGCGCTTAATAAAAGCTTGGTCTTGAGGATATCCGCGACGTTGCAGTTCTTCCGGTGGCTGAAAAACAATAATATCTCCAGTTTTAGGAGCGTGAAACCGGTAAGAGATTTTTTCCACAACCAGGCGATCGCCTGTATGTAATGTGGGTAACATCGAATCAGACGGTATATAGCGGGGTTCGGCAATAAAAGTCCGGATCACAAATGCCAAACATAGAGCGATCGCAATCAGAATGAGATTTTCTTGCCAACTACGCCATATTTTTGACGCCGCTGGAGTATCTTTTACATCACTTTCGTGAACATCCATAGAATTTTTCAGCCAGTTAAAAAAGTGGAACAAATACCTTGATTATTTTGACGCTCAAGGTATACTTGTAATCAAGCTGGGTTTTCACCAATAACCCTTACAAGTATTAATAATAGGGCTATCGCATCTACCAATTATAGGCAATAACGCTGAGAATAACCTATAGCCTGTTAAGTACGATACAAGGCAAATATTAGGTATAGTAAGTAGGTAATTACAATACCATTACCTAACTTTTGCAATTATAAGGCAAGGTTTTAGAACATTCTCCGTTTAATTGTCTTCTCTGGAAAAGTTAGCTATTTGCCGACTGGTAGAGCGATACAGCCAGTCGGTTTTTTTTATTGGTCATTGGTCATTTGTAATTGGGCATTGGGGAGGCAGTGCGTTGCGGAGCCAGTCGCGTGGGCGGGTTTTCCGACTTGAGCGAACTGGCGTGAGGTCTCCTCCGTTGTAGCAACTGCCGTCATGGGGGAAGCAGTGACGGGTACGCAGGAGTCTATTGTGGGCGAACTGCCGTCATGGGACAAAAAGATTTCGTGTGAATTTTGAATTGTTTGTCTCCCTCATCCCCTCTACCTCGTTGTCAGCACAAAAATAAATCTAATGACAAATGACAAATGACAAATGACAAATGACAAATGACAAATTATGAATTATTTCTCACGCGAACACCAAGCTGTTTATCCCAGTAAAGTGGTTTATCTGCTTTCTTTAGTGGAGATTCTGGTATTTGACCTACTGATACACCATATGACCAGTTGGGGGGACAGATAGCAATATAGCGAGCATAGCCACCCAAACCACCTTTAAATTTGGGATAACCCATCGCCACTAGTGCGCCTGTTTCCGGGACTTGATCGAGATTTGTCACACCTTCGGCTTGAGTATATCCGTTCTGCAACAACCAGGCTTCTCCTTCCAAAGTTGGGGTACTATCTGTATCAAGGGGTTCATGCCCATGAAACAAGATATGGCGTTGCAAATGTAAGAACTTGAGAGCATCAAGACTCACCCCAGGAAACTTAGTTCTAGTAGCCAGTTCTGGATTCGGCCATTCCTTAGACCAATCAGAGCGCACAAATACAACTGAGCCTTCGGGAATCTTACCATTTCTCTTTTCCCAAGCCTGAATGTCCTTCACCGTGAGATGATAATTGGGGTTTTGAGCTACTTTGTCTTGCATGGAAATCACCACTAAAGGACGTACAGCAAAAGTTGCAGGTAACTCGTCAATAGCGGGATAGTCAGGGTTCCAGTGCGCCGGTGGATCTAGCTGAGTACCTAACTGATCGGTAGATAGGTCATAATGGGTAGCTTCAAAGCCATCTTTTTTGTAATTGTATGCTTGAAGAGTCTGAGGATTAATTGTTGGTTCAAACTTAGAAGCACTGAATCCTGACCATACAGGAATAGTAGGAGTAATTGTATGGGTAAGGTCAACATATTTGGCTTTTTTAAGAGACTGTTGATATACCTGCCATAGAGGAGGCCGAGGATGCGGTTGTGCAGCATTAAGGGATAAGCACAACAGAAGGGTAAAGAAGATTGCTAAACACAAAAAGGCAAATTTTTGCATACAGTTTGCTCTCAATTATCAGCAATACACTCACTCAACTGAATTTTCATGCAGCTTATAATTTGCCATAAAAACTTAGTCAAATGACAAAAGTATAATATCGCCTTCTTGAGATGCTTTAGTAAAAAAATGGCGGCAGCGAGTATATAAATTGAGATAATGTGGCTTCATATAAGCTCTGCTTTCTTGATCTGCCAATAGCTGATTAATACGCTGTTGTAAGTTATTGAAACAGATATGACTTAACACTTCAGCTATTTCTTGAACCTCGCTTACTGTGAAATAACGCACCATTCCATAAGTTGCTTCCCAATGTGTTGCTGTTCCTCCCATAAACATCTTGTCAAGCCAAGTTTCACTGTTCGTTTTGTGTGCGTCATATGGGAAGTCGCCTGTGAATACGAAGTAAAGCGACTGCCAGTACTTATCAAAGTCTAGATAGCGATCGCTAGTTTCTAATGCTTCAAAGTAAGCATAAATTTCCTCATCAGTAGCGAGCAAGATGCTCGCACTACGGAATAGGGGTAATTTATTTCTTGTAAGTCCCCTATCAGCGCATCTTCATCCAGAATTGGCATGACCGTTATGATTTTTCAATATACTGATGCTTTTGTGACTCTAGCAACTGTGAATTTTGACACTTTAGTGAATTTCTATACACAGTTTTTCGGACAAAATCCCACAAATCTGATGCCCAAGGTGTATGCTGAGTTTCAGCTTTCGGGTTTGCGGCTAGGTATTTTTCAACCCAAAAGCACACATGAGGCTGAATTTGAAACTACAGCTAAAAGTAAGATAAGTTTGTGTTTAGAGGTGAGTAACCTGGAAGCGGCGATCGCTCACCTGATATCCTTGGGTTATCCCCCACCCGGAAATATGACAATTGCTTCCCACGGTAGAGAAATCTATGCTTACGATCCTGATGGCAATCGTCTGATTCTACATCAAGCACCTACACAGAGTCATCAGTCCTGAATCAAGAATTATTAGTATGGACGAATGACCAATGACCAATGACAAAGGACAAATGACAAATGGCTTTAACTCAAAACTATAAATTAAACGTTATCCAATGGTATCCCGGTCACATTGCTAAGGCTGAAAAAAATCTCAAAGAACAGCTAAAGCGGGTAGATGTGGTATTGGAAGTACGAGATGCGCGGATTCCCTTGGCGACACACCATCCCCAAATTGGCGAGTGGGTGGGAAATAAAACACGGTTGTTAGTAATGAACCGATTAGATATGATTTCTCCCCAAGTGCGATCGCTGTGGATAGACTACTTTAAACGCCAGGGAGAAGTAGCTTATTTTACCAATGCGCAACATGGTCAAGGTGTAACAGCCGTGTTAAAAGCAGCACAAGCAGCTGGAGTAGAACTTAATCAAAGAAGAAGCGATCGCGGGATGTTACCCCGTCCAGTTCGTGCGGTGGTGATTGGTTTTCCTAATGTGGGGAAATCAGCCTTAATTAACCGACTGCTGGGAAAACGGGTAGTGGAAAGTGCCGCCCGTCCGGGAGTGACTCGTCAATTGCGTTGGGTGAGAATTTCCGAACAATTGGAATTATTGGATGCGCCTGGTGTAATTCCTCTAAAGTTAGAAGACCAAGATGCTGCATTAAAATTAGCTATTTGTGATGATATTGGCGAAGCATCTTATGATAATCAGCTAGTAGCATCAGAACTCGTAAATGTACTTAATTATCTTCAAGATGTAGCCACTAATTTATTACCAAAAAAACCTTTAGAAACTCGATATGATCTCGACTCCTCACCCCACACAGGAGAAGCATACTTGCACGCTTTAGCCGAACATCGCTACAAAGGTGATGTCGAAAGAGCTGCAAGGCAACTTTTAACAGATTATCGTAAATGTTTATTGGGTGAAATACCTTTGGAGATACCACCAAACTAATTCGTAACTTTTCTCTGTGCTTTTGTGGTTAAATAAATGAATTTTAAACCGCAGAGGGCGCAGAGATCACTCCAGAAAAAACATATTTTACAAGTCACTTTGAAAAGGCTATTCCTAGCCCCTAGCCCCTTTTTCATGACGACTACTTAGCAGCACAAGTGTTTTTTGTCCGACTTTTCCAAATCCAACCTGGCTCTGGAGAACTAATTTCTACCCAGCCACCATCGATTTTACCTGTAGTTATCACCTGAGTACCTGCTTGAATCACTTTACCTGTTCTTCTCTGTCCCGATCCAGATGAAGAGCGTAAGTTTGAGGAACTAACAACAATTAGACAACTTTTTTTCTGTTCAGGCGTATTTGGATGATTATTTGCTACTGGCTTAACTTCATTTTTAGCAGTCGTTGAAGAAAGTTTTTGTGAGTGATTAGCAGACATGATCCCAAAAGCAGCTACAGCGATCGCCGCACCACCCCCAATCAGCAATCGCAATTTTTGCTTTGATTGCGGAATCGAACGCCAGCGAGATGGGAAACTGCTAGGCGATCGCGTAGGAATAGAAGTAGTAGCTGAGAGCGTACTTTTCACCTCAGTGGCTCTGAGGGTAGATGCAGCAGTTAGTGGCTGTGCCGTAGAACTAGAGTTAGTTTCGTTATCTGGTGGAACATAGCAAGGCTTTGCTAGTTCCTGAAGATATTGCATGACTTTGGTTGCAGTCACATAGCCATCTTTCAAATAATGACCTACCACTTGGGTGACGACAGATGCTACAGCAGCTGGTGTACTGGCGTTAGTTATAGAAGCGAGTGATTGCAGTACCTCGGTGGCTGTTTGGTAGCGGTATTTGAAATAATGGCGGATCATCTTATTCAACAGAGATGCCAATTGGTTACTAACTTGGGCATGATGTTGCCATAATATCTCGCCAGTGACAGCATCTTCTCCTAACTGCTTGGGATTCAAACCTGTAAGCGCTTGGATACAAGTCATCCCTAGGGCATAAATATCACTACAAGGACGCGGTCTACCTTGTCCCTGTTCACTTGGCATATAACCTGGGGTTCCCACAGCCACAGTATCATTTTTGAGTTGTTCTGTGGTCATCAATGAGTAGCTTTTAATTTGCTTGACAGCCCCAAAATCCACTAAGACTATTTTATTGTCGGCAACACGACGGATTAAATTTTCGGGTTTGATATCGCGATGAATTACCCCATGACTATGAATAAATTCTAGAATAGGTAACACATCTTGCAGTAGTTGGATGACCTGCTCTTCACTCCACCTACTTCCTGGAGCCATTTCCCAGGAAAGGGGATGTCCCTCAACTAACTCTTGTACCAAATAAAATTCTTCGTTTTCCTCAAAGTAAGCTAAAAGTCGGGGAATTTGGTCATTATGTCCCAACTTTTCTAACGTTTCGGCTTCCCTATTAAATAAACGCCTAGCTAAGGGCAAAAAGTCAGGGTCGCTAGTAATAGGCTTGAGATGTTTAACGACGCAAGTGGGGTTTCCAGGACGGCGAGTATCTAGGGCTATATAAGTATGACCGAATCCGCCTTTGCCTAAGAGTTCGTCCACTTGGTAACGTTGGTCTAGTAATCTGCCGATCATCGTATAGCTGGACTGAGGTTAACTGTTAACTAGAATACACTTTCTCATCAAAGAAAAAGTTTATTGCGAATTTCACCATTATGGTGATGTATATCTAAATATAATTGTTCCGTAATATTCACTATCCCCTAGTTGTCGAAATGCCGTTCATAATGTCATAAATATAAAGCCAAAGGCTGGCCCTTTGAGTATCTCCAATCTCAAACATGCTTGAACCTCCAGATTCCAGGACAGATATTTCATACTCATGACTGAACTCAAACTGCGTCTACAAGAGGGAGATACTGAAACCGTTGTTTCAGTCGATCAAGATGTATTCACTATCGGGCGATTACCGGAATGTCACTTGTATCTACCTTTTGGGGGAGTTTCCCGGAACCATGCCAAAATTGTCCAGACTGCTGATGGTGTGTGGACGATTGAGGATATGGGCAGTAAAAATGGCACACAGGTGAATGAACGTATCCTTACCCGTCCGCAACAGTTGCATAACGGTGACGTTGTTTGGTTGGGTAATGTGAGTTTACTTGTGTTGATCGTCGATGAAGCTGCACAACAGTTGATGACTCAGCAGGAGATAAATAGGGATAATGCTGAGCAAAAAACGATTTTACGTAACGTCAAACAATTGCAACAGCAATGGATACAAGCGGATGGTAAAGATGGTGAACTGAGTAATAAAGATAAAACTATTGCCAGACTCAAAGATTTAGTTGATATTGCTAAAAATCTTTGTGCAGCCACATCAATAGAAGCGATTTTCTCCCAAGTGCAAGAAGTAGTTTTTCGCTACCTCGACAGCATCGATCGCTTGGCATTATTAATTGATGTTAGTAGCTGCGGTCATCTGGAATTAATCAATGCTGCTACGAGAAACGCTTCCCAACAACTATCTCTACCAGCTGATGGCAGTTGGATTAGTCGTAGTATTTGTCAAAAGGTATTTGACGAAAAAGTGGTGATTCAATCGGCTGATACCCATAAAGATGACCGCTTTTCTGGAGAACACAGTGTTTTAGTCAAGGGGATTCGCAGCGTCATGGCTGTGCCATTATGGGATGAAAATAAAGTTGTTGGTGTTCTCTATGCAGATGCACATTTATCTTCTTACCATTGGGCAAATGAAGGTGAAGAAGAACTCAGCTTTTTTTCGGCTTTAGCCAACCTTGTGGCTTCCAGCGTCCAACGCTGGCTATTACTAGAGAAACTGAAAAACGAAGAGGTAATTCGTCATCGCTTAGAACGTTATCACTCTCCGGCTGTAGTTCATCAGCAGTTGATATCTGTAGGTAGGTTACCAGATGGACGTTTACCTCCCGCAGAAAGCGAAATCAGCATTTTGTTTGCGGATTTAGTTGGTTTTACTGCTATTTCTGAAAGGGTAACACCAACTGCGATCGCCGAATTACTCAATAATTTATTTGAAGAGATGTTGCAAGAAGTGTTTGCTTATGGTGGCACTTTAGATAAATATATTGGTGATTGTATTATGGCGTTCTTTGGCGCTCCCGAACCGCAACCAGATCATGCCCACCGCGCCACAGCAGCAGCTAAGGGGATGCTAACTCGTCTAGAACGTCTGAATATGAATGGTTTTTGGCAAGAACCTCTACAATTACGCATTGCAATTAATAGTGGGAAAGCAGTTGTGGGAGATGTTGGTAGCTCCCAACGGGTAGAATATACAGCTTTAGGCGCTACTATTAACCTAGCTGCACGCATGGAAGCAGTTTGTCCTCCTGGTGAATGCGTAATTAGTGAAGTAACTTACAAAATGCTGGCAGAACCCTCAGACTTTCAAGAAATGGGAAGTTATAGTTTTAAAGGTATTAATCGCTTAATTAAGGTTTATCAAACCACAATGCATCAATGAATAATGTAGTCCATTGGGCATTGATGCTTATTATTCCCTGTTGGCTACTTTTAAGCTAAATTGGGATTTTCGCAGACAATATTATTTGGTGAATATGGTTCAAATTTACCAGTTTTGCGATTAATTTTCTTAGCTTGTTTGATATCTGGTCACCAATCTTTTTTTTCCAGAACTGCGATCGCAATCACATCTATAACAGAAAAGACTTAGTATCTTCCCAAACTCAACCATAAACAAAGGGTGTAAACTTACCTATATTTGTGTTTTTTGCTTGACATAAATCCAGCCTTGAAATTCAATGACCCGCTTTATACATGACCAATTTGCCAAAGACTATCTTGAACAATTACTCAAAGATTACGGAGAAGTCAAAGCTTCGGAAAAAGTTTCAGGGGAGATTAAAGAAATAGATGTTTTCTTCACGCCTGCTCAACAGCAAAGCTCTAATTTACAAGTACTGGGTTTACTAGGAAGATTTGCTGAACATCCGGCTATCATAGAACCATTCCGCAATCCAGCTTCTACTGATGAAATATGCGACTGTATTTTAAAATTATTAGAAGTCAAAGCTGCGCTGCGACGAGAAGCTAAAGCCAATAAAAGCAAACTCCAGGATTCAGAAATTCCCAAATTGTGGGTGCTGACACCGACTGTATCGGAAACTAGATTGTCTAGCTTTGGAACTATCCAAAAATCAGCTTGGTTATCGGGAGTACATTTTCTACCAGATGCTTTACGGACAGCAATTGTGGCGATACATCAACTACCGCAAACACCGGAGACTTTGTGGTTGAGACTGTTGGGAAGGGGAAGTGTGCAGTCACAAGCGATTGTTGAGTTGCAGGCGTTACCATTAGATTATCCATACCAACAAGCAACACTCGAATTAGTTTACAACTTGCGGGAAAACTTGAGAGTAAATCAAGAATTAGAAGTAGATGATAGGGAGTTAATTATGCGACTAGAACCACTTTATCAAAGAGATAGAGAACAAGCTGTACAGTCAGGGGAACAACGTCTAGTTATACGTCAACTGAATCGCCGTCTTGGTGACATTGATGCATCATTAACTGAGCAAGTTAAAGGTTTATCTATTGAACAATTAGAGAATTTAGGAGAAGCATTATTAGATTTCTCTAGTTTGGCTGATTTATCAACTTGGTTAAACCAACAATCAAGATGAATAATCGCTAAACTCTAGTGGTTTATCGCCAAATTTTTGATAAATTCGTAGTCAGCAGAGGGAGTGATTCAAGAACCAAGACTGAAGTCCTGGCTACGAATTCATTCTCCCCAGATAATTAATGCGATATGCGATAGACCACTAGTAATCCGGTTAAATTTTGTCAAAAATTCACTTGCTCTCAACTATTTGGCACAGAAGACAGGACTATCTGCAAAACCAAAATTACTTGTCTTTCCTGATGCCTTCGGTCTTTTTCAGGTATAAATACAGAAGATATTGTATAGTTTATTTCTATTTTTATTTTGAAATCGTAATATTAACCCACGAATTCTTAATGAAAATACTACAATTTGGGTGGTAGCTTCCACAATGGATCTGTGTAACACTAAGAAGCTGCTCAAGTTATTTTTAAACGGGAGGTCAGGTAATGGCTATCGCCACCATTAATCCCGCCACTGGGGAGACTCTCAAAACCTTTGAGTCGCTGAATGAGATAGAAATCGCCAAAGCCCTGGATTTAGCAGGTCAAGCTTTTGAGGATTATCGCAAAACTAGTTTTCAGGTGCGATCGCAATGGCTGCAAAAAGCTGCCGATATTTTAGAGCAAGAGAAGGCAGAATTTGCTAAGGTAATGACTCTAGAAATGGGTAAGCCTTTAAAAGCAGCGATCGCGGAAGTCGAAAAATGTGCCCTTGTCTGTCGCTACTACGCCGAACATGCTGCTAGTTTTCTGGCTGATGTACCCGTAGAAACCGATGCAAGTAAAAGTTTTGTCCGCTACCAACCATTAGGTGTAATTCTGGCTGTGATGCCGTGGAATTTCCCCTTCTGGCAAGTGTTTCGCTTTGCTGCACCGGCGCTGATGGCGGGGAATGTGGGTTTACTTAAACACGCTTCCAATGTGCCCCAATGCGCCTTGGCAATTGCAGATATTCTGCAACGGGCGGGTTTTCCCAAAGGTGTGTTTCAAACTCTGTTAATCGGTGCTGCGCAAGTTGCTGATTTAATGGCTGACGATCGCGTTAAAGCTGCTACCTTAACCGGAAGCGAACCGGCTGGTATATCTTTAGCTGTGGCGGCGGGAAAACAACTGAAAAAAACAGTTTTGGAATTGGGCGGAAGTGACCCCTTCATCGTGTTAGAAAGTGCTGATTTAACAGCAGCAGTTGTCACAGCAACTACAGCACGAATGTTGAATAACGGGCAATCTTGTATAGCAGCGAAACGTTTTATTGTTGCAGAAGCGATCGCTGACAAATTTGAAAAACTGTTGTTAGATAAATTCCTGACCTTAAAAATTGGCGATCCCATGCAACCAGACACCGACTTAGGCCCATTGGCTACCCCTGGTATTCTCCAGGATTTAGACCAACAAGTACAAGTTGCTGTCAACAGTGGCGGGAAAGTGCTTACAGGTGGACATTCTATATCAGATCGACCGGGAAATTACTATGCACCGACGATCATTACAGATATTCCCCAAGATAGTGCGATCGCCCAAGAAGAATTTTTCGGGCCAGTCGCCTTATTATTCCGTGTCCCAGATATTGATGCAGCCATTAAACTAGCTAACTCCGTACCCTTTGGCTTAGGCGCAAGTGCTTGGACAACCAACGACCAAGAACGCGATCGCTTAGTTGAAGAAATCGAAGCTGGTTCGGTATTTATCAACGGTATGGTGAAATCCGACCCCCGCTTACCTTTTGGCGGTATTAAACGTTCTGGGTATGGCAGAGAATTGAGTATCCAGGGGATACATGAGTTTGTCAATGTTAAAACTGTGTGGGTCAAATAAATAGTCAAGGGTCAATGGTCAAGAGTCAATAGTCATTAGTCAATAGTCATTGGTCAAAAATCAAATGACTATTGACAAGTGACAAGTGACAAGTGACAACTGACAACTGACAACTGACAAAATTGAGGAAATCAAATGAATACAGCAGATTTGTTAGTACAGTGTTTAGAAAATGAAGGTGTAGAATACGTTTTTGGACTTCCTGGTGAAGAAAACCTGCATGTTTTAGAAGCGCTAAAAAAATCTTCCATTAAATTTATTACTACCCGTCACGAACAGGGTGCAGCATTCATGGCTGATGTCTATGGACGCTTGACGGGAAAAGCTGGAGTTTGTCTTTCTACCCTTGGTCCTGGCGCAACAAACTTGATGACTGGGGTAGCTGATGCTAACCTCGATGGTGCGCCTTTAGTGGCAATTACTGGACAAGTGGGAACAGATAGAATGCACATCGAATCCCACCAATATTTGGATTTGGTGGCAATGTTTGCGCCAGTTACTAAGTGGAATAAACAAATTGTTCGACCTAGTATTACACCAGAAGTTGTCAGGAAAGCCTTTAAGCGATCGCAATCTGAAAAACCAGGTGCAGTGCATATCGATTTACCAGAAAATATTGCTGCTATGCCTGTAGAAGGCAAACCCTTGCGTAAGCATAATATTGAAAAAACTTATGCATCTTTTGCTAGTATTCGCGCAGCCGCAGCCGCAATTTCCCAAGCAGTAAATCCCTTAATCTTAGTAGGAAATGGCGCGATTCGTGCCCAAGCTAGTGATGCTGTCACCCAATTCGCCACCCAGATGAATATTCCCGTTGCCAATACTTTTATGGGCAAAGGCGTGATTCCCTATACTCATCACTTAGCCTTATGGTCAGTAGGTTTGCAACAACGAGATTTTATTACCTGTGGCTTTGATAACACAGATTTAGTAATTGCTATTGGCTACGATTTAATCGAATTCTCCCCGAAAAAATGGAATCCTGACGGCAAAATTCCCATTATTCATATTGGACTCAGTTCTGCGGAAATTGATAGCAGTTATATTCCCCATGCAGAAGTAATTGGTGATATTTCTGATTCTT
The DNA here is from genome assembly GCF_002368195.1 of Calothrix sp. NIES-2100. Taxonomy (GTDB): domain Bacteria; phylum Cyanobacteriota; class Cyanobacteriia; order Cyanobacteriales; family Nostocaceae; genus Aulosira. Next base: position 6,417,129 of record NZ_AP018178.1, on the reverse strand, counting down.
TGATGGAAATCTTAAAGCTAGCAGATAGACAAGGTAAACCTAATGCCTACGCTATCAGCTTACGGGGAAATATTCGTGCTGACTACGAAGAACTAGCCCATGATGATGGATTCCCGATTAAACCGCAAAAGTTAATTTATGACTTGCGCCAAGTCATGGGGCCAGATGATATTGTCATCTCTGATGTTGGCGCACATAAAATGTGGATGGCTCGCCATTATCATTGTCATAGTCCCAATACTTGCATTATTTCCAACGGCTTTGCCGCAATGGGGATTGCGATTCCTGGTGCTTTAGCTGCAAAACTCGTCTATCCAAACCGCAAAATCGTCGCCGTAACTGGCGATGGTGGCTTTATGATGAATTGCCAGGAATTAGAAACAGCTTTGCGTGTGGGTACTCCCTTTGTCACCTTAATATTTAATGATGGTGGCTATGGGTTGATTGAGTGGAAGCAAGAAAATCATTTCGGCCCTGGACAATCAGCTTTTGTCCGCTTTGGTAATCCCGATTTTGTTAAATTAGCCGAAAGCATGGGTTTGAAAGGTTATCGAGTTGAAGCGGCTACCGATTTAATTCCTGTACTTAAAGAAGCCTTGGCTCAAGATGTACCCGCCGTCATCGATTGTCCTGTAGACTATCGTGAGAATCGCCGCTTTACCCAAAAAGCCGGCGAGTTAAGTTGTGCGGTGTGATATCAATGTTTGGTTGATTACTTACTAAACCCGAAGAACCCCACCCCGACAAAGCTGTGCTTTGTATCCCCTCCCCGCAAGCGAGGAGGGGGTTATACCATTTCACTTTAAATCTCATTAATGAGGTTTTTATCTTCATTAATGAGGCTTTGATCCTCGTGAATCAGGCTTTTATCTTCATTAATGAGGCTTTGATCCTCGTGAATCAGGCTTTTATCTTCATTAATGAGGCTTTTATCCTCATTAATGAGGCTTTTATCCTCGTGAATGAGGCTTTTATCCTCATTAATGAGGCTTTTATCCTCGTGAATGAGGCTTTTATCCTCATTAATGAGGCTTTTATCCTCGTGAATGAGGCTTTTATCCTCGTGAATGAGGCTTTTATCTTCATTAACAAAGTAAAATTCTCACTCAGGACTCGGCTTCTAATGCTCTTGCAGCTTCATCTAGCCGATCATTGCTATCTTTTGCCAGTTTTAGCCATGAAGCTGTAACACTACCATAAATTCCACCACCAGCGGCTGTGATTGTGCCGGCGGAAATGTTACCAGAAAATAGTAGCATAATCCCCGCAAAACCCGCGATCGCACTAATCGTTGTCATGGCAAAAGCCAGGTTAAATGCTGCACTAGCTTGGCGGAGTCGCTCCTGATAAATACTGTGGCGTTCCTGGTAAATTAGATCTGTTACCTGTTGTGTATTATCTTGGTCTTGGTTATCCATATTGCTTGCTCTGGCAATGAACTCTACAATCTATTGAAATCGGGCAATAGGCGAGAACATAGCTGAGTGATAGCTGAGTTTTAGTTGATTTCTGAGGTAATTTGTAGTCTTGGTAGAGTTTAGTGCATGAAGCTGTCGCCCTTGCTACTCTACAATTAACTTTAAATTGGTATGAATAAATGAGGCGTGATGGCGCGATCGCTTCGGGTAGCCCCAGAGTATATTAAAACAGTTAAGTCAGCACTTTTGCGTAATGGCTATCCCAGCCAGCAGTCATTAGCTATTGAAGCAGGGATTTCTCTATCCACTGCAAAAAGCTTTCTTAGTGGTAAACCTGTTGATTATCTCAATTTTGTAGAACTTAGCAGCAAGTTGGGTTTAGACTGGCAAGAAATTTCATCCAAAGAACCAGAAACTCAACCGCGTCAACCCCAGCGACACAACGGGGAAGCCTCACCCTTCATCACTGGTTCACCCATTACTCAACCACGTTACTTTTTTGGACGCGAGAAAGAACTAAAACGCCTCTTCAACCTACTCAAACGCCATCCCCTGCAAAACGCCGCCATCATCGGTAAAAAGCGCAGCGGTAAAACATCCCTGCTGCACTACCTCAAAAACATCACCACCACCCCAGCAGAACAGTTGCGTCCCAATCAAAAGTCAGATTGGCTACCACAGCCAGAAAATTACCAGTGGATTTTCATAGATTTGCAAGACGCACGAATGCAGAATCGGGAGGGGTTGCTAAAGTACATCCTGGAATCCCTGAAAATGCAAGTACCAAACCCTTGTGACTTAGATTATTTCATGGATGTAGTCAGCGACAACTTGCATAAACCCACAGTCATCTTGCTGGATGAGATTGGCGTGGGATTACAACGCTGTCCAGAATTAGATGATAGCTTTTGGGAAAGTTTGCGTTCCTTAGCAACTAACTCTACAGGCGGAAATCTCGCGTTTATCTTAGCTACCCCCGAATCACCAATTGAACTAGCGCAAAATACAGGACATAGTTCACCATTTTTCAACATTTTCGCCTACACCGCATATTTAGAAGCATTCACTGAACAAGAAGCACGGGAATTAATAGCCAGTTCCCCCATTCCTTTTGATGATGAGGATGTAGAGTGGATTTTAAAACAAAGTCAGTGTTTGCCAATTTTATTACAAATTCTGTGTCGGGAAAGATTATTTACTCTAGAAGAAGGAGAGGATGAAAATTGGCGAGAAGAAGCTTTAAGACAGATGAAGCCATTTTCTCATTTATTAGATTCAAAAATAGCAGAGTAACAATGAAAGCACATCGAATTGAAACAACATTAACTGAAGATGGAACTTTGATCCTCAAAGACTTACCATTTCAGGCTGGGGAAACCGTTGAAATTATCATTCTCGAAAGCCAAACTCATCCCCAAAAAGCGAATCCTTATCCTTTGCGTGGCACAGTGTACCGTTATGATGATCCTTTTGAACCTGCTGTTCCTTTAGAAGATTGGGAAGTCTATAAATAGGTCAATTTATCATTACTTGCGTCGATGAGGAGATTGCTTCACTGCGCTGGCGCTCCGTTCGCAATGACAGATTTGTTGTCATTGCGAGCGAAGAGTAGCAATCCCAGCTTTTGCGATTGCTAAAGAGCGGGAACGCTTGAGAGCGAACGCTTCACTACGTTAGACTCACGATGACAATAGATTGTTTACTCAGTTAAGATTGTGAAAATTATCCAATAGTTTGCAGAAATTAATGAGTAAACACTATTATCTATACATTATGACTAATAAATATAACAGTGTGCTTTATACAGGAGTAACCAACGATTTGCAAAGAAGGGTTTACGAACATAAATCAAAATTGATAGAGGGATTTACCAAAAAATACAATATTACAAAGTTGGTTTATTACGAAATTTTTGATGATGCCTATACAGCGATTAGTAGAGAAAAGCAGATTAAATCTGGCTCTAGGCAAAAGAAGATTGATTTAGTTAATAGTATCAATAAAGAATGGAAAGATTTATATGATGAATTGTAAATGATTCAACCTGTCATTGCGATCGCACTGGGAGGCGATTGCTTGGTCGTTCAAAAAAGCAATGACTGACACACACTGTCATTGCGACCGAAGGGAAGCAATCCCAACCGCTGACAATTCACCGCGATCGCACTGGGAGGCGATTGCTTGGTCGTTCAAAAAAGCAATGACTAATCACTGTCATTGCGAACGGAGTGAAGCAATCCCAACCGCTGACAATTCACCGCGATCGCACTGGCAGGCGATTGCTTGGTCGTTCAAAAAAGCAATAACTGACACACACTGTCATTGCGACCGAAGGGAAGCAATCCCAACTGCTGACAATTCACCGCGATCGCACTGGGAGGCGATTGCTTGGTCGTTCAAAAAAGCAATGACTGACACACACTGTCATTGCGACCGAAGGGAAGCAATCCCAACCGCTGACAATTCACCGCGATCGCACTGGGAGGAGATTGCTTTGTCGTTCAAAAAAGCAATGACTAATCACTGTCATTGCGAACGGAGTGAAGCAATCCCAACCGCTGAAAATTCACAGCGATCGCACTGGAAGGAGATTGCTTGGTCGTTCCTCCTCTCTTCGAGACGCTTCGCGAACGCAATGACCCGAATTCAATAAACGACTACCCAAATTCAATAAACGACTACCCCAATTCAATAAACGACTACCCCAATTCAATAAACGACTACCCCAATTCAATGAACGACTACCCCAATTCAATAAACGACTACCCCAATTCAATAAACGACTACCCCAATTCAATAAACGACTACCCCAATTCAATAAACCAGAAGCGATCGCCTTAGTGGTTTGTCCCATGATTAAGTTGACACCTATGAGCAATCCCAACCCCCCGGATGTCACAGCGATCGCTTCGTCTTCCTCCTCGTAATGACTCACCCTGTCATTGCGAGCGGAACGAAGTGAAGTGAAGCAATCCCAGTCTTTGCACTTTATTGCACTAATGCTACATTCACAATGACATAGTTAATTTCAGCGTCAACCCCAACCGGGAAACTATGCCATCGCCAAACATATTCCACAACGCCTACACCGATCCACCGCAACAGCACCCCAACTTGATACTAGGTAGCCTGCAACTGCTGTTCTGGCTCTTTTTCCGTCCTGCTGCTTGGCGTAATCACTTAACATTTATTTCCGCTGCTTTGGATCTCGCGTCTGATAGAAAAAGCCGCTTGCTGTTAGAACTGCGAATACAGATATACCTGGTCTTACCTTTCCTTGCTAATTTAACACTTGGCTTGATGTTCTGGAGATTGGGAAAGTCAGCAGCAGAAAACATTGCTGTTTGGTTAGCGTATGGTGTGGCGTGGTCTGTATGGTGGCATATAAACTTGCTCCTAACACGATTAAACCCGAAGTATAGCAGTATGTGGCGATGGGAGTGGTTCGTGGGTTCGGTGTTAGCAGTAAGCATAGCAGGCGTACCAGTATTAACTTTGGGCTTATCAATATGGAGTCCGTCCTTAGTATGCAGTCTGTTCTTAGTTATAGCCTTAAGGATTTTGCCCTTAAAAAGCACATTGTTTGGACAACATAGGGGTTCGTTATTAGGTCTAGCCTTATACATGGTGTTGCTTTTTTTATTGGCCGTAATATTATTAACTTCAGATTTATCACTATGGAGTCTGGCCTTAGTAGTATTTTTAGAGATTTTCATTTTAATCAGCGGAGCGTTTGGACAATATAGGGCTAGTTTGGGTCTAGCTTTCTACATGATTTTGGTCATCATATTGCCTAATTTAGGTTTGGGCTTGGCAATGTGGATTCTGGGAGTCACTATAAACCTGTGGCGACCTGTGATTTTTTACCCCTTCGTGACACTAAATAATATCCTGCTTTATCAGCTCGATAAACAACGTAAAGATAATAAAACCTTATTTTACTGGAATTCAGCCTTTTGGGATGAGTTGCAATACATACCTTTAATTGGCTTAGAAAAACACCTAATCTTAGTGATAGAACATAACCCAGTTGAAGGAAAAGCAGCGCTGCAATACTTGAGTACCAGTCCCCAACGCTGGGTAGTTAAACCAGCCCAAATTGAATTGGATGCACAGAGTTTAGAACGCTTCACAGATGTGGAAGCTATCCGTCAGGCTCATCCCAGTCTAGTAATTAGCGAACTTGAAAGCCCAGTTCGCACTCTACTAAACATTTTCAGTCGCATCAGCGAAGATGTGGATGTTGCACTGAATCAGGCAAGTACTTACAACCAACGCCTAGCCCTCAGATCTGTTACCGACCGTTTAGACAGATACTTGCAAGAATTTACTCGCAGTAGCGACAAATACACAATTCGTTTCCGCCCCATCGCCAAAAGTTGGCGTGATATCATAGCCGACTATGCAGAGGAACTGGCAAAAGCTACCGAACTCCGCCAAGAAATTGATTCGCCTTACATCATTGGTGTACCCCTCACACAAGAACAAGAGATTTTCACAGGTCGTAATGACATCGGTACACGCATTGAGCAGTTACTCCTAGACCTGCGTCGTCCACCTTTGCTACTTTACGGTCAGCGACGCATGGGCAAAACTTCTCTTCTCAACAACTTAGGAAAGCTGCTACCTAATACCATCATCCCCATGTTTGTAGACTTGCAAGGCGCACCCTCATCAGCTAGCGACCATGCTGGTTTTCTATACAACCTTGCTAAAGAAATGGTGAAATCATCAGAGAAGCAAGGTGTTACTCTACCATCCCTCACCCGCGACACCCTAACCGCTGACCCCTTTACCAGCTTTGACGAATGGCTAGATACTGTAGAACAGGTACTTGAACAAAATACCGCCTTATTAATGCTAGATGAGTTCGAGGTACTAGACAGTGCCATAACCAAAGGACGTTTTGATGAACAAGATATTCTGGGAATGCTGCGTCACCTCATCCAACATCGTCCCCGCTTCAAGGTTTTGTTAGCAGGTTCCCATACGATCGCAGAATATCAACGCTGGGCTAGTTATCTCATAAATGTGCAGGTAGTGCATATCTCATACCTGAAAGAAGCCGAAGCGCGACAACTAATTGAACGCCCTGTGAAAGATTTTACCCTGCGCTATGAACCTGACGCAGTTGAGCGAGTGTTGCAACTTACCCGTTGTCACCCGTTTTTGATACAACTACTCTGTGCGGAAATTATCGTCCTCAAAAATGAGCAAGACCCCTCAATGCGGAGGTTGGCGACTTTAGCCGATGTAGAAGCAGCAATTCCCGAAGCTTTCAAAAGTGGTGGTTTCTTCTTCGCTGATATCGAAAATAACCAAGTCGATGATAACGGTAGGGCGATTTTACGCTTTATTGCTGCTCAAGGGGAAAGCGCGATCGCACTTCATCAAACCATATCACAACAGTTTCCCCATGCTGCAACCACCCGCAAGTTGCTATTACAGCGAGAGTTAATAGAAGAAGTTGATAAAGGCGATCGCTTTCAGGTAGAGTTAATTCGCCGCTGGTTCACCTTGGAGAGATGAGGAGATGAGGGAAGGGGGACAAGGGAAGGGGGACAAGGGAAGGGAGACAAGGGGGACAAGGGAGACAAGGGAGACTATTGACTCTGGACTATTGACTATTGACTATTGACTCTGGACTATTGACTATTGACAATCTTACCTCGACATTCTCCAAATCCAATGCGCTGGTAACCTGCGGTTTCACAATATCCGCGCAGAATCACTTCATCGCCATCAACCAAAAATTTTCGCTCTTCCCCTGTAGGCAGTACAATCGGTTGAGAACCACGTTGAGTAATCTCGAGTAAGCAACCTTGGGAACCTGCTTGTGCCCCTGAGACTGTCCCACTCGCCAGTAAATCGCCTGGACGCAGGTTACAACCATTACTTGCGTGATGGGTAAGCATTTGCGCTATTGTCCAATACATCTGCTGGAAAGAACCACGACTTAAACAAAATGGCTGTATCCCTTGTTGTTCCATTTGGGCTGAACGAATCCAAACTTCTAGCGTGATGTCGATTCCACCCAAACTGCTATCCAGTGACGAAGACAGATAAGGTAGTGGTTGAGGATCGCTTTGCGCACGATCAAAAGCTGGACAGCGAAAGGGTGCTAAAGCTTCTAAGGTGACTACCCAAGGAGAAATTGTGGTTGCAAAACTCTTGGCTAAAAATGGGCCTAGGGGCTGATATTCCCAAGCTTGGATATCCCTTGCTGACCAATCATTGACCAAGCACAGCCCAAATATATGTTCTTCTGCTTTATCTATATATATAGGTTGTCCTGGTTGATTGCCAGTACCTACAAAAAAGCCAACTTCTAATTCATAGTCCAGCATTTGCGATCGCGCAAATCTCGGAACAGATTCTTCTGCTGGTTTGATTTGACCGCTGGGACGCTTGATTGCAGTATCACTAGGCACAATTGAAGATGCGCGTCCATGATAGGCAATGGGTACGTATTTGTAGTTGGGAAGTAAGGGATTGTCAGGTCTGAAAAGCTTTCCTACGTTGGTAGCGTGAAATATGGAAGCGTAAAAATCAGTATAATCCCCAATGCTTGCAGGTACTAAAAGTTCGATATCAGATATAGATAAGAGAATTTCTGTTTCTGGGGGATGCTGTTGTGTGTCGGCTCGCAACAATTCGCTTAAGCTATGACGCAAGGCTAATCTAGGTTGAATTCCCATCCCCATCAATAAATTTAAATTAGGGGCTGTACATGCTATTTGCAGCTGTTCGGGAAGTCCGGGAAATAAGCCAAGTTGGTAACATCTAGTCAAATCCAAAATTTTGTCGCCAATTGCAACTCCAATTCGCGGCGTTTCAGTGCTGCCCTGAGGGCGGAATACACCAAAAGGTAAATTTTGGATCGGAAAATCGGTGTCTTGTTGATTTGCTGATTCAACCCAACTGCGTAAATTGGGATTATGAGTGGCGTCAAGGGAATGAGTCATAAGTGGGGGATGTGGGGCAGGGGGGCAGCGCCTCTGGTGCTTCCGCTGCGCGTAGCTTGCTTCCCGTAGGGTACGGCTCCGCTCGGCGATCGGGGCAGGGGAGAAACTGCTACCTTATTTTCTCTATGTTCTTAAAGTACTTCAATATTGGTTTTACACTTATTTCATGGGAGCGATCGCTAATTGAAAGCTGATTTTATCCCAAATCCTCACTATGACCTTTTTTGCCCATATGGTATCAATACAGTTATTTAAAGTCATTGAAGACGCAATTACAAAACCGCCAATTCCTCACGAACCATATAAGCAGTCTTTGAAAGCTTGGGCGATGTATTGCTTAAGAGATAGAGGTTTTAAAGTCGTTTATGCTCAAAATGCGGATTTTGCTATTGAACCAAAGAATGGAGACAAGCTGTATTTTAAGGTGACAAATAATGCCTCGGAGGTTGACAATTCTTGTAGCTGGATAATTTGGGATAGTACAGCCAGAAGCGCTAGTCTGAAGCCACTACAATCTTAACTTTGCTTTGACAAGAACTCTTATAGTAGAGGCAATTCATAAATTGCTTCTACGCTTTTTACTTTTTCAGTTTTACTGTTTAATTAAAAAGTTATCGTAAGCCGACTGAATCATCGTCAATAAATCTTGAATATCAAATGGTTTATTGAGAAAATGGACAATGCCTAAAGATGAAGCTAATTTCTGTAATTCAAATTCGGAAGAAACTAGGACAACTGGTAAATTGATGCCATTTAATTGGAGGTATCGGTAAACTTGCGCTCCTGTTAATCCTGGCATTCTATAATCTAAAATTAATAAGTCTGGTTGGAGTGACAATACTTTTTCTATTGCTTCTTTGCCATTGCTTGCTTGACTTACTTTCCAGCCTTGATTATCTAGTATTAAAGTCAGCAAATTGCGATAATTTTCTTCGTCATCGGCAATTAGTATCCTAGGGCGTTCTAAGTTTTGCTTTTTCATAATTTAGGCAATCCCAATACTATTACAAATCAAATAATGACTGTGAGTTTAAGTTTAATACAAAGTTTATAAATGATGGCAATAGATTGATTGAAACCCAGCCACATCCAGAACAAAAAGATAATCATGCTTTGAATAGCACGGTAAATTTTTTGCTTAGTAGCAGGTTTAATAATGTAAGGAAAAGGATATGTTTGTGTAGCTCTAGCTAAAATATTTTCGTCAGAATATCCCGTGATATAAATAATAGGAATCCGCCGAATTTGCCAGATTATTTCTGCTGCTTGTATACCATCCATTGCGCCAGATAGGCGAATATTCATCAAAATTAAATTTGGCTGTAGCTGATTTGCTTTTTCAATTGCTACTTCTGCCGAATCAACAATATCGATGACTGTATATCCCAAGCATTCTAAAATTTCTTGGAAGTTGAGAGCAAGAATATAATCATCTTCAACAACCAGAATTCTCACATCCTGATTTCTCGCTGTATCTGAGAAGGGGCTGATCATATTCATCTCTCGGATTGGCGAGTGTTTATTTTCGATTCTCTTTGCTGTTTAGCAAATAATTCGTAATTCATAATTCCTGAAGGATAGCGCAACCACCATAATCTTGGATTTAGTGGTCTTTAATCAGTAGGGAATCCTAAATAATGATTTAAATTACGAATTGCAGCAAAGTAATTTGACTTGCCAATTTTATATTTTAGATTAAAAATTATTTCGTTTCATCCCCCCAACAAGTTAAGAAAAAAATCCAAAATCCCCAATTTAAAAGCCAAAATCGATTAACTTTATTAAGTATGAATTGGTAGAGCAGGCCATTTAAGAATCTCACTCATTTGAATAGGAAGTGTAACTGGATCGAAAGGCTTGAGAATTATACCTGCGACTTTGTAAGTTTTGATAAATTGCGGATCTAACCAACGTGCTGTAGCGCTCAGTAGCACAAGAGGAATTGTTTTAGTTTCAATATGATTTCTTAATTCTCTTAAAAACATAAAACTGCCGCGCATTGAAAGATCCAATACAATTGCATCAGGATGAGCAATTTTGGCTTTTTCTAATCCAGAAAATGGAGAATCAACTGTTAGTACATTCCAACCACCTAAATCTATGAGACAGAGTTCGACTAGCTCGCGCACATTGGCTTCATCGTCGATGAGCAAAATGGTTTTGGTTTTGATAGCTAACTCCTGCACAATTTTCATTTTACTAAGCTCCTAAAATTTATATTTTTTGGCAAAAATAACTAATTGCTTGACTGTGACTTGTTAAGACTTTTTGAAAGCCAGTGAATTTATTAATATATATTGAAGCGATGTATTAATCCACTAAGCCAGAACGCAGAGCCAATACACAAGCCTGAGCGCGTTCGCTAACATTGAGCTTGTAGAAAATATGTCGAATATGCGCCTTGACAGTGCCAATGTTGATGTATAGTTTTTTGGCAATTTCCGGATTGTTATTACCATCAACAATCATTTTCAGAATACAAAGTTCTCGCTGAGTCAGAGGATGATCTAGGATTTGTTTTCGCTGTTTGGAAGAAATAGCACGAATCATCACGGTTTCTGGAGACACAACCGCAGCACCAACCCAATTCTCTTTAATTTCCTGGATAGCACAACTTTGTAGTGGGAATAAAGTAAAGTTTGTAACTTCTTCAGATTGTTCAACTTGACAGGCTTTCATTTACCTTTGCTGGGATGTCAGAGATTTTTATCTATAGCCAATAAAGGTAAAGTAAAAAAATAAAGAACTAATAAAGAGCGAGATGTGGTTACAGAATTTAATAATTAGTCATCCCAACCCAGAATCTCAGCCACCTTCTGGGAAATTGTCAGCGGTTCAAAAGGTTTGGTAATCACTCCTGCAATTCCCATCTGCGCAAAGCGGGCGCGATCGCTCGGCTGAACTTTTGCTGTTAGAAAAATTACTGGTATTGATTTGGTTACGGAATTAGCCTGAAGTTTTTCACAGACTGTAATGCCGTCCATATCAGGCATAGACACATCAAGCAGAATCGCATCAATAGATTCTGTCTGTGCGATTTTTAACCCTTCTTTTCCAGATCCAGCGGTTAGCGTCGCCCATCCTCCCAATTCTTCCAAACAAGCTTGTACTAGTTCCCGGATACGGTCTTCGTCATCCACAATTAATACTTGTTTAGTCATTAGTCAGTTGTCAGTTGTCAGTTGTCAGTTGTCAATGGTCAATGGTCAATGGTCAATTGTCAATGGTCATTTGTCATTAGTCATTTGTCATTGGTCATTTGTCTTTTTTTCATCTCTACCCAAACTCCCCACACTCCCTCATCGCCTATCGCCCAGACAATGGCAGAGTGAAGAAAAATGTGCTACCAACACCAAGAGTACTTTCAGCCCAGATTTTCCCATTGTGCTGATCAACAATACTATGACAAATTGCTAATCCTAAGCCTGTGCCGCCTTTATCGCGGGAGTCAGAAGCATCTACTTGTTGAAATCTGCCAAAGATAACTTCTAACTTCTCTGTGGGAATTCCCCGCCCTTGATCGCTGATTTGGAAGAGTACACAATCTGTTTGGGGTTGGACACTTAAGGTAATAGTGGAATCCGATGGTGAGAATTTGAGGGCATTACTTAAGAGATTGGTGAGTGTTTGAATAATGGCATCAGCATCTGCCCAAACTTGAGCATCGGTAATATCAATATTAAAGCTAATATTTTGCTGCTTGGCGATCGCTTTTACTCCCTCCACTGCTTGTTGAATTAAATCAGCAGCTTCGCAGGTGGTTTTGTCGAGGATGGCTCTACCAGATTCTAAGCGTTCTAGGTCGAGAATATCGTTGACTAGGCGCACTAGGCGATCGCAGTCGGTGGCTGCAATCTCTATCATCCGCTTAGATTTTTCTGGTCTGTTGTCGTAAATACCAGAGTTTAATAAGCCTAGTGCAGCTCGAATTGCGGTTAAAGGCGTGCGGAGTTCGTGACTGACGATACCGATAAACTCACTCTTGATTTGCTCAACTTTTTGTAGTTCTGTGATGTCTTCAGCAATACCAGCAATCCTCGTAATTTCCCCAGTTTCATTTTTGATGGGGAAAGCGCGATCGCGAATCCAACGGATTAAACCATCGGGGCGGATGATACGATATTTGGTATCAGAGTACCCTGTTTTTAATTGTTCGCTGAATGCCAGATCAACAAGCCGGCGATCTTCAGGGTGAATCGCATCTAACCAATCGGCAAAATTTTGATAAACTCTTTCACAACGGCTTTGCCAAATGGTTTCATAGGCTTTGCTGACGTAGATAACTTGCTGAGTTTGCAGATCTGTCATCCAAAATACTGCTTGGATGTTGTCTGCAAGTTGGCGAAACTTTTCTTCGCTGTGGCGTAAAGCATCTTCGATATTTTTGCGATCGGTGATATCTTGGTGAACTGCGACTAGAACATCGCCGTAGTCGGGATGGTTAAATACAGAGCAAGTTGCACTACACCAAAATGGAGTACCATCTTTTTTGACATTATGAACTTCATAAGTGGCTTCACCCTGTTGTAAGACAGTAGAGCGAATGGCTTGATCAACATCTTCAGGATTTACCGATTCATTGCCATAGTTGACAATCGAAACGTGCTGAGAGTTGAGTTCACCAGGGTCATAGCCAAACATTTGCTCAAATTTAGGATTGGCATAGACAATGATGCCATTATCGGCTCTCACTAAGCAAATGCCTTCTGCCATGTTGCGGGTAATGACAGCCTGAAGTTCCAGCATTTGTTGTGCTTGTTTGAGTTGCGTCAAATCGCGCATACTCACGATCACGCCAGAAATCCTGCCGTCTGGTTCACGATAAGGTGTATAAGTAACGCTGATAAATTGCGGTACTTGATTAGGATAGTTAAACCACTGTTCATATTGAATTGTCTCTCCAGCTAAACAGCGATTTAATCGAGACTGGATGACACTATCAAATAACTTTTCACCGAGAACTTCCCGCTTGGATTTTCCTAAAACTTCGCTATCGGGTTTGTTGCACCAATCCAAGTAAGCTTGATTAACGATTTGATAAATGTAATTACTGTTCACCAAGGCAATGCCATCTTTGGTACTGGAGACAATGCGCTCATATTGACGGAGAATGGCTTCAGCAAGTTTGCGATCGCTAATATCTAACAATACACCGAGCGATCGCAAAGGTTGCCCAGATTCATCGTAAATTGCCCTTCCCCGTCCCATCAGCCAATGCACTGAACCATCTGGGTAAATTACTCGATACTCGCTGGCGTAATCGCTGTGAGTTTCAATAGATTCCAAAAACTGTTGTTCAACTAAATCAATATCTTCAGGATGAATTGCATTGCGCCATAGTTCATAACTTGGCTCAATTGAATAGGGAGCTAAACCCAGTAAAGTGAAGTGATTATCGTTCCAGACCATATCTGTGCTGGGTAAATACCAATCCCAAAAGGCGGTATGAGTCAAATCTAAAGCCAGTCGGCGGCGTTCCTCACTTTGGCTGAGGGCAAATTCTGCTTGTTTACGCTCGGTAATGTCATTGTTGATTTCGAGGATCTTAATCGGTTTACCAGCATTGTCTTTTTGTAACACCCAACGACTCGCTACAGTCAGGGGTTGATTGTCCCGGCTGAAATGGGTAACTTCTCCTTCCCAGTAACTCTTTTCTAAAAGTTCTGCTTCAATTTCTGCTATTGGTTGGGGAAATTGAGTTTGCAAGAGAATATCGGAGATTTGCCCCAAAGCTTCGGTTTTGGGAAAGCCATACATATTTTCGGCTCCCTCATTCCAGAAAGTGATCCGCCGCTGCAAATCCAGCGTCATGATCGTGTCATGTGCCAGATCCAGTAGTTGCGATTGTTCTAAAAGAATGATTTGGGTTTGTTGCTGTTCGATGACTTTGTCCAGCAGGCGATCGTTTACATCTGCCAGTTCTGCTGTTCGCTCTGCTACCCGTTGTTCAAGTTCGGCGTTTAGTTGTTGTAAAGCAATTTCCGCTTGTTTGCGTTCGCTAATATCGCGACAAACGCAGAATCGCATAATTTCCCCTTCCCATTCTACAACGCTAGTGCTGATTTCTACATCGTAAATTGAGCCATCTTTGCGGCGGTGGCGAGTTTCCAAAACTCCACTGTGAAAGCTGATATAGTCGCTTATTAATTGCCGAAGTTCTTCGGGGCTAAACTGAGCATCCCAGTCAAAAACGCTGAGTTTTGCGGTTTCTGCTAATGTATAGCCCAGCATCTCGGCAAATCGCGCATTAGCTTCGATGACATTTCCGGATAAATCTAAAATGACGATGCCATCGAAGGATGTATGGAAGAGCGTTTTAATCCGCAGAGCTTGTTTTGCTAAAGTTTGTTCTGCTTGTTTGCGTTCGGTAATTTCTTCGCATACAGTACTAATACCAATGATGCGTTCCCCATCTTTTAACGGTAAAAAGCTTTCTAACCAAATTCGTTGCACCCCTGGTTGAGCGGGGGTTTCGCCTGTGATTTCCACATTGAGCAGCGGTTTCCCTGTTTCTATGATGGAGTTTAACAGTGGTTCGGCGACATCAGCTAGGTCGGGTAGTAACTCACGCACTGTGCGGCCAATATGCTCTTGGACGGAAAAGCCATTGATTTCTGCGAGACGTTGGTTAATACGGACAAAACGCAGTTCGGTGTCTAGGACGTTCAAGCCAATTGGGGCGGATTGGTAGATGGTTTCAATTTCCGCCAATTGGCGCTGAAGCTGGATTTGACTTTCCCTGAGGGCTGCTTCTGCTTGTTTGCGCTCGGTAATATCTGTGCAAGTGCCGATCCATTCGCTAATCTCACCATCAGCAGCAAGAATCGGCACAGCTCGAACGGCAAAATCGCGGTAATTGCCATCCTTCATGCGTAGGCGATATTCAGTTTCGTATAAAGTACGGTTTGTGTAAGATTCTTGCCAGGTCGATAAAGCGCGATCGCGATCATCAGGGTGAACAAAATCGAGCCAACCTAATCCTAAGCTTTGGGCTGTGGATGTTCCAGATAGTTCTTCCCAAATTTCTGGAACGACTGTTGTCATACCATCGCCATCAGTGAGCCAGACAATCTGCGCTGAGGCGTGAACTAATGAGCGGTATCGCTGTTCGCTGTGCCGCAAGGCGGCTTCGATTTGTTTGCGTTCTGTCAGTTCAGTCTGTACTTGGGCATACAAATCTGCTTGTTGAATCGCAATGCTCACTTGAGTAGCTAATTGGCGTAGCAGCTCAATTTCGGCAGTTTGCCATTCACGAGGAGCCTCACAGTGATGAGCAATCAGTAATCCCCACAATTCTTCTCGATGCAAAATCGGCACTACCAAATTAGCCCTAACCTGGAAATTTGCCAGGAGTTGGACATGACAGGAGTCTATACCTGCAATATAAATATCAGATTTGGCAGTAACTAAACCTGCTTTAAAAGCTTCTACGTACTTTTCACCAAAGCAAGGATCGGAGATCTGGGCAGATAAAATAGCTGTCCAATTTGCACCCACGGATTCTACAACTATTGTGCCACTCCAGTCAGGAGAAAATTGAAAAATAGTGACGCGATCGCACAAGAGAAATTGCCGGACTTCATCTACAGTCGTTTGCAAAATATCTTGTAAATTCAGCGATCGCCGGATACGCACGGTCATATCCATCACTAAACGTTGTTGGGCAAATTGCTGTTCTAGGGTGATTTGAGCTTGCTTGCGATCATCAATCGCCATGACGGTTCCTGCCATCCGCACAGGCTCACCCGCTGCGTTATAAAACCCCTGTCCCCTGCCCTCAAGCCAGTGGATGCTACCATCTGCCCAAATAATGCGATACTCATGTTGGTAAATAGTGTGAGTTTGCAGTGCCTGTTGTACTGCTTGGGTTAGTCCTTGGCGATCTTCAGGATGCAAGCAGGCATCAAAGGTTTCATATGTCCCATCATAAGTACCAATAGCCAAACCAAATAACTGTTCTGTTTCTGGCGACCATTTGACCTCTCCGTTTAGAATATTCCAATCCCACATCCCCATGTTGGCACCAGTCAAAGCCATCCGCAGTTGTTCGGCATTTTCTTGAGCTAATTTTTGGCTGAGTTGTTGAATTTTGAGTTTGCTGTTGAGAAAGCTGCTGGTGAGTCGGTTAATTATTAAGCCAACCACAAGAAAAATGAATAACTGGAATAGACTTTGTGGTTGAAATACCCAAAATTGATATCGTGGGTAAAAAAAGAAATATTTGATTGCTACCGCCGAAAGCACGAGTGATACCAACCCAGCATGATAGCCTCCGTACCAAGTAGTGATGAGGATGGCAATATAAAAACAACCACCAACAGTTTCTGACAGCAGCGATTCTAGCCACAGTCTTAGCAACAAGGCGATCGCCGTTGAGCCAATCGCCAGTCCATAGGAAAATAATCGCGGATAATTTCTCATCATTTTTTACCTCTGGCTGGCTCTACCTCCCTGCAAACGCGATCGCACTCGCTCAATTCGGCTGATTACCCTAGTTACGAGTTCCGGCCCTAGTACTGGCTTAGTGATAAAATCATCGGCTCCTGCGGCAAAAGCTTGCTGCAAGGATGCCGCATCGGTATGGGCTGTTACCACTAAAATTGGTAAGTCCCCCCAATGGGCATCCTGTCGTACTACTTGACACAACTCTAAACCATTTACTATTGGCATTTCTAAATCTAGCACCACTAAATCTGGTGATGTTGCCATCAGCACTTTCCAAAATTGCTGTGGTTCGCTCAAACTTGTGACCTCGATTCCCCAAGGAGTGAGCAACGCCGCTAAGCCGGTCAGAATTACAGGGTCATCATCAACAATTAATACTTTGGCATCTGTGGTTTGGTGTTGCGGGAGAACACGCGCGATCGCCCCAAAAATTTGCTCGGTTGTGGCGGGTTTGTGCAGATATTGTCTTGCGCCTAAACGTGACACAGCCAAGCGATCGGCTAGGCTGTCACGCCCAGTGAAAACGACAATCGGTAAAACAGGCGATCGCTCACTCACCTCCCGCAGCAGCATTAATCCATCTTCTTCTGTACCGGGAAAGCTCAAATCCAGTAGCACTGCGTCCGGATTTGTCAAAGCCAACCCCGCGCGAGCAGTTGCCAAATCCGGGGCAATTTTCAAGCGCATTCCCCAAGCATCTGCTTGGGCTAGCAACCGCTCGGTCAGCATAGTATCATCATCAATTACCAACACAAGATAAGTTTGGTGCAGCGCCACAGGTTGAGAAGTTAGGGGAACAGGCGGTTTTGTTAACTCTTGTTGCAATGCCTTTACTAACTGAGAAAACTGCGTAATTTCATCATGGCTCAGTGGTTGCTCTTGTAGCAATAAATTCTCAATTGACCTAGCCAGCTGAGAACCTTCTGGATACCCAAACGCTCCCATTGAACCTGCGAGTTTGTGAGCCTCATGCTTTGCTTGCTGCTGTAACTCCGGGGATAAAGAAAGCGCCAAAACAGCAGTTTTTGCTTCCTCTAACACCGCTACCTGTTGACTAAAAGAATCGCGAAATCGTTCTAAGACTCGATTAACGGCGGTTAAATCTGCGGTATGGGGTGGTTTTTGGTGTGGCGCATCTAAATTGGCTGAAGGAGTTGCAACACAGCGATCGGGTGCAGGCTTTAAGCGATAACCAATACCATACACGGTTTCGAGAATATCTTCTTTGAGACCGCCGGCTTTGAGTTTCTTCCGTAAGTCTTTAATATGAGTCGTAACTGCATGTTCCACTGGAGCATCATCAAATCCCCAGAGGCGATCGAGAATCACCTGACGGCTAAAAATGCGATTAGGGTTCTGTAAAAACAATTCCAGTAAATTATATTCTGTAACCGTCAGTGAAATTACTTGGTCATCATAAGTAACTTTGCCAGAGATTTGGTCTAAACAAAGATTTGCCCAGGTTAAAATAGACGACGCGATCGCCCCCTTGCGTCGCAATAAAGACCGAATTCTCGCCAGTAACGCATCCGGATCGTAAGGCTTGATCACATAATCATCTGCCCCAGCATCTAAACCTGCGACAATATCTGCATTGCAATTCTTCGCACTCAGTAATAAAATCGGTGTTTGGTAACCTTGCGATCGCAATTGCCGACACAGGCTAATACCATCGAGTTGCGGGATGAGCCAATCGAGTAAAATTAAGTCATATTCAACCGCGATCGCTAAATCAAGCCCTGTCTTGCCATTGTGAGCTAAGTCGATATTGTAATGATTTGCTGACAGCAACTCTGCCAGTGCCTGACTGAGTAATGTATCATCCTCTATCAATAATATTTTCATGATCGGCATCCAAATCAGATGCGTAGGGAATTACAATTAAAAAAATACCCTTTTTCCAGTTTTATTTATCATATTCTACATAGGTTAGTGGATTGCAAAAATCAAATACTAGTACAACAAGGCAAAAGTAAAATGTGAGCCACTACGGTGGACGGCTTACCCGCCATACAGCAATTGGCGATCTTCTCATCGGTAGGGAGGTACTAGCGTTGGCACAAGCATAAAAATTCAAAACAAAGCAGGTTTATCTGACCAGCTTTTTACGGATTTGAGATAGTAGCTGAAGGGCACTCCAAAAAATAAATTATTCCGCTTAAAGTTGTTGACGGTTCACAGTTAACAGTCAACAGTCAACAGTCAACGGTCAACATGAACAAGGGAATATTTTTTTACTAGAAAGTCCCTTATTTCCACCACGATGTACTAGTTATATACGCAATTAATTACCGTAGTCTGGCAATCATCCGCATTCCTGCTGGCGGGGCAACTGTGAAACCACGCCGCACAGGATATACAGGACGTTTATTCACCAGCGATAGTTGAAAATGAGACAGAATTGTTGCTAAAACAATTTTCATTTCATACTGAGCAAATGCTAAACCGATACAGCGGCGATTCCCACCACCAAAAGGTAAATATTCATAGGGAGAAAATTGTCTTTCTAAAAAGCGTTCTGGTTTAAATTGTTTGGGATTTGGATAAACCTCTGGACGATGGTGCGCTAAGTAAATACTGCTGATAATTACATTGCCCTCGGGGATTTTGTAGCCCATAATTTCAATAGGGGTTTTGACAATTCTGGGCACACCGTTCATCACAATTGGATAAATCCGCAACGTTTCCTGACAAACTGCTGTTAAATAGGGTAATTTGGCAATGCTACTCGGATCTGAATTAATCCCAATAGTATCCAGTTCTTGCAACAACTTTTCACCCACTTCTGGTAACCGATCAATCCAGTAAAAAGCCCATGTTAATGCAGAAGCAGTAGTTTCATGTCCTGCAACTAACAATGTCATTAATTCATCACGCAATTCTTGATCAGACATTGGTTGACCATCCGCATCACGGGCAGCCATCATTAAACTGAGGATATCTTGCCGATTTTGCTGAGTTTCACTGCGTCGTTCTGCAATTAGAGCATAAATAAGTCGATCAATTTGCTGGAGTAAGCGCATCACTTGACCCCAAGGACTCCAAGCGCCTAAATCTTTGCGTAAGAAGCCAAAAAATAAAGCTCCGGACATCAAAGGAGAACCCATGAAATCTAACACAGAAGATAGCAAATGCTGAAGTTCTTGAAAACGCTGTCCTTGATCTAAGCCAAATACCACCCGTAAAATCACCCGCAAAGTGATTTCTTGCAGCGAATTACGGATATTGAAAGGTTTACCAATCGTCCATTCATTACTGACATGATCAGCGATTTCACGAATATCTTGACCGTAAGCTCGCATTCTTTCGCCATGAAATGGAGGAGTTAAAAGTTGACGTTGGCGTTGATGGCGATCGCCATCCAGTAAAATTAAAGAGTTGTCACCCAGTAAAAATGCCAAACCTCCACTAGCCGTCCCAGACCTAAAATGCTGAGGATCAGCGGTAAAAATTTGCTCCAGTGCTTGCGGTTGGCTAAAGTAGATAATATGAGTATCTTTGCTACCCCAAATAGTAAAGCGATCGCCATAAATTTGGGCAAAATCTTCTACATATTTCACTGGCTGAGTAATAAACTTAACCAACCGCAGAAAGCGCGATATTTTGGGGCCATCAGGTAGGCTGTTAGTGAGTGTCATCTTAACGGTGAGGATGAGTTTCGCCTTTTAATTGTGACAAGTTTTTCCCTGATTGACAGTCAATGGTCATTAGTCAATGGTCAATAGTCATTAGTCAGCTGTCTCCCTCATCCCCCTCATGCCATACCCAATGCCCAATGCCCCATGCCCCATGCCCCATTCCCAATTGTAAGCAAGTGTTAGTAAAATAACTCTATGAGGTACAAAGCATTATATTCTTGTATGGCAGCGTCGGAAGTGAACCGTGCCAAAAATCATCGCTATACTTAACGGTAAGGGAGGTGTCGGTAAAACGACTACCGCAGTCAATTTGGCTGCAAACTTTGCCCAAAAACAAAAGGTGATTCTGATTGACGCAGATATTCAAGGATCTGCCAGTTGGTGGTTTGGGCGCAATCAGAATAGTATGGGATTTGATCTGTCTCAAGAAAATAATCCGCAACTTTTAAGTGAATTAACAAAGCTAACAGGTTACGATTTAGTAGTAGTGGATACGCCGCCGGCGCTGCGCTCTGAAGCATTGGCGACGGTAGTAGCGATCGCAGATTATCTGATTTTACCGACACCCCCAGCAGCAATGGATCTAGCTGTCCTAGTTGAGACAGTCAGAAAAGCTGTCACTCCTGTGGGCGTTCCCCATCGGGTACTGCTAACCAAAGTTGATACGCGGAGTTTGGGGGAAGCAATTGAGGCGCAAAACACTCTTATGCGATTAGGAATTCCCGCTTGTAAAACTTTTATCCGTGCTTATAAAGCGCACGAGAGAGCAGCGCTTGAGGGTGTACCAATTACTCAATGGCGAGGAAAACATGCACGGGAAGCGGAATCTGACTACCGCCGCGTGGCAGATGAATTACAGCGTGATTGGAGGAAATAATGGTTAAGAAACGTCTCTCTGACTTATTACAAGAAGAAGCACAAAAATTTACGCCAGCAGAAGGTGAATCAGCTATTGAAGTGACTGCACAAGAAGTAGCAGAGGAAACCCCGACGCAAACACCAGAGCAAACACCAGAACAATCAACTGCGGCTAAGCGTACAACTCCTACTAAAGCTGATTTAGAAGCAACTATCAAAGAATTAAAAGAATCTCTCGAACAATCTCAGCAAAACGAAGCCAATCAAAAGCAGCAACTTGCAGATTTACAATCGGCTGTATCTGAACAAAAAGCATTAGCAAAACGGTTGACGAAAGAGCTTGAAGAAGCTAAAAAAGCCGCATTGCATCTTGCAGAATCTAACTCCAAGCTGATAGAAGAAATTAATTCTTTAAAACAAGAAAAGGAAAGCTTTGCCGAAGCTAATGCCAAGCTTGTAGAACAAAGTAATTCTTTAAAACAAGAAAAGGAAAGCTTTGCCGAAGCTAATGCCAAGCTTGTAGAACAAAGTAATTCTTTAAAACCAAAACAGGAAACTTATAAACCAGTAAAACAAACCTATCACCAAGATAACTACAGAAAATCTTACCGGACATCGGAAAGGCTAGCGACAACACAACCAGAGGAAGCTGAAGATAGTTCTTCTCAGATGTGGTTACTTGACTAGGACTTAACTAGATAATTTACATTGGGTTGCGAGGGATATTGCAGCCCATCAAAATTAACGTTGATGAATCTTGTGGTTTCTTAGCGCATGAATCCCCAACTAACTTTCGGTATAGTTGGGGTGCGTTCAAATAGTGCGATCGCATCCCTAACAAAAGTATAAAAATCAACGTTTTTTAATTTTCAATTCCTCATCCCTAGGGCGTGTTTTCAAACTACTCGTTTAGCCTTCTAAATTTCTCAATCCCCCTAAATCCACGCCACTTGCTACAAGTCGGGAAACCCGCCCAACGCAGTGGCTCCCCTTAAAAAGGCAGGGCTAATTCATTGTTATGAGAGAAAATTAGGGGAGCCAGAAGTTAGCGTACACTAAATCTTTGAGCGGCTAATTTGATTAGTCCACTGTGCTGTTGCCAAGTCTCATTTCTAAATGGTGTTTGTTTTTGCTCCACAGGACGAAAGTAGAACTTGTTCTTTGCGATCACTGTGATTTTTCGGTCTACTGAGTTGAGTAACTTAAGCTTCGCTTGCGCGCTTGCCGATCAGGAGAAAAATTTGCTCAAGGTTATGACCAATCATCCTCACGGCCGTGGTGATCGAAGAATAACCGTTGTAGCGGAAAATTGCGATCGCTAAATTACGGATAATGGAAAGATTAGCAGGCGCATTACCAAGTCGTACAAGAGAGCTATCCTCCTCAAATACCACGTCTTTGACCCAATGTAAGCGGTTTTCAATTTCCCAATGACCACGAATGCCTTGGGCAAATTGTGCAGCATTGAGGCTCTGAGTGCTAATGTAGTAGGCTATCTGATGATAAGGTTTACCGGCTCTTGTACCAAAGCGTTCCACCTTCACCAGACGTGCTAGACCTACCCACTCAGAACTGATATCACTCAAGTCGTCAAAAACAGATACAGTTCTAGTCGTGACCCGATCGCTTCTGTGTTCGGTGGTGATGTCTACACTAACAGGTATCGCTTGCGCAGTAGTGAGTTGGATTTGTTCGTAGAGACGTTTTTGATTAGCCTTGACAGCCATCACATAATCATTACCACTCTCAACAATTAGTTGTACAGTTTTTTTTGACAGTGTAACGAATCAAAGGTAAAGATCACTCCTTGTAGCTTTAAAGCAGCCAAGAGTGACTGGACAACGGCAATTTCACTACTTTGTTTATTGTGGAACTGTTGCAAGGCGATCGCTACTCCATAACGAGTATTGAAAACGGAAACCACATTGATAAAATCTTGGTAAGCCTGGTCATAATTGCTGACAGTAGCTTTGATGCTTTTGCCATCGACTCCTAACCAGTCTAGCTCTTGGGTTGGCATCCAATCATTTGCCCAGTTATTAAACACCTTAGCTAAATCAGTAAAATCAATACCCATCATTATGCGTCGAAACGTCGAGTCTGATGGGAAACGAGTTGGAGGTAATTGTAAATTGACAACTAAAGCTTCATGATGCCGACGAGCAAAATCTTCTAAGGCACGATAACCCAGACAACCGCTCATAGTCCCCATAATCACCACCAGCAGCAGCAACCACAATGGATAACGCTGTCCTCTTGTCGCGCGAAAATCTTGCACTTGGGTTAAGGCTTCTAGGAGATTGGCTTTCATAGGGGAGAGTGGAAAAATCAAATAAGCCGCTAACAGATTTAGTGTACGCTAACTTCTGGCTGCTCTAATTTTTCTCTCATCACAATGAATTAGCCCTGCTTTTTAAGGGGGGTAGGGGGGATCTAAGACGCAAGAAAACAAGCCCTAGCCCCTAATACCGTTTGACTTAAAGGTTGATACAAATAGGGAGAAGAAGAAGCAGAGGAAGCAGAGGAGGCAGAGGTATTTTATTTGTATCTTTCATTTAGTGAAATAGTATAACACCTAGCCTCTCTCACATTTTATTAGCTAAATTCATCAACTGTTTGAAGTTGACCAAATGAATGATATTATCAGTGCTGTCAATTTCGATCCAGCCTTTTTCATCGAGCTTTTCCATGATTTTGCTAGTTTCGTCAACACTAATTTCTGTCACTTCTGCTAAATCTTTAAAGGGAATGTTAAAAATTTCTCTTCCCTTATCTGTTTTTTGACCATAGTTTTCGCCTAAACTCACTAGAGTCTGAGCTAGTTTGACAGCTGGTGGTGAAGAGCGCATTTGAAGGCGCAGGTTGATTTGTCGCAATCGCCGCACCATCAGTTGTAACATCCTGTGATGTAAATGCGGGTCTTTAAACAAGATTTGAATAAAACGCTCTCGAGAAACACTAAGTAATTTTACAGGCGACAGAGCAATTACATCGGTTGAGCGTGGAGACTCATCTAAAACTGCCATCTCTCCAAAAAAATCGCCTCTACCTAAAATTGCTAGAGCAACATAATTATCTCCGGATGTGCGCCGGACTTTCACCCAACCAGAAACCACGAAGTAAACTGCGTTACCCCAAGCATCTTCCATTAAAACGGCTCGTTCAGCTGGGTATTCATGCTCAATCGCCACATTCAGCAGCCATTCTAAAGTTTGGGGATTGGCTGTACTCAGTAAAGGAAAAAGTTCACTAAAAACCTCAGTCTGCATGAAATATCTGTAAAAAATGGATTCAATAGGAAAAAATTAGGCCGAATGCTATAAGTTTTAAAACCGCTATCATTTGCTGAATACGGTATCAATACGGTTACAAATTAATTGGTAATTTTCAGCTTTTTATACCAATTCTCGACAATCCAGAAACACATTTAAACCCGGCAACCTAGATTAAATCTAAATTTCTGAATTACTAATTAGTATTAGGTCTGATATCCCTAGTACAACATAACAATTATGTATGGGAACGCAATCAGCGGTTTCACTGACACTCTTGTAAACAAATTTTCGATATCTGACACACCCTACTAATGCACCAGTTGCGTAAGTCCAATATTAGTTATTATTTTTTGGTAGCTGGCTATCCCTAGCTAAGACGTTGAGCTGTTTGTTTAAATTTTCCACTAGTTGAGATAGGGCAACCACAGCGTTTAATTGCTCAGATTGCAAGCTAGAGTTGAGAACTAGCCGTTGTTCTAGTTCGTGCAACTTGAAGCTGAGTTTTTGAGCCATGACCAAGGTATCGCGGCTGAGGCGATGCAACTGTTGCTGTTGATAAAATTTTAATGCTGCTCCCCGTAATACTTGTAGTGTCGCCTCTTCACCGTAGATTCCCGGCATCACTCGTAAGCGTAACAATAAATTGTTGTTTTGATATTGCCATTCCTTCTCTACTTGTTTTGCTTCTGCAAGTATTTCCACGGGTAAACCAGCAAATTGCTTGAATTCATTGATGATTCCCTGAAAAACCGAAAGGGGCAGATTTTCGATGATTGACTGCAAGACTCCATTATCACTCCAGAGGATTCTGCCTTGGTCAAACTGTCTCTCCAAATACAAGCGACCAATTCCTCCAAGCAAGACTCTAGATAATAACTCTTCTAGTAATTGCTTCGGCGGTAGGGTTGTCAGTGATTCTAAGGGTCTTATTTTCTCTGAAGTTTGCTCTGGCAAAACAGTAAAATTTTTTGGCTGTTGACTGCGATCGTGGTTAGTTCTACTAGTTCCCGACAGGTGATTATGATTGAATTGTAAAGACGAATCTGAAGAGCTAACATCAGGTGGCAGAATTTCTGTTCGGTTCTCAATGTAGGTAGTGGCAGAGGTATTCAGTGGATCTATCGAATCTATAGGGGGAACTACGCTGTTTTTTGCGGTGAAGTTGACTTTTGGCTGATGCTTTTGTTTGGGATTTGCAGGGTATGTGTTTTTGTAGTTAAGATAAGCTTTGAGAGTATCTTGGTGAATATCGCTCTTAATTGGCTGATTGACTATAGTGTACTTAATTGAAGACAAAATCCGACGCAGGTAATCTAATGCCTCGCTTTCTTGTGGATTCACCATAGCCAGTAGAAGTTTATTGCCCTTGTATTCCAAGGGTAAAATTTGGTGATAAAGGCAAACTTCTAAGGACAAAAGACTATCAATTAACGAAAATATCTGTTCGCGATCGCCAAGTAACTCTTCAAGATTCTTTAAATCTGGTTCCCCCGTCCCTGCATTTGCATCTGGTACATTTTTTTCGTTATCAGTAAATTTGCCTTCTGAAGACAACATATGTGTAAATATTAATATTTTTTTATTTGCTTCTCATTCTATTGTGCTTCCAAGTTATTGTGTAGTAAATAAAGATACTTTATATCTATTAGAAGAAGTTGTTAAATTTAATACTAATATTCTAAGATAAATCTAGGATTGTGGATTGGGGATAAATCCCAAATCCAAAATCTCACACTCAAAACTGTTGGGTACTGAAATACTTACTCCCAGTAATCCTATGTAACATCTTTGCTGAGTTACTTAAATGGATATACCAGGCTCAGATTTAGATTGTGTTACTCCTGAGTTCTTAGAGTTTGGGCGACGAGATAGACTTTTGTCCATTCACCCATCACCTGATGGGTTTTAAGTTTTAATTGTTGTGCTGTGGCTTCGATTGAGTTGCCAGCTTTGCGTAAATCCAAAATCTGCTGCCCCACATGAGACAATTGCCCATAGAGTTGCTGCCATTGGTTTTGTGTTAGCCCTAAGTTATGTTCTTGCAAGGAAATTGCCAGCCAATTATCCACAAGTTCCGGTTTACCTTTGAGCGCAAAGACACGTACAGCATGGTAGCTGATTTTTTCACGCAATCTGTATACTTCTTTAATCTGCTTGTTGAGTCTTTTGGCGATTTCGTCTTGAGACTTTCCTTGCAAATACAGTCGCAGCCACTCTACGGCTTCTGTGCCGAGATTTTCTTGTAAATATTCGGCAAATTCTTGTTGTACAGTCTGACGCAACATCTGTTGCTCTTCAAGTTCTTGCGCTTCTTGATATTCTGCGATCGCCTGACTATCAACCAAGTTAACCCGGTTGTCACTGTCATCGGTGAGAATTTCTTCCGAAACTAGCCGAATCAAGTCGCTGCTTGGTACTTGAGTTAAGCCGCCACGTTGAGTTCGACGCAGGTAGTTTACGAAGCGATAAACTAGTAAAGGTTGATTGCGGACTGGGCGCAAACAGTATTCTTCTATACTGGCAAACAATAGAGTATCTCGTAGCCGATGATCGGTGGTAATTTCGCCGATACAAGCCATTTGATCTTGAATGTAGGTATCGCTTTGCAGTAATTCTTGGATAATTTCTTGTAATACATCCATAACACTGCGCTGGCGATCGCGGCTGAGAGATACCCAAGTCTGAATTTTGTTCCGTAATGTCATCAAACTTGCCAACCGAGTTATTAGGTTGCGGTAAGCGCGTTCTCGTGCTGTACCCAAGTAACGTTGCAGCAAGATCCGGTAACGATATTCCATCGCTTGCTTGGCAATCTCAAGTTCCTTGGGATTGAGCAGATCAAACCGTTGCAAGTCACGTCCCAACAACCAGAGAATTATACTTTCTTTGGCTGCATCACTTTGTTGGGGACACTCACTTACAAGACGTTGTCGCCAATATCGCGCCAGTTTTTCGGCTTCTGTTGCCATAACGAGATTGCGTTCCTCGAAACCCTGTTTTAAAGTTTGCATCACAACCCCCATGTGTCGCACTTAACTTATTAACTGGCAGCTGCCCCTATATTGAATCTTCATTTGATGAAGACTTTATTAGTGATTCCACTTTTATTACGTTTGGAATAGCTAAACTTATGCAAAAATTATCCCCTGCTATTCTTAATTTTTATTTTCCAGTAACTGGAAACCCCACTATTTCAAGCATTTTTCGCAATTCGACAAATTTTAAATTTTTGTAAACTTAATTTATTGGCGACCGAGAAAAATGACCTGCCCAGCCTTAAGTAAATTATGATACACTCGTGCTGCACAGGGGTTAAGAAAAGCTGATATTTTGCAAGCAACCGACAAAGCTAATATAATTCACCTTCATCCAGACGTACTTTGATTGATATAAGTTTCACATCAAGAGAGTCTGTCTGTAAGAAAATCACCATTTTTTTCACTTCCTTCAAGGCTAGATATCAGATTTTATTTTGAAAAGACCACTGAAAATTTTCTAGTACCCATCCGGGTAATATTTTGATCTACTACTTCTTTTTGATCAATGAAGAATAGATATCTTACATAATTATTTTGTACTCTAATTAATAGCGTTTTAATAAATTAAATCCAAATCAAAATTTGCTATGTTTGCTTGAAATCAAAAGTAAATTTTGCCAAATTATCATCTTACCATGAACTATTTTGGCAACATGTGTATTTTCTCAATATTTTTGTTAAAAAGTTTATACTTTAAAGTAACCAGCATTTGCCAGGTAAATGCAATTTTCCCAATGCCCAGTAATTTTGGTAAGCCTGTGCTGTAGTAGCGGCAGACTCACCACCGGGAGATGTCTTTAAATTTAGCGCCCGCCGTTTGACGATCTGATAATGGGGTTTTCTACAGAGTCTCTATACTGTTGAACTGCGTCAGTGTAGGCAATGGGCAGAACAGCCTCAACGTTTTCATGAGGTCTAGGGATAATCACCCAAGATTCCAGTGTACCACCATAAACATTTTCGGCTGCTTCTACACCCGCAGCCATAGCAGTCTTGACTTCAGAAACATCACCACGAATATTAACTGTAAACCGAGCGCTACCTACTCTGATATAACCAACAAGGGTAACTCGACCTGCTTTGACCATCGCATCTGCTGCGGCTAGCACAGCGGGAAAACCCTTAGTTTCTAGTGCTCCAACTGCTTGTAGTGACATTAGCAATCTCCTGTATGAATAAACTTAGGTGGCGCTACAAATTAATTGTACGAAGCTTCGCTACAAATTTTATTGATGAACTTGTTTAGAAGATGCGGAAAGGTTCAGATTCCTCTGTAAAGTGGATTGGGAGAATAGTTTCTATATTTTCTGGGGGATTGGGAACTATATAATGGGTAATAACTGTACCCTCTTTTACTTGTTCTCCAGCAAATATTCCTGCTTCCACAGCTGTTCTAACTTCCGCAACTTGTCCCCGGACAGCGACTAACAAGCGAGCGCTTTCTGCTTGACCATAATACACAAGTGTGACTGCGGCAGACTTTACCATTGCATCTGCTGCTGCTAACACTGAGGGAAAACCTAAAGTTTCAATGACGCCAACCGCCATTGGCATAGCTTAACTCTCCTGAGTAAAGGATAAGTGATATCAATTGTACGAGGCTTCAGTCCCAATTTGGACATTTTACTCAACTTTCTTGGATACGAGTAGCGCTTTGGGGCAGTCAAGCTCATTTCTCATGGCGCTGCGAATATGAAAAACTCCACCCACGGATCGGAGTTTTTGGGTATGGGGAAGAAATTAGGACTGACGCACTGTACAAATTGATTCTCTTGTGAATAATCCTTGGATAAATAGCGATCGCCTACAAGCAGTCGAAAAATCAAGTTTCATCCCGGGAATCCATAGCCTATATTTGGATTTTCCTGGCGTAAGTTCTATGAGTCAGGAATCTGAGTTTCCTTTTGTGAGAGCAAGACGAGTTACACCAGAAGAAAACCAAATATTCACAGATGCGATCGCAGATCAGTTTGGGATTACGCCAAGAAAACGCGGACGACCGACTAAAGATGAAGAGGTTTGTTAAAACCTTATCTTTTAGACATTATTTTGGGCGGCTAGATGCGATCGCTACTTATATCTAGAGTAGATACGAACGACTTACATCGCTCAAGCTTCCCATAAAACAACCGTGCATTGAAAAGCGCGACCGCACTTCCCAACATCACAAAAGCGTAGCCGTAAGGCTTGTCGTTAGACATCGCTTTGGGACTTTAGATATAGTGAAAATAGAAAGAACTAGCCAAGACAAATTGAATGCATCACAAATCGTGAACAATTGATCCAGGAACTCGAACAAGCTCCTGATGATATAGTCCAGTCAGTACTAGATTTTGTTCGTAGGGTAAAAGCAACACGCAAAACTCATCCTCTCGCAAAATTTGCAGGTATTTTAAGTGATGTCGAAGCCCAAGAATTAAAACGGGCGATCGCCACAGAATGTCGTCAGGTGGATGTGAATGAGTGGTGAGATTGCTCTGGATACCTCCGTGGCGGTGCGTTTTTTGAATGGGGACAATGGGATAGTTGCACGAGTACTAGCATTACCAGAGGTGGTTTTACCTACCGTCGTAGTGGGGGAGTTACTTTTTGGCGCGGAAAACTCTACTCGTCCATTACAAAATTTACCTCGCTATCTGGAGTTTATTGAGGCTTGTGTAGTTCTACCATTAAGTCGACAAACAGCAGCAGTCTATGCTCAAACCCGACTGGCTTTGAAGCGGAAGGGACGGCCAATTCCAATGAATAATGTTTGGATTGCGGCACAATGTTTAGAGCAGGGTTGGATATTAGTGACAGATGATACAGACTTTAACTATGTTGATGGCTTAATTGTTGTGGTTGTTTTTACCATGCGAGGTGAGGGAATTAGGATAATTAGTGCGAGAAAAGCGACAAAAAGTGAGTGTCAACAAGATGAGTCAGGAATCTGAGTTTCCTTTTGACAAAGCAAGACGAGTTACACCAGAGGAAAACCAAAAATTCAGAGATGCGATCGCAGATCAGTTTGGGATTACGCCCAGAAAACGCGGACGACCGGCTAAGGATGAAGAGGAAAAGTATGAGCCGATTTCGATCAGATTTCATCCTAAAATCATAGCCTGGGCAAAGGAAGAGGCAGAAAAACGAGGGATAGGCTATCAAACGGTTATTAATGAAGCACTATTGGATAAAATAGGCTAAAAATGAACGAACGACTTACTTCGCGCCAGCTTCGCATAAACTCATCGTCTAGTAAAAAGTGCGATCAGCTATCATAAAGGCATAAATAAGTAAGCAAAGGTGGTGTAAATAATGCAGACTGATAATATACCACAACAAAGATTAATCGGTAAAATCCGTCAGCTAGTTCCGGAGCAAGTGGTATTAGTTGAAAAATTCATTGATTCTTTATCCCAGAAAAATGAGGAATATAATTTGACTTTAGCTGCAACAAAGCTTTCTGAACCAATTCTGCAAAGAATTTGGGACAACCCCGACGACGCAGAATATGACAAATTATAAATTCGGGGATGTTATCTTAGTACCCTTTCCCTTCACCGACTAAACAAGTACTAAAAAACGTCCATCTGTTGTTGTCAGTTCTACCGATTATCAACGTCAGCGTTCCGATTTAATATTAATAGCTGTCACAAGTATTACTAATCCCGCAACTTCTTTTGCTGAAATGGTAATTACTGAGTGGAAAGCAGCAGGTTTGTTAAAACCTTCTATTATCAAACCAGTTTTAACTACCATTGATAAGATGCTGGTAATTAAGAAGTTAGGAGAACTCCAGGAAGTTGACGCTCAAGCGTTACATAATCTTTTACAGATTATTTTGGGCGGCTAGACGTTCGAGTTCTGTTGTAAAAATCTCAGAGCCAACCATTTTAGAATTAGCTACAGCCATTTGTGCTTGTTGACCTAAAATTAAATCCTCTAATTGAGCAATTCTATTCATTAATTGCTCGTAATTCTCCGCTGACATAATTACGTAACTAGCTTGCGATTCGCTTGTCAGTATGAATGGTTCCGTCGCAGCTTGTTCTAAAACATCGCTGTGGATATTTTGGATATCTCCAAGGGTAAATTGGCGCATTTTCAAGCTTTCCTAAATGCTTATGAAGAGATTATAACAAGTACATCATTAATATTTTTTAGCAACTAATTAAATTCACGCGATCGCACTTCCCCAACATCACACAGGCGATCGCACTTTCCCAACATCACACAGGCGATCGCATTTTCTCCACTGCAACAAAAACGCGATCGCACTTTCTCAACATCATAATTGTGATCGCACTCCATACCCTAAACTGCAAGTAAAAGGCGATCACAATCTCCCAATTTAACATTAAAAATGTTAAATTGGGAGCAATTTACTGATAGTATTATGCTGATTTAGTAATCGGAAAGAATTTTCTTCATCTGAAGGGAAATTTTCTGTTCTCTTCCCTAATGAAGACGTATTTGAGATGTCACCGCCAAAAGATGCGATCGCGCCAGGTATTCAATCGTTCAAAATGCACGCTGCTTCCGACAACAATAGTGTTTTTATAGTTGGATATGCAGACTTTAGCGTTGATATCAGTCAGTTACCTGCTGATGAATTATTAAATGCTTTTATGGAAGGGATGTTACAGGGTAAAAGCAAGTTATTGAGCCAAACCAATATTCAATTAGGGCAATATCAAGGAAAAGAAGTGAATGTTCGAGATGAAGAACAGGGATTAACTTACAAAACTCGAGTTTTTCTAGTTGATCAAAAGATATATTTTCTGATGGTTGGTAGTAACCAAACTCCTCAAATTAGTGATACTCAGAAGTTTTTCGACTCCTTTGGGTTGGTTAATTAATCACTAAAACAAGAGTACATAGATCCGCAATATGAAGGGTTTAGCAGTGCTAAACCCCTACAAAAAATGTGTTGTTTACATCATTTAATTTGCCAAACTATGTTATCCTACATCACCAATAAGTTCAAAAATTTTGTAATTGTATCTGCTTGGTTTTTCACGGATGGAGAAGCCATATTTATTGATTTTATAGTGATTTGCTAATACCAATTTACTATGAAGATGCAGATAATTAGCCTGCTCTGGCAGGCTTTGTATGTATAGCCCCACCCTTATAGGGTGAGGGCGATAATGTGCAGCCTCACAGAAAATTGGTATAAGAGTCTACTAAATAAGCGAGCAGCTAAAATCGGCATTAATTTGCAAATTGTGACAGATAATGTGGGAAGGTAAAAATATAATTTTCAACGAGTATGGTAAAATAAGATTCATGTTTCCCAGTTTTTTACCGAAAGCAGTTGAGCAACTGACAGAACCGGCTGCGATCGCACTAGCTCAGAGCGTTCAACTTCAAGCGATCGCTACTCCGCTAACTAATCAACCAATCAATACCACCTATGTACATCAAGGTAGTGGTGGTGTCCCAATTTTATTAATTCATGGCTTTGATAGTTCGGTGTTGGAATTCCGGCGACTACTACCACTATTAGCCGCAGAAAATGAAACTTGGGCTGTAGATTTGTTGGGTTTTGGTTTTACTGACAGAGGGGCTGATATTCAATATAGTTCAACTGCCATTAAAACTCATCTGTATTATTTTTGGAAAACCCTGATTAATCAACCCGTAATTTTGCTGGGTGCATCAATGGGGGGTGCAGCAGCGATTGATTTTACACTCACCTATCCCGAAGCGGTAAAACAACTAGTGTTAATTGATAGTGCAGGTTTGCAGGGAGGTTCACTTGCAAGTAAATTGATGTTTCCCCCTTTAGATTATTTAGCTTCAGAGTTTTTGCGTAGTCCTAAAGTCCGCGATCGCATTTGTCGCGCTGCTTATAAAAGCCAAGAGCTTTTGTTAGCTGATTCTGTAGATTGTGCCGCATTACACCTACAAATGCCAAACTGGAGTAAAGCTTTAATTGCTTTTACTAAAAGTGGTGGTTATCGGGCTTTTAAATTTAAAAAAATCGCTGAAATTATGCAACCTACACTGATTTTGTGGGGTGATAACGATAAAATTTTGGGTACTAAGGATGCTTCTAGATTTAAACGAGCAATTTCACACAGTCAACTGATCTGGATTAAAGATTGTGGTCATATTCCCCATCTAGAACAACCACAAATTACAGCCGAGCATATATTAGCATTTCGGAGTTAAATTTACAAACTGTAACTTTGGCGCTGCAAGATCCCCGACTTCTTTAAGAAGTCGGGGATCTGATCACCGTTAACCATTCATAATTAATGGGATAGACTATTAGGTAAACAAACAGAATTGGCATAAATCGCTAATTGCGCTCTATTTTTGAGATTGAGACGATTAAAAATGCTGTTAATATGGGTTTTTACTGTACTTTCAGAGATGAATAATTTCTGAGCAATTTCTTGATTTGTTGCACCCATCGCTACTAAACGCGCAACATCTAATTCTCTAGGTGTTAATAAAGCTAATCCAGGGGAAACAGATTCGCTTTGATTTGGCTGGGTTGATTTGTGACTAACAACTCTTTCTAAAAGACCAGGTGCGAGTTGTGCATATCCCCGGTTAATGCTGCGAATGGCGTTAACCAATTCTTCCCAAGGCATATCTTTTAATAGATAACCTTTTGCACCAGCGCGAATGGCTTCACTTACATCATGATCATCATCATAAGTGCTTAAAACTAAAACTTTAATGTGAGGAAATTTTTCACAAATAATGCGAGTAGCAGTAGCACCATTCATTACCGGCATTCGCACATCCATTAATACAATATCTGGTTGTAAGTTTTCAACTTGTGTAACAGCTTCTTCTCCATTTTCTGCCATACCCACAATTTCTAGGTCTGATTCTAGACTCAGCATTGCTTTTAGACCTTGGCGAACTAAACTTTGGTCGTCTACAAGTAATAAGCGAATCATATAATTTTAGATTTTAGATTTTGGATTGTTGAAATATACTGAACAGTGCCCACCCTTCTACAGTCTTCATCCATAATTCTGACCATGTGGCGTAATTCTTGCATCAGTTCACTACTGAGTTGATAGGCTTGAGATAGTGATTGCTGTGATTGGATCGGGTTGATTTGCGATAATTTTTGCGCTGCTTGGAGTTGGATATTTAAAGCCATGATTGACTGTCCTAAAGCTTTATATAAATTAATTAGTTCATTATTCTTTGCTTGAATAATGAGCAATTCTTGATTTTTGTATTTAGATGTATATATCTGGAATTGCCAAACTAGTATTAAGCCTCCTAGTATTAACAACAGAACAGTAATCATGGTTTTGGCGGTTTGATTAAATTAATGTTACATCCATAATTAAAACCTGATTTTTAAAATTTGACTATCTGTTGTTGGCAATTACCAACTTTAGTAGGAATCAAATTTATCTCAACCAACGAAAGTTGATGATTAGGGATTTTAATCAGACAAAAGTTGTAGATATTTTGGTTGACGGTTGACGGTTGACTGTTGACTTTTTTTTAGCTGTGTATTTGCGTCAGATTTGACAACCAGTTGTCATCAAAACATGAATTCCTGTGATGCTGAGTTTTGCCATTCATCTAAATTCAAAGGTTGCCATTCACCAATTCTTACTGACTGGTTGTGGCTCAGAGAAACGGATTCTTGAGGAATGGAAATTTCGGAAATGATTGAGATATTGGCTATTTCTGGTATTGTGGGTATTTCCAGTAAATTAGATATTTGCAGGGGAATTTCAACATGAATGCAACAACCTGCTTGGGGTTGGGTTGTTAATTGGAATTGACCTTGTAAAACGGCAATTCTCTCTTGCATTCCCCGGAGTCCATAACCACCTGAAATATTTTCGATATCAAATCCTCGACCATTATCTTGAATTGTTAAATGTAGCCCAGTTGATGTTGTGCAGAGATGAATTTGTACTGCTGTTGCTTGAGCATATTTACGAATATTGTTGAGTGCTTCTTGAATAATTCGATAAAGTGGGGCGGTGAAATGTGGCAATAAGGTCATGGGCAGATTGATTTCCACTTCTGGTAAAATACCAGTGGTCTGATGAAAATCACTTACTAAAGATGCAATCAAAGTTTCTAAAGACTGGGTGGCTAATGGATCGTTACGTAAGGCTTTGACCGATTGACGAACCTCTTGAGTTGCGATCGCCATTAACCGATTAGCTTCATTGAGAAACTCCTGTGCTTGATTGGGATCGGGTTTGCACAGTTTACTGGCAGTTTGTAATTGAAAATTCAGTGCCGTCAGCGCATGTCCTAGAGAATCATGCAACTCTCGCGCGATGCGGTGGCGTTCTTGTGCTGCTGAAACATTAGCAAATTCCAAGACACACTGCCACAACTGCTGATGCATTTGATTGAGTTGTTCTGGTGTATATAGTTCTTCGACCAAGGTAATCTCTCCGTAACTTCCAGCTAATTCTCTATATTTCTGGGTGGGGAGGACTTATGCAATATTGGTCATTTGTCATTGGTCATTTGTCATTTGTCATTTGTCATTTGTGATTTTTCCCCCTTCCCTTGTCCTCCCTTCGGGTTCGCAGTCGCCTGCGGAGGGAAACCCTCCCGCAGCGCTGTCTCACCTTGTCCTCCTTGTCCCGCCTACTCCTCCTAAGTCCAATTACCTAACAATACATAAGGTGCCCAATAGTATGGGGCTTGATAATCTGGGTTCTTTAAGATGGCGAGTTGGGCGCGTCTTAGGGCTTCGGCTTTGGTGATACCTGTTTGATTGGCTTTTACTAGTTGCTCGTAAAATTGACTCATGAGTTTTGCTGTGGCTTCATCGTCAACACGCCACAGGGTTGCTACTGTACTCTTTGCACCGGAACGCACTGCTACGCCCGCTAGTCCCAAGGCGGAACGATTATCACCGGCGGCTGTTTCGCAAGCACTCAATACGAGAAGTTCGAGGGAGTTGTCTTGTGATATTTCGACGGTTTTTAATACACCGCTGAGTTCGTTGACTTTGATTTTGCCGTCCCAGGTGAGAATAAATGTGTCATCGGCTTGAGAACTAAATTGTCCGTGGGTGGCTAAATGGACAATCGGGAAGGAAGCACCACCAATTCCACCTTGAATAGCGGAATTTGTAAAGTTTTGATTGAATAGAACTTGAGAAGGTAGTTCCGCTTTGATGTTTTCTACTTCTTGCTGGACGTTGGGTAAAGCCTCAAACCCAGAACGTGCTTCACTCAGTCCACCTACTAAGGCTCCTAAGCGTTGTTGTTTGAGCGATCGCGGTGCTAATAATTGTAATCCGGGTGTGAGGGCTATGCTATATTTTTCCACAAGGAATTGTTGACCATCATGCAACGCCGCCATTGGAATGTTCCGCAAAACTCCATCTAAAACAAATACCAATGTCTCTACCTGACTGGCAGCTAAATCGTCTGCTTCTGGTCGCAGTACTAAATCATACATTTGTTGCAGTAGGGGAAGCGTTAGATCCAAGATGGTTGATTGCTTTAAACCTCCTTCTAGTTTGGTTGTCAGCTTCTCAATTTCTTGGCGGCTGATAGCGGTTTTATAGTAGCGAAAATCACGCTCATTTTTTGTTTCGGCTTTATTTTGGGAGTTTGGTAAGCTGGCAATAATCGCTAGTTGATTTTCGAGAATAATCGGATAAATGACTGCTGCTTTTTTATCAACCTGATCTACTTGTGCAAGGTTCCCATTCAGACAACCTTCGCGGAAAAAGTTATCGAGTTCGACTAATTGCAACCCTTCAATGACATCTCGCGCTGCTTTTAAATTATCTTTTTGATTTGATTCCACTAACAAGCCGACGAGTTGACGGTGAATAGGTTCAACTGCTTCGCGGAAGGAAAATTGCACATTGGGATTAGCGGCGGCTAAGTCTGCGCGCAGAGATTTAATTGTACCAACTGCTTCGGTGTAAGCGGCGATCGCACTTTCGATTTTCCCTTGGGCTTTCATCACTCTGCCTAACTGCCATTGCCAACGGTAGGCGATATCCCCGGCGTTGATTTGTTGCCCTAATTGCACTGCTTGTTGAGTTAATTTTTCTGCCTCTGTCCACTGTTGTGTATGTTCGTAAACGTTACCTAAACTACCCAGTGCATCAGCTTGTATGCGTATGTCTCCTAAATCCTTAGCTTGTTTTACCCCTGCTGCCAATAGTTTAGCGATTTCTGACCAGGAAATTTGGCTGTTGGGTTGCTTTTGCATTTGTATCATTGTTTGCGCCAGATTCACCCGTGATGCGATCGCACTCCGACTGGGAGGTAAGGTTGCAATATTTTGTTGTAACTGTGGTAGTAAAGCCTTCGCTGCATCTAGCTGATTAGTCTCCACCAGCAAACTAAGTAGATTAACTTGCGCTTGCACCTTTAAATCCGGTGTTGCAGATGCGGCTACTTGTTTGTAGAAATTGATGGCAACTTGAGGATTAATCGGAGTTTTGCTATCCTTACTCAAGCTGATTTGAGTGCGGGCAAGATTACCAAGGCTAAGTTGGGTTAACGCGATCGCCTCAGGTAATTGTAATTGATTTGCGATCGCCAGACTACGCTCTAAAATTAGAGTTGCTTGGGGAAAATTACCCACAACTCGCAACGACTCACCCAAAGTTCTTAACGCCGTAGCTGTTTCTGGTGTCGCTGCAACTTTTTCTAATAAAGGCTTGAGTTGTTCGGGATTAGTAGTAGAAAGCTGGGGTAACTTTAACGCCGGTTCCAAAAGCGAAATTGCTTTTTTATAAAGACCTAAATTTTGTAAAGCCTGCGCTTGGTTAGTTTGACTCGTCAGTACCCGATTTGGTTTATTTAATTGAGTATATATAGATGTCGCCGCTTCCCAAGACTTTAAAGCTGCTTCTCCTTGACCGCGTGCCAATTGTAACCCGCCTTGAATATCCAGAGCTTGAGCTAAAGCCAAAGATTTATCTAATTTAGCTTCTTTTATAGTATTTAACAGAGCAATACTTTCAGTAATAGCACGGTGCGCATCATCCCACCGTCCCAACTGTTGATAACACAGCGACAGATTACTTAAACTCAACGCTTGATGAATGGGGTTATTCGCAGCTTGATAAACTTGGGCTGCTTGTTGAAATAACTGCGCCGCTTCCGTAAACTGACCTTTAGCGTAGGAATTTCGCGCCTGTTGTTCCACAGATAAACCAGGAACTTGAGCGATATTAGTCATTTGCGCTAACCCCGGCGATGTCATAGATAATAAAAGAGCGATCGCCATCAACACCACAAACCTTTTAATCCTTTTCATACTCCTCTTTGCGCCTTTGCGCCTTTGCGTGAAATAAAAAAACAGCGCCTCAGATACCCGACAGTAAGATCCCTCGCTTATCCCGAAATCCCGCCCTCACCCTGTAAGGGTGGGGCTAACGCTACAAAGCCCACCTCCGTGGGCTGAATTTTCTTAGCCCACGGAGGTGGGCTTCGTTCGATTAGCCCCACCCTTCTAGGGTGAGGGCGGTCTATCGGGTAAGCGAAGATCCTGGACACATTGCAGAACTACTAGTAGCAGCAGGTGTTGCTGTTGGCACTTGAGCAACCAGCATAATATTACCGTCAGCCGTTTTCACCAAACCTTGCGCCTCAGCAATTGGCGCAGAATTACCTGCGTCAGTCTCGACATTTTTCTGCAACTTAGTATCAACATTTTCCCCATCCAAAGTAGCTAAAGGACTGAGGCTAGTAGTACCTGCAAGTGGTTCAAAGGAATTGGGGGGTAAACTACCGCGCCCAGTGACGACAAACGTACCCAAGGGTTTAGCATTGCGGCCTCTGGGGCAAATTTGGGCAAATTTTGTACTAGCGTCAACCAATCCTGTAGGTAGTTCGATGAGTTTTTGTGGCGGTTGGACTTGTGGTTGAGTGATGGTGATTTGTCCTTGTACGCCTAATTTAGAACTTGCGGTGATATCGCTTTGATTTGTAGTTTCGGGACGGGGTTCGATACCAAAGATAGCCTGAGTGCTGATGTTAACTTTACCACCTTTACCAGTAAAAGCATTGGCGGAGATATCGTTGTTTTCATTAGCTACGGCGATAATGAAAGGTGAATCAATGATGATATTACCGCCATCACCTCCCGCTTGTGTTATACCTGCGGTTGTAGAAATTAAAGCCCCACGACGCAGTAATAATAAGCCTGCTAATTGCAAGTCAATATTACCGCCCTGTCCGTTAGTGGTTTGAGCATAAATTACCGCTCCATTGTTGAGATTAAGAGTCTCACTGTGAATAAAAATATTACCGCCATTGCCGATACCTGTCAATTCTACGCTGGTGAAAGCACCACTAGGAAATCCATTGTTACGAGTGCCATCAAAGCTAATAGTATCACGAGCATTAATTGTAATATTGCCTGCATTTCCCTGTCCAAAAGTGGCAGCAATGAGTAGCCCACCATTGGTCAAAGATAACGAGCCGGTTGTCAGATTAATGTTGCCACCATTGCCGATGCCTGTTGATTCTACATTGCTGAAAGCACCACTAGGAAATCCATTGTTACTAGTGCCATCAAAGCTAATAGTATCACTGGCATTAATTGTAATATTGCCTGCATTTCCCTGTCCACGAGTGACAGCAGCGAGTTCAGCGCTGTTGGTCAAAGATAACGAGCCGGTTGTAACATTAATGTTGCCACCATTGCCGATGCCTGTTGATTCTACAGTGCTGACAGCAAAGCCGTTGTCAAAGCTGACAGTATCACGGGCATTAATCGTAATATTGCCTGCATTTCCCTGTCCAACAGTGCCAGCAGCGAGTTTCCCACTATTGGTCAAAGATAACGAGCCGGTTGTCAGATTAATGTTGCCACCATTGCCGATGCCTGTCGATTCTACATTGCTGAAAGCACCACTAATCCATCCAGTGTTACTAATGCCGTCAAAACTGATAGTATCACGGGCATCAATTGTAATATTGCCTGCATTTCCCTGTCCAAAAGTGGAAGCAATGAGTTGAGCGCCGTTGGTCAAAGATAAGGAGTCGGTTGTAACATTAATGTTGCCACCATTGCCGATGCCTGTCGTATTTACAAAGCTGACAGCAGAGCCGTTGTCAAAACTGATAGTATCACGGGCATTAATTATAATATTGCCTGCATTTCCCTGTCCAAGAGTGGCAGCAGCGAGTTGAGCGCCGTTGGTCAAAGATAACGAGCCGGTTGTAACATTAATGTTGCCACCATTGCCGATGCCTGTGGTATCTACAGTGCTGAAAGCAGAGCCGTTGTCAAAGCTGACAGTATCACGGGCATCAATTGTAATATTGCCTGCATTTCCCTGTCCACGAGTGGCAGCAGCGAGTTGAGTGCCGTTGGTCAAAGATAACGAGCCGGTTGTCACATTAATGTTGCCACCATTGCCGATGCCTGTCGTATCTACAATGCTGAAAGCAAAGCCGTTGTCAAAGCTGACAGTATCACGGGCATCAATTGTAATATTGCCTGCATTTCCCTGTCCAAAAGTGGCAGCAGCGAGTTGAGCGCCGTTGGTCAAAGATAACGAGTCGGTTGTAACATTAATGTTGCCACCATTGCCGATGCCTGTCGATTGTACAGTGCTGGAAGCAAAGCCGTTGTCAAAGCTAATAGTATCACGGGCATCAATTGTAATATTGCCTGCATTTCCCTGTCCAAGAGTGTCAGCAGCGAGTTGAGCGCCGTTGGTCAAAGATAACGAGCCGGTTGTCACATTAATGTTGCCACCATTGCCGATGCCTGTGGTATCTACAGTGCTGAAAGCAAAGCCGTTGTCAAAGCTAATAGTATCACGGGCATCAATTGTAATATTGCCTGCATTTCCCTGTCCAAGAGTGGCAGCAGCGAGTTGAGTGCCGTTAGTCAAAGATAACGAGCCGGTTGTCACATTAATGTTGCCACCATTGCCGATGCCTGTGGTATCTACAGTGCTGAAAGCAAAGCCGTTGTCAAAGCTAATAGTATCACGGGCATTAATTATAATATTGCCTGCATTTCCCTGTCCAAGAGTGGCAGCAGCGAGTTGAGTGCCGTTGGTCAAAAATAACGAGTCGGTTGTCAGATTGAGGTTGCCACCATTGCCGATGCCTGTCGTATCTACGCTGCTGATAGCGGAGCCGTTATCAAAGCTAATAGTATCACGGGCATTAATTGTAATACTGCCTGCATTTCCCTGCCCAAGAGTGGAAGCATCGAGTACCCCACCATTGGTCAAAGATAACGAGCCGGTTGTCAGATTGAGGTTGCCACCATTGCCGATGCCTGTCGATTCTACGGTGCTGAAAGCAAAGCCGTTATCAAAGCTAATAGTATCACGGGCATTAATTGCAATATTGCCTGCATTTCCCTGCCCAAAAGTTGAGGCTGCAAGTTGAGCGCCGTCTTGTAATGAGAAGGAACCAGAATCAATTGTGATGTTACCCCCATTGCCTTTTGCTCCCAAGCGGACATCATTGAAAATAAAGCTTTCTGAAGCAAGTTTGATTTCTCCTATCGCATTGAGAATAATATCTCCCGCAACAGTTTCAGAAGTACCCAAACCTTCGCCGATACCAGCATATAGTCCACTGCCTCCCAAAATCTCTAATTTGCGGGCATTGATGGCAATATTACCGCCACCAGCAGCTTCCACATACACAGCAGCTTGATTGCTAAGAGATACATCTGCACGAGTTATATTCTCCGGAAATCCCAACTTCAAATTATCCCCATCAAACAGAAGATTTACATTTCCAGATTCCGCCAATCCTCCCAACTCAACTCGCCCACCAAAAGCATTTAATCGTCCGCCATCTAGGCTGACATTACCACCCACCAGCAGTAAACTCTTACCATCTGGAACTCTTAACCCAAGTGCCTCAAAACCTGCGGTATTTTCTCCTGCTGGTGCAATTGAGTTATTTTGAATTGCTGCATTTTGATTTATTTGATTAAACAGCAACGCGGAAGGATTAATAGTTAATAAAGGTGGTGCTTGCGGATTTGTGGCGCTAAAAAT
Source organism: Calothrix sp. NIES-2100 (assembly GCF_002368195.1). GTDB lineage: Bacteria > Cyanobacteriota > Cyanobacteriia > Cyanobacteriales > Nostocaceae > Aulosira. Next base: position 6,374,545 of record NZ_AP018178.1, on the reverse strand, counting down.
TCCCTGATTACCAAATTGCACAGCATTAGCCGTAGTCGCTACAAAAGAACCACGTACATCTAATCGCGCATTTTTACCAAATAAAATGCCATTGGGATTAATTAAAAACAAATTGGCATTACCATTAACTCCTAATGTGCCCAAAATATTCGAGCCTTGTCCGCCTGTCACCCGCGTGAGAATATTTTGCACACCAACAGGGTTGCCAAAATACACTCTTTGCCCATCATTAATATTAAACTGGGTAAAACTATGAAAAAGATTGCTACCACGTTGAGCGCCGCCGTCAATTCTGTCTGCATTTGCATTATTAATTAAAATGTTGGGTGTCAGGCGAGAACTTTCTGCGCCTAATGTGTTGTCGGGGGTGATTTGGGCTTGGGCTGGGGTGATAAGGCTCACTTCGACTTCGCTCAGTGAGCGCATTTGGACTTTGCTCAGTAAGCAGATTGTCAGTGTAGCCGAAGTGAGGCAGAAGGAAAAAATGCTGGCGTAGACGCGTAGCGGCTTGTCGTAAGACATCGCATGATTGATTTTCATATCTGCTGAGTCTAAAAAGTAGGTTTAAAGAAATTTCATAAATTTGTAGTAAGCACTTCAGTGATTAAAAATGAATGACTAAAGTCCTTACTACAAAATTTATGGCTACATGCTTTATTTGGCTTGAGATGTTGTTGCTGATGGCGACTTTTCTGTACAAATATTGGCAACAAATTCTTCGCGTTGCTTCACGAAGGATTGAGAGGGTTTATCTACTTGATAAAGTGTTTGAAAAGCATCAGACCAAAGGTAAAATGTTCCTGTTTCTGTTTTATGTTTGATTTCGTAATTCAGGAAGTAATCGGCTTTTTTAATGGCAATTTCTTCAGATGAGGCTTTGGTGGCTTTGAGTTGTTGCTCTATTGTTTGCAAGTCTGCGGAAATTTTTTGGCGATCGCTTGTTCCCATGACTTGAAATGTTGTCCAAAGTGTGTATCCTGATAATTGCCATTGATAGCGCTTCCCAGGTTCTAAGGATTGTTGAGCTTCGTAAACAGCTTGTTGATCGCCAATTTTGACGGTTTTTTCCCAGACTACTGCTTCAGTCTCGTCATCGCGCACTACTAATTGCGCTTCTTTATCTGTCCCGAAATTGTGCCACAAAAATAAGGGGCGATCGCTCCACAGAATATATGTATCTACTAACCCAGGTGCGATCGCACAAATTGTACCCCCCCTGGCTCCATGTCGTTTTCTTTGCGGACGTTGCCATATTGAGGCGATTCCTGTAGATTGAGCGATGATGTATTCAGATTGGGGAATGTGCTGTTTACTACTCATACCACCAGATGCGATCGCTAAGGGAATGAGTGCAACGCTAAATAATTTACGCATGATTATTTCTCCTTATAGCTGGTAAAACGTAGGCTAAAAACACCGCTGATGGTAAAAACCAGGGAAGTAAAATCGCGGCGGATATATATAGTTGCAATCCCCCAACACCATAGAGAATCACTGCACCTATTGAGCCTGCCATGATTTGCCGACGACGGCTAAGGCTCAAACGTGACTGATTTTTAATGACAACTACCGTGATTTTACCGATAATAATGGCGATTCCAATCATCCAAATATCAGGGATAGGAATCACTAAGCGTTTGGTCAGGAAATGGTGAATCATGTATGCTAAAGTTTCACCCCCAGTTAGCCAAGGTTGCTGTGTCCAATAATTGATGGCGGCTGGAGATGGTGCGCGATCGGGTGTACCGGGAGCAATTCCTAAGCGTTCATCGCTACCCACGGAAATCAACACTACCTGTTTGGACATTAAGGGAAATTTGTTGATATCAGGCTTTTCAATCAATTGCCAAGCAGGTATGGTTTGATACGCTTGCTTTGGCGGAATTGAGTAATCTAATATGGGCTGTAAACCAAAAGGCGATCGCCATTGCGATAATGCAGATAAGTTACCCGGTTGTTGATGCTTTTGAATAATATCGAGAATTTCCGCCCGTAAATTCTGCTGTCGGTTAGTTTGCGGTTGCGGTAATCCCTCGACTTCTTCCTTAGCTAGCCGCACCAGAGATAGCAAATAGGGAAATGGGCAAATTTTGCGACAATCTTGTTTAGCATCTGGAACTTCCAAATAGTTTGGGTAAGCATCGATGTATCCTTGCAATGTCCAATTCCACTTATTAATCCCCAGTGCTTCATTTGCGCCTACTTCTCTGTTTTCTTCCAAAACAGCCGCAAACATTAACCACATATTTGCATCTACTGCTTGACTAACCGCTTTACCTAAATCTTTATCTGCCGATGGGGGATCTGTTTGTGGTGTATCAAAAATAAAGTCTAAACCGACAACGGAAGCATTTAACTGGCGCGTACTATCTATCAACTTGGCTATATAACTGCGGTTCAGCGGTAAAAGTTGCGTACTCGGCAGTCCAGCACGGTAAATTGATTCTGTATCGATTTCTACTAAGGCGACTGGGGGCGCTTCCTCGGTTGGGATTTGGGCTGTGGCGTTGCGGTAAACTGATTGTGTCAGAACTCGTGCTTCTAACAGCAGTTGTTGGACGGGGACAAGGAAACCTAAACTGAGACTTACCGCCAGTGCGATCGCCTCTAAGCGATTTGGAATACTTTGACGCAGGCGTTGTTGCCAGCGCACAGCTCTTATGCGGTAAAGTTCCGCCCCCGGATGGCAAAATAGAGAAGGCACTAAATAGGATGAAGGGTAAGTGTGGCTTTTATCCATCCTGAGAAATTGCCTAGCTTCCGTTAAAGATTCGTAAACATCCAGGTGTTTCGCCAATCCTTGCAAAAAGCGCACCATAAATCCTTGGGCAACGCTATTATGAATTGGTTCTCGCATCACCACAACTTGCCCAAAACCCAAATCAATCAAGGCATCAGCGATACTTAAGCCACTGCATGAATTAAAAATTGCTACTTGAAGTCCGCGTTTTTTCGCAGCACTGAGTTGCGGTGCAATTTCCTTAATCGAGATGGAGACATCAGGTGCAATCCCCAATTCACCGCCTGTCATCTCTGTTTCATTACTGTGCCCTGCAAAAAATAATACATCCCAACCGCGCTCATCGGCGATCGCTTCACTAATTTCTTGAATTACTTGCGCCGGTGTGTATTGTGGTTGCCAACCCACAAATTCTACATCAGCAATCCGCATTAATGATTTTAATGCTTCTTTTTCCGCTTGAAAATTTAACCCAGTATCATCACCCAAAATTGCTAAAATCCGGGTTCGTCCTTGACGTTTTTCCTGTGCTTGGGTGGAAATATTTAAAGGTGTGCGAATAATTTGAATTGCTTCATTCGTCGCAAATTCATTACTTAATTCCCAGGCTTCCCAAGGAAACCGATCTAATTCTAAAGGTGTACAGGTGAGGAATATTTGTACTGCTGCTTTAGTTTCGGGATTTTCTTTACTCAGTTGTTGACTTGCTTGGGCAATTTGGGCACGAATTTCATATAATTCTGCACTACGTAACCAGCGATGAAACTCATACATAAATTTAGTTTCCGCTTTGATAAGTTCGGCGTGCCAATCGATAGTAAGTTTAGCCACACCACCATCAATAGTGCGTCCGCGCATATTGTCAGAGCGATAAAAGTTAAAATATGCTCGTCGCCAATCTTGATGTAGTTGAGTTATCGCCGGTGGATAATTAATTTGTGCGTTTAATCTTTGTCCTTTTCCCCAAGTCAGTTCAAATAAACAAATTTGCTCAATTTTTTGAACTTTTAGATTAAAAATATTGTCGCTATTTTTCATAGTTAATTTTTTATTTCACGCAAAGTCGCATTCGACGGAGTCGTTCCCGCAGGGTAGACGCAAAGTCAGAAGGTAATATAGTATTTCTTAATCACATGAGGTACATCCTAGCCCCCTCCTCGCTTGCGGGGAGGGGGTTGGGGGTGGGGTGACTGTCCCTCACTTGACAGAGAAACGCTATATCTTGATATAAAAGATTAATCTGATATAAATAGACCATATTAAAGTTACTGTTTGAAAAAAGCACTGAATACTATTTACAAAACCCTAGCCCCTAGCCTCTATTCCCAAACCAAAGGGTGGAATTTCAAATACAGTATCATCCGCAGTTACAGTTACCCAAAATTGCTCATTCAAGTTGCCAATAACTTGAGCATAGAGAATACCAACGCTAGTATCAAATAGAGATTCCTCGAATAATTGTTGTGTTTCATCGCGCACTTCTAATGTGAGAGTATTTGGCATTTGTGCTTGTGGTTGAGAACCTAAAGCAATCAACAATGTCCATTCAGGATTATCTGGCGTTTCCGTTAGTTCCCAGGTAATTGCATACATTCGCAAACTACTTTGTTCACTATCTAAATCACGAAAAGCGCCCTGTGCAGATGATGGAATATAAACTCCCTGTTGTTCTAAGCTGGTGCGAATTGAGTCAAAATTTTCTCGTAAGGAACGCAATCCTGATAATGCTGGTGATGGCATCAGCATCCAACCTAATTCTTGAGCAACTGTATCTATTTGATTATTTAACCATAAACCAACATTAATTAATGGTTGTAAAAGGGAGGGACTTGTTGCTTGATAAACCCAGTTAATTAAATCTGGATTACTCAGTAATGTGATACCTTCATTAACTGTGAGTAATTCCCAAGGAAGTTGGTTTTGCAGTTGCGGTTTGAGCCTAATTAGCTTTTGTTTTAAAGCCACAATTTGATTAGTTTCTCTGGCGGGAATATTTGCAGGTAACTGAATTGCATCGGGATTAAGACAGCGTAAATTTAATAGTAAAGCATTAGGATCGGGATTAAAGCAAGTTTGGGGTAAGGTATATGTCCAATCTCGCTCTATTTGTAAATTAGCTGTTTGTTGATAACTACGATATTGTTCGTAGTTCATAAATCCAGATATCGCCACCTGCTGTTCTTCTTCCTCAACTTGCATCAGCACATAAAAATGAGCCGCTAAATCAGGGATATCAAATACTGCATGGGGAATGCTATGTTGGTCATTAAAAATGCTGGCAGTGATGATACAAATTTTCCAAGCACCAACTTGAATATTACAAGCTGCGGCTAATAAATTAGCGGTTGCTGGTTGCCAAATTGAAGCAGCATCACTGTGTATTTCTAAATCAGGTGCGCGTTCCTTCAGCCATTGCTCAAATCCCAAACTTCCCAAGGCACAAAGGTAAACAGCCCAGCGTTGTTGTGATCGATGAATTGATTCAGTCAGACGTATAGCTCGCTGTAAATGTTCTGGTAATAATTCCGTTTGCGTTTCATTCGGCGAATACCAATCTAAGTAATCGTTGAAATCTAAATCTGATGTAGGATTGTTAATCATGGTTAGTCAGTTGTCATTTGTCAGTTGTCATTTGTCATTTGTCATTGGGCATTGGGCATGGGGCATTGGGCAACAGTCAACAGTCAACAATCATCATTCCCCCTACTTTCTAAATAACTACATAATCGCCGCGCTAATAAACCAGGTAAAGGTTGACTTCGCACCGGATTTCTCGTTTCTGATTCGGCTTCTTGGATGATGACTGAAATTTGTTCATCTAATATTGATTCCAATTGTTGATCTAAACTTTGTAAGCGGTGAAAATCTGTAAATTGTTGAGCCATTTCTAAAACGCGCTCGCGTAAAATTATTAACAGTTTTTGCCGAATATCCGCCCGCAATTCATTTAACTTTAATAACCGCGTAACTTCATATTGTTTTTGCATTCCCAGTTGGGGAGCAATTTTGCTCATCGGTTGCCCTTGGCAATGAAAAAGATGTAAGCCAGTTATAAATGATTGGGCAATTTCTTGATTAGCAGCACGCTTGCGTTGTAGTTGAGCTAAAAACGTTTCTACAACTTGAGAAATCGCTGTGTCTAAAGCTTCGAGAAATTGCTGTTGATATAAATCAATAAATTCAAATTTTTCTTCATCTTCATCTGGCGTGACTTGCGTTGGCGCAGCCCGCCGCAGGCATCGCTCTACAATGGGTTGGATCTCTGGCTGATCGTAAGCAATTGAAGAAACATTCCCTCCTTGGGTTGCAATCCGGTATTGTCTCAGTTTGCTAGCCATTGCTTGCAGTTGCTTTAACACTGCTTCGGAGCTAAGTCTGCGATTAGTTCGGCTTTGCAAGTCGTTGGCAATGTCGCTTAACTGTTCCGATGTGGGAATTTGACAGCGCACACTTACTCCGGCAAATTTTTGTTGTAAACGTTCTTCACGATAAACAGCGTGATAACTTACCAACAATTGACAGCTTTGCTCAATTTCCCCTGATGTTAAATGATACATTTCTGCGAGAATTTGTTGTAATTGCTTGGGAGTTGTATTATTTAACAGCGCCCAATCACTGATCAACAACAAACCTTGCTGGAGTAAAAACCGCTTGAGTTCTAAATTTTGTTTAACATAGCGGCTTACCCATGCATTTAGGGTTCCTTTGCTGGGATCGAATGTTTTTAAGAGCTTTGTCGCTAAGGATTCATAAGCAGATTTGCGGAGTCTTGGTTGATTAGAAGTCCCAAAGATAACTTCATCATCCAAAACAAACGGCAACAAATCCTCACATCTAAAACCGTGACGACTGCCAAACCGCATCGCTAAATCAAGGCAAACTTGATGAATTTGGTAAGAGATGTAGCACCGCAGACAAATTTCTGCGAGGTGAGGAACTTCAGTATCGCTGGCTTGTGCCTGTGGCAATTGTTGCCACAGGTGACGAGCGATCGCCGCATCAGAAAGCTCAACTAGATTTGTTAATTGTGCCTGCAAATAACTTTTAGCTGCAACTATCATTGCCACCCGGCGCTTGCTTGTAGAATCTAGCTTGACAAATTCCCAAAATTTTGCTGCTACCACGGTATTTTTACTGAATTTCAGCCAATCACTTTCAATTTTTTCACCTCCTTTGAGGAAAAGCAATTTGTTTTAGGGCATGGGGCATTGGAAATTGCTATTCCTCCCCACACTCTCCACACTCCCTCATCTCCCTTAACTTTGGAATCACTTGTACCTTCGGTTAACTACAATTCCTTATATTTATGGCGAGGGGGAACTTATGCAAATGAAGAGTTAGATCCCCAACTTCTGGTAGGATACTGCTGGCGAATTATGGGTATGACCCCACAACCAACGATTTTTCGTGATTCCGCAAGATGTAGAGACGCGAAATTTCGCGTCTCTACCACCCATTTTGTGTGCAAATCAGGGGTTATAACCCCTATTCGCCAGCTGCGTCCTCTAAGAAGTCGGGGATCTGAGCAGATGCAATAACAATCTCAGGCAATGTAAATCAATTACAGACCGATGTATTAATATAACAAGCCGATGCAATGGCATAACAGACCGATGTATTAATATAACAAGCCGATGCAATGGCATAACAGACCGATGTATTAATATAACAAGCCGATGCAATGGCATAACAAGCCGATGTATTAATATAACGGGGCGATGCATTAACATAACCCACCGAAGCGATCGCATTACTCTTCAATGCATTAAAATGTAGGGGTGGGGTCTCCCCACCCTCCCGGTTGTGTCTACCCACCTTTCGGGTTTTCACACCCTACAAAATGCGTAGGCAAAGCCCGCCGCAGGCATCGCTTCAATCTTCAATTAATGTTGTAACTTCGCGTGTTGATGGTATAACCCTTGGACAATCGACTCTCATTAAAAGAAAAATTACTAGCCGAGCTTGAGAAGCTGCAAACTAAAAGCAAAGGCTCTCCTGTTACCAATTTGAAGCTAGACAAAGCTGTAGCTGAAAATATTGAACAACTCACAGCAGAACTAGAAAGCCTTAATCCCAATCCTTCCCCACTTCTCTCTGCTACTGCTTTGCTCAATGGCGCTTGGCAACTACAATACTCAACTGCAAGAGAAATTCGTTCTTTAGATTCTCTCCCCTTCGGTTTAAAGGTGGGTACAGTCTATCAAGTAATAGATGTTGCCAATACATCGTTTTTCAATCTCGCTAACGTGAAACATCCTCTGGGGCTAATCTCTGGGTTTGTCAAACTCACAGCTAGCTTTGAACCAGCTAAAGAAGATGTATCGCCACCAACACACAAACGCATCAACGTTAATTTTGAAAAACGCTACCTCGCAATTGAGAAAATAGTTGGGATTAACACCCCCAAACTCAATCCATTTAAAGTAGTTCCAGGGAGAAATCCTCAAGGTAGAATTGCTAGCCTTGACATTACCTACCTGGATGAAACCTTCCGAATCGGTAGGGGAGGCGATGGTAGTTTATTCATTTTGCGTAAAGCAGATGATTTTGTTGATAAAATCAATTCTTAATGATGACTTCAATTCAAAATCCACGCAGACAAAATTGATTCATTATCCCGACATCCCGCCGTCACCCTAAAGGGTGCGGCTAATTGCACAAAGCCTGCCTGCGCAGGCTAAAGAATTTGAGCCTGCGTAGGCAGGCTTCGTAAAGATAGCCCCAGGCTTCAGCCTGCGGGCGGTATATCGGGTAGGCGAGAAAACTATTGATATCGCCGAATCATCAACCAGGCGGCCATTTTAACGCCCGCCCACCAAGAACATGCAGATGTAAATGATACACAGTTTGCCCGCCATCAGCACCACTGTTAATCACCACCCGATACCCATTATCTAGCCCAACTTGTTCAGCAACGCGCTTGGCTGTTAATAACAGATGTCCTAATACTGCATGATCTTGTGATTCCGCATCAGCTAATTTAGCAATGGGTTTTTTGGGAATCACCAGAAAGTGAACAGGTGCTTGGGGTTGAATATCATTGAAAGCCAAAGCCAAATCATCCTCATAAATAATATCTGCCGGAATTTCCCGACGAATGATTTTGCTGAAAATTGTCTCTGTAGTTTCACTCATGTCAATTGATTTACTCATCTGCTAGAGATTTTAAAGGTTTATTCTTAGATAAGAAATGCTAGCTAGAGTCTGGAGTGCATCAATTGTCGGCATCGATGCCATTAAAGTGGGTGTAGAAGTCGATGTATCAGGGGGATTACCAGGAATTGTGGTGTTAGGACTTCCAGATTCAGCAGTGCAAGAATCAAAGGAAAGGGTAAAAGCAACGTTGAAGAATGCTGGTTTTGCTTTTCCCATGCGGAAGATTGTGATTAACTTAACTCCCGCTGATTTACGTAAGGAAGGCCCAAGTTTTGATTTACCCATCAGTGTGGGTATTCTCGCGGCTTCTGAGCAAATTAATGCTGATTTATTAGGTGATTTTTTATTCTTGGGTGAAGTTTCCCTTGATGGTAGTTTAAGGGCTGTGGCTGGTGTTCTCCCCATAGCAGCCACAGCACAAAAGATGGGAATCGCAGGTTTAGTTGTCCCCATTGATAATGCCCAAGAGGCAGCAGTAGTAGAAGGTATAACTGTTTACGGCTGCAAAAATATCTCTGAGGTAGCTGATTTATTAAATCGTCCTTCAGCCCACAAACCAGTACAACTAGATGAAACGATCGCAACTAGTGAAGGTGCGGCGCTACATTTTCCCAGTGTAGATTTAAAGGATGTCAAAGGACAAGCCCATGCCCGTCGCGCTTTGGAAATTGCAGCGGCTGGCGGACATAATTTAATTTTTGTCGGGCCTCCGGGAAGCGGTAAAACGATGTTAGCAAGGCGATTACCGGGTATTCTCCCACCGCTAAGTTTTGCGGAAGCTTTGGAAGTGACGCGGATTCATTCGGTAGCTGGGTTATTAAAAAATCGCGGTTCCTTAGTACGCGATCGCCCTTTTCGCAGTCCCCATCACTCGGCTTCTGGCCCTTCTCTTGTCGGTGGTGGCAGCTTTCCCCGTCCTGGCGAAATTTCTTTATCTCACCGTGGTATACTGTTTTTGGATGAGTTAACCGAATTTAAGCGAGATGTCTTAGAATTTCTCCGTCAACCTTTAGAAGATGGCTATGTAACAATTTCCCGCACTAAACAATCAATTACTTTGCCAGCGCAGTTTACATTAGTAGCGAGTACTAATCCCTGTCCTTGCGGTTACTATGGCGATACCATTCAACCATGTACTTGTTCCCCCAGACAAAGAGAACATTACTGGGCGAAACTTTCTGGGCCATTAATGGACAGAATTGATTTGCAAGTCGCCGTGAATCGCTTGAAACCAGAGGAAATTACTCAACAACCCACAGGGGAAACATCAACATCGGTAGCGAAACGAGTTCAACAAGCACGCGATCGCGCCCTTACCCGCTTTCAAACAGAACCAAATCTGCGTTGCAATGCCCAAATGCAGAGTCGCCACATGCAGAAATGGTGTAAACTAGATGATACGGCTAGGAATTTATTAGAAGCAGCCATTAGAAAATTAGGCTTATCCGCCAGAGCCAGCGATCGCATTCTCAAAGTAGCACGCACCATTGCAGATTTAGCAGATGAGGATGAGTTACAAGCTAATCATGTAGCCGAAGCTATTCAATATCGTACAATTGATAGAATGCAGTGAACAACCTACACTGTACCGCAAGGTCAGTGTATGCTTCCCAATTCATTGGGGATTGCCTCTATTGAATCCAGGCTTTTAAAAATCTGTTATCCTTATTTAGAAAGAGTTTTGCCGTTTTGCAACTGGGTATTTAATGATAGCGTAAGTCACTTGGGCATCAGGGGAGCGTATAGAACCTAGATGATTTACATAAAAATATAGGGAATTCATATTGCGATCATGTAAGTGATAACTAGATACCAACAATCAATGATCGATGAATCATCAACTAAAAACCCAGATGGGACTGAGAAGTGCAGCTTTTCTGACGGCTTTAGTGGGAGTGGTGAACTTAGTTTCAGCAGTAATGCCTACTCTACCTGAACGCAATCACTGGCTAAAGCACTTTTTGCCTTTTGAAATTCGCGTTAGCGGTCATTTATTTGCAGCTTTGGCTGGATTTGCTTTACTAGCACTTGCAACTAATTTATTGCGGCGAAAACGGGTTGCTTGGTTGCTCACAGTTATATTACTAGTAATTTCTATTATTAGCCATTTACTAAAGGGTTGGGACTATGAGGAAAGTATACTTTCTGGTGTTTTGTTAATGCAACTAATTTGGATGCGCCAGGTTTTTACAGCACAGTCAGATCGTCCTTCAATTGCACAAGGATTTAGGGTATTATTTGGTGCTTTGTTGTTTACCTTGGCTTATGGAACAATTGGTTTTTACTTACTAGATGGGAAATTTTCCGTAAATTTTAATTGGAGGGAAGCTATATTTCAAACTCTAGCAATGTTCTTTACAGAAGATAATGCGGGACTGAAACCAAAAACCAGATTTGGAGATTTTTTTGCTAATTCTATTTATGTAATTGCCGCTTTTACTTTTACATACGCATTTGTGATGCTGTTGCAACCGGTTTTTTTGCGCGATGCAGCTACCCTCAATGAGCGAAAAAAAGCCAAGGAAATTGTCGAAAAGTATGGCAGGTCTTCTTTAGCAGCCTATACACTATTAAATGATAAAAGTTACTATTTTAGTCCTTCTGGTCGCAGCATGATTGCCTATGTCCCCAAGGGACGGGGTGCGATCGCTTTAGGAGATCCCATTGGGCCACTAGAAGACCGCCAAGAGGTAATTATAGCTTTTAAGCAGTTTTGCCAACGTAACGATTGGTATCCTGCTTTTTACCAAACTTTGGCAGATGATCTGGATATTTATATTTCTTTAGGTTTTAGGGTACTAAAGATTGGGGAAGAAGCGATCGTTGATTTAAAAACTTTCACTTTGCAAGGAAAAGCTGGGAAAAATTTTCGACCCGCTATCAATAAATTGACGAAACTAGGTTATCAAGTCGAGTTTTATCAACCACCAATTGCGGATGAATTGTTGCGTCAACTTAAACCTGTGAGTGATGAATGGTTGAAAATGGTGCAAGGTTCAGAAAAAAAGTTTTCGCTGGGTTGGTTTGACGAGGCTTATCTGCGGGACTGTGTGATTGCTGTCGTCTACGATCCTGAAGGAAAAATCAACGCTTTTGCCAATATTGTGCCAGAGTATCAACTCAATGAAGTTACTCTCGATATGATGCGGCATCGTCCATTAATGGAAAATGGGACAATGGACTTTTTATTTACTTCTATGCTCCAGCACTTTAAAGAGAAAAACTATGATAGCTTTAATTTTGCGCTTTCTGCCCTGGCTGGAGTTGGTGAACATCCACAATCACGGCGTTTAGAAAAGGTATTAGGCTATCTTTACGAACATTTAAATCGCTTCTACAATTTTAAAGGCTTACAAGCATACAAAGAAAAGTTTCGCCCCCGTTGGGAACCACGCTATCTGGTTTACCCTAGTTTGACAGCCTTACCTGATGTAGTTGTAGCATTAATTAGAGCAGATTCCGGCGATCGCCTGCTTGATTATCTCAAACCTGGAGCCTAGTACCCCTACCTTGGCAGTCAAAAGTTTACACTGAGCGCAGTTGAAGTGTCAAAAGTCAAAAAGCTGATGTAGGTTTTTGCATCCTGTAGTCTCTGCATCTTCTTTAAGAGTAATTTCACAAATTAAATAGAAGCGCTATTTATTACTAAATAATTTTAAAGAAACTACAAAACAAGCCATTTAAATGAGACAATCTGAGCTTATTTTCTCAATCTTAAGGAAGACATGGACGATCGCAAACAAGCTCTCCAGTCTCTCGCCAATGAACGCTGGCGGGTATCTCTGCTGCTAAGTGGAGCGATGATCGTGATTTATTTTGGCTTTATTCTGCTGATTGCTTTCAATAAGCCTTTATTAGGGACATTAATCGTACCTGGGCTGAGTCTGGGTATTTTGCTGGGGGCGTTGGTAATTGTCTCAGCATGGGTATTGATTTTTCTTTATGTGCGCTGGGCAAATAACAAGTATGATGACCGCATCAATCGTTTAACACGCAATTGAATAGCTATACCAGGATCAAAAATTTAAAGTAGTAACCAAAATATGTTTCATATTCTGTGGTATATTCCGCATCTCGCTGTAGCTGATGTGACTAGGCTTGGTCATTTTAACCCATTAGCGATCGCCTTTTTCTTCCTGTTTGTAGCGTCTTCCCTAGGTATTACCTTCTGGGCGGCAAAGTTAACTAAAAGCACATCCCACTTTTACACGGCTGGGGGTAATATCAGCGGTTTTCAAAATGGGCTAGCTTTAGCAGGCGACTTCATGAGTGCAGCTAGCTTTTTAGGAATTGCAGGGCTAGTTGCACTCAATGGTTTTGACGGCTTAATTTATTCCATCGGCTTTTTGGTAGGCTGGCCGATTGTCATGTTCCTCATTGCCGAACCACTGCGAAATTTAGGCAAATATACCTTTGCAGATGTGGTAGCTTATCGCTTGCAGCAAAAACCTGTACGCATCGCCGCCGCCATTGGCACATTAGCAGTCATCAGCTTTTATTTAATCGCCCAAATGGTAGGTGCAGGCGAACTAGTCAAACTACTGTTTGGTTTTGATTATGAATTAGCCGTAGTCATTGTTGGTGGCGTGATGATGGCTTATGTAATATTTGGCGGGATGATTGCGACTACCTGGGTACAAATTATCAAAGCCATTCTATTGTTAGGTGGGACTATCTTACTAGCAATTTTGGTATTAGCAAAATTTGGTTTTAATCCCCTGAATCTCTTCGCCGCCGCCGCTGAGAAATATTCTGGTGTTTTAGCACCTGGTAAACAAGTTTCCGATCCTTGGGATGCGATTTCTTTGGGGATGTCGTTGATGTTTGGAACTGCGGGATTACCTCACATCTTGATGCGCTTCTACACAGTACCCGATGCCAAAGCTGCGAGAGTTTCTGTAACTTACGCCACAGCTTTTATTGGCTTTTTCTATCTCCTCACCTTTATTTTAGGGTTTGGGGCAATGGTATTAGTTGGTCAAGATGCCATCAAGCAAATTGGTACTGGTGGTAACATGGCTGCACCGATGTTAGCCGAATTTCTGGGTGGTGATGCTTTCTTAGGCTTTATTGCGGCCGTTTCTTTTGCCACAATTTTAGCGGTAGTTGCAGGTTTAACACTTTCTGGTGCAGCAGCATTATCCCATGATTTATGGGTGAATGTAGTACGCGGCGGTCATGCCAACGAATCAGAACAGCTAAAAGTGGCTCGTGGTGCGACAATGCTTTTAGGTGCATTGGCAATTATCCTGGGAATCTTATTCAAAGGACAAAACGTAGCTTACATGGTAGGTTTAGCATTTGCGATCGCAGCTAGTGCCAACTTCCCAGCTTTACTATTATCAATGCTGTGGCGACGCTTCACCACTAACGGTGCGGTAGCGAGTATGTTAGTGGGAACCTTCAGCGCTTTAATATTGATTTATTTCTCCCCCACCATTCAAATAACAATCCTCAATCATCCCAGTGCGCCTTTCCCCTGGAAAAATCCCGGCTTGGTTACTATCCCCTTATCATTTATTGTCGGTATTGTTGTTTCTCTACTCTCTAGCGAACAGGAAGCAGCAGAAAAATTTGCAGAAGTTGAGAACCGCATCCACATAGGTTCTCAAAATTGAGACTAATTGTCTAGAAATTCACAAATTCTGCATTTTCTTAGGGGATGGAGTCAAATTCATCCCTTAATTATTGTCAGTACCGTCGGGTTGGGGAAACCCCAGACGTGTCAACTTAACGTGAAACCCTTGTAAAGAGGTGACATGGAGTTCACTCAATTACCAACCAGCCTCTAGGAACCCCACCCCAGTTTTATCTAAAGCCAAAACGTCCCCTCCTCGCTTGCGGGGAGGGGATTGAGGGGTGGGGTAAAATCTTGTGGAATAAGCGTTTTAACTTAAGTTGACACGTATGCGTTTCCCCGCCCATGACGACAATTCATAACACGCAATCACTACTTGTAGCTTTTGAGTAAAATGCTAATAAAGATAAAAAGCCTGAAACCCGAACGCAGTATCTAGGACTACACTAAAAACTATTAAAACCTATGCAACTTTGGACACCTAACCAATCACTGCAAGACGGACGCTTTATTGTGCAAAAAGTCCTTGGTAGTGGTGGTTTCGGTATTACCTACAGCGCCATCGAACCAAGCACAGGTAAATTATTTGTTCTCAAAACACTGAATCATATCCAACAAACAAGAGATGATTTTGACGCCCAACAGGTAAAATTTGTCAACGAAGCTTTGCGTTTAGCCCAGTGTAGTCACCCCCACATTGTCAAAGTTCATGAAGTAATCAAAGAAGATGAACTTTGGAGCATGGTAATGGAATATATTGATGGGCAAGATTTAGCAACTTATATTGATGAGTGTGGACAGTTATCAGAACCAGAAGCCCTACGCTACATCGATCAAATTGGACAAGCTTTAGAATATGTCCACACCAAAGGATTTTTACATCGGGATATCAAGCCCAATAATATTTTGTTGCGTCAAGGTACACAAGAAGCAGTATTAATTGACTTTGGGCTAGCCCGTGAATTTAACTTAGGGAAAACTGGTAGCATGACTAATGCTAAAACCGAAGGTTATGCACCCATTGAACAGTATGAACGCAAAGGAAATTTTGGTGCTTACACAGATGTTTATGCATTAGCCGCGACGCTGTATAGTTTGCTAACTGCGGAAGTACCTTTCCCGGCTAAATTTCGCAAAAGTGGTATACCACTACCACCACCACAGCAATTTAATCCCCAAATTAGCAACAGAGTAAATGCAGCAATTCTTAAAGGAATGGAGTTAGAAGTAGAAAACCGCCCGCAAACTGTCGGGGAATGGTTAAAATTAGTTAATCCGCAATTGGCGATCGCAACTGTCAAACCTGAACCTGCTGTTACTCAAGACTATACTCGCCTGCGGGACTTACTCGCCGCCGGAGAATGGCAAAAAGCAGACGAAGAAACACGCCAAGTCATGCTAGTTGTAGCCGGAAAAACCGCACAAGAGTATCTCAATATTCAAGACATTGAGAACTTCCCCTGCGAAGACCTGCGGACAATAGACCAACTATGGATAAAATACAGCCAAGGGCGCTTTGGCTTCACAGTACAAAAGCGTGTTTATCAAAGTCTCGGTGGAACCGAAAAATTTAACATAGACACCTGGGAAGCTTTTTGGGATCGGGTACAGTGGAGTAAAAACGGCAAATGGATGTACTATAAAGACCTAAAATTTGACCTCACAGCCCCAGAAGCACACCTCCCCATTATGCATACTTATTTAGGCAAAAAATGGGATTTTGTAGATTATGATTGCAAAGTAAAGTACATCTCTTCTCTCACATCAAGACTGATAAAATGTAACATAAAAGGCTAGAGGCTAGGGGAACCAGGACTAGGGAGATAAGGGGGGATGAGGAGACGCAGGTAAATAACCAATGACAAATGACAAATGACAAATGACAAATGACCAATGACAACTGACAACTGACAACTGAAATAAATGTCTGCAAAAGTCACCCTCAAGATTATCAAAGGCACACTTTTGGGAAGACAATATATCTTTGATTCCCGCACTATTTGTATTATCGGCAGAAGCAAAGAATGCAACATTCAGCTACCAAATGATCCAGACCATCGTACCATCTCCCGCTATCACTGTCTGTTAGATATCAACCCGCCAGAGATTCGCATCAGGGATTTTGGCAGTAAAAATGGTACTTACGTCAATAGTAAAAAAATCGGTCAACGTCAACCCAATCAAACAAGAGAAGAAGCGGCAAAATTAGAATTTCCTGAGTATGATTTGCAATCAGGAGATAAAATTAAACTAGGTAACACGATTTTTGCAGTTAATATTGAGACTAATCCTGAAGATATAAATATTCCTAACGACCTTCTCCCAACAGCTAAAGCTAATCCAGATTTCACAAAACCACCTAATTATTTAGAAATTACCAAACGCTTGCTAGATGTAGCGCAAAAGGATAATGATAAGTTACGTATTCGCGGTTACCAGCTAATTGAACTATTAGGAAAAGGTGGTTTTGGCGAAGTTTATTTAGCCAAACACAATGCTTCTGGTAAGTTAATTGCCTTAAAGGTAATATTACCTGCGATCGCCACCAATGAAAATGCTGTTAAAAGATTCTTGCGAGAAACAGAAAATACCAAAGCCTTGCACCATCCCAATGTGGTGCAAATCATCGATTATGACTTTTTTGAAGGTATTTTCTTTTTCACAATGGAATATTGCTCAGGTGGCAGTGTTTACGATTTAATGCAACAGCAACGTGGTAAATTAGCTGTTGATATTGCCATACCAATTACCCTGCAAATTCTCAACGGTTTAGAATATAGCCATAATGCAGAAATTCCTTATGTAAAATTGAGCGATGGTGGCTTCGGTAAAGGTAAAGGTTTAGTTCACCGCGACTTAAAACCAAGTAATATCTTTCTTACCTACGATGACGGAAAACTCATCGCCAAAATTGGAGATTACGGTTTAGCCAAAGCATTTGACTTAGCAGGTTTAAGCGGTCAAACCCTCACAGGTACTAAAGCTGGAACTCCTGTTTTTATGCCCAGACAGCAATTGCTAAACTTTAAATATGTGCAACCAGAAGTAGATATTTGGGCAACTGCTGCTTGTCTGTACAATATGCTGACAGGAACTTACCCACGTAACTTTACAGGTAACGATCCATTTTTGGTAGTATTACAAAATGACCCTATACCCATTCGCCAGCGTGACGCAACTATTCCGCACAAATTGGCAGAGGTGATTGATTTAGCATTGATAGATAAGCCAGAAATTCATTTCAAGAATGCAATAGATTTTAAGAAAGCATTGTTAACTGCATTGTAAGCTGTATCTAATGCAAATTTGAAAAAAGAATGCGACAGATGGTAGGGGCACGGCAGTGCCGTGCCCTCTAGAATATATTGATATGTCGCAAACATTATTTGAATTGGTATAATTTGTCAAAATTTCGATGCACTTGTCTAGTTAGATCCCCGACTTCTTGGAGAAGTCGGGGATCTGAACAACACCAATTTTTACAAATTGTCTAGAATTGCAATATCAGGAAATCCGGGCTAAAAAAATTATAAATTCTTTAGTAAAGATGTAACCATCGAACAGATTTAATTACGTTTTTTCTAATCGTAATCAATTTATCTGTATGAAATCAATAAATGTGAATCAATAAAACATATGAATTAAATTTCATCCACTTGCTTCGGGTGAGTTCTTTATTGGTAAGTCTCTTTTTATAAAGACTCTAACGCGATGCACTTGGATATGGGAATCCTGCTTGATTGTTGAAAAACTGACTAACTCAGGAAATCTAACTGTATTATCCTGATTTTTGCAGCCTAGTCCTAACTACTTAGATTTCAACAATCAGATATCCATCCTATCTATAGCAGTCCTAAATCATTCGTGAAAATTGAGATTTTCGATTTCTCAAAGAATCTGTGATCTGAAAGAACCGAATTTTCACAACTTTTACACAGATTGCTAGAAAAACTCAAAAATACATGCATATCTTCAGCCCTAATTAAACTATTCTCATTCTTTTCTTAATCATTTGAACGGTATAAATGCAATCAATACAAGTAAATAAGCAATTGAACAATCCTATGCTGCCAAGGACAAATGACTAATTTCTACCATAAGTATATTGTGTAACAACTGAGTAAAGTACAAACTGAAAAAGTTCCTTTGTCGGACTCTACAACTAGTCGAATTTTTAGAGAATAAACTAAAAGGTGATACTTCATGCAAAGTAGAATTCAAGGTAATTGGTTCCGTTGCTCAGGAAATTTCTGTACAGGTGTAGTATTAATCTTGGCAACTTTGTTCACTTGGTCGCCACCAGTTACAGTTGACTCCAACTTTGCCAAAGCCAACGCAGCTTCAGTAGATAATCAGCAAAACTCATCTCAACTCAAACAAAAATCCCCATCCCGTTGGATTGAAATTGACCTGTCCGAACAACGGTTAATTGCTTGGGAGGGTAAAAAAAGCGTTTATTCATACCGTATTTCTACTGGTAAGCGCAAAACTCCCACACCCAAAGGTAAGTTTTGGATTAATTCTAAATATCGCACTAACCGAATGCGGGGTGAGGATTACGACATTCCCGATGTCCCTTATACAATGTATTTTTACGAAGGCTATGCCATTCACGGTGCTTACTGGCATAGTAATTTTGGCACTCCAGTTAGCCACGGTTGTGTAAATTTGCGAGTCAAACAAGCGCGTCAACTCTATAACTGGGCAAAAATAGGAACTTTAGTAGTAGTACATAAGTAGGGCATTGGGAATGGGGCATGGGACATGGGATATTAGCTTTTGAACTTCGTGAATGAGGCTTTTTGCTTCATTAACCAGGCTTTGAACTCGATTAACCAGGCTTTGAACTTCATTAAGCAGGCTTTGAACTCGATTAACCAGGCTTTGAACTCGATTAACCAGGCTTTGAACTTCATTAAGCAGGCTTTGAACTCGATTAACCAGGCTTTGAACTTCATTAACTAGGCTTTGAACTCCATTAAGCAGGCTTTGAACTCGATTAACCAGGCTTTGAACTCGATTAACCAGGCTTTTGACTCAACTCTCCTACCCTCCTGTCCCCCTACACCCGCTCCCCACACTCACTCATCCCCTAGCCCCGCTATGTACGGCATGGCTCATTCTCATCTAAAATCTAAAAGCTCAAGTCTAAAACTGGCAGTATAGGTTATGGCAAAAGGCGACAGAATTAATTTTTCTACCCCTAGCGGGTTTCCCGAATTCCTCCCTAGTGAGAAACGTCTAGAATTATATTTGCTAGATACCATCCGCAGAGTTTTTGAAAGTTATGGATTCACGCCCATCGAAACACCTGCTGTAGAACGCTTAGAAGTATTACAGGCAAAAGGCAATCAGGGTGATAACATCATTTATGGTATCGACCCCATCCTGCCACCAAATCGGCAAGCCGAGAGAGATAAAGCCGGGGAAACAGGTTCAGAAGCTAGGGCTTTAAAATTTGACCAAACAGTTCCTTTAGCAGCATATATTGCCCGTCACCTTAACGAATTAACCTTTCCCTTTGCGCGTTACCAAATGGATGTTGTATTTCGTGGCGAACGGGCAAAAGATGGGCGGTTTCGACAATTCCGCCAATGTGATATTGATGTGGTGGCGCGCAGTCAACTCAGCCTGCTTTATGATGCGCAAATGCCTGCAATTATCACCGAAATATTTGAAGCTATTAACATCGGTGATTTTCTTATCCGCATCAATAATCGGAAAATTCTCACAGGATTTTTTCAATCTTTAGGAATAGCCGAAAATCAAATTAAATCTTGTATTGGCATCATTGATAACTTAGAAAAAATTGGCGAAGCTAAAGTCAAACAAGAATTAGAAAAAGAAGGTATTTCCCCAGAGCAAACACAAAAAATTATTGAATTTATTAACATTGATGGTACTGTTGATGAAGTCTTAGATAAACTCAAACACCTTTCCCAAAATCTCCCTGATGCCGAACAATTGAGCCTAGGTGTTAGCGAAATAGAAACAGTAATTGCGGGTGTGCGGAATTTGGGTGTTCCTGAAAAGCGTTTCTGTATTGATTTATCTATTGCCCGGGGTTTGAATTACTATACTGGTACAGTTTACGAAACAACTCTCATCGGACATGAAGCTTTAGGTAGTATTTGTTCCGGTGGCAGATATGAAGAATTGGTGGGGATGTTTATCGGTGAAAAAATGCCTGGTGTCGGCATTTCTATTGGCTTAACTCGCTTAATTAGCCGATTACTGAAAGCCGATATTTTAAAGACTCTAGCTGCAACCCCAGCCCAGGTAGTAGTAGTCAATATGCAAGAAGATTTGATGCCGACTTATTTAAACGTTTCGCAACAGTTACGTCAAGCAGGAATTAATGTAATTACAAATTTTGAAAAACGCCCTTTAGGTAAACAATTCCAAGCAGCAGATAAGCAGGGAATTCGATTTTGTGTAATTATTGGTGCTGACGAAGCAGCAGCACAAAAATCATCACTCAAAGATTTGCAAACAGGTGAACAAGTAGAGGTGGCGTTAGTAAATTTAGCTGAAGAAGTTAAACGAAGACTGGGATGAACTACATTTTAGTTTAGGCGATCGCATCCCATCCCATTCCATCCCATCCATAATTTTGTTCAAAATTCTCTCAAGAGTCTCCCACACCCGTACACTCGATCCTGGATGTCGTTTTGTCGTAACGCATACCACCAAGTTGCTGCATTGACTGCAATCACAGGCTTTCCAAGCCACCGTTCCGCTTCGTCGGCAAGTTGGAGCATACTTAAATTAGTCCCCATCTGCGCGATCGCATCTATATCATCACCATCCAGTTCCTGAAGATGTTGGCGCAGTGTATCCTCAGATACTTCAGCAATTGAGATTGCAGTAGGACACCGGAGACCCTTGAGTCGAACTACCTCCACCCCGATATCACCGAAGAAGCGGCGTACTTTGTCATCACCCACAGGCTGATAAGGCGTAATGACCGCAATCTTCTTTACTTTAAACGCTGCCAGAACTGCCTGCCAAGCCGAACCAGAGGAAGCTACCCTCACACCAGCGCGATCCTCAATTCGGCTGATAAATGCGTTATTTCCCTCCATCCCTTGCCAAATACTTTCAGCACTAATTCCCATCACTAAGTAGTCAATACCCGCCGTCATCACGCGATCAATCGCAAAGAAAATTTCATCGCGCACCTGCTGCAAAAGAGACTCCATCTTTTCGTCACTACTCAAGTCCTGGTCTCGAATATGAATCCGCGACATATGAGACGTAACACCAGGTACAGCCATCGCGTGAAAATCGGGTTCAACAATCGTGTTTGTACTTGGCGCTAGCACCCCAAATTTCTTTCGCCATCCTAACGCATCTCTCATGACCTACTTTTCTTGACTACGATCAATCTTTTGCAACTCAGTATTGCATAAAAGTGGAAGACTTTATTAATTTTTCTTAATCGACGTAGTCTAAAATTTACTGCGTCAGGAGAATGTGTACAAATAGGATCATGTAAAGCTATGAGCGAAGATGGATACTGAAAATTTTTTCGATGTAGCACCGATTAAAGAAGATTGGGGTGGAGATGGTAGCGGACGCATGAACCTATCAGGAAGGTTTACAGCCATTTCTCAAGAATATGTACTGCGTCAATATCAATTTTTTGACACAAATACCGTACCAGCCACACAAGATTGGCGAGTTAAAGGAATGCCAGATGAGGTAGTATTTGGCAGCCGGAGATTGTTATCATGGCATGATTGTGGAGCTTCGACATCAAGAGTTATTTTACCACCACAATTTAAAGCTCCATCTGGCATATTTACATCTGATTTAGAGATTTTTGTCCTCAAGGGGAAAATCCAAATTGGTGAATGGCAACTTACAAAGCATTGCTATTCTTTTATCCCCGCCGGAGTTAAGTTAGGTGATTGGCAAGTATTAGGTGGTGAAGATGTAGAAATGCTTTGGATGGAGAACGGACATACATATTATAAAAATTTTCCTGATAATCATCCAGATGCGAAATTAGATGAATTTATTCCAGTATTAGATAGTAAATTGTTACCGTGGGGTAAGACAGATACAGTTCAATTTGAAGTAGCAAAAAAGAAGTTTTTAAGGAAACACAAGAACCAGGGGGGAACATGGCTGCTTGCTATATTGCCACATTATGACGGCAGGTATCCGATGATTCAATCATATAACGAAGAAGCATATTGCTTAGCTGGATACTGTGATATAGGAGATTTTCGATTTGTTAAGGATTGCTTTAGCTATAGTCCCAGCTTTAGTATTCTTCCAACACACATATCAGATGATGGCGGCTTATTCTTTGTCCGTATTGATAGGGATTTATCAAAAATAGGTACAGTATTGTCATATAAACCTGGAGATACCTAAATGATTAAACCAAATAATTTTTTTAGTATTCTTTGTGGATTGACGATTTCAGCTTTGATTTTACCAATTACTGCTTTTACACAGCTTGATAAGCTTGCGGTTTCAGCAGAACCAATACCAAATAATCCGGCAAATACCCAATCTCAGAAAGTAGTCGCACGCATTTGGCATGGGACAACGCTAACATCAAAAGCCGATGAATACTATGCTTATTTGGTAGAAGCGGGAATTAAAAAAATTGAATCAATTCCTGGTAATTTGGGGGTGCAAGTACTCCGCCGCACAGATGGAGATAACACAGAATTTACTGTTATTTCTTATTGGGAGTCACGGGATGCGATTCGTGAGTTTGCTGGTAATGACATTGAAAAAGTCAGACCACTTCCTAGAGATAATGAATATCTGATAAACCCAGAAACCACAGTGAAACACTTTGATGTGATGTTGAGCGATCGCAAATAATTATTAAATTACAGCAGTTCTCACGTAGTTGAACCACACTCTCAGGGCACAGCACTGCTGTGCCCCTACGGCAAATGTGGTCTATTTACAGGAAGATGCTGTAAAATGTAGGGTGCGTTATCTCACGGAGTAAACGCACCTTCAACAATCCCCTGTTTCCTTTTAATAATTATTCACCTCAAGTTCTTAATTTTTTGCCAGAAAATCGTCTACTACTTTGAATATTTCTGCCGCCATTTGATTTACCATCCAAAGGGTTCCACCTTCTAGTTCAACTCTTTGACTATGAGGAATTACTTCCTGAGTCCATGATTGATTGTCAGCTTTAGCTAAACCATATTTTTCTAATGGTTCTAATGCTTTTTCTCCTGACAAAATCAGAGTCGGGCATTTAATTAAGCGAAATCTTTCTTCAGCTAAAAGAAAATAGTTTCCTGCTGCTAAACCTGGATATATAGGAGAACCAAAGCACTTTAAATCATCTAAAACACAACGGTGATTTAACTCTCCGTTGCCGATGTAATTGACGCGAGATAACCATTGTTCCAGCAAATGAGAGCCATCTTCTTTAATGTGATAACCTTGAGAATATCTCTTGATGATTATGTCTTGTTCTTGTTCGTCAAATCCAATTACATTGCAGAGAATAAGTTTGTCAACACGATTTGGATAGGCTGCTGCCACTTCTCCAGCGATATAAGCCCCTGTCAGACTGCCGAAAATGCTTGCTTTTTGGATACCTAATTCGTCCAAAAGCGCGATCGCAGTTTTGGCATAATCTGCAACTGAATAAACTCTCTTAGGTTTGTCAGAATCACCTAACCCCATTAAATCCATTGCAATTACTAAGTTTTTGTCCGCTAAAATAGGCATCAATTCTTTAAATTCATCACTACTGCGGGGAGTCATGTGCAGTAAAAGTATGGGTTCGCCTTCTCCACCAATACGGTAAAGAATTTGTCCATCTTCTGTGTCTAAAAATGCTCTTTTGATACGTTGGCTCATTTTCTTATACACTCTACTTTACTGGAGTTTGAGTAACTTTACCTCTGAGGATGTTTTAACATTCCTATTGTTGGTAATAAAACACTCTAGATCCCCCTAAATCCCCCTTAAAAAGGGGGAATTTGAGATATTTCCCCGTTTAAAAAGGGGGACTTTGAGATATTTCCCCGCTTCAAAAGGGGGACTTTGAGATATTTTCCCGCTTCAAAAGGGGGACTTTGAGATATTTCCCCCCCTTCCTAAGGGGGGCTAGGGGGGATCAATAAATGCCTAACATCACAGCGAACCAATTTTCAAACAACCTCTTAGACGTTATCATTATGCTTTTATTCAAGAATGGGAACGTTTTAAATAACGCCCAGTAGGCGAACCTAGAACTTGTCCGTTGTTGTAAATCAGATTTCCCCGCAAAAATGTAGTCTTCACTTTTCCGGTTAATTGTACTCCTTCAAATGGTGTATAACCTTGTTGTGACTTCGACTCAGCCGCGCGTACCACAAAGCTTTCATGGGGATTTACTAATACTAAATCAGCATCATAACCAATAGCAATATCTCCTTTTTCTAACAAACCAAAACGCCGCGATGGGTTCCAAGATAATAACTTAGCCATGTGGTTGTAAGACATTCCCCGCTTACTACCTTCACTGAATACACCAGAAAGTAAATATTCTGTACCGCCAAAACCAGACTTTGCTAACCAAATATTATTCGGGTCTTTTGCACTGCGTTTTTGTTCAGCAGCACAGCAAGCATGGTCACTAACTATCCAATCTACTTGATTGTTGAGTACTGCTTGCCATAAATATTCCACATCAGCACGGGGACGGATTGGCGGATTTACTTTTGCCCAAGTACCATTAGGAGTATCAACATCTAATAATAAATGTCCAACTGTTACTTCTCTCCGAAAATTGATATGAGGAAAAGCAGTTTGCATCGTCAAAGCTGCTTCCATTGCTTTACGCGAACTTAGATGCAACAAATTGATATTTGCACAATTTGTTTCATGGGCTAAATAGGATGCAATGCAAATTGCTAATCCTTCAGAATGTGGTGGACGCGCTGCACTATAGGCTTGTAGTCCGCTCAGACTAGAATCATTTTCCACAATTTTTGTATAAGCGTTGAGAATTTCTGCAACTTCACAATGCAAACTCAAGCTAATAGTTTCTCGCGCTTCTGGATGTGCTTCTATTAAGCGTGTAAGACCGCGCATAATAAATTCAAAATGGGCAAAGTCATAGCGTTCTTCTTTATTTATCATTAAAAAGAGGTTTTGTTGGTCTGATAAACCATGTAACCCATAACCGCCATAAAACATGAAGATTTTAAAGGAAGATACACCGTATTGCTCATAAAGTAGAGGTATTTCTTCAATATGCTGACTAGCTATAGGTGCGATGTGGTAACTGTAATCAACAAAAAAATTACCTACAGATAAAGCTAATACTTCTGGGAAAAAATCTTGATAAGACCCACCTTTGTTGAGATAATACTGCCCTGTACGCATGTAATTCAGGCTGGTAGTCACACCTCCCATTGCAGCTGCTTTGCTTTCAGTCACCGCATCTTTATCTAAGGGTTGATAGATACCGATGTGCATATGAGCATCTACGACCCCAGGAAAGCCTAGGAGATTTTGGGCATCAAATACTTCTTTGCCTTGGTCTGGGCTAATATTAGGGGCAATCTGGGCAAATTTGCCATCTTTAATGCCTAAATCTAGTAGTTCGACATCATCGTGATGGGGACGAACTACCCGCACATTTTTGATAATTTTATCTAATAGGGGAGCTTCAGACACAGTAAACTTCACACTAAAATGAGTGTTAAAGGGTTTGTCGTCAGTACTTCAGTCCTGACTACGAACAAACATCGTACCGGGATACAGGCAAAATTTGCTCGCAATGTAACAGTTTTTTATTAAACCAGCTTTAGGAGAAAAGATAATGACAAATTTTAATGAGTATCATCTCAACCCTGAAGAGTTTCCTTTTCTGAAAACTTTTCAAGATAAATGGGAAATAATTAGAGATGAGTTTACCAGCTTTATTAAGCAAGCATCTGATGAAGAATTAAAATTTACTTATGATGTTTTGGGACCTAAAAGTAAAACAATTAAAACCAAAGGTAATTCAAAATATAGTGCTTTTGGGATTTTATTCCAAGGTTTATTTATTGAAGAATATATTCATTTACATGACATAGCATATCCTGATTATAGGACAGATGAGGCATCTGCAAAAGCACTGGCATTAAGAAAGAAATATTTCCCCAATCTGGCTAATGTCATTGAAAAAGTAAATTTAACAGATGATTTTGTTGTTAGAAATGTCTATTTTGGGACATTCCATCCAGGTTTGGATATCAAGTTGCATGTTAACTATAATCCTCACATGAATCGTGGCTATTTAGGCTTGATTGTCCCAGAGGGAGATATAGCAATGCAAATATGTCACGATAAGCTTTATTGGCATGAAGGAAAATTTATGGTTTTAGATCATAGCTATCCCCACTGTCCCCATAATTATACTAATTATGATAGAACTGTTTTGGTTGTAGACTTTTTTAAACCAGATAAATCTAGAGAAGAAGTCAGACAATTTGAACAAAAGCAAGTTGCGGAACGGATGCTAGATAATCCTTACAGTTTAGGTGTTTTTGGCAAAAGCGATAAAGCTCAAGAAGCAGATTTTATTAAGTATGGTTTAGCGCATCAATTAGAGTGGGATAAAGCTTTATAGGCTGAATAAAGGATAATTCAGTTCAAATAATGTTTGCGACACATCAATATATTCTAGAGGGCACGGCAGTGCCCACCTGTGTCAACTTAACGTGAAAGCCTTTTGGTTGACAAGATTTTGTCCTCACCCCCAACCCCTTGCTTACCCAATAAACCGCCGTCACCCTAGAAGGGTGCGGCTAATTCAACAAAGCCCACCTTTGTGGGCTAAGAAAATTTAGCCCACAAAGGTGGGCTTTGTAGCGTGAGCCAGTTGCTTACAGCCTGTGGGCGTTCTGTTGGGTAAGCCAGAGAAGTTAAGTTGACACCAATGGGCAGTGCCGTGCCCCTACTTCTATATGATACTGCTGGCGAATTAGGGGTAAGACCCCTCGCTTATCCCAAAATCCCGCCGTCACCCTAGAAGGGTGCGGCTAATCGTACAAAGCCTGCCTACCCTTCGGGAACGTCTTCGACGAACGCAGGCTAAAAATTGAGCCTGCGAAGGCAGGTTTCGTAGCGTTAGCCCCAGGCTTCCAGCCTGCGGGCGTTTTTTCGGGTATGCGAGAGAACTTGTTTGATGTGAATTGAGGGGTCAAACCCACCATTCGCCAGCAGCATCCTATATGTATCAGGGTTTTAGTAAAATGGTATTACTAGTTTCAGACTGGTAATGAGGAATTTAGCCCTTAACTTAAGGACTAAAGTCCTGACTACGAAGCTATTTGCGCTGTTCAATTGCAGTTTTGAGACGCGCTTCATCTTGCTGGGTAATATCCGGGTTATGCAGTATCCAATAACAATCTAGGCGGTCATTAGTGCGAAACAGAAGCAGTGCGCCACTTTCCGTCCAAAATGGGCCGTGGGGAATGTGTGCCGGTCGCCAGTAATAGCCGTCCTTGCGCATTGCAGCATAACGTCTATTAAAAGGATCATCACTCATTGACCAATGTCCCAGCACATCTCCAGATATGACATATGCTTCTTCAGTGGTAGGATGACCAGCATAAAAATTACCTTCGATCCACATCGGTACTAAGCCTAAAATCCATGTGGCTCGCCCGGTTTTTTTATTGGTATATAGGCTTTTACGCGCTGAACCTGGAGGTAAAAAGGTTGTGCTTTCCCATTTCATGGCGTGGAGTTCTTGCACGGGAATATACTCAGCCATTCGTTCATGGGTCTGCATATTCTCATGATATACAGAATTTTCTGGGATTTGCTCAAGGCTTTTGTAGTCTTCTGTGATGTAAGTAGGGGTAGCGTCTGGCATCCACAAGAGAATTGTATCTTCTTCCGTTTTCCAAGGGCCAGTGGGTATACCAGCCGGGATGAAAGAGTAACTGAGATTGCGGAGTAAAAACCCACCTTGGTAAAGTGCGCCTGTTAGCACAAAAATTTCTACATTGGTGGTGAAATGACCAATAGGTGCATTCCAGCCCTTTTTCAGGAAAACTCGCTGCGTAGATTCACCTGTACTTTCGTTGACGGATAGAACCTGAGCATTACCATATTCACCAGTAACAAAGTTTTCGATTTTAAAATCCACTTGGGGAAACTCGATAACTGAGTTAAGTGAGTCTTCAGTTTCTACATGTTTGCGTCCTGTCTTCGTGTTATGGTTCATTTTAATACCTGTGTCTGTGTATGGGAGATTAAGATTATGAGAAAGTGAATATCAGCTTTTATTGTCTTTATGCCTTTTATACTTATAACAATATTTATAACAAAGGCAGAGGGAAGCACCTCGGCTTCTCTCGGCGACTGGGTAGAAGGAAATACTGTAATCTTTTATATAAGATTCACCTTCTTTCTTCTTAACCCCTCTACCGCAAGTTATATTTGCTCATGCCATACTTGACTGATACCAGGAAAATTCAAGCGAAGATTGCTGAATATACGCACGCTCAAACTTTATGGATAGATACTGAAGTTGCTGATTATAAAAGTCGTAATCCCAGATTATCGCTAATTCAGGTATTAGATGACCCCTATGATATGAGTGGCGATCGCGTTTATCTTTTAGATGTGTTAAATCAACCTGATACCATCGGCGAATTTATTGCCCAAATCATGCTGAATCCGGAAATTGAGAAGGTATTTCATAATGCTAGTTATGATTTAAAGCTTCTGGGTAGTAAGAAAGCAAAAAATATTACTTGTACTTTAGACTTAGCTAAAAATATTCCTTATTATCTCTTGCCTTTACCTAATTATCAACTGAAAACTTTAGCAACAGCGCTGTGTAATTTTCATCATATCGATAAACAAGAACAAACTAGTGATTGGGGAAAGCGCCCTCTCGCTGAAGAACAAGTTGATTATGCTTACCTAGATTGTATCTATCTGGCGCAAGTGCATTTAAAATTGCTAGAACTGCAAGCACAAATTAATCCCGAACCGACAACAGAAGATTTAACATTATTGAGTGCTAGATATACTGAAATTGAACAACAATCTCAATTGTTAAATTCGGAACTAGAACATCTGCAAGAAAGAATTAAAAAAGCGATGCAGGCTCAGAATGTATCAGAAACAGCTTACTGTAAGTTAAGTAGTTACCAGCGCCAAACAGTGAAAGTAGCATTTGCTGAACTAGTAAGGTTAGTAGAAACTCAAGGTATTAATTTAGATTTTCCCATCACACTGACGCAGAAACTGCAAAAAGATTTAGGTAATAATTTAGAACAATTATCTGTAGATATTGATGAAACTACTGCTTGGCGCTTAACTTCTAAAAAACCAGAAAGCGCCAGTGAAGGTGAGTAAAACTCTTGCATCCTTACTTACACGCAGATTTAACTATCTGTTAGCCTTCAGTAGAAAACTTAATATTGATGAAGATTTCGCTAAAAAAAATTAAATTATTATTTCGATATCATTTAAACCGTATAATTAAAGGCGGCAAAAATAGAGGTTTGCTGCCTAGAATATCACTTGTAGAAAGAGAGAAACTCAGCAGATAAATCAGGATGGATAACAGTTTTTATACTTCATTCTCACCTGCAACCATCTACTCTCTGTCTCCTCGTGTGTTCCTAGGGTTTATTTATGACAATAAATGATGGTGACATTTACCAACTTCACACCTGATAGTCAAGATGATCGTTAATTAAACCTAGAGGATATAGCAGCCCTAAATGATCCGTGAAATCTTTTCATTCTTGGCAGTCGGTTAACAAAATGATTTCCAAAAATCAGATAGGATTGCCGTATAAAGTTCGAGTCCAAATTCATTAAAGGAATAATTAAATCTAGGTATAATGGCGGTTTAAAATAAATTATGAAACTGCAATTGTTTGAGCAAGAGTGCCTAAAAAAAGGCAGATCATTAATGATAGTGTTATTAACTATATTGAGTGCAACTACTAGCCTTTCATGTAGTAAAAAAAGCGATGTATTAGTAACAGAAATTGGTGTTAGTCCTCCTAGCCGTCGCGCAGCGAGAACATCGAGGGCGGAGGAATTTTATTTGCAAGGCAAAAATCAACACGCCAAGGGTGATTCACAAGGAGCGATCGCATCTTATAGTAAAGCGATTAGCCAGAATCCCCAATATGGTGCAGCTTACAAGGCTAGGGGGCTGGCTTACTTTGATGCGGGTAACAAACAAGAGGCGATCGCAGATTATAATGAAGCACTGAAGATCAATCCCAATGATGCTCAAGCCTACAATAGCCGTGCTAATGCCCGCGCCTCCCAAGAAGATAAAAAAGGAGCTATAGAAGACTACAACGAAGCCATTCGCCTTGCTCCCAACTATGCCGAAGCCTACAATAACCGAGGGAATGCTCTCGCGGCTGGGGGGGATCGAGATCGAGCGCTAGAAGATTTTAATCAAGCGATTCGCCTGGATACAAGATATGCGATCGCCTACAATAATCGGGGTAATCTCCGCGCTGCGAAAGGAGATAAGAAAGGAGCAATCTCGGATTACAATCAAGCCATTCGCATCAATCCTAACTTTGGCCCTGCGTACAATAACCGAGGTAATGCGCGTGCAGCCCAAGGAGATAAACCAGGCGCACTCAAAGATTTACAAAAAGCTGCTGATATTTTTCAAAGCCAAGATAATAAAGACTTGTATCAGCAAGTGATGAATAATATCAAAGAACTGGGGCAATAACACCTTCGGCACTTACTCGTAAAAAAATATTCCATTGCTATTGTTGTAGGGGCGGGTTTAACCGACATATCTGTTAGGAGTGTGAATATCTCACAGAACCCGCCCCTACAACAGTCAAACGTGTAAATGTCTTGATCATTTCAACAAATGCTTATACAAAACTAAATTTCGTTTAAGCAAAACTTATGAATGGCTTGATCGTTTCAATAAATGCTTATACAAAACTAAATTTCGTTCAAGCAAAACTTATGAATGGGTTGATCGTTTCGACAAATGCTTATATAAAACTAAATTTCGTTCAAGCAAAACTTATATTTACTCCCGATTATCAATCTGAGCGCGTTGTAAAGTGCCTGAGAAGTCAACATAAACACTTTTCCATTCCGTGAAAACATCTAAGGCTGTAGTTCCAGCTTCCCTGTGACCGTTACCTGTATGTTTCACGCCACCAAAGGGCAAGTGTACTTCCGCACCGATGGTAGGGCCATTAATATAAGTGATACCTGCCTCAATGTCGCGCATGGCAGTAAAAGCCCGGTTGATATCGCGGGTGTAAACTGAGGATGATAAACCGTAATTGGTATCGTTGAGAATAGCGATCGCTTCCTCAAATGAACTTACCTCAATTAATGCCACCACAGGCCCGAATATCTCTTCACGGGCGACACGCATCTGGGGAGTTACTTCATCTAAAATTGTTGGTTGAAAGAAGTAACCGTTTTTCAGCTCCTCTTCGCTGGGAATTTCCCCACCGATTAAAATCTTTGCCCCTTCCTCACGGGCAATTTCCATGTAATTATTTACCCGTTGACGTTGGGATTCATTAATTAAGGGGCCGATATCCGTATTGGGATCAATGCCTGCCCCTAAGCGTAACTTGCTGGTACGCTCATAAAGCATGGCTGTAAATTTTTCTTTGATGTCGCGGTGCAAAATTAGGCGACTAGTAGCTGTACATCTTTGTCCAGTTGTCCCAAATGCGCCCCAAACAGCCCCATCTAACGCCAGTTCTAAGTCTGCATCTTCCATGACTACTTGGGCATTTTTACCACCCAATTCTAAGCAAACGCGCTTGTGAGTGCGTCCGCAAGTAGCGCCAACAAATGCACCTGTTTCTGAAGAACCAGTAAAAGATACTAAATCAACATCAGGATGCTCAACTAAAGCTTTCCCAGCTTCTTCACCTACACCATGCACCAGGTTAATTACTCCAGGGGGTAAACCAGCGTCGGCAAAAATCTCAATGAGTTTAGTTGCGCAGGCGGGGGTATCTTCTGCTGGTTTGAGGATCACAGTATTACCACATACCAGTGCTGGCATTGCTTTCCAGCAAGGAATCGCTACAGGGAAATTCCAAGGAGTAATTAAAGCACATACCCCTATAGGCATTCTCACTGTCATGGCGAATTTATTGGGCATTTCCGAGGGTGTAGTTTGCCCGAATAGTCGCCGCCCTTCCCCAGCACTGTAAAAAGCGCAGTCAATTCCTTCTTGCACATCGCCTCTAGCTTCAGTTAGGGGCTTACCCATTTCCCGACTCATTAACTGAGCCAGTTCTTCTTTATGTTGCAGTAATATTTCCCCAACGCGAAAAATATACTCTGCTCTGGCTGGGGCTGGTACTTTTCGCCAACTACGGTAAGCTTGGCGGGCTGCGGCTACTGCTGTATTCACATCATCTGCTACGGAACGGGGAAAAGTAGCAACAACTTCATGTTGATCAGCAGGATTACGACTTTCTAAGGTAGCTCCCCCTAAAGCACTCAACCATTGACCGTCGATATAATTACGACAACTTAGCGCAGTAGTCATGTTGAAGACCTCCAGCTTGTATCCACTGGAACTTTTGTACTAATTTTGGCGTGCTTTAGAGGTTGCCGTCAAGTCTGGGGCTAGGGGTTAGGGGCTAGGGACTAGGGCGTGTTTTCAAACTACTCGTTTAGCCTTCTAAATTTCTCGATCCCCCTAAATCCCCCTTAAAAAGGGGGACTTTGAGAGTCTTTGCGCCCCCCTTTTTAAGGGGGGTAGGGGGGATCTAAGACTTTGAAAACACGCCCTAGGGGCTAGGAGGATGAGGGGGAAAGGGAGACAAATGACCATTGACCATTGACCATTGACTATTGACAAAAAATTTATTTCATCGCTGCCAAAGTCCGGTGTCCAATGATTCCGTCTGCTTTTAAGCCTTTAGATTTCTGGAATTTTATCACAGCTGAACGTGTCTGATTATCAAAGACACCATTAACATTTCCGGTGTAAATTCCTTGCTTCTTTAAAAAGTCTTGGGCAGTTTTGACTGATGCTCCTTGGCTACCTAATTTAAGAGCGATAATTTGATTTGCCTTAGTAGGTTTTTTGGCAATATTGGTCTTTTTGGTAGTATTAACTTGCTGGGTAGGTTGTGTAACTTGGGTAGTGTGAGTATTTTGGCTTTTTTTATTCATCTGAGAATAAGCTGGCACAGCAGTAGCTAAAGTCAGCATAGGAATTAAAGCAAGTAATTTCCAATTCATATTTCTTTTTTCACCATACAGAAACTACAAATTTTAGAGTCAGTAATCTGATCGGGAATGTTACCTGATGATTCTGACTAACAACACTGGTCTTGTTATAGTTTGATACTATTTATGTATCCAGAGTTGAAATAAGCATGACATCTGTGATTGACACAGGCGTTGCAAAAATATGACAAATTTATGTCTGATTTTAGTATTAACTTCTAGGTGAAAATTTACTGTTGCTCGCTGAAACAAAAATATCAATTCAGGAGTTAAGTTTTAGGTGATGACAGCCGCTTAACTTGCGATTTTCATCTGTTTAAAACAAAGAATCCCCTCAATACCTAAAATTTTTAGGTTAGTTGAGGGGTTCAAATGTTGCAGCAAAAAGTGAATTACTAATCAGTAAACAGCCTTCTAGTTAATTTTTCAATAAGCTTAGATTAAGTTTCCGTAAAGAAGCTGTCAAAGATTCATAAAGACCGACCGGATCAAGCAACCATTCTCCTCTCGGAGTACATAGCGACGGTGGTTTTGGGGAATCTTCGACTCAGTAAAAATATTTAGATTTTGATTCTGACACGGAAAACTATTGGTGAGGAGAGGGTTTTGTCCCCTCATTGGGGAGTGTGGGGAGTGTGGGGAGTGTGGGGAGTGTGGGGGGTGTGGGGAGTGTGGGGAGTGTGGGGAGTGTGGGGAGTATGGGAGAGTGTGGAGAGAAGGAGAATAACCAATGCCCAATGCCCAATGCCCAATGCCCAATGCCCAATGCCCAATGCCCAATAGAAATAATTCGCGATCGCACTCTTGTTTGCTAAGAGCGATCGCGAATCTCACCAATCATGATTACCAAATCAATCTCTATGCAGCACCTTAATCTATTTTTCTGCCTTTGATGCCACTATTAGACAGTTGTTTGAGATGCACTTGCTTTTGCGGAATGCTTGGAGATTAATTATCTGATATGCCAAACAGAAAATTGTTAGCAAAAAGCACAATTTTAAGGTTTATTTATCCAGATGTTTTTTATTAAAAAATAGTTAATTTTTTTTAGATATGAGCGGATGACGCTGCGATCGCAACGCTTGGTGTTTGAGAATGGACACGCGGCGAAGGTCACGTTTTTTGTGTTATAAAACTCACAGCAATTTATCTTAGAGCAAAAAATACTCTATGGAAACAGAACAACTGGAGCGTTATAAAGAATATGGCGAATTCATCCTCCAGAAATTAGACTCTGTGCCTGAATATCCCTCCAAGCAAGAAGATTGGGTACCAGCTAGTCTTGATGAGAGTCTGTTTCGCCTGCGGGAAGCTGCGGAAAAAACTGTAGAACTTGCTACTTCACCAGTGAAAATCGGGGTGATGGGTGAATTTAGTAGTGGGAAAACTTTGCTGTTAGGCAGCTTGATTGGATACGCTGATGCTTTACCGGTGAGCGAAAACCCCACGACGGGCAATGTTACAGCTATTCACATCATACCCCAGGATGGCTTTGCGACTACGCAGCTAGGGAACTTTACAGTTGAGTATCTTTCTGGTGATGGGGTGAGTGATTGTCTGCGGTTCATGATTGGGGAAGCTAACCGCCGGACAGCAGCGGCTGGACTTTCACCGGCGCTGTTAACGAAGTTGAAGGAACCAAAGGATATTCTTAACTGGTGTGAGGAAACATGGAAAGCTAGCAACAATTTAGAGTTACGTTATCTGCTGCGGGAATTAGTCTTATTTGTTCGCGCTTATCAATCTTATGGTGAGGTAATGTGTGGTGAATCATATCAAATTGATGCTACCACTGCCCGTGAAGGATTGCAGCTAGCCGAGCAATCAATGGCGATTCAAACTATCAGCTTTGATAATTTACCGCCAGCGCATATCAAATTACCAAGTGCGCCGCAAAGATTATCATCAAAGTTATTGCAAAATAGTTTCCCATTAATTCGCCGTGTAGATATAGAAGTGAAAATATCCCGGGAAATTTGGGATGTTACGGGTGCATCGGAATTTATTTTACTTGATTTTCCGGGTTTGGGGGCGGCGAATTCCGGTGCAAGGGATACCTTTTTATCATTGCGAGAATTAGCCGAAGTTCAGACAATTTTAGTGCTGTTAAATGGTAAATCTCCAGGAAGCGATCGCGCTAATAAAATCTTTACCATGATGCAGCAACAGCGTCCAGGTCAAGACCTGAAGGATTTAATTTTAGTAGGTGTGGGACGCTTCGATCAACTTCCTTTAGAAAGTGAAGGTGGCGAACGAGAACTTGACCAATTAATTAACGATAACGCCGATCAGCCTTTACAGGAAAGCAGCGTTTTCCAAAAACTGAAAGTTCTGCAAACTACTATTGATGGTGCTAGCGCATTTACCAGCCAAAAAGACCGGATTGTTTTGCTGTCACCACTTTTAGGACTAGCAGATTTAGCTAAACGTTCGACTACAGTCAAAGCAGG
Source organism: Calothrix sp. NIES-2100 (assembly GCF_002368195.1). GTDB lineage: Bacteria > Cyanobacteriota > Cyanobacteriia > Cyanobacteriales > Nostocaceae > Aulosira. The sequence goes on along the minus strand of NZ_AP018178.1, from coordinate 6,338,418 downwards.
TTCACCAGAATTTTTGGCTAACCTAGACTATCCCGATTACTTAGACCGTTCCAAGCGCTTACAAGAGAAATGGGGACGATTAAGCGATCGCTTATTAGCCACAGATGCGCGTAATTATCTAGGGAGACAATTAGGTTACTTTGCGCAAGATGGCGGGATTAGCAAGCTGCGAGAATTGATTCAAAAACACGTAGCTACTCATGCTTTGAAGCAACTGCATGAAGATACAAAAAGGTCTGCTGATGCTGTGCGTCAACAACAGGATAACCTGAAAAATATCCTCGAAGAAATGCACGAGCAAGGTATGCCAACCGCAGATAGCCCAGCTTTGCTAGAATTGCGGGCGGCGATTGAAAATTTGGATAAAACCTACAGAGATTTCCAAAAAGATTTAGGTAAAGAACCACTTAAAGATAGGCGGGGAATTGCTGTCAGCGATGTCGTTAAAGATGAGCTAACATATAGAATTATCAATTGGAATCAGTGGACTTTACTCTTTAACAAAGCTAACAATGGCACAATTTCCTTGACTGAATCTAAAGGTGCAGCCGGGAAATTATTTGATCGGGGTAATCGAGTCAATACTTCTATTCCTACCAAAAGCGATGATTTTTATCCCACCTTTGCTAAGACGATTCAAGAAGTAGAAGAATTCGCCCGCGATCGCATTCGTCAAGCTATTGGAGATTTGCTGATAAAATTATCAAATATTGTCGCCAAAGAACGGGACTATTTGCAATCAAATCTCAACCCAGAAATGGAATCGGAAGTTGAAACTAAATTTGGGATAGAAGAAGCAGAACTCTTTTATAAACTGCTTTTAGGCTGCGATCCTCACAAATGGCAAGATGCGATCATTTCCGAAATTCAAACCAGAGAAACAGAAATTTCCTCAGAAGTTATCTTTCCCTTGGCGCGTCAAGATGAGAAACACAATATAGGACAAATATTTGATTGGGCACCAGAACGCAGTGGTTCCCAAAAATCGAACAATCACCAGCTTTTTGTGTTGCGGCTACGGGATGAAATTACTGCTAGTGCTAGTCTTCATCTGGTGCAATATGTTAGTGAAGTCAATCAGCAAGTTAATGCGGAATTAGCTGGCGTGTTGGATCAAATTATTCCCAGTTTGCAAAATATTTCTAAGAAAGAAACATTGCTGAGATATATGGCGGCGGGAGAATCATCACAGTTAGCAATTCCTACTTGGTTGCAAATTTTGGCGGATATTGCAGTGATTGATTATCGGTAAAAAAATCCTAATTCCTGACAGGATGTTTGAACAGTGGCAAAGTTTACGCGAAACCTCTCTCCAAACCTCTCTCCTGCAAGGAGAGAGGCTTTGACACCCCCATTCCCTTGTAGGGAAGGGGGGCTGGGGGGTTAGGTTTGGGACTTTAATGTTAATAACAATACTTTCCAAACAACCTCTGAGAAAAAACTTTATAACACTCCTATTTCTTTTTTTCATGTTCTTAGTGTCCTTCGCGGTTCGTTTCAAAAAGTATCAAGAAACGAACCACAGAGACGCAGAGAACACAGAGGAAGAAACTTTGCGAAACTCTGCGTTAAAAATTAACTCTTCAAAACTATGAACTCTTCTCAACTCAATAGCGAACAACAAAAAAGATTTCCCGGATGGTTTGCTTTAGATTTTGGCACATCCAATTCTACGGTTACACTCTTCGATCCGATTGAAGTACCCATTGCTGAAGTATTACCAAAAGAACAGGAAATGCGATTGCGCGATCGCATGGCACAATGGTTAAGTTCTCCGGCGACAATTGCTTTACCAGATGTCAGTGCTAGCGACTGGGAAAAATTTATTGCTGATATTAGTAAAAATTTGGAGATAGAACCTAGCCGCTTAAGTGAAGTGTTTGAGAGTGATAATAAAGAGCGATTTTTAGAAGCACTGCGTCAAGTTGAATTATGCTTAGGTACAAGCGATCGCTTTCGGCGTGCTGTTAGCAAAAAACTTTATCAGATATATCATGAAGTTTTTCGCGTTCCAACTCTAGAATCACAAAATCTCATCCCCGTTGTCTTAGATATCGATCGCCGCAGCACGGAAATTAAAAGTGAGTTAGAAATTTCTAAATTGGCGGCTTTACAACTGAAGATGGGGAGAGAAGCCAGCGATAACAGAAAAAAAGCGATCGCCCAAGGAACTAGCAGTGCTTTAAAGGAAATTATCAGCCGCTTTCATCACTCCCCCAAACGCTATTTTGGACAGGATCGTTCTTTCCCAGTTAGCTTAGATGGCGCAGAAGAAACAATTAATGTCAATCAATTAATTCAAGCAGCTTGGGGACATTTAATTGAGTTAACCGAAGACTATCGCCGACGCGCCAGACGCAGATTTTCCGAAGGGAATTTTCTTTCCGCAGTTGTTACCTATCCCACCGTCGCCCCGCCTGTTGTTCGCAAGGAAGTTAAAGAATTAGTTGAACAATTGGGGCTGGATGATGTCCAAACTGCTTATGATGAAGCCGTTTCTGTAGCGATATTTTTCCTCTGGCGAGAATTTGGGGGTAATCTCAACATTGGGATTGAATCTTTCAAAACTCGTTGTCGTCAAGTCGGGAATAAATGGTCACAAAATGTTCTAGTTTTAGATATTGGTGGCGGAACTACAGACTTAGCTTTAATTGAACTCACCTTAGAAGATAAAACTCCCTTCTTTGCCGATAATGAAGACAGAGGTTTAGGGGGACGTTACTATAAACTCACACCCAAACTATTAGGTTCATCTGGACATTTACAGCTTGGAGGCGAGTTAATTACCCTGAGAATATTCCGGCTTTTAAAAGTTGCGATCGCCGACTTTTTATTAACAGCAGTTTCCACAGGCGATTTAGAAAGTGACAAACTAGAAGACTTAATTAACTCCGAATTAAACGAACGTTTTCTCGAAAGCGGACAATTCAAAAGTGGCAGTATTTTGAAATGTTTGGATAAAGAAAATCCCGAAGGAGACGCAGCTTATAAAGACGCTTTAGATACAGCCGAAAAAGTCTTACCTACTCGTTGGCAACAAGCACCCCAACGCCTGCAAACATTTTATACACTGTGGGAACACGCCGAAGCTGCCAAAATCAAACTCGGACAAAAGCCAGCAGAAGACGGTTCACCCTTAACCTTTACACTCTCCGAACAGCAGATTTCCGAATTACTAACTCAAAGTGCCATTAAATACCAAGTAAAAGACCCCGGTAGCATCTGCGTCACCATCGATAGTCAACAATTCGATCGCGCCGCATCATCAGCCATTAAAGAAGCGATCGGTATCGCCCAAGGCTTGATGGATAGTCGCTTACGTCCCCAAGATAGCACCGTAGATGCATGGAATACCCACAAAGTTGATTGGTTAATTTTATCCGGTAAAACTTGCAGCCTCGACCTTGTACAGCGCTACATATACCAAGAATTCAGTAAATCTCCGTACTTCGTCTGGAATCCCGAACGCATAACTTTTGTATTGGAATTTACCAAATTAGCCACCTCCGCCGGTGCTTGCTATGCCGAGAAACTACGCAGATTAAGATTCGACCCCGAAGAGTCAAAAGGATTACTCCGTAAAGGAGCAAACCAACTAGAAATTGATGTCAAAAACCTGTTTTATTATTTACCTTGCAACTTCAAACGCAAAACCCAAAGCAACGAACTACTAACAATATTTAAAGCCGGACAAGAACTTTATCAACTAGCCGCTGGAGAAAACGTTGCCAAAGTTCGCACAGAATGGCAAGGGATACAATTAACTAACATTATTTATCGCCAAGACTACGAAGATGGCGATTTGCGGCTGTGGGGTAGCTTCGATGGTAAAACCTTGATGGAAAAACTAGGGTTATCAGAACCAGACTTTCTCAAAAAAATCAAAGTGCAATTTGAAATTGATCAAACCCTGGATTTTAGCGTCTTACTTTGTCAAGGAAACCCCCATTATTTAATAGATGTTTCCGGTATTGATATCACCTCAGTTATCTCCGCCGCCTCAGAAACATCTACATTATTTGCTGATGGTAAATTGAAGTGGAATATTGCCATTGAACGCCCCAATAAAGACTTAAACGATGGAGATATTGCCATCAACGTCATCGAATCAGCCACCGTCGATCAACCAGATGCTTATCATTTAGTATTTGAAGCCGACAAAGACATTAGTAAATCCCTGCAAGAATTTCATTACTTACGAGATGGTTCACCAGAACCAGGAACAGGATTAATTAGTAATCCCTTACCTCCCTTTCCAAAACATGGACAACACACCTTTTATGTAGTGCAAACAGATGCCCAAACCAATACTAAAAAATGGATACGCATCGGCGCATTAAGTAAACCCGACGTTACCACAGATTACCCTTGCCAATATCACGTTACCCTCGACAATCAAGGTATATTAAGAATGCACGCAGGTGAAGTACCTTACTGGACATCAAACAAACAAGAAAGCCTCAAACAACCAGGATGTGTTTACCGCGCCGAATTAGACTTACAACCCAACGAAGTCGATAAAGAACGCGATCCATTTTGCGGTATTCATTAGGGTAATTAACTCACGCAAAGGCGCAAAGACGCAAAGAAAACCTCTCTCAAAAACCTCTTCCTCTGAGTCCTCTGCGCCTCTGCGGTTCATATAAATCTGATACCAAATTCCATATAACCTTGCACTAAATAATTACCTCTCTCTCTCTTGGCGAACTTGGCGAACTTGGCGGTTAATTTTTTAAATTATCAATTGGTATGCGATAAAAAATCGGTAACCTAGAGGCTAAATTCATGCAGCACCTACGTCAACTCTTAGAAACAGAAAACTCCCAACTAGCTCAAATATTGCGCTTTAGCCTCTACGGAATAGAAGCCTCTTTAAAGCAAGCACAAACAGAATTCCCCCTAGATCCAGGCGCTAAATTATGTGACGAAGTGCTGCAAGAAATCCATAGCTTATTACAACCTACATCTCCCCAGATAAACTCTACTAATGAATTAAAACTCAGCCGCCTCCAAGAAGCATTTAATGCAGATAAAGACCTCAAATTATATTTAGGAAATAACCAACTACAAAGCCAAAGCGACTCAGAATTATGGAACGAAATTCAACGCAAATTGCTGCGAGTTCCAGAAGACTTAGCAACAGCTTGGCAACAACGCGCCTTGACATTCGCTCAAGAAGCTGGTGCAGTAGAAGATACCGCCAATCTCTATCCCTTACCCTTCATCCGCGATGAAATTATTTACCCCGGACTTAGCGGTACAGTCCAAGCCAAAGGTTTATCCTTGTCTGAAAAAGCGTTATCTTATTCCGAAATAACCCAAAATAGCCAATCAAAAGATATAACTTTACTAGCTGGCTACTTGCTATTTTGTATAAATTTTATCGAAATTGAACCAGATTTACATCATGCATTAAAAAGCGTTTTTAGCTTCGATATTGTCTCCTTACACGCCAAACCAGAACAGCAAAATCAATATATTGAAGCTTTAACAGACCGCTTTCAACGCACCCAAAAAGCTGTGGAAAATGCCGATCCATTATTAACCCTACGTGCTTGGATTGACATTGATGAGGCAGTACACTCCTTAGTATTTATTCCGCCAAGCGATCGCTATTCGTGGTGGGGTAAACTACAACAAGAATCACGGCGGATGCTGAAAAAATTTGTCGATCAAGCGAATAATGCAGGTAATGAAGTCCGAATTCGCCAATTATCTGGACTTTACGCCGATATATGCGCTTTAACCAAAGATGATTTGCAACTCGATTGTGGCGGTAATCCTGGGGAAGTTTTGGCTTGTCTGCGAGTTTATGCGCGAATTAATCACGAAGAGTCACCAGGGCGGGTAATATTTCGCTCATCACGGTAGTTTTTATAAATTGTTTCTGAGATTAGCTGTATTGATGGCGAGGTTGAACCGGAATATGCACGACTCTGCTCTCTATTGTGAGTCAAAAGAAAGCAGATTGAGACTCATTTGGCTTTGATATTGAGTTAAATCTACCAATTCTCCACTACATATGTTGTTGTATATTTCCTGCATTTCTTCAGGGTTGTTATCCTTGGTTAAAAAACGAAAGGCAGAAGCAGCAAGGTATTCTACTTGCTCCTCAAATGCTAACCATCGGCGTTCTTCTATCTCTGCCACTTGACCTGTTGTATTTGAACCAGCAAAGATATCCACTACTATATCCCCAGGGTCTGTCAGGAAGCGAATAAAGAACTCTGGAAGTTTAACAGGAAAGCGAGCGGGATGTTGTTTGACTGATAATACTTTACAGCCGTTTAGGTACTGACTATTAGATTCTGAATTTGGGATTTGCAAAAGATTGGAGGGAATAGACCCGCCGTTGTCTTTGCTAAAGGCTTTACCAATATCATGCCCAGATGGGCGTACTTTTGGCTTGTAATACTTGTCTGGATTATCGAGCAGCTTTTTCATGCGTTCACTGTAAGGCGCAAGAACTTTGGTAACGTCTGCTTTGGGCCACTCTGTCTTGCTAAACCACCAAACTGTATTTACGGAATCTTTAGTACGTATTTTGCGTTTATTTACCCACTCGATAGGGCTAGGTAATTTAGAAGGATTGTACCAATAGAAATCTTCCGCCAAAAAGAAACCAATGTCATCACACAAGCGGATAGGTACACGGTAGTTATACAAGCTGCGAACTGGAACACCTTTCTCGTATGACCCTCCCAAGTCGAGTACGAAACTACCATCATCCCGCAGTTTTCTGTAAACAAGTGTTGCGAATTCAGCGAGCCAGTCTATATACTCGTTTTGTTCTTTATTGCCGTATTCTTTTTTACGTTGGAGAGCAAAAGGTGGGCTAGATATTACTAGATTGACACTGCTATCTGGTAGTTCTTGCAGTAGTTCCCGTGAGTCACCACAGTAAGCAGCTCCTTTTTGAGTGAAATAAGCAGGTTTTTTGTTTTTAAGGCGTAAAATTGAGTTCATCGCAAAAGATAGTTACAGTCTGTAGAATTAAAGTTGTCAATAGGGTAATTTAAGTAGATTTACGGTTAAAACAAGGATAATAAAACAATATAATTGCTTGTCCGTAATCTGCACATGGTACAAGAGGTGAGTAGTATTTCATTAGAGATTTCGGCAGAGCTTGAAACGTTAGGCATCAAGTAAAAATAAGTAGTGCGAGCATCTTGCTCGCGCGGGCAAGATGCCCGCACTACAAATATTAAATTGTTCAACTTATTTTTACACGACTCCTTACACCATAAAGTATTTGAACTCCATCCTGCGGATTTGCTAGGAGAAAAGAGAATTGTTGCAACCTCATTCTGACCTTCAGCTACTGGAAGAATTATTTCCTGTCATAAAACAGTATCAGAATCTGGCATCTAAGCACGGAATTAGCGATATTTTTCAAGATAATGGTGGTAAATTATTGCAGGTCTTGCTGCTGCTTGGATTAACTGTCATTCCAGGACGGGAAGGTAATGATGCTGTAGATCAGGATGGTAATGAGTACGAATTAAAATCTGTCAATATTGAACTTACAAGAGGGTTCTCAACTCATCATCACATGAACCCTGTCATCATTAATAAATACCGTAAAGTAGATTGGATTTTTGCTATTTACAAAAACATTGAGATCCAGTCCATTTATCGCTTACGACCAATTCATTTAGAATCTTTTTATACACTTTGGGAAAATAAATGGTATGCCAATGGAGGGAAAGATATCAACAATCCAAAAATTCCTATAAAGTATGTCATTACAAATGGTGATTTATTGTATGGTAGTCCTCCTAATTTGCTCATACTAAAGCGGAGAAAATCAGGAATTTAATTAATTTAATTAAATACTATAAATAAAAATTATTTCTCTTTTGAATATCAGCAATTTGCTGAATTTTTGAAAAAATGCCATGACTAATGTTAATAAATTACAACAATTAGCCTCAAATTAGAGTAAATTTTAATTAGGCTGATATCTCCGAGTAGGAATTGCAGTATGGAATGAATGAATGAATAACTATAAACAGAGTAATGCTGCCAAAGGAAAAGAGTTATTCATTACTAACTATCAAATTCAGCGAAATTTGCAGAAAAATATCCAGATAGAAGAAAGGCAAAGCTGAACATTAAGTGTTCAGCTTTGCTTTAGAGGAAAAAATGCAAAAGCTTGCATTTCCTACCAATATCGGAAGAATGATATTTATCTTAATGTAGTGCAACTGCGATCGCAGTCCTAATCAGTCTTGAGGTCAACAGAAGCCAGACAATTCTACATATCGCCGTCTTCAGAGAACATCAAGCCAAGTGCAATCTAGAGGATACCCCAGAAGTGTAAAACTCCTTGGCCTGAAAAAATTTCCACTAGAATCACAGATACAAAACCAATCATTGCAAAACGACCGTTCCAGTTTTCGCTCTGAGGAGTGAAGCCCCAGCGTAAAGCGTTAGGGTCTTCAGAAACTGTAGGTGTAGTATTCTTAGCGCCTGCCATAAATAAGACTCCGAGCTTTTGTGTGGTAACAGTTGTGACTGCTGTAAAGTAATGTAACAGATTTTTATCGAAATGCAACATATTCTTGACAAAAGTAGGATAAATGTATTTAGCACTCACCCATAGAGGTTTTGCATCAGAAGTTTTTATGGTTTACCGGATAAATGACAATTTTTATACTTAAAATAAGATTTTTGCGATCGCCAGAAAATCATGCTCAAAAGTCCACTCCGTTATCCCGGCGGTAAATCAAAAGCAATCAAGCAAATAATTGAATACTTACCAGAAACTTTTTCGGAATTTAGAGAACCTTTTGTAGGTGGTGGTTCTGTATTTATTTATTTAAAGCAAAAATTTCCTCATTTAAAAATTTGGATTAATGATTTAAACTGTGAGTTATTTCTATTTTGGAAATTCGCCCAATCTGATATATCTCAACTAGTTGCTGAAATTCGTCGGATAAAAAAGGAATATACAGATGGTAAATTACTATTTAGAGAATTAACCAATGTAGATATCAATAAATTATCTGATTTGGAAAGAGCAGTCCGCTTTTTCGTCCTGAATAGAATTACATTTTCGGGAACTGTAGAATCTGGTGGTTTTTCCCAGGAAGCTTTTCATAAGCGCTTTACGAATTCATCAATAGACCGTCTAGAAAAATTAGGCAGTATTTTATCAAAAGATATTTTAATTACTAATTTAGATTATAGTGAATTACTAAATTCAGCAGGCGAGAAGGTATTTCTATTTTTAGATCCGCCTTATTTTATTGCTACTAAATCTAAACTTTATGGAATAGACGGTAACTTACATACCTCATTTGAACATCAGAAATTTGCGGAATTATTGAAACAATGCCATCACCAATGGTTAATCACTTACGACAATTCGCCACAAATTCGGGAAAATTTTAATTGGGCGAATATTTCCGAGTGGGAATTGCAGTATGGGATGAATAACTATAAACAGAGTAATGCTGCCAAAGGAAAAGAATTATTTATTACTAACTATCAAATTTTCTCGTAGTGAGGACTTCAGTCCTCAAATATATAAGGACTATGGTGTGTTTTCAATGTATTAGATCCCCCCAACCCCCCTTAAAAAGGGGGGCAAAAAAAGTCTTAAAATCCCCCTTTTCAAGGGGGATTTAGGGGGATCGAGAAATTTAGAAGGCTAAACGAGTAGTTTAAAAACACGCTCTAAAATCCTTACTACGAACAGTTTCCCATTTTCCGGTAGGATAACTCCCAGAGCCGACCACACACAAACAGAATTTTATGACAACTTCCCCCATCTCCACGCCAGAAACTTCACCTAGCTGGTATCTCCTGCTGCAACAATTAATCGATGGTGAATCTTTATCCCGCAATCAATCAGCAGAATTGATGCAAGGTTGGCTAAGTGAATCTGTTCCCCCAGAATTATCGGGAGCAATTTTAACAGCACTGAACTTTAAAGGCATTTCGGCTGACGAGTTGACTGGGATGGCACAAGTGCTACAGTCTCAATCTTCCTTTCAGGGAACTCAGAACTCAGAATTCAGCACTCTCATCGATACCTGTGGCACTGGTGGAGATGGTTCATCAACTTTTAATATTTCTACAGCAGTGGCTTTTGTGGCTGCTGCCTATGGTGTACCTGTTGCTAAACACGGTAATCGTTCGGCATCAAGTCTAACAGGAAGTGCGGATGTTTTAGAAGCTTTGGGTGTAAATCTTAGTGCTTCTAGCGAAAAAGTCCAAGCCGCAGTTAAAGAAGTGGGTATCACTTTTCTGTTTGCCCCTGGTTGGCATCCCGCACTCAAGTCTGTGGCGACTTTGCGGCGGACTCTCAAGGTAAGGACTGTTTTCAACTTACTTGGGCCTTTGGTGAATCCTTTAAATCCGACTGGGCAAGTGGTAGGGTTATTTACTCCTAAACTTTTGGCAACTGTTGCCTATGCTTTACAAAATTTGGGTAAGCAAAAGGCGATAGTTGTACATGGTCGAGAAAAACTTGATGAAGCGGGGTTAGGAGATGTAACCGATTTAGCCGTGCTATCTGATGGCGAAGTGCAGTTAACTACTGTTAATCCTGAAGAGGTGGGTTTAACGCCTGCAACAATAGGCACGCTCAGAGGTGGAAATGTCCAAGAAAATGCGGAGATTCTGAAAGCCGTACTACAAGGCAAAGGAACTAAGGCGCAACAGGATGCTGTGGCGTTAAATGCTTCATTGGCGCTACAAGTAGCAGGTGCGATCCCGTTGTTAGACCATGCCCAAGGTATTAAGCTGGCTAAGGATATCCTAGATAGTGGCGCTCCTTGGGTAAAGTTGGAGGAGTTAGTCCAGTTTCTACAGAATTGATTTCCGCGTGCGATTGCGGGCGAAATTCCACGACATTGCGTTTGATGGTGACATCGTAATTGCCGAAAAAGTCGTGGCCAAGCAGTCCTGTTTCTAGGTCTGATCCGGCGATCGCTACTGGTAGTTTATTCACCATTACCCCAGCTGCTGCCATTGAATCAACATAGCCAATGGTAAATTCTACAGATCTAGAACTGGCTGTGTTGGCTTTAGTTTTACCTACAGGTACTATACCCAAAGCATCGGCCATGTTTTGGGTAATTACAGTTCCACTAGCTCCTGTATCCACAATCATCTCAAATTTGCGATCGCCGTTGAAGGTAACATCAATAATCGGTGTTCCCCCAATCCGGCGTTTGATTGGGGCGATAAAGACATCTTCTTGCTCTTGGGCGACTGCTTCTGTGGGAGGTAATATGGATTTTGCTAATGGCTGTGGTTTTGGTAAAACTACAGCTAGAGGTTGGCTGGAAGTGGGTGTGGTTTTTTGCGCCGGAACAACCACTACTACCTTTTGGGGTTTAGCCGCTACTGGTGGTAGTGGTTTGGGGCTAGCTTTGTTTAAGGCATACTTAATCTGGCGCTCGTATTCGGAAATTTTGATTTGAGCGACCGTGAAATTGGGACTTTCTTGCTGCACATTTTTCATCAGCGCGATCGCATCCTGGAACTGACTCGCCACCAACTTCCAATCATCGGGTGATTGGGCAGATTGGCTGATTGTCATTGCACCTGCGGCTTTGTCTAGCGCTAATTCAAAAGAATTCAGTTCAATTACCGACGAGGACTGTGGCTGTGGTTCTGGGCTGGATAATGGGGAAGCTTCGATAACAGGCGATCCTGCTAAATTGTCCACGGGCGTTGGCTGCTCATGGACGCGAGTCGCAGTAGTCTGTTTCTCTTCACTACAGGCAACACCCAAAACCGCAAGCGCACTTGTTAGAGCAACCAGGGTTGCACGAGATAAAAAAGACTGGAGCATAATTAACTTTGATTTTACCTGCCCTTTAGGGTGGAAATCTACCTCTTTGGCTGGAAAGTTAGGAAATGGGCAAAGGGGCTGCCGACAGAGGAAGCTCCAGGAGAAATAACTGTTGACTGTTGACTGTTCCCTCTGACTATTGACCATTATTTAGTTTTTTATTTTTAATTAACGTAGCTTCAGAACCTTAATTCTCTAAACTCATGGGATAATTGACATTCGCAGCTTATAGCGAGACTAGAAACTAAGGAATAGGGCTTGAGACTACAATAAATTTTCCTAGCCCTGGTTCCCCTAGCCCCTAAACCCTAATCATGATTGCCTATGTCCCTGTCTGACACAATCCCTGCTCTACTTGTCCTAGCGGATGGAACTGCTTATCGTGGTTGGTCTTTTGGTGCCACAGGAACCACAATTGGGGAAGTGGTGTTTAACACTGGCATGACTGGGTATCAGGAAGTGTTAACAGATCCCAGCTACTGCGGTCAAATAGTTGTTTTTACCTATCCTGAACTGGGTAACACTGGGGTCAATCCTGAAGATGAAGAATCGGCTAGACCACAGGTGCGAGGTGCGATCGCCCGCAATATTTGTCAGCGACCAAGTAACTGGCGCTCAACACAATCCTTACCTGACTACCTGAAACAGCACCAAGTCCCAGGTATTTACGGCATTGATACCCGCGCCCTCACCCGCAAAATTCGGATGTTTGGAGCCATGAATGGCGCTATTTCCACATCTATTTTGGATGAGGCTGATCTGCTAGAGCAGGTACAGTCAGCTCCGAGTATGCAGGGGCTAAATCTTGTGCGTGAAGTCACTACCCCAACGGTTTATCAATGGTCAGATCCCACAATCCCCGCTTGGGAATTTAACCTGGATACAGCGAGCAATACGGGGGAATCCTTCACCGTTGTTGCCTTAGACTTTGGAGTGAAACGTAATATCTTGCGTCGCCTAGCCAGTTACGGTTGCCAAGTAATTGTTGTTCCTGCCAATACACCACCAGAGGAAATTCTCAAATATAATCCTGATGGCATCTTTCTTTCCAACGGGCCTGGTGACCCAGCCGCAGTTACTGAAGGTATTGAAACTGCCAAAGCACTGCTAGGCGCTGAAAAACCCATCTTTGGCATTTGTATGGGGCATCAAATTTTGGGTCATGCCTTGGGAGCAGAAACCTTTAAGCTCAAGTTTGGTCATCGGGGATTGAATCAGCCTGCGGGTTTACAACAACGGATAGAAATTACTAGCCAAAACCACAGTTTTGCTATTGACCCAGATTCTTTACCTGAAGCAGTTGTGGAAATTAGCCACCTAAACTTGAACGATCGCACTGTTGCTGGGGTACGTCACAAATCTCTGCCTGTATTTTCAGTACAATATCACCCAGAAGCTAGTCCTGGCCCTCACGATGCTGATTACTTGTTTGCGGAATTTGTCAAAGCAATGCGACAAGCACGTCAATTGGCCGCAACTGGGGTTAAATAAAATAGGGACTAGGGACTAGGGTCTAGGGTCTAGGGTCTAGGGTCTAGGGTCTAGGGAACAAGGATAAAGGCAAATAACCAATGCCCCATGCCCAATGCCTGGTGGCTGAGCGAAGCCGAAGCCCCATACCCAATGCCCCATGCCCCATTTCCTAAACCAGCAGGTTCTAGACAACTTGCACCAAAACCATTTATACTGGAGCGTTCACTTTCACCATGAGGAGGGAGTTATTGCTGAGCCACTGAATCTAACTGTGAGCCTGAGGGGTACTCGAGAAGCCCGGGATAACTATCAGCTATTCCGCCTCACAGGTTTATTAGATGCTTTTTCTGAGCCGACATTTCGCAAGGTACTCGATAGCAAGATTGATGAGGGTCCAAAGAACATTATTTTGGATCTATCGCAAATTGACTTTGTTGATAGCTCTGGCTTAGGTGCTTTGGTACAGGTAGCCAAGCACGCTCAAAGCGCCAACGGCACCTTGCAAATTGTCACCAATGCCCGTGTAACTCAAACGGTCAAGCTTGTTCGCTTAGAGAAGTTTCTCTCGCTGCAACCAAATGTTGAAGCGGCTCTAGAAAACATCAAGTCATCTTAATTGCTTGACCAAAAAGCAATCTAGCTATCCGATGCTTTATCTGGATAGCTTAATTTTTAGCCAAGCTGGCGCGTCTAAATTCTACATTTCGTGGTGCAGACCCTGGGGATTCTTAGTTCCTTGCCATCAAAGAAACCGCCAAAAGGACTGCTCACTGTTGTTTGTCTTGTGTGATTTGTCAACACAAAAGACAAAGCGCAAAGTCTGAGCGTTGCAAGTCGGCGCTCAGACGGCAGTTCCTTTAAATGAGGGAACCCCGCCAACGGACTACCTCAACTTTGTCACAGATAACAAATAACAAACCTGACAAGTTAATCTGCAACTGAAAATTTCAATTTTTTCCAAAAAGATCAGATTTATTCAGTAATTTCTGTTAGTGTAGATTATGCTAAGTATCTAAACACAAGAGCAATAATGCCTGCCAAATATAGCACAATAAGGAATAATTAACTTGTGAAGCCCAAGGAGGAAGAGCAATTAGATGAACAAGATGAAGCTGCTAAACAGAATTCATTTTGGACTGAATCACTCTTGGCCAGCACATTTCAATTACCCGAACAAATCTCTGTTTCACAAGTGCAACAAATTTCTCCTGCTGCATTAGCATATGTAGGGGATGCAATTTATGAGCTATATGTTAGAATGTTTTATCTAATGCCATTGCAGCGACCAGACACTTACCATCGTCTGGTAGTGGCACAGGTAAGAGCAGAAAAACAGGCGCTACATTTGCGATCGCTAAGACCTCATCTGAGGGATAGTGAATTAGATATTGTCCGACGGGGTCGTAATGCTGCCGCCGGACGCTCTAAACGGGTTGATCCAGAAATTTACCAGCAAGCAACGAGTCTAGAAACTTTAATTGGCTACCTTTATCTCACAGACTTCCCCCGCTTAACCGAACTCTTGCAAAAACTCCATCTAGAAAAATAGTGGGCAATAAATCTCACGAAAGCAAAATCAACTGGAGTGAGCTTCGGTAAGCTCAGTAAACAGTATGCCCACCTAATAAGTAATAGCAAATACTCCTATGTCATCTGATAAACCCAGAAAAATCAAGACTGCTGGCGAACCAAATCGCGGCCTACCTGTGAAAGTCAAGGGTAAGCGTGTTCTTGCTAATCCTATTCGTAATCCCAGACCCGCAGAAGGTAAGCCTACTCGCAATCCCAGACCCGTAGAAGTTAAGCCTGTTCGCAACTCCAGAACTGTAGATGCTAGACCCGGAACAGTTGGGACAAGCCAGCATCATCACTTTCCCTCTCCAGCCTCAGAGATCCACCAAGCATCAGAAGAAAGTGATGTTATCTATGGACGTCATCCAGTCTTAAGTGCTTTAGAAAATCAGCGTGGTCTCAACCGCATTTGGATTACTACTCGTTTACGTTACGATCCCCGCTTTCATCATTTGATCCTACAAGCAAAGGATAATGGTGCAGTCATTGATGAAGTAGAACCAAAGCGCTTAGACCAAATCACTCATGGGGCTAATCATCAAGGTATAGCCGCGCAAATCGCTCCCTACTCTTATATTGAATTACCAGATTTAATTGCACAGGCAAAATCTGTCAGCGATCCAGTCATTATCGTTGCTGATGGAATTACTGATCCCCATAACTTAGGTGCAATTATTCGCACAGCAGAAGCTATCGGCGCACAAGGTTTAGTGATCCCGCAAAGAAGGGCTTCCGGGATCACTTCGACTGTGGTAAAAGTAGCAGCAGGTGCTTTAGAAAACTTCTCCGTTGCTCGTGTAGTTAATCTGGGCCGTTCTTTAGAAGAACTCAAGGAAGCTGGCTTTTGGATTTATGGCACAGCAGCAACCGGCAGTGAACCCTTGCATACGGTGAGTTTTAGCGGTCCGATTGTTTTAGTGATTGGCTCTGAAGGTGAAGGACTCAGCATGTTAACACAACGCTCTTGCGATGTCTTAGTATCTATCCCTCTACAGGGTAAAACCCCTAGTCTCAATGCTTCAGTCGCAGCAGGTATGGGGCTTTATGAAATTTACCGCCAGCGCTTGGTAAACACACATTATCTCGATAGATTGCACAAAACCTCTTTGAAAAATCAAAATAACAGAGTATAAAGAAATGTAAAGCAAAAACACAAAGCAAAATATCGTTTAATATCCAGTACTTCATTCATCAATTGGCAACTACCATGACAACCATTTGGGATGATCTCAAGGAAAAGTTGATTAACACAGCCAACAATCTAGGCCTGGCTTGGTGGGTAGAGATTGTGACGCAGAATCCCCGTTGTACATACTACTTTGGCCCATTTCTGAACTCTGTGGATGCTAATCTAGCAATTAAAGGTTACATAGAAGATTTGGAGACTGAAGGCGCACAAGGAATCATCGTGAATGTGAAGCGTTGCAAACCAGATTCTTTAACAATTGCCGAAGACTTGGGGGAAAGGATTGACCGTAAAGTAACGCCTGCCTTTAGCGGTCAAATGTAAATTAGGCAATAGTTCAGTACTAAGTGCTGATTCCAGGTAGAACCAATAGGAAAAATTCATTTATCCTTTTTGTGTCCTTTGTCCCTTTTTGATGCATAGTGATGAAAATTTTTTAATAAATTTCTGGAGAATGTTCTTCTAACCAGTGGTCAATATCTCTCAATACTTGCTCAGGAATTTCCCAAGGGAAAAGATGGGCAGTATTGGGGTAAGATTGCCACTGACAGTTATTCAGGTGACGAGCCGTTTCTAAACTAGCATCAACTGTGATGTGGCGGTCTTGGGCACCAGCAAGTACCAGACTGGGAGATTCGATTTGCCATAAATCTGTCAGTCTGTTGTAGCCTGCTTGTATAGCAGTATAAAGGGCACGAGTAGCAGCAGGGGACGTTTGTAAATAAGCTGGCACAGCGTCCTTAGCAAGATAACCGTAAGCTGTAGGTGTATGTTGTTGGATCAGGTAACGAAACAGCGATCGCTTCCCAAAAGTTTCAATATTCCACTGCCAACTTGGTTTGATACAGTTCAATATTCCCGCCACACCAGTGTACACATTATCCTGCCAACTAATTGGGGGATGGTTACCACGAGGTCTGGCGGCTGTAGCCACCAAAATCAGCCCTGTAACCCGTTGTGGTAAGCGTAATGCCAGTTCCATCGCCAAAATGCCACCCAATGACCACCCCAATACTAGACATTTTTCAATTTCAAAGCGGTCTAGAAGAGCTTCTAAGTCATTTAAATGGTCTTGCATAGCAAAATTTCCCTGAAAGCGACTTTTGCCATATCCACGCAAATCTGGGGCGAAAGTTTGGTAGCGCTTTGATAGGTGATTTGTAAACACAGAAAGACTCCGACCGGAACCAGGATGGCCATGTAAAGCCAAGATGGGGAATCCTTGACCTTGAACATAGACATTTAACTTTACAGCATCAGCCGTATGGCGATCGCCCATCACTCCCCGTTCTCCTAATGTCATAGCAATTATTGATATCTCGCTTCTAATTGTGACATAGTGCTAGGAGCAAGGATTTCAGGGCATTATCTGAACCATCAAACAGATTTTTCTTGATAACCACCAGCGTAGGTAATCACGCACATGTGTTTATATGTAGGGTGGCTACCGAAAGCAACCCCCGTGACTTTAAAAGCAGAGTTAAAGATATTTGTGCGATGACCGCGATCGCGCACGCCATCATCAATAATTAATTGCATAATGATGTCTGGGGCTAGATTAACACCATAGCTAATGTTTTCCGCTGCGGTAATTTGCCATTTACCATAACGGTTGATGCGAGTAAAGGGATCGCTACCATCGCTACCATAGTGACCCATCGCGCCTGTAATTCCTTGGTCTTGCGCATGATCTTTAGCCGCCAAAGACATACCTGAGGATGTACTCAAAGCTGCTACAGGACTAGCCGAAGACAGAAATGAAATTGCTTCATCAACAGCTTTGACTCCTTCTTGAGTTTGTAAATAAACCCGATCAGAGATTTTGACTTGCGTACCTTGGAAGCGCTGTTTCCAGTTAGCTAAAACTGGGAGATATGCGGTTGGATTTGTGCGCACCTTGTTCATTTCTGCGATTACTTGGCTTTCTAAACTAGATAGCATTTTTTAATTTATTCCCAAAATATTGTGGAAAAATCTCTGACAAATGACAAAATCATGATTTTTCTTGATAACCACCAGCGTAATCAATTACGCAGATTGTTCTATATTTTTTGTGAGTTCCATAAGCTACACCAGCAACTTTGAAAGAAGCATTAAAAATGTTGGTGCGATGTCCGCGATTGGGTACACCATCATCAATAATTAACTGCATGACGATATCTTGGGCGGTGTTTGGGCCATAGCTAATATTTTCACCTGCGGTAGTTTGCCATTGACCATAGCGATTAATCCGAGTAACTGGGCTGCTACCATCACTACCATCATGACCTGTTGCACCTTTGGGGCCTTGGTCTTTGACATGATCTCTAGCACCTAAAGACATTCCTTTAGATGTAGTCAATGCTCCCACAGGACGAGCTGACTTGAGAAATGCGATCGCCTCATCAACCGCTTTCACCCCTTCTTGAGTCACCAAATAAGTATTCTCAGCAATTTTGACTTTGTTGCCTTGAAAGCGCTTTCTATAGTTTTGTAAGATAGTCAGGTAACCTTTAGGATTTGTCCGCACCTTGTTAGTTTCATCAATTACTTGTTGTTCTAATGGAGAAAGATAACTGGCCTTAGCTAACAGAGTTGGACTAGCTTTTTGAACTATAGATTGGGGCGATTTTGCTACAGACTGCTTATTCGGTAGCAGTTGTTGATAACAGCTAGCTATCAGAGTAAGAGGTAAAAATAGCCAAATTCCAGCGCGACTCATAAATTATCTCACTAGGTTATTTATACGGTGAAAATTTATAAATTTTAAATACAACACCAGATAGTAAAATTTCGGGAATTTTACTTTAAATTCTCTGAAAGAAAAGCGCAGAGTTACGCCCAAGAGTACAGACAACTCTCCAATACTCGGCGTTAAGCCTCTGCGTTATACAATTCTCACTCAACATAATGTTGTAACCTTTCTTACAATAAACGTAAAGAGTGAGTAGAGCTTCTCAGGGACACGGGGACACGGAGACACGGGGAAAATTAATTCAAAATATCCCCTAGCCCCTAGTCCCTAACCCCTACGGTCTGCCATCATCTACTTAGCATCCGCTAATATCTTTTCGATATTTGATAACTGCACTACACCAGAGAAATTTTTACTATTCATCACAAAAAAAGGTGTGCCATCAATGCCCAATTTTTCTGCTAGTCGAATATCGTTTTCTATTGCTTTTTCGGCAAGATTATTCACACCAAAAGCATCGCTTTTAAATTTTTCTAAATCCAGATTCAAAGATTTGGCAGTATCTAAATATAACGCTTCGCCAAGTTGTTTTTGGTTAGCAAACAAAGCATCATGATATTCCCAAAATTTACCCTGTTGATTTGCAGCCCAAGCTGCTTTAGCCGCCGGTAATGCTTGGTCATGAATTGCAATTAAAGGCAAATGTTTGTAAACTAATGTAACTTCATTTGGGTGCTTTGCTAATAACTGCTTCAGGGTTTTATGAGCTTCAGCACAGTAAGGACATTGAAAGTCAGAAAATTCTATCAGCACAATCTTTGATTGAGCCACTGCCGTAGAGGGAGATTCACCAATTACTGACGGAAGATTTATATTTAAATCCTGTAAAAATGCTTGGCGTACTTGTTTTAGCTGTTGTTGTTGTTGCAGTTGGTATGTTTGGACAGATTCGATAATTACCTCCGGGTGTTCGCGGAGGACTTGTAATATTTGCTGTTCTAGTTTGGGACTGACGGAACTAGCAGCTTGTGCAGGGAGTGACCAGCCTAAAACCAAACATAGTAAGCTGATGAATACCCAAGTACGCATATACCGAAAGAATTGACGCATATCAAAACACTCACTCAATAAACATCCTCATAGTATTCCCTCAGATGAGTGGGTGCGATCGCATTTTTGGGCAAAATCAAATTTAATCACTCATGAGGGCGCGTCAAGAGGGCGCAAAGACCGCAATCAAGAGGGCGCGGAGACCGCGCCCCTACGGGGGTTTTCTGGATCTTTGTCCCAACGAATGGGGTTGGCGATAATGTATCGTTGGATCAGGTGTAATGTATTTTGATGGCGAATTATGCGATCGTAATAATTACGTTGCCACACGCGATTTTTCGGTGTGCAATCAATTTGATTGATAATTTTAGTTGTTTGGTATTTGTAATAGGCGACAATTTGTCCCAACGTCGTTTTTCGCCGCCGTAGGGGCGGGGTCTCCCCGCCCTTTATATCGGCACCCAAATCTTCATACAATCCATCTGTAAAATTATCAGTAATCACAATAATTCCGTGAAGATGATTGGGCATGATGATAAATTCATCTAATTCAACATTGGGAAAATGATCGGGAATTTCCAACCACAACCGAAAGGCGATCGCACCTCTAATTGTAAGTTTCATCTCCCCATTGATGATTTCGCCTAAACAACATTCATGGTGTTGGGTGCAAATGGTGATAAAGTATGCGCCTGGTTGTGAATAGTCGTATCCCCCCAAGCGAATTGATTGGCGATGGTGAATCTTGGGGTTATATTTCACGGTGCATTGGGTGTATGTTATGGGGATGTGGATGATGAATGGGTAGGGAGAGGGCGCACAAACCGTGGGCGAAAAGAGGGCGGGGAGACCCCGCCCCTACGGGAATCAATAATTTGTAATAATTTCAGCCACCCCAATTTTCAGGACACGTTGGAACTTCATTAGAACGATCGGGATCTATTTGTCTAGAATTACATGATGATTTGGTTGGTGGCATTCCATAATTACCCCATATATCACATACTCCACAAGCAGTATTACCATCTACAAAACCGTCTTTAGTCATAACAGGACTTTTAATTACACATATATAGTCATCTAGTCTTATACCTCTAACAACTCTTTTATCTTTAAAGAACTCCTTAGGAACTTTACAATTTTTAGCTGGTAAAGTGTTTGATAAAGATAGTTGGGTTTGAGGAGTTTGATTTGCAGTGGATGAACAATCTGTCTTTTTATCATACTTACCAGAGTCAAAGTTTAATAAAGCAGTAAGATTTACTCTTGCCATTTCTAAAGAGCGTTGAGCAACAACTGCGTAATCAGAGTTTGTTGGTTCACCTAAGTAATTTTTTAAGCTATGAGAATCAAAGGCTTGACCAAGCTTGACATTTAATCCGTTAGTACCAGTAAATGATGGATGATTTTGATAACTTATCAAAGTTGGTAATGAGGGTAAATTAGGAGTACCAGCAGGAGTATTTACCAAATTTAATACACCATTACTCAATGCCGGAAAATCATCTGGACGTAGTAACGGGTAAAAAGTTCTTATTCGTTCGGATATCCTACCAAAATGGGTAAATGATGCAAAACTTAATAAAACAGTTCTATCTGCAAACTCTTGTGGTAATTTTTGAGCTATATCTTGCAGAAAAAAATTACCTTGAGAATGACCAATTATTACAAATTTTGCATGTTTTTTATCTTCACAAGATTTTTTTGCTTCGTCACTTTTCTCTTTATCCCTTTTTTTTATGGCTTCAATAATTTTATTTGTAATAACTTCACTATCAGGACGTGGGGCATCTAGAATTTGTCTAAGAGATTCAAAGAAGTCACCAAATCCACTTTTCCAAATTCTGGTAATCAGACTATCTGTCAGTAAAATTGTACCAGTTGGATTATGTGTAGGTACATCAATTCGAGGTGGATCTACAATTTCATTAAGTAAGCGAGATGATATTAGATTAACATCGTCTGCATAGCCTGTATTATCTGTTCTGATACCATTAACATAATAAACATATATAGGTGATTTATATTCATTACGAATGGATTGAACTGATGGATTCAATGATGGTAAAGTTTGATTTCGTTGATTATTATCGGTTTCAGGAGATTTTATAGGCTGAGGATTACTAAAAATATCATTTTGCGTCGGTACCGAATTCCCCCCACCATCATTACTAAAAATATCAACACCTTGCGCCACCAACGTTGTCCCGTAGGGGCGGGGTCTCCCCGCCCAAGGTTCCCCCGCAGCAACCCGACCATCACTCACCAAATAACAAGCCGGAGAATTAGCACCTAAAACACCGCATAAAGAAACAGCGATCGCTCTTTTCCAAAACGTACTACTAATAACCGCAAAAAAAGTAACTAACCCAATGAAAAATAATCTCATCTGACGCATGATGCACCTCACGAAAAATCATGAAAAATTGCGCGATCGCTCATCCCAAAAACAAGCGATCGCATCCCTAAAAAATCTAGAACCCAAACAACCCACGAACGCCGTTAATCACGTTTGTCGCTTTACCAACTGTATTTAAAACATCATTAATGTTGTCAATGGTGTCGCGTTTATCTGGTTGGGCGCTGGCTACATAAGGCGCACCTAATTCACCAGCAGGGGAATTTTCGACTTGCAAACCTAAATAAATCCCCGCTTGTGGTGCAGTACTTAAAAAGGTATTGATGGGGATAGCATAGTTAAATCCAGGCTTAATTAATCCTGCGATACTATTAGCCGCTTCCTCACTTAATCCCTCTTGTTGTAATCTTGCGGGATCTTCTGTATCACCCAAGCCATGAATCCCAATCACCCGTCCACCCGCATCTAAAACAGGCCCCCCACTCATCCCCGCCAGGGTGGTATTGGTATAAATCATTTTGTAGCCTTGTAACGATTGAG
This sequence comes from Calothrix sp. NIES-2100, assembly GCF_002368195.1. Classification (GTDB taxonomy): domain Bacteria; phylum Cyanobacteriota; class Cyanobacteriia; order Cyanobacteriales; family Nostocaceae; genus Aulosira. The sequence continues at coordinate 6,315,755 of NZ_AP018178.1, read as the reverse complement.
GCAAAAATCCTGATACCCGCCCATCAGTAAATTGACGGATAAGTTGCCCACCAGCTTCTTTTCCGACCGTTGCTAAACGCGGCCATCCAGAAACGAATACGGCTTTACCTTCACTCACTGTTTCCGAATTGGCTAGTTTCGCAGTTCTGTAATCTTTGTCGCTGCTAAACTCCACAACTGCCAAATCTACTCCTGGTAAAGGTTTCACCTTACTGTAATCAAGTTGGTAGCCTTGTTTGTCATGGGTGACAATGTTGTAATTAGCCTGATTTTTAACTACATGGTATGCAGTCAATACATAGTAAGTCTTGCTATCTTTAGCGACAATGACCCCAGAACCATGCCCATTATCGCTTTTAATTAAAACCGTAACTTCACGGGCAATATTGTTAACTTCTTCACCAGTAAGCGCCTTAGCAGCTAAAGGTTGAGTAATAACAATCGCACTGGCGATCGCAGTCCCCGCAAGTAAACCGGGTAATCCTTCGTAAAATCTCATAATTCCACCTCTAAATAATAATTTCCCCTTTGTAGGGGCGGGGTCTCCCCCATTGATGTCAACTTAAGCTCAAACACTTATCCCACAGACGTTTACCCCACCCCTCAATCCCCTCCCCTTGCCAAGGGGAGGGGAGGTTTTGCGTCAGCAAAGCCGGGGTGGGGTAACGTGGATCGTGATGGTACTTGAGAGATCTCTCAATAGCTTGGGTTTCACGTTAAGTTGACACGTATGGGTCTCCCCGCCCTCCCGAACCCTCCCGAACCCTCCCGAAGCCTCCCGAACCCTCCCGAACCCAACCCGTTTCCCTACCAAAGCCAATTTGCAGGTGACGGAGCAGGCGGTAGCTGAGGCTGAAAAATCACAGGCTCAGTTGTCGGCTGGTTGCGTCTACAATCTGCTGTAATCTGCTTGCTAATCAACCCTTTGGTGTGCTGTACAAAAATCTCCACAGGAACAGCCCAACTCAGTTGGATCATTTGCTGGTATTGCACCTCATTAGGTACAGAACCATCCTCAAAGACATAAGGATTTCCCCACAGAGGATAGGCGTGTTGTCCATTAATACCGACTAATTGGCCTTGAGAATTGAGGACTGGCCCGCCACTCATACCCTTGCGAATATCGTTGGTGTAGCCAATTTGATAGCCTCCCGCGAAGGCTTGGGGGAGGATGAGAGAAACTTGTCCCGTTGTGAAGACAAATCCCGGTGAACCAAAGGGAAACCCACTCGCAAAGGCTGCATCTCCTGGACATAACTGTGAGGAACTATTGAAAGAGGCGATCGCATAAATTTCCCCGCGACTAGTGAACTGCAACAAGCCCAAATCATTGCTGTCAAACTCACCTACTCTTGACAAAGCCGCTGGATAAATTTGACCATCAGGAGTTTGAATTCGATATTGCTTACCGTCACCTGGTGTAAGTACGTGTTCGTTAGTGAGAACGGTGTAAACTCGCCCTTGGCGATGAATCAAAATTCCTGAACCAGATGTTTCGCCAGCAAAGACTTTGACTGTAATTGATTTGGCAATTTCGTTAAGTTGTGTTGTTGATAATTCCGGTATTTGGGGAATTGATGCAAAAAGATTCACACCCAGCGCCTCTACAGGCCGATCAATTAACCAACAGCTAATACAGACAATCACAAACAGCGATCGCCAATTTATCCCCACACTTACCAAGCCAAACCACCACTACTAGCCGGGGAATTTGGCTGACTTGCAGGTGTATCCGTTGGTACAGCCCCATTATTGACAACTTGAGCTTCTTGCAAGAACTTATTTATATCAACTACAGAGTCGGCTTCGGATGCATTTGTGCTTTCGTAAAGTGGCCCAGCTGCACCAGAACGAAGGTTAAATAGTTGTTGAATAGTACGGGCTGCATTCTGTCCGGGTTTGAGGGTGAATAGCAATTTTTCTGAAGTGCAAGGAGCACCTCCATTTCCAGCGCAAATTGCAGGTTGATTATTTAAATAAGCAGCGGTAATGAAGTTGAGATTACCTTGTTCATAATGCTTTTGAAATCTTGCAGAAACTTCCTCACAGCGTTTTTGCGGATTATATCCCGCACCTGAGAAGTGCTTAGAAACCCAGCGAACTATCACCACCGTACCCCGTGGAGTATTGGCTAAGGTTGATGGAACACCTTCGCTAGCACCACAGTAAAAACTTGTGCTTTGAGCTTGACTTGGTTGATCGAGGGTGATGATTGCACCACAAGCGAGAAAACTTACAAGAACACACTTGGTTAACTCGGATTTACTCAGAATAGTTGTTAGTAATTGCAATTTCATGGTGATGCTCAAATCCTAATAATTGGAAACAGATACATCGGTTGATTATCCTAATCAGATTCTTCCCTTATGCCAGCTAGCTATAACGTTTCCAATCAAGCTATCGGGAATCTTCATCTTAAATTTAAATGTTGTATAATAAGTAATTATTTACGCTAGTTTTGTAAAATTCTTCAGTATATCCACTAAAAAAGCGATCGCACTGGTAGGCGATCGCTAATTAAGCGTAATTATGCATGTTTTAGCTGGAACTTTAATTCAAAGAAATGTCCGCATTCATCTATAAATTGGCAATCAATAGTCAACCGTAAAAATACAGCATTTACAAACATAACTAAAGCTGATTGTATGCTTCAATAGTCAATTGTCAAAAATTCTCAACTATAGACTCTTGACAACCCTAGCCTTGAGTTAGTAAGCAAGTTGTGTAAGTGCTAAAAAATATTGTTGACTTGCATAGCAATTTTTTATGAGAGTAAACCAGAAAAAATTATAAAAAAATAACTTATGAGTCTCATAAATTATTGCAAATTTCTGCATATAGCATAAAAATGCTAGAACTTAGTTACTTATTGTAGAGCATCTTTGCAATACTTAACTATCGTTCTAATGAATAAAAGTTAACATAGATTAAAAATAATAAATAGCATCTTATTTTAGTAAATATATCAGGCTAAATTGAGAGTAAGCTTAATAATTGGAGCCTAGTTAAGAACTTACGTAACTGAAGCGCAAACAAACATCACAATCCCAAGTGTAAAGTCCATATTCGCATTCCAGAGGAATAATAGTGTGGATGATTGGCTGTGATCTGATGAGTGCGGAAAACTTACTAGGTTATTCAGCAAGCTGCTAAAAAGCCTAGCTGAGCCAAATCACCAAGAGCAGAAACCAAAGCAATCTTAACAACAAGACGTATGATGATAGAGAAAATTTTGCTGGCTGTATCTGGATTGGGACATGCGGAAGAGATGCTCAAAGCATTGAAAGAAGTGCCATCAATTCAAAGTGCAAAAGTTACAGTATTGCATGTAGTTAATGCTAAATCTAGCGCTTCTGCTATGACTGACAAGTGGGAAGAAGGTGGTAAGATTCTGGCTAATGCAATTCAGATTTTGAACTTAGATCCTAGCCAAGTATCTTCAATCTTGCGCCAAGGCGATCCCAAAGATGTGGTTTGTCAGGTAGCTGATGAAATTGATGCTGACTTGATTATCATGGGTTCACGGGGACTCAAGCGACTGCAATCGATTTTATCGAACTCAGTTAGCCAGTATGTATTTCAACTGTCATCTCGTCCGATGTTGCTGGTAAAAGATGACATTTATGTGAAAAGAATTAACCGCGTTATGGTGGCGATGGATAATTCTGATTCGGCAAAACATTGCTTGCGTTTGGCTTTGTTCTTGCTACGAGATATCCCTGGCGGTCAATTGATTTTAACTAATGTTAATACAGATTTGCGTGGCAAATCATCGGAAGTAAACGAAATTACCCCAGAGAAAAATTCAGTTTTAGCAGCAGCAGTTGCAGAAGCCGAAAGACAAGGGGTGAAAGCGCGTTGTTTCACCAGCACTGGTAAACCAGGGGAAGAAATCTGTCGTTTAGCAGACGAGTTAAGCGTAGATTTATTGTTGCTAGGTTCTCCAGATCGCCGTCCATCGGTAGCTAAGAGTTTTGTCGATATAGATCGGTTGATTGGCGCTTCTTTGTCTGACTATGTTCGAGTCAATGCTACTTGTCCTGTGCTGTTGGCACGAACTACTAGTTAAGGTCACAATAAATTTAGCGGTTGATAAACAAAAACCCCTGCACCACAGGTGTAGGGGTTCTTTATTCGATAAAAAACGTATTAACTATCTTTTTTACCTTCGCGGCTGGCAGTTTGGATGTACAGAACTATCAAAAATACAGAGGGAACAAGTACGAACAGAATGCTCGCTACGAACCCCAGGTCATTAACTTGCATGGCAAGAAAGCCTCTCTTAAATTTCCAGTCAACAACATTTAGAATAGCATCTTGAGGTACTCACCCAGATGAATGAGGGGGATTCTTAAAGGATGTTCCTGCGGGGACTAAAACCCCCTTCGTCACCCTTTTTCCTGTCTCTTAGGCTCTTTTCTAGACGTTTAACCCATGTCTTACGTCCCCGCCAGATCGCCTCCACAGGCAATTTATTTACCCTCCAGGAAGCGTCCCTCCCCAGAGCCTTTCGCAAGGCGAACCTGACAGGCTACGTTTCTGCCCTTGGAGTCCAGTTATGGATATCCTGCATGGGTCGTCACCCCTACCTTGCGCTCAGTTAAATTGTACCGCAGAACAGTAATCAACAATACTTATCAAACATCCTCTAAGGCTTAGTGACAACGCTGACAGGCCCATTCACTAGGGTTTGACAAGCAAGGCGGTAGTTTTCCGGTTTTTTCTTCAATTTTCGGTTTTCTACATCTGTGCGGGGGGAAAGATTCTCTATGCCTTCCACAATCTCGACTATGCAAGTACCACACTGGCCATAGCCGCCGCAATTTGTCATTTTACCAATCAATGTATATATATCAATGCCATTTTGCATTGCCTTGAGCCGGAGATTAGCATTATCTGCCGCGATTACTTCTTTATTTTCTTTAACGAATTTGATATTACCCATAGCTGATACCTTAGGAACTAAAAGCTTGGCTTTTGTACTGTTGTTAACCAGGCTTGATATACTAATTTAAGTCTATATGAAAAAATTACATATTATTAATAATTGTCAATTTTTGTAAAGTAAATATGGCAAAAAATAGGACAGGTACTTGAACCTGTCCCAGAAATTTAAATTCAATTAACTTACCTAAATCCAACTGCTGCTTGCCAAACAAAAGCAAGTAACAAGAAGAAAACGGGAATTACTGGCAGAACATCTACCAAAGGATCAAAAATTTGGTAAGCTTCCGGCAATTTTGCTAATAACAGTGCTGCTTCCATACTCGTTTAAATCCACCTATCCAACACAGCGTTTCATAATTGATAGGTATCTTAACATGGTTTGGGCATTGGTCATTTGTCATTTGTCATTGGTCATTTGTCATTGGTCATTGGTCATTTGTCATTTGTCATTCTCTTTCTCCCCACACTCCCCACACTCCCTCATCCCCTCATCTCAATCCAGCCAGTGAGCAAATTCTGTGGCGAAGCGATCGCTTAATATGGCTTCGCGGATACTTTGGGTAAAGCGAATCAGTTCTGTGATGTTGTGAATGCTCAATAAGGTGTAAGCTAAAATCTCTTGCGATCGCACTAAATGCGATATATATGCACGAGTAAAATTTTGGCAGGCATAGCAAGCACAAGTTTCATCTAAAGGCGCAAAATCTTCACGAAATTTAGCATTCTTTAAATTCCAGCGATCGCCTTGTACGATTGCTGTACCATGTCTAGCCCAACGGGTGGGAATGACGCAATCAAATAAATCGATACCAGAAGCGATCGCGATCGCCATCTCTTTATAAGTACCTACACCCATCAAATAACGCGGCTTTTCGGGTGGTAACAATGGTGCGGTTGTTTGCACAATCTGCGCCATCAGTTCTGGTGGTTCTCCTACACTCACGCCACCAATTGCATATCCAGGTAAATCTAACTCAGCTAAAGCCAAAGCAGCCTGCGATCGCATATCTAAATACACTCCCCCTTGCACAATCCCAAATAGTGCCTGATCGCCGCGTTTATGAGCCACAATACAGCGTTCTAGCCAGCGGTAGGTACGCCCAGTTGCAGCTTCTACTTCTTGGCGAGTCGCTGGGTAGGGTGGACATTCATCAAACGCCATAATTACATCCGCCCCTAGAGTATTTTGAATCTCTATCGAGCGTTCTGGCGTTAATTTAATAATTTGCCCATCATGGGGAGAGCGGAAAGTTACTCCTTCTTCAGTAATTTTTCGCATCTCACTCAAACTAAATACCTGAAACCCACCGGAATCTGTGAGCATCGGGCCATTCCAACCCATAAATTTGTGCAATCCCCCACCTCCAGCCACAATTGCTTCCCCTGGTTGGAGGTGGAGATGGTAAGTATTAGACAATACCATCTGTGCCCCAGTATCCTTAAGTTGGGCTGGAGTCACAGTTTTGACATTTGCTAGTGTCCCCACTGGCATAAATCTTGGGGTTTCCACAGGGCCATGAGGGGTGAAAAATACCCCAGCCCTAGCTTTTGTCTTACTACAGCAAGCAAGACATTGAAAAGAAAAATTGGCGCTCAAGGCAAAAGTAATTTTATTTGGCTAATTTATCGATTGTATGTCTTTGTGTCTTTATGGTAAAAAGGTGATCCTGAATCACAAAGCGACATAGACGCTCATCGTCTTCCCGTACTGCGTTGGGCGTAGCCCTTACAGCAGGGTAGACACAAAGAAAAATTCATCTATAACACTGTTATTTAAAATGAGTCGGAAGAGTCATCATCAATTTCCGCATCCCATCTAGCTGAAAGTACTTGCTCCATCATGGCTTCGATGGCGCTGATATTCAAATTCCGCTCTTTTCGCTCTTGTAGGGGAGTTGTCAGGGGAATCAGCCGCAAACACATACCTTCTTGCATCAAATCAAAGTAGGTTTCCTGTTGCGCGGACTGTTTGAGTTCTAAGTAATCAAAACTATGAACATTCAGGTAAAGCGCATGGTTAGCAACTAAAGTAGACCGTTGCGGGTTAGAAAATACTTCCATCACATCCCCATCACCCTCACTTTGTAACTGACCTTCTTGGGTGTAGATGTAGTGGACTCGACCTAAGTCAGCCAGCAATCGCCGGATGTCGAGCTTATTCACAATAATGCCCGTGTTAATAATGCACGGAGCTGGTATCTTGGTGTCGGGTAGATAGTGACTCATAAGGAAATGGGGTATGAGCTAAAGTGAGGTGCAACAGCACAAAATATTGAAGTCAACACTGTGTACTCCCTACATTTCAAAAATATCAATTTAAGAGCGCGATCGTCCAACGACCTGATTTAGTCAATAGTCAATAGTCATTGGTCATTGGTCATTTGTCATTGGTCAATAGTCATTGGTCATTGGTCATTTGTCATTGGTCATTTGTCATTGGTCATTTGTCATTGGTCATTTGTCATTTGTCATTTGTCATTTGTCATTTGTCATTTGTGATTCTCCCCACACCCCCCACACTCCCTTGTCCCCTCATCCCCTAGCCCCTAATATGACTAAACTGCCTTCTTTGGGAAAAAAGCTGTTGCTTAATTTAGCAGCAAGCGTAATATTTTATACTGTAATTCCTTTGCCGAAACTGAACGGATTGGAATTTGGGGGAGTGGCGCGGTTAGCTCCACTAGTAGGGTTGTTGATTGGGGGAATTTTAGGGTTATTTGATATCGGCATGAGTTATTTGGGTATACCAATATTAACTCGTAGCGCGTTAGTAGTCAGCCTGGGGATTGGCATTACTGGAGGGCTGCATTTGGATGGAGCAATGGATACTGCTGACGGTTTGGCGGTAGGTGACCCTGAGCGCAGGCTAGAGGTGATGGCAGATAGTGCTACAGGTGCATTTGGCGCAATGGCGGCGATCGCTCTAGTATTGCTCAAAACAACAGCCTTGACGGAAATAGAAGCAAACCGTTGGCTGATCTTGATAGCGGCTTGTGGCTGGGGACGCTGGGGACAACAGCTAGCGATCGCTTGTTATCCTTACCTCAAACCTACAGGAAAAGGAGCGTTTCATAAACAAGCCATACAGTCTTATAAAGATTTGTTACCGGGATTGTTATTGCTCCTAGGTGTCAGTGGGTTACTATTTTTGCTACATCGCCAACAGATAATTTTGGCACTAGCAATGGTAATCGCTGGGAGTGCGATCGCCACTGTGACTGGTGCATGGTTTAACTATAAATTAGGCGGACACACAGGTGATACTTACGGCGCTGTCGTTGAGTGGACAGAAGCCTTGTTTCTTTGTGTGTTGACTGCTTTTTGAAAGGGAATAGGGATGAGGGACTGGGGTTGGGGGGACTGTTGACTGTTGACTGTTGACCCTTAACAAATGTTACTTAATAGCTTGCAACTTTGTCACCTTCAGTTTAAAGTTGCCAACGCCAGTTTCCCCAAAAGAACGGACGCGAATTATATAAGTGCCTGTTTCTGCAATGCGGGTAAACAATAGGGAATTACTGCTACCATCGGGGCCGTCATCATTTTCTGCTAAAGTTGCGCCATTGGGTGCAAGCAGTGTAATAATGCTGTCAAAATTTTCCGAAGTCAAATCAACTGCTAAATTATCGCCTTTATTTAATTTCACCGTATAATCACGGGCAAATCCACCTTGACCTGTCGGAATATCTTTCTCTGAGAGGGTATCTGAAAACTCAGCACTACTAGTAGTTAAAGGAATTGGACTATATAACTTATTTTGAGCAAAAGCTGCACTTGTACTTAAACTAATTGCCAGTAATGTGGCAGGAAAGATAATTACCCGTTTCAAACCTGTTGCAATACCTTTACCGATCATTTCAATCAATGTTCCCACAAAAACAGGGTTATCTGGTCAATTATAGAGTTCTCGGAAATAGCTGCCTATGAATTATTTGGCTATCAGTTTTTGACAGTAGTAGCCAGTGCTACTAACCCTGAAACAGCAATTCCCCTATTATTAAGTGTTTTTACCGCCGAAACGGCAGTAGCACCTGTAGTATATATATCATCCACTAACAAAACTGGGAATTCCGGATGGCGATCGCGAAATTCTGACCCGACCACAAAAGCTGTGTCCAAGTTTTTTTCTCGCTCTGATACTGATAACCCAAACTGAGGCTTGGTTTCTCTAACTCTTTCTAGACCATTTAGTTTGAATTTTAACCCAGTTGTTTGGCAAAAGCTTCGGGCTAAAAGTGCAGCTTGGTTATAGCCACGTTGTTTTTGCTTACTGGCGTGAAGTGGTATGGGAACGACAATTAGGTTTTGATTGCGTTTTGGCGAATTTAATAACCAAGCCTCTCCTATCCATTCGCCCAAAGGACGAGCGATTTGCGGTTGATTTTCGTATTTTAGTGCCGCGATCGCTCTTTTTAGGGAACCACCATAAACTCCCCAGCTAAACACTGGTAACGGCTCTTTCCATAAAATATTTGGGTCTTGGAGGTGACATTTTTGTAACTGTCTTTCACAGTATTCACACAGTTCACGAGATGTACTTCGTTGACACAGAGGACAATGGGATTGGAGAAAAAGATTAAGTAAGCCTTTTAGGGCGCTTTTTGCAAAAATCACGGTATTTGTCAATGGTCAGTTGTCAGTTGTCATTTGTCATTTGTCTCCTCAGCCCCCCTTCCTTTTCCTCCTTGTCCCCCTTGTTCCCCTCATCCCCTCATCCCCTCATCCCCTTTCCCTACACCTCAGAGCCGGTTGAGGTATTTGACATAAACGCGATCGCACCTTGGGGTTTCTACTCCCGTTGCTGATTTATAGCCGTTACTCTCATAAAGTTTGACTGCTTCTACTAAAACACTGGCGGTTTCAATCCAAATTTCTTGAAAACCACGGGCGGCGATCGCTGCTTCTAGCTGAAGTAACAAATATTTCCCTAGTCCTATACCTCTAATGCTGGGCAATAAATACATTTTCCTTATTTCTACGGCTTTTTCACCGCGATTTACTGGGTAGTATGCCCCAGTTCCTACTAACTGCCCTTGGTGTTCAATTACCCAAAACTCACCGCCTGTGGCTAAGTAGCATTCTTCGACTTGTACCACATCTCGGTCAGCACCGTTTGGTTCCCAGCCCAAACCGTATTCTGATAATACATAACTGATAACTGCGGCAGCGCTAGTGCGATCGCTCTGCTCCCAGTTACGAATCAAAAAGTCTCGATAATAATCTCTCATCGGAAAATTTTCAATAATTTTTAATTTTGAACGGGAGCAAAAAGAGAGTCAAGTTTGCACAGAAAATTTTTCTGGATCTATATCCCAATTTACCCAACGAATCGCAACTCTGGCAGAGTTGATCGAAGGCGGTACTCTTAATGTATGAATTTTTGCCGTGCTAGGGCAAGTCATTTTTAAAAGATGTATTGGCTCAACATCAACATCAGCATCAATCCGAAGTAGGGTGTATTCTTGCCAAGAATCGATGACTTGCGCTTTTAATTGCTGACAAATGCGATCGTAGCCTATACCTTGGATTAAAACGCGTCTGAGTTCAGCATTGTCTTCTTCTAAAAGCCATTGTGCTTCCCATTGCTGGGGGTGCAGTTTGCCGTATTTCTCAGGTAGTTTGACACCATGATAGTAGTATCCGGTATGCCAGCGATCGCTAAACACAATTGCTGGTTCTGCGATTATTACCTTACAACATTGACCTCATACAGGTAGATACTGAAAAGCTATAGTAGAAATCAAAACTAAGTTTCTATGTGATAATGAGTCTACCTCAGCCAATTGGACGTCAAAAAGAGGTGCTATATCTGCCGACGCGCGGGCACTTTGCTATATTAGGAACTGCGGGAAGTGGTAAGACTACACTTGCTATTTTGCGATCAGCTTTTCTGAGCAACACAAAGACTGAACATTGTGGTAAGACATTGTTAGTTACATTTAATAAGGCGCTTGTAACTTACTTAAAACACCTTCAGGATAGCAAATTAGTCAACGTAACTATCGAGAACTACCATACATTCGCCAGGGGATATCTCGCTTATCGAAATAAAATGTCTCGGAACACGATTCTTGATCCAGATCGTCGCGAAGCTTTAGTGAAGCAAGCAATTGAAAATGTTTTACAGCATTATAGTTTGCACCCTTTTTGTAACTATCCTGTAGAGCTTTTATCAGAGGAACTCCGCTGGATTGCACAGTATGGCATTACCACTTACAATGAATATCAAGATTTTGACGTATTTCGTAGTGCAGAAATGCGTTTTGACAGTAAAGAACGGAAGTTAGTCTTTGAAATTTATCAGACTTATCTGAATCTACGTCAGCAAAGTGGTAAGAAATACGACTGGGACGACATAGCGACTAGTGTTTGTGAAGAATTAGATGCTGATAAATCAGAACGTCTATATCAACACATCGTCATTGATGAAGGTCAGGACTTTTCGCCACAAATGATTCGGTCTCTTGCAAAAGCTATTCCTTCGTATGGTTCGCTGACATTCTTTGGAGATGTTGCACAGCAAATATATGGACATCGGATATCTTGGCGAGATGCAGGACTTGACATTAAACAAGTTTGGGAATTTAAAGAAAATTACCGTAATACTAAGCAAATCGCCAAACTTGGACTGGCTATTTCCAAGATGCGGTATTTTAAAAGTATCTCCGATTTAGTAGAACCAGTTTCACCACCGGCTGATGGTCCGTTACCAACAATAGTTGAATTTTCTTCTCCTGATGAGGAAAAACTGTTTGTTGTTAACCAAGCTATAACATTAGCTAGGACGCAGAGTGTGGCTATTCTTTTTCGCGATCGCCAAGATGAACAGATTATCCAACGGCTTTTACAAAAAGAGTCAAGATTAACAACTATTCGTCTACATAGAGATATGACAACTTGGCAAGCTGGCGCAGGTATTAGATATGGAACTTATTATTCAGCAAAAGGTCTTGAATTCGACGCAGTTATCTTGCCATTTTGTAATAATAAGAAACTACCAGACCCCGCAGCGGCGGAAGCTTTCGGTGAAGAGGATGCAAGTGCCCAAGATGGAAGAGTATTATATGTTGGTGTCACACGGGCAAAAATACGCCTTATCATAACTTATTGCGGTGAAATTACAAATCTTTTACCAAGCGATACAAGCCTTTACGAGAAGATAATAAGATGATTGATTCGATTAAGCGTGAGGCTGAAAGTCGTGGAATAAAGAGGCTTTGTCACTTTACTCCATCGCGTAACCTGGTTCATATTTTGACAGGGGGAGTAGGAATACTGGCAACAAAAAATTTACAAGAAACCGAGCGCGGTGTTTTTACACAAACTGATTTAGAGCGACTAGATAGGCATGAAGGATACATATGTTGTTCAATTCAATATCCTAATGCTTGGTATTTTGATAAGGCTAAATCAAAGGATATTTTATTCCAAGATTGGGTTGTACTGTTGATTAACCCTAAGTATCTTTGGATGTCTGGTACTCTTTTCTGTCCACGTAACGCTGCATCGGGTTATGGTAGAGGCATTATTGAGGGTGAGCAGGGATTTAAAGCTATTTTTGCCGATGCTATTACTGGAGCCTATGGGAAAACCAGACAGCGATCAATGAATCACTTACCCTGCTCCCCAACAGATGATCAAGCAGAAGTACTAATACCTGACACAATTGGAATATCTGACATTTTAGCGATTGCAGTACTAAGTGAAACACAGGCAAGAAATGAAGCAGTACGTCTCAATTATGTGGGTATTCCAGAAGATAAATATAAATTTGTATTAGCACCAGATTTATTCGATAAGCATAAATTAAGCAACTTGATTCGCTCAGGTAAGCAGCCAGATGAAATACCTTGGACAGTAAGGGAGGAATAATGAACAGCAATGAACAGCACATACATAAAATCTCCCTGATCACAAAAGGACAAGGTGCATTTCTTGGCGCAGCTGTTGGGGATGCATTGGGATGGCCTCAAGAACCAGAGGCTAAGAGAATTGATAAAAAGACTGTTTCTCCAACAGAATTTCTAGATAATGGATTCCAACAATGGGTGCGAAAGACAGGGGGGCAATATTTCCCTCATCAGGAAGTCATTCTTGCTGGGGAGTATAGTGACGATACGCAGCTGATTCTCTGTACTGCCAGAAGCTTATTTTATGGCGCACGGTGGTGGCATCATTTAACTAAGCGAGAATTACCAACTTGGACTTCTTATGAACGAGGAGGAGGAGGAGCAACAAAACGAGCAGCGCAACAGTGGCTTGCCGGAATAGAGCCTTGGTCTTCTCAAGAGAAGGATAAAAAGCGATATTTTAACGCAGGTGGAAATGGTGTGGCGATGCGAATACTGCCTCACTGTTTGCTAAAGGCGACAGAAACTAATTTTGAAAAAATTGCGAAAAATATTGTTGCTAATGGTGTCACCACTCACGGTCATCCCAGAGCTTTGGTGGGTGCGCTTGCTTATGGTTTTGCTATCTGGGTAGCATTACGAGAGCAGAATACCCTACAATACGGTGCAATTATTGAGAAAGTTTTATCTAAAGTTAATTGTTGGTCTGCTCTACCAGATTTAAACGATATATGTCCGACTTGGAAAAATTCAGCTTTAGAAATTAGTAATGGGCAATATGATAAGTCGTGGCATGATAGTACTGATGAAATGTTGCGACTTCTTGAGCTATGTCAAGAAGGAATGAAGCAAGGAGCGCTTTCGATTGAGCGAGAAGTTATAACTAAACTTGGATGCTTTGATAAAAATATTAAAGGAGCAGGAACAGTAAGCGCTGCCGCTGCTATATTTATAGCATCACGTTTTGCTGCGAATCCTTTTCATGGTCTTTTAGAAGCAGGATTCGCCTATGGTGCTGATACTGATACGCTTGCTTCAATGACTGGCGGAATTTTAGGCGCTATAGCAGGAATTGAATGGCTAGGAAATTATGCAGCAATAGTTCAAGATGCAAAGTATATCCAAGATACTGCTGAACGTTTAGCCAGAAATCAAGATGAAGATTCACAAACTAAACCAATAGATAATCCCAGAACTAAAAAAACTCAGATTGATTCTTTAATTAAACAACTCGAATTATCAAAATCAGCTAATACAATACTGATTCCAGACGGCAGAAAAGCCAAAATTTCAGATACCGTAAATCATCCATCTTTATCTAATTCAACAGTAGTAATATCATGGAAGCTGATTACGACTGGTGGTCAGTCTCTATACATTAAAAAGATTTCACGTACCAAAAATAAAACTGAGATTCATACTGGTTCCAAATATTTAAATATATCTGACTCTAATGTTGATTTAGAACCAGTTAAAGTGCAAAATTTAGGTATTAGAATTCCAGTTAAAAATATGGATAAATCTCGGTTTTTTTATGAAAAAGTATTAGGAATTAAAGTTGAATCAGAATCTAGTTTTTTAGTAAAATGCGGAAGCATTATATTAACTGATTTAGAAGAGTATAAAAAAATATACGGTTTCTCTTCTGAGATGAATAAACCGTCCATTATTAACACTATTGACCTGGTAGTTGAGTCATTTGATGAAGCTTATAATAATGTGAGCAAGGTAGGAGCAAAAATCATGAAAGATGATTCAAAAAGCCATCAAAGGCGCTTCTTTTACTGTCTTGATCCTGATGGCAATCTGATCAGAATTTATGAAGTAAAGTTCTAATTAAAAAATATTGGCTTGCATGAAGTTTTGTTGAGTTCCACTAGATAATGGACTGATATTGGAAATGTGATTGTTACCGAGTTCTAAGTAAGCCAGATTGATTAATGTAGAAAGTGGACTTAAGTCGCAAATCTCCTGATAATTAAGGTTAAGTCCGGTCAAGCTTGTAAGTCTTTGCTCTGCTTTATAGCAATTACAAGTTTCAGCTTCCGTTAATAGCACCTCAACTGTATGTTTGGGTTCAGTTGAGAGGCTATCTTTATGCAAACACCAGTCAGCAAAGCGGTGAAAGTTCGGAGTCTGGTTTGGCTGTACTTCAGACATTGGGTATTAGCTGGTGGGGAAATTCTAATTTAGAATACCCAAGTTGGTGTATATCTCAATTAAATTACCATCGGGATCGCGAAAATGAGCCGTGCGGATTCCCCAGTCTGGACGGTCTGTGGGTGGAGTCATCAAGATGCCATTATGGTCTTTAAGCCGTTGATAAACTTCATCCACGTTATCGACAGCAAAAATCAAGGATGTTTTATCCTGGCTGGCGAAGGACGAATACTGATTGATGCTGGGAACGACTTGAACCATGAACTCTTTCTTTAACAAAGCTAGTGGAAGAGATCCGGTACTAAACTCAGCGTATCCAGTTTCCTCATCACCCCAATCTACATTCAAACCCAATAAATCACGGTAGAACAAAAAAGTTTCTTTGTAATTGGAAACGAGCAGTCTGAGGTGTGTTAACTGAAGTTTCATAATTAATGTACGTTAGTTTACTAACTATGAATTCTAGGCTCTGAGTGTAATGTTTCTAGCAACTGACTTTCAACAAATGCTAGTTCATCAAGCCGTTGCATGACAATTTCTCGGTCAAAATAAGTATCAGCCAAAACCCAATAAGTACCGAAATGTCGCGCTTCTGATGCCATCAAACCGCGATAAAATTTGGCTAATTCTGGCTCAGGACAGTGTGTAGCTAATAATCCTAAGCGTTCATGACTGCGAGCTTCAATTAATCCGGTAACGAGTAATGAATCTAAAAATCTATCTGGTTCTTGGGGACGAACTTGAGCTTTTAAACCCGCACCGTAGGGAGGTGGTGGTAAAGGTGCAAGGGGGATGTGACGGCGTTCTAGCCACTGATTGACTAGTTCAAAGTGTTCTAGTTCTTCACGAGCGATCGCAGTTAATTCTCTGACCATTTTCGCATTAGAAGGGTAGCGAAACATAAAATTTAACGCCACACCCGCTGCTTTGCGTTCGCAGTGGGAATGGTCGAGCAAAATTATATCTAAGTTAGCGATCGCTTGTTCTATCCAAGCCGAACTGGTGGGTTGTTTAAGGGCGTTGATTGTGGGTAATGCTGTAAGCACAGGATGAAAAACTCCAGATATCTCAATTTCGCTGACATAGCCCAGCACATTGATTTTAATCTGGTCTGGGGCGATCGCAACTGAGCAGGCGATCGCACCTTGAATTTTAGATTACCAGTCTATTGGTTGGCGATCGCGGAAGAATCCACCAGTAGCATCGCTATCATCAAGAGTTGCTAACCAGACAATTGTATCTACTCCTTGTTCTAGAGTTCTGGGTGCATTTGCTCCACCCATATCGGTTTTTACCCAACCGGGACACACCGAATTAACTAAAATATTTGTCCCTTGTAATTCGCTAGCAAAAATTCGGGTGACAGCATTCAACGCAGTTTTAGAAATGCGATATGCTGGGGAACCTCCCCCCATGTCATGTAGTTGTCCCATCCCTGAAGAAACATTGACGATTCTGCCGTAATTCTGTTTTTTCATCAGCGGAACTAAGGCTTGCGTCACTCGCATAACACCGTAAACATTGGTTTCTAGTGTTTGTTTTAAGGTGTCGATTTTGGCATCGAAAATACTATTGCCACCGACTTGAGCATCAATGTATATGCCAGCGTTATTTACTAATACATCAAGTTTACCAAACTCTTTGTTAATAAATTCGGCTAATTTCTGGCTACTTTCATCACTGGTTACATCAAGCGGCTGAGAAATTACATCTAATCCTTCATTTTGTAACTTAATCGCCGCCGAATTACCTTTAGTTTCATCTCGACTGGTGAGAATTAATTGATATCCTTGTTTAGCCAATTGGCGGGATGCTTCCAGTCCTAAACCGCGATTTCCACCTGTGACTACTGCCACTTTTTTATTTGTACTCATGGTTTTTTCTCAGGTTATTAGAGATTCATTCAGATCCCCGACTTCTTCAAGAAGTCGGGGAGCTAGACAGCAAGCTTGATGCTAATTACGCAAGAGCATAATCAGGGTTATATTCTACTAATTCGATTTCGTTGCCATCTGGATCATTGACATAAATTCTATGCTTGGTTTCTGCGGCTGTCATTGTATAATAATCAATGCCTTTCGCTGACAGCAATTCTTTCATAGCTTCGCCATCATTAATCACGAAGCCAACATGATTAATCCCAATGCTTTCGTAAGGCTTATGTACTCGTTCTTGTTTTGAATCGTCATTCAAAGCTAGATAAAATTGGTTGTTACCAAAATGCATCCAGCGATCGCCATTAAATACCCCTTCGGCTCGGACATACCAATCTGGGAATAGAGTTTGGTAAAAGTTTTTCGTCGCGTCGATATCTTTACAAGAAAGGTTGATGTGTTCAAAGCGAATCATGTTCATACTTTGCTCCTGTGAATTGGAAAGTAATATTTTTATTTATTAGTTATGAGAATCTTTGAATTTTACAGAAATGTATCTGTAACATCGAAAAATCAGGAATTATCCTCAAGCTTTATCTAAGAACATCATGATGACAAAGCCCAACATCACACCGATGGTTCCTTGTTTTTTTAAGCTGGCGTAGACGCCTAGCGTCTTGTCGTTAGACATCACACCAATGACTAGGCTTTCCATAGCTGGGGTTATTGATTTCGTCTAAATAAATCATAGTCGAAATGACTATGAGTTGCAACAACTGAAGATAAAAAAATCGCAGATGTTTTTGATCTGCGATCGCGTAATAGTCATTTGTCATTTGTCAGTTGTCAGTTGTCATTTCTCCCCACACTCCCCACACTCCCCCACACTCCCCCCTCACCTGCTTCCTCATGTGCGCCGATTAACCAGGGTGGCGCTAGCTTGATCGACCGGCATCAGGACTACTTCATTGATATTGACATGAGGCGATCGCGTCACGCAGAAAAATATCACATCTGCTACATCATCAGGAGTCAGGGGAGTAACTCCTTGGTAAACTTTTTTGGCACGTTCAGTATCGCCATGAAAGCGCACCTCGCTAAATTCCGTTTCTACCATCCCCGGATCGACAGAAGTCACCCGGATGGGAGTGCCTAACAAATCTTGTTTTAAGCCTTCAGAAATGGCTCTAACAGCGGCTTTCGTACCACAATAGACATTGCCATTAGGGTAAGTTTGATGTCCAGCGATCGAACCAATATTTACCACATGACCGCGATCGCGTTTTACCATCCCCGGAACCACATAGCGGGTAAGGTAAAGTAAACCCTTAATATTGGTATCAATCATTTCTTCCCAATCCTCAAAGCTGCCTTCATGCAACTTGTCTAAACCGCGACTCAGTCCAGCATTGTTGATCAGAATGTCTATATCAGACCAGGAGGGGGGTAGGCTAGAAATAGCAGCTTCCACAGCAGCGCGATCGCGCACATCTAGCTGTAATAAATGAATTTCAGTATGAATATCTTTACTAAGTAAATCAGCTAACTGCTGTAAGCGTTCCCACCGTCGCGCCGCTAAAATCAATTTTGCACCCGCAGCAGCAAAAACTCTGGCACAAGCAGTGCCGATACCACTACTTGCGCCAGTGATGAGAACGATTTGATTTTGCAGGGAAATCATTTTTAGTCAAGAGTCAAGAGTCCATTGTCCATTGTCCAATAATTCGGAACTAATGACTCATTGAAGAGGGCAGGGGGGATGAGGGAGATGAGGGAGATGAGGGAGACAATCTGCATTGTGAATTGATGATGCCTTTTGAGGCTTTTAGCTTGGTTAACGAGGCTTTTATCTTGGTTAACGAGGTTTTTAGCTCGGTTAATCAGGCTTTTAGCTCGGTTAATCAGGCTTTTAACTCCGTCAACGAGGCTTTTAGCTCGGTTAATCAGGCTTTTAACTCCGTCAATCAGGCTTTTAACTCCGTCAACGAGGCTTTTAGCTCGGTTAATCAGGCTTTTAACTCCGTCAATCAGGCTTTTAACTCCGTCAACGAGGCTTTTAGCTCGGTTAATCAGGCTTTTATCTCCGTCAACGAGGTTTTTAGCTCGGTTAATCAGGCTTTTATCTCCGCTAACTAGCCTTAATGCCCCATGCCCCATGCCCAATGCCCTGGTGGCTGAGCGAAGCCGAAGCCAATGCCCAATTTATTTTTTCACCACTTGTAGACGCTGCGTCACCATTGTCATACCATCTCCCCGCAGGATTACCGCCGAAAGCCATTGGCTACCGGGGGTAGATGGTGCGCGGCCAATTTTAAACAGCCCGCCGGAATTGAGTAATTCCAAATCCACAGATGAGGGGCTGAGATATTTATCTGCTTGTACAGGTTCTTCTATTGCTGTTCCTAAAATAAACTCATCGCCTAACGGTTCTTGAACGATCGCATCAAAATTATATTGCTGTCCAACTTTGACTTGTTGTGGTAACTTAACATCAACTTGTG
This sequence comes from Calothrix sp. NIES-2100, assembly GCF_002368195.1. Taxonomy (GTDB): domain Bacteria; phylum Cyanobacteriota; class Cyanobacteriia; order Cyanobacteriales; family Nostocaceae; genus Aulosira. The sequence continues at coordinate 6,296,423 of NZ_AP018178.1, read as the reverse complement.
GTGGTTTACTACCAGAAGTGAGTAGGGTACGTTCCGATAAAATATCTTGACGAACGATTTTTCCAGCTGTAATCTGCTGACGTGACTTAATTGTGGCATTGAGAGCCAGATTATTACTGTTGGCAGAAGGTAAGCCAGTTATATTAGTTACCGTTTCCGCGACAATACCATTGCCTTCAGATTGCCAAGATTGCAACTGAGTGGTGTATCTTAATTTGGGGTATCGCTTCCAGAGGTCAATTAAGGCTTTTTCTAGGGTTTGGCGGTTTAAACCATCACCATGAACAAAATTAGGGCTGTAAAATTCGATTACCTTTTTCACATCGCCTTGGCTAGCAGCTGCATCAATTTGTGCTAACAAATTGGTCAATTCAGGTGGTGCGTTTTGGGCGATTTTGCCAGCCGCTAGACTCTCAGATGGGGTTTTTCCGAAGTTTAGTAATTGTCTTGGTGTACTAGCTTGAGAGCATTGCCAAGTACTTGCTATACCAAATGTCAGTATCGATAAAATTAGCCAGATGCTGGCTCTTAATTTGCGGTGGCGTTTCAGTAATAAAGTAATAATGTTAGTCATTGGCAAGAGTTTACTGATTTCACTAGATAAGGTAGGAAATTGTTTTATCTTAGTTAAGCTAAGCGCTAAATGGTAGAGGTTTAATGGTAGAAGAAGCACCGATTAGGTTATTGATAGCCGCCAGTGGTACTGGTGGACACTTGTTTCCGGCGATCGCACTGGCACAAAAACTGCCAGAATATGACATTGAATGGTTGGGTGTTCCCAATCGTTTAGAAACTCAGCTCCTTCCCAAGCAGTATCAATTGCATACTATTGCAGTTGAGGGGTTTCAGCAAGGTTTTGGAATTTCTTCTGTTCCCATTTTGGGTAAGCTGATCAGTTCGATTTTAAAGGTAAGACGAATTCTCAAACAGGGAAAATTTCAAGGCGTATTTACTACCGGCGGTTATATTGCTGGCCCGGCGGTGATTGCGGCGCGGTCTTTAGGAATACCCGTAGTTTTTCACGAATCCAACGCTTTACCTGGTAAAGTCACGCGCTTTTTTGGCCCTTGGTGTAGTGCTGTAGGCTTAGGATTTGAAGTTGCTGCCCAGTATTTACCCCGTGCTAAAAATATCTATGTGGGTACTCCTGTGCGATCGCAATTCTTAGATGAAGGTAATAATCCAGCGCTAGATTTACCTGTTCCTGATGGAGTTCCCTTAATTATTGTCTTTGGTGGTAGCCAAGGCGCAGTCGGTATTAATAAATTAGTTCGCTCATCTGCACAAGCTTGGTTTGATGCTGGAGCTTATGTAGTGCATTTAACTGGAGATAACGATTCAGAGGCTGATAGTCTCAAGCACCCGCAGTATATAGCTTTATCATTTTATAACAATATGGCGGCATTATTGCGCCGTGCAAATTTAGTGATTAGTCGTTCTGGTGCGGGTAGCTTAACAGAATTAGCGGTGTGTGGTACACCAGCGATTTTGATTCCTTACCCCTACGCAGCGGAAGACCATCAAACCTATAATGCCAAAGTATTTACAAAAGTAGGTGCAGCCTTAGCTTTTCAACAATCAGAGTTAACGCCTGAGATATTGCAAACTCAGGTTTTGAACTTGTTGAACTCACCCACAGAATTAGCCAAAATGGGAGAGAAAGCAAAAGCGATCGCTATTCCCGACAGTGCTGATAAATTGGCACAATTAGTGCGTGAAGTCGTCGAGAGATAAAAAGAAGTTGCTCAACGAAGGTATATTTTCCATTAACAGAGGTTTATGCGTTTACCTCAGCCAAAATATCATCATTCATAGATACTTCTTTTGACTTTTTGTATAGCGACAATTTGCTTTGTTTAACCTGGTTGAATTTTTCCAGCTACCCAAGTTGAATTTCTCTCCTCTGGTTCATCAATGTAGAAATTAAATTCAGACTTGAAATCCTGTAAAAAAACAATCAGTTCTGTCGCTTCTAAATGAGTTTTAGCTGGATAAAATTCGTAACTTAAACCATTCTCATCAGTGACATAAATAGATTTTTCTGGATTGCGATCGCCATTTATCCAAGATATCCGGCTTAATATCGAACTTGGCAAATCGACCAGCTTCTCTAGAAAAGACCAATGGTACTTTTCTCGATATTTTGGAGATATAGAAGTAATTAGAGTGTATTTATTACTTTCTGTATGATAATAGGTAATCCAAAATATTAGCTCATTAATCTGACCGTACCATCTTTCACATGGCCCCGGTTCACTCATATCAGTAGGATTAGAAACCGGAGTAACCGGAATAATTTTTTGGAGTTCAGCTAGGCTAATATCGACAGTAAACTCTTGCTCAAAAAAGTGAATTTGATTTGCACGCTTATCAACAGCATAATAATCATCGTAGTACGCACACCATTCTTCGGCTTGTATCCAGTTGATCATACCTATCTCACAATCTTCTTTTGATAAATATAGGTAAGTAAAGGACTCACTCCTTTGCAATCTGCTGTAAAATCTTTATTCGCCTTGATCTCAACTTGAGCAATAATCAGAGAATTATGCCAAATGAAGATGACATTTTGATTCGTCTGCCGATATGCTGAATTTATAACGAGTTCTCATTTAGAGCGAATCAGAATGTTGACAGATAGGGTTATGCAGCAATTGTCCTATAGTCCTTTAATTATTACATTGTTCCTAGCACTAGCAGGGCAGTCAGCTATGGCTAAGAGTTCGATAAATCATGCTCAAATGGGGATTAACTATGTACAAATATCTCCGGATTTTGCTGATAACAATGCTATAAAAGTTACTCAAAATCCTAGTGTAATTGATGAAAAAGCAGCTTTAAACTTAGTTGAGAAACTACCACAAGTAAAACGCAAAGACAAGGAAATTGAACGTCTTTCTCGGGGAACTATCCGTGTAGCGACGATTGTTGATAGTTCACCAACGCCAGAGACACCTTACTACACAATTCGAGTTGTAGAGAATCATGTAGACCATGTTGACACAATTTATATATTTCGGGTTTTGAATCCTAGTGGTGAGATCCAAGTTTACGATATTCTCAAAGATGAATATATACCACTACGAGATTGGAAACCTAACTAGTTGGAAAATGGGGCATTGGGGAGGCAGTGCGTTGGACGGGTTTCCCGGCTTGAAGCAACTGCCGTCATTGGGCTAGAGAAGAGGGATTTTCATCCTTGATTTTGGGTGCGATCGCTCTGTTATTGGAATCAGCAATGCCCACCCAAACTATGATATAGTCGGCAATGCCCAACCTACAACTAATTGTGCCAGGATAATTCTCAGTTTTACGCAATCAAAACAATGACTGAAAACAAGCCTTTAAGTCCTTGGAATTACAAGCCTTGGTGGTGTCAGCCTTGGTCTATACTCCTCACAGGTGTAACCATAATTAGTGGTAGCTGGTTACTATTTAAAACTATTTGGTTAACAGTTCTGATTTCTATTCCTATATTGACTTGGATGGGCTTTTTTGTGTTAATTTGGCCGCAGCTAATTATGCGCAGTGGGATTTTAGATTCCTATCAAAATAACAATCTAGAAAATTGAGGAAACAGTCCCTCAAGCAAACGTGAATTATTAAGAACTCACCCACCCTCAATTCCTGTCCTTTAGAGGTTGTTTGAAAAGTTGCAAAGTTTACTCAAAACCTCACTTCCATTCCTCTCTCCTTGCAGGAGAGATACTTTGAAACCCCCCTTCCCTTGTAGGGAAAGGGGGTTGGGGGGTTAGGTTGATAAGCTAATTCTGACTATTTTACTTCTTGCATATTTTTCACAATTTTTGTCACCAGATTTCTCGGTGTAAATCTGACAATTTCAGCAAGTAATCTATTTTTTAACCCAGGAATTGCCACAGTTTTACCTGACATTAAAGCCCGATAACCGATTTTGGCGACTGTTTGTGCATCCATCATATTATTACTTTCTGCTTGTCTAGCACCTGCAATTCCAGTTCTTTCATGAAAAGCTGATTCTGTTGGCCCTGGACAGAGGGCTGTGACAGTTACACCTGTACCTTCTAATTCACTCGCTAGTGCTTGTGAAAATGATAAGATATAGGCTTTAGTCGCAAAATAAACAGCCATTAAAGGGCCTGGTTGAAAAGCAGCGGCAGAGGAAAGATTTAATACTTTACCTTCGCCTTTCTTTACCATGTCTTTCAGGAATAACTTAGTTAAATGGGTGAGACATACTAAATTTACTTGTAACATCTCTAATTCAGTTGTTAAGTTTGTCTCATGAAATAACCCATGAATACCAAATCCTGCATTATTTACCAGGACATCAATCTGAATTACTTCTTGTTGTAATTCAGTAAAAATCTCTTCAGGTGATGTTTGTAGAGATAAATCTTTGACAATAGGTTTAACAAAAATTCCAAATTGTTTTCGGATTTTTTCAGCTACTTCAGCTAATTTTTGCGCCATTCTATCTACTAATACCAAATTGTAGCCATTCTCAGCAAAAATACATGCTAATTCGTAGCCTATACCATTAGCTGCTCCAGTAATCAAAGCAGTTTGTTTACGCTTAATTTGGTGTGTTCTGTTCATCTGGGAAAATATATGAATTTTACTAGATAGAGCTTTTGTGAATTTTGAGAGATTCAACCTCGGAACAAACCAGATAGGTTTGAGGTCGTTACTCTTTTAAATAACTTGTTTGACATTTTCCGGATAAATTACTGTAGTCAAATTTCTACCTTGTAGATAAGAGTATCTACGGAAGTACTAAAAAATTTATTTTTAGATTGTTAATCAGACCAGCCAGTAATTAAGCCAGTCTATTTTGAATATACTTCGCTGAATCTAAAGCAATTGTAGTTATGAGAACAAACTGGAAAAGTTATAAAGTTATGATTTGCCAACAAAAATTTTATCTAATACCAAAGTCGGATTCTCAAAATCCGTAGGATGATTTTTTCTATTCTAGATTTTAACAGCAATGAAATGCGCTAGAATAGTATAATTACTAAGATTTTGAGGTTTTTAGACTGGGTTTTTATATCTACATATTTTTGAAAAAAGTCAGACAACATTATTGTTGTATTATTAATAAGTATATATCAGGATATCTAAGCAATATCAAAACAAGGTAGTAATTTAAATTACAATAATTTACCCGGACACAGGTGATATTTTTTTGATATTTATTGCTTGCGTAGGAGGGTCAAATATACAAATTTTCAGGTGAAAGCTTCCATAGCGATCCTAAATCATTCTCTTCAACAAGATCCCCGACTTCTGGAAGAAGTCGGGGATCTGAGCATATCGATTTTCACAAATCAAATAGGACTGCTATATAAATAATTGCGGTGCTAATTGACCACCTGGGAACCGTGACTACGAGGGTCATCTTGACTAGCTGTGGGTGCTACTGGGGCTGAAAATTTGGAAACCTTGCCGCTAGTTTGGGCATAAGGTAGGGGAGAATCAGTTAGTAAAGCGTCTAAGTTGCTAGCCATGACGGTACGTGGTTGATCGCCGATCGCCTGGGCGATCGCTTCCCCAGCCTTACCCAAAAATACAAAATGGGGAATTCCATCCACCCGATATTTCAACATTTCTGGTAGCCATTTGGTATTATCCACATTCAGCATGACAAAATTTAGTTTGTCAGCATATTGCTGTTCTAACTCAGCCATATCTGGTGCCATTTTTTGACAGACAGTACACCAATCAGCGTAAAACTCCACCAGTGAGGGCTTACCGTTGCTCATCGCGACTTCTAGAGGTGTAGAAGACTCACCTAACTTCGCGAGAGATGCAGAAGTCGTCTCGGTTCGCAGTCCTAAAACTAAGGCGACGCTGAGGGCGATCGCTACTATGGCTATTAAGAAATTTCTCACACGCCCCCCTACAATGGATTCAGGCTTGGCTGGAGAATTAACAGGTGAATCTGGTGTCATAACAGAATTATTAAAACTTATTAAGCAGGATCATTTTCAGTGTAACGGAAGGGGATAGGGACTAGAGGCTAGGGATGAGGGAGATGAGGGGGACAAGGGAGATAATTAATAACTGTTGACTGTTGACTGTTGACTGTTGACTGTTGACTGTTGACTGTTGACTGTTGACCAATGACAAATGACAACTGACAACTGACAACTGACAAATTTGTGAAAAAACGAGTTACTCTGACATTTCCTAAACGCGCTGTGCAAATGCCGGTTACCTATAGACTGGCAAAAGAGTTCAACGTTGCTGCTAATATTATCCGTGCCCAAGTGGCGCCTAATCAAATAGGCAAACTGGTGGTGGAACTATCGGGAGATATCGATCAGTTAGATGCGGCGATTGAATGGATGCGATCGCAAAATATCAATGTTGCTCATACCTTGGGCGAAATTATCATTGATGAAGATACTTGTGTCCACTGTGGTTTGTGTACTGGGGTGTGTCCCACTGAAGCCCTTACCCTCAATCCACCAGACTACAAGCTGACATTCACGCGATCGCGCTGCATTGTCTGTGAACAGTGTATTCCTACCTGTCCTGTACAAGCAATCTCTACTAATCTTTGAAAAGTCAATATTGGGCATGGGGCATGGGGCATAGGGCATGGGAAGATATAGGGGAGAGGGAAGAAAACTCCCCACACTCCCTTATCCCCCTAGCCCTTCCCTAATCCCAAGGCGAACACATCTGCTATAACTGTGCTATCTCCTAAGAGTCTATTCTTGGCTGGAGAGTCATAAACTACCAACAACGAAGGTTTGCCGGCTACATCATTAAATATTGTCATCCCCTCTGCATGATCTTCTCTATTCCCATAGGGAATGTCTTGCACAAGTTCTGGGTAACTCAGAGTATTTTCTGCTAAATTCACACCAGCTTGCCAACGATATACTTCCACTGGGCCGTCTAAATCCATCGTCGGCCCAGCTAAAATCAACAAGTCTTCTCCATTCAAACACAAATCCCGAATTCCTAAACCATTCAACCACAGAAAATGCTTTTTATATCCCTTGTTTTCTTCACCAATTGGCTTTAGTGTCATCAGTCCCAGGTGAGAACTTTCTAATTCTATTTCCAAAATTACAGCCCAACCTCGCAATACTGGCCCTCTTAAACCCAGGAAAATGCGGTTTTGATCAATGCTGATTCCTTCGATATCAAACCCATTATCTTTTCCGGGGATTGCTGCTTGAATATAGAATCCTAAATGAGGATCATTTGCTAAGGCTGTCATCAGCAAATTACCCTGGTTAGTCAACTCTAGTTTAGCGGCACTCAATTGCTCATTGGGATTTTGTGGGTGTGGGCAAGATGAGCATAATTTTCCATCTACAAGGGGAATTCTACCTAAGATGTATCGGTTGGATTCTGATCTAACTGTCGCTAATCTTTGAATATTTTTTATATCACTATATTTGCTTTTAGGTTTTTGCCGCTTGTAGCTGTGAGAACCAACAAACCATAAGTAATAATCTGCATAAGCCAGCCCTTCAATATCAATTTCTTCGCCTTCTGGTGCTGGTAAATCAATAAATTCTGCTACTCGGAATTGTTGGTGGTCTGCAAACTTGTTATTCTCAATCAATGAGAGTCTTTCAATAGATGAGCTTTCATCTGAGCCTAACCATATATGCTGATGTGGGGTTAGGATGATCGCCGACAGGTCTTTTCTGTGTTTGGCAAAACTCTCGACAAAAGTTAAATATACTTGATTTAACAAAATGCTGTTATTCATTTTACATGACTCTCGGCAGGTTTGATTGAAGATTATTTTATTTTGGTTTTAAATCATACTAGGTCTACCTCTGGAGATAGAAATTGTATTGCTCCTATTTATGTCATATATAGTGAATCTATAATTAGCGATCGCCACAAAAATCAATGTGAACTTTGCAGGCGATCGCAGATAATAACTGATGCATTATCTCAAAGAAAAATTAGCTGAAGATTTGAATTTAAAAATTATCAAAAGTTATATATGAAAATCTTTTAAGAATGTTATGATAAATAATTCAGATTGCGTATGAGATTGGTGTCAATATGAAAATAACTACAAATACTCCGGTACAAACGCTTGGAGACTACGCATACCAGGCAGTGCAAAAACATTATAAGAAAATTCTCAAGTACGAAAAGTCAGTTAAGAAAGATGAAGATCCAGAAGCGTTGCACCAAATGCGAGTAGGGATGCGTCGCCTACGTACCTCTGTCAGTAGATTTGCAGTCGCCTTAGATTTATCGAAGCCGATAAGTGATAAAAATATCGGTAAAATTGCTCGCCGTCTTGGTAACCTCCGAGATTTAGACGTACTCAAAGAACACTTAGAAAAAGGTTATAAACCGCGTTTATCTCATAAAGAACAGACATATTTGCATACAGCATTTGATGCGATCGCCAAACAACGTGAACAGGCATTATCTATAGTAGAGACAACATTAAAAGACGAAGCTTACAAGTCTTTTAAACAAGCAATGGAAGAGTGGTTAGAAAAACCAAAATATAAAGATTTAGCTGATATTACAATTTGGCAAGTATTACCAGATTTACTTTTACCAGAAGTGAGCCAATTCTTCTTGCATCCTGGTTGGTTGGTGGGAACTGAATTTGTGAAATCGGAATTAAAAATCCATCACGGCTGGGAAGCAGAAAAGGTAGAACAACAATTAACTAGTCAAGGTGAAATACTGCATAGTTTGCGCAAACAAGCCAAACGTGTACGCTACCAAATGGAGTTGTTTTCTGATTTATATAGCGAGTCTTACGCCGCTTATATTGGAGATGTGAAAAACATCCAAGACATTTTGGGAGAGATGCAAGATAGTGTAGTTTTAACTGAGTGGCTGGAGGATGTATTTAAGTCAGACATGCACAGTCATTTGCATGGGCTGACTAAATTATTAGCAGAAAATCGTTATCAATTATGGCAGCAATGGCAACCATTGCAAGAGCGGTATCTGAAAACCAAAAATAGACATGGCTTTCATTTAACAATACTACATCCTAAGGAATCTGGTTTTGATCGTGAAAATCAGACTCATAAGGCTGAAGTATGAAGGCTGAAGTATGAAATGAAGAAAACCCTATAGTCAGCCTACTAGCGAGTAGATAATTGGATAGGAGCTTCTAGTGACAAAACATAAACACTACTTTGGGGAATCTGCACAATCCGGGTATTTTCTGCGGAACGCAAGCCAGAGACTAATCCAATAGCACTTCCCAGCATTGCACCTCTGTCAAACTGTTCAGGATCGCCATTGCTTAAAAAGCCCAAGGTACTTCCTGTCAGTCTACCCCAAACAGAACCGTTTTCTACAGCTTTGTCATTAGCTCGCTTTTGGGTAATAGTAGTACCAGGAATCATTTGACTCGATGCTTTAATCGAGACAATTCGACCATTAATTACTAACGACTGTGCCACAATTTTAGCGCCGCCATCAGTCGGTTTCAGAACAATAGTTACCGGAGTATTTTCTGGTGCTACAATATTACCTTGAGCATCTTTAATTGCACTAGCTAAAGGCAGCGTTAAAGGATAATCTTTCTTTTGCCCGACATCGACGGTAACAGGTGCGGGAAATGAGACAATAATTGCTGTATCTTGAGGAATAGTAAGTTCTTGACTAATTGCTGGCGGTTGAGATGGTACGCTAGTAGCTGGTTGAGCATTAGCTGGAACTGCGTAGGCGTAGCCCGTCGAAGACATCGCACCCAACAAAGACACAGAACAAGCAAGACTTAACAGCATTGGAGTTTTCATAATCGTTTTCCCGTTGATATGAGTAGTGTTTGCAAGGTTTCAACCCCTTCACTCCATCAATAGGTTGGCGATCGCAACTTTATGCAGTCTTATTTAACTGTATCAGCTATTAAGTTTTGTAAATCTTCAATTGTGTCAGATGCGATCGCACTGCGGAAAATCGCTGTTAAGCTGTCTAAATCGGCAATTTGGGCGATTTGTCCCATCAATTGTAATCCCTCATTGCCAAACTTCGTCTCTAGCGTCATTTGAATATTCGCTAGTGTTTGTTCTCTTCTTCCACGTTGTTCGCCTTCACGCAAAATTTCTTGATACCAAGGTGACTCGCGCAATACTGTCATATCCCACCTCATGATTTGTTGAACAAGTGCGCTATCTATTACAAAAGTAGCAAAAAATGCTAAGACCGTTTCTAATTGGTTTAATTGTTCGTCAGCTTGCAATAAACGCAATGCTTCTCGAATTGTAGACTCGTTTTCACCACCTCTAAGAATTGGTACAAAGGGAAGTAACGATGGTACAGGTTGTTCAAAGACGATGTTAACATCTACTTCCCACAAGTTAATCACGCGGTAATCTTGGTAGGCTTCTATCCCCGCAATATTAGATTGGTAGCGTGTAGGAATTTCTGCATTACTCGTTTTCAGGATATTAATTAATACAGGATAGGTTGGTAAATTATATTTTTCTTCTGCTAATCCAGCATAAGCACGCATTCTTCTTGGCATTTCTGGTTTGTAGCGCAATTGTAATTCATTGAGAACCAGAAATTCTCCATGTTGGGGACTTTCGACGCGGATGAGTACATCGCTTTCTCGACTGATCCATTGAAATTCCGAATTGAGGATTTCGCCTGCGATCGCATCGGGTATTTGGGTTACCCATTTTACCCAATTGTCTGGAGCAAGACTAATTAAGCGTTTAGTGCTGACATCGGCAGGTTTAGACATAAGAGAATATAGATGTACTCAAGGCACAAAATTTATCATACTTGATTTGCTCTGAGATATGTTTTTGATAAACAAGCATTATTAAGTTTTATTTCCGTTATCTGGTTGCACAATAGATTGACAGAAATTATAAAATTCTGTTTGCGTTTTATGATAAGTAGGAAGATAAGATTGATTCAACCAAGTACATCCATCACGCATTAGTTCGTCTAAATCTTTAACATTCCAAACTATTGCCGTTTTATCATCCCCTGCTGTAACGAGATGTTTGCCATCCTTGCTAAAATTTACACTTCTGACAATATCAGAATGTCCTTTAAAGTCTGCCAATAATTGTCCAGACAGAGTCCATAGTTTCACCGTCCCATTGCGCCCAACTGTGGCAACAATTTTATTTTTATCATCTTTAGGGTCGCTAAAACTGATATTTTTTACGCTGCCCTGATAAGTTTTAATTTCTTGTAAGCATTTTCCTGATAAATCCCACCGTCGAATTGTACCATCGTCTCCAGCTGTAACCAATTCTTGATCGTGATTAATAAAACTGACTCCGTAAACAGTTCCTTTATGTCCTTTTAATTCTCTTGGTTTTCGTTCTTTAATTTGCCATTCTTTTAGTTCTTCAATATTCCATATTTTTGCCTTGCCTTGTTCTCCAACTGCTGCTAAAAACTTACCATTTTGACTGAATCTGACAGCTTCAACTTTTGCTTCTAGAGGAAATGTACCATCCGGAAACTGCTTACCAAATTTCCACAATTTGACTATACCATCGCTTCCACCTGTCGCAAGGCGAGGAGAATTTGCTGGAGCAGTTGGATCGAAGTTCACGCTCCAAATAGTCTCGCCCTTATTGGTTGAAAAAGATTTTTCGTTTTCCCACTTATCACCTTTACGATGCCAAAGTCTGATCACTCCATCACTTCCAGATGTAGCGATTCGTTGTCCGTCAGGGCTAAAGCGAACACTTTTAATTTTAATATCAGCGTTAGGATGAGTTTCTATTACTGTTGATTGGATAACTAAAGGTTTTGGATAAATTTTCCATAATCTAACTGTGCCATCATCAGAAGCTGTAGCAATTTCTGTATCATCTTTTGGGTTAAAACGAACACTGTATATTGCTTGTTTATGAGCGTCTAATTTTATTGGCTCTTCCTTGACGAGTTTATCAACTTTCCAAATTCTCACAACACCATCATTTTTTCCTGCTGTAGCCAGTTGTTCGCCATCTTTGGTAAAACGAAAACTCACAATACTGCCTTGATGACCTTTAAATTCTGCAAATGTTTTAGCCGTCAAATTTTCTTGTAGATCCCATAGTTTAATTATGCCGTCTTTACTGGCAGTTGCTAGAATATTCGCATCTTTAGTGCTAAAACGCACTACTTCAACACCTTCTTGATGGGCTAAAAACTCTGTTAATTGGTTGTATGGTGGCAAAGAGTTCCAAATTTTTACTGTCCCATCGGCTGAAGCTGTAGCAATTTTACATTTAGAGTTGGTTGGATCTTTACATTCCAGGCTAAAATTAACGCTATTAATTCTGGCTTTGTGTCCTGCAAATATTGCTATCTCTTTTTCTTGAATACCATTTACATTTATTTTCCATAGCTTTGCCAATCCATCATCACCACCAGAAACAAATCGTTCTTGATCGCCGCTAGTATTCAAACTTTTGATGCTTGGCTGATGCTCGTCACAATCAATGTGATTTACCTTATTATTACAATTTTTGTGAGCTGTAATTATTTGCGGTTCTAATAATTTATTTACTGATAAATTCCAAAGTTTAATAGTGCCATCTTGCCCAGATGTAACTATTTGGTTATTGTTAATAAATCGTACATGGTTGATTCCGCCTTGTTTAGTGTTAACAGACAATAATGGTTGCGGCTCTTCCACATTAATAGATTTTTTATCCCATATCTTTAATTTACCATCCTTACCACCTGTTGCAAACTTAGCTTGATTTTGTGCCGGTGCAAAATCAATAACTCTAATCTTATTTTGATGAGCAGTAAATTTTATATTTTTATTATTTGGTTGGGGGTTAATAGGAGTCAGCTGGACTGTTCCATCTTCACCAGCAGTAGCGATTTGGGTATCTTGTTCAAACCAAGATAAGCTATTGATTCCTTCCTGACCAGGATTAAATTCGTTGATTTGACGGAGACGGGTATCATCGAGAATTGTCTGTAATGCTAATAATGGAGTAACAGTTGGATATTTTTCTAAATCACTGTTTTCCCCTACCAAATTTTTGAGATCTTTTCCTGCTTGCATTGCCAAAAATAAAGATTCAATTTGTGCGCCCTCAAATTCTCTCAATGCAGTAAGACCAGCTTGCTCTAATTTTGTAGTTTGTTGAAAATCTCTCAATTTGTTGCTTACACAATAGACTGAAACCGTAGCTAACAATAAGAATATAAGCGTTATTATAATGCCTGTAATAATCAATTTTTTGGCTCTTCGTCTTGCTACATCTATAGTACGTTTTGCCTCTATTTGAGCTTTTTCTTGCTCTAATTTTTGACTAGCAGCCAAAAATTGATAGTCCTCAACGCTTAAACTTTTATCTGCTGACCATTCCAGAGCTGCTTGCAATTGTTTTCCAAGTAATAACTTGGATTCGTCTTGACGAGAAGACCTTAACCAAGCTGATAGCTTATCTGCATATGAACGTAGTTTATTTTGTTCCTTTTTAACCCAATTTAGATTAAAAATTTGCTCGTAAATTGGATTGTATACCCTTAATTTACCTTGCTTTTTAGCTACTAAACCAGATAATCGCAATTCAATTTTTTCTGGGTGACCATCAGCAATAATTTCGTTACCCTGCAAAACTTCTTTGTATAATTCCAGCAGTTTTAGTGTACGCGGGTTATTTTTTAAGATGCGATCGCGTATGCTTCTCAAATGTTCTGGTTCATCTTGTGCTTGCCAGTTGTCTATAATGTGCGATTGGACAAAATCTTTAACTCCCACAACATCAATACCATCAGGAAGGTGTTTACAAACTTTCTGGGTAAGAAAGGGTTGTCCACCCGTCCATTTTAAAATTTCCTCCATCACTGCTTGCGGATTGCTGACTCTGTCAATTAATCCCTGAATTAAAGGTTGTGCATTATCTAACTGAATGCCATTAAGTTCAATAGCTCGACCAATATTAAAAGGTGTAATATTTTCATAAGAAATTAAATTTGATGGAGTTGCTACTCCTAAAAGTGTAAAAGTTAGACGTTGATATTCAATTTTATCGGCACGTTGATTATAGCAAGAACGAATCCACGCAAAAAAATCGTCGGTTTCAAAACTAAGTTTGCGAACGTAATCTATCTCATCAATAAAAATGACAAAATTTCCAGTAATCTCTTTGAAGAGAACCTCTTCAATAAACTTACTTAACCGTCGCAAAGCAGGTAATGACTCATGACTTAACCACCAATCTTCACAATCAATAGTTTCGTATAAATCTAAACTGCTAATAAGACTATCAAAAATTCCTGCATACCATTTTTCTGGTGTAACATCAATAGCACCAATTTGACTGATATCAATTTCTGCACAAGCAATTCCCTCTGTTTGCAACCGTCGCATAGTTTGTACCCGCAAGCTGGATTTACCCATCTGTCGGGAATTGAACACATAACATACATCCCCTAATTTCAATGCTTGGTATAAATCTTCATCTGCTTGTCGTAGAACATAAGTAGGAGAATCAGCACGTAAACTTCCTCCTGCCTGATATTGATATTTTGGATTGGGATTTAGGTTCATCCATTAACCCCCAGATGTTTCCGAAAATACAGTCTATACATATCAGATACTGGCAAGACACAATTGTCTGTAAATTTCACTAATCCCATACTGCGTAACTGATCGGCGATATCAGCACCTATCATTACTGAATTATTAGCATTTACCACATTTCTCATCGCTGTATGTAATTCGGGATTTTGTCTCAGCTTCGATAAATGCTTACGTAGATGATTTCCATATAAACCTTCGTCTGTAGGTGCTTTCTCTAACAGTTCTTGTAATGTCAGTTCTTGGCGTGCAATTCTATGCAGTCCCAAGCGCAACAAATAAGGATGGCCACCAACCATTGCCATTAGTGACTCAATTTCTTTCTCAGTCCAATTAAGTCTGTGACGTTGTACCAAATCCCTTATTTGTGGCTTAGTAAAATCTTTTAATTCAATTATTAATCCGGCATTAGATAAAGGTGACTGATGCAAAGAACTATCAACTCTATGAGAATGTGAAATTACCAACCTGAGTTTTTCCCATATTGGTTTTGTTCTAGATTTATCATACCAGCTACGTAGCAAACCAAAAAATTCGCTAGCAATCTCTGGATATTCAAAAATTAAGTCCACGTTATCTAAAGCCAGAAGTAGAGGATTATTAATTTCTGCCAAAAGATATCTTTGAAAGTAATTCGTACAATTAATTTTTGCAGGGTTTGAAGCCCGCCAATAATCAGACAGCTTATCCTCTAGATCTAAGCCATTAGTAATACTCAAACAGAACCACTGCAAGAATTTATCTAAATTTGTAAATGAGTTATTTTCTGTCTCAAAAAAGTTGATGTAAGTAGTTTGATAACTTTGCTGTTCAGCTAAATAAATAATTCTTAATATTAAGGAAGTTTTTCCCCATTGTTGGGGAGCTTTGACTCTAATTAATGCTCCAGGGTATAAGATTTCGTTGGCACAATCAGATTCAATAGCAGGAGTTTTGATATAAAAAGCGGAGTTCAGTGGTACAGAACCTTCTGGTTTTTCTAAGAACGGGCGATCGCCTTCTTTTGATGTTGAATTAACGCCAGTACCATTTCTGCTTTTTAATACAGGAGTTGAAAACTCAGGAATCCCTTCTAAATCAATTGCATTACAGCCAAATTTGTAGGCTTCCTCATAGCTGCGGTTGGCACCCAAGGCATCATAAAACCCAACAGCAAACTCTATTGCTGCCTCTTCACCTATTTTTTGATTCATGCCGATCACGCAATCAACATGTTCGTAAATCGCTTGCGCTTGCACTTCGCTGTAGCAAGCATTTAACAAAACACACTCTATCTTGTCGTTAAATAATCCAAATAGTCCTGCCAGAGAGTTTGTACTAACCAGCTGCATTTGTCCTGTATCATTTTCTAAGACTAAACCATCTTCGCCGGAACCATTCCCAGAAAAGTGAACTATTTGGGGTTCATTGTCTAACAGGGCACGACGAATATCCTTTGAACGCACTGCCCATTCCGTGATGATTTCAAACTTATCTCTATTTTTAGAGCGTTCTAAACCTGCCTTGATTTTTCGCACTTGCTCAGCAAGGCGAAGTCTTGACTTATTTATCGGATTGGCTGACAAAATCAGGATTTTCTTCACATTCTAGCCAACTTTCTTAATATAAATTTTTATAGAGTAAATATCAAATACACTGACTTCTAAGTAAATTCCGAATAATAATCAGAAAAATTAGTGAGGAATTAATAACAATTGCTTAATATATATGTATATTTACTGGAATTTTAAATTGATTATACTACAGCACAGTTGAGTTCAGGCTGAAAGTGTTATGTCATGCCCAGTGAATCACCGATCAAACGTAATTACGAGCGCAAAGAAGTGAAGCGTTTAGGGAAAGAGGCTTAAGGCAGGGAAGCGAAGCTATGCCCATAGGTGTCAACTTAACGTGAAATCCCTGCCAACACTTAATTTTATTGTATTTCTTCCTTCTGCCTTCTGCCTCCTGCCCTCTGCCTTTCTTCGAGCAGCCAGATTCAAGAATTTTGTGATACTCTTCAACCTGCGATGGGACATCTCAAGATTTTAAGAACTAATACTCTAGCTAGTAATTTTTCACAAATAGTTTAAGTTTGCTGTATCGTTTATTGTCTCAATGACTTTCGGATTAATCCCATAATATTTAGCAGCTTCCGACATCTTTAAATGTAATAAATTTTCATCACCAAGTTCTTTGATTCCCTCAGGTTTAGATGGGAATTTATCCAGCGCCTTCATAACTTCTAATGCTATTGACTTAGCTAAAAGCGGAGGTACAGAATTACCAACTTGGCGAAATCCATGCCATTTAGTCACATGAAATCTAAACCAATCGGGATAGGAATGCAGCCGCGCTGCTTCTCTCACTGTGATACATCTAGGTGTAAAAGGATGAATTGGTCGAGGCGAAGTAAAAGAACCCCGATACATATCTGTACCTGCTCTTAATGTGTTACAAACACCCGATGGATGCAATTTATGAAACCGACTAATTGGTTCTCTTTCTCCTTGAACTGTAGCTGCAAAGCGTTCCCTAGTTGCATCTGAGTGTTTGGTGCGGAGGCTAGAAGAAAGAATTGGAAAATCAAATTTACGTGGGTATGAATAATCATTTTTTAAAGTCTTGATACCGCGTAGTGTCAGAGCATAATTGCTAGGCTTACCGAACTCTGCTACTACCCAATCTTGTGTCAGTAACTCAGAATAATTTTCGACTTCCGGTATATCGCCAATTGCATCCCAAACTGTAGGACTTTTTCCCAATACCGATGACTTTTTCTTTGGCGATTGATTTGGCTTGGCTATTTGAGTCAGGCGCTGGGGATATTTTGGTAATACTACATCTTCTCTTGCTCCTAGGAGAAATAATCTTTCCCTTGCTTGTGGAACTCCGTAATGAGCAGCATTAAGAACTTGGTAATTTTCTTCTACTTGATAACCTTTACTTTGAAACTCGCTAATCAAATTTTTGAGGATTTGTTTATGTTCGCCGATGGTGATACCTCGGACATTTTCCATCACAAAAAATTTTGGTTTTAATTCCAAAACTAGGCGATGAAAATGAAATACTAAAGAATTACGTGGGTCGTCAACAACCCGTTTACCAATAATAGAAAATCCTTGACAGGGGGAACCACAAAGTACCACATCAATTTCCCGATCGCCAATTTGCGATCGCTTTCTAATTTCTGAGCCTGTAGTATCCACTACACTTTGGCATAACACCGTCCAAAAGGGAAAATTAAATTCGTGGATTGCACAATGAATCGGGTCAATTTCCACCGCCGCAAGTACATCAAAGCCAGCTTGTTCAAACCCAAGAGTCATCCCACCTGCGCCGGCGAACAAGTCAACTGCGATTGGTCGTTGTTTTCTCAACTCATCAGCCATGACCCAAAAAGTTTAAAGATGCTATTTTATACTTCATCCTTCATACTTCATACTTCATCCTTCATCCTTTATCTAGCATTTGCAAAATTTCTTGAGCTGCGCGATCGCATACTCCCACTTCCCCTAAGCACTGCTGCATTTCTTGATAATCTGTTAAAGTTTGCTGTTTTTTAGCATTATTGAGCAATAATTCCATTGCAGCAGAGATAATGTTCTCTGCTGTCGCTTGCTCTTGTAAAAACTCTGGGACAATCTCCCGCATCACTAGCAAATTGGCTGGCGATGCAAAGGGGATAGAACCTTTAAGTATTTTACGCGCAATCCAAGCTGTAATCGGATTCAGGCGATAGACAACCACTTGGGGTACATTTAACAATGCTAGTTCTAGGTTGACAGTGCCTGATTTGGTAATGGCAAAATCAGCCGCCGCAAAAACTTCTTTTTGTTGACCAGATAAAATAGTAGCCCGCAAACCGTAACGCTCAATAGCTGTTGCAATTGGCTGTCTGAATTCTTCTAAAGATAAAGGAATCCAGAAATGTACTTCTGGTAATTTGGCTTGAATAGTTTGGGCGGCGGAAAAAATTATCGGTAAAAGATATTTTAATTCTTGATGACGAGAAGCAGGTAAAAGAGCAACTGCGATCGCATCTGGGGAAATTCCCAATTTAGCCCGGGCTGCTTGGCGGCTGGGAGCGGTTTGCATCCGATCAACTAGGGGATGCCCTACCCAAGTCACATCGGCTCCTTGCTGGCTAAAATAACGGGCTTCTTCGGGGAAGATAGCTAAGAGTTTCTTCGTAAAGCCGACAATGCGGTGAGTATTCCGCAAACTCACAGACCATACCCACTCTTGGGGAGCTATGTAATAAACTACTGGCACTTTTGGCAAATTTAGTTGCATATAAGTGCCAATACCGAGATTAGGCCCCATGTAGTCAATTAGCAGCACCAAGTCTGGGGGATTTTGCTTGAGGTAGGCGATCGCTTTTCGTTGTACTAGGAGCGTTGGTACAACATAAGGCAGGGATTCCAAAAGCCCCATTGAGCCAATATGACTAGTATCGCCCAGGATGGTGGCTCCGGCTGCTGCCATTTTTTCACCACCCAGCGCGACAATCTCCAGTTCTAAGCCAGCCGCCACAGCTTGACGCTTTAGCGCCGCAATTAGTAGAGAACCTTGCAAATCGCCAGACACTTCGCCAGTGCTGATAAATATCCGCATTTGGTAATTGGGGAAAATAAGGAAATATATTTTTATCTCACGCAAAGGCGCAAAGGCGCAAAGAAGAACGCACAATATCTCTTCCTTCGCGTCCTTGGCGTTCTTGGCGGTTCGTTTTTCTTAGTTTGAGTTGAGTTCTCAATCCCCAACTCAAACTTCTAACTAACTTACGACTCATCACTGCTGCTTGGTTTACCCTTGCCAGGAATTAAACCACGTCTTCCTGGCATTTTAGAAAGTAGTAAGAAGCGCCGCAGGTGTTGTAGCTGTTCAGTTTCACCTAGGAGTTCTAGCTGTTCTAAAGCTTCTTTAAAAGTTAACTTAGAGCGATAGAGAATCCGAAAGGCTTTTTTGAGAGTTTGTAACTCATTTGCATCCATCCCAGAACGTTTTAACCCTACTAAGTTGAGGGTGCGCACTCTGGCTGGATTTCCTTCCACAAGCATATATGGCGGCACATCGCGGTCAATACGTGCCATACCTCCCACCATTGAGTGTCTACCAATATGCACAAATTGATGAACTCCCAAAACCCCGCCCAATCTAGCCTTTGATTCGATGTGGACATGACCCGCCAGCGCCACTGAGTTGGGGATAATCACATGGTCTTCGATCACGCAGTTATGAGCCACATGGACATAAGCCATCAGTAGGTTACCGTTGCCAATAACTGTCGCTTCCCCAGCACCAGTGGCGCGGTTGATGGTAACATATTCACGAATTTGGTTATTGTCACCAATTTTGACCCAGGTAGGTTCTCCCACATATTTGAGATCCTGGGGTTCCATGCCGATAGCTGCACCAGGGAAAATTTGATTTCGCGCCCCAATTTCACAAGGCCCTTCTAGCACTACATGAGCGCCAATAACAGTTTCCGGGCCGACTTTAACATGCGCTCCAATCACAGCATAGGCACCGACTTGCACTGATGGGTGGAGTTCCGAGTTAGGATGAATTACAGCAGTTGGGTGAATTAGCGTCTTCAAGGGTGAATCTCCAGAACTGTCTTGATAGCCTGCGCCTTCAGGGAATTTGACAGGCAGCGCGATGCAGGGGTTGACCCCGTTGTCGTTACTGCCGTCTCCATTACGGCGACTGGCGTTGCGGAACGTTTAAGTAATCAGGTACTGAAAAATTAAGTCTTCAGTGACCGAAGTGTCGGGCGAAGCAAGTTAGGTGTGAGGGCGCAGAAATTTAAGAAATTATAAATTGCTATTGTGGCATGTTGGTTTTACTGGTATCCTTTTTCAGGATTCAGTAAAGGCACTTCACGGCTGTGCCCTTACCACAAGAGTAGGTTTTTAGTTTACTAAAGAAAACATCAATTCGCCTTCAGCAGCTATCTGACCGTCCACTTCAGCACGACCTTGCATTTTACCGAAACGACGCTGTTTTACCCACAACAGTTCCACGGTCATGATCAGCTGATCTCCGGGGACTACTTGGCGACGAAAGCGGACTTTATCGATACCAGCAAAGACAAACAGTCCACCTGCTTCGTAATCTGGGAGTTGGGTCAAGACTATGCCGCCTACTTGTGCCATTGCTTCCACAATTAGCACACCGGGCATCAGGGGTCTACCTGGGAAATGACCTTGAAATTGGGGTTCGTTGATGGTGACGTTTTTCACGCCTACTGCTGATTTGCCGGGAACATAGTCAATAATTTTGTCTACCAGTAAAAACGGATAGCGGTGAGGTAAGAGGTTTTGAATTTCTTCAGTAGTGAAGGTTTTTTTCACCTCTGGTGTGCTTTCGGCTTCAATGGTAGAAGCAGTGGCGATCGCATCGGTGGTATTGGCTTCGGTGAGGGTTGTCATTGGCTGTGTGCTTGTTTTTCAATCTGGAATCAAGTCAGCGAAGGAATTTTAGATTTTAGATTTTAGATTTTGGATTGATTGAGCAATCTAAAGTCCCAAATCCAAAATTCTCTGTGCCAGTTGAATATGTAAATTGTGGCTGGCCTTATACGCTAAGAAGTGAGCCGAGGGGATATTTCCCACTAAACTCAAATCTCCTACTAAATCCAAGATTTTATGACGTACTGGCTCATTTGCAAATCTTAATGGTGGATTTAACCAGCCATCAGGGCCACAGACAAGGGCATTTTCTAAGCTACCGCCCTTAATCAAGCCAGTCTTTTGCAAATGTTCGATTTGATGCAGCAAACCAAAAGTACGTGCGGGAGCGATTTCTGAAGCAAAGCTAGCAGAGGCTTTTTCCACATCGGCAGGCAGTGACCAACTGTGCCATTGGTTACCAATAGCAGACAGATCAAAGTCAATTCCGTAGGTAAAACGGGTTTCTGGTGCGGGGATAGCAGCAACAAAAGTATCGCCTTCGTAAATCCAAATTGGCTCTTTAATCACCGGGGATAATTCGCCATCATTCACTCTTTGCGATCGCCAGCCAACTTCAGCGATACTTTCAGCCCATACCCGCGCCGAACCGTCTAGAAGGGGTAATTCCGGGCCATCAATTTCAATCCGGGCATTATCCACACCCATACCCACCAGAGCTGCCAACAAATGCTCTACAGTACGAATGCTAGCCTCACCTTTACCCAACTGGGTAGAGAGAACAGTTTGACTAACTGCTGCAACTTGCGCGGGAATAATTGGCGAATTGAGTAAATCTACTCGCACAAAGTAGCGTCCGCTACCCACCTCAGCTGGTAGTATCCGCACCTGGGTACTCACACCGCTATGCAGCCCCACTCCGGTTTGAGTGATTGACGCAGCTATTGTGTGTTGTTGCATAAGCAAAAAGTCAATTTTTTGCGGTTGGTAATGTTCATGTTCAGATTTGTGAACCTGCGAACTGCACCTGAAAATATTCATCTTTCCTGGTTAGGGGGCAAGAGTCAAGAGTCAATGGTCAATGATCATTGGTCATTGGTTTTTCACAACTAACAACTGACAACTGACAACTTACCAACTTAAAACCTTTCCCCAATCCCAAAGTTAATTCGGCTATCACCATCGTCGTTTATACCATAGTCAATCCGTATTGGACCTAATGGTGATTGCACGCGCACGCCCAGACCATAGCCGTAGCCTGTACCATTTTTATTTAGCAATTCTGCTGATCTGGTACTAGTGCCTAAATCAGTACCAAAATCGAAAAATAATGCGCCACTAACTACGGAAAATACGGGGAAGCGATATTCAACAGAGGCTTGTACGTAACTGCGGGCGCTGGTTAATGTGCCTTCTTCATAACC
Organism: Calothrix sp. NIES-2100; assembly: GCF_002368195.1. Taxonomy (GTDB): domain Bacteria; phylum Cyanobacteriota; class Cyanobacteriia; order Cyanobacteriales; family Nostocaceae; genus Aulosira. Next base: position 6,274,104 of record NZ_AP018178.1, on the reverse strand, counting down.
ACGTACGGAGTTACTTCCACCTAAGGTAAAGGCTTCATAGGGGGGTAGGTCACCGAAAATAGTACCTCCTTGCAAGTTAAAAGCCAGAGTTTGTGGCCCTTTACTGATGCTAATTAAGCTGACGGGAAGATATTGGCTGTAGCTACCCCGTAAGCGTGTCAGGAAGATATTACCTTGTCCTATGGGAATTGACTGATCTACCCCGAAACGGAGATAGGAACCACTAGTGGGTTGCAAGGGGTTATTGCGGCGATCGCGTTGTGCGCCTAATTGGAATAGCAGCAAATCGTCGTCACCTGAGCCTGATTCAGTTAGGGGAATTAGTTCTGTCGGCTGTCCATCCCGGTAGATTGTACCTTGGGTTCTGCTATTACCATCGGCATCTTTGGTGGAAACCCGTTGATATTGCAAGCCAGCAGAAGCCGTCCATTCCGGAATAGCGTAGGGATTCCCAGAAAGTGGACGGGTAAAGGTGATACCACCACCTAAGCGGACAACACGGGGGCGATCGCCTTCGGTGTCACCTGGTGCAAAGGTCTCAATATTGTTATCTTTGCCATCAAAAATTAAGGAAATTGAGCGGCGACGGAAAATATTCGCTGTGTAGGATGTCCGGCTTGGATCGCCTGCAATCCAAGGATCTGTGAAGCGCAGGTCAAACAGCAGTTCTCGTTCACCTACTTGTAATTCTGCTCCCAGCCTTTGGTTTCTGCCATTGAGGTTTTGCTGCTGGTAACTAATAGTACCAAATAGTCCACTGGCAGAACTTATCCCCGCACCAGCTGCGATCGAACCGCTATTGCGTTCCGCCACATTCACCACTACATCTACCTTGCTGGGGTCACTACCAGGGTCAAGGGAGACGTTGACATCTTCAAAGATTCCCAGCCCATATACCCGTTGTAAATCTTTTTGTACGGTGTTGCGGTTGAATACCTGTCCTGGCTTTAATTCCAATTCTCGTGTGACGATATATGGCTGTGTCCGACCCCGGATTGGTTCTCCTTTCTCGTCTACATCCTGTCCTTCTTTATTGCGGAACCGGACTTTAATGTCTTCTACTACCCCTTCTGCTATTTGCAAGTTGACAACTCCATTTTCCGAGACTTGGGGCGCTCCAATGACATTGGCTAGGACGTAACCTTGGTCTTGATACCGCTTGGTTAACTGCTTGATACCTTCCTGCAAGTCGCGTAAATTGAGGATTTTGCCATACTGTGCGCGAAATACTTCATCAGCAGTATTTTGCGGTAGTACAGATGTAACATTTGTACCTGGATTTGCTTGAATTTGTACCTTGGTGAGGACTGGGTTTGGCTGAACTACAAAACTTACCCGCACACCCAATGGTGTATCTTCTGGCACAGCTTGGACATTGGAGAAGAATCCTGTCCCAAAGATGGCATTAATATCTTCTTGGAGTTGGGAACGGGTGGTTGTCCTTCCAGGTTGGGTACGAATTACTGAGTAGACTTGATTTTCCAGTTCCGGTGCTAATTGCCCAGTTTGCGATCTCACCGATACTTCCCCTACTAACACCCTAGGTTCACTCGATTCTGGAGTTGATTCTTGGTTGTTGGGAAATACAGGTGTACCTAAAGGTGGGTTGTTATTTTGCGGGGATGGGGTGTTATTGGGAACCGCCGAAGGTGTTGGTTGTGGCGTATTTGGCGGTGGAATGTTAGGAACTGGTGCTGGTTGAGGAGTAGGCTGTGGAGTTGTTTGCTGTAGGGTGGGTTGCGGAATTTGGGCAACTCTTGAGGAATTGGGCGATACTGCGATCGCCCGAGATTGAAGTCCCTCTAGTGCCTTTACCCCTGCACTAGCAGATGTTTGCGGAATTTGGATAATTGTTGGTGTTGTAGTTTTAGCTGGCTGCTTGGGGAATGCAGCTGCGATCGTCCGAGGCTGGAGTCCCTTTAGTGCCCTCACCCCTGCACTAGGAGATGTTTGCGGAATTTGTGTAGTTTTTGGCTCTGTTGTGGTTGGGACTATGATTTCTGGTGTTGCAGTCCCCGCTGAAGAATGGGGAAATGCTGCGACGACAGTAGGAGAATTTATACCTTCCGCCGAAACCGTTGGGAATTGGGGGTAAGATTTGCTATTCTCACTAGAATGTTTTTGTTCTTGATTGATCTGATCTTCAGACAGCAGATTTGTCGTCGGTGTCAACAAATCTGCTGTCTGTTTAACATTGTCAGTGGTTTGTGCATTTGCACTGAGCGAAGTACCTAAAGGGGCTGCAATTGCTACTGCCGCCACCAATACGGGAGATAAACGCATTTTATTTTAATTCCTCTTCTCGTCCACACACCATCACAAGGCAATCATGCTCGCATGTAAAAGGTAAAAAACAAAAATAATATTTTTACCGTTTTGATTTAATTTTGGCTTTCTACTGCTTGTAAAACTCTTTGTAAAACCTCCTGGTAGGCATTTTCTATATTTCCTAAGTCTTTACGAAAGCGGTCTTTGTCCATAACCCGAAGGTTAGTGTCCTCTTGGGCTGCGTCCCACAAACGGCAAGTATCAGGGCTAATTTCATCTGCCAAGAGTACTTGATTTTGTGAGTCCAAGCCAAACTCTAGTTTGAAGTCTACTAGAGTAATGCCACAACGCTGCCAAAAGCTCCGGAGGAACTCATTGATTTGCAATGCTAGATGGGTAATTGTCTCAACTTGTTCCGGAGTAGCTAGTTCTAGCAGGTAGAGGCGATCGCTTGTTAATAACGGATCGCCTAATTGATCATTTTTGTAATAAAACTCTACTAAAGGCTGTTTGAGTATTGTGCCCAATGCTAGCCCTGTTTGCACACACAGACTACCCGCTGCAATATTTCGCACAACTACTTCTAAGGGCACAATCTTTACTGCCTTCACCCGCATTTGATGTGGGGCAGGGTTGTCAATAAAATGAGTTTTTATGCCTTGTGCTTCTAACTGCCCAAACAGCTTACTAGATATAATACAGTTAATGCTTCCCTTACCTTGGATACTACCGCGTTTTTGGGCATTAAAGGCAGTGGCATCGTCTTTAAAATCAGCCAACAAGACTTCAGGATCGTCCGTGGTATAGAGAATTTTTGCTTTGCCTTCGTATAACTTGGAATGAACAGACATGGTGAGCAGTAAATTTACAGGATATGGGCAGATCTTGGCGCTTAAAGCTAAACCATTTTATCTTTAGTTATTAGTAATTAGCCATTGCTGATCGTTGAGCAGTCAATCACAACTAGCAAATAGCACTCTGAATTTGTTGTGGGAACTAACTGACAAAGTAGATGCAGGTGGTTCTCAGCAATAGTAAACAAGGGAGATAAAGAGAGAACGAAGTTTGGGGAGCAGGGGGGACAAGGAGGACAAGGGGGACAAGGGGGACAAGGGGGACAAATAACTATTGCCTATTGCAAGAGACTTTGTTCACCAATGCCCCAGTCCCCATGCCCCATGCCCAATGACAACTGACTCTTGAGAGTCACAATCATTTTGAAAATTGCTATAATTTTTTGATAAACTGCATTTTTTGACGATCTAGTTAAATTTTCGTCCTCAAGGAAAAATATTAAAATTGGAATATATAGTATATATTAATACATTGGTAATAAGGCTTTGCTCATATCTAATAGCCTTCCTGATTTTGAGCAATCATGCACTCAGATGTAATGCTTTGGTAAAGAGCAAGAGTAATTTATCTGACGTTTGGTATCTTAATTAAAAATCTACTTAGTAAATATTACTATTGAAGGATACTTAGCTTTGACAATCTCTGTTTAAGATTAGAATTGACAAATTTTCCTAAAACGTATAAACAAAAGGAGTTTAATTTATTAATGACTCCCGACTGGACAAAACAGAGATGTAGAACGGCTAATGATTCAGCTTCAGATATAACTACAGGGGGGAGTTGAACAAGTGGAGAAAAAAACAGTGAATAAAGATGATTTTCTCTATCCTCGTGGTCGTTACTACGGTCATGTGAAGCCAGAAAATTTGGTTTTCAATGCAAATCTACAGGAATTTGCCCAGCGAATAAGTTACATTTGTAACTTAGAAACTGGGGGTAAATTACCACCTGAGGAAGCTTACAAACAAATCAAAGAGCTTTGGAAACAGTTAAAACGGACAAAAAAACAACTAAAAATTGGTGAAAGTCCTTTTGAGGATGACCAGGGTAACCAGGATGAACCGGAAGGCTAAAGTTGTTAAAAATCAAGAGTCAAGAGTCCATAGTCAAGAATTTTTTTGACCATTGACCATTGACCATTGACCAATTACTTAGCAACCATTGTCCAGACACCATCCCAAGACTCTGGGGGTGGTGTTTGCTGGTAATTGTGAGCGCGTTCTAGGTGGATATTAACGGCCTGGTCTTGCGGTCGAATGTTCTTAGCAGCTTCAAAACAGGCGATCGCACGTTGAAAGTTACGTGCTAAATAAGCCATTCTTCCTGACTGATAATAGAATAAAAAATCTTGGGTGGCATCATCAAGAGGAGTAGTGCGATCGCTAATTAACTCATAGATATTCACCGCTTGATACTTCCCTTTGACGCGAATTTTATCTAACTGACGCGTCCAAATGCGATCGCTGCACAAATTGTAAGTAAATTCACTTAATACTATATCACATCCATATTCTTTTGTTACACCTTCCAAGCGGGAACTTAAATTCACGCCATCGCCAATGACGGTGTAATCCATACGTTTGTGGGAACCAATGTTACCAGAAACCACTTCTCCGGAGCTAATCCCAATGCCAATATGGATTTGTGGCTGTGCTTGAATAATCCGCCGCTGATTAAATTCTGCTAACCGTTGGCGCATATCTAATGCTGCTTGTACGGCTCTCCAAGCATGATTTTCTGTCAGGGGTAAAGGCGCACCAAACACCGCCATTAAAGCATCGCCAATAAACTTATCTAAAGTGCCTTCATGGTTAAAAACTGCCTCTACCATTGTTTCAAAATACTGGTTGAGCAATGATACTACCTCAGCCGCACCGAGATTTTCTGTCAGGGTAGTATATCCACGGATATCAGAAAATAAAATTGTTACATCTTTCCGTTCTCCCACCATTAAAGCATCGTCCCCCAAAGCCATAACTTGTTCAGCAACATGGGGTGTAAGGTAGCGGTACATGGTAGTTTTTAGGCGTTTTTCCTGGCTGATGTCTTCTAGAACCACCAAACCACCCCGCACTCCACCTTCAGGATTAGTTAAAGGATTCACAGTTAGATTGGTGCTGCGTTCAACTTTTTGTACCTCACTCGCACTCAAAAACTTAGATTGGGGAGTCAGGGGTAGATTCCAGGGAATAAAAACATCTGGATTTTGGCGATCGCACAATGCCAAAATTAAGGAACCAGGAGTGTAAAGAGGTTCTCCTGAGGGAGAAGTGTTATTTTGGTTCTGAAGTTGCTGATTGCTTGGTGTCGCCCCATCACTCTTTACTTGGCTCTCAGCAATAGGGACATGGTACAATCCCACCGTCAAATTTTGTTCTGGAACATAATGTTTGGCTCCAGTTTTTAAACTATCTTCCAGCCGCATTTGTAAATTTTCAATGGGGACAACTTCCCAAACAAAGCGACCAAGTAAATTTTTTTCCCACAAATGTTTATGATTTTTGTGAGGATTATCTCTGATTGGACAACCTAGTAATTCTAAAGCCGCATCATTAATTGTGACAATCCGACCTACCATATCTGTAGAAATTACCGCATCAGATAAACTTTGTAAAATATCTTTCTGATATTGTTTTTCTAACAGCACATTTTCAAAAAGTCGAGCATTTTCCAAAGCAATTCCAGCTTGGATATTAAAAGCTCGCATAAATTCTTCATCAGATGCAGTAAAACTACCTTGTTGCTTATTAATTAATTGAGTTACGCCGATTAATTCATTGGCGGAATTAAATACTGGTAAACATAAAATATTGCGAGTTAGATATCCCGTTTTTCTATCTGTAGATGGATCAAAGCGGGGATCTCGATAAGCATCTGGAATATTCACAGCTTGCCCAGTAGCAGCCACATAGCCAACAATTCCCCGGTTGCAAGGCATCCGGATTTCGATGGCGTTTGTGCCATCTGCCGCCGCCGCTACCTTTGTCCAGAGTTCCCCCATTTCTTTACGATATAAAAATAAGGTGCTGCGGTCTGCTTGCATTAAAATCCGAGCTTGCTCCATCACTATTTGCAAAGTTGCTTCTAAATCTAAACTTTGCCCTAGGGTTTGAGTTGCTCGTAAAAGTGCTGTGGCTCCTCGTTGATTGCGAGCTGCTACATAGAAAGTTTGGCAACTTTCCAAAATAATCCCAATCGAAGCTGCAAAATCTCGAAATCTTTCCTCATCATCATGATCAAAGGGAATATTTCCAGCTTTATTAGCCAGTTGAACCACTGCAACAGTTTGGTTTTTACTACTCAAAACTGGCATACATAAAAGATTGTGAATTTTGTAGCCCATTTGTTTTTCTAATTCTGGGCTAAATAGAGGATGAGTAGCAGTTTCAGCTATATTTAAATATTTGCCAGTGCTGGCAACTTGACCGGGAATACCAACTGAAATAGGAGTGCGAATTTCTAAAAATTTTTGACTATTATCTTGGGGAACTTTTGACCACAACTGGCCTTTATCATAATCTACTAAAAAAATGGCAGTGTGTTCTGCTTGGAGGATTTGACCAATTTTCAGTGTGATGGCTTCTAGCACTTTCTCCAGCATAGTTTCTAGAGCTTCATTATTGATTAGCTCAATCGCTCTGAGAAATTGCTGAAACTCAGCAGTAATAAAATCTAGTAAACAAACAAATTCGTTAACAGAAAGATCTTTAACACGACGCAGCAAGGCGTGGGTACGATTAACCTGAGTGAGTTCAGTTAATGTAGCCAAGACGCTACCAGGATTAGGGAGTGTCATGGGGATTAGGGATTAGGGACTAGGGACTAGGGGGGGAGGGGGAGACAAGGGAAGGGGGACAAGGGGGACAAGGAGGACAAGGACGACAAATGACAAATGCCCCATACCCCATGCCCTTTTTTATACTTCCTGCTGTACGCAGTTTATGATGGCTACTTAGAGTACTTTTGTCAACTTTTGCGAAAAAATTATTTTTTGATAATAATCTTGTAGCTGACGTGTAGCATTTGCCCATCCCCACCTTTCGGCTTCTCTACGGGCATTTTGACGGATCAAGTCACATTCTTGTTTCTCCTGTAACAAGCGAACAGTAGCGGTAATTGCACCTTGAATATCTGCTGTTGGCTCAAAAAGATAGCCATTGACCCCGTCTGTAACAATATCAGGAATTCCACCTGAACGAGCTGCGACTACAGGACAACCTGCGGCCATTGCTTCTAGTAGGACTAATCCTAGTGTCTCTGTCCGGGAAGGAAAAATAAAGGCATCAGCACTCGCAAAAGCCGAACCTAATTCCCGTCCCATGAGATAACCGACAAAGTTGGTATTAGTCCCAGCAAAATGTTTTTCCAGTGCTTGGCGGTGGGGGCCATCTCCTACCAATGCTAACCGCGCTTGGGGAATTGCCTCTAAAATTGGTTTGATCCGCTCAATTTCTTTCTCGGCAGATAGACGACCAACGTAGAGTAATAGAGGATTTTGGGGATGATTTTGTGATAGACGCGATCGCATCTCGATACTAGCTAAATCAGGATGGAATAATTCTGTATCCACGCCTCTTTGCCACAAATCTACCCGTTCAATCCCATGTGCTGTTAATTCCTCCATCATCGCCGTGGAAGTACAAAGATTTAACTCAGCTTGATTGTGTGCGCCTTTGAGTAATTCCCAAAGTAAGCCTTCCAACATTCCTAAACCGTAATGCTGAAGATATTGAGGTAAATGGGTATGGTAAGACGCTACTAAAGGAATTTTCAGGACTTTACTATAAAATATCCCAGATAATCCCAAAACTGCTGGATTGACGACATGAATAATATCTGGTTTAAAGTCTTCTAAAGCGTAACCAATTGCTGGTCGGGGTAGCGCCATTTTTAACTCTGGATATAATGGCAGGGGAAAGCCACTAACGCCGTAAACTTTAGCTCCTTTATGTTCGGTGATCCCGCCTTCTGGGGCAATCACTAAGACTTGATTTCCATGACGCTGTAGATGGTCAACGGTGTGACGCAAGCGCGTTACAATACCGTCCACCTTGGGCAAAAAGGTTTCGGTGAATAGGGCTATTTTCATAAAAAACTATTCAATCCAGGCAGATAATCCCAGCTTGTTTTGCGTTTGTTGATCAATCACAGGGTAAACCGTCTCGCGTGGTGTAATCAATTCTGCACAGTCAGAATTAATGTTTTGCCGCTGTTGTTGAACAAAATCGGAAATGTCTTCAATCTGCAAAATCCAATCTTTGGCATAATTAGCCAGCACTTTTCCCCGTAACCCTAACTGAATAGCCCGTCGTTGCAATTTGGCCCCTGATGGATCATGATCCGGGTCCCATTGCAACCGCACCTGTGACTCTTTTAGCTCTAAGTGCCAAGCATTTTTACTGAGATAGACTTCGGGATTAAATGTGGAATGTACTGCTTGTGCCAACATTTCTTCAAAAGCCCAACGTTGAATCCAAATAGCTAATATTACTTCTTGCCCAGTTTTTATACCCCATCCGGAACGATACATCATCCACAAAAAATTCGGCTTGATCCAACTCATCCGATCAAGACTAAATTCGCCGCCAAAATACCCGTGGGTGGCAGCGAAGTGACCAATAGCTGGACGATATGCTTGATACACAACAATTGACTGGTCGTCATATTGGGCTAGGATATGACGACCAGTTTCAGGCCAGCGACTTACTTGACTTAAATAGGGTTCTGTTATCAACCGCACACAGAATTTACCTTACTTTCTATGCCAAGAGACTTTAGGCAGGATTTGCTTGTTGTCAACTCGTTTTTGATACTTGATAGCAAAATTTAGCAGAGAATCAAGCAGAGAATCAGAGAGATAGTGAGGTTCTAAACCTAAATCGAGTAGTTTTGTATTTTTAGCGTTGAAATAATGTTCTTCTTTCTCGACTCTGGGGTTATCCAGGTGATCGACTTCCACATTCAATCCCATTGCGTTCCCGGCTTTTTTCACCATAATTGCCAAATCACCAACACTGAATTGTTCGGTAAATTGGTTAAAGACACGGAATTCACCAGGTTGGGCTGGATTAGCGATCGCTATTTCAATACACCGCACTGTATCCCGAATATCTAAAAAGCCCCGCGTTTGTCCGCCTTTACCGTAAACAGTCAAGGGATGGCCAATAGCGGCTTGAATACAAAAGCGGTTAAGTGCTGTACCAAATACCCCATCGTAATCGAGGCGATTGATCAACAATTCGTCCATTCCCGTTTCTTCGGTTAAAACCCCATAAACTACACCTTGATTTAAGTCTGTAGCCCGCAATCCCCAAATCCGACAAGCAAAATGGATGTTATGACTGTCGTGGACTTTGCTGAGGTGATACATTGAACCTGGTTGTTTAGGATAAGGCAATGTATCCTTGCGCCCGTTGTGTTCAATGGTGATATAGCCTTCTTCGATGTCGATATTGGGTGTACCGTATTCACCCATTGTCCCCAGCTTGACTAAATGACAATCGGGGAAATCTTCTCGCATCGCATACAGCAAATTCAGAGTCCCGACTACATTGTTTGTCTGAGTCAGAACTGCGTGTTCACGGTCAATCATCGAAAATGGCGCCGATCGCTGTTCCCCAAAATGCACGATCGCACCAGGTTGGAATTGGTGCAGTGCTTTATGGAGGAACTCGTAATTAGTGATATCGCCAACAAAAAGGTCTATGGATTTACCGGTTAAGTCGTACCAGCGCTGAATACGTTGCTGAATTGGCGCGATCGGAGTGAGAGTTTCGACACCTAACTCGTTATCCCAGTGCCGCCGCACTAAACTATCTAATATCCCAACCTCATAACCTTGATTTGAAAGGTAAAGAGCAGTTGCCCATCCACAATAGCCATCGCCACCAATAACCAGGACTTTCATTTTTACCTGTTTCACTCGCTGTAAGCTAAATCTATCAGGTTTGTGTCACCTCTCAACCACCCAAAGGGAGAAAATCGAGATTGGGGGGGACATATCAAGTCAAAAGTCAAAAGTCAAAAGTCAAAAGTGCGAAGAGGGGGACAAGAAGGACAAGAGACCTCTTGCAAAAGTCCTTTTAGCAAGAGGGGGGAAAAGGGTAAAGGTTAAAGGGAAAGGGGATAATACAAAACCTTTTCCCCTTCCCCCCGCCCCTTATCCCCAAAGGGGGCCCCACCTTCCCTTTTTCCCGACTTATGCAAGAAGTCTAAGGGAGATAAATAAGAAATGAATGCCCAATGCCCAATGCCCCATGCCCCATTCATTGCGGAACTTTATATTGCTGGGCTATGTAGTAGAAGAAACGGTAGTAATCAGTAAAATCTTGGCTTTGGCTACGCCCTTGCCAGTAGTATTTAACTTGACCCTGAGTGATGGTGAGGGTCATGGAACTTACTTGTTGACCCACTTCTACAACCATTACCCCAGGTATTCCTTGGGCAGTCTTAAAATTAGGATTCACAGTAATTTTAGCATCAGGGCTGGCTGATTCTGGTAGCCGATTCCCAGCCCAAGCCCGAATTACTACTGAGCTTTTTTGCGGTGAAACAAAGGCAATGCCGTCGTCATTGTCTGGAGGTGGCAAAGCATTCCAGTTACTTGGATAGGGAAACTCAAAGCCGTAGCGGTTATTAATATAAGTCTTCCAAGCTACATTAGAGGCGTTGAATCCAGGTGCTGTACACCCCCACAGCATGATTACGAAAGCGATCGCTCTGCTAAATCTGTGAGCATTGAGATAAATTTTTCGCCCCAAACTACAGGCTTTAACCGTAGCAGTAGACATTATTGCACCCAGTTACCAATTCTCGAAAGTTGGTTTTAGTTTATACTCAAAATTGATTTTTAGCACGTTGAATTTTTATTTTTGTTTCAGAGGAATAGTAATCACAAATTCAGTACCTTCTCCTGGTGATGAAATGCATTCCAAAAAACCACCATGTTGTTTGGTGATAATTTGGTAGCTAATGGCAAGTCCCATACCTGTACCTTTGCCAACTGCCTTGGTAGTGAAAAAAGGATCAAATATACGCTGTTTAATATTTTCTGCGATTCCTGGGCCGTTATCAGCAATCCGAATTTTTACTAGATTTGATTCTATTAGTTGGGTGTAAATGTTAATCTGCGGTTTTTCTCTGTGCAATAATTTTTCTCTTGAGCATTGTTTAATCATCAGTGAATCTTCTAAGGCATCAATCGCATTTGCCAAAATATTGATCAATACTTGGTTTAGCTGTCCAGAGTAACATTCGACTAGGGGTAAGTTGCCATATTCTTTGATCACTTCAATTTCGGGAAGTTTATTTTTACCCTTGATCCGGCTATGTAAAATCATCAGGGCGCTATCGATTCCCTCATGGATATTAACCGCTTTCATTTCAGCTTCGTCCAAACGTGAGAAATTTCGCAGTGAAAGCACTATTTCCCGAATGCGAATTGCCCCAAATTGCATAGATTTCACTATTTTTGGCAAATCTGACCGCAAGAAATCTAGTTCTATCATTTCTGTAAAATCCTCAATTTCTGGCACTGGTTGGGGATAGTGTTTTTGGTAGAGTTCTAATAGTTGGAGCAAATCTTGGGTATATGTATTGGCGTAGTTGAGATTGCCATAAATAAAATTCACAGGGTTGTTAATTTCATGGGCTACGCCAGCGACTAATTGTCCCAAACTTGACATTTTTTCACTTTGAATTAGCTGAGTTTGGGTGTGTTGAAGTTCCTGTAATGTGGCTTGAAGTTTGTGTGTTTGTTGGCGTAATTGTGCTTCCGAGTTCAGCAGGGCGGCTTCGGCTTGTTTCCGGGCGGTAATATCACGAAAATACCAAATTCTGCCGTAAAATTCACCTGCGGGTGATCGCACTGGTGCTGAATAACGGTCAAAAGTCTGTCCAGATTTGAGTAAAATTTCATCACGGCTTTCTTCTTGGGGATGTTGATACAAATACTCAACTTTAGCCAAAAATTCTTGAGGATTCTCTAGTTGATCTAATACCCATCCCAAGAGTTGGCGATCATCATTAGTTGCCAGTATTGTTGCCGGAATTTGCCATAATTCAGCAAAATTTCGATTATAAGATGCTACTAATCGATTTTCATCAATAATCAGAATTCCATCGATAGAAGCTTCTTGTTGCGCTTGCAATATAGCATTACCACGTAACAGGGCTGTTTCTGCTTGTTTGAGTTGAGTAATATTAGTCGCTGTACCAGTTGTTCCCAAAATATTCCCAGTTTCATCTTGTAATAAGCAGGCATTACATAACAAATGCAAGCTCTTACCATCTTTGGATAGAACAACAGCTTCATAATGATAGACTGACTCGGCTGTTAGTTTTTGTGGCAAAATATTTAAGCTTTTTTGCAGTTTTTCTGAAGGCTCAAACTCGCTACAGTGACGACCAATCATTTCTTCGGGTTCATAGCCATAGATATTTTTCACTGCTTGATTTACAAAGATAAAATATCCTTGGGTATCTAATGACCAAATCATATCTTGGCAGGTTTCAACTAATTGACGATACTTGCTTTCACTCTCCTGCAAAGCTTCTTCAGCTTGTAAGCGCTTGATACCTAAAGCAATCTCATTAGCAGCTAATCTCAACGCATCTAAGGTTAATTCTGTGAGGGGATGACGGGCAAACATTGCAATCACACCAACCAGATTTCCATCTAAAATTAAAGGATATCCAGCGAAAGCAACCATACCTTCACGCTTAGCCCACTCTTTATCCCCCACACGCGGATCTTCTAAGACTGAATTAGTTAAGTGAGGTTGACGTTCTTGGGCGATTAATCCAATTTTGAACATCCCTACAGGAACGCGCCTGTGAGGCCCGTCAATGTGGGTATACATTCCCGAACTAGCTTGTAGTTCCAATACATTTTCCTGGGAATTTAATGTCCAGATGCGAGCAAAGGCAGCATTTAAGTGCTTGACTATAGCATCTGTACAATGTTTAAGACTAGCTTTTAATGTAGAACTTTGAGTAATAGCAGTATTAATTTCTACGTGCAATGCTGCTAAAGCTACTTTTTCTGCAAGTGCTAATTCTGCTTGTTTGCGAGCAGTAATATCTTGACAAGTTACCAAAATTCCCAAAAAATTTTTTTGATTATCTTTTAAAGGAATTTTATGAGTTTCTAACCACAGTTGTTTACCATCTGCTTGGATATATCGGTTGATAATACCATACTCTGGTTTTTGAGATTGTATGACTTGTAAATCTGACTCCCAAAACCAGTCAGGCTGGTTTTGATTTTTAATTAAATCATAATCAGTTTTACCAATAATCTTATTTGGCTCATCTAGTCCTATGATTTCAGCAAATTTTTGATTGCTTCCCGAATACACAGAATTAAAGTCTTTCCAATAAGTTGCTAGAGGTATATTATTGATTACCTGTTCCAGTACTTGTTGTGAAGTTTTGAGTTTCGCCTCCTGCAACTTTTCTTGTGTAATATCACGAATAATACCAATTAAAAACTGGTTACCTAAACCATCTGCAAAACAAGATTTTTTAATTAATAGCCAGGATTTGACACCATCTAGATTAGTCCAAGATTCTTCTGTTTGATGAGCAATGCCGGTATTAAATACAAATTCATCTTGCTCGCGCAGTTTATCTGCTTGATTTTTAGAAAAAATATCATATTCTGATTTCCCAATTAATTCTGTTTGCTCAAAGCCGATAAAACGACAATAAGCCGCATTCAGAAATACCCAATTATGTTGGCGGTCTTTGACAAAAACTGGGTCAGGTATACTATGGAGTATCTGAAGCAGAAACTCTGGATAATATTGTATATATTGCATATTGTAAATTTATTAAAAAATGTTTAATAATGTTAATTTATTATTCACATTGTCATCTCAAGCAAAACTATTGTTTAACAATACATAGAAATTCTATTTTATTTGATTAGCTATTTCTTGCTTTTAGTATTTTTTATTGATGATTTTTTGAATAAAATTACAGATGATATAGCTCCTGGCTTCGTGCTGTCTAAGTAGTTTTTTATACAAGATTGTATTTATTATAAATAGTAATTCTAAGGAAAATATGAAGAATTGCCTAGGAGAAAAATTTATTTCTCTAGTTGGAGGTATTGATTAAATTGATTAACTTCTAAATTGTTACTAGTGGCACGAGTTTTGTTAATTTTGAAAGTAAAGTTCATATGCACACAATTAATAAAAAGTCAATAAAAAAAGCCTGGAGTCAGGCGATCGCACAACCTGGGGTAGAATTTCCCCGTAGCGAATTACCGATTCTGTTTGGCAAGATACCTGAAGGTTTACGCGGCACACTGTACCGCAATGGCCCTGCAAGGCTAGAACGAGGTAACACCCATGTAGGACACTGGTTTGATGGCGATGGGGCGATTCTAGCTGTGAATTTTACCGATGCAGGGGCTAGCGGAGTTTACCGCTATGTGCAAACGCCTGGTTATCAAGAAGAAGCAAAAGCAGGTAAACTGCTTTACGGTAACTATGGCATGACTGCACCAGGGCCAATTTGGAATCAATGGCGTAAACCAATTAAAAATGTCGCCAATACCTCAGTGTTGGCATTACCTGATAAACTTTTAGCATTGTGGGAAGGCGATCGCCCTTATGCCCTTGACCTTGAAAATATTGAAACTCTAGGCTTAGATGATTTAGGTGGTTTGGATCGGGGTTTAGCCTATTCTGCCCATCCCAAAGTTGATTACCAAACGAGAGAGATTTTTAACTTTGGTTTGAGTCCAGGACTAAACGCCACACTCAACATTTATAAAAGCGATTTTACTGGCAAAATTCGCCAAAAAGCCCAGGTTTCCCTAGAGGGTGTACCCTTAATTCATGATTTTGTCTTGGCGGGACAGTACCTGGTATTTTTTGCGCCAGCAGTGCGCTTAAATATTTTACCTGTGCTGTTTGGGGCTAGCACATACGGTGATTCGCTAAAATGGCATCCTGAAGTAGGAACACAGATTTTAGTATTTGATCGGGAAAACTTATCTTTGGTAAGTCGGGGACAAACCGAACCTTGGTTTCAATGGCATTTTGCCAACGGTTATGTTGATGCTAGCGGTACAGTAATTGTTGATATCGCCCGTTATCAAGATTTCCAGACAAACCAATATCTGAGGGAAGTGGCCACAGGAGAAACTCATACTGCGGCTAAAAGCACCCTCACACGAGTTCATCTGCGTCCCGACACAGGTAAAGTTACAGCAATTCAAGAACTAGTAGACAGACATTGTGAATTTCCGGGTGTACCTCAGCAAAATGTGGGAAAAGCTTCACGTTACACCTATATGTCCACATTCCGCCCAGAATCAGATATATCCCAAGAAATATTAAATGCGATCGCGCGTTTCGATCACCAAACAGAAACCTTTACGTCCGCAGATTTAGGCGCAAACCGCTATTGTTCCGAACCTATCCACATTCAAGATGGGCAAAATCAAGCACAAAGCTGGCTAGTAACCGTTGTTTATGATGGTAATTCTGATAGTAGCGAAGTTTGGGTATTTGATAGCGATCGCTTAGATGACACACCCGTTTGTAAACTCGGATTACCTAGCGTCATTCCCCCAGGTTTTCACGGTACATGGAAACCTGATTAATTCTCCTAAATTCGTAGTCAGGACTTCAGTCTTTATAATCATCAACTAACTTTTGGGATGCTTGATTTAACTGCTCAAGCATCCTTTGCTGTTCAGTATATTCTAAAGCACTGAAAATACTTGCGTACTCTTCTTGGAAACTTTCTAATACATCGCTAATTAATAATTCCACCAATTGCTGACGCTGATTTCGATTATTCTCAGAAAACCTCCCGACTTTAGAAATAACATTGTTCAAGCGATTAGGTGTTACCAAAGTCAGCATTTCCTGGGTTAACTCTTCTTCTAGAGTTAACTCTTGAGTGATTATTGGTTGTGGTTTCACAGCCCATTTTTGTGCTTGGTGAAATCGGCTATTCTCAGCAAAATCCGGAATTTTCTGCTTAATAATGGGACGGATTTTCTCTTTACCCTTCTCTATATAAATAGAATGCAGCGGTTTAATTACAACTCCTTCAGCCTTATTCATGAAAGGCAACTTCGGCAAACCTAAAATTGCCCCAATTGTAGATTCAAACTCAATATTATATGCCAAAGCATCATTATATTTGCCGATGAATAACGGCGCTGCTGCCATGATGCCCACTTGCAGTAATAGTTTGAGCGCTATTTCATAATCCAAATAATATCTTTGTGCTGCATTATCACTTTTCAGCACAACAATATCAAAAGCACAATATTCTATTTTTGGTGAATAATAAACACCAGTTTGCACAGCCTGAACATAACTAACAGCAGGTACATCAGGATGGGGATATTCTCCGCCAAACAATTCTCCGTAAATATATATTTTTTGCAAATTAGTTTCCGATTGCAAAATTCGGAAAATCTCTGTTACTTGGTGCGCTAATTTAGTTTTTAAAGATTGATAATCAAAAAAATCTTCTCCTGGCTGTAAAAATTCCTTTCTTTTGGCAAAGCGGACATCTACACCATCGGTAGTTACGCCAAAATTAGCGCCATGAATTTTTTCTGTTACCACCCAATCTGTTTTATTAAACAAGCGATAATCAGACTCTGTTAAACCCCATTTATTAAAATTTTCCGGGATTTTTTCATAGCTAATATACGTCCAGTCTGTGACGTTGCTATCTATTGTGTCCATAAACAGTCAGAAATACAGTGATCGTATTTTTGTAGTATATAAGTAACATAAAAGTAATCATGGCTGCAACCCTGATTTTGAGGAATACAGTAGGAAACTGAGTAAAATTACTCTATACACTGAAAGACTTGAGGTAACGTGCGCCTGGTTTTTAACCAGGAGTTCTTATCCTTCCGTATTGTTTTTGATAGATTAGAAAGAAAGCTTATATAACAACTTACGCTGATTAAGCATAATCCCCAATGACCACTTCTAAACGCCGCTATCACATCACTACTTTTGGTTGCCAAATGAATAAAGCCGACTCAGAGCGCATGGCTGGCATATTAGAAGACATGGGCTTAGAGTTTGCTGAAGATCCCAATCATGCAGATGTGATTCTCTACAATACCTGTACGATTCGGGATAATGCCGAGCAAAAAGTATATTCTTACCTGGGTAGACAAGCGAAGCGCAAACACGAGCAGCCTGATTTAACATTAATTGTTGCTGGATGCGTTGCCCAACAGGAAGGGGAAAGTTTATTACGCCGTGTCCCCGAATTAGATTTGGTGATGGGGCCACAACACGCCAACCGTCTGAAAGATTTGCTGGAATCGGTATTTGCAGGTAATCAAGTTGTGGCTACCGAGCCAGTTCACATTATGGAAGATATCACCCAGCCGCGACGGGATAGCAAAGTGACGGCTTGGGTGAATGTAATTTATGGCTGTAACGAACGCTGTACCTATTGCGTAGTTCCTAATGTGCGTGGTGTAGAACAATCCCGCACACCAGAAGCTATACGCGCCGAAATGCTAGAATTAGGCAAGCAAGGTTACAAGGAAATTACCCTACTCGGTCAAAATATTGACGCTTATGGACGGGATTTACCAGGGGTGACACCAGAAGGGCGACACCTGCACACCTTCACAGATTTACTGTATTACGTTCATGATGTGCCAGGGGTGGAAAGACTACGTTTTGCTACTAGTCATCCCCGTTATTTTACTGAGCGATTAATTAAAGCCTGTGCAGAATTACCCAAGATTTGCAAACACTTCCATATTCCCTTTCAGTCTGGGGATAACGAACTGTTGAAAGCAATGGCAAGGGGTTATACCCATGAGAAATACCGCCGGATAATTGATACAATTCGCCGTTATATGCCAGATGCGTCGATTAGTGCCGATGCAATCGTCGGTTTTCCAGGAGAGACAGAAGCACAGTTTGAGAATACCTTGAAATTGGTAGAAGATATTGGCTTTGACCTGTTGAATACAGCTGCCTATTCTCCGCGTCCAGGAACACCCGCCGCTTTATGGGAAAATCAGCTAAGCGAAGAAGTAAAAAGCGATCGCCTACAAAGATTAAATCATCTAGTGGGCATCAAAGCAGCCGAGCGATCGCAACGTTATTTTGGACGCATTGAGGAAGTTTTAGTAGAAGAGCAAAATTCCAAAGATCCCACCCAGGTAATGGGGCGCATAGGCGGTAATCGTCTGACTTTCTTCACTGGCGATATCAAGGAACTTAAAGGGCAATTGGTGAAAGTTAAAATTACCGAAGTCCGCGCTTTTAGCTTGACTGGGGAACCAATAGAGGTGCGCCAAGCTATGACGGTTTAATCAAAGATTAGATAGTATTTGGGCATGGAGTTCGAGTGGAATGAGTCCAAAGCAACTACAAACTTAAACAAACACGGAGTCAGTTTTGAAGAAGCTAAAACTGTGTTTGCTAATCCGTTAGCAGTTATCTTTAATGATCAAACGCACTCTTCTATGAATGAGCAGCGAGAAATCATTATTGGTCACTCCAGACAAAATAGGTTGCTGTTGGTTTCATTCACCGAACATCCTAATACTATTCGGATCATTAGCGCCCGTTTAGCGACTCGAAGGGAACGTGAAGATTATGAGCGAAACACCTTTTGAAGATACAAAAAATTCTGATGACGAACTTTTGGCTGAGTATCAATTCGATTACCAGAAAGCGAAACCGAACCGCTTTGCTAAGCATAGTGGAACACAAGATCTAACAGTTGTGGTTTTGGATGAAGATGTGGCAAAAGTTTTCAAAACTCCCGAATCAGTTAATAAAGTGCTAAGAGCATTAATTGAGTCTATGCCCCAAACACCAAACAGCGAGACAGCTTAACAATTGGTTGTCGCAGAATGCGCGTTGAAGCGATCGCCTGTAAACATTAAATCATCTCGTAGGTATGAAAGCAGGCGATCGCTTACCAAATACTCTCGAATGCTACGATTAAAAAATATTATTTGATATTTTTTATGACACTGGTGATTATCGCTGAACCTGCACCACTAGAAATGAATCCTGATGGTGTGGTTCGGGTTGGTAAAACTCGCGTCACACTTGACACCATAGTTGCTGTGTTTAAACAAGGGACAACAGCAGAAGAGATTGTTCATCGCTTTCCATCTCTTCAGCTAGCTGATGTATATGCCACGATAGCCTTTTACCTCAAACATCAGCAAGAAGTTGAAGCATACCTACA
The DNA here is from genome assembly GCF_002368195.1 of Calothrix sp. NIES-2100. GTDB lineage: Bacteria > Cyanobacteriota > Cyanobacteriia > Cyanobacteriales > Nostocaceae > Aulosira. Next base: position 6,254,760 of record NZ_AP018178.1, on the reverse strand, counting down.
GCAACGACAACAACAAGCGCAAGAAATTCGCCAGATGAATCAGTCCAGATTTGATCCGCAAGGTTTGCGCGATCGCCTACTGGCTCGCAAGGCTGAACAGGAACAATGTTAAAATTGCTGGCGGATGAAAACTTTGATAATAACATCGTCAGAGGTTTGCTGCGACGTAACCCAAATATTGATATTGTCCGAGTCCAAGAAGTTGGTTTATCGGGTAAGGATGACCCAACAATATTGTCATGGGCAGCACAGGAAAATCGAGTGTTACTCACCCACGATGTTGCTACAATTACACGCTACGCCTATGAACGGTTAGCCCAAGGTCAGCCAATGCCAGGGGTGATTGAAGTTGGCCTTGATATGCCAATTGGAAGAGTTATAGAAGATATGATGATAATCTTAGAATGCAGCCTAGATGGAGAATTGGAGGGGCAAATTCAGTATCTTCCACTGTAAGTAAAAGCGGAGATGTTATGAAAGCGATCGCCTACATAGATTAAATCATTTATGACAAAAACAAAAAACGGCAGGTTCCGGTTTAAGCAGGTAATCGCCTTCTACATTCCTAAGTATTTCTGCGAAAAATTAACACCTGTAACTTTTCTAACTATAGTAATTACAAAACAGCATAAAGCTATCACTCCACAAGAATTAATCAATAATTGTGCTATCCAAAAATTTTGAAAGCCAAACTTGTTAGTTATTCTACTCATCAAATCAAGTACTGGCATATGAAATAAGTAGATACCAAAAGAAAATTCACCAATAATAATTAAAACTCTAGGCCAATTATTAATTTTTTCTCGTACTGCTAAGAATAGTAGTATTAATAAAAACGAAGATAAAAAGGATGATGCCTTAACTTGGGAATTGGCAAAACTAGTTAGATTGAAAATTTTCCAAAGTAAAAGCGCTTCAATTATAGCTAAAACTATAGAACCTATATACAGTAAAATAATCTTTCTAATATTTCTATTTTTAATATTTAAATTACTTTTATTTGCTAGAAGTCCCAAATAGTAAAAACCAACCCACACAGTAAAAGGGAGTGCGTACCAAGGAAAGTGAATATCATAATTAAGGTGCAAGCTAGAAAAGTACAAACCAAGCAACGACAAAGGAGACAGTGATAACCATAAAAAGTTTTTAACTGTGCTTTTTGTTGACGCAGCCATTAAAGGTGTCAACAAAATTAACTGAACAAGAAGGATGATGAAGTAATAAGGTCCTGAAATCTTCCCTGTTATCATATCTATAACAATTTTGCTCCAATGCCATTGATAATTATGCTTGTAAAACAAAATTATTAAAGCGCACCATACTACATAAGGGATAAGTATCCTGCTAAGTCTTTTCTGATAAAAATCTAAATAATCTGATAGTTTCGTAAACTCATAAATGGGTGTAAAATAACCAGAAATAAAGATAAACACGGGAACTACAAAGTTAACAAATTGCCTGAAAATCATGGAGAATCCGTAATTCCATTCAGTCTCATCATTAATACCAGATGCGTGAATTGCAACTACTGCTATAATCGCTAGTCCACGGAAAGCTTGAAATGATAAATCTTTATTCTTCATTTCTAATTAAATCTGAATAGGTTAAGTGGGCAGAGGGGATCAGGAATCAAGGGGATGACGAGATGGGAAGACACGGTGACGCACATAAATAATAAATGATAAATGCCCCATGCCCAATACTTCTCTTCTCCCAAGGTGAGACGCGCAAGGGACGAGACACTGCGCGAACGACTTCGCGGTAGTTGAGCGAAGTCGAAACTCAGTACAAGTGCCCAATGCCCCATGCCCAATTTAAGTTGGCAAATGCAAGACGTTTAAAGCTAGAGAAATTAGGGAGAGGAAAGTTAAAAACCCAATTGTATCTAGCATTGTTGTGACTAATGGCCCGCTAACTAAGGCAGGATCTAGTTTCAACTGCTTCAAACCCATTGGTAGTAAAGTCCCAAGTGTGACTGCCACAATAGTATTTGTTGCCATTACTAACCCAGCAATAAAAGCTACCCATCGTTCTTGAGGGTGTGCCCAAATCAAGGACAGCATAATCATTGTCAGGGCTAAAGCTAAGGCTGTGCCTAAACCAGCCAGAAGTTCTTTGCGGAGAATTTTCAGCGTATCTTTGGCGGTGACTTCACCTACACCCAAGCCTCGGATTGTGACTGTCAATGCTTGAATGCCGACAGTACCACCTGTATTAGAAAAAATTGGCATGATTACAGCGAGGACTGGGACGGCGGAAATTACAGATTGAAAGGGTGCGATCGCACTCGCTGCACCAATATAAAGCGCCATAATTCCTAATAGCCAAGGTAGCCGGTTGCGAATGGTAAGCAGAGGTGAAGACAAAGCTGCTTCATCACCACTTACACCCGCCAGTTTTTGTATATCTTCTGTAGCTTCTTCTTCTAAAATATCTACTACATCATCAATCGTGATAATCCCGACTAATCGGTCTTCCCGATCGACAACTGGAATAGCGATTAAGTCATAGCGCTTCATGATTTGGGCAACTTCTTCTTGGGGAGTTTCTGTTCTCACCTTGATGACGCGATCGCTGGCAATATCTCGAATTAAAACCTCAGGAAAAGTAAATAATAGCTGACGCAGTGAAACTACCCTTACCAAAGTGCGGTTATCATCTGTGACATAGGCATAGTAAATTGTTTCTTTATCTTGATCCTGACGGCGGATTTTACTAAGAGCTTCACCTACAGTTAATCCTTCCCGCAACCGCACGTATTCTGTGGTCATCACACGCCCAGCTGTTCCTTCGGGATAGCCAAGAATTGTGGCTGTTGCTTGTCTTTGTTCGGGACTTAATTCTTGTAATAACCGTTTGATTACTCCTGCTGGTAATTCATCAAACAATTCTGCCCTTTCATCAGGACTCATTGCCTCTACAATTTGTACTACTTGCACATCATGAAGAGAATTGATCAGTTCTTCCTGTACTTCTGTGGGTAGATATTCAAAAACATCAATTGCTTGGGCTTTATTGAGTAACCTAAATGCGATCGCTCGCTCATTTATTGGCAATTTTGTAATGTATTCACCAACATCAACGGGTTGGAGATGATTCAAATCCCATTTAAGTTGGTTTAAGTCAGCAACCCCAACAATAGAATTGTGCACATCTTGCATGAGCATAATACCTCCCTCCTAATGGTCTCCCCCGCGCCGGGAGACTTTCTCGCCAGCTCAGAGGAGGTTGATACTACCGTCTTGTGGACTGTGGTCCATAACATTCAAAAATTCAATATCGATATCCAATCAGGCATCGTTAAGTCATAATACTATCCCGGAAAGGTGTTATCCGAATAGATGCAAAATCTCAGTGTGCAGAATTTGTGGTATTCCACACAAGTAGCCAACTCATCGCCCTGATTTTTCGTTTATTTAGAGTAGATTTTACTACTGTCAGTAGCTATGTCAAGCTAATAATTCAATTTACCAGTAAACTTCACATAGTCAAAATATTTACCTCTATGGTAGTAGTCTTGTGGTTAGAGACAAAATCAAGTATTGTGCTGTTATACATAAAATCAAGAGGCTAATTTTGGCGTTAATGGTATTGTCAGTTCCACCATAAAGCACTTATCAGGCTATTAATCTAATTAAAGCTTAGCTAGGAGAATCAATCTGCTAATTTTATAGCAGACGATCGATACACTAGGCTTGAGTATAGTTGTGGTAAAATTCAGGCTATTTACTAAATTTTTTAAGCAAAAAATATTCAGTCATGATAGTACTAAGTAATTGCACAGAATTATCTCTCAAATTTAGACGAAAATCCGCAACAATTTTCTCTATCTTGAGTGTATATATTGAGGTTTTGTCAATAGTCAATAGTCATTTGTCAATAGTCATTCTTACAAAGTTCTGATCGGAGGAAACCTCCGCTCAGACTTTGCGCTTTGTCATTGGGCTTGTGGCGAAGGGCATTGGTAAGAAAACTCCCCACATTCCCCTGCGCCCTCATCCCCCTCAATTTGCTTCCCCAATCAAGGTAAATGCAGCCCAATTAACTGGATGAGAGTGTTTTTTCATGGTGTTCAACATGGCGTTGCGCAATGCAACAGCTTTATCAGGATTTTGCTGCCATTGTTGATAAAATTCAGTCATTAATTCTGATGTGGGTGAATCAGGAACAGACCACAAGGAGACAATTACACTGGTAGCACCAGCGGTAATTAAAGAACGGGATAAACCAATTACGCCATCACCAGTAATTGCGCCTCTACCAGTGTCGCAAGCACTCAAAACTACCAGTTCAGCATTGATGGGTAAATTAACGATTTCCGCCGGGGTAAGCAGACCGTCATCATTCGCAGCAGGTGCAAGTGCGATCGCAGTTTTGATACCTTTACTAGGATCGTCGAGTAATCCATGCGTTGCTAAATGAATAATTCTCGCAGAGGATAACTTTTGTTTGAAAGCCGTTTTTGTCGCTTCTTCACCAGTAATCGCTTTAGTTTTCAGCAAATTGGCAATTGTTACAGCTTCTGTTTCTGCACCCGATAATTGTTGTAATTGCACAGGTGGAGAACCGACTTTTGGCATGGTAGGATTACCAATCACTAACACATCTTTACCTTTGACTTTTTGTCTTTGTTGACGTGTCAGTTCTAAAACTTGAATTGCTGGCGCAGTTAGAATAGTATGTTTTTCAATTAAATATTTATCATTTTTGGCTTGCAAGGCGGGAAAAGGTACTAAAAAAAGCGATTGGTGCGGAATGAAAATCACGCGCTCATTGGGGTTATTTGGCAGCAATGAAGCAATCGGATTAATGAGTATTTGATATAGTTCTTGTAAGTATTGTTGTTGCAGAGGTTCATCAGTAGGTTCTACTATAATTCCCCTTCCGCCTGCACCAAGAGAAACACGGCTTTTGTTAATGATATCTGCTAAAGGTTTATTTAGAGATTTGAGGCTGACTTGCTTAAAAGTGATTTCACCCTGAGGCTTGATTACCCAAATATATATTTCTGAGATTTCCCTCTGATTGGGAGAATTAATCAGAGAATATTCTACAATTGTAGCATTTTGCTCAAGAGCAATTTTTTTAATTTTCTCAATTCTGGGTAAATCAGCAGTTAATTGACGACTCTTTTGTTCTGAGAGGCGTGAAGTTAATAAATTCACAAATGCTCTAGCGCGACTGCGTTCAGCAATTTCTAAAGCTTCGTTATATTTGTTTTGTGCAATGAGAATTTTCTGTAATAAACTATAGGTTTGAGATTGGGTTTCAAAAATTGAAATTTGACTTTTATCTGTGAGGTCTATGCGGAGACTTTCATAAACTTTAATCGCCTCATATAAAGCCTCAGTTGCTTCTGGTAGCTTACCTGCTGTATAGCTAGTAATTCCCAGCTGATTAAACATCAGGGCTTCATCAAATTTTTGCTGAGATTTCCTGGCAGATAATGCAGCTTTTTTGTAAAAATCGATGGCTAAATCATATTTTTGCTGCTTTTCGTAAAATCCCCCTACTTTAAAATATATATATTGCTGAAATTGGGGATATTCTTGAGCTAATTCAATAGCTTTTTGATAGTATTCCCAAGCGCGATCGCTTTCTTGTAAATTAGCATAAGCATCAGCAATCTCAGCGTAAGCATAGGCTATCATTTCCGGTTTACCTAATGATTGCGCCTCTTTTAATTTCTGGAAAGCTGCTTGTAATTCTGGAGAACTTTTACTAGGACGAGAAGATTTATTTGCAGAAGTGAGACTTTTAAGATTGTAGGTGCTTTCCTGTGCCTTCTGTCTTTTTATAGCTTTAGGAGTAGTTTGCGCACAAGCCTGTTTTGCTTCTTCCGATTGACCCAAGGCTTTATAAGCAACACACATTCTGACATAACTAATTTTAATTGCCTGGTTTAGTTGTGGCTTGGCTAAATCAACCAAAAACTTGTTACCAGAATCATTAATTTGTTCAGCTAGTTTGAGGGTTGATTGTAAAATTACTAAGGCATCTTGATAAAATTGTATTGCTTTTTCATATTTACCTGTATCAGAATAAATGTTAGCAATATTTACTATTAGTAATGCTTGCTCTTTATCTTTTTCCAGATTATCCATAAGAGAGCTAGCCTTGATTGTTTTGGCAATGCTGAGAGCTTGTTGATAATATGTCAATGCTTGCTCTGGTTGACGCAAACTTTTATAAACTTCACCCAACACAGATAAAGTGTTGCGAAGTTTAATCGGTGATTTTTTATCGGTTTGGAAAATCTGCAAAGCTTGCTGGAGGTTTTCCACAGCTTCGGTGTACTTACTTTTGACATTGTACATATTACCAAGTCCCAAGAGTGCTTCTGCAAGTTGAGGGCGTTCGCCTGTTTGTTTCGCAATAGTTACTGCTTGTTGATAAATCCCAATGGCTTTATCGAAAGCTCCACCGGGTACTTGACTCTCAACTACACCTTTGTAAACACCTAGGAGATAATAATCCCTAGCTAAGGCGATGAGAATGTCGGTTTCCTGTTTGCGTAAACGTAGCTGAATATCTGGAGAACCACCAGACTGTTTGCGTAGCACTACCAAAGCTTGTTCTAAAAAATCAATCGCCTGGGGAAGGTCAACAGTAAAGTAGACATAACCGAGATTTTCCAGGGTGTTGGCTTCTCTTTCAAGATTCTGGATTTGGCGCGCGAGCGCTAATGCTTGTTTATAATATGCGATCGCTTGCGGAAAATTACCTAAAGCTCTATGATTACTACCGAGATTATTCAACGCTCTGGCTGCTAAATCGCGATCGTTGATAGCTTGCGCAATGTCTAAAGCTTGTTGTTGGTAGGTAATTGCTTTTTTGTAATCACCCAAATCATAGTAAACATTCCCAATACCCTTGAGCGTTCTTCCTTCTCCCAGTCGATTTTTGATTTGACGATAAATTGTCAATGCTTGCTCGAAAGCTTGTAACGCTGCTTGCGATTGATTGCGATCGAGTAAGTCTTCACCCTGTTTGAGTAGCGTATCTGCTTCGGCTTGGCGATCGCTTGAACTTTGCGCCAATACCTGCGATATTCTCAATGGTGCGATGAATGTTCCCAAGGGAAATGTCAGGTAAAGTGCCAAAGAAGCAACAGTCAGGCTTTGGAGACTAGAGGCGATTGGGCGATGACGACGACGCATAGCTACAGTGCAGATTGTCTGCTTTAGGTTTACTGAGATATATATCTCATGATTGAGAGCTTATGCAAAATGTCGCGATTTGCGCCGTTGGGAATAATTCTGCTGTTAAATATCAAAATCATCAGGGACAGAAAATTCTCCTGCACATAAACCAAATGGTCGCTGTTGCTTGTTACGATTTTGAATAGGTTTTAGTTCCGCAATTGCTTTACCTTCTTGCATAATGATAAAGCTTTTACCAGCCTCAACTTGATTGAGGTACTTGAATAGGTCTTGCTGGATTTCATCAACTGTGACTTTTTGCATTGAAATTTTTCGCTGTATTAATAGATAGATACAGTCTCTAATGCAATTAAGACCTAATTAGCAAAAAAAAATGCTGTAAGGGCAGTGATTAAAGAAACACTAGCCCCTAGCCCCTGTTTTCAAGCTAGATTAGACTGTAACCATCTTTCCAAATCCGCTACAGTGGAAAAATCCAACAAATCCTCACCCAAAGCCTCAATTTGTGATAAAGACAACTCTTGAATCTGTGACAAATACTGCTCAGGAATTCCACCCAAACGTCGATTTAACAGTCTAATAACTAGGGATATACCTTCTTGTTTTCGACCTTCCTCTCTCCCTTCTTCTCTCCCTTCTTCTTTCGCTTCTCGCAAAGCCCTTGGTTCTTCCAAATCCAGTCCCAGCATAGCTATAATCTCCTCTCGACTTAGGTTGGTAAATTTGTAAACAATAATAGTTGTGATTAAATCTATTATCGCTATTTCTGATTGTTCCTGTGCTTGTTCCAGTAGAAACCTAGCTGTGTCTATGGCTTCTGTTCCTTCTTTAATCGTCAGCAACATCAACCCTAATCCTAATGGTTGCTGCTGTACATCCCCCAATTCATCTAGATAAACTCGACGAATTTGATCACCCGCTAATAAAGACCGATGAATCCTTAAATTTGACGGTTCTAGGTTGCGAGAGCCAAAAATTATCACTCCCAACCAGTCATCATAACGGATGGGGTGGCGGTGCAGAAATAAGGATAATTCTGAAAAGAAGCGAAAATATAAATCTTCGTCTTTTTGAAACTGCACTTCGGCAAAAAATACTACTTGAGAAGCTGCATTAGCTGGAGGTAAAAACACTCCATCAATTCGGAATGCTGTTTCTTTTACTTCCACAGATTCAAACTGATAACTGTCTGCTTCTAGCGGTGGTTGCTCTACTAATTCAAACAACAAGCCAGGAAATTGCTTAAATAATTTGTAAAAAATAGTATCTCGTCGCATGATGAGTTTATGTAATTCTTCATGTTCCTGGTTAAGCCAAGAGAAGATGAATATCTTCAGCCTTTCGTAATCCAGGTGGATGTCTCAATATTTTTCAAAAGCGATTGAGAGTATTATCCCTTTTTTTATGCATGATGCGATCGCAGTTGGCTGGAAATTAAAACTCTAAGATTTCTTTGATAATACTCTTCAAGTCTTTTTCCGCTGGACGTTTCGCAAACTGCTCATGATTATAAATCCATACTAGTTTGATTACACAATCAATCGTATTCACCAAGTACATCAATCTGACTTGTCCAGAAGCACCTTTACCAGCTTTTAACTCTAGTTTGTTAAATGTCCATCCTTCAGGTAACTGAATCTTTGCTGGTAAAGGTTCATTCCGGGAATTTATCGGATATGGATCATCAATTAAACTTTCTAAAACTTCCGCCAGAAGCTCAACAAAATCGCTTCCCAAAGCTTTTGCAAGTTTCTTAAAAGAACGCCTAAAATTATCAGATTCCTCAATCGAGAAGGGATTTGAGCCAGTCACGCACTTCTCCTTTACAAACACGAGTTGAGGATTCCGAATTAATAGCTTCCTCTACAGCTTTAGACATTACAGATTCATAAGCTGGGTTTTCTCTCTCGATGATGTCAAGCTTTTGATAACCCAAAGCTTTCATATCCTCAAGGCGAATTGGCTCAGTTGAACTGGCTTGAGGTGCTAAACCCTTGCGAGCCTTTTTCCAGGGAAATTCTCCATGAGTCATATCGCTCAATCGATATGCATGATAGCCTCCAAAATATTCCCAAATCTCTTCTAAAAGTTTTTTCTGTTCATCAGAAATTTGTAATAAAAAATCTTTACTAGGAACAGGTAACTGATTGGCTTCAAATTCACTATAAAATCTGTACGCAGGTGGACAAACCGGGCCATATCGCCAAGCTTGGATTTCTTCATCAAATAATGGCTCATCATACAGTGCCAAATGCAAGCTTTGTGAATAATATAGTAGCTTTTGCACCTTCATATTGGTCATTTCAGCTTCTATACCATCCTCATAAGCTTTGACGATAAAGTAGCGAGCTACATTGAGGCAATCAATCATAACTCATCTGTGCAATTAGCAAGCTTTTATGGGAACTTATATATATTATTATAACTGAAGTTGAGTTTTTTAGTACATAAATACTATGAAGATAGTGATCGCGCTTCGCAAACATCACAAAACTGAATGTGAATTTAAAATAAAATATATACAGCTTGCATATTTACATTTGCAAAGCCAAACGAATCGCACATTGAGTAAGGAGGCGATGTTAAACCAATTGGTAGCAATGGCTAGCAAACTCAGACAATACCGCAGCTAGTCTAAGGGACTTGGTAATTCTTGAAGAATTTCTGATAAGTCAGCATTTTTAAGGAAAAAATAAAAAGTAGAATCTACTATTTCCAAGTACTTTGTATTCCGATCATAATCAATAATTGGTGGTGATATATTTTTACTATTTTGTAGTTTTGCAAGGCTATAAAGTAAATTACTCATATCAGAAGCTCGAACATCATTTGGTCTATGATGTATATCTTGAATTTTAGTTTGTAAAACGGATCTTTTCATTCCATTAGCCAAACCATCATATCCTGACTCTAAAATCACTTTAATTAGGTAATAAGGAAGAAAAAGAGGAAGTAATCCTCCTTGAGATACTGTAGAAGAATTAGAATTACCTGATGCAATTGCCTCAAGTGCTCTCTGATGTCGCACTAGGTAATCTTCTGCTTTTTTACTGACAGCATTTTGAAGATGAGGATTACGAGATACATGAGTTAAAGATTTTTGTTTTTCTAAAATTTTTGCACTAATACAGATTTATTTTAAAATCTCTTGAAGTACTCCTATACTTTTAAATGAAAGCTCATGACATTCATTTAATATTTTTTTAGAAAAACTAATTTCGAGTTTATCTGCTCCTTTTTTAGCTACCCTGATAAAGTCTTCTTCAAGCCAAGGCTCAACCGGAATTTCTTCAATTCTATCTAGTAAATCTCCATTAAATTGAACCATCTTATTTTTTTCTCTCCATACACCTAAGATTATAAAGCGAATACCCATTTCTTGAAAGGATCTCAGATCATACGCAAATTCTTTTTGAATATCATCGTCAAGATAATGAAAATTTTCAAGAATAATAAGCTGATTAAATCTTATTTTTTTCAAAATCTCAGAGATATCTTGAGGAAGAGAAAGATTGAAAGGGATTTCTTCATATTCATAATCTTTGTTTACATTAGATTTTAACTCGTTTTTTCCTTCCAATTCACTACTTCCAAAAACAGGGAAGATAGCTTTAACCTTTCCGACTAATCCTAAAGTTGCTTCTCTAGTTGTAGATTCACTATAGTTATTTTGTATAGCTACACCTGCTTGCCTCAGAATACTTGAGTAAATATCTAATATTTTAGTTTTAGGACTAAGGCTAACAACTAAATTCTTGTCATAACTAACATATTTAGAAACTAATGCTGTCTTGCCTTGCTTTGAAGATCCATAAACAATAATTTGTTTTTGAGACTTCAGTGCTTCAACGAACCTATTATCAACTTCATCTCTCTCTACATAAGAAAGAACAAGTTTACTGCTTACTCCAAAAACCTCTTCTAATTTATTTGTCATTTAATTAGTTAACTCTCTTTTGTATATCTAGATTTATTTATCCCACATTCCGCACTTCAATCAGTAGTATAAATGAACTACATTAACTAAAATCCCGAATTAGTTAATCCATAACTCTTGCATCCCTTTCCGGATGGTGCGTCTATTCCATCCCAACTCCCTTTCTACTAAAGTTTGTCCACCTATTCCCAAACCTTTGATCACTTCTGCCATGAATTGTCTTCGATCGCTTCCCTTGAGTTTTTTCACTGTTTTGATGTAAAGAGATTTTAGGTTCTCAGTAAGTTCAATGATAGATTTTGGAGATATGAGGTAGGCTGCACACTGAAATTATCTTTCTTTTATCATAGGATCAATTATTCTGTGGAGTTCTCTTAGCAATTTATAGTAGGGCAGACAAGATGCCTGCCCCACAACAAGATACAATTAACCCAACGCGGATTTTAAATCACTCAGCGCCTGTTCTAAAGCTTCTGGTAACTTACTCGCATCGCGTCCGCCGGCTTGGGCTAAATTCGGTCTTCCACCACCGCCACCGCCGCAAATTTTGGCAACAGCACCGACAAATTTACCTGCTTGCAAACCTTTCTTGTTCACCTCTGCACTAAAGGCTGCTACTAAGCTGACTTTATCAGCTTCGGGAACTGAACCCAGCACCACCGCACCGTTACCGATTTTTTGTAATAAGCGTTCGGCTGCGGTTTTCAAGGATTCGGGATCGACATCATCTAATTGGGCGACGATGATTTTATAATCACCTACAGATTCCGCTGTTTGCAGCAAGCTGTCAGATTTAGCGATCGCTAATTGTCCTTTCAATACATCCAGTTGTTTTTGGCTGGTTCTCAGTTCATTTTGCAGAGTTGTGATTCTCTCTGGTAGTTCTTCTGGTTTGACTTTAAAGCGATCGCTCAAATCTTTGACTACTTTATCCCGGACATTGAGATAATCTAGTATTGCTGGGCCGGAAACAGCTTCAATCCGCCGCACCCCAGAAGCCACGCCAGCCTCGGAAATAATCTTAAATACGCCAATCTCCGCAGTATTACTGACATGAGTCCCACCGCAAAGTTCCATTGATACGCTAGGAAAGTCAATCACGCGGACTTCTTCACCATATTTTTCGCCAAACATGGCAACAGCACCTCTGGCTTTGGCTTCTGCTAAAGGTAATATTTCGACTTTGGCTGAGTGTGCCTCTGCAATCCAAGTATTTACCTGTTCCTCAATTTGCTGGACTTCTTCTGCTGTTAAAGCACGGGGACAGTTGAAGTCAAAGCGCAATCTGTCAAAGGAAACTAAAGAACCTGCTTGGGATATGCCTTCATCGACAATTTTCTTTAACGCCGCTTGTAACAGGTGGGTTGCGGTATGGTTAGCTTGCAGACGACGACGACAAGCGCTGTCGATTTGTGCAGTTACAGTATCTCCTACTCGGATTGTACCGCGTTCGATGCGTCCGAAGTGAATAAAGAAATCAGATTCTTTTTTCACGTCATCAACGCGAATGACAACGCCATCGCCAGAGATATAACCGCGATCGCCTATTTGCCCCCCAGATTCGGCATAGAATGGCGTTTTGTCGAGGACGATTTGTACATCTGTGCCGGCTTCTGCTTCTTCTTGAGCCACACCAGCTACTAGCAAGACTTCAATTTTTCCTGTCGCTGCTGGTTGGGTATAGCCTAAGAATTCGGTGGCGTGGATATGTTCTGCAAGTTTATCCAGGGAACCCTGCACAGTTAAATCGATGGTTTCATGGGCAGCTTTGGCACGTTCCACCTGTTTTTGCATTTCGACATTGAATCCCGCTTCATCAACTGTGAGGTTGTTTTCCTCTGCGACTTCTTGCGTCAGTTCTAGGGGGAATCCGTAGGTATCGTACAGCGTAAACGCACTTTCACCACTAATTGAGGTTTTCCCTTGCTGTTTCACCTGTTGGATAATTTCCTCCAGCAGTTTTTCGCCTCTGTCAAGAGTGCGCAGGAAATTGGTTTCTTCCCGTTGCAGTTCCGCTTTAATTGCTGCTTCTCGTTGCCGCACATTGGGGTATGCTGATTCTGAAAGAGCGATCGCAGTTTCGGCAACTTGGGTAGTAAATTCCCCAGCAATACCAATTAATCGCCCGTGACGCACTACCCGCCGAATTAATCGCCGCAACACATAACCCCTTCCCACGTTGGAGGCGCGAATTTCATCAGCAATCATGTGGACGACAGAACGAACGTGATCGCCAATGACTTTCAGCGAGATTTTGGTTTTCTCGTCGCTGCTGTGGTAATCAATTCCCGCAATTTGGGCTGCTGTTTGGATAATGGGGAAAATTAAATCAGTTTCGTAATTATTCGGGACTTTTTGCAGGATTTGCGCCATTCTTTCCAAACCCATGCCCGTATCGATGTTCTTATTTTGCAGTGGTGTTAAATTCCCTTCTGCATCCCGATTGTATTGCATGAAGACGAGATTGTAGAACTCGATAAATCGGGAATCGTCTTCTAAATCAATGTTCTCATCGCCCCGTTCGGGGTGAAAGTCATAGTATATCTCAGAACAAGGGCCACAGGGGCCAGTCGGGCCAGATACCCAAAAGTTATCATCTGCACCCATGCGCTTGATTCTGGCTGCGGGAACACCAATTTGATCGCGCCAAATTGCAAAAGCTTCGTCGTCTTCCTCAAATACGCTGACGACAAGGTTGTTGGCAGAAAAACCAAAGACTTGGGTAGAAATTTCCCATCCCCAGGCGATCGCTTGTTCTTTAAAATAATCACCAAAGCTGAAGTTACCCAACATCTCAAAAAACGTGTGATGGCGTTTGGTGCGTCCAACGTTTTCAATGTCGTTAGTACGGATGCACTTTTGGGATGTGGTAGCGCGGTTAAATTCCGGTGTGCGTTGCCCTAAGAATATCGGTTTAAATGGTAGCATCCCCGCGATCGTCAGCAGCACCGTTGGGTCTTCAGGTACAAGAGAAGCGCTAGGGAGAATCTGGTGTCCTCGTTCGGCAAAGAAGTTCAGGAATAAGCTGCGAATTTCGTTACCGCTGATGTTTTGGGGATTAGAAGACATGGGTTTTACAAAATTAATCTCAATAAACTTGGGAAGGCCGACAGAGGATCGTTACTTCTTTACACACAAAGTATGCCGCATTAACATTCCCCACGCCTAGAAAGCGGGGGATGTGTACTACTGGTTTTTTTGCTTCCGAGTTCGCCTTTAGTACACCAGGCGTAGAAATCAATTCCTATTTTATTATTGAAAATTGGGCATGGGGTATTGGGCATTGGGCATGGGGTATTGATCTCCCTTATCTCCCTTGTCTCCCTTGTCCCCCCTGTCTCCCTTGTCCCCCCCTGCTCCCCTGCTCCCCTGCTCCCTCATCCCCCTCATCCCTAGCCCCTAGCCCCTAGACCTATTACCTCACCTAACCTCGGTAAGATGATCAATGCGATCGCTAACGATAAGATTAATCATTAAGAATAAATTAAATTTTTTTTCTTGAGGTCTATAATGGCACTAAAACTGAATGTACCAAACATTGCTAGTGAAGATGCAGCAAAAATTACCAGCTCCATTCATGTAATGGAACCCGATGCAAAGGTGAATGTGGATGTCGAAGCTAAAACTGTCAGCGTAGAATCCGCAGCCTCCGAGGAATCCATTAAACAGATAATTGTTGCTGCTGGTTACAAAATTGCCGGGTATTGATAATTGCCTAACCTGGCTCAAAAGTTAGATTGAGAATTAGTTAAATTCACATAAGTTTTTTTCATTGTCTCCCCCCCAACGGGGGGGAGACAATCACGTATTTAGATAAAAGAATTTTGTCTTTAGCCAAGGCTTTTGGTGATAATTTATGTATAATTACTGAAGTCTTATTGAATATTTTATGAATAGCTAGCGAATAAAAGAGAACCACAATACTTATGTTTGCCAAGGCTCGATCCGATAGCTTATTACTTGCTGTACATCTCTGAGAATATGTTGATAAGCGAGCAAAAGATATTCTTCTTAGTTCCGTATTTTAAGGGAGATAGAATTATATATCTTTAGTAAAGGCATCGGTTTTTACGGTGAAATATAAACTTTAGAAAGTTTTAAATATTCAAGTTAAGTAAAAATTGTTCTCTAATATATGCTGGTTATTAGAAACTAATTAATGTCATAGTTATTCCCGATGTCCTATACCAGGAAAATACATAAATAATTTTGTATCCAGGAGGAATATTCAGTATTTTTACTGTTTTAAAAAAAATACAGAAAAGCAGAAAGTAGGTTCAGAAGTTGGTTAACGAGTGACGATAGCTGAGGTAAATCCTTAAAAGGAGATAAAAATTGCAAATAAATTTTAGATTTAGAAGTAAAACAATTAACTATAGGGTAAGATTCCCTAACCAAAAGTACTGATATTTCAGTATTAATTAAGTAAGAACAGCAGTTTGACAAGGTCGTATTTTTAAAGTTGTAATAGGGCAGCAAACAAAGCAATGAACATTTCTATTCTGGTCTTTGGAAGTCATAAATTTATCTCCACGCTTCCAGATCAGATCCGTTATGCAACAACTTTTAGTGTAGAAGTTATTGGCGATCTGGAGCAGGCAATTTCTTATATTCAAAAATCACCACCAGACATTATGGTGGTGCAGGCTAGCCGTGAGGGCAGTATGGAACTGTGCAGTTGGTTGAAAGACCAAGCAAAGTTATCTTGGATATACTGCATTCTTTTGGAAGATCGTTCTCAGCAGATAACTGATAGAGATAAATATGGCTGGGAGTGGGAATTAGAGATGACTTCCTCAGCTTTAAAACAAGGAGCAGACGCTTATATTTGGCAACTGCCTGAAGGAAAAAGAGACTATACATTGGCAGAGTTAACTGCTAATCATCGCCTGATCCTGGCACAATTAACAGTTGGTTTGCGGAAAGCGAAAAAATATCGCGATTTAATGCGAACAAATGATTTACTGTCAGCGATCGCTTTAGCTGATTCCTTGACAGAACTCAATAATCGCCGTGCATTGGAATGGGACTTACCTAGACAAATTCAAAAAGCCCGCGAACAGACGTTGCCTTTTAGTTTAATTATTTTAGATGTAGATTACTTTAAAAAAGTTAATGATACCTACGGGCATTTAGTAGGCGATCGCCTTTTACAGTTGCTGTGTATTCGTTTAAAACATAATTTACGCTTTCAAGATACACCTTTCCGCTATGGTGGCGAAGAATTTGTCATTCTTCTCAGCAATACTACTGGTGAAGAAGCATTGATTGTCGCCCGCCGTTTGAATCGCATAGTTAGCGAACAACCATTTGCGATCAACAACCATCAGACTATTAACGTCACCATTAGTTTAGGTACAGCTTCCCTGCAAAACGATGATGATGAGCAAGGTATCAGCCTATTGCATCGTGCCGATCAATGTCTACTAGAAGCTAAAGCTACTGGCAGAAATAAAGTCATTGGTTCTTATGACTTCTCTGATGTCCCCTATCTCAAAGCTGCTTCTTCCTGACAGGGGATTGGGGGAGATGAGGAGGATGAGGAGGATGAGGGAGTGTGGGGAGATGAGGGAACTATTGACCAATGACCAATGACCAATGACCAATGACTATTGACTATTGACTATTGACTATTGACCCTTGGTTCTCAATCGCATTTTTACACTCTACCACTGAGGCACGTTGCTGCATGGCTTCTACTAAAGCTTGGTAACTTGACCAATTTTCTTGTAGCAGGGTTTTGGCTTGTAGAGCATGTAAACGCTGTTTTTGTTGAAAACTAACATTATAAAAACCTAATTTTGTCAATACCTCTGCTAGCTTGCGGCGATCATCAGATCCGCCTTCAGCATTTTGGAACACCAAATTTTCGGCAGCAATCCCAGCCATCCAAACAGTACAGTAGCGATCTAAAAGTTGTACGCTAATTTTGCCTACTTCCAACCCAGATGCTAATTCGCCATCATCAAAGCTCACACCACCTTGCCCTGGTTGCCCCTGTTTCCAAGCTTCCCACGCACTGAGAGTGTAGCCGGTTACAGGAATACCTAAAAGATGGGCAACCAGAAAATGACCTGCTTCATGGTGGATAATGCGATCGCGGTGTTCGCTCTTGAAGCCCGCAATCCAATCTAAAATCAGAGAACCTCCCTTTCCTTGAAAGCTGAAACTGTCCAGGGTAGCTATTCCCAAAATAGTGAAGGTAGCAATTGCGGGTATTGTCGGTGAAATGTTCACTAATGGCCCCAACAACACCGATAGAGTCATCAGAAAGATAGATATTGCAATCAAATTCAGGGCAGTCTGGCTCATGGCAAGTTTGCTCAATGCAACTTAATCTTTCTTCATTATTAGCCAATCTGCCAGTGATCTGAAGGATAAATTATGAAAAACTCCGATCCGTGGGTGGAGTTTTTGGGTATTGGGCACTTGTACTGAGCGTAAAGCCCCTGGCATAGTTTCTCCTGTTGGAGAGGCTGCGCCAAGACTTAGCGCGTAGCGGACACACCAGACGTGGAAGTATTGGGCATTGGGCACACTCCCCACATCTCCCTCATCTCCTAGTCTCTAATCTCTAGTACAGCACGGCGTAAATAAACGTACCATTTTACATGGCGGAAAAATTCCGAAAACAATCCTTTTGAAGGCGTGACTTTTGAATGTGTGACTTTCGCCCTGCGGTACTAGTCCTTATTCCCCACTTAATCCTCCGAATCAGATGAATTCGCCTTTTTGTTAGCAGCCTGAATAATTCTGACTACGGTATTGTAAGCTAATCCACTAATACGACTTATACCTCTGAAACTCATTCCTTCTGCATAAGATTGCAGAACAATTTGTATATCTTCCTTATTTACTTGCCGACGGTAATAAAGCGTATTTAACGTTTCACTAAAAGTTTGCCGACAACCTGGGCAGAAAAAGCGTTGACTACCTTTACTGGTCTTGCCATGTTTACGAATGCGCTCATAACCACATAGAGGACAATTGTTTGTCTGCTTAGAAAAATTGCTGTGATTTTGGTTTAGTAAACTCATGCTCTGATAGCGCATCATTAAGCTATTATCGACTTTCTTGGTTCCCAACTGAACTGCTGTCATAAATTTGTTTACCTTGTAAAAGAATTGATACGTTATCTATCTTTTTGTTGAACTAATTGCTATTCTGCTTTTCTAAGACAAAAGTGAGAGTAGCTAAGTAATAGCAATAGTAAAAGCTCAGAGGTTCATGCCAGCCGAGCATCTCACTCTAACAGCAAAGACTAAAGCATAATTATGAGGAAAATCTGAAGAAGCAGTAATTTTGGCAAAATATTTGACTTGGAATTTCAGCCTCTTGTATACAGGAAGGAATGAATCAGATGGATATTCCTGAACTACCTCTGGTGAATCAAAAAGGTCAAACCCTTGTCCTAGTAGTCAAAAAAAATATGCCAGTGCTTGATGTTATCCATCAAATGAATCAAGCCGGGACAAGCTGTGCGTTGATTTTAGAATCAGAAAAATTAGTGGGTATTTTCACTGAAAAAAACTTATTTCAGGTGATGTTTACGAAGCAGGAAGAACTAGATGTTTTAGCCAATCGAACGGCACTGACACAGGTAACGGTTGGCGAATTCATGACTCAACCTGTAATTACTTTGAGCCAGACGGATGCAGAGGATCTGCCTCCTGTTGTGCAAATATTTAGCCAGCATGATATTAGCCATTTACCCATACTTGATAGTCGCGGGAAAGTTATCAGTGTTGTCACTTGCCTGGAAGTGATGGAGAGACTAACAGCAGCCTTGGCACAAGAAGTGGCGCAAAGGCAGCATATGAGTGATTTACTGGTACAAAAGGAAGCTAGTTATCAAGCATCACAAGCGAGAATCAATGATATTGTTGATAGCGCGATCGCTACTGCAATTGTGAGTTTTCGCGTATTCCCCAATCGTGATTGGGAGTATGATTATCACTCTGTAGGCTGTGAAGCGGTTTTTGGTTATACACCACAGGAAATTTCGAGAGATAAATACTTGTGGATGTCGCGGGTGCATCCAGAAGATAGAGAAACGGTGATTATGCCGCTGTTTGATGATATTTTTGCTGAACGCACGGTAACAGTAGAATACCGATTTCAGCACACAGATGGTTCCCTTCGCTGGATATCAGGTACTTACACCTCCCGGTATGACGCAGCAGCAAACTGCTGGATTGTCACAGCTACTAGTACTGATATTACGGATCGCAAACAAATTGAAGAAGCACTCCGTGAGAGTGAAGAACGCTGGCATTTAGCGATCGCAGGTACTAATGAAGCTATTTGGGATTGGAATATCATTACCAATCAAACTTTTCGCTCTGCTCGTTGGTTTGAGATGTTGGGTTATGAACGGGAACAATTGAGCAATACAGATGATGAGTGGCACATTCGCATACATCCTGATGATTACGAAGCGGTAATTGCCGCTCAACAAGCGTACCTACAACGGCAAGTCCCAGATTATCATGTTGAGTATCGTCTTCGCCGTCAAGATGGAAGCTACGGGTGGTTTCGCTCTCGCGCCAAGGCTGTCTGGGATGAGCAGGGAAATCCCGTGCGCTTGGTTGGTTCCCTGGGAGATGTTAGCGATGTCTACGACGAACTGCACTTACGCAAACAAGCAGAACTCGCCTTGCAAGAACGTGAAGCTATGTTACGCCGGATTGGGGATAAC
This sequence comes from Calothrix sp. NIES-2100, assembly GCF_002368195.1. Classification (GTDB taxonomy): domain Bacteria; phylum Cyanobacteriota; class Cyanobacteriia; order Cyanobacteriales; family Nostocaceae; genus Aulosira. The sequence goes on along the minus strand of NZ_AP018178.1, from coordinate 6,234,962 downwards.
TTACCCAATGGCGCAATTTATAAAGTAACCCGCGAACTTGATGGTAGCAATTGCTTTTCTTATCTGAGTGCTGGATTTGAAAGGCTGATGGAAATTAAGGTAGAAGATGCACTGAGAGATTCAAGTCTATTGTATAGCCAGTTGCTCCCAGAGGATATACCCCGGTTCCAAGCTGCTGCCGATGAGTCTAGGGCGAATCTATCCGTATTTGACATTCAACTACGCTTCCGCACCCCTAGCGGTCAATTTAAATGGTTGCATTTTCGTTCTACGCCACGCTATTTAGAAGATGGTCGCGTCGCTTGGGATGGATTGGTAGTCGATGTCACCAACTTCAAACATACTGAGGAAACTCTACGCCAGAATGAAGAACAACTGCGGCTAACTTTAGAATTTAACCATATCGGTGCCTGGGACTGGAATTTGCAAACAGGAGAAGTCATCTGGAACGACAACACTTTTCGCTTAATGGGGTTAGAGCCAAGAAAATCAGAAATGGATTATCAACTATGGCGCAATTGTGTCCATCCAGAAGATATTGACAGAGTAGAACAGGCTGTATTCAAAGCACTGAGAGAACATACCAATTTTGAGGCTGAATACCGGATAGTTTATCCTGATGGCAGGGTTCGCTGGATAACTGGTAAAGGACGCGCGATTTACAACGAAGCAGGCGAACCTGTCAGAATGCTGGGTGTGATGATTGATATTAGCGATGTCTACGAAGAGCTTCGCTTACGCAAACTAGCAGAACAAGCACTGCAAGAAAAAGAAACCTTTTTACGCAGTATCTATAACGGAGTCGGACAAGCAATTTTTGTGGTAGATGTTGTAGATAATGATTTTCGCCTTGTTAATTTGAACCCTACTGGCGAAAGAATCTCAGGCTTAAGTTCCCAGGAATTGCCAGGTAAAACCTTGGAGCAGATATTTCCTCCTACAGTAGTAGCAGCTATCCGACAGCATTATCAAGATTGCATTACCGCCAGAGAAAGTATTACCTATGAGGAATGCTTACCTTTTAACGGCAAAGAAACCTGGTGGGTTACCAGCCTCACCCCTTTAATAGACGAAAATTCACGTATTTACCGCATTGTGGGTAATAGTGTGAATATTAGCGATCGCAAACACGCTGAACATATATTAGAACTTCAAGCAGTCATCACTCGCAACATGGCAGAGGGAATTTGCTTAGTGCGAGCTAGCGATGGAATTATGGTTTATGCCAACCCAAAATTCGAGCAGATGTTTGGTTATGAAACTGGTGAATTAATCGGTCAGCATGTATCGATTGTCAACTATGCAAATGAACATATCACAGCTGAAGAAGTCAATCAAGCTATTAGATCTGCCATCTTGCAAGATGGTGAAGCTACCTATGAAGTTCATAATGTGAAAAAAGATGGTACTCCCTTCTGGAGTCGCGCCACTGCATCTGTTTTTGAACATCCAGAATATGGAACCGTGCTTGTAGCTGTGCAACAAGATATCACCGAACACAAACAAGCCGAAGAAAAAATCAAAGCCTCTCTCACAGAAAAGGAAGTATTACTCAAAGAAATTCACCATCGTGTCAAGAACAACTTAGGGATTGTTAGCAGTTTGCTACAGATGCAGTGCAGACGGACACAAGATTCTCAAGCAATCGCAATTCTGCGTGATAGTCAAAACCGCATCGCCTCGATTGCTCTGGTGCATGAAAAACTCTACCGCTCTGAAGATTTAGCAAATATTGATTTTGCCGAGTATCTGCCAGATTTAACAACTCATTTATTTGATTCCTATAATATTAGATCTGACTCTGTACAACTGAATATTCAAGTTGAGAATGTGAGCTTGGATATTGAAACCGCAATTCCTTGTGGCTTAATTATTAATGAACTAGTTTCTAATGCTTTAAAATACGCCTTCCCTGATAATCGTCCTGGAAAAATCCAATTACATTTATATCAAGAAGTTAAATTTTCTTTAGACAAGCAACATAATTTGATACTCATTGTTCGAGATAATGGAGTTGGTCTACCAACAGACTTTGAACGCAACCAAACTAAAACATTGGGAATCACCCTTGTTTACGGTTTAGTGAAACAATTAAAGGGATGCATCGAAATCCACTCGCAACAGGGAACAGAATTTAAAATTACTTTTAGCAAAAACCGGGCATAAATTATGGTCAGCATCTCCTCAAAAAAAGATAACTCGAAAAAAATTCAAGTCCTAATTGTCGAAGATGAATTTATTCTGGCTATCAACTTACAAGAAAGTTTAGAATCTTTGGGATACACAGTCGTAGATATTGCAGATTCTGCAACAGCAGCAATTGATAAAGCAAATCAACTACGCCCCAACTTGATTTTAATGGATATCAGACTCCAGGGAGAAATGGATGGTATTCAAGCAGCAGAGCAAATTTGGAATAGTTTACAAATTCCGATAATTTATGTTACAGGGCATTCAGATAAAAGTACTGTAGAACGAGCAACACTCACATCACCGTTTGGTTATATTCTCAAACCAATTCGAGAGCAAGAATTGTATGTTGCCATTCAAACAGCACTCAATCGCTATGAACGGGAGCAATTTTTAAGTACTGTTTTGCGGGAAATGGGGGACGGAGTAATTGTCGTCGATACACAGTTACAGGTCAAATATCTCAATCAAGTAGCTGAAGCATTAACAGAGTGGCGATTAGATGAAGCCAAAAACAGGATGTTTAGCGAAATCTGCCAACTCATCGATCAACAAACCCAACTTCCTATAGAAAACCCGATCGTTTTAGCACTACAAAGCCAAACCCCGATCTATTTGAACGATCGCATCCTACTTGTGACCAAAAACGGCACAAAAATTCCCATAGCTGATAGTGTGACTGCTATTAAAGATCGTAACGGTGCGATCGCCGGAGCCGTTATGGTTTTTCGAGATAACACCCAACGCCTGCTAATCGAAGAACGTCGTCTCACTGCTTTTCGTGCGCAACAGCTAGAAATTCAAATGAAAGAACTCCAACAGCTAAACAAGTTAAAAGAAGATTTTTTGGCAACCACTTCGCATGAGATGCGCACACCGTTATCAAACATCAAAATGGCAATCTCAATGTTAGAAAATATTCTAGATAAACAGGGGATTTTGAATTCAGAAACACTTTCTAAATCTGGCTCTGTAACCCAATATCTAAACATCTTACGTGACCAGTGTGAACAAGAGTTAAATCTCATTGATGATTTGCTAGAAATGCGCATTATTGATGCAGATATTTATCCCTTACAATTAACTGTCATTAATCTGCAAAACTGGCTACCTCACGTTATCGAGGGTTTTGAAGAATTAATACAAGCCCAACAACAGATTCTAGAAGTTAACATTGCCCCGGACTTACCACCGATAGTTTCTGACTTAAATCTCCTCACTCGAATTGTATCGGAATTGCTCAACAACGCTGGCAAATACACTCCTGCACTTGAGCGAATTACCGTAAATGTCCAACTCATAGATAATACAAAAAGCCTGAGTAATGATGCTCCAGAGAAACTTGTACAAATCATCATTAGCAATTCGGGAATCGAGCTATCTCCAACCGAACAATCGCTAATATTTGATCCATTTTACCGCACTCTTAAAAGTCAGACAAAAGACAAATCTACTATTTTTGACCTAGATTATCAGATACCCCAAAGCCAACTTCTGCAACATAGTGGTACAGGATTAGGGTTAGCATTAGTAAAAAAACTAGTGAGATATCTTCAAGGCACAATTGAAGTTACCAGCACCGAAGGCTGGACAAGATTTATAGTCGAATTACCAATAAAATTAAATTGAAAATAAGGCAGGGGGGCTGGGGGGCTGGGGGGATAAGAGAGTGTGGGGAGTGTGGGGAGTGTGGCGAGATGAGGGAGACAAACGGCATTGTAAATTGATGATGCTTTTTGAGGCTTTGAGCTTCGTTAACCAGGCTTTGAGCTTCGTTAACCAGGCTTTGAGCTTCATTAACCAGGCTTTGAGCTTCATTAACCAGGCTTTGAGCTTCATTAACCAGGCTTTGAGCTTCATTAACCAGGCTTTTAGCTCCATTAACCAGGCTTTTAGCTCCGTTAAGCAGGCTTTTAGCTCCATTAACCAGGCTTTTAGCTCCATTAACCAGGCTTTGAGCTTCATTAACCAGGCTTTGAGCTTCATTAACCAGGCTTTGAGCTTCATTAACCAGGCTTTGATCTCCGCTAACCAGGCTTTTAGCTGCATTAACCAGGCTTTGAGCTTCATTAACCAGGCTTAATGCCCCATGCCCAATGCCCATTGACAAATGACAATTGACAAATGACAAACACCTTACCCAACTATATCAACGGCCAGTGGAGTGCATCTACTAGCGCTCAAGAATACTTAGATGTCATCAACCCAGCAACCGCAGAAATACTGGCGCAAGTACCTCTATCACCTGCGTCTGAAGTGAATCAAGCAGTCGCGGCGGCAGCGGTTGCTTTTGCTACATGGCGACGCACCCCACCGACGGAAAGAGTACAGTATTTATTTAAACTCAAAAATTTGTTGGAAGAACATTTTGAGGATTTAGCGCAGACGATTACTAAAGAATGCGGTAAGACTTTAGCTGAGTCTAAGGGTGAAATGCGGCGGGCGATTGAAAACGTAGAAGTTGCTTGCGGAATTCCCATGATGATGCAAGGGACAAATCTCGAAGATATCGCCACAGGTATTGATGAGATGATGATTCGCCAACCCTTGGGAGTAGCGGCGGTGATATGTCCGTTTAATTTTCCGGGGATGATTCCATTTTGGTTTTTACCTTATGCGATCGCCACTGGCAATACCTATATTGTCAAGCCTTCGGAAAAAGTACCACTGACAATGCAAAAAATCTTCCACCTACTAGATAAAACAGGTTTACCCAAAGGGGTAATTAATCTAGTCAACGGTGGCAAGGAAGCTGTCGATGCTATTTTAGATCATCCCCAAATCCGCGCAATTAGTTTTGTTGGTTCCACACCAGTTGCCAAATATATCTATAGCCGAGGCGCAGCCAATGGTAAACGTGTCCAATGCCAAGGTGGGGCGAAAAATCCCCTGATTGTTTTACCAGATGCAGATATGGAAATGACTACACGTATTGCAGCTGATAGCGCCTTTGGTTGTGCGGGACAACGCTGTTTAGCTGCATCGATTGCCATCACCGTCGCCGATGCACGTTCCTCTTTTACCGAAGCGATCGCCGCAACTGCGAAAAATCGTGTAGTCGGTAACGGTTTAGACAAAGGTGTAGAAATGGGGCCTGTGATTGATATCCGCAGTAAAACCAGAATTGAGGGATTAATTCAGCAGGGGGTAGAGGAAGGGGCAAATTTGTTAGTTGATGGACGAAAACCGAAGATATCTGGTTATGAACAAGGTAATTTTATTCGCCCGACAATTTTACAAAACATCAATCCCGCAGGAGAAATCGCCCGTACCGAGATTTTTGGCCCAGTACTGAGTTTAATCCATTTGGATACTATCGAAGATGCGATCGCCTTAGTTAATAGCGGTCAATATGGGAATATGGCTTGTTTATTTACCAGCAGCGGTGCAGCAGCGCGTAAATTCCGCTACGAAGCCGAAGCTGGTAATATCGGCATCAACATTGGCGTTGCTGCGCCAATGGCATTTTTTCCCTTCAGTGGTTGGAAAGAAAGCTTTTTTGGCGATTTACATGGGCAAAGCAATCACGCAGTTGAATTTTTTACCCAAACTAAAGTAGTAGTCGAACGCTGGCCTACCAACTGGTCACGCCAATTTTGAATCGGCTGAGAATTGGGAATTAGAGAGTAAAGCACCATATAGTTTTTCCTCATTAAATGAGCGAAGAATATGAGATAACGTTGGAAGCCTCTTTTGAGTAAAGCACCATATAGCTTTTCCTCATTAAATGAAATACATCATAGCCCCCTCCTCGCTTGCGGGGAGGGGGTTGGGGGTGGGGTTCTTTTACCTCACAAGGGCTGAGAACCGCTATAGAAGATTATGGAGGAAAACCCTACCACTTAACCACCAACTGTGACTTTTGTAAATTTGCTAGAGTGAACACACTAGGAATTTTCGGTCAAATCTCGGAACACGCCAGCAGACGAGGCTATTCATGCTTACAAGTACCCTACTTCTCTCGAACCAGCTCCCCAATCTACAATACTCTTCCACATCGGAACGATTCGATGACACATGGGAAGCCCCCCTGGCTACCCTTTTGGGACTAGGACGCGCCGCTGGTGCTGACTTTGTTGAATTTTATCTAGAGCGTCGCAACTATATTAGTTGCCTTGCTGAAGATGACGCTATCACCAGTATTTCCCCAAGTCTCGCCACAGGTGCGGGCGTGAGAGTATTTCGTGGTAAAGCTGATTGCTACGTCAGCACCAATAACCTTTCCTTCTCCGGTTTGAAAGCCGCCTTAGAAAAAGGTCTTTCTATCCTGGGATTGCAATTACCCGCACCCAACGCTTTTATCCCAGAAATCAACCTAGAACTACTGAGGGACTACGCCACAAAACGCGGTAAAGATGGCTGGTTACCTTTGTGTAGCTCCATCCGCGAAATGGGAGAAGTTCTACTTGATGGTACTGCCCAATTGCAGAAAAAAGCTAGCCATGTGCAATCCCGCCGTGCTACCTATTTCCGCGATTGGCAAGAAGTCTTAGTCGCCGCCAGTGACGGTACTTTTGCCCGTGACATTCGCCTCACCCAATCCGTAGGCTTTAACCTACTGTGTGCAGATGGTGCTAATCGCGCCTCCATTGGTGAACGCGCAGGTAATACCAGTGATGCCAACTTCCTGAGAACTTGGGATTACCAACAAGCCGCCGAGCAAATATCCGAATCTGCTGGTAAAATGCTTTATGCAGATTACGTAGAATCTGGTACTTATCCAATTATCATGGCCAATCACTTTGGCGGGGTAATCTTCCACGAAGCTTGCGGACACTTATTAGAAACTACTCAAATAGAAAAAAATACCACACCCTTTGCTGATAAAAAAGGCGAGAAAATTGCTCACGAAAGCCTGACAGCTTGGGATGAAGGACGATCTGAAAATGCCTTTGGAACCATAGACATGGATGATGAAGGTATGCCCGCGCAAAGAACCCTATTAATAGAAAAAGGCGTTCTTAAGAACTTCCTAGCAGACAGAACAGGTTCTTCACGCACCGGACACCCCAGAACCGGAAGCGGACGCCGCCAAAATTATACCTATGCTGCTGCTAGCCGGATGCGTAACACTTATATCGCTACTGGTGAATACAGCGTTGATGATTTATTTGCCTCCATTGATAAAGGCATTTACTGCAAAAAAATGGGTGGTGGTAGCGTTGGTGCTACAGGTCAATTTAACTTTGGTGTTGATGAAGCTTATTTGATTGAAAATGGCAAAATCACCAAACCATTAAAAGGCGCAATTTTGATTGGTGAAGCTAAGGAAATTATGAATAAAATTTCCATGTGTTCCCAAGATTTAGAACTTGCACCTGGTTTTTGTGGTTCTGTTAGTGGCAGTATCTACACCACAGTAGGACAACCTCATATTAAGGTTGATTCTATCACCGTAGGCGGACGCTAATAATTACCCCATACTCTCCAAAACATTTCTTTTTCATCTCTTCCTTTGCGTCCTCCGCGTCCTTCTCTGCGAGACGCTGCGCGTTGGCGGAAGCCTCTCGAAGAGAAGGCGGTTCATTAAAAAAACCTCAATTCGATGCACAGGATTTTGACCTCACCCCCAACCCCTCTCCTAACAGGAGAGGGGAGTAAATCTCTAGCGAATAGCTTTGGAACCTCTTTACTCTGTGTCACGCCAGTTGCTACAACGCGGGAAACCCGAGCAACGCACTGGCTCCTCTGCGTTCTCTGCGGTTAAAAATCCAAAATCCAAAATCCAAAATTGACTATGCCAACTATCAAAGATATTGCCAATTCTGCCCGAGAAAATGCCCAAAAACTTGGCATTCAAAAATTCGATATTTATGGCTCCACTGTCGATGAAACAAGCGTCCAAGTAGACCAAGGTGAGCCAAAACAAGTTAAAGCCTCCAATCGTTCAGGTGTTACCGTTCGAGTCTGGAATGAACAGAATACAATGGGAGTCACCAGCACCACAGATGTAGACCCCAAAGGCTTAGAATTAGCCTTAAAAACCGCCTACGAAGCTAGTTTCTTCGGTGTTAAAGAAAATGTCCCTGATTTTAGCCCAGAGGCTACTATTCCGATTGAAAACACGCCTCACGATAAAGCACCCCAAGCACCTGTTGCTGAACTCATTGAAAAACTACTGGTAGCTGAAAAAGAATTACTATCAGCCCATCCAGCAATTAAAGGAGTGCCTTATAATGGCTTGGCACAAAGAGATATTGACCGATTCTATCTCAATAGTGAAGGCGCAGCCAGAATTGAATCCCACTCTATAGCATCGGTATATCTTTACAGCAAAACCGAAGAAGAAGGGAAAAAACCACGCAGTGCTGGCGCTTTTAGAATCAACCGTGGTGTAGAGAATTTAGACATCAATGGTTGTATTCAAGAAACAGCTGAAAAAACTATCAGCCATTTGAACTATGAAAAAATTAAAACTGGTAAATATTTAGTTGTTTTCTCGCCAGAAGCTTTTTTAAGTTTGTTGGGTGCTTTTTCTAATTTGTACAATGCCCAAAGTATTCTGGATCATCAAAGCCTATCAACTCCTGATGATATAGGTAAGCAAATTGCTTCTCCTCTAATTTCAGTCGTCGATGATGCACTACACCCAGCTAATATTGGCGCAGAAAGTTTTGATGGCGAAGGAACGCCTACCCGTCAGGTTTCTCTCATTGAAAAGGGCATTTTAACAGGATTTCTCCACAGTGCTGGAACTGCTAAAAGAATGAATGCTCAGCCAACAGGTAACGCAAGTATTGGCGCAAAAGTCAGCGTTAGCCCTAACTTTTTTCATGTATTTAGAGCCGCTGAGCCTGAGAAAGAATTAAGCTTAGATACTGCGGAGAATGTAATTTTGATTGATGATTTACAAGCTCTCCATGCGGGAGTGAAATCTTTACAAGGTTCGTTTTCTCTACCTTTTGATGGTTGGTTAATTAATAAAGGTGAGAAAACGAGTATTGAGTCAGCAACAGTCGCTGGCGATTTCTTGGAACTTCTGAAATCAATTATTTGTGTAGAAAAAGAAGTTGAGTTAACACCAGGGGGAGTTTGTCCCCGCATTTGGGTTAATGAACTCTCAATTACTGGAGATTAATAGTTAATAGTTAGGAGTTAGAGATTAGAGTTACTTCTAGTTTCTAACTCTTGACTATCATAGTTCACCGCCGATACCGAGATTAATATCAAATCCATCCGCACCCGTGAGATTAGTCCCAATCATAATAGCGCCATCTACTTGCGCGTTATGTAAATGAGAGCCACTTAAATCAGCATTAGTCAGGTTAGCTTTATTAAAGGTTGTACCACTGGCGAATACTTTTGTTAAATTCGCAGCTTCTAAATTAGCACCTGCTAAATCAGCACCTTCTATATTAGCGCCTTTTAAATTTGCACCTTTTAAATTAGCGTTTCTCAAATCTGCACCAATTAAGTGAGCGCCGCTAAGGTTGACACCTGTTAAATTACATCCAGAACAAGCTCCCGTTTCCAGCAAGCGTTTTACCTGGGCTTGGTTTTCGCCTGCTTGAGCAGAAATTGGCGCAGCTAAAGATAGGGTGCTGAATAAAGCTACTGCTGTCAACAATGTCTGTCTCATAATTTTTCCTCCCATCACTCTTACTAGCTAATCAATCATTAAGACAGTCCTACCAATTCAAAATTACGAATATCAGATGTCAAAATAGTTTCTGAATTTCGGAGAATTGGTTTGGCTGATGTAATTCAGCAACGAACTGTGTTTTTTGATTGGTAGTATGTTTCACTCTTACTACTTCATTTTCCCAAATTACAGAATTATGTCCTCATGCATTTGGAGTAATTTATTACTGAGTTTAATTCTCAGTATTCATACCTGAGTTAGAGTGAGTAACCCTAAAAATCTCTATTTTCTGGGTGTTGAGCTTTGACATGGGAGGAGGGTATGAATGTCATTTTAGATTTTAAATGTTAAATTTTGGATTGAGAATTAAAAATTAAACATCTAAAAAGGTCTCAATTCCCCAACTTTATTTATGGAACAAATCGATAATCCAAAATTTTTAATTGCAGCCCCTGTATTAATGCATGGGGTCAATCTAAAATCCAAAATTGATTGACTGTGATTTTTCGGATTTGAGAAAAAAATATACAGTTATGTTGGGAGTAGTGAATAGATCTGCTATGTAGTTAGAGTAGATTGCGAGCTAATATTCTCTGCGTCTAGCGCGTGAGGCTGATCTTGCTTCCATTTAATGTATAGTCCTTCTCGTTCACAACTAGTAGAAAATCTTCTAAACTTTTCCGACGCATCTTGCACAAGCACTCACGCCAGACTGAGCTGAACTTCCACCCAAATACCAAAAACCGTCATTACCAATATAAGTGTGTACTACTTCGCCTGCACCCTCAAACTTACCCCTTACTGATGTGATAAAGCAAAAACATTCGTTGCTATGATACATTTTTACAGGAACTTGTCCCTGCGTCCAAGAAAATTCTTGGCTGTATTTTATTTTTCCAAATATTTCTCCGTCACCTCTTATATAAAATGCCGCTGCTCGTCCTGATCCAACGTCTCTGCCTTTCAGAAAATAACTATTCCTTAAATTTGTGTCATTCCCAAAAGTACCTACATCCACGGTTATAGCGCTAAATGAAGTGTCTCCACCACTTGTGTGTACTATCAATGATTTATTTAAATTTCCCAAATCAAGGCGAATATTTTCTCCTTGATTTTGGAGCAGTAAAGGACTTAAATAATCCTTAAATGCGTGAAGTTCTGCTTTTGTTTCTTCAAGCTCTTTTTGAGTTTTTTTAAGTTCTTCTCTTAAGGTATGAATTATCTCTATTGCAGTTTCAAGCTCTTGACTCTTAATTGTCAATATATTGAGAGCTTCATTATAACAATCAATTGCTGTCTTATTGGAATTCATTTTCTATATCCTTCACTGTTTATAATAATTTTGCTACTTTAGCTCGCTTGCCAAAATTGATACCATAATCTAAAAAGCATACCATACTTTAGGTAGTCTTCCGTATACAATTTATTTGACACAGTTCCTCTGCGTATACGTGCCATTTCTAAAGCATTGTACTCAAGCTGACCATAAGTTCTTAAGATCTCATTTAAAGGACTTTTGCCATTTAGTCTTCTTAAGAGATTCCTTTCTCTTTGCTTATAGATATCGTCTAGCTCATGTCTTCCTCTCAAGAGCGAAGAAATACTCAGTTTTCTAAAATCGTATTCAATCTTTCCTAACATTCCTTGTAGATCATTGATAACTGTATCTACAATGCGTTCGATTTTGTCAATCATCAGATTAATTTCCTTGATAAAATTACGTTCTAATAGTTCTAGTCTGTCAAAAATTGGTTGAAATAAAACTTTAAAAGTTATTTCGACTAATCCTCTAGTCTTATCAAAAATGTCATCAATGAGTTGGGAAATATCGTTAATTGCTTGTTGAACTACAACTTTAGCAGACTGCTCTATCTTTCCAATCCATTCTAGAGCTATAAAATCTATAGTTTGAGCAAAAATATTTAATTTATCAAATAAATCATTTATAACTGCCATAAAATCTTTTTTTATACCGGCTGCAAAACTTTTTCCTAGTTCCATTGCTGCTAACTTTCCAGTGCAAACTATACCAACTGCACTAATTATGGGTAATATCATTTATATTAATTTCTCCTTGAAAAATTCAATTAGTGATTGTGACATACATATTGTCGCCAAGGCAAATGGCGGGAAACCCTAGAGGGCGGGGAAACCCCTACCCTACAAATGAAATGGGTCTGGCTGATAATTTATCACCTCAAACCTTGCTCTTTCAACAAAGCATCCACCCAAATACCATCAGCTGACGATAACGGTGGTACAGGCTCATGAGTATAATCTATAGCCAAATCAAATCCTGCCCGGTCATATACCCCATGTATCAATGCTTGCAAATCTAATAAAGGCTCTGTATCTCCCTGACGCAGAGGTAACAGAAACGATGGAATTGCTTCTGGCAAATTAAACGGGTATAACTCAGCTTTGGGGCGATAATTGCAGCGACTCACCAAAATCCGATAACTTGCTGGAATCTCTGTCCCCAAAATCGGCATAGGTTTTCCGCCTCGTAGTAAATCAATTTCCACGAGATGAGACAAACTACCTAATACTTGTTGACGCTTGCTTTCATAAGCATTTCGCCCTGCTCCCGGACGCTTATTTTTCGGTGAGAGAACCTCAATAACTGTGACGACTTCCCCTGTTCCTACTTCCCTGACCTCTAGGTATCCTTCCCGCACCTCCTCCGGTATGGGAACATTGACTGTAATCGGCTTCACTGGCGACGATGCAACCGCAACGCTAGATAATTCTGCTTCAGTTTTTGTCAGCGATCGCCCCACACTCACATCCGGAATACCAACTAGAACAGAATTTTCATCGGTTACCTGATATACCCGTTTTTCAACTGCTACCCGATATTTTGGGCGTAGCTGAGGAACCAACGACTCTGCAATGGCTGTGATTATCCAGTGATGAACTTCTGGCCAAAGTTCAGGATATTCGAGGTAGGGATTCATTCCCGGAAATGGCGATCGCATAGGGGTAGGATGTGATTCTCATTGTTCATATCCTACCAAATTCAGGTTTTTGGCATGGCAGGCAACATACCTGCCAATTCAATACACTCAAATGTTTTTCTTGTTGATAGTCAACAGCGCCGCACTGAAGCTCACTCGAAGTGTCAACAGTCAACAGTCAACAGTCAACGGTTATAATTTTCCTGTAAAAACTCGCTCTGCTGGGCCAGTCATGTATACTCGTTGGTCAATTTCTGACCATTCAATTTGCAAGGGGCCGCCAGGTAGTTCTACAGTGGCTGTGCGATCGCATTTTCCGGTCAACACACCAGCTACCAAAGAAGCACAAGCACCAGTACCACAAGCTAAGGTAATACCCGCACCTCGTTCCCATACCCGCATTTTCAAGCGATCGCGGCTGACAACTTCAATAAATTCGGTATTTGTCCGTTGGGGAAAAACTGGGTGATGCTCAAACTGGGGCCCAATACTTTCTAGGGGAATGGCGGCGACATCTTCCACAAAGGTAATACAGTGGGGATTGCCCATACTGACACAGGTAACTTCCCAAGTTTTCCCTGCTACCTCTAGCGGCTGATTAATTACCTTTGTATCCGCAGCGCTTAAGGTAGTGGGAATTTCTCCAGCTAGTAATTTGGGTAAACCCATATCCACTTTCACTTGGCCGTCAGCCATCAGTTGAGGTGACATCACACCAGCCAAAGTATGAATGCGATATAAGTCTTTAGTTCTAGATTCTCCTTCCAAATCAGCTAAAAACACACCTAAACAGCGAATACCATTCCCGCACATTTCCGGTTCTGAACCATCAGAATTAAAAATCCGCATGGTATAGTCAGTACCGTTTTCTCCCGGCAAAGCAAAAATCACACCATCTGCACCGATACCAAAGTGGCGATCGCACAACTTGATTGCTTGCTCTGGAGTTATTACTGGCACTGATGAAGAGCGATTGTCAATCAGAATAAAGTCATTACCCAAACCGTGATACTTAGTAAATTCGATTGCCATTTATCTCAGGATGAATTATCAAAGATTAGTTACTGTTGATTATGAATTAGAACGTGGGCATTGGGCATGGGGCATTGGGCATGGGGCATTGGGCAGTCAATAGTCAATAGTTATTTCTCCTCTGCTTCCTTGTCTCCCCGAAGTTCTGTTCGTCGAAGACGTTGGCGAAGCCATCGCCGGACGCCGGCGCTCAGACTTCTCTCCTTGTCCCTAGCCCCTAGCCTCTACCCTCTATTAAAACATTCTCCCCTATGCATACATCTCCAGCAAAAACCCCTACAGATTTCGATACTTCACTACCCAGTATTCGGCAAGTACAAAATCTCATAAAAAATACAGCAACAGTAGGTTTAAAACTTATGACGGGCGATTTGCTCACAGGTAGAATAATCTGGCAAGACTCACATTGTGTGTGTCTTGTGGATGAAAACAAGCAGCAAACTACCATTTGGAAGCACGCGATCGCCTACATCCAGCCGAAGAGTTAGTATTTTTCAAGCCTGCAAAAGCAGGCTTTGTTCCTATAGCCGCACCTTTTAAGGTGTCGGCTTATCTACAGGCAGAAATTCTTTGACGACTTCTGCCTCATCAGCTTTGATGATTGGTAGAGATAGCGGCACTGCATCGAGTGCAGTAAACAACGGTTGTAGTTCATTCAAAGAAGCCAAGCCACCACATAACAATACTTGATCGCCGTCTCGCAAGTCCATGTGAGCTTCAGGTGAGCGAATAAATTTACCATCGCGCCGGATGGCTTCTACTTTTACCCCATGTTTGTCGCTAATATCCAAATCTTTCAGAGTTTTCCCTAAGACTGGAGTATCAGCGTTAATTGTCGTCCACTGACAAGCGCTATTTTCTCCGGGAACTGCTGTTCTACCTAAAGCAAATTCAGCTAAAGCTGCTAGTTCTTCATCGGCTCCAACTACAAGTAAGCGATCGCCTTGTTCTAATTTAGTTTGGTTATTGGGATAGTCTATTTCTTCGCCGTTAGCGCGGCGAATTGCCATTAAACTCACCCCAATTAAGTAGCGCATATCCGCTTCTTCTAAACTCATGCCAATTAAAGGTGAACCAGAAGGTAGGGGATACCAGCGCCGATTTAAATCGCGAGTTGCTTGCTGTAAGTCGCGGGAAACTTCCGATGCAGTCCGTTCTGGGCGCAAGTCTAAATAATGATCTTGGCGAATTTGCTGCATTTGGCGTTGTACTTCATTTGCTGACAAGCCTAAATCTGTTAATAAATAGGTTGCCATTTCTAAACTAGCTTCAAACTCTGGTTGTACAACTTCCCTAGCACCCAGTTGGTAAAGCACTTCAATATTTTTATCTTGGGTAGCGCGGACAACTAAATTGAGTTCTGGGCACAATTCTAAAGCGCGTTTGAGACAAAGACGTGTACTGATAGGATCGGGAAGTGCGATCGCCATTCCTTTAGCATGGTTCACCCCAGCCGTTTCTAAAACGTGTAAACTCACGCAATTACCATATACATAAGGCACTCCCGCATCACGTAATTTCTGAATTCTGCTTTCCGATTGGTCGATTACCACTACAGGAAGCTGGTGCTGCTGCAATAACTTAACTAAATTTTTGCCCACTCGCCCGTAACCACAAACTACCACATGGTCTTTTAAGGGCAAGTCTTCAGCCACATCTCGCGGCTGAACTTCTTCTAAATAAGGTTTCAGCCAAGGCATAGATTCTGCCAAAGTAAATAAAAATGGCACCAAACGTAACACAAATGGTGTGAGTACAAGTGTTACTGCTGTGGTTCCTAAAATCAGTAAATATATTGACCGAGAAACTAAACCTAGCGCCTGTCCTTCGCTGGCAAGTACAAAGGAAAATTCCCCTATTTGAGCTAATCCTAGCCCAGCAATTAAAGCTGTTTTTAACGGATAGCGGAACACTTTCACCAAAGGTGTGATGATTAAAAATTTACCGATAAAAACTATTGCCACTAACCCCAGAATTAATTCCAGATTTTTCCACAGAAATACTGGGTCAATTAACATCCCAATAGCTGCAAAAAATAAACTGGCAAAGATATCTCGTAATGGCTCTACATAGGTCAAAGTTTGGTCGGCGTATTCCACCTCAGAAATCATCAACCCGGCGACAAACGCCCCCATTTCAATGGACAGCCCTAAATACTCTGTCAGCAGGGCAATTCCTAAGCATAGCGCAACTACACCTAATAAAAATAGCTCTTTGCTTTCCGTGCGGGCTAGGAGTCGCAACAGCGGCGGAATCAACCAAATTCCTGCGACAACTGCACCTGCGGCAAATAAGCCAATTCTGACGAGCGCTGTTACCACCGCAATACCAATCGCTTCACCTGGTTGGTGCAGGGCTGGTAAGACTGCTAGCATTAATCCTAATGCCAAGTCTTGCACTACCAAAATACCCAGCATCACCTGTCCGTGGGGTGTTTCTGTTTCGTTGCTTTCCATCAAGCATTTGAGGACAACTGCGGTGGAAGATAAAGACAGAATTGACCCCAAAAACACGCCCTTAGCGGGTAAGGCTCCCCAAGCTCCGGTGACACCACAGATCACAACGGTGATCAAAATCGTTAGCGCAATCTGGAGTCCACCACCGCCAAGAGCGATCGCTTTTACCTTCTTGAGTTCTGCAAAGGAAAACTCTACACCCAAGGCGAATAGTAAAAAGGCGACCCCAAACTGAGCCAGAGTCTCTACCTGAATAACTTCTTTGATCAATCCCAGCCCCGCAGGCCCCACGACCATACCGCCAATGAGATACCCTAGCAGCACTGGTTGTCGTAAAAGCGCCGCCAACAGTCCGCCACAAGCTGCGACGCCCAGAACTAAAACTAAATCAACAATTAACCTAAAATCTTCTTGCACCAGTTTTAAAAAGAACTATTAAGACCTATAAACCTCAGCATACAAATTTTTATATATCTATGCTCAAGTTATTGGTGCAAGGAAGACAAAATTTGCATATTTATTGCTAAATATTCATATAGCTAGGTAAAAGAGGAAAAAGAAGCAGAGGAAGCATGAGTAAAAATCAGGCGATCGCCACTTCATACACATCCAACTTGCATTGCTCTCGTAGCAGCCGCCGTGCGGTTTGTTACCCCTAACTTATTTAGTACTTGAGTGACATGATGTCTAATAGTAGAAGGACTGAGTTTCATTCGTTGAGCGATCGCTTGGATTAAATCTTTGGATAAGCGTAGACTCATAATTACTACGAATGACAGAAATCCAAACTCAGCCACGTATACAAATTGGCTCTTCCCCAAATCCACTAAGCGATCGTGTTGAACAGTTGCTATTAAAATTGTCAAACTTAGTCCCAGAGTGAGTGCTGCTTGCTTCTCGCCGCGCCGATATTGAAGGTAACAGGCAAAAAAAAAGAAAAGAGTATTACCGATCAAAGCTAATAATTGGAAACTGAATAGGGGATTGAGTGTACCTTCTAGGTGAGTAATCGATTCGCCCCAAGGCAAAAAAATACTTGATAGATTGCTGATATGAGAGTAGAGAATCCCTGTGGGAGAAATTTCGTTGATTAACAGGCTGATGAAGTACAGGCTATTGAGTACTAAAATTAAACGCACTGGTCTGAAATTTGTATACAGAGACACAAACCAAGCAGTAGTAATGCCGTAAATATAGCCCAAAGAAGTTAGTAGTTTTCTGGCATTTATGTAATCGTCTACATTCATGGCTTTATATTGAGCTATCAGAGCCAAAATATAACAAAAAGCCACCCAGCAGCTTAACCCAAAGCATAAGTTTAGTGCAGGTTTTAATCGCCCAGAGGCAATTAGCAAGTGTAAAAAACCAATATATAAGGTAATGCCAGCAACTATACTTAGAACAGTTAGAATCAAAGTCATTACTTATTCTCTTCAAGATTTATATCTGGCGACGAATAACTAATATCACTTCAATAGTCTAGTAGAGTGGGTTACGCCTGAGGGTACGGCACCACCTGAAGGTTATGGTGCCTTAGGCTACGCCATAACACACCCTACATATACAAAATGCTTTGATTTACACCTTTGTTGCATCGAGTTGTAACTTTGATGCTTTAATTTACACCTTTGTTGCATCAAGTTGCAACTTTGATGCTTTAATTTGCACCTTTATTGCATCGACTTGCAACTTTGTTGCTTTAATTTGCACCTTTGTTGCATCGACTTGCAACTTTGTTGCACTGACCTGCACTTTTGTTGTATTACAGGAATTTTCATTTATTTGAACTACATCTGTAATCAATTTACGGTGCGTTAGGACTGCCGTCCATAACGTACCCTACCAAACTTAAATCTTTCACCTTACTGATAGCTTTTAAAGTGGCAGTGGGTACATTAAATACATAACTGACAACAGTATGGTAATATGACTACCCAAAATACAACACGCCGTTTGCGCCCGCAATTCATTAGTGAAGATGTGACTTCATGGCACGGTTTACAAACTATCAGTACCTATGAAACTAACCGTGCTGATGCTTCTGCTGCCAAATTACAGCAAGCTTATCAAGCTATGTTAGCCCAGCAACAAGCCGAAACCGAAAAACAAGCTTTATACCGTGCTGCCGCTGATGCTGCACGATTAGCAGAATGGGAATTTCACAATACGGTATTAGCAATGAAAGAAGTTGTGCGCGGACAATATGGATTAAATAGCGATCAAGCCCAAGCAGTAGGATTGAAGAAAAAATCGGAGTACAAGCGTCCTAGCCGCAAAAAGTCAGTCACATCATGAGCTAAGTAAAATTAACGTATTTTACAGCATCTTCCTGTAAATAGACCACATTTGCCGTAGGGGCACAGCACTGCTGTGTCCTGAGAGAGTGGTTCAACTACGTGAAAACTGCTGTAAGCGTAAAAGGCGATCGCTACATCATCGATTTTGCCACAGCAAAAGTTTAACACTGCTAACAAGTATCAGCATCAATTATATAAGACAAAGATCCTAGTTTTGACTAGGATCTTTGTTCAATGCGATCGTTGAGGCGTAGACGCGCTGCTTCGGCTTGTCGTAAGCGATCGCTATATAATCCACTTCATTACAGAAAAATTGTCACAACTCCTTAGCCTGTGACATTGGCTTGCACTTTTGATGCATTGACTTGCACCTTGGATGCATTACCACATTTTACATGTGCGATCGCTACCACAAGTAATGTAAAGTGCGATCGCTATCTTCCATAGATAAAAAAGCGAGTTATGAATCATCAAGGTCTAATTCTCTGGCTAACAGGGTTAAGTGGCGCGGGTAAAACAACAATTGCCTCATCTGTTGCTCAAGAACTGCGATCGCGGAGTTACCGAGTAGAATTACTTGATGGTGATGTCGTTCGCACCCATTTATCTTAAGGATTGGGATTTAGTAAACAAGACAGAGATATCAATGTCCGGCGGATTGGTTTTGTTGCTGACTTACTCAGTCGCAATGGGGTAGTAGCAATCTTAGCTGCAATCAGTCCCTATCGGGAAATTCGAGAGGAATTGAGACAAACAACCACCAACTTTGTAGAAGTTTACGTTCAAGCACCATTAGCAGTTTGTGAATCCCGTGATGTTAAGGGACTTTACGCCAAAGCCAAAACAGGACAAATCAAAAATTTTACTGGCATATCTGACCCTTACGAAGAACCTTTAAATCCAGAGATTATTTGTTTAACCGATCAATTCACTGTCAAGCAATGTGTGTGCCAAGTAGTTACCTACTTAGAGTGCCATAGCTATATTAGATATGACAAATCATGACTCGACTCTTGACCACACCCATAAAAAGCATAAGCGTGCCATTAAAGCACGCTTAAAGATGTATACTTAACAAATTTAGAACTTCTCGCTATCAACCGCCTGCAACAGCAGGGACAATACTGAC
This sequence comes from Calothrix sp. NIES-2100, assembly GCF_002368195.1. Classification (GTDB taxonomy): domain Bacteria; phylum Cyanobacteriota; class Cyanobacteriia; order Cyanobacteriales; family Nostocaceae; genus Aulosira. The sequence continues at coordinate 6,215,319 of NZ_AP018178.1, read as the reverse complement.
TTCATCACCATCTTTGAGGGGTGTAGCTGTCCCATCCAAAAAGCGAATATCTTCGCTATTGACATACAAATTCAAAAATCGCCGTGGCTTTCCTTCTTCATCGCATAAGCGGGCTTTAATACCAGGACAAACACCCTCTAAGGAATCGAACAATTCCGCGATCGTACTACCGCTACATTCTAGGGTAGCTTGGTTATTAGTAAATTTCTGAAGAGCCGTGGGAACTAAAACTGTTACAGACATAGTTGAAGTATGAAGTGTGAAATATGAAGTATAAAGTATGTAAGGCAGAGTATGAAGTGTTTAGTTTAATTTTTCAGCTTTCATCCTTTGCCCTTCATCTTTTAAACAAGTACTTGCTGCCATTCCAAACGCTCGAGAGTGCGTGAACGTTCTAGCGCGCGTTCAAAACTATCGAGTTTGGCATCAATTGTCAAAGGTTCGCCAACATAGCCATGAAGTGCTTCTTGGGTTTTCAAACCATTGCCAGTGATGTATACCACAGTAGTTTCATCTGGATCAATTTTGCCAGCTTCTACTAATTTTTTCAGCACTGCAACAGTTGTACCACCAGCCGTTTCCGTGAATATACCTTCAGTTTCTGCTAGCAGCTTGATGCCTTCAATAATTTCTGCATCATTAACTGATTCGATACTACCGTTCGTTTTGTTAGCTATTTCCACAGCATAAACACCATCTGCTGGGTTACCGATCGCAATCGATTTAGCAATAGTATTCGGTTTAACTGGTTTAATGAAATCACGTCCTTCTTTATATGCTTGCGCTATTGGAGAACAACCCTCAGCTTGCGCACCGCTAAAACGGACATCTTTGGCTTCTACTAAACCAACTTCTACGAATTCTTGAAAACCTTTATAAATTTTTGTAAATAGTGAACCAGATGCTAGAGGCGCGACGATATGGTCGGGTAATTCCCAACCTAATTGTTCAGCAACTTCAAAGCCTAGAGTCTTAGAACCTTCAGAGTAGTATGGGCGGAGATTAATATTGACAAAACCCCAGCCATGTGTATTGGCAACTTCTGAACAGAGGCGATTTACCTGATCGTAATTACCTTTCACAGCCATTAATGTTGGACTGTAGATCAGGCTACCCATAATTTTCCCGGCTTCCAAATCTGCGGGGATGAACACACAGCAATCTAACCCAGCATGAGCTGCGATCGCCGCTGTAGAATTAGCCAAGTTACCAGTACTAGCACAAGAAACAGTAGTAAAACCTAATTCTCTAGCTCTTGTTAAAGCAACGGAAACCACCCGGTCTTTAAAGCTGAGGGTGGGCATATTCACAGCATCGTTTTTAATATAAAGCTTGTTTAAACCCAGACGACGAGCCAGACGTTGAGAACGCACCAGGGGAGTCATCCCAGTTCCCACATCTATAACATTGTCAGTTGTGACGGGCAAAAAGGGACGGTAGCGCCAAATAGAATTAGGGCCAGCTTGAATTTTTTCCCGCGTGACAGTACTACGCAGAACATTGTAGTCATACTTGACTTCCAAAGGCCCAAAGCATAACTCACAAACATGGTTGGCTTTCAGTTCATACTCCTCACCACATTCCTTACACTTCAAGGCTTGAAAAGCGATCGCGGCTGCTTCGGTGAGTGCGGATTTTGTCTGAGTCATAAACCTAGCTTTCCCTGTTTGTCTGTCAACTGTCGCCTGATACTAACACGAGTAGAAATACGAGTCAAACATACCCGACTATTTATGTCGGGTATGTTTGACTGATCATCAAATCTACTGGGATAGCAAAGTACACTAGCAATAGTTTTGCCAATTTCCAGGTTCAGACAATATTTTTACAACACAGTCCGTCGCAACTCAGGGAAAACCTTAGACACCTTACTCAAAACATAATCACCATAAGTCCCGCGAAATTCGTGAACGCTAGCGCCATCCCAACGTTCTTCTCGATCATCATCGATCACTACCCCATTTAATGGAATTGGCTGAACCTCTACATCAAAATTGGGGTCGAAAAAGAAAGGGAATGAAAGGCGATCGCGTCCCGACACATTTTGAACGCGATGCGGTGTGGAACGATATAAACCGCCAGTCATGCGATCGAGCATATCCCCGATATTGCACACAAAAGAACCTGGAATAGGAGGCGCAGCAATCCATCCTGATTTAGACTTAACCTCTAATCCGCCTGAATCATCCTGTTTAAGAATAGTCAAAACACCGTAGTCAGTATGTTCTCCCACACCCCATCTGTTTTCCCCTTCAGTAGGTGACAAATCTGGGGGATAGTTAAAAATCCGAAATAATGTTAAGGGATTTGATGTATAACGCTCAACAAAATATGATTCTTCCAATCCTAAGCTTAAAGCAATCCCAGCCATAAGCGTATGTCCCAGTTGCGTCATCGCCTCCATATATTCCACCACAGTCTCCTGGAATGAGGGAATATTGCTAGGGAACAGGTTGGAACCATGCATAGGTGTCTGTGCTTTTACCAGTGGATGATCAGCTGGTAGTTCTGCACCAAAATAGATACCTTCTTTGAGATCCGGTTTACCAGATGTCAATTCATCCCCAACGGGAAAGTACCCCCGCCATGCTTTCCCACCCAAAGCCATGCGTATTTCTAGTTTTGTTTCTAAATCTTGAGCAAAAAACTGGCGGCTGAGTTGTTCTAGCCTTTGC